>CAZMKE010000102.1:0-1059 GCA_964566945.1 uncultured Verrucomicrobiota bacterium | reverse complement strand
GCCCCCGCAGAGCGGCCGAGCATTCAGCGGGCGGATCGCCAACACCCGTTGCCGCTGTCCTGGGCACAGCAACGGTTGTGGTTTCTCGCGCAACTGGACCCGGCGGCGGGCGCCGCCTATCACATGCCGGCGGGGTTACGGTTGCAGGGCAGGTTAAATCGCACGGCCCTGCGAGCCACGCTGGACCGCCTGGTGGCTCGACACGAAGTGCTGCGGACCACCTTCCACAGCATCGCGACCGACCCCGTGCAAGTGATCGCTCCGGCTGAGAGCGGCTTTGCGTTGACTGAGCAGGATCTCCGCCATCTGGTGGGTCCCGCCCAACACGAGGCGGTACTGGCGCTGAGTGCCGCCGAAGCCAGCCAACCGTTTGACTTGACTACCGGGCCCTTGATCCGTGGGCGCCTCCTGCAGGTGGCGGACGAGGAGCATATTCTGTTGATCACCCAGCATCACATTATCTCGGATGGCTGGTCGATTGGCGTCCTGATCCGAGAAGTCACCGCCCTCTACACGGCGTTCAGTCAAGGCCAGCCCGATCCGCTTCCCCCGCTGGCCATTCAGTATGCCGACTATGCGGCGTGGCAGCGGCAGTGGCTGCAGGGCGAGACCCTGCACAAGCAACTCAGTTTTTGGCACAACCATCTTACGGGCGCGCCGGCCGTGCTCGCCCTGCCCACCGATCATCCGCGGCCGGCCGTGCAGAGCTATGCGGGACAGACGGTTGCGTTCACGCTCTCGGCCGAATTAACCGCGCGACTGCGGGACCTTGGGCATCGGCACGGGGTCACCCTGTTCATGACGGTCCTGGCGGGGTGGGCGGTGCTCCTGGCCCGATTGAGCGGGCAGCTGGATGTTGTGATTGGCACGCCGGTGGCCAACCGCCATCGGACGGAGATTGAATCGCTCATTGGGTTCTTTGTGAATACGCTGGCGCTGCGCGTCCACCTCGAAGACGATCCGAGTGTGGCCGAGCTGCTCGCGCAGATCAAAACCACCACTGTCGACGCGTATGCGCATCAAGATCTGCCGTTTGAACAGGTGGTCGAGGCGCTCAAG
>CAZMKE010000101.1:0-1108 GCA_964566945.1 uncultured Verrucomicrobiota bacterium | reverse complement strand
AACATCACCCCCTCATTCGCAACCTGAGCGAATACGGCCTCTTTATCAAAGCCCAGAATCCATGAACAACACCCTCGCACAATCTGCCCGGAAGCTCCGGCTCTCGGGCTTGTTATCCACACTGGAGCTGCGCTTGGCGGAAGCCAGCAGCCACCAACTGCCGTACGCGCAGTTCCTGGAACTGGTCTTCCAGGATGAGCTCAACGCACGTGCCCAACGGCTCATCGAGAAGCGCAAAAAGGCGGCGGCGTTCCGCGAAATCAAAACGCTTGAGGACTTCGACTGGAGCTTCAACCCGTCCATCAAGCGCGCCCAGATTTATGACCTCGCGGCTGGCCAGTTCATCCGGCAAAAGCGCGATCTGCTCCTGGTCGGTCCACCCGGCCTGGGCAAAAGCCACCTCGCTCAAGCCATTGGTTACCATGCGATCAAAGCCGGCTTTCACGTTCTCTATCGCTCGATTTTCGATCTCGTGCGTGAACTCCAGGCCGAACGCACTCCCGCAGAACTCGACCGCGCGCTCGACAAATATCTTAAAGCCGATCTGCTCATCATCGACGATATGGGACTCAAAACGCTCCCAGCCAAAGCCGGTGAGGCTCTGCTCGAAGTCATCCTCCGGCGTTATGAAAACCGGTCCACCGTCATGACTTCCAACCGGCCCATTGAAGAATGGGGCAAGCTGCTCAATGACGTCCCCGCCGCCAGCGCCATCCTCGACCGGTTCCTGCACCACGCCGAAATCATCCCGATGACTGGCCGCAGCTATCGCCTGCAGGATCGCGCCACCCGGGAAACAAAAACAGCGGCCCCCCGGCCGGAGAAGAACGATTGAGTTTTTCGCTTTCGGCCGTGGCTTGCGCTGGGCATCCAAAACGAGAAAACCCGACCCGGTTCAACACCAGATCGGGCGGATGCTTTCCGCAATCCACGGACGGCCTGGGCGCTCCGGTTGCACTCCTGCAGAGCCGTATCCTCCCAGCCGCAACCCGAACCTAAAACAAAGAAATCTTGAAAACCAGAAACTGAAGCCTTAAACCAAATCCGCCCCAAGGGGTGGTACACTTTCAACTGACCGCAGGCGGTACACTTTCAGTGACCGGTGACA
>CAZMKE010000099.1:0-1304 GCA_964566945.1 uncultured Verrucomicrobiota bacterium | reverse complement strand
AGATGCTAGATCTCATGGTAAAATTATAAATATTCTGAACCATGAAATTTTTTTATGTAAAAATTGAATTAACTATAAATTGTTAGATTACAACGATTCTGAAAATGTCCCTTTTAAAGAAATATCTAAAAAATGAGCAAAATCATATTGCTGAAATGCAAAATGATATAAAATCTTATGAGAATACAATTCATTCTCTATTGGAAATAATAGCTAATAACGATTTACTAGATTCAAATGTTATCGAATTAGTCAGCTCTCATGGTGAACTTTTGTGTGAAGTTTTATTAAGAAGGGAATTACCCAATTATATTTTTAAAAAGGTGAGACCTTCTTGGCTAGTAAATCCAAAAACTGGACATAAAATGGAACTTGATTTTTATTGTAAAGAATTAAAGTTAGCAATAGAAATTAATGGAAGACAACATTACGAATATATTCCATATTTTCACAAAACAAAGGAAAATTTTAAAAAACAATTAGAAAGGGATAAAGCTAAGAAGAAAATTTGTTCTAGAGAGGGAGTACATTTAATCGAAATACAAGATTGTCGGAATTTGGAATATGAAATTAAAAAGATTAAAAAGAAATTTCATATAAAAAATAAGACTAAATATGTGTCTGACGACAAATCTGAGTTGAGTGAATGTGATGAGGATAATATTTCTGATGAAATATCAGATAGTGAGGATGATTGGGATGAAAAGTTACGAAACTATTTAATAAAACATAAACCGAATTGGTACGTTACTGGTGTATTTTTAAAAAAATCGTATGTTTATAAAAAATCCTGTTTATTGCTAAAAAATGATGTTGCAAATAATGTGTTTTGGCAAAAAATGAGAGATAAATTAATCTTAAAAGAAAAAATAGCCAACAATCATGGAAACAAAATACGTAAGATATTGTTGAAAACTTTATGGTAAAATTTAAATAAATCAAAACTAAGGATTATAATTTTTTCATTTTGGGTTTTAAAAATTGTACTTTTCTTGCAGGGGTTTAGAGGGTATGTTGATACCATCTTGACCACTTTTGTTAGAGTGAACGCGCCACAAATAGCATTCCTAAAGGCCCGCATATGTTATCCTGTATAGGTATACCGAGATTGTGCATAATAGTTTTCTTTTTAATGTGCATTTTGCTCAAATTAATAGTAACATGATCGTGGACATTATTTATCTATATATTTTATGTATTTTTTCTTACTTGGAAAGTTTGTTTAACTGCAAATTTGTTATATACCCCTCGGGTCTCAAAAATTTTTTCGATCCGACCACTCCGGGTTGCTTGGTCCTATATAT
>CAZMKE010000098.1:0-1429 GCA_964566945.1 uncultured Verrucomicrobiota bacterium | reverse complement strand
ATTGATACACTGCATTGATATCTATTCGAATCCACGTTGTGTCCTTATTATTAAATATTCCGAACGGTGAATCAAATGGCGAAATTATGGTCGCTTTTTTATCAGTGTTAATTATTGCGCACACTGTTATTATGATGCATTACTGAATACACCCTTGGATCCTAATGCTGCAAGAAGTAATTAACGTAGATCTTAAAGAGCATAGAGCCTAGTTCAGATCTCAGCAACATTATGATAGAATCGGACGAAATTTTCAATACAAACCTCATTTATTCCCAATGCATCGTCGTGCAAATCCGCATTGAAAAAATATTTATATTTAATATCGAACTATTCATAGACCTCCAGCAACCCACATTCGGTCTCAGGACCCAGGTCTCAATTTTTTCGAAGTTTTTACGGCAAAATTGGAAGGTTTAGATCCTAAGTAAAGTAAGCGCACCAGTGAGCACGATAAAAAACTCATAGATGCATACTCTGGCGGCACTTTTCCAAGACCAAAAATACAATATCATGCCACCAGGGAAGAGCTCATTGAAACCGCCGAAATTGAATTTTTTCTTCCACGCGATATCTCCCACATAATGTTGGGATTGAGTAGCGTCAATTTTGCACTTCAATTGTAGCCTGCAAGGAGACCTAACAGAGTTAACCAGCGCACAACTCTATAGAAAAATTGGACAATTTACCTAATCCTGACCCTGTACCAGTGCAGAATCTCGTTATTGCACCAGAATCTGTACCACAAACCAGCCACAATGATCCCAGCCACACAAATTAACTAAAAGAATGCCAGTTCATCTTACATTGGGTCGGCCCCCTAGGACAATAAGGAAAATTACAAGGGAAAAACACCAATTCGTTCACACCAGGCCCCGGCAAGTTGCGGCGAACTCAAAATTTTCAGTTTGACCAGTAAATGCACCGATTCATCCAAAAATTACGATTCAGAGTTAGGGATTTCCAGGGATACACCAATACGCGAAGATCTTTCCTAACGCGCTTTTCAGACCAGACGATTCGGGGAGTGCATTAACACATTGAGAGTTCAACTCTTGACCAATGTAAATCCACGTATTAGAAGAGATAATTTCCTGATTCAATAAACATCATGTTAAGCGCTTTTGACGCTTGTTCACAATCGACAGCAATTTCGCACGTTTGTTGAAATTTTGTCACGTGACTCTCGAGTTGAGGACCGAGAACAAGAGATTCGTGATTCTCATGGTTTTGTTCATGCAAAATAGCTCTTCTAGCGTAGATTGACGAATTTATGTCCGGGGTCATGTCGGATTGTATTTACACCTAATTGCGGTACTAGTCTCTACGGTCTTTAATTGAATCAGTTGGCTTGAAAGAATCATCTCTCACATGCATATCTTAACTCTCAAAATTGAGACTGGTCGTTTTACATCAACGCCAAATGGAT
>CAZMKE010000097.1:0-1441 GCA_964566945.1 uncultured Verrucomicrobiota bacterium | reverse complement strand
CAATGCCGTTAAGAAATTAGCTGTATAAGACTTCTGTAAGTGACTGGTAGGCAAATTTTGCCTTGTACTTTTGGGGCCTTTCCCCCATTAAGCTTGGGATGCGAAATGCGCCCACGTTATCACGTTCGGTTTTCAAACAACTCTTTCGGGAATTTCTTCCTTGGACCATGGTTCGCGCTTGTTTCCGCGCTTTCGGACCGGCGACACGACGTCCGCCCAAGCTCTCCAGTTATGATTTGATCATGGGTTTAGCCTTTCACGTGCTCGCCGGCACCGGCACTCTGGCCCAGCATGTGAAAATGCTCACGGGAAAATCCCTCACCGACAGCGCGCTCTCCCAGCGGCGGGAAAGCTGGCCTTGGCAGATCTTCGAGCTGATCTTGGAGCACGCCTTGCGAGTGAAGGCCGATCCGGACAGGCATCCGGAGGCCTTCTATGAGGGCTTGCGACTGTGCGGCGTTGACGGGAGTCGCTTTTCGGTCGCCAACACCCCGCAAATCAAAAAACAGATGCCCAAAGCCAAGAGCCGCCGCGGCCGCGCCGCTTTTGCCAAGGTCGGGGTGGCGGTGCTGCTGGAACTGGGCCTGCGCAATCCGATCGGCGCGGCCATTGGGCCGCGCGAGCAGTCGGAGATAGTGCTCGCGCGCCAAGCGCTGGAAAAACTGCCGGAGAACAGTTTGCTGATCGCCGACCGCTATTATGGCCAGCCGGTGCTCCTGCTCGAGCTCAAGCAGGTTCACCCCAAAGGCGGCCGGGAGTTTCTGGTGCGCGCCAAGGGCAAGCTCAAGCGGCTCCTGCTGGAATGCTATCCCGACGGCAGCGCCCTGGTGGAAATCCGCTCGGGCAAAGAGAAACTGCAAGTGCGCGAGATCGTCGGCCAGGTGCGCAAAGGGAAGAAGGCTTGGAGTTCGGTGCGCCTGTGGACCAGCCTGTTGGATTGGCAGAAACATCCGGCCAGCACGCTGCTGGCCCTTTATGCCCGGCGTTGGGAGCAGGAAAGCTTTTATCGGGAGCTCAAGGTCGATCTGCGCTCGACCCCACTGTTGCAGAGCCATACCCAGCTGACCGCCGCACAGGAGGTCGCCGCCCTGGTCCTGGCTTACAGCATTTTAGTCGACGAACGGATCCAAGCGGCCAAAGCGGGAGAAATGCCCGTCTTGCGCATCAGCTTTCTCAAGACGCTCGAAGCGCTGCGTGGCTTGTGGCAGTTCCTGGAGGTCACGCAAGATCTCTTGGACGAGCGCGGCGTGCGCCTGGCCGTGCAGAGAACCCTCCGCCTGATCGCCGAACGCGCCGTGCCCAAACGCCGCGCTCGCAGCTGCCCACGCGCCTTGCGCCAACCGGTCAGCAGCTGGCCGCGCCTCCTCAAAAACGTGAAGACCAATGCCGAACCCCACTACCGAGTCGTCGCTCTCTCTAAATGAATTTCTTAACGGCATTG
>CAZMKE010000096.1:0-1532 GCA_964566945.1 uncultured Verrucomicrobiota bacterium | reverse complement strand
TTTGTCGGCCCGCTGCGGAGGGGATGGCGGGGAGAGCGAGCTGGAAAGAAAGTTAAAGAAACAGCTTGCGGCAGAGAGGGAAGAGAGTAGTTTCACGGCCCGCAAAGAAAGCGGTGGGGAGTTGACAGCGAGGGGATCGGCGGTGAAAGCCGGGGGGTTCAAAAGAAAAGTGAAAAAAGCTGTTGACGGTGGGTTGGAAGTGGATAAGTTGATTGCCACAAGATGATTGTTCTTTAATCGCAAGCCGCGCGTAGTTGGCGACGGCAGGCGATTTTGTCGTCTCAAAACATCGAAACAGATCGGTGTTGAGCCTGTGGGAAAGTGGAAAACAGGTGGGAGACGGGCAGGTTAAAAATGTGCGCAAGTCGTTGATTTAACCTATTTAACCATCGGACCTGAGGGTGGGATGGTGCTTCCGGTGAATCTGGAAGCGGTTCTTTAAATGCTTTGAAGGTGAAGCGGAGGTTGTGGGTGTGAAAACGCTCGCAACTTGAGCTTGAGCCTCGCTGCTCTTTGAAAATTGAATTGTGCGATAAATGATTAGAGCCCTCGAAAGCTGAGATCGTGTGAAAACGTGGATCGAAGCACTTTCGAGTTTAATCAAAGATTGAATTGAACAACCGGCCTTTGAATCTGGCCTTAGCTGACAGAGCTTGCTCTGAGGCGGGCGGATTTGATGGTTTAAGAGTTGAGTCAAGCTTAACGTTTTTAAATATACGGAGAGTTTGATTCTGGCTCAGAACGAACGCTGGCGGCGTGGATAAGACATGCAAGTCGAGCGCTAATTTCGGTGTAGCAATACATCGGAGTTGGAGCGGCGCAAGGGTGCGTAACACGTGGGTAATTTGCCGTGAAGTTGGGGATAACTCGCTGAAAGGCGAGCTAATACCGGATGTGGTTATTGGATGGCATCACCTGATAACTAAAGCTGGGGATCGCAAGACCTGGCGCTTCATGATAAGCCCGCGGCCTATCAGCTAGTTGGTGAGGTAACGGCTCACCAAGGCTAAGACGGGTAGCTGGTCTGAGAGGACGACCAGCCACACTGGAACTGAGACACGGTCCAGACACCTACGGGTGGCAGCAGTCGAGAATTTTTCTCAATGGGCGCAAGCCTGAAGGAGCGACGCCGCGTGGGGGATGAAGGGTTTCGATCCGTAAACCCCTGTCATTCGTGAACAATGGTTGCGATTGAACATTTCGCAACTTGATAGTAACGGAAGAGGAAGGGACGGCTAACTCTGTGCCAGCAGCCGCGGTAATACAGAGGTCCCGAGCGTTGTTCGGATTCACTGGGCGTAAAGGGTGCGTAGGTGGCCTGAAAAGTTTGATGTGAAAGCTCAGGGCTTAACCCTGAAATGGCATTGAATACTGTCGGGCTGGAGGTTTGGAGGGGGGACTGGAATTCTTGGTGTAGCAGTGAAATGCGTAGATATCAAGAGGAACACCAGTGGCGAAGGCGAGTCCCTGGACAACACCTGACACTGAGGCACGAAAGCAAGGGGAGCAAACAGGATTAGATACCCTGGTAG
>CAZMKE010000095.1:0-1684 GCA_964566945.1 uncultured Verrucomicrobiota bacterium | reverse complement strand
CAAACAACTGGTGCAGCAGGTGCTCTTGCGGGTATGCCACGGCGGTGTCATTGAAATCGACCAGGAGTTGCTGCCGCTCAGCGATCGGTAAGATGTCCAGCGCCCGGACTCGTTGTTGTGGATTGTTTGACAGGGCCGTGACAAGTGCTTCTACAGCCGTTTGCAGATAAGTGGCGATGCGTTGTGGGTCAACTCCAAGCACACATTGTGCTTCCAGCGCGAAACCGTGTCCGAGGTCATCCACCGAGATAGCGATCGGATAGTTGGTCCGTTCTTCACCGGCGAGCACTCGCATGCCATTCCAGGCAGAGGTTGCCGCGGCACTGGTAATGATCTCCTGGCTATGCCGATAATTGAGCAGCGTTGTGAAAAGCGGCAGAGGGGCTGTGACCCCACTACACCGTTGGGCCAGGACAAGCGACGCTTGTTCATGAACGAGTAATTCGCTCAATCGCTGGTAGGTGTCTGTCACGACCTGCTGAACACTGCGATCAGCCAGCGAGATACGCACTGGCAGTGTGTTGATAAACATCCCCAGGACGCGATCGGCCTCGGCTGAGCCTTGGAGCCGACCCGACAACACGGTGCCAAAAACAACATCGTCACGATCACTGCACTGGGCCACGACCTGAGCCCAGGCGACATGGAAGAGCACCGCAGCAGAGACCCCTCGCTGCCGAGCCGTGCGGCGGATCCGTCGTGCCAGGTCATCGCTCAGAGTCATACGAGCGTCGGTCACCTGATTGCCGTCACCCTGTACATTGAGCACACCGAAGGGGGCCGTGGGCGCATCGATATCACCTAGCTGTTGCCGAAAGTAGGCTTCGTGTGCCGTTGGAGACACTGCCTGAGTCTGGGCGATGAAATTGCGATAGGCCATTGAGGCTGGCAGAGTCTCGCCCTGCCCCTGTAGCAGAGTGTGGATTTCGGTGATGATGAATTCCAGCGTTAGGTGGTCGCATACGATATGGTGATTCAGCAGGGCTAAAAGCCATTCGTTCGTCTGCGAGTCGTGGGCCAGATAAGCTGCCACTAAGGGAGCCCGTTGCACGTCGAGGCGCAGATGGCGCGGGTCGGTGAGGGCGAGCAATTGCTGCGTGGCATCACTGGTTGTGGCTAATGTGAGCTCTGTCACTGGAAGTGTGGCCTGGCGGAGCACAACCTGTACGGGTTGAGTGAGTCCGGTCCAGCGGATGGCGGTACGCAAGATGTCGTGACGATTAATGACGATCTGTAGGGCGTCTAAGAAGGCGTCCAGTCGATGACGGGTGTCAAAGGCCATGACGGAGCGGAGTAAATAGGCATCCCCCTCTGTCTGCAGCAGATGATGAAACAAGATGCCTTCTTGCAAGGGAGCCAGAGGATAGATGTCCTGGATGTTGGTCACCCCCTGGGGAACACTCGCAGTAATCGAATCAATCTCGGCTTGTGTGAGTTGAACCAACGGCAGCAAATCTGGTGTGATGCCCGTACAGTCAGTCGTAATGGCGTTTGGCGGCACCACAACCGTCGGAGGCAGATGTGTATCGGTGATGACAGCTGCCAATGCCTCAAGCGTAGGTGCGGTAAACACTGTGCGTACATCGACAATTAGGCCTTGCTGGCGTAGCCGCTCGATCAAGGTCACTACCAGGAGGGAGTGTCCCCCGAGTTCAAAGAAGTGATCGTGGCGGCCCACCTGGGC
>CAZMKE010000094.1:0-1750 GCA_964566945.1 uncultured Verrucomicrobiota bacterium | reverse complement strand
GGGCGCATGACAAAAAACTCGGAAATCCGTAAATCCCGAGGTTTTTCTCGCAAAAGTATCTACAGAGAGAGATACTTTCGCTGTGAACAACGAAAAATCACCTCTCTCGATCCTGCAACAAATTGCCGAGATTCCCACGATGGAGCGTGGAAAGCTCTCGGTCATCAAGGAAAGTTCTTCCGGTCCTTTTTATAAACTCCAGGCGCGTGAGGGCGGGAAGAACGTCACGCGTTATGTTCCCCGAACCGAAGCCCCGGCGATTCAGGAAGCCATTGAGGGGTATCAGCGCTTCCGTGCTCTCACCGAGGAATACGCCCAGGTGAAGATTGAACAGACGCGAGCGGCCATCGCCGCGGGCTCAAAAAAAAAGACTCCAGCCCAGAACTCCTCTTTGCCCAAGAACAAGAAATCCAGCAGCTAATCTCCCGCTTCCAAGCGGCCGATCCGAATGGGGTCGCGGTGCAACAATTGGAAGTGCTGATCCGGACAGCGATTTTCAAGCCTGCCAACGATTTGGTGGCCTTGCTCTTGCAAAGCGCGGCGGATCGGATCGATGCCAGTTATCACCCCAAGCCGGGCGAGGAGTTCAAAGGGCGCGCCACCCTTGGCCTCAACGGAATTTTTGGCTCCTTCAAATTAACCCGCGCTTACTACTACCATCCCGGCAAGAAGTTGGGCCATTTTCCTGCGGACGCGGCGCTCGGCTTGGAGAAGGGCAACACTCCGGCGCTCACCCGTCTGGTTTGTTTGGAAGGGGCCGATGGGAGCAGTTACCACAAGGCCGAACTGCATTTGCGTGAGACCGGCGGGATCGAGTGTTCGGCACGACAGATCCAGCGCCTGATCGGGGCGATCGGTCAGGATGCGCAAGCCTGGCAAGAACGCGCAGCCCTCAAACCGCTGCCCGAAAGCCAAGCCGTTCCCAAGCTCTACGTCAGTGCCGATGCCACCGGCGTGCCGATGCGCCGGGAGGAACTGCGCGGGCGCAAAGGCCAACAGCCTGACGGCACCGCGAAAACCCGCATGGCCTATTTGGGATGCGTCTTCACGCAGCATACCCAGGACGAAAAAGGTTCGCCGATCCGCGACCACGATTCGACGACCTACGTGTCCAGCTTCCAATCGATTGATCAGTTCGGACCGATGCTGCGCCAGGAAGCCATCCGGCGTGGGCTCCCTCTGGCCACGACCGTGGTGCTGCTGCTGGACGGGGCCATCGGACTGGCCCACATGGGGCGGAGTTGCTTTTCCACGGCAGTGCAAATCGTCGATTTTTACCATGCCCTCGAACATGCCGGGAAAATCCTCGTGGCGCTGCTGGGCTCCAAAGAACATCCCCAATACCAACAGCGGCTTGGCCGCTGGGCAAAGCTGCTGCTCCGCAACGGGGTGGAAAAGCTGATCGCCCAGGCACGAGCCCAAAGCCTAGGCAAACCCTCGGAGGCTACGGTCCAAGGGGAACTCCACTACTTCGAGACCAATATCAGCCGGATGCAATACGGCACTTACCGCGCCCAAGGCCTCTTTATCGGCTCCGGCGTGGTCGAAGCTGGGTGTAAAACCGTCATAGGAGCGCGCTGCAAACAATCCGGGATGTTCTGGCGTCGGCCCGGAGCTGAGAGTGTTCTGGCCTTTCGTTGCATTCACTCCAGCCGCCGCCTCGATACCTTCTGGAAGGAACGCCTCAACGCCAGTGCGGCAAAAAACGATCCCCTATCGCTTCCCGCCTGAAGAAATCTGTCATGCGCCC
>CAZMKE010000093.1:0-1842 GCA_964566945.1 uncultured Verrucomicrobiota bacterium | reverse complement strand
CGCATCCTGCAACTGCGCCTGCGCCTGCAGGAACTGGACGCGCGCGCCATCGGCATCACCCTTCAACGCCAGCGCCTGCGCCCGCAACGACGCCACCGGCACCAGACTGTGCTCGAAGCGGGTCATCAGCCAATCCGGCGCATGGGTGAGAGCGGCGAGTGCCGCGTCCGCATTGCGCAACAACATCTGCAGGCGAAAGCGTGCCAACGACATCGATCCCTGCGGGTCGATGCTCGGCGGGACTTCGGCCATCTCGCGCGCGGCCCCTGCCGTATCGCCACGCATCATCAGCGAGGTCGCGTGTTGCACGCGGGCCTCGGTATCGCCGGGGAAGACGGCCAGCGAGCGCGCGTACATGCCATCGTCATCGCCGTAGCGACGCTGCATCGTGTACGAATTGGCGATCTCGCGCAGCAACAGCGAGTTGCGCGGATCAAGCTGGCTTGCGGCCTCGAGCTCGGGGATGCCGAGTGACGCATCGCCCTGGCGGCGCTTGACGAATCCAATGGCAGCGATCGCTTCGGCGCTGTTCGGTGAAGCGGACCGCGCCGCGGCGAATTCGGTCAGGGCATTGGCGTAATCCCGGCTTCCCCAGTAATACACGTAGCCCATCGCCAGGTGCGCTTCGGCCAGCCCGGGTTGCAGCGCCAGAGCCTTCTGCGCATTCGCGCGCGCCTGCGCCACGAGTTCCGGGCTGGTATCCACGCCATACCAATGCAGGTAGCACTGCAGATAGGACAGCGCAGCATAAGCCAGGGCGAAATCCGGATCCGCCGCGATGGCGTCGCCAAACTGCTTGACCGCGTCGCGACCGATCGCCACGGGGTCGGGAACGCTGGAGACCTGCAACTGATTGAACTCGAAGCGCGCCTGCAGATACAGGTCGTGCGCGTGCATATTCGCGGTCGGCGCCTGCGCGATGCGTGCAGATTCGGATGGCGCCAGTTGCGTTTGCAGCGCCGTGGCAACCTGCTGCGCGACCTCGCTCTGCACCGCGAAAACGTCGGCCAGGTCGCGGTCGTATTTTTGCGCCCACAGATGGGTGTCGTTGCGCGCATCGATCAACTGCAGGTTGATGCGTACCTTGCCGCCGGCCTTTTGCACGCTGCCCTCGAGCACGGCGGCGACGCCGAGCTGCTGGCCGACGACCTTCAGGTTCGGCGGATGGCTGGCGTATTGTTCGGTCGAAGTGCGCGAGATCACTTTCAGGTCGCGGATGTTCGCCAACCGGGTCAGGATTTCGTCCTGCATGCCGCTGGCGAAATACGCGTTGGATTTGTCGTCGGACAGGTTCTCGAACGGCAGCACGGCGATGGATTTGTCCGGTACTGCCGCAGCCTGCGCATTAGCTGCCTTGACAGCCGGTGACGGCGTGGAAGCCGGCCCTGACGCAAGCCGCAACAGCAGGCCGCCGCCTATCGCCAGCACGAGCGCGATCAGCAGCAATTCGGCGCCACTGACGCGCTGCCGACCCTGATCGCCGTGATACCACGCGAGCACCAGCGCGATGAAGAAACCGACGCACAGCGCGAGGATCAGGATGCGTTCGACGGATTCCGGCCACGCAAACCGCTGTGCAACAATGTCGATGCCTTGCAGCAAAGCGAAGGCAAACGCGATGTAGGCCAATGCCCATTGCACGAGCTTGCGTTGTTGCAGGCGTTGCAGCAATTCGCCCATGCTCACCCCCGGTCCTGGCACGGGCGCGATAGTAGCAAACGTCCTTCCGCGGCGCGCGTTGCGCTATCCCGCGCTTGAGCGCATCGAAGGCCAGCGATTGCATGCTTGACGACGTGCGTCTATATTCTTGCCAAGACGCTATCGTTCAACATTGAGTAAGAC
>CAZMKE010000092.1:0-2010 GCA_964566945.1 uncultured Verrucomicrobiota bacterium | reverse complement strand
GCCTACCAGTCACTTACAGAAGTCTTATACAGCTAATTTCTTAACGGCATTGCCTCTAACGGGCCAAAGTCTGTTCCCGGCGACAATGGCAGCTCGGTACATAACAGACCGCGAATCTGTTCCACCAGCCTCCTGAACTCGGGAGGATCTACAGGCCATCGAATCCGATAAGGCGCTGGATCAATGTTTGGCGGGAGAATAAAATCCGGGTAAATCGGCCCCGGTCCTCCCCAGGTTTTATTACATAACGAACACCGGATGCCTGGCAGTCCCGCCGAACGACTAACTGAGAAGTCATAGTTGTACGGCCAGTCCTGATCCTCCTGAGTTAGATAAATCTTCATAGATCACTATGAACGGGTCAGACTAGAGCATCACCACATTCTCACACGCCTCTGATCGCAGATTCCAGTTGGGAGCGCGGTTCCTCCGCGCTCCTGCTCGCCCGTTCTCGCTGCCCAGATGCGATTCGGACACCATCGCGCTCGTGGAAGACGCCGCTCCGCTTCTGAGTCCCGTGGAATTCATCGCGATCAGGAGTCTTGCAGAGTCGGGCGACAGTTTCAATGCCCGAGCGTAGCTGCCGACCCACGCCCACCTCCGCCACTTCCTGCCTCCCCCCGCGCCAGCGCAAACCGAAATCCCGGAGGGATGATGCGAACCTAGCCCCGGATCGCCGCCGGAAACAGCGCAGCGCCGCGCGGCTACCCGGGGTTAGGGGCCTTATTTATTCCGCCCCTCCCGGCCGGGAGGGGTTGGGGTGGGCGTGACATTCCCGGATTCACCAACGCTGCGAAACCCACAGAGGTCCCGCACGAAATCGCGCGGTGACGCTGGCAACTCCGCGATTTTTTCCTCCGCCTCCGCCCGTAATGCCTTGCGGTCCTTGCTGGAAAGCAGCCGCTCGTAATAGAGCCGCCCTACCTGCCGCTCCAACGCCCGCGAGCTCCAGTTCTGCGCCACGGCCTCGTTCGCGTACCATTCCCGCGCCGCCGCATCTTCCACGCGCAGCAGCGTGCGATAGTGCGTCCAGCTCAATTCGTGACGCAGTGCGTCACAAATCGGGAATGCGAGATAAAACAGCCGCATGTAACGCAGATTCGACGCATCAAATCCGCGCCCGAATTCCTCCGTTAGTTTGACCGCCAACCGGGGCAGCAACTTCGCCCCATACTCCGCCCGCGCCGCGCCGCGCTGCTCGAACTCGACGATGTGCCGCCCCACACCCCAGCACGTCCGCACCTGCACCACATCCACCGCACGCAATACCTGCCGCCGACTCTCGGTGATAAACTCGCGCAACTCCCGCAGCAATCTGCGGCAAGAACCCTTTTCGATTCCGCCCAGCCTCCTTTTCGAACGATTTAAGCAACACGGCAAGCATTCTTTAGAAACATCTGATTGACAGCCCTTGCCTCTGCGATATGTTTCAGAACATGTGAAACTGCCGTGAAAAGCGAATCCGATTCACACTAAAATCCCGCCGTTCGGGATTTCAGTCTGGACCGGCCCTCCCCGTAGCCCGGGAAGCCCGCAGCCCTCTCGTTCGCCCTTGGACGACGGTTGGCGGTCATTTCTTCGCCGCAGTTTCACCCTGACGCATATGAAAGCGCTGCCGGACTTCAGACCTCTGCCCGAAAAAGAATCGGCAACGGCTGATTCTTCGCATTTTCGTTCCCCCGTTCATGAACGGTTCATGAACGTTCAAAATATTTTAGCCCCCCTCCCCCCAACGTCCCCAAAAATGCCAAATCAACAACGCGGACTTCGGACTTCGGACTTCGTATTTCCCCCCTTGATTCGGGCTTTTTTGAACTCATTCGGAATTGCACTTGAGGGTTATTTGGCCCGTTGATTTTGCCGGTTTCCCGGCGTTGGTTCTTTGACAATTTGCGGTTTAAAAGCTCAAGCCTCGGCGGGCCGTTGCAGTCTGGCGTTCCAGCGGCCCGCCGAGTCGCTAGGACGCGCCTTTTAAAGTGAGTAGGGGATTGAAGCCGAAAGAGATAAACG
>CAZMKE010000091.1:0-2063 GCA_964566945.1 uncultured Verrucomicrobiota bacterium | reverse complement strand
CTCAGCTTCTCATCCCCACTCCTCTCCGCCTATCCGGCGTTGCCAAGACGGATACCCTCAAGTCGATAAGCAATTTCCCCGTTTACTATGACTGATCCCGCCCAACTGCACGAAGCGATCCTTGCCGGAAATGCCGAGCAAGCTCGCTCCATCACCGAACAAGCGCTCAGAGAAGGGCACGCCGCGCTCGGCCTGGTGAACCAGTTCATGGTGCCAGCCATGGACGAAGTCGGGCGCCGCTTCGAAGCGCAGGAGTATTTCGTGCCCGAACTCCTGCTGGCTGCCCGCGCCATGAAATCGTCCCTTGATCTCGTCCGACCGCTGCTTGCCGCCCAAGGGGCGCAGCCCGTGGGCCGCGTGGTCATTGGGACCGTGAAGGGCGACCTCCATGACATCGGCAAAAACCTGGTGGCCGCGCTGCTGGAAGGGGGCGGATTCGAAGTAACAGATCTCGGAGTGAATGTGCCGCCCGAAAAGTTCGTCCAGGCCGTGCGGGAGAAGAAGGCCCAGATCGTGGCTCTCTCCGCCCTGCTGACGACCACGATGCCCGCGATGAAAACCACGCTCGATACCCTCAGGGCGTCCGGCCTGCGCGAGCAGGTGAAAGTGCTGGTGGGCGGCGCTCCGGTCACCGCCGAATACGCCGCACAAATCGGAGCCGATGGCTACAGCGAGAACGCGGTGGGGGCTGTCGCCGTAGCGCGACGGCAGATGAGCGTCCCTCCCTCGAACTGAGGCCGCAAACAGCCCTCGCGCTAATGAGCGTCAGCTTGAAAAGTGAGGGGGCGCGGATCGTATTTTTTCCCAGTGAATGAGGGACAAAGAAAAGCTTCCCTCGAATTGAGCGAAAGGGTGGACCTGTGCGTCTCTCCGCTATTTCAGAAGTCGCTGAGGAAACGAAATATCGAGATAGCTCGCTCTGCTATTCCAGAGGACCTCCGAAGGTCGCGCGCCGATCCTTCTTGCGGAGAACCCGTGGATCGCTTGGATTTTCAGACAGGCTGAGGTTTTGAAAGTGTGCCCCCCTGAAGGGTTGCTTCGCGGGGGCTTTTTCTCTCCTTTTCGATGTGTAAAAAAAGAAAGAGGAGAGAAGGTCTGCCAGTGCTACCTGACTGATTCTTCGTTACTCGACTTACTGGAAAAGGTCGATGGCGATTTGGCGGAGCATGTCCATGGACGGGGCTGTGTTCATTGCGGGGCCATGCTGCATCGGGCGGACTACCCACGGAAGCCGCGTGGCGGCTCTGCAAGCTGGGAGTGGCGAGATAGTTCTTGTTGCGCCAAAGAGGGTTGCCGCAAGAGGCACACGCCGCCCTCGGTTCGGTTTTTTGGGCCGGCGCGTTTACGTCGGTTTGATCGTGGTTCTGGTCTCGGCGTTGGGGCACGGTCTCACGCCCGGACGCATGCGGGTCTTGCGGGAGAGCCTGGGCATTGATGACTGGAACTGGCAGCACATCAAACCGGCTACCCTGCGCGCGATCGCGAGAAGTGGGTTGATCCAGGAATTCGCGGTCGAAATACCGACCTCAGGCGAAGACGCCGCCGGATACTGGAATGGCTTGGGGATTTTTGTTTTACGACGCTCTGAACCAGTAGTAACGGTTTGCCTCGTTGCTCATTCACGCCTTGGCTTGCGTTAGTACAGCCGCTCATCCAAGCGGAAAAGTTCCGAGTCAAATGGCTTTGTAAACGTTTCGTTCCCTGAGTCACCGCCCCATTTGCGCGCATAATATCGCCGATACAGCGGAAAAGTCACGGAATTCAGGAAAAGCCTTTTCTCGTCGCTCTTGATCGTGGAGGAGGCATCGTTGTGATGAATTACTTCGAGTCCGCTCTCGATAATCTCGAAACCCGCCAGGCGCAACCTCCGGTAGTAATCGTTGTCTGCGAAGTACTGCTGCAAATTACCGTCCCAAGGGCCGATCTCCTCAATTGCCGAGCGGTTGAAGGCGCACAGCGCGTCGTAATTTGTCAGAATCAATCCCCACCTGCGGTTGGCCCGCTCCACCGTATCCGTCTTGGCAACGCCGGATAGGCGGAGAGGAGTGGGGATGAGAAGCTGA
>CAZMKE010000090.1:0-2122 GCA_964566945.1 uncultured Verrucomicrobiota bacterium | reverse complement strand
TGTTCAGAGAATGGAAGAAGATAGTGGAGAACATTCTTGGGAAGGTTATATGTACAAACATAACGCTAATGATTATAGACCCATGATGACAAATGTTCAACGAAATATGAATCCTCGCACACCAACCTTATACAATGAGGATGATATGCATAATATAAATGAACCATATGGTCGAGAAGAATATATTGAGAGTCCAGGAAGTCCAGAGAGTTCTGACTATGAGTAAATTTCATAAAAAAAAATATTTTTTAATATTGCAAATTTTATTGTTTAAAAATTCCAGTTTTGCACATTTGCTCATATTTTTCGGCGGAAATAAAATCAACACTATCTAGCGTCGAACTTCCATATCCGTAAGGCGTATTATCAATTCGGCGAACAACAATTTTATACACGGTATCTTTTTTCTTTTTTTGGACTGTATATTCCATCTTTCCAATAGTTACAGTTTTAATATTTTTCCATTTTCCAGCAATCGACTTTAGAGACATCTTTGTACAATTTTGAAATATTATATGTGAAAATATCTTTTTCAATTTTTATAAAATTTTAGAAAAAATGAAATATAGCTAATCGCGTCTTTCTAACGTAAACAAAACAGATCCGAAGTTGGCTGTAAACTCTTTTCCAGAAGTATCTTCGTAAGTGTGTTGCCCTTTTTTGTAAAATTTAGTGTCTATCAAAAATTTAGATTTGGATAGAATTTCGAAATATTTCGAATCAGACCAATTCGGACCATTGAAAACAAATTTGCACGGATGTGTTTCTAATTGTTCGGAACATTTGACGGCGGTTCGTTCAAGTATAGATTCAATAAATGGTGGATTAATAACTACCGTACATCCTTTAAAATTTTGGTCGAAAAAGTTTCCAAGAGAACCAAAAGGTACGTCAGTAGACGAAACAGAGCAATATCGAAATTTTTTATCTCCGATTTGCAATGCTCTAGAATTAAAAGGTGATGCAAATCCCTCGATCGTAAGACCCTTTCCAATATATTTTTTATAATTAGATAGAGGAATGGACCATTGTTGACCTCTAGGCATTAAAGTTAAGTAATGCAACAGTGATATGAATATAGTCAATTCAGCATTCTTTTTGTTTTCCAGTGCATTATATAGCAAAACAAATTTAGATTTAGCCAATGAATGCGAAAATGATCTATATTTGAATAATACAAAATCATCATGATCTGCAATGGTCAGATCGTCTTGATTTAAGTAAATTCGTTCTTGTGTGTCAACTTTGTCTACGTCTTTAATTTGTTCCCACAAATAGCTTACTTTTTTTTCTTTTAATTCTTTTATTAATTGTTTTGTAGCTTCTGGATTATCAGCAAACTTATACGAAGGATAAGTCGCAGTCATGTATCTTTCGAAGATATTTTGCAATTCATATTTCGTGCCACCTTTAGTATTTTTAGCTATTTTGCGCATTTTTTTACAAACTAAGAATCTTGGCCAAATATCCTTGATTAAGTCAAACTCAACGTGAATATTTCTGTCGGATATATTCACAACATTTGTGCTATCACGTCTAACAAAATCCATTTTTGATAGAAGATTTGGCTTTTCCTCGATGTTTTTGTGACAAACACAACAGTTGTAATGTTCGTAAAAACTGAAAACGGTACAAAAGCTCCAATTTCGGTTCTTTTTTCTATCTGTGAAACACTTAAAAAGCAAATTGATGGTAGCAATAATCAATTTTTTATAAATTTGAATTTAAATTTATAATTGTATAATGTAACTTTTAATTTTTAGAATTGCAAAGCTCAATTATGGATATATGCAATATGAATACACATCAATATTATTCCGAAAGTGACAATTCTGATTGTGAAGCCGAATATTATGATAATCCTAATAATCGTTCTGATTTATATAATCAATTAAAATCTAAGATTGATTTATATGAAGAATTAAGTAAACGACAGAAGGATAGGATTCTAGAATTAGAAGATATTTTGCGTAACCCAGATCAATCGAAATATAAAGCCGATTCGTATGAAGAATTAAATGAAAAACTGCAAAACAAAATTATAGAATTAGAAGAAAATTTGAGGATAAAGGAAACAGAAAATCGACAATTATCAGAAGTAAATTCTCAACTACTTGAAAGA
>CAZMKE010000089.1:0-2533 GCA_964566945.1 uncultured Verrucomicrobiota bacterium | reverse complement strand
GAGGGCGATAACGAGATGGAAAAGAGAATTCGTTTTCATACGCACGAAAGTTTGAAGACTCATTCGGCCTTCTGGATGCCACGAAATGCCCGTGCCAATTTCACCTGGATAATTGATAGCAGAGAAAAGCGGCCGAGGGAATAGATATTTCGACGTCAGCTACTGTAAGGGGAAAGAGAATTCCATCTCTGGAGGCCATAGGTCCGGCGCGAAGCTGCCCAAGTCGGGCAGGAACTGCAGCAGCCGATGGTCAAGGTCGCGGAGATGATCGAAAGCCGCTTGGAAGGAATATTAGCTCATTGGAAGAACGGTTTGACCACCGCTTTTATGGAAGGGTTCAACCGTCTGTTCTCTGCGACGAAACGAAAGGCGCGGGGCTGCCGGTCCGCTCGTTGCCTGATTGCAATGCTCTATTTCGTGGCGGGCAAGCTTGCAATTCCCTGTCACTAATTCTACTGAAATCGTCGAAGAAGCAGAATTCTTCCTCTTTCGGCTCTTAGCTCTCCACAATCTAGGTTCAGACTTGTCGGATGAACCGCTTGTTTGCAGCCTCGACTGCGGGACTATTGCCACTTCCAGGATGCCCGTGCATGGGCATAGGGCGGGCATAGGGCGAATGAATGTCTCGATACCAGCCCCTCAATGGCTCAGCGCGAATCTGATGATATCGGCGGCTGGACGGGCTCCAGCGATGCGGGCGGCTTCGCGCCCGGCGCGGAACAGGAGCAGGCTCGGGATTGACGCAATGCCGAATTCGGCCGCGATTTCGGGGACGGTCTCGGTGTTCAACTTCGCCACGATCAGTTTGCCGGCCGTGGTGGCGGCGACTTTCTCCAGCTCGGGCGCCACCATTTTGCACGGGCCGCACCAGGCCGCCCAGAAGTCCACGAGGACGGGCAGGGGCGAGTCTTGGACAAGTGCGCGGAATTGAGTGGGAGTTTGTGTTTCGACCGGGACTCCGATGGGTGGCAGCTCCCTTTTGCACTGGCCACAGCGGAGGCGTTGATTGAGGCGGTCAAAAAGCCGGCGATTGCGGGCGCCGCAAGTTTCGCAGGTGACCAGAATGCCTCGTTCGTCAGTGCTCAATCCCATGGATTTAAGGTAGGCCGGCCGCGGCGGGGTGCAAGTGATGGGGAGGTCCGGACGGCGCCGCGCTCCCCCGGTGCCCGGAGCCAGGCATTGGATGTCTATCATCTGACATTTAGGTCCATTTAGGTCGCCGAGTTCCGAGTTGCCGCGAGAGGGATTCAGGCTCAGAATGTTGGGGTTCTTATGAATTCCAAAGGCACTGTTTTCTGGGTGATGATTTCGCTGGTGCTGGGCGGTTCCACCGCGTTGCAGTGGTGGCAGCGCAAGGCTCAGCAGGAAAGGTTGAATGCTTTGCAGGCCCAAGTGGAGCGGCTTTCGACCGATGCTCGGAAGGCGCGGGGCGAAGTTGAGGAACTGCAGAAGGAACGCTCGGAGCTTCGGGGCGAATTAGTGGCTGCCCGGGCCGAAGCCACGCCTCCCAGCCAGAAACTGCCCGTTTCCACCAGCCCGATTCAGGACGGTTCGCCTTCGCTTTCCGCTCCCACTTCGGCCGGCGCGGCCTCCAGTTCCGGGAAGCCGAACATGGGGAACATGCTCGGGAACATGATGAAAGATCCGGAAATGCGCAAAGCGATGGAGCAGCAGCAGCGAATGGGGCTGAACATGATTTACGCGGGTTTATTCAAGGATTTGCAGCTGGCGCCCGAGCAGGAGCAAAAGCTGAAGGAGGCGTTATTGGACAAGCAAATGGCCAACATGACCCAGGCGGGGGCTCTGATGGGCGCCGGGGCCGCCAATCGAACGGAGATTGCCGCGAAACTGGCCGAGGATCAAAAGGCCCGGGACGAGCAGATTCATCAGCTATTGGGGGACGACAAGTACAACCAGTATCAGGATTATCAGCAGACCTTGGGCGAGCGCATGTTGCTGGAACAGCTCGGAGGCGACCTGGCGTTGAATCCCGACCAGAAGTCCCAGTTGTTGAACATCATGCGGGAGGAGAAGAAGAACATTCAGATCAATACCGGCGGGGAACTGGCGGGCGCGGGCCGCGATCCGCAGGCCATTTTGGGGTCACAGGAGGCGATGGATAAGATCCTGGCGCAACAGGAGCAGGTGAACGCCCGAGTTTTGGAGCGATCCGGCCAGGTCCTTTCGCCGGACCAGGTCCGCAAGCTCGAACCGGTTCTCAAGTCGCAGATCGACATGCAGCGGGCGGGTGTGAAAATGGCTCGCGAAATGTTCAACAGCGAACCGACGCCATCGCCGGAAGGGGTAAAGTAGCTCGGAATCTTGTTCTTTCCGGACGCTTTTGAGACAAAAAATGGTGACTATTCAAGTTTGTTTTGGGGTGCGGGAGAGTCTGGTTTGCCATCGGTGGGGTCGATTAGATTTGTAACTGCCTGCCCGGGAATTGACTGGGTTGGCCGAGAGGGGAGGCAGGGTGGTGGCGCGTTGACTCATGGGAAAACCTTACCGGGCGAATTGAGGGGATGGAGCAGGT
>CAZMKE010000088.1:0-2876 GCA_964566945.1 uncultured Verrucomicrobiota bacterium | reverse complement strand
GAGCGCGACCGCATCAACTTTCCGACGATGCGTCGCCTCGCCTCCGCCTTGGGTGGGTTGTCCGTCGCGCCCGTGCCGATTCCTCACCACTGTTCCGACGGCTTCCTGGGAGCATGGTGGCGCCGTCCCGAGGCCTACCTCGATCCCGAAGTGCGCGCCGGCATCTCCAGCTTTACGTGCCTCGCTCCGGACGAGATCGCAGTGCTGGTCGAGAGACTGCGTCGTGACCTGGAGACCGGGGAGTGGGAGCGGCGTTTCGGTCACCTTCGAGGCCTTCCACAGCTCGACCTCGGCTACCGGCTGGTCGTGGCGGAGGTCCGTGGTCATGGGTAGCCTGCCCCGCAGTTCGCAAACCAATGCACTGCATCGCCCCGCTGGGCACCGAGCGGTTCAGGTAAGCTGTTCGCGACAGAGTTTCGCACCCATGACCACGCCGCCCAAGATTGATTTCAGCCACTGCCCAACCCGCTCTTCACAACCGCTCGCATGCCCAACCCACTGGAATCCACAGGGACGTTTGTTTACGATCCCAATGGCAACATGCTCAGTGACGGCAACCTCGGTTACCATTATGATGACGCAAACCAGCTGATCCGTGTGCGTGCGACAAACTGGATGCCCGAATTTGTCTACGGCGGCAAAAAGCGCCGCCGGATTTCCCGCAAGTACGAGAAACCCGGCCCGACGACCACCGCCGTGACGAGCGTTACCCCCAGTTCCACCACGTTCAACGGCATAGGCTGGGATGGCATGCGCTTCACCGTCGGTTCGGCTCCGATCGTTGTCACGGATCTCGGGCGCTGGAAGCTCAGTGGGAACAGTGGCAGCCACACGCTGAAGCTCGTGGACGCCGGCAGTGTGGATGTCCCTGGAGCCTCGGTGGCGGTCAGCCTGGCTGGCGGTTCCGCGAGTATCAATCGCCCAAAATGAGCCATCGGAAGAAACAACGCAAATGGAGGACTGTCATTGTTCTTGGTGGACTATTTAGCTGCCTATGGCTGCTATATGTTCCGTGGCCTACACATTCCTCAGATATGCACTTGGAGGCTGAAGCTTCTAGCCATTTTAAAAAGGAAGTGGTTAATCCCCACCCGGCCGATTCTCTCGATTTTGGATTTCTTTCCTCGCAACTCAGCTCTAACGAGATAGATGTGCTTCTCATCCCGTTTGCGCCTTCAACGAGGGAGCGCCTTATTGTTCACGAGAGCTACGCCTTGAGGGGGGGATACTTTAATCGTTACATCAGCAATGCGCTCGGCGCGGAAAGGTTCTTCGAATTTGCGCGCGCCACTTGGCCGGGGCGCCATCTTGTCACGCAATTGGCACGCACCTACAACCTGGGAGGATCGACGGTCGACCAGATGTATCATCTGGTGAAAATTTACAACGAGGCCGCGCCTCGCGACAGGGCTGGGTTCGAGTTTTCCGTTGCGATGGCAAGAGAAATAAAAAGTCTGCTCCCCGGCGTGCCGAAAGCTGATTTATCTCGCCTGATCGCGATCGCGTTTCCATCTATTGACTGGGCTGAACTCCAAATCGCCTACCCCTCCCAACTTGTGTCTTCTAACGCTTTCCTCGCAAGGGGGGAAATCTGGATGCATAACGCCAAAGCTCGACCAGCGGGTCCGTAGAAAGGAGGACCTGAAATGCGACGCGCAGGCCGTGATCAGTGTGACTCGGAGCTCGACCATTTCAACGGGCTGGGCGGGACGGTATGCGGCTCACCGGCCCGTACGTGTGTCACCCACGATAGTTCCTTTGTTAACGGTAAAGGAGCGACCCTCGGTGACATCGCTCTTCGCACCGTTTGGAGAATTCAATATGAGTCACCGCCCCTTCGAGTTGACCTGGGCGAAGGTGAATGGGATCGAAATTAGGGCATGGCAGGTTGCCGAGCCCCTCAGGCTTGCTTCAAACCGAGCGTCTTGATCCGTGAGGCGAGCGTTGTTCCCTTCATTCCGAGCATGTCGGCGGCTCCGCCCGGTCCAAAAACCTTGCCTTTGCTTTGAGCGAGCGCCGCGCGGATGCTCTCACGCTCATGCTGCTTAAGCTCCTCGCGAGTCACTAAGGGGACTTTTTCGGCCCGGGAGATCTGAGCCCGGGTTCGAGACGGCTGCACAGCGGCCAGCGCAAGCTCGAAATGGAGCGGGCCGTCCTGCGATAAAATCACTGCGCGCTCAATCACGTTCTGCAATTCGCGCACGTTGCCGGGCCAATCATAGGCGGACAATTCTCTGGCCTGGGCCTGTGTCAACCGTCCCGGTTTCAGATTCAATTTTCTGGCCACCGCACGGAGAAAATGGGCGGCAAGAATCGGAACGTCTTCACGACGCTCACGCAAGGGCGGCATCTCGATTGGGAAAACGCTCAGCCGATAGAAAAGGTCCTGCCGAAACCGTCCCGCTTCGACTTCCTGCTTCAAGTCCCGATTGGTGGCGGCAACAACCCTAACGTTTGCCGTGCGCGTTCGTTCTTCGCCCACCCGTTCAAATTGATGTTCCTGCAAAACGCGGAGTAACTTCGCCTGAAGTGAGACCGGGATTTCGCCCACTTCATCCAGAAAAATCGTGCCGCCATCTGCGAGTTCAAACCGCCCGATGCGGTCTTTGATCGCGCCGGTGAACGCCCCTTTCACATGGCCGAAGAATTCGCTTTCGAATAATTCCGTGGGAACGGCCCCACAATTGACCTTGATGAGGGGATGCTTTTTGCGCGGGCTGCGCTCATGAATGGCGCGGGCCACCAGTTCCTTGCCGGTGCCGGATTCTCCCAGGATCAGCACATTGGCTTCCGTTCGGGCAACAAGGTCAATCTGGTGGAGCACCTTGCGCAGCGCGCGGGAATTGCCCAGGATGTCGCCGAAATTAAGAGCCTCC
>CAZMKE010000087.1:0-2945 GCA_964566945.1 uncultured Verrucomicrobiota bacterium | reverse complement strand
GTATTTGGTATTTGGTATTTGGTATTTGGTATTTGGTATTTGGTATTTGGTATTTTCCCCCATTTCGGACTTTGCCCCCCGCTCCCCCTCCAGGCATAATCCCCCAGGATGTCGCCGCCTTTCTCTCGCAGAGAGTTCCTGACCCGCGCGGGCGCGGGCTTCGGCGCGGTCGCTTTCAACGCCCTGCTCGCTCAGTCCCTGGCCGCCGAGGCGCGCCGGCCCGCCCTTGACCCGTTGCGCCCTTTCGCTTCCCGCCCGCCCGCCTTCGCCCCTCGGGCCAAATCCGTCATTTTCCTCTTCATGGTTGGCGGCCCGTCGCATGTCGACACCTTTGATTACAAACCCGAGCTGCAGAAACTCCACGGCAAACCGGTGCCGGATTCCATTCGCCGGGCGGTCGAGGCGACCAAGTTCGCCAACGTCTTCCACGGCTGCAAAGACGAGCTGCTCGCCAGCCCCTACCGGTTCCAACGGGCCGGCGAGAGCGGCCTTTGGGTGAGCGAGCTTTACCCGCAGGTTGCCGAACATGTCGATGACCTCTGCTTCATCCACTCCCTCCAGGCCGACAGCAACAACCACGCGCCCGCCAGTTACCAGCTCCATACCGGCGACATCCGCGCCGGCAAGGCCAGCCTCGGTTCCTGGGTCACCTACGGCCTCGGCACCGAGAACCAGGATCTCCCGGGCTACGTCATGCTTTTCGATGCCGGCCCGCTCGGCGGCGCGGCGAATTACTCGAACGGCTTCCTCCCGCCCGCTTTCCAGCCCACCCGGCTCCGCGACCAGGGCACCCCGGTCCTCGATCTCCTTCCGCCGGATGATTTCGCCCCCGGTCAGCGCGCCTCCCTCGATCTGATCCAGGAACTGAACCTGAAGCACCGCGCCGCCCGGCCCTGCTTCACCGAACTCGACGCCCGCATTGCCAGTTACGAACTCGCCTACCGTATGCAATCCGCCGCTCTGGAAGTCGGCGATCTCGACTCCGAATCCGCCCACACCCGCCGGATCTATGCCCTCGACCATGCGGACCACCGGACCGTCAGCTTCGGCCGCAAATGCCTGCTCGCCCGCCGCCTGGTCGAGCGCGGCGTCCGCTTCGTCCAGCTCTACGACATGCCGGACAAAGACGGCTGGGACGCCCACGCCAAACTGACCGACAACCACACCCCGCGCGCCCGCTGGACCGATCAACCCATCGCCGGCCTGCTCGCCGACCTCAAACAACGCGGCCTGCTCGACACCACCCTCGTTCTCTGGGCCAGCGAATTCGGCCGCACCCCCATGATGCAGGGCGACAACGGCCGCCAGCACAACGCCGCCGGCTTCACCGTTTGGATGGCGGGCGGCGGCGTCAAACCCGGCCGCATCGGCGCCACCGACGACATCGGCCTCCTGGCCGTGGATCAGCCCCACCCTTTCAAAGACCTCCACGCCACCCTCCTCACCGCCCTCGGCCTTTCCTACGAAGATCTCAGCTTCGAAGTAAACTCCCGCCAGGAACGCCTCACCGGCGTCGCCGGCGGTGCCAAAGTCATCCCCGGCGTCCTGAGTTGACTCCCGCCTGACCGCCGCCTTCAAGCTCTCCGATTGGCCGTAAGCACGGAACTCTCACTCCCCCTTCTCGACGGAAAGTAGCTGATCGACGAGATCAGCGGCATTCCACCGAAATAGTGCTTTTTCGACCTTCGGCAATAGCCCTTACGCTGTTACGTTACGTTTCCGGCATTAAAAAAAGCGATGCTGACAACTTTTTTATCAATTTGCCCGTTTAGCTGCTCGGGTTCACAGTTCTTGCAGAGATTGCAGAGCCGCCTGTCCGAAGCCTGACAACTGCTCGAAAATAAATTGGAATTACGAATAAATTCATAAACCAAAAATCGCGAGTAAGTATGTTCACCCGGCTGGTCTTGGTCGGTTGTGGTCTCCTTGCTACGGTCGTCGCGTGGTCTCATAGTCGAAACGAACCGACTCTCTCGCTATCGAGTGTTTTTACGATGTTTTTTGGCGGTGGATTGGTGGTGGTCGGATGTTTGAGCGTTTTCACAGGGTTTGATCGCGGGGTGAGAGCGCTTTTCAGCCGAGTATTTCTGACAATTGGATTGCTGATGTTGGCTATCGCTATTGGCCCGTGGGTTTATGGTTTCTTCCTTTCCGATGATCGTTCGGGCCAGGGCGCAACGGGCATGCTGGGGGCGATAACCTTCGTGTTGTTTGGTCTTCCAGGATTGGTCGTAACGTTGGTAGCCTTTGCAATGAAACCGAACAACCCCAGCAACGGTCCACCAGATGGCAAGCCAGATCAGTAGAGCAAACTGCGAAATGCGAAACGCCTCACCGCCGGTCATCCCCGGCGTTCTGAGCTGACCGCCTGCCAGTGTTAGCTTCGTATTTTCGACGTTTGTCCTTCGCATCACCTTTTGGGGGGAGAAAAAGTGCGGCACTCTCTGGCACTCTCACGAAGCGCCGCTACAAAAACAGCGTGTAGCGGCCTCTCGTCAGAGGGCCGCTGATTTTGCTTTTGGACGAGCGTATGGCAACGGCCGAAGGATTGGACCTCGCCTTTCCGCTTGCCTCTTGCTTCCACTCGTTGCTCAGCCCAACCGGTAGCCGATAACCCTGAACCGAGAACCTCCTCCGCCCTCGGCCTTTGGCCATTCGCGCCGCCGTAAGGATGAATCGTCCCCCCAAACTTCCTTCAACGATGCCCCCTGGCTTCCCAATCAAGCAGCCCATTGTCATTCTCAGACTAGCGCGGTACAATTATTCAAGATGTGGGCCGTACGCGAAGCTCTCCTGATCACCACCCTTCAGCTTTTCCTTCCGTGGCCAAATTTGCATGCTCAAGTTGCCTATCCAGGCGCCCTCGACCGCACGTTCTCTTCTGGATTACGCCCAATGCCGTTAAGAAATTCATTTAGAGAGAGCGACGACTCGGTAGTGGGGTT
>CAZMKE010000086.1:0-3318 GCA_964566945.1 uncultured Verrucomicrobiota bacterium | reverse complement strand
AGATTCCCGGGGCTCTCCTCGCCCCCGGTTGAATAACTCTGGAAACCGTATCAGGAAAGGGAGGGAAGAAGGAGCGGGGAGGCACGGAGCGCCGCGTGAGGGCACGCGGCCTACAACGGTGGGATCGGCGGTGGACTGGCGAGCTGCTCAGGACGCGCTTCCGGCGATCGCGGCCACAACCTCTCCGAGGTTCGAAGGGCGAAAGGGGCTGGGAGCACGGAGCGGCCGGAGCGCCGCGTGAGGGCACGCGGCCTACCACGGTGGCAGCGGCGGTGGAGGGCGAAGGGGGGCTGCTCGTGGCCCTTGAATTTGACGGAAATACCCGGTCTCTAGGACTGCACTTCATCACCGCAGTCGAAAAATAGGGGAACGACAAGATTTCGCAGGGAAAGGAGGGGATGGGGTGACCGACGGGACTTGAACCCGCAACAGCCAGAACCACAATCTGGGGCTCTACCATTGAGCTACGGCCACCACTCGCGACGCTCAAAGTAGTACGGGGACAGGGGTCGGTCAAGCGCCAGAGTGGTTTTCGCGGAAAGCCCCACCCAGAACCGGGCGGAAGGGGGCTGAAGGAGGGGAAAATGGAGCGGCCATTTTCAGTTGCAAGGGGTTGGGGGCTTGAGGATCATGCTGAGCGATATTTCCCGAATGAAGAGGTTTTGTTTTCTCCTGTCGGTTTCAGGGTTGGTTTTATGGTTTTTGTGCCCGGCGATCCTTGCCCAGAACGGGGACAAGGCGGGGGAACCGCAGGAGCAGCCGCCGATCCCGGGCGGGGTGCCAGATGCGCCGGTGTTGAGCGTGGAGGAGGCGCTGAAATCATTCCGGTTGCAGCCGGGGTTTCGCATCGAGGCGGTGGCGAGTGATCCGACGATCGAGGCGCCGATTCAGATGGAGTTTGACCCGGACGGGCGACTGTACGTGCTGGAGATGCGGGGGTTCATGCGGACGGTGGATGGCGGCGCGGAGGATCAGCCGCTGGGGCGGGTGACGCTGCTGGAGGATACGGACGGGGATGGCCGGATGGACAAGAGCAGCGTGTTCGTAGATGGGCTTGTGATGGGGCGGAGCATCGCGGTGGTGCGGGGCGGGCTGCTGGTGGCGGAGCCGCCGCACTTGTGGCTGTACCGGGACGAGAACGGGGATGGCAAAGCGGAGAAGAAGGAGGAGGTGAGCAATAGTTACGGGACGCAGGGGAACCCGGAGCATACAGCAAACGGGTTGTTGTGGGGGCGGGACAACTGGATTTACAGCGCGGCGCATGCGCTGCGGTACCGGAACATCCGGGATTACTGGGAAAAGGAGCCGGCGCCGTTCCACGGGCAGTGGGGGATCACGCAGGATGATTACGGGCGGCTGTTCATCAACTCGAACAGCGATCAATTGCGCGCGGATTTGCTGCCGGGGATGTACCTGCTGCGGAACCCGAACTTGAAAGGGCCGTTCGGAGTGAATGTGCAGATCGCGAAGGATCAGGCGACTTTTCCGGCGCGGGTGAATCCGGGGGTGAATCGCGGCTACCAGAAAGGAACGCTGCGGGCGGATGGCACGCTGGCGACTTACACGGGAGCGTGCGGGCCGTGCATTTACCGGGGAGACGCGTTCCCCAAGGCGTTTTACGGAGCGGCCTTCCTGTGCGAGCCGACGGCGAACATGGTGCGGTGCAATTTTCTGACGGAGAAGGATGGATTGATCACGGGGACGAACGCGTTTCCGGGGAGTGAATTTCTGGCGTCGATGGATGAACGGTTCCGGCCGGTGAACCTGGCGAACGGGCCGGACGGGGCGCTCTACATCGTGGATATGTACCGGGGAGTGCTGCAGCATAAGAATTTTCTGACGACGTACCTGCGGAATCAGTCGCTTTCGCGCGGGCTGGAGAAAGGGCTGGATCGGGGGCGGATTTACCGGGTGACGCGGACGGACGCGACGCGCCCGCGACCGGTGAAGCTGAGCCAATTGAACGGGCCGCAACTGGCGGCTGAGTTGAAGAACGGGAATGGGTGGACGCGCGACACGGCGCAGCGGCTGCTGGCAGAGCGGGGCGACAGCCAGGCGGTGGATCCACTCAATGAACTGGCCGCGCGGGGAGAGTTCCCAAGCGCGATTCATGCGCTGTGGGTGCTGAGCACCGCGGGGGAGTTGCACACAGAGACTCTGGCGTCGGCGCTGCGTTCTCCCGAAGCCAAGGTGCGCGCGACCGCGATCCGGGTGGCGGAGCCGTACTTGCGGGCGGAGGGGAAAAACGAAATCAGCGGGAAGGTGCTGGCGCTGGCGGAAGATCCGAGCGCGGATGTGCAGTTGCAGCTGCTGTTGTCCCTGGGGGAATCGACGAGCGCGCAGGCGGAGGCGGCGCTGCTGAAGCGGATGCAGGCGAACACGGAGAGCGCGTTGATGCGGGATGCGGCCGTGAGCGGGTTAAAAGGGCGCGAGCTGGCGTTCCTGGGCAAGCTGGGCGCGGCCTGGAGCGAAAAAACACCGGGGCGGGAAGCCTTGATGCGATCGCTGGCGGAGTGCGTGGCGCAGGGGCGGGAAGCAACGGGCATCGTGCGGTTGCTGGATTTCGCGGCGAGCGCGCCGGGCTGGCAGGCGCGCGCGGCGCTGGATGGGATCAACTCGCTGCTGCCGAAAGGGCGGGCGAGAGAGGTGACGGCGGTGAAGCCGGTGCGGCTGGGGAGCGAACCGGCGGCGCTGGCGAAGCTGAAGATGCAATCAGCCGAGGGAGTGGCGGAACGGCTGGCGCTGGCGGACGCAGCGATGGTGTGGCCAGGCAAGCCGGGCTACAGCGAGCCGCAGGTGACGCCGCTAACGGCTGAGGAGCAACACCGATTCCAAGCCGGAAAGGAGCAGTTCCTGATCATTTGCAGCGCGTGTCATCAGCCGACCGGGCTAGGCCTGGATGGGCTGGCGCCGCCCCTGGTGGATTCGGAATGGGTGAACGGCCCGCCGCAACGGCTGGTGCGGATTCTCCTAAACGGAGTGCGGGGCAAGTTGAACGTGAAAGGGAAAAACTGGGAATTGGAAATGCCGCCGCTGAACATCCTGCCGGACGAGGACATCGCCGGGCTGCTGACGTACGTGCGGCGCGAATGGGGTCACACGGCATCCCCGGTGTCACCCGAGCTGGTGGAGAAGATTCGCGCCCAAACGGCCGAACGGGAAAGCGCGTGGACGGAGGCGGAGTTATTGAGGGTGAAGTAGGGGGAAATACCAAATACCAAATACCAAATACCAAATACCAAATACCAAATACCAAATACCAAGTGCGAAGTGCGAAGTGCGAAGTGCGAAGTGCGAAGTGCGAAGTGCGAAGTGCGA
>CAZMKE010000085.1:0-3393 GCA_964566945.1 uncultured Verrucomicrobiota bacterium | reverse complement strand
TGTTAGCGGCGGCGTGAAAATGGTGGAAAAGCGCCGGTTTGAAAATACTGACGGAATGCCGGGGGGGGAAGCGGTCTCGGTGCGAAGAATGACGTGATCAGCGGGCCGCCTGGGCTTCGTCTTGGTCTTTCATGCGGTAGCTGGTGCCCTCGATGAGGACGGTTTCTGCGTGGTGGAGAAGGCGGTCGAGAACGGCGGCGGTGATGGTGCTGTCGTTATTGAAGATGGTGGGCCATTGCTTGAAGGCTTTGTTGGTGGTCAGGATAATGGAGCCGCGCTCGTAGCGCTGGCTAATGACCTGGAAGAGAAGGTTGGCTCCATGCTGGTCGATGGGCAGATAGCCGATCTCGTCCAAAATCAGTAGTTGAGGCCGGAGGTATTTGCGGAGTTCCGATTTAAGCGCGCCATGCTTCTGAGCGGCGGTGAGGTTGTTGATGACGCTGACCGCGTTGGCAAAGAGAACGGAGAAGCCCTCCAGGCAGGCGGCATAGCCCAGCGCGGTTGCCAGATGCGATTTACCGGTCCCGACGGTTCCGAGGAAGATCACATTGGCTTGCTGCCCGATGAACTCGAGGCGGAAGAGATTCTGCACCTGGAGGCGGTTGATCTTTTTGGGCCAGTCCCAGCGAAACTGGTCGAGGGTTTTAACGACCGGGAAGCGCGCGGCGGTCAGACGGCGCTGAACGGCGCGCTGCCGTTGTTCGTTGAACTCGCCCTCGATCAGGCGGCGCAGGTATTCGACGTGGCTCCAATGTTTTTCGCCGGCTTGCTGGGCCAGATCCGAGTGCTGGTTTTTGACGTAATCGAGCTTGAGGTAATCCAAGTGTTGCTGGAGGAGCGAGGAGTCGGTTTTCATGGATCGTGCTTGGTTTGGTAAGGCGTCAAATCCGCGGGAGGCACTTCCAGGTCGAGCAGGTCCTGCCGCCGGGTCAGGTGCAGGGCCGAGGGGGTGGCGGGCACGCGCTGGCGCTGTTCGAGGATGTTGGCGATGTACTCGCAGCCATAGGCCTCAAAGGCGATGGCATCTTCAATGGCGCGGGCCACCTGGCCGGCGCCGTAGATTTCGCTCAGAGCCACGATTTTCTGGATATGGTGCGGAGCGTTGAGCCGTTTTTCCTGAAGTTTGCGGACGTAAAGCTCGGCCTGGGGACTGAAAGCGAGAAAGGCCAGGAGCAGCGTTTGTTCACGGGCTTTGAGCCGCTGGGCCACCAGTTCCTTTTCGTGATCGGGATCGAAGACGTCCTTGCGCCGGTCATAGGACCGGGGATGGGTGGCGATGAGCTTTTCGTGATGATAGATGCACAGGCGCTCGGGCCAGATTTTGAGCGTGAGCCTTTGCGAGGCGTAAAGATGCGGGACGGAGTAGCGGTTGGTTTCGAAGACGACCCGGCTTTGGCTGCTGGCCGGAGCGTGCTGCAGCACCGCGCAGTCGTAAGGGGCCACCGGAAGCTTGCCCAAGTGGGGCTTTTCCTCCTCGAACATCGCTCTGGGCTTGCGATGGGTCTCCCCGTGCAGACGCACGTTGGCCGTTTGGTTCAGCCACAAAAGAGCCGCGGGAGGCAGGGCTTCGAAGGAGGGAACATCCAATCCGGCCAGGAAGTTTTGCTTCACGAATTTGACGCCGCTTTCCACGCGGCCTTTCTCGTTTGCTTTTCGCACACCGCAAGCCACTGGCTTGAAGCCGTAATGCGCCGCAAAATCCAGATACCGGGGATGAAACTGCGCCGGGCCGCCGAGAGGATGATGGAGCACCGCCGTTTTCAGGTTGTCGACCATCACCTTCGCGGTGACCCCGCCAAAAAACTCCCAAGCCTGCCGGTGCGCCCACAGGAACTGCTCCATGCTCTGGGAAAGGGTGAAGTGGACATACATCATGCGGCTGGAGCAGAGCACCATGACAAAGAAGGAGAGCCGCCGGCGGGTCGATCCGACCCGCACGGAACCGAAGCTGCCCCAGTCCACCTGCGCACATTCGCCCGGAGCAAACTGAAGCGAAAGGTAAGCCGGCTTGCGAACAGGACGGATCTCGCGGACAAACGCCTTGAGAATGCTGTAGCCGCCGGCATACCCCTGGCGCTTGAGTTCCTGCAAGACCTGCTGTGCGGTGTAGGGATGACGTTCGAGCATCGCCACGATCTGGCCCTTGAAAGGGTCGAGCTTGCTCGGGCGCTTTCTGCTCAGCCGCGGCTGGTAAGTGGTTTTGTCGAGCCACTTCTCCACCGTCTTGATGTTCAGCTTGAGTTCTGCGGCGATTTGCACCGCCGTCAGGTGCTTCTCATCGGCCAGCAGCCGGATTTGGCAGAACGTCTGGTAATCGATCATGACGCCCCTCCGTCTCTGACACGGCGGAGGATCTCCGCCACCGAATGAGTTTGGTTTGTGCGCGGGTGGGCGGTTTCAGCGGTCAGCGCCGGCTGCGAGTCCAAACCGAGCACTTGGTAAAGCGGCTTCTGGAAAGCGATCAACCCGGCGCGCTCCAGTAGCTGGCGCGCCGCCGAAAGCTGGACCGAGTCCAACCGGAGGCGTCGGCCGATCGAGGCGTCCGAGTAAAAACTCAGCCCCTGGACATCCGCCACGGTGACCAAGAACAGATACAAAGCCAGGCTCGGCGGATCGCAGTGCTCGATGTAACGCGCGCTCACCAGGCGATGATCCACCCAACTGAAACTCGGCGGCACCTGGCGCAGCCGGTCAGGACGAATCGGACGTTTGATAATCATGGTTCGATGGGCACTTCCCGGCGCTGTTCAACCCGAGAATATCCCGGCCCCGAGCCTGCAATCGGCGGGCGGTCGAAGCGATGTCCTCTTGTAACGTGCTGCCCGTCACCATGGAGATAAGGCCTATAACCACAGGATCTTGCAAAAGGCAGACATCTTGTAACGCCGGAGCCCTCTCCGGAGGTGCGTTACAAGAACTCTGATCCGGCTTAGTTGCTGATTTGGAGGAGGTTGCGTTGTCCTTTGGCGCAGAAGGCTGCTTGCGCCAATAGCCAGGATGCCGTTTTCGCCACTCCTGCACCCGCCGCGTGTTCTCCGGGTCGCGGAAGTAATCCCGATTGGCCGGCTTGTTCAGCCAGCGCCTTTGGCTGGCCACCTTGCTGGCCTGGCGGCAAGCCTCCGTCGAACAATAGATTTGGTGATGGCCGTTGCGGTAATCCGGACGGAAGAACTCATTGCAACAACGGCATTTGCGCCGACTCACCCGCGAGCTCATTCCGAGTTAATCGGACCGGAAGAAAAACGCAAAACCACCAACCCTCCACGGGCTCGCGAAGAAAAACGGAAGAAGGAAGAAGAGCTCTAAAAGCGAAAGGCTTAGAAGAATACGAACCCGGAAAGAATCCCACTTTCAAACCGGCGGAATCACACCACTTTCATTCCGCCGCTGACA
>CAZMKE010000084.1:0-3529 GCA_964566945.1 uncultured Verrucomicrobiota bacterium | reverse complement strand
GAAATTTCTCCCACAGCCCACCCGCGGATCACACGTTGTTCCTAAGACGGATACTGTGGTGTTGGCCGCGGCCCGCACGGCTTCGCCTGAGGCTGTCGCCGCCATGGAGGAATTGTGCCAGGCCTACTGGTATCCCCTTTATGCCTACCTGCGTCGCAGCGGACATGCGACGCACGCCGCCCAGGATTTCACCCAGCAGTTCTTCGCGACCCGTGTTGTCACGCGGCGCATTTTCCAAGGCGCGCAGCCGACGGAGGGCCAGTTTCGCTCGTGGCTGCTGACGAGTCTGCAGAACATGGTGCGGAACGAGTGGCAGAAAGCGCAGGCTGCCAAGCGCGGCGGCGCCCACCCTCATTGCTCCCTCGATTTCGACTCGGCCGAAGGCCGCTACATTGCTGAGCCCGCCCACGATCTGACCCCGGAAAAGCTGTATGATCGAAACTGCGCGACCGTTCTGCTGAACCTCGTCACGGATCGCCTTCGGGAAAAGTATCGTCGCGAGGGCAACGCCGATTTGTTCCAGAACCTGGAGATGTTCCTCCCCGGCGAACACAGCACCCGGTCGCACGCCGAGGTTGCAGCGCGCTTGGGGAAGAGCGAGGACGCCGTGAAGATGGCCGTCAGCCGCTTCCGCCAGGAATACGGCCGGCAACTGCGAGCCGAGGTCAAACGGATCGTGAACCATCCTGACGCCGTGAACGCGGAGTTGCGGCATCTCCGGGCGGCGCTCGAAGATTGAAAGAAGCTGTTACCCAGCGCTGGTATTCCTGTTTCGTCAGGGTAGAGCGAGAGTTTGTCGGTATGTCCCAAGACCGGATTTGTTCGGAGTGCGGCGCGACGATCAGCCAAGCGTCGGCCGATGGGTTTTGTCCGCGATGCTTGATGGACTTGGCGCTTAAGGCGGAGGGGGAGACCGTAGGTGAAACGCGCCCGGAGAAAAGTTGCACTACCCATACTGGCCGCGTCTTCGGCAACTACGATGTGCTCGAACAGATCGGTCAAGGCGGGATGGGCGTGGTCTACCAGGCGCGGCAGCGGGGATTGGGCCGGGTGGTCGCGTTGAAGCTGCTGCTCGCGGGTTCGCGCGCGACGCAGGCGGAGATCAAACGATTCCACACCGAGGCCAAGGCGGCAGCCACGCTGAAGCATCCCAACGTCGTCGCGATCCACGAAGTCGGCGAGCACGAAGGGCAACATTACTTCTCGATGGACTATGTCGAGGGCCAGAGCCTCGCCGAGGTGATCCGCCGCACGCCCCTCCCGGCAGCGCGGGCCGCGCGTTATGTCAGGATCATCGCTGAGGCCATTCACTACGCGCATGAGCGCGGCATCCTGCACCGCGACCTCAAGCCGCACAACGTGCTCATCGACGCGCAGGACGAGCCGCGCATCACTGACTTCGGGCTGGCGCGCCAGATTGATGTGGAATCCGACCTCACTATCTCGGGCGCGGTGCTCGGCACCCCCAGCTACATGCCGCCCGAGCAGGCCGCTGGCCGACGGCGAGAAATCGGTCCCGCCAGCGACGTGTATTCGCTCGGCGCAATTCTTTACGATCTGCTCACGGGACGCCCGCCATTCCGCGCGGAGACTCCGCTCGACACCCTGCGCCAGGTCATTGACACCGAGCCGGCGCCGCCCCGGCTGGTCAATCGCAAAGTCCCGCGGGACCTGGAAACGATCTGCCTCAAGTGCCTGGCCAAGGATCCCGCGCAACGTTACGCCACCGCGCAGGAATTGACTGATGACTTGGGCCGCTTTCTCCGGGAGGAGCCGATTCACGCCCGTCCAGTCAGCAGCGGGGAACGACTTTGGCGTTGGTCCCGAAGGCAGCCGGCCTTGGCGGGCCTGCTGGGGGCGGTCGCCGTGATGTTTGTCCTGCTGAGCGTGGCCGCCGTTCTCTTCCGGTTCACGGTGTTGGGGATGACTGCTTTTGCGGATGAATATGTGATCAAGGCCATTTCTTCCGATCTGTCGCGACTGACCAATGCGGTCGCCCTCGTTTCCCAAGACGCCGACTTGCCCCAGATTCTCCAAGGACGTGACTCCAAAGAGCTGAAGGCATTTCTTGAGGCGAGGAACCGCGCCATTAATGCAAGCGGGCTCCAATGGATGGAAGGCAATCCATTTGACAGTTGGAGTCTTTACGACGCCAAGGGAGTGTTGCTGGCGCGCTGGCCTGAAACTGGAAAATCGCAGGTGGGGTTGCTCCGGGTCGAAGATCGCGACCATTACCAGGGCGCCAAAAGCAATGCTCCGGCCCCTTACGTTTCAAAAGTGTACCGAAGCCGGACGGACCCCGAGGACCTGGACAAGTTCGGCGTCAGCGTTGCAGTCATGGGGAGGCCAGGGGAAAGGGCGGACATTGCAGGCTTCCTGCTTGCCACAGTAACCACCTCTTCCACGCGGACTCTGGGCCATGAGGGCGATAATGCCTATATTGTTCTGGTGGGTCCCACCGACCCATCCGACCCGCCGGAGCTTCGAAAACCCTGGGCGATCATCTCGCATCCGGCGTATCGCCGTGCCACCCCAGCGATTCGACTCGACCGTTTGCCCGAGAATCTACAGGCCCGATCGAGCGGTTGGTATTTCGACCCGGCCGCTAGAAAGTATCCTTCCTATGCCGGGCTCTGGCTGGCTTGCCGTGCCCAAATCCCAGGAACGCCATTCTACGTCATTGTGCAGGGGCCCGACTACATGACCAACGCTCTCGCCTCGACGGCCTTGGTGACGGCGCTTGCCGGGTTGGCTTGCTTCGGCTGGCGATTCAGGCGGGCACGAGCCACCGCATGCAATGGGGAAGGCGCAAAGTGACTTGACCGTTGGGGCTTCGCGTTTCCTGCTCGGAGCCTGGCCTGCGCTGGCCGCATCGGGTTCGCAATTATTCTCGTTACCTTATGCCCGATCCTCTGTTGCAAGGGGTGTATGAAAACTACGACCAATCAGACCCTCGATATTCAAGGGACGCAATTCAACTACGCCGCGGCAGCCCGCAAAATGGCACTGTCCGCGGCGTGTCTTGGGCTTGGAATCTTCCTCTGGCCCCTGAGAGAAAACACGTTTTGGGGGCTGGATTCTCCAGATGCACAGGCCGGCGCCTGGACCATCGCGAGCATACCCTGGATCATAGCCGCGGTCCTGCCCTACAAGGCGCATACGTTCCTGGATTTTGTCAACGGCCAGATTGTCACCCAGAAGTATTATGGTTGGTTTCGCGCCTCCGATCATCGCCGATCCTTGTCGGACTTTTGCCGCATCGTAGTGCGACATGTCTGCCACCCCGGTGGTGAAGGGCCGGACACTTTCACTGGCAGCGTGGGATTAAAACAGACGGATGAAAGAACGGTGTTTTGGCTGAAGGAATTCCCCACAACCCAGGATGAAATGCCGCGAGAAGCCTACGAATTCGCCATCACACTCGAGACGAAGTTGCGCTTGCCCTTGACCGTTCTCGGACTGGAATTCCTGGATTTGGAAAAGAGCAGATTCCTGCAGTCCACGACTCCGCCAGAAACCGACCCGGCGT
>CAZMKE010000083.1:0-4348 GCA_964566945.1 uncultured Verrucomicrobiota bacterium | reverse complement strand
TGGGAGTGAACGGCGTTTGGGATGAAAGATCTGGCGACAACCTACTCTCGCGGAACCTATAGAACCACTACCATCGGCAAGGCTGTGTTTGACGGCCGAGTTCGGGATGGGATCGGGTCGGGCCACAGCTTTATGGTCACCAAAAAGCTTTTGGATCAGGGCCGGGGGGCTCGAATGAGCCAGGGCCGGCGGGCTGATTTAAATTTTAAAGAGCACTTTCGTGTTCGTTGAGTACTACACACAGGGTTTTGATGGAGCTTGGAGGCGCGTTTACAACTCGCCTTGTTTTAAAATCCTTAATCGACCTTCCTTGGGGGCGAACCCCGGGGGGAAGGGAAAAATAAGGATCAAGCCTCACGACCGATTAGTATTGGTCCACTAAGTGGATTGCTCCACGTGCATGCCCAACCTATCAACCAGGTAGTCTTCCTGGGGTCTTCAGGGTCTTGCGACCGGGAAACCATATCTTGGGAGGAGCTTGGCACTTAGATGCTTTCAGCGCTTATCTCTTCCGCACATGGCTACGCAGCGATGCCCCTGACGGAACAACTGCCACACCAGAAGTGCGTCATTCTCGGTCCTCTCGTACTAGAGAATGAACCCCTCAAGTTTCCTGCGCCCACAGTGGATAAGGACCGAACTGTCTCACGACGTTCTGAACCCAGCTCGCGTACCGCTTTAACCGGCGAACAGCCGGACCCTTGGGACCTTCTCCAGCCCCAGGATGCGATGAGCCGACATCGAGGTGCCAAACCGAGTCGTCGATATGAACTCTTGGACTCGATCAGCCTGTTATCCCTAGCGTACCTTTTGTCCGTTGAGCGATGGCAATTCCACATTAAACCATCGGATCATTTGGGCCTGCTTTCGCACCTGCTCGACTTGTTGGTCTCGCAGTTAACCGGGCTTCTACCCATACGCTCGACGCATGGTTGCAAACCATGCTGAGCCCAGCTTTGCGCTCCTCCGTTACGATTTGGGAGGAAGCCGCCCCAGCCAAACTGACCCGCAGGCACTGTCCCTCTTCCGGCTTACGGAGAGAGGTTAGAATCCTAATTAGCAAAGAGTGGTGTTTCACATTGCGGCTCCATGCTGCCCGAAGACAGCACATCAAAGCCTCCCACCTACGCTACGCATCGTTAACCAGAACACAATACCAGCTTACAGTAAAGGTGCATAGGGTCTTTCCGTCCTACTGCGGGCATGCGGCATCTTCACCGCAGTTACAATTTCGCCGAGATCCTCTCCGAGACAGTCGTTCAGTCGTTACACGATTCGTGCAGGTCGGAACTTACCCGACAAGGAATTTCGCTACCTTAGGACCGTTATAGTTACGGCCGACATTCACGGGGACTTAGGCGCCGAGCTTCGCCTTGCGGCTAACAAAACGCCTTGATCTTTCCGCATTGGTCACGTGTCACACCCTATACGTCGTCTTCACGACTTGGCAGAGTGCTGTGTTTTTGTTAAACAGTCGCTAAACGCAATTTACTGAGACCCCTCTTGCGAGGGGCACCCCTTTTCCCGAAGTTACGGGGCTAATGTGCCGAGTTCCTTAGAGAGGTTTCTCTCGCGCGCCTGAGTGCATTTACACTCACCCACCTGTGTCGGTTTACGGTACGGGCAGCCTGGGGAACAATTGGAAGCTTTTCTCGGCAAATTGTCCGGTGATGCGCTTCGCCCGAAGGCTAAGCTCAGCATTCGATTGCCTAGTCACTTTTCTCTTTGCGCACTTCCAACCTTAACCCAAGCCGGTGCAGGAATATTAATCTGCTGTGCATCGACTACGCCTTACGGCCTCGCCTTAGCTCCCGACTAACCCTGGGAGGACGAACCTGCCCCAGGAAACCTTAGGTTTACGGCGACCAGAATTCTCATCTGGTTTATCGCTACTCATGTCTGCATTCTCACTTCTGAACACTCCACCGTCCTTTTCAGTCAGGCTTCAACGCATTCAGAACGCTCTCCTACCACTGTCCTTGCGGACAATCCAAAGCTTCGGCATACAGTTTGATCGCCAATCATTTTCGGCGCGACATCGCTCGATGAGTCAGCTATTACGCACTGTTTAAATGATGGCTGCCTCTAAGCCAACATCCTCACTGTCTGTGCAACGTCACATCCTTTCCACTTAACCGTATTTAGGCGCCTTAGCTGTTGGTCTGGGCTGTTGCCCTTTTGACGACGAAGCTTATCCCTCGCCGTCTGACTGCTGGAATAATGGGATCCGAGGAATTCGGAGTTTGATTGGTTTTGATATCCTGGTGGGGACTCTAAGCCATCCAGTGCTCTACCTCCTCGGAGTACTTGTTCCAACGCTAGCCCTCAAACTATTTCGGAGAGAACCAGCTATCACGGGGTTTGATTAGTCTTTCGCTCCTACTCACAAGTCATCTCAGGATTTTTCAACATCCACGAGTTCGGTCCTCCACTGCATGTTACTGCAGCTTCAACCTGCTCATAAGTAGATCACCTCCGCTTCGGGTCTATTGCCAGCAACTAGGTTCGCACTATTCGTACTCGGTTTCCCTTCGCCTCCGTTCAACAAACTGAACTTAGGCTTGCCACTGACAATAACTCGCAGACTCATTATGCAAAAGGCAAGCGGTCACCCTTGCGGGCTCCCACACTTTGTATGCAATCGGTTTCAGGTTCTATTTCACTCCCCTAACAGGGGTTCTTTTCACCGTTCCCTCGCGGTACTTGTCCACTATCGGTTGCCAACGAGTATTTAGCCTTATCCAGTGGTCTGGACAGATTCACGCAGAGTTTCACGTGCACCGCGTTACTTGGGATGCCCCTAGGGGACTTCTGGCTTCGCTCACCCGGCTCTCACGGTCTGTGGCTGCAGTTTCCATTGCATTAAGCTCGCCTTCCATCTCCCACATCGGGGTCCCGCAACCCCGGAAGGATGAATCCCTCCGGTTTAGGCTCTTCCGCTTTCGCTCGCCACTACTGACGGAATCACATTCGTTTTCTTTTCCTGGGGTTACTGAGATGTTTCACTTCGCCCCGTTTCGCCCTGCCGGACTATGAATTCATCCGGTCAGTCCTGGAGGATTAGTCCAGTGGGTTGTCCCATTCGGAAATCCACGGATCAGCGCCTGCTTGCGGCTTCCCGTGGCTTATCGCAGCTTGCTGCGTCCTTCATCGCCTGTTGGCACCAAGGCATTCACCGTATTGCACTTAGTAGCTTGATCACAAAAGTAAACTTACTCGCGCTCCACCTTGCGATGGAACCGTTATAAGAAAACTCAGCGAATTGTAATAATTACGCCCTTTATTTCTATCTATTTCCCTATGTGTAGTTGTCAAAGAACACGCGCTGACGCCTTCCGCCCCCAAGGTTTTTGGCCCTGGAAGCCCGGCGCAGCAGGTAAATTCATCTGTCGGACAGCAAGAAAGTGGTGGGCCTGACTGGACTTGAACCAGTGACCCCGCGCTTATCAAGCGCGTGCTCTAACCAACTGAGCTACAAGCCCGGTCACTTTGTGAAATGTCCAATGTCCAGGGTCCGAATGATCCGGCGGACGGCGCGCTTCAAAGCGCGGCTTTCGTCTGCGGCCCGTCCGGAGAGGACTGGTGGAGCTGAGGAGAGTCGAACTCCTGACCTATAGCTTGCAAAGCTACCGCTCTACCAACTGAGCTACAGCCCCAACCTGGTTATCGGTTTCGCGTTCGATCTCTCTGCTTTCTTTGCTCTCGCTGTCAAAAGAACATGGCTGCCCTCTGGAAACTGATTTGTGCGATAAACTTTCGAGCCGTTAGGTCCCTCTGCCAATCCTCGGACGGGCAAAGGTTCGACCTGGTGATTCGGTTAGTCCTGAATAAACAGGACACCCGGTCACGTTTTTCTCCTTAGAAAGGAGGTGATCCAGCCGCAGGTTCCCCTACGGCTACCTTGTTACGACTTCATCCCAATCACCAGCCATACCTTCGGCCGCTGCTTCCTTGCGGTTCGCTTGCGGACTTCGGGTACAACCGGCTTTCATGATGTGACGGGCGGTGTGTACAAGGCCTGGGAACGTATTCACGGCGCCGTAGCTGATGCGCCATTACTAGCGATTCCAACTTCATGCCGTCGAGTTGCAGACGACAATCTGAACTGGGCCCGGTTTTCTGGGATTTGCTCCACCTGACGGTCTTGCTTCCCTCTGTACCGGGCATTGTAGTACGTGTGCAGCCCTGGCCGTAAGGGCCATACTGACTTGACGTCATCCCCACCTTCCTCCCCGTTTAAGCGAGGCAGTCTGTCCAGAGTGCTCCCCACTCTCGTGGGGGTGGCAACAGGACACAAGGGTTGCGCTCGTTGCGGGACTTAACCCAACATCTCACGACACGAGCTGAC
>CAZMKE010000082.1:0-4812 GCA_964566945.1 uncultured Verrucomicrobiota bacterium | reverse complement strand
TGCCTACCAGTCACTTACAGAAGTCTTATACAGCTAATTTCTTAACGGCATTGGGATTACGCCAAAACACGTCTGGCTCCATCATCCAATGCTTCGGGGATGATTCTTTGCTCGTCGGCACCAAAAACGGTGTGAAGCGACTGTATCCTGATGGATCAGTCGACCTCTCTTTTATCCCGCCTACCGGCTTTGAACTGGTTTTCTGGTCCCCAATAGTCGCCACCACGGGCGAAATAGTTGCTGCCTCTGACCCCTATTCCGGTGACGCCAGTAGTATTATTTGGCTGACGGCGGATGGCATCGTGACAAAACGCCTTGGCCTGGGCGCCCATCGCCGACCTTTAGGAATTTGTATTCAGGCTAGCGGAAAGATCGTCTTGGCAAACGACGACACGGTCGCTGGCGTGGTCACGTCCACTCTCTATCGGCTGAATCCGGACGGCACGGATGATCCCACGTTTCTACCCACCGCTTTTGTCGGATACGTCTACCAGATCAGAGCGCAAGCCGACGATCAAATCCTGGCCTGTGGCACCTTCGAACCGAAAACTTTGGGGGGCATCGCTCGCGTCCTCCCTAACGGCGGCCTCGACCAAGCGTATGTCCCCGGTCGGAGCATTTCGGGCTCTGGGTACGATGGGCCATCGAGTTTTCAAATCGATGCGCAGGGCCGCGCCCTCTATGTCGGCGCTTTTACCACTGCTTTTCAGGAACCAAGGCGATACCTTGTGAGGATTCTCCCAGACGGCAGCCTTGATCGGAGCTTTTCTTTTGTTCCGCCCGATCTACCTGGTTCCATATTTGTCCCATGGTCTCGAAACGTTATGGCAATATTGCCGGGCGGCGACATTCTCGTGACGCTAGGCCGTGTTCTGAGACTCTCTGAAAGCGGAACCATTAAGTCCATCCGTGACGAATATGCCAACTCTGCCGGCTATACGACGCAACTGTTCCTCACAAAGGCCGGCGACGTAATCGTGGACAACGGAGCTTCCGACTTTTTCCGTTTGACCCAAGGAGGGTCGTTAACTTCCAGCCTCGGCCACTATCCGCCGACCGTTTCGCAACTGACCAAGGATCCGCTTGGACAAATCTGGATGTCCGGTTGGTTTCAGTTTTCCCGGGACGGACCAGCCGATCGATGGACCGGTGGCATCGCTCGGATCAACGCTGACGGCACTCAGCAACTTTTCTACAAATCCCAGGGCTGGCTTGGAGGCTCCTTTGCGTTCCAGGGAGAGAAACTAGTCCTCGCGGACGAAGGCGGGGTATTGTCTCGCCTGGATGGCACCGGTTCTCTCGACCCCGGTTTTACACAGTTTCCGTTTCCTTCGGACGTTCGCGCAATCACGGTCCAATCGGACGGCAAGATCCTCATCGGCGGTCAGTTTCAAAATGACAGCACGACGAACTTCTTCCGCCTCCTGGCTGATGGACGCTTGGACGCTTCGTTCACGCCGCGCGTGCGCGGGTTTGTCTACAGCATTGAGGCGGAGAAGGACGGACGCATCCTCGTCGGTGGATTCTTTAGATCCGTTGGCGATGTTCGTCGTGACAGCGTCGCCATGCTGAACGCTGACGGCACGCTCGATCCATCGTTTGATCCAGGCCCTATCCAAATGCGCTACTGGGAGGTGCCGACGGGTACGTCGTGGCAGGACGTAGGCATGGTCTATGCCGCCAAAAGCCTGCCGGCGGGCGGTGTTTTTGTCGCTGGCGAATTCGAAATTGTTCAATCCCAAGGCCGATCCGGCATTGCCTGGCTAGACCCGGATGGCAAACTCCGAGCACAAAACTACCCATCGGATCCGCAAATTGTCAAAACTGCCGTCGAGTTGGACTCCGAAGCCCGCATTTTGGTCGCGGAAGGCTCAACAATAATTCGCCTGCTTTCGGATGGCACCCCCGACCCAACTTTTACCAAGGTCGCACTGTCCACCGCCGAAGGCGCCTTCAGGCCAGTAAAGGTCTCCCAAATCGTCAGCGACCCCTCTGGGGCTATTTTCCTTGCTGGAGTGTTTGACTTCGTCAACGGCATCGAAGTGCCGAACTTGGCGAAGATCATAGGAGGCTCAGCCGTGGCCGGTCCGCGTTTTCGCCTCCGGGACCAGACTACTAGAACCTTCGCTGTCGAGGGGCAGCCAGCCCCGGTCAACACAGTGGAGCAGACGTCAGATCTTTTGACGTGGACTCCGATCGCCACCAATGCCCCTTTCACTGGTTTTGCCGAAATTGCCCCAGCCCCCTTTGCTCAGAGGAGATTCCTCCGGGCCGTCAGCAGCCAGAACACAACGCTCAACGGTCCTCCGCCCGGCCTCAACAGCGCGCCGTCTCGCGGCCTCGCAGGAAACGTCACCGGAGCCTACAAGCCCTGATCAAACGCGGGAGTCTTGGTGCACTTTAGTGGATCGATCCCTCCGTAGAAGAGCCGCCGCTGAGCACTCCAAGTAGAACAAGCCCGACGAACATACCGATTAGCCGATTTTGCTCCGCCAAGGCTTCGAGCGCTTCGGCGCCCGGGCCGTCGCGGGAATGGGCGATGAGCCCAAAGATGTCGAGCGCCTCAGCGGGAATGATGCCCCTCCTCCGTTCTCCTTTTCGTGGTCGACCCGTTCTTCGGACAACGGTTTTCCCCCGGGCCTTCGCTTGACGATGCCCCGCCCTTGGTGGATCGGCTCCGCGACCGGGGCACCCCGGTCCTCGATCTCCTTCCGCCGGATGATTTCGCCCCCGGCCAGCGCGCTTCCATCGACCTGATCCGGGAGCTGAACCTGAAACACCGCGCCCCCCGGCCCGGCTTTGCCGAACTCGACGCCCGCATTGCCAGTTACGAACTCGCCTATCGCATGCAGTCCGCCGCGCACGAAGTTGGCAATCTGGGCACCGAATCCGCCCACACCCGGCGCGGATTTACGCTCTTGGTAGCCGATAACCATGAACCGAGAACTTCCATCGCCCTCGCCCTCGCCCTTGGTCCCCTTGGTCCCCTTGGTCCCCTTGGTCTTTGGTTTTTGGCATTTAGCTTTTCTTAATTCCCCCCGTTTCGACCTCCGCTCTTGCGGCAGAACAGGTGCTCGCGAACTTTTAGCGAATCCTGCATTAAGGTCGCACCTATAGGCTCCGTCGGATCAATGGCAGATCGTCGTTTCACGGAGCATGGGACGTTGATTCGGGTTGGATGGTGCGAAGGGAAGTAGAAGCGGTAATTTCTCTAAATCTCCTCCCGCGCCAAAAAGGAAGTTTGCCCGGGGTGATCACCACGCCGACCGAAGCCCGGAAAATCGGAACGCGTCTCACGTGGTTCTCCTCCACGGCACCACCAGCGACATGTTCAACACGTCATAGATGTGCCCCTCGCTGAGGGGCTTGATGGTTTTGCTGCGCACGCGGATCTGCTCGCCCGGTTCCCACGTTCCTGGCAGGGACCGAACCCGCTCCATGATGCTCGTGACGTGAGCGTCCGAGCCGGTGCTTTCGAACAAGCGCAGAAACCAGTTCTCCGTTGTGGCGGTGTGAAGCACCAGGTTGCAGCGAGGCAGAGCCAACGCGACTCGGTCGGCGAAGGCCCCGGGTGGCGTCCCCACCAGGTCAGCCCGTCCGCTCGAATGGCGCCAGTGGGCGGCTCCGTTGCGCTCATTCTGGACGTAGTCGTCCAGGAATCGGAACAAAAGGTTGGCATTAGCCTCGAAGCGCGGGGCCACCAGCAATTCAATGGCAGCCACCTCCGGGCAGCGCCGCCGGATTCCGCCTACCGCTTCAATTTGGCGACAGTAGGGGGCAATCCATCCCGCGATCTTGTCGGCGTACTCGACCGCCTTGGGGAGCGGCAGCGGCGGACGCTTGGGGCCGCGAGAAACGATGACGGACGCTGCGCTCATACCCGCCGGATGACTGCCACCAGAACACCCTGCACCATCAGTTCGCCCGCCGGAATAAGATCTGGATAGCGCGGATTCGCAGCCCGCAGGAATGGCTTGCCCCGTTGCCGCACCAGCACCTTCAGAGTGCTCTGGCCATCGATCAGCGCGGCGACAGCATCTCCCGGACGCGGTTCCTGCCTGTGATCCAGAATCACGATGTCCCCCGGCAGGATATGGCGCTCGATCATGGAATCGCCCTGGACTCGCAAGGCGAACAGGTGCTGGGTCGAACGCCGCCCCAAGGTTTCCGCATCCACGCTCACACACCCTTCCGCCTCCTGGTGCCGATCGTCTGCCAGGCCGGCGGGGATGGAGCCGTAAAGTGGGACATCCAGAATTGCTTTGCGGCGATCGCGCAACGAACCGGCGAGCCGCAGCCCTCGGGCGCGTCCATCCCCTGGAGCGAGGAAGCCTTTGGCGCGCAGAGCCTTGATGTGATCCGCCACCGCGCCGACGCTGAGGTTGAAGTGAGCCGCGATCTCGCGTGCCGTGGGGGGCAGCTCGTGCGACTGAATGAAGGCGGCAATGCTTTGCTGGCGAGCGGTGAGGCTCATAACCGTACGTATGTACGGTGCCTGCAAGTTTGTCAATCATTCGGTTGACTGATGGACGCCGCAATTGGTGCTCCGAGGACAAGCGGCGACGACACGATGCGCAGTGGTCTTCCGTCCAGCCTCAACAGCGACCCGTCCGGCGGCCTTGGAAGAAACGTCATCGGAGCATACAAGCCCTGATCAAAAGGCGGAGTGCTGGCGGTAGCCGCCAACCAGAGATCTCGTGGCTCGGCGAGGAACTCAAATCCGAACCCCAATTGAGTCTTGGCACGAGGTTTGAGAGATGTTAGCGGCGGCGTGAAAATGGTGGAAAAGCGCCGGTTTGAAAATACTGACGG
>CAZMKE010000081.1:0-4883 GCA_964566945.1 uncultured Verrucomicrobiota bacterium | reverse complement strand
GAGCGCGACCGCATCAACTTTCCGACGATGCGTCGCCTCGCCTCCGCCTTGGGTGAGTTGTCCGTCGCGCCCGTGCCGATTCCTCACGACTGTTCCGACGGCTTCCTTGGAGCATGGTGGCGTCGTCCCGAGGCCTACCTCGATCCCGACGTGCGCGCCGGCATCTCCAGTTTTTCGAGCGTCGCTCCAGGCGAGACCGCAGTGCTGGTCGAGAGACTGCGTCGTGACCTCGAGACCGGGGAGTGGGAGCGGCGTTTCGGTCACCTTCGAGGCCTTTCACAGCTCGACCTCGGCTACCGGCTGGTCGTGGCGGAGGTCCGTGGTCACGGGTAGCCTAAACCAGCTCAGCTCGATCACCCGAGGTCAGGTTAGGCCCGGTGCGGTTTTGCTCCGTCGCGGGTTGCTCAGAAAGCCCGCGCTGGACAGGCAATAAAGGTTTCACTGCACCCACAATTCTGGGTGGGGCTGATGGTCGAAGTTCCACATTGCGGCGGATTTCGTCGGATCAAATAAGACCCCGGGAAGGATGGGCGAAACATGCCCGTCGGAAAAAAGTGCATTGTACTTGCTACCGTGCCGTGCGGGATCAAAAGGAAATCCGATCGTCCCCGTCCACAGAGCGCCGCACCGCAGCGTATCGAAGCCCCCGTTCCACGTTTCCACTTTGCCCGCGAGATGCCTGGATTCACCGATGGCTAGCATTTCGCTCGGAACCTTGATTTGACCCTCGGAAATCGCTGCTGCATTCGACCAAAACATCATCGGCCCCAGACCAAACCCTCCTGTTTTGGCAACTCCGTACGCGTTGTAGGCGTAGCTGCCGAACCGCTCCGTTGGGGGACCGGATTGCGAACGAACAGGTCCTGTCGTTACTCCTTTGTATCCCGGACAATGGAATAGTTCATTGGTCCAGTTTTGAGAGCAGTAGGGGAAGAGCTTGGACGACCAATAAACCAATCCTTTGAACTTTTCTCCCTGATAGGTGGTGTCGCCGTACGCCGGCCCAGACGGACCGAGATAATAGGGATAGGTGTTCCCGTACTCCTGAACATACACTTGCAGCGCCAGTCCAATCTGATGCATCTGATTCTTGCAGGCCGTCAATCGGGCAGATCCCTTGGCCCTTAAAAGGGCCGGCGACAGTAATCCGGCAAGCATGGCGACGATTGCGATCACCACCAGCAGTTCTATCAGCGTGAGTCCTGTATTTCGTTTCATACTATTCCCGACGCCTAAATAAGGAGTGACTTACCCTATTCCTGCACGCGTTGATTGCACTGTCTGCAGGGACAAGGGAACACCTTCTGGAATCCGCGCATAGCTGCAGGCTCGCTACCGACCGGAATGACCTGGCATTCGCTCGCTCTCCCAGGGGACAAAATTCCCATCATCGCTCTGGTGCAACTCGGTGTGGCCGTCCGCAAATCCGTAAGTTCGAAACCAGCCCCCTTGGACAGCCGGCCATGCCTCCTTCTCCCGCATGACGATAGCGGAGCTCCAGTTGGTGATTTCATTGAGCGACCCCTGAAACACGAGCTCGAAATTGTTTGTGGTTTGGATGAAATCCTTCAACTCCCGTTGAGCCTCGCCCGGGTTGGCGTCACTCTTGAGGGTGCCGGCCAGATAAGAAGCGACGGCATCAAAGTTGGCAGGATACAGCTTTTGGTGATCGCCCGCGTATTGGTGGAAGGCCATCACCCAGATCTTCGCATCGCGCATCCTGCGACTGGCCACCTGCTGTTGGTCCTGCTCCGAAGGAGCAGTGGCTTCCTGCGGCGAGCGAGCGCCGGTCCCGGGGGTAGCCTTGGCCGCGTCCGCCAGCTGCCGTTTCAAGCCCGCTACTTCGCTCCGCAGTCGCATTAATTCCCCAAGGCGGTCCTCGGAAACTCCGCGGTCTCCCTGGAGCTGAGCCAATCGGTTGGAAGCCTCCTGCGCCTCCGACGATAACTGTTCGAGTTGCTGATGCAGGGCGGCATTTTCGGCGCGGAGCGTGACCAGTGATTGATTTTGCCTGACCGACAGAGCAATACCTGCAACCAGGACTGCACCGGCCAGACCGATGGAGATCTTGGTTGCAGTCATGATTTTCAAAGCGGTGACACCGGTTCCCTTGACCAGGCTCGCCGCTTCGAGGGTGCCGGCCAAGGCTTTCCAAGAAATGGTCGCGACCAATCCGGCCGGGGCCGCCTTCACCGCGCCAGCCGTGAGCACCGACGCCAGAGCCGCACCAGTCAGGGTCACGCCCCGAGCCACCAGCAGATCGTGGAGTTTATCCAGCGCCCGGGTCACCCGCTTCTTGGCGGCCTCCTCCGAACTGCCCAGCGCCTTGCCTACCGAGCGGAAATCCAGGCGTTCGAAGAACCGGAGCAGAATGGCGTCGCGGTCTTCGGCTTGTAATTGGTTGACGGCTTCATCTAGAACTGGCGTCACTTGGGCCAATCCATCGTCAGCGTGCTTTTCTAGGGCGTTCATTTCGGCGGCCTGCCTTTCACGGGCCTGGCGACGGCGTTCGCCGCGCTTGAGGTTGGAAGCGACAAAGCAAGTGTGCCGGTGGAGCCATCCGCCCAGCATCACGCCCGCCGACAGCTTGGGCGCATGCCTGGACAAGTCGAGGAAGACGATCTGAGCGACATCCTCGGCGCGGTGTACGTCGCCATCCGTCAACCGGACCGCCGCGGTGAAAACGAAATCCACGTAACGCTCGACCAGTTCCCGGAAGGCGTTTTCCGAACCTGTCTCAACGTAATCCGCCAACAATGCCTGATTGTCTGTCATCCGCTTTTAGCTATAAAAAGCCGCCAGAGCGAGAAACGGGACAAAATTCTTTTTCCTACGTTAAAACCTGAGACCGAGAGGTGTGGTGAGCACCCACGGAATGTCGACTACCCAAGAGTAATACTCATTCCGTGCCCCGCGACTCGAACTGCTGACGCGCTCCTGATGACGTGCTCCCGGGAAACAGAGCCATTGGAGAATGGAGGGGCGGGGGCACTCAGGTCACCCGCTTTACGAGCCAGTGGGAATGGAGTTTTCGGCGTTCCACCGATCCGTCTGGTTTCGTTTGTTCGCTGCCTGCCGAAGGTATTCCACCGGCGACAGTCCTGACGAGGAGTTGTGGGGACGACACTCATTGTAGTCCCTCCGCCACCGCTCCAGCCCTCCCGGGCATCGCCTAGGGAGAAGTTTCGATCTGCCTCCGGTCGCGTTCTCCGCAACGTCTCTTCTTCCAGCGACTCCCGGGTGCCAGAAGTACTGCGGCACCGCACAGGATCAAAGCTGCCGTCGTCGGCTCAGGGACCGTTACAAGTTGAACCGCGTCGACGCCGAACCCAAAGGCGAACACTTCTCCGTTGTCGTAAAATGAGCTGATTCTGAGCGCATTAGCAGGCGGATCGAGGGTGCCCTGAACAAGTTGCCAACTTCCAAGGGAGGGAAGCGTTACGGGTTGGTTGGCGACCCGAAAGTCAAGCCGGCTTCCGAGCGGCGGCGGCGGAACAAACACCCTGACCGAAAATTCCGAGATCGGCTGCGCGGTGGGAGCCCCCAGCAGGATGGCGCCGGATGCCAACAGATATTGTCGCCCTTCGTAGGGCTTCGCGGCCACACCGGCGCTTCCGTCTGCGACGCGTGGCGTGGGTTCCCCGGGAGCATCCGGCCTCACGAACGGCGGCGTCTGGCCAATCGCGTAATCCTCAAATCCCAACGTGAGCGTTCCCTGGGCGGCGGCGATAGGCCAACCGAACGCCAGCAGTCCCCAGAGCGCAATGTGCAGGCCAAACGCTATCACCGACGCGGAAAACGTCTTCTGCGATTCTGAACGACTGTTTGCGCTGGCTTTCAGCCCTAAGCTCGGGTCGGTTTCGATCCGGCTGAAACATGTTTTCCCAGGTAGATTCTTTTTCATTGTAGCTGTGACGTCGGGTTACCGGTAAATTTCCTCAGCGCGGCTCATTTGGAACCTGCCGACTAGAACGACTCGACCGCCGGATGTGAAAAACCTGCCAACAAACTGCGGACTCAACATCCGCCGCGATCCGGGACGATAGCGCGCAATTGTCACTCTCCCTCCAGCCGCACGCCCAACGAATGCTGACCTGAACAGGGTGCGCCAGACGCTCGAACTGATTTTGCTGAGTGAGACGCTGCTCGGCTTCCTCGACCGAAACCCTGATTTCGATTTGAATCTCCTGGCTTTCTGGAAAGAGCTGCATGGCTGCATTTTGCCGATAGCTCGACGGCGTTGATTCTTGGAGGTACGACCTGAAAAGTCCAATCGTCAGATTGAGGGCTTTGGTGGAATGAGGAATGAAATCAAACACCGCAAATGAGAGAAGCTGTGTCAGTGGATTGACAGGAAAAGCATCTTAAGAATACATTGCGTTGTGATCTGGAACAACAATTCTGATCACTGGGAACGATTTCTGAGCGCGCCGCCGACTTTTCGGCTTTGCTCTCAGCAGTCCCGCCAGTGTCTGGTCGGAACGCCCGCGTTCAAGCAGGTGCGCCCCGCTGTTTTTTGCCCAATCCGCCGCCAGTCAACGGTGGACAACCGCCCTTCACTGCGATCGATCCTAATCGGTGCAAGAAGTAAAATTGCTGGTGTACCTCGAGTTTCGCAAAAATTCTGGGCCAGCTTCCTGGGACACTGCGAACCCAAATCCGTAGGTGGAGGTGCGTTGGTAAAATGTAACCCGCACAAAAAGAGGCTCTTACCCCCGGCTGGCTGCAAAACTTGCACTCCTCCGCACCCGAGAACCTTGGCGGACCGGTCCGCCACTGTCCCACTTTTGGTCGGCTCCGACGGTCACTTAGCCTTTGGCTCTCGGACCTCGGACTTCGGACTTCGGACTTCGGACTTCGGACTTCGGACTTCGGACTTCGGA
>CAZMKE010000080.1:0-4908 GCA_964566945.1 uncultured Verrucomicrobiota bacterium | reverse complement strand
TCAAATCCGTGGATAATCTTTATGAAAAAATCATTTACAAGCCAGAGAACAACTCTGTTACCTCCTGTTAAAATGTCTTTGCCTCGCATTTTCCTCCCAGCTCCAAGCTCCTTTCGCCCTTCGAACTTGGTCCTTGGTCTCCTCCTCTATTCGATCGCCGCCTGAATCCGGAAAAATCTGGCCGTTCCCCCCAGGTCAATTTGGAACGTGCCCGGTTGTCCCGTGCCCTCGATCTTCCCGGCATCGTTCCAAGGCCCCGTCACGGCGGTGGCGGATTGAAGGGTGTACCAAGCGCTCCACTGCGTTGCGATCGTCACGGTGCGACCGTCCGCGGAGAGTTGCAGGGCCGGTGGAAGCAGTGGCGGCGTAGGCGTAAAAGCGAAGCTATTGCCTTTGCCGTTAGGTTCCGGCCAGGAGGAGCCTGCCAGTCCCGCCGAGGCCTTGTAGGCGGCGAGGGTTCTGTTCTGGGTCAAACCATAAAGAATTCCATCCCCGGTCAGGCAGAGCGGCCCGGTCAGGAAGGAGGAGGTGGGTGACGACCGGTCGGCCGTCCACTCGATCGCGTTGTTGGTCAGGTTGACGCATGCCAGTGCGAACCCGCCGTGTATGTAAACTCGGTGATCTGCTCCTGCCAGCAGGGACTGCGGGCTGAGCGACGATTCAGTGAAGCCCTGGGTGCGGCCGCTCTTCAGGTCAATGCTCTTAATCCCGCCGAAGACGGCGCCGCTCCCATTCGTCCGGCCTCCGTAGCAGATAAGCGCGTGATCATCAGTCACCTGCCATAACGAGACGCTGTAAAGATTTGTCCAAACAACCGTCTGCGTGAGCAGATCAAGCGCGCCCAGAGGGGTGTTTTGGTTTGGATCGAGAGGAGCTGTAAAACGCGATGAGGGCAAGGGAATGTAGAAGTTGCGCACGTCCGGGGTTCGTAGTAATACATTGCCGTTCGCCGGATCAAAAAGGATAAAGTCGCCTGTGGAGTAGTCCGGGGTTGGGCGCCAAAGCGCGCCGTATTTGGCGTTGGCGATTCGCACCTGCGCTCCCGCCGTGTAAAAATATGGCGAAAAATTATTGCTCCAGATCAGTGCCCCGTTTGCGCCCAGCTTGAGCAGCGCGCCGATCGGGCCGCTGTTGTAGTCGGCCGCTTTGCTCACGAGAGCATAAACGTTCGTCCCCGCGTCGACCGCCACCGGAGCATCCACGCTCAAAATCGGGATCTTTTGCAGACGGTTCCCGAATTGGTAGTGGAAGATGACATTGTTGGAGCCCATTTTCCCGGGGCTGTAAATGTGCTCGCCGCGTCGCGCCAGGGCGCCCGTCCAATCTTGCACGCTCGCCAGCAACGGCTTCATCGAACGATCCCCGAGGTCGAACTTGACCAGGCCAGGCAGAATAAGTTCGGCCAGCTCTTCGGACGCGTGCAGTGGCCACTGAGCCGAGCTGGTGTTCTGTTGAGGGATCTGAACCTCGGCGGAGAGCGGGGCTTCCCAGAGAAGGTCCCCGGGCACTGCTTCGAACTTCGCGTGAATCGCCAGATTGCTCGAAACAATAAACGATAACGATTCGTTGGTCGATTCCATCGACCCGGTCCAGCCAAGGAACCGGCGATTTGCTGACACCGCCCGCAGCGCCAGCCGTTCATTCGGCGCCAAGATCGCCCCGGAGATGTCGGGCTCAATCGCGCCCAGGCCTTCGACAAATGTTTTAACCAGGTAACCTAGCACTGCCGGTTCGCTTTGGACGATCCCGGCTAGGTTCGTGATCCGGACAAAATATCGAGCAGCCAGGTCTGACCCGCCCGGATCGGACAGCGTCACTTCGGCGTTCGTTGCGCCGGGGACGGCCTGGCCGTTCCGGTACCATTGGTATGCCAACGGTGGCCTGCCCGTCGCATCCACCGCAAACCGGACTTCAGAGCCGGCTGCAAAAACTTGACTGACCGGTTGCGTTTGAATCTCGGGCGCGCCGTCCTTGAGGAGCGAACGGGTCGATTGCAGATTCAAGTTTGGGCTCGGGTTTACGGATTCCGCCAGATGTTTTCCGGCTTCGTAAATCTGCAGGAATCCCGGACCCGCCAGAGCGGCGATCCGGCCGTTCGGCAGCAAGGTCAACGACGTCGGAATCAGTTGATAACTTGAAGGAAGAGTCGTTTCGCTGGCCAGCATCGTGCGCGATCGTACATCGTAAATGATTGCGGTGCGCAACTCATTGATCGTCACCACCTCGTGCGGCCCGGTAACGAGTGCGCTTTCCAGCCCCAGGCGGCCCGCGTAGAGCAGGCTGTTATCCCTGAGATTCCATTCCATCCAGCTTTGGTCGTTGGAATTTGGATCGGGCCCCAGGACCAGGCTGGAGTCGCCGGTCACGCGCGCCTCGATCCCGTCATTCCAGCCTGAGGGCACGCGTTGGCGGAAAAGCAACAGTTGGCCCGAAGCGGCGTCAAGCAAGCTGAGCGGCCAGGTGGTATCGTACGTCGGATATCTGGTGAAGACCACCAGTCGATGGCGCGGGGCCGGGGAGACGCTTGAACCTCGCACAGACCACAGAATTTTGCCTGAAAGACGATCCCGGGCCCGCACCCAGAAGCCGCCGTCGACCGTGTAAAGAACACCTTCGGAGCCGATGAATCCGGGTGAAAGGACGTTTACTTCCTCCGATGCCCAGAGTTGGGCTCCTTCCGGAGAGAGTGCGATGATCCTATTTCCGAACGTGTAAATATTCCCCTGCGGATCGATGGCCATCGAGCGGGCCTGCGTCGGCGCTGTCCATTTGATTCGTCCGGTTGAACTCTCCAGCGCGGCGGTGGAACTGCCATCCGTGAGCACCAGGTCGCTTGAGGGGCTTAGGGCCGCCTGGGTCGGTTGGTAACTTGTGCCGCTTTCGCTTTGCCAAAGTTCCCGCCGCGTGGCTGTGTCGATGGCGAGCAACTGCCTTTGCATCGGGATGAATATCACATTCGATCCTCCCGGCAGAATCGGGAGATTTCCGGTGTCGCCTGCCACGTGCCGCCAGAGCAGATCGAGCGGCTGGTTCGCGAAAGAGGCCGAGAGCTCGAGATTGGTTTGGACCTTCAGGGTCAGCGGATTGGTTGGCGAATTGGTGCTGCCAGTCCAGCCTGCGAAATTGCGATTCGCATAGGACTCCGCGCTCAAAACCACCGTCGAGCCGGAGGGATAAGCAGCCAGATCCGGATCGCGAAAGACCCGGCCGCCGTCCGCAAACGCTCGAACGGTATAGCCAGGCCCCGCGGCGTCGCTCAGGAGAGAATCCGTGGAATTGGCCACGGAGACCGTGAAGAGATCCGCCAAGCCTGGGTTGGGGGCAACATAATAGCCGTTGGTCGCTCCGGGAACGGGAGAGCCGTTCTTGAACCACTGGAAACGGAACGGTCCGGTTCCCCCGGCGTAAACGGAAAATGTCGCGGCGTTCTCGATCAGCGGCGCCGTGCCGGGCTGTGCCAGAATTTGCGCAGCTCCCGCAAAGGCCAGGGATCGAATATTGCTGTTTTTCGAGTTCGGTTTTGGCCAGGTCGAGTCGGCGTAACGGAACGAACCTTTGAACCAGAGGGGCTCTGCCTGGTCCCGGCTTGCGAACAACGTTCCATTCGGCAGGACCAGCATCGGGGAATCCTGCTTCAGGTCCCCGGCGACGATGTTGCTCGAAACCACAGCCCCCGTTTTTGCGTCGAGAACCAACAACTGGTCCGCGGAATAGCCCGGCGGTGGAATCGGCTCGCGTCGAATGGCCGCCACTCGATTCCCAGCCAGCGCCACTACCGACGAAAAGCGATTCAACTCGCCCGGCAACTCCCACAGCTTCGCCCCGGTAAAACGGTCCAGCGCGTACAGACTCCCGGAAAGATCGCTCACGAGGATCGAGCCGTCCTCGGCAATGACCGGCTCCGTGCTCCTTTGGATCACCCGGGAAGTCCAGTTGGTCACCCCCGTATAATGGTCCCGCGCGCGAATGAGATTTCCGGCGGTCTCGTAGTAAATGCCGCCCTGGCCGATGGCATAGAAAGCTCCGAGGCCGGAGAACGGTGCGAGATCCAAGCCGTCGGCGTTCTCATAATAAGGACTCAGGCTTTCCGGCAGAGTCGAGCCATCTTGCGCGGAAAAGATATGCCCGTCATAATGGATGTAGCCCAGGGCATCTATTTGAACCGGAATCGTGGCGTTGTTTTCCACCGAAGATCGGTAGCTCCATTTCAACGTTCCCGTGCTTTTGTCCAGCGCATAAAGCCCCGGGTAATACTTGCAGTAATCGTACCCGCCCCCGCCCGCATGAAGTTCACACTCGCGCGTCGGCGTTAATAGCAAATTTCCTGACAACACAAGCTGAGATCCAGATGGCTGCGACGCCCTCCATTTCGTTCCGGAGGAAGTTAGGGCCGTGATGAAATAGGTGTCCGCCACGTAGACAGTGCTTTGCCCGTCCGCTGCCAGGAGTACCGCCCCGCGGCAGGGCAGAACCAGAAGCCCCTGAAGAAACAGAAGAATCAGGAAAAACCTGCTCTTGCCCAAGCGCACTTCCATTAAAGCATTATGATTCCAATCCCGCTGTTGGGAAGAAGATTCTCCGTGCTCTCATCGGCCTCTTTCCAGGCTGCCGAATCGCGGCCTAAGACCTATGTATTGACTCACCCCCTCCAAGCTCCTTTCGCCCTTCGAACCTCGGAGAGGTTCACAGCCACAGCCCAACGTTGGCGCGCCAGGGCCTACGTTGGGTCGACGCCGCCAAAGAAAACAGCAACCTCGGAGAGGTTGTGGCCCGGATCGCCGGAAGCGTGTCCTGAGCCGCTCGCCAATCCACCGCCGGTGCGTCCGTTGTAGGCCGCGTGCCCTCGCACCTTTGCTCCGTGCCTCCCCGCTCCTTCTTCCCTCCCTTTCCTGATACGGTTTCCAGAGT
>CAZMKE010000079.1:0-4934 GCA_964566945.1 uncultured Verrucomicrobiota bacterium | reverse complement strand
ACGCCGGGTCGGTTTCTGGCGGAGTCGTGGACTGCAGGAATCTGCTCTTTTCCAAGTCACGCTGGCCACGGCCGTGGTCGTCTGGCCGGGTTTCTCGTACTTGCCGGAGATCCGGCGGCGGTTTTTGCCGTCGTAGACGAATTCGGACATCCCGTTTGTGACACGCACGCCGATAAGCCGTCATCATTCGTTGCGCAATAATTCATGCAAGGTGGTCAGGAGCGCGTCCACATTGCAGGGCTTGGGGAGAAACTTCAGGGCCTTCGCCTCCGGAGCTTCGGGACGGTTTTCCGTATTGAATGAGCCGCTGAGCGCAATCATGCGGACGGCGGGGTTAATATCCCCCAAGGCACGGATGAGCACTTTGCCATCCATCACCGGCATCATCATGTCGGTGATTACAGCTTTGATTTCGTTCTTTTGGCCGGCATAGATGCCGACTGCTTCCCAACCATCGGAGGCGGTCAACACGCGATAGCCATAGGCTTCGAGGGTTTGTTTGGTCAACGATCGCACAGCCGCCTCGTCATCCACCACCAGGATGAGTTCGCCCTGGCCGCGCATCGGTTGGACATCCTCGAGTTGCGCCGGGGGCGGTTCTCCGGCAGCCGTTGCGGGAAGCCAGATTTCGAACGCGGCTCCGTTACCGAGAGTGCTGCTCAAGGTAATGAACCCGCCGTGGGTCTTCACGATGCCCAGGGCAGTGGAAAGACCAAGGCCGGTTCCTTTGCCCGGTTCCTTGGTAGTAAAGAACGGATCAAAAATGCGGTCCTGAATTTCGCGGCTGATGCCGACACCCGTATCCTCGACTTTCACGACCACGTACAGGCCGGGTTTGGCGGCCGGGTTCGGGGGCGCGGCCGGCGCCTCAATGGCGACATTTTTGATCGTGATTGACAAGTCGCCGCCCGTCGGCATGGCGTCACGGGCGTTGATGCAAAGATTCAGCAGAACCTGATGAAGCTGGGCGGGATCGCCGCGCAGCGCCCAGAGGTTGCGGGGCACGAGCGTCCGGATGGTGATGCACTTGGGGAAGGTTTCCCGGGCAATCGTCGCGACCTCACGGATGAGATTTCCCAGTTGGACCGTGGTGTGGCCTCCCGGAGTCCCCCGTGCGAACGACACCACCTGCCTGACCAGATCGGCGCCGCGCGTGGCGCTGGCGTGAATGATATCGAGAATTTTTACGGTGGCCTCGTCCATGGCATCGTGTTTCAACAACTCACAGGACATGAGGATGGGGGCCAGCACGTTGTTCAGGTCATGGGCGATCCCCCCCGCAAGCGCGCCGATGCTTTCGATGCGCTGGGAGCGCATGAACTGGAGCTCCAGCTCTTTCTTTTCCGTGATGTCCTCGACCATGCCAATCGCATAGATCGGTTCTTTCGCCGCGCCGTGAACGACGGAGACCGTGAGCCGGCCGGAGACGATTTCACCGTCCTTGCGCACGTAACGTTTTTCGACCTGATATTGCTCGCGTTTTCCCGCCGTCAGTTCGCCATACAATTCAATGTCGGTTTGCACATCGTCAGGATGGGTAAACTCGGTGAACCTCATGTTCCGGAGTTCTGCCTCGGAGTAGCCAAGCATTTGCTGGAGAGCGCGGTTGGTTTTGATGGGATGTCCATCGGTATTTACGAGCGCCATGCCGATCGCGGCATTCTCGAACGTAACGCGCAACTCAGCCTCGTTGTTGCGAAGTTCTTCCTCCATTCGCTTGCATTGCGTAACGTCTTGGGCAATTCCCACGATTCGCTGCAGCGCGCCGTCGGCGTCATTGACCGGAAACGCGCGGTCACGAATCCATCGCTCCGAACCATCGGGACGAATGATGCGATACTCCTCGTGATACTCGCCGGCGAGAGGCGCAAACTCGTTCCATTTGGCCAAGACCCGATCCCGGTCGTTGGGGTGAACGGCTTCCATCCAAAGTCCGGGCCGCTCATAAAGCTCGTTACAACGACGCCCCCAGAGTCTTTCGAATCCGGGACTGACATATAGGACACGACTCTTTTCAAGATTCGTCATCCAAAAAACCTCAGTGATGTTCTCCACCACCTGACGAAACCGTAATTCACTCTCGCGCAGAGTCGCCTCCCCGCGTTTGCGTTCGGTGATGTCTTCATTGACGGCGATCGCGCCCTGAATGTTGTGATCCGAATCCATCACTGGAATGGCCGAATGCAGGATGGTTTTGCGGGTGCCGTCCCAACAGACAACCTCCTTGAGTTCATGCAACGAAGAGGTTCCTTCGGAGACGGCACGCGCCACCGCCCATTTCTCACCCTGGATCCGGCTCTGCAAGGCGGCCAGCCAGTTACTATAGCCAGGCATTTCCTCCAAGGACGGCCTTTTCACCCCTGACCAAAGAGTTTCGTCCGCCGGGTTTGCCAGTTGCACTTCTCCACGTCCATTGACATACCAGAGGCTGAGCGGGAGGGCTTTCAGAATCGCGCTTACCAGTCGCTCGCTGCGTTCCAGCGCGTCAGTCATTTGTTTCCGTTCAGCCAGGCGGAGTTCCTCGCTCTTCCGCGATGCGAGCTCCCAAGCCGATTCGGACGGCGCGAGGGTGCGGTCATGGGCTTCACCAAGAGAGGCGTTTTCTGCGGGATTATTTGAGTCCGGCAGTTGAAGTGGATTTTCCATAAATTGTCATCCTGATAAAGCCTCGCCTGATTCAAAACCGTCGTTCCAATAATCCGGGCGGGTTGTCATTTCGCCGCCCCAGGCAGCGTCGCGCTCGAGTTCCGCGAGTTTTCCGAAGTAATTGGCGAAGATATTGAGCGCGATGTGAGCCACGATCTCGGCGACCTCGCCCTCGCTGAAACCAGCCCGCCGAATGGCTAGATAGTCGGCATCTTTGGCCATGCCGCGCTGGACCACCAATGTCATCACGAATTTAAGCGCAGCGTCGGAGCGCGGATCGTGAGCGGTGGCGCGCGAGGCGGCCAGAATTTCCAACCGTGTCAAACCTGCCCGCCGGGCGGAGCAGCCCTCGTTCCCCAGGCAATAAGGGCAATCGTTAATGGCGGCAACAGTGAGCGCGATCTGCGCGCGCAGTTTCGCTGCGAGCATTCCGCCCGACAGACATTCTCTCAAATTCACATACGCCCTGAGGGCGGTTTCCGATTGCGCGAGCGTCCGGAAAAGGTTCGGAGTAAAACCGTGAGTGACATTCACTGAATCCAGCAATGACCTGACTGGACCGGTGGCGCTGTTCACGTTGAGGGGATTAATGCGTGGCATGGGTTTGCAGGGGTTGAGTGAAAAGGCCGAGCCGGATTTATTGGAACGAAACACCCGCTGCGCTCCGGCAGAGCGGGTGCAGCGAGGGCAGAAACTTGCCAGGGGCAAGCGCGAGTGATCTCCATCCAATTCTTAAGGAAGTCGCGCTCATTCCTTGAATGCGCGGGTCCCGCTTGCCCGGAAGGGACGATTGGAATCGCGTTGGCAGCGTTGAGCATAATTTTGATTGGTTCATCATTTCATACTTCCTGCTACTGGTATCACAACCCTGCTAGTCCCACCGCCCCTGCTCGACAGCCAGAGCGTCAAGTCCGACCCGCACTGCCGCCCGGTTGGCTGCGACGCCGCCAAAGAGATCAACGGGCGCAAGCGGCATTTGCTGGTGGACACGCTGGGCCTGCTCGTGGGCGCGGCCCCCACCCCCGCCAGCGTCCCCGAGCGGAACGACGCGCAAATCCTGCTCGCCGAAGTCCTGGGCCGGTTCCCCGGGGCTGCGCAGGCTCCGGGCGGTCGAGCGTACTTTGGGCTGACTCATGCGCCACTGCCCCCCGGTCCTTGCCTGCGAAACCTCCGCCCCAGCGCCGAGGCCTGGATTCATCCCTCCGTGATACGAATCCCGCTCCGCCGCCTCACCTGATCGCCCAGCTCTCATGACTTTTCCGACAGGGTAGATCACGTGGCGTGCCAAGTTCGCGGCGCAGATGCAAACGCCTTATCTCCAGCTTGAAGCGTGGACGGCACGCGGAGGCAGGCATTATGAAAAATGCATGTTATTACGAAAATGGCGTGCGCGATTACGAACTCTCGTGCTAGCGTGACCTGTTCAATGAAGATCGAGGCGCTACAGTCAATTATGCTGGCCATCGCACAAGCGCGTTCGGTCCGTCAGGTGCTTCAACTCATTGTCGACGGAGTGTCCGAGCCAACGAACACGGCTTTGGTGCGGATCTGGTTGACCGCCCCCGGCGACCTTTGTCAAGACTGCCATTTTCGCCAGCGGTGCCCCGATCAGACTCGTTGTCTTCACTTGGCCGCGAGCGCCGGGCGGTCGCGCTCCAATCAAGACATGGCCAAAATCGACGGTGGTTTCCGCCGCATTCCGTGGGGCGTTTTCAAAGCCGGCCGCGCCGCGGCGACCGCTGAGCCTTTTTTAATACCTGAGTTGGCTCCGGAGGACATCGATGTGCAGGACCCGCGGTGGGTTGAGGAAGAGGCAATACAAAGCTTCGCCGGACAGCCGCTCATCTTCCGGGACGAAGTGCTGGGAGTGCTCGCTCTGTTTGAGCGGGCCAAAATCACTCCCGAAGAATTCAAGTGGTTGCGCACTTTCGCCGACCATGCCGCCGTGGCAATCGCCAACGCGCGGGCGTTTGAGGAGATAGAACGACTCAAATGCCAGCTCGAAGAGGAAAACGACTATTTGCAGAAAGAGATCAAGGAGGCTCTTAATTTCGGCGACATCCTGGGCAATTCCCGCGCGCTGCGCAAGGTGACTGGAAGATCGTGTATGCGAACAAGCCCTGGGGCAAGGACGGGTGGGAGCTGTACAACATCGCCCTGGACCGCGCCGAAAGCCGCGACCTGGCAAGCGAGAATCCGCAGAAGCTCGGCGAGATGATCGTTGCATGGAAACAGTACGTCGCCGAAACCGGCACGCTCGAGATCGACGGCCTCGCTTACCGCCCGGG
>CAZMKE010000078.1:0-5233 GCA_964566945.1 uncultured Verrucomicrobiota bacterium | reverse complement strand
GCACCGTGATCGACGGTGCAATCGATATTCCCGCCGTCGCATTGCTCGGCTGCTGCACAAAGCCCAACTGGGTCGGGCTTCCTGCAACAACGGTCAACAGCCCTGAATCTGTAACTGACAAAGAGCTCGACGCAACACGAACCGCTGCAGACCCAATGAGCCGCCCCGTAAAGACAGCGCTTTTACTATCGCCTGCGGGAACGAGATCGCTGTCGACTACGCCGCCCGTTTTCGTCGCCAAAAGCCAGGAATCCGCGGCGACGTTCGCGACAAAATTGCCGAAACTGTCGCGAGCAATTGCGTAGACCGTCAGTGAATTGCCCGAAACCAAATTCTGCGCAGGAACGACCGTGCCACTCCCATCTGCCGTGGTTTCCACGCGTACCACGGCCGGCGAACCGGGTACGATATCGCCGGTCAGACCAGTGGGTTGAACCAAGCTGTAATTGCTCGCGGCCACTCCGCCGAGAGTGGAGGTCGAGGCAACCGGCTTGGCGGTCCCCACCGCGGGATTGTTGAAAGTACCCGTTCCGACGAATGTGACGTCATCCGTGCCGATCACGCCGACCAAAGAGCCGATGATCGTCGCGGCCGTCGTTCCATCATAGATTTTTGTCAGGACCGTGGGGTTGGCCACGGTCAACCCCTTGGCTGCGATATTCGCGGTCAGATCACTGGGCTGGGAGAGCGTGTAATTGGCGAAATCGACGCCTGAGATCGTGTAACCGGTCACCGTAACGGCGATGTTGTTGGCGACATTGACGCTTGCAAAGATGGTGCCAGGAGTTCCGCCCAAAGTGACGGTGTCGCCCGAGATCACACCGACCAGGGTCGCGGTTCCGCTCAAGGCCGCGGTGGCATTGCCATCGTAGGTCTTGCCATTGGCGGTTAGGCCACTAATCGTCAAGGGCGCCGGTTTGATATTTGCGGTGAGGCCGGCCGGCTGGGTCAGCGTGTAGTTGCCCGCTTGCGGCCCGGTCAGGGTGTAACCGGTGACGGTTACGGGTTTGGCATTGCCGATGTCGGCGGTGGCGAAAGTCGCCACCGCCGAACCACCAACGGAGACGGCATCTCCCAAGAGAATGCCCTCTAGAAAGGGGGAACCACTGAGCGTCGCAGCACGCGTGCGATCGTAAACTTTGCTGTTTGCGCTAAAACCGGCGATGGTCAACACCGCAGGGTTAACCGTCAGCGTGCCGTTCACAAAGCTGGGCAGGTAGTTTGCCGCCGCCAACGTTCCAACGCTGATCGTGATCGGGTAACCACCCGCTCCGCTGCTGGCCGTCGCCGTCGTGGTTAAATCCGGACTCCCGCTTAACACTGCCGCCGTGTCGCCATTGACGAATCCACTCGGGGTGTAGGTCAGCGCCGGATTGGCCGAGCCATACGTCTTGCTTTTGTCGTCCGCCGTGATGGTCAGCACCGCAGGGTTAATCGTCAGCGTCCCGTTCACGAAGCTGAAGGAATAGTTTGCTGCCGCCAACGTTCCAACACTGATCGTGATCGGGTAAGCTCCGACACCGCTGCTGGCCGTCGCCGTCGTGGTTAAATCCGGACTCCCGCTTAACACTGCCGCCGTGTCGCCGTTGACAAATCCGCTCGGGGTGGAGGTCAACGCCGGATTGGCCGAACCATACGTTTTGCTCTGGTCGTCCGCTGTGATGGTCAGCGCCGCAGGGTTAACCGTCAGCGTCCCGCTCACAAAGCTGAGCGAGTAGTTTGCTGCCGCCAACGTTCCAACACTGATCGTGATCGGGTAACCACCCACACCGCTGCCGGATGTCGCCGTCGTGGTCAAATCCGGACTCCCGCTTAACACTGCCGCCGTGTCGCTGTTCACGAATCCACTCGCGGTGTAGGTAAGGGCCGGATTGGCCGCACCATACGTTTTCGCCTTATCGTCTGCGGTTATCGTCAGCGTCGCGGCGATAATCGTCAGTGCCGTCGCATTGCCGGGTGACTGTGCAAAAACATAGTTCGCGGCCGTTAATCCCGACCCATTGATCGCGTACGTCCCTACAGGGCTGCTCGCGGTTGCCGCGCTCGAAAAAGCTAATGTCCCAATCGTGGCGGTTGCGGCCGTATCGCCGTTTACGAAGCCATTCACCGTGCCGCTGAATACCGGGTTCGCCGTTCCATACATGCGGCTTGCCGCGTCAGCCACGTAGGTCAGCGTTGCAGGATTGACCGTTTGCGCAAAATCGGGCGCGGTGCTCCCGCTGTGAGTAGCGTCTCCGCCGTAGATCGCGGCGATCTGATGAGTGCCGACGTTGAGTGTGGCAAGACTAATCCCGGCAGTCCCTCCACTCAACGTCTGCGGAGTGCCGTAATCCGCACCATCAATCTTGAACTGCACGGTCCCGGTCGGCGTGCCAACGGTTGATGCTACCGTCGCGGTGAAGGTGACGTTATCGCCGTAAGTGGAAAGCGAACCGCTCGAAGAGACGGTTGTCATGGTCGTCGCCCGGACAATCGAGATGCTGTCACTTGTTCCGGTTCTCGACGCGTTATCGGTAGCAGTTGCGGAAACCACTTCGACCACTGGGTCGACCGCTGCGATCGTAAAAGTTCCACTCGAGAGTGTTTTGCTGCTATCCCCGAAAGTACCGTCCCCATTGCTATCGAATTGCGCGCTGCCGGTTCCGCTCAGTGTCACGCTGGTCGAATTTTCCGTCGTGACCGTGTTACCGGCAGTGTCGAGCGCGGTGACTATCACCGGAAACGAGGTGCCGACCGTCTGCGGACTGGCCACGGTAACCGTGTAGCGCGCGATCGCTCCCGGAAGAATTGTGATCCTCCCTGAATCGACACTCGTCAGGCTTCCCAGGCTTAAATGCACTATACCGCTTCCGACCAGGCTTCCCTGGAACTGCGCACTCTTGAGATCGGGCGCCAATACGAGGTCCGAATCAGCCACTCCGCCCGACTTCTGAATTACGCTCCACGTGCAAGCCACGTTGGCGATGAAGAGACCGTTCTCGTCGCGCTCGATGGCGTACATTTGCAGGAATTGCCCAGATTTGAACGTACTTGGTGGATTCGGACAACTTACGGTCCCAATCACACATCCTGAGCCATCCGGCGCGTTTTCCACGCTCAAAGTTCCATTACCGACCGCGGGAATTGAAGTGACCGCGAGGCTTCGCGTTGAACTTGCCGAAGTGAAATTTCCTGCAGGATCGCTAAACACCGCGGTTATTACGTGATTGCCCACGATGGAGAATGAAGAGGTCAAGGTGGCCTGACCTAATCCGTCCAACGGGACGGTGATCGGAGCAAACTCTCCAAAACTGTCGCTGAACCGGACTGACCCAACCGGAATTAACAGCGGGTTTGAGGCAGTCACCGTGGCGGTAAGCGTCGCCGTGTTTCCCGACTGAACGGTGGACGCACTGGAACCTAGGGCTATCTGGGTATTGGCGGCATGAATGAAAACGCGCGCCACCCCGCTTTCGCTGGAAGCAAATGACGAATCACCGCTGTACACGACCGTTACATTTCTCCAATCGGTGTAGGCCGGGAATTGGCTGACCGAAAAGGTTGCATTGCCGTTCCCATCCAGGTTTGCGACACCGCTCCTGAAGAGTCCACCGTTGTACGTGAGATCAAGCGTCCCGGATGGGGTGCCTTGTCCCGGTGGAACTGACACGACCGCCACATTGAAAGACAAGCTGTCGCCGAAGTTGGCGATCGTTGTGCTCGGTGAGATCGAAGTTGAAGTCGCAATTTGACCAAAGGTCTCCCGCATGTCGAGGAACCCCACCCCCAGCCAGATGGCCAGCGCGGCCCGCCAAATCACCGTAGCGAAAATGGCTGGCCGGAGGGCCATGCGGCCCAGCGGGGAGGCATCACGATAGGACCGTACGGAAAACCACAAGGCGGAAAAACCGCCGGGCCTGCTGTCGCGTCCATTCGAACAAGCGCTCGACAAAACTACCTTCTAACATGTGCGCTCGCCTGGTGTTCCAGAGAATCGGGGGCTTGGGGAGCGCATCTCCACAACCGATTCAGTCAGAGCCAATGATCACGAACGAAGAGGCGGGAAGCCTCAGGCCATCGCGCAGCAGGCAGGCGCGAGATCGTTCAGTGACACATTGAGGATCATTAGCAGTCCTATTTCGAAATCGAGTATGCAGCCCCCTCCATTTTCTCACAATTGCGAGAACTTATCTAATGGCGACAAAATGTGTCCCCGAGAGTAAAATCTTCACATTAAGGGATTTAGGTAGATTTTCCCCCGGAGAATCCCCGGGCTTCCTCTCATTTTTGCAAAAATCTCGCTTTTTACCCGTTTCGTTCCAGCCCCTGGGTTTCAACGGTTCTCAGCTTTGCGAAGGGCTTTCGTCCTCCCGATACACTTTGCCGGACTTGTCTGGACGCGCCGACACCAAGCCGAAAAAAACCAAAGAAAAGTAGAAAAGCCACGGCCTCCGGTGACAGCCTCAGCCGCTCCGAGGTTGAGCAGGACGGCCACTCCGACGAAATCTTCCAAACATCACCTCCGCGGGAGTTCGGCAAAAGAATTATGGGTTTTGCGGGCGATGCAAAGAATCCCTTGGTTAAACATCGGCTGATCGATCGAGAAAAATGGGAATCCGAAATTGACAATTAAAAGAACCATCCTACATTCGCCCCTCATTCGGCTGGGGTCGTAGCTCAGTTGGTAGAGCACCACAATGGCATTGTGGGGGTCAGGGGTTCGAATCCCCTCGGCTCCACCATCCTTCGGATGTGTGGATTTTCTTCGGGAAAACTCAGAAAACCTTGATTTTACTGGCTGAAATCGATGCTGAGGACCTTTGGTAGGTGTGCAATTTTCCGCAAAATTGACCAGAGTTGATGGAGAGTTGCGGGTGTCTTAATTGGGCAACGGATGGCAACGGGAATTTCTGGTTCTGCGAAGCGAATTTGCATCCAGAAGACCAGATCAAGGCATGAAAAAACCCACGGCTGTTGCACCGTGGGTTTGCTGATTCATGTCTCTGCATCACTCCACACGGACTCGATAGATCCGAATCGAGGAGCCTGCATTGCTATCGATCAACCACTCGTTCCGAGCCCTTCCCATCCCAAAGAGCGATTAGGATATCGGCGCTCGACGAGATCACCCTCCCCAATTCAGCGAATGGCAAATCAGAATCGTGGTCGCGCATGTGCAAAGCCGGGATGACGAAATGACGTGTTAGCGGCGGCGTGAAAATGGTGGAAAAGCGCCGGTTTGAAAATACTGACG
>CAZMKE010000077.1:0-5810 GCA_964566945.1 uncultured Verrucomicrobiota bacterium | reverse complement strand
CCCCAGCCCCCCTCCCTCTCTTTTGGGTCACATTTAATTTGATTCAATTCGCGCGGTCCGGTTCGAACGCGCGAAGAATTGCAAAACCAGGAACCCGTTGTATACTGCCGCTCGAAATTCGCGATGAATTCACTTGTGACCTCGCGAACTTCAAGCTAGCTTTCGCAGCTCATTTGGTGCGCGGATATGGCGGAATTGGCAGACGCGCTACTTTGAGGTGGTAGTGCCGTAAGGCGTGCAGGTTCAAGTCCTGCTATCCGCACCAACTTTGAGTTCCCTTCGTAGAAATACACCTGCCGTTTGTCTGATGGGACGACCGCGTCATCATCGACGAGGGAGACTTTCGAAACGACGAACCTCCTTGGGCAATCCGGAACGTCCCGACAGAGTCTCTGAGGGGAGAGATCAATCGATCGGAATTCTCTGCAATCCACGGACACATCGAAGGGCCAACGGCCCGACCCCATACCAGCCTGGGCCAACGGCCCAGTTATGGGGTCCCGACCGGCTCTTGAGGGCCAACGGCCCGATTCAAAGATCGATCCTGAGTCAGGCGCCTGCCACTGCACCCGCATTCGGAGACAGACTAGTGGCGGCCATGTTCGTGCCTTTCAGGGCCGCGCATCCTCAACCGTCCGGCGAGGGGGGCGGGAGCGCGACGGCTTGGCGGGGGGAGAGCAGCGCGACAATCTTTCCGCGTTTGCTGATCTCAACCCGTTCACCTTCACCGATCCAATCGAGCCGGAACGGATCGTTTGCCGTGCAAAACTCTCCTATCCTGAAAGGATTGAATCAAATCGCGCTTCCTTCGCATCCAGCTTCCTTCCCGTCATCAGGGGCAAACTAACCCGTCGCCATCTGAGCGCTATCTGTCCATTGAGTAACCCGAGCGCTCGTCATCCCCGCGCCAGGGCGAACTGAGGTTCCGCCACTTTTCGCGAGGCGGACGTCCCGAATTGCGAACGGCCGTCGGCCGGGAGGGGGTGGGTCGGCGGGATTCCACCGAGGATACACGTCGGATGCCCCAACGTGAAAATCGCGGGGTTGACTTTGAATCACGGAGTCTCGACCCTTCAAACGTGAGGACGACGGCTCGACTCCTTGCGGTGGCGGCATTCATGTGGCTTATCTCCAGTTCGGCCTGGTCGGGCGAGATTTTCTGCTATACGACCGGATCCGGGACCATCATCCGGTCGCCGGACAAAACCAATTATCAAACGGGAGACACCGTCAGGCTCACCGCTATCCCGGGGCGCTACTATCGTTTTGATGGCTGGAGTGACGGGGAGGTGGCTGCTTCAAGGACGATCGTGATCGGCTCTCAGAATCGCTATGAAGCTGTATTCACTAAGACAATCGCAACGGAGAGAGTGATTTCCCGCCGGATCGAGAGGAATGTCTACGGGACGGACTTGCACGGCGTCGATTTTGCGACTTTTCAGATCGCCGGGGAAACGCGAGAGGGAGGATTCTTTCTCGGCGGCTACACATTTGACTCATACACGAACGACTTAAAGAGCACGCCGGCGGTCGGGGGTTTGGATGTTTGGTTCGCGCGTTTTGGGCAGGATGGGGGAAAGTTGTATGATGTAGTTTTTGGGGGAGTGTTCGACGATACCCTGTCGGCAGCTTGCGAGGGAACGAATGGGATTTTTCTTCTCGTGGGTAATACGCAGGCGACCAACGGAATGAAGACCTGGACGGCGAAGATTGATCCGAAAGGCCAGAAATTGTCACAAACACTCATTTCCCAAGCGACGACGTCTGTGGCTTTTGCGGAAAAATTACCTCAGGGAGGCTTTCTAATCGCGGCGTCCTCCGCCGCCACCACCGACTGGGATTACTGGCTGAAGTGGGTCGACGAGAATGGCCAAAGCGTGCGAACTCTTGCCTTGGGAGGGACTCGTGACGACATACTTCCCTACTTTGTGTCTCCGGGTTCGACGGTAAAGCAGATGCCGGACGGTGGGTGGATTGTTGGAGGACAATCGCGCTCTGGCGCGGGCGGAGCGAAAACTTCGCCAAATTTCGGGGAAACGGATTTTTGGGTCATTCGACTGGATGCAGCCTACCATCGACTATGGGATCAAGCGTTTGGCGGTTCAGGGACTGAAACTTTGACGAAAGTGATCGTAACGTCCGATGGTGGTTACTTGCTCGCCGGGACATCCAATTCGGGAGCAAACGGCAACAAAAGTTCTCCGAGTTGGAATAGTCAGGATATGTGGGTCGTACGGCTTGATGCCAATGGCAATAAGTTGTGGGATAAGGCGATTGGAGGCTTCGCTGACGATATTCTGGCTGGCGGCTTGGAGTTGCCCGATTCCGGCTTTGTGTTGCTTGGAACGTCATATTCGGATACGGGAGGGAACAAAAGTGCGCCTAGCTATGGTGGTGGTGATTATTGGGTGGTTCGGATTGATCGAACGGGACGACTTCTGTGGAATCGATCGTTTGGTGGCACGGGATTGGAACTGGCTTACGATATTCGACGGATGCCAGACGGTGGCTTTATGCTGCTCGGCTTGTCCAATTCTAACGCGGGAGGGAATCGAACCAGCCCGTCGCCAAACCCAGGCGAATATGATCCTTGGGTAATCCGCCTGGACAGTGACGGCAACACCCTTTGGGAAACTGCATTTCCGCAAACGGCGCTTGTCCCAACCTCCAACTTTGGCTTTGGGCAGTTTGAGACGATTTCAGATTCGTATGCGTCGTTCAGTTTCCACGGCTCGCGGCGAGGTTTGTATGCGAGGATCTTTGAGACGGAGATTCCTTTGGGAAGCCCCCGAATCTATGCGGATTCGGTGCTGACGAACTATGTGTCGATCGTTGGTTCAGTAACGGTGGACATGATCACCAGTTTTCCGAACGGAGCCGTTTTTTATACGCTCGACGGAACCTCTCCGGGTCTGACTTCGAAGCGCTATTCGGGCCGGTTGACCTTGACGAAAAGTGGAATTATTCGCGCAGTTGCATATACGGCCGACTTTTCGCAATCCATTGAGGCTGAACCTGTAACGATCGTCGTGACGCCGAGTTACAAAGTTACGGTGACGACGGCAGGCGGGGGCACAGTGGGCTTGGATGCAACATCGGGGACTTATGCCAGCAACAGTGTGGCCAGGCTCACCGCCACGGCCAGCCCGGGCTGGTCATTTTTGAGTTGGACCGGTTCGACCAACAGCTCGCTCGCAAATCTCGACGTTTTAGTGGACGGGCCAAAATCTCTGCAGGCCAGCTTTGGCACCACTCTCACGAAATCAACTGCGGGGTCAGGCTCAATTTCATTTTTACCCGATTTGCCGTTATTTCCGTTCGGTTCGATCGTCACGGTTACGGCTAAACCCGACGCCGGCTATTTTCTGGCCTCTTGGGGAGATGCTGCGAGCGGAACCGGGAATCCGCTCCAGTTCCGTGTAACGATTCCGACGCAGTCGGTTTCGGCCGCGTTCTTGCCGAAGCTGAATCAGACCATCCAATTCGATCCAATTGCGGACAGAGTTCTGGGCGACCCTGCCTTCTCTTTGCAGGCCGCCAGCAGTTCCGGGTTGCCGATTGTTTTTTCCGTCTTATCGGGGCCTGCACTCGTCTCCGGAGCTTTGTTATCGGTGACCAACGCCGGGACGGTGACGGTGCGAGCCGCACAGTCCGGGAATGAATTCTATAACGCCGCGCTGCCCGTCGACCAGGCGTTTCGTGTGTCCAGCCCAGGGGCGTCGAATGGCTTTACTGCAACTGTGGTCACGATCGCGGGTTCCGGCGTCCCGGGAAATGCGGATACGATTTCCGCGCTGGATGGGACCTTGAACGATCCGGATGGCCCGTCGCTCGCGCAGGACGGAACAATTTACTTTGCCGATGTCGGCAACAGCAGCATTCGCTATATATCGCCCAACGGATCGCTTGGCACCCTGGCGGGCGGCGGAATCGTCGGGTATCTGAATGCGATCGGGACGAACGCGCTCTTCTCGTTTCCACTCGGTGTGAGAACGACAGACAGCGGGGACGTTCTGGTGGTCGATACGGAGAATGATGTAATTCGTCGCATCGTTCCCACCACCCGGGAGGTCACGACCTTCGCGGGCAACGGCGCGCGCGGCTTCGTAAATGGTCCGTCGGCGCTCGCCCGCTTTTCGTTCCCCAATGACCTCGTAATCGGAGGCGATGGAGCGCTCTACGTAACGGAGTTCCTCAATCATACCGTTCGCAGAGTGGGTTCAGACGGTAGCGTCACGACGTTTGCGGGCACTGGGGCGCCCGGTTACCTGGATGGCCCGGCCAACACCGCGCTGTTTAATCAACCCGCGGGCATTGCCGCGGGATTATCCGGAGAGTTTTACGTGACCGAGTGGTCCAATCACCGCGTGAGGCGGATCGCGGCCAACGGAAGCGTGACGACCGTTGCTGGAACGGGCGCCGCGGGCTTTCGGGATGGACCGGCCAACCTGGCGCAGTTCAATAATCCAAACGGAGTTGTGGTGATGAAGAGTGGCGACCTTTTCCTGACTGACACGGGGAATCATGCCATTCGCCGCATAACGGCTGACGGAACAGTGACGACCGTTGCGGGCAATGGGACGGCGGGCTTCGCCGACGGTTCACCCGCATTATTTAACGCGCCCAGCGGCATCACAGTCGGAGCGGATGGCTCCCTGATTGTGACGGATAGCAGGAATAACCGCGTCCGGAAGATCAGCTTTGTCTCGAATCCTCCGAAACTGGAGGTCACTCTCTTGCCGGGGATTGGAGCGGCCTGGGCCTTTCAATTGAGGGCGGAGGGGAATGCAGCGAGCCGATTCCGAATCGAAACCTCGCCGGATCTGCGGCTCTGGTCACTCCTGAAGGAGGCGTCGCCCGATTCGGACGGATTGGTGCAATTAGTTGGCCTGGCTCAAGAGCGCCAAAGCTTCTATCGCGTTCTGAGTGTCCCATAGCCAGGGAGAGGGCCTCGCTGCCCCCGAGTCACTGACGCAGGCCGGATTGGAAACCCAAATCTGGAGAAGCAAAAACCCCTTTCCTGAAGGACCAAACGAAACCCTCTGTCGGGCTCATCCGTTTGCCGGTTTCACACCGTCTCGTTCTCTTTGTGATCCGTGTGCTCTTTGTGGTTAATTCCCGAGTTGCCCGAAGATCTCTGCGGCACACGCCACCGACCGGTCGCTCGCAGCCACGGGTCGCCCCGCACCCATGCAAGTTCTGTGCGAGCGGATACACCAAACCGGGCAGCTCAGGCGCCCTTAAACGCTCTCGTTCACCTCGCGAGCCGCGCGCAAGCCAGAGTGCAGCGCTCCTTGAACCCAGCCCGGCCAGGGTGAGGTGTGTTCTCCGGCGAAGTGAAGGCGCCCTTCGGGCCGGCGCGACGCCTCGTAAAATTTGGAGAACTCGCCTTTGCGCCAAACAATGTAGGCGCCCCGCTGATACGGCTGCTCGTGCCATGACCAGGTGAACGACCCTTCGAAATGCTCGTGCGCCCCTGGATGAATTTGCTCGATCAGATCGAGGAAGCGCTCTACGCGCGCTTCGCCCGGAAGGCTGCCGTATTCGGCGGCGAGGCGTTCGTAGGTGTAGGCCATGAGCAAGCCACGGCGTCCTGCGACGTGATGGGTCGGATGCCAGATCTCCATCGGCTGATCCACGTAGGCGAATCCATTCCGCCCGTCTTTCTCCCAATACCTCTCGCGCATTTGCAGCATCACGCGTGTCACCACTCCATAGTAGGCGTTTCGGATCGCGGCCCGCTTCTCCTCGGAGATCTGTCAGCGGCGGAATGAAAGTGGTGTGATTCCGCCGGTTTGAAAGTGGGATTC
>CAZMKE010000076.1:0-6464 GCA_964566945.1 uncultured Verrucomicrobiota bacterium | reverse complement strand
GGATAATCTTTATGAAAAAATCATTTACAAGCCAGAGAACAACTCTGTTACCTCCAGTTAAAATGTCTTTACCTATGTATTGACTGAACCCTGAACCCCTCCCAGCTCCCAGCTCCCAGCTCCCAGCTCCCAGCTCCCAGCTCCCAGCTCCCAGCTCCCAGCTCCAAGCTCCAAGCTCCAAGCTCCAAGCTCCTCATCAGTTGGGCCTGAAGTGCCATTGAGGATGGCCCTGCGAGAAGGAAAGGTCCGCCCGCCGACTGAATAGGGTCGGCGCAAAATCAAACGCAAGGAATTAAAATAATGAATCCGGACCCGGTAAAACTGCAGGAGTATCTTGGAAAAATGGTTAACGACATGGGTGCAGCCGCGAGTGGCGCGCTGGTTGTGCTGGGGGATCGTTGCGGCCTGTTTAAGGCCGTCGCCCAGCACAGTCCCCAAGGCGCCGACGCGAGAACGATCGCGGCGAGCGCTGGCCTGGATCTCCGCTATGTCCAGGAATGGCTTTCCTGCATGGCCGCATCGCACTACGTCCAATACTCAGCCGAGGCGAACACCTTTGCCATGACTCCGGAACAGTGCGCGGTCTTCGCGCATCCGGATAGCCCGGCCGCGCTCGGCGGCGGCTACTACGCCGTTGCGTCCCTTTATCTTGATGAACCGAAAGTGGCGGAGGCCTTTCGCTCCGGCGCTGGCCTCTCGTGGGGCGATCATCACAGCTGCCTTTTCTGCGGGACCGAACGCTTCTTCCGGCCCGGCTATGCGGCCCATCTCGTGCAGGAATGGATCCCGGCCCTCGCCGGTGTGAGCGCGAAGCTCGCCCGCGGAGCCCGTGTCGCCGACGTCGGTTGCGGACATGGCTGCTCGACCACCATCATGGCCCGGGCCTTCCCCAATACGGAGTTTGTCGGGTTCGACGTCCACGCCCCTTCGGTGGATCGCGCCCGGCGACTCGCGAAGGAAGCCGGGATCTCGAACGTGCGCTTTGAAGTGGCGGCTGCCAAGGATTACCCGGGCCGGGACTATGACCTCGTCACCTTCTTTGATTGCCTGCACGACATGGGTGATCCCGTGGGCGCCGCGAAGCATGTCCGCCAATCCCTGCGCCAAGACGGCACCTGGCTCCTGGTGGAGCCCTTCGCCGGGGACACGCTGGCGGAAAACCTGAACCCGGTCGGCCGGATCTACTACGCCTTCTCCACCATGATTTGCACCCCGGCCTCCAAAAGCCAGGAAGTGGCGTTGGCCCTCGGAGCCCAGGCAGGCGAACGCCGCCTGCGCGAGGTCGTGTGTGGCGGAGGTGGCTTTGGCACGTTCCGCCGGGCAGCGGAAACCCCCTTCAATCTCATCCTCGAAGCGAGAAACTAACTCGCCTCCGGACCGCGCCGCCTCACCAATCCCGCAGCCACAGAGCCGCGTCAGCAAGCGGTCCGGACATCTCGCTCCAACCCGCAAGGTGGAGCGAGGCTCCGCCGAGCTTGTCCCCTGAGTCCCCGGGAGGGTGAGTCTCCCGCCGAACCCTGACTTCGCTCTCCGCTCCCCGCTCCTCGTCCCGTATTGATTCGCCCCTCGCACTTCGGATTTCGAATTTCGCTCCTGCTCTTTGAGTCTGCCGCCGAAGGTCCTGATTGCGCTCCTGGCTCCGCGCTCTCTGCTCCTCGCTTTCTGACCTCTCGGCCGCCTCCGAACCTTCCCGTCTCGCCAGCCCCGCAGCCACAGAGCGCGCGCGTTAGCAAGCGGTCCGGCCATCCCGCTCCAACCCGCAAGGTGGAGCGAGGCTCCGCCGAGCTTGTCCCCTGAGTCCCCGGGAGGGAGTCTCCAGCCGAACCCTGACTTCTCTCCCCGCTCCATGCTCTCGTTCCGTGTTGATTTCGCCCCTCGCACTTCGGATTTCGAATTTCGCTCCCGCCCTTCGCTTCTATTTTGTGATCTCTGTGCTCTTTGTGGCCAGTTCGCCAATTCCCACCGTTACTGCTGGAACGCACCTTGGCCGCACAGCGAGCTGTGCGGATGTACCGGGGCCGCTGTATGGATCCCTGAATTGACCCGACCCTTTCCGGCTCCTCGCTCCCTGCTGCTTGAGGCTCCACGGGGTCCTCTGGCTCCCTTCCCTCAGTCCCATTTTCGTCCCATCTGCGGCATCCGCGCCATCCGCGGTAAGAAGCCTCGTCTCCGCGTCGATTTCGACCTTCGCACCTCGGACTTCGAACTTAGTCTCTGCTCTTCGCTTCTATTTGTGATCTCTGTGCTCTTTGTGGCCAATTCCCTAAATCCCACCGTTACTGCTGGAACGCACCTTCGCTCGCGCCCGCGTGCAATGCGTGTGGAACTGCCGTCACGGGCGGCTGTAAAAGCGAGCGTCCACCAGAGGATGTAACCTGCAGGAGCTGTCGGAGATCTTTACAGAATGTTCGTCCGCCATTGCTAGCCATTTTTTGCTGGCGTATCGGAAGCCCCTGCAGCACTGGAGCTTTGCCCGTGGAACCCCCATTCTCGAGGAGCGGCGCCGATTCTGCTTGGTGGCATTTACTCCGAGCGGTCGCGGTTTACCAGGTGTGGACGAGGATTGCTACGGCTCGGACAAGAAAACATTAATATCATGACTAAAGCCCTTCGTTTATCCACCCTCGCAGTTTGCGGCGTTCTTTCGTCAGCCGCTTACGCGGGCACCGTTTCCTCTCAACTTTGGAAGCTCCCAGACGTTGACACTTACACGGCAAATCCGGGATCACTTCCAGCCACCACGCCCGATGTTACCTTTAACTCGCCCACTCCGTTCAACTATTCGTTGGATGGCACCGTCTCGGACTGGCTCGCCACGGGTGGCGCTTCCTCCATCGTGGAAAACACTCCCGGAACTCTCGCTTCGCGCATGTCTGATAGTGTCATTGGAACGATCGTTGATATTAAAGGTTGTGTCACGGTCAACACCGGCGATCAATTCACTTTCACCCATGATGACGGAATGTATCTCGCCATTAATGGCATCGACCTGGGATTCCTCGCGTCGCCAACGTCGCCCTTTACCGAGACGCAGACCTACTCCGGCGCTTCCGGAACTTTTCCGTTTGAATTGATTTACACTGAAAACCACTCGGGACCCGCCGTGTTGGTGGGTGGGACCGATGCCTTCGTGACTTGCCCCGACAGCGGAAGCTCCCTGGCATTGATGAGCGGCGCTGTGGGTGTGCTGGGCTTCGTTACCCGTCGGGTGCGCAGCGTGGCTTCGCGCTAAGTGCGCCAACTCAGCCGAAATCAAAGACCCAGAGATTAAAGTCCGAACCTGCGGGCCTTGCGCGCAATGCCCGCAGGTTTTCCGTTGACGATCACCTTCCGATCTCTCGTTTCGGCATGGCACGCGGCGGGCTCATGGCTCCTTGCTTTCTGACCTTGCGCTCGCCCCGAACCCTCCCGCCTCACCAGCGACACAGCCACAAAGCCGCGCGCGTCCGCAAGCGGTCCGGCCATCTCGCTCCCGACCCAAGGTGGAGCGAGGCTCCGCCGAGCTTCCCCCCCGGATGAACCTTACCCCGGGGAGGGTGAGGCTGCCAAGGAACCACGATGGGCACCGTCCTCGAAGCGCTCCAACAGAGCCCCGCGCGTCAGCAAGGGGTCAGCCCCTCCCCGGGGAGGGTGAGTCTCCCGCCGAACCCTGACTCCTCTCTCCGCTACTTGCCTCCGCGTCGGTTTCGACCTTCGCACCTCGGACCTCGAACTTGGCCTCTGCTCTTCGTTCCTATTTGTGATCTCTGTGCTCTTTGTGGCCAATTCGCTAAATCCCACCGTTGCTGCTGGAACGCACCTTGGCCGCGCAGCGAGGTGTGCTGGTGTACCGGGCCGCTGTTTGGGTCCCTCAATTGACAGGTGGCTCCATGCTCCTTGCTCTACGCTCCTCGCCTCCCCGTTAATTTCGACCTTCGCACCTCGGATTTCGAACCTGGTCTTCGCTCCCCCCTCATGGTCCCCTCCGTTCCCTCCTGTTCAAAACTCTTCTCCCATTGCACCCTCGGCCCCGGGCATCTCAAATCCCAAGACTTTTGGTCCTTCGCCCTCTCCCTTGTAGGCCCGGTGCCCTCACCGGCGCCCCTCCCCGAACCCCGGAGAGGTTCCCAGACCCAGCCCGCCATTGCACCATTGCGCCCGGAAAAATGGAGCGCCGAGCGCTATGGTGGGTTTACTGTAAGCGTTCGGTAAACCGCGCCTATTCAATAGGGGGAGCGAGAGATTAAAGATGTGGGGTGTGACGACACGTTTTGTTTGGTGCCGGGGGCGGCATGTAGCCGCCTCGTCCGGTCCATGTGTGCGTGGAGGATCATTCGGCGTACGACGGTGCGCTCGTTGCGTCGAAATTCACGAAGCACTCCTCGCTGCTTCAGCTGCGCGAACTAGGTAGCGGGATCATTCCTTCGGTTGTCTCAGTAAAATGTCGAAGGTCGGCCGTGTGGTCCGGTCGCGAAACGTCGCCCCGTTGACGTTAATGATATCGCCGGATGTTAGAGAGCGTCCACTGGTGCTCAACTTCTCAATGCCAAAATAGCTCACTGGAAGCACTTCCCCTGGATCGCTCCGTCCGTTCGAATTGGCATCGTGCCACAGGTAAAGATCATGTAACTCAGCGCCTTCGAGGAAGCCGTTCTGGTCGTTATCCAAGGAACTCAGGGCGTCATACCCGTTTGCCCAAAAGATCCAGAAGGTCACATTCCCGAACAACTGGATTCCTGTTGTAACAGGCTCTTGCGGATTCCTTTTGTAAACGAGCCAAGCAGCGTTTGTTGAAATCCAGTTCCACTCTTTGACGCCGGTTCCATCCAGATTAAAACTGACGCGCGCATTCCAGTCGATAAGATCGACCAGTCGTGCGTCATCATGAAGAGCCACGATAATGGGTGAAACGGGCAAGAAAGCTGGATCGCGAGTGTTTCGGCGGATTACACGAATTCTCTCGATCTCGTCGCGATCTTTCTCCTCGTCGAGCAAAGACCGCAGCAGAGTGGCCGCTTCCAGAGTGACGCTAACATCGCCACCCTCGTGGAGAACCTGCTTGTAACCAACGCTGAATTTCAGGGCGGTTCGATAATTCTCGCGTGCGGCGTTGGTGTTTCCAGCGAGTTGCTGCGTCCAGCCAAGACCCAAGTAAACGAAGGCGTTTGTGAAACCGAGCTCTATGGCCTTGTTATAGTGGGTGAGAGCGTTGGTTAATGTTTGCAAATTCGACGCTCGCGCACGTCCGCTCAGCGCCGGAACATTCGTTCCCCGGAGCTCCGATATGTTAGAGAAGTTACGCAAAATTACCTGATCGGCCATGCGCGGGTCCGAATCGGTGATCCACATATGGAATTCCTGCGCGTATCCTTCGGTTGCAAAAAGTATCGAGTAGGCGCGAGCTAGTTGGGCATGCAACTCGCCATTATTGGAGCGGAACCAAAGTTTCCTTTCAAGATTCGAAATCACGCGACGAACGGGCACGAGTTCTCCGTGCCAGTTCGAGATGATTGCGGTCGCGGGCAATTCGACAACACATAGTAACAGCAAAAACAGCGCTTTCCGTTTCAGGATCACTTTTCTGATTGAGGTTCCGTGGAATATTGACACTTGGAGCGAACTGGATGTTCAATCGAGGCGAGCTGGACCGAACGCAAAGGCAAGAATCATCCGCTCGGACTCAAAGCCCGAAGGCTGACGGTCTTCGGGAGTCTCCTTGGAGTCAGGAAAGGGGTCGCGATTCTGCGCCCGAATCGGCTGGAAGCAAGACCGATGTCGTGCTCTCGCCTGCTCCAAATCCGACGTAAAGGCATCCGGGAGGCGTCCAGAAAGTCTTGTGCTCAAAAGCCATCGCCAGTGAGGAAGGAAACAGATAAATTGTTTGAGCATCCGATGACGAAAAGAATCAAACTCACGTGAGGAAACGACTCCTCCAATGCGCTTTGGTGCTTCTCATCCTGCTGTCTATAGGCTGGGGCATTCGGCTCTATGCTAATCCTTCATACGAGGCCATTGCGCTGGTTTCTCTGGGAAAGGCGGTCCCAAAGCTGGATTTCACTCTGCTCACAGGTCCGTACCAAGGATGCATCCTTCCTCCCGACATCCGGATCGAAGGTGAAGCGGAAAGGACAGTTTCCGAATACCTTAAAGAGCACGGAACGCCCGCAGTGATTTTTCGGCAGAAACTCTCGACGATGTTCAGGAAATTCAACGTAGGCTTCTTACGTGATGGAACCGACACTTTCCAACTGCGGTTCCTCAGCGATAACCCCGAACTCAGCGTGCGAATCGTAAACATGATTGCCCGGAACTACGTTCGGCTCGAAGGACGTCGTCTCGCAGCGCGGAACATCGTTCCTGACATTGGTGTTTCTTTGTCTGCGACCGAGGCACGGCTCGTTCGGCCCTATTTGTGGGTTCCGTTTCTCACCGTGTCAGCGGCGGAATGAAAGTGGTGTGATTCCGCCGGTTTGAAAGTGGGATTC
>CAZMKE010000075.1:0-6516 GCA_964566945.1 uncultured Verrucomicrobiota bacterium | reverse complement strand
GAGATTCCCGGGGCTCTCCTCGCCCCCGGTTGAATAACTCTGGAAACCGTATCAGCGGAGGGGGAAGGGCGGAAGACTGTTGGCGCGCTCGGAAGGAGCATTAAGACCGCGGATGACGCGGATGGACGCGGATAGGCGAGGGGAGGGAAGTTATCGGTTCGGGGTTATCGGCTACCGGTTGGGGTGGCAGCCAGAGATTGAACAGGAGATAACGGAGGGGAAAAGGCGAAGGCTCAAGGCTCAAGGCTGAGTGCGAAGGGCGAAGGGCGAAGGGCGAAGGGCGAAGGGCGAAGGGCGAAGGGCGAAGGGCGAGCTTTCCGTTCGCGAACAAGTATTTCTCTTCTGGGTTTCAATGTTTTTATAAAATATTCATGGTCAATTGGTTGTGAAATAACGGGGTGATTTTTAACGTGTTATTGTGGCAAAATAACGTGTCAATCGTGTCAAAATAACGTGTCAATCGTGTCAAAATAACGTGTTATTGTGCGAATTATCGTGCGGGTAATGTGGTACCAGTGATTTTCGAACTGCACGGCGGCATCCTCCCGGTGCTCTCCAACAGCCCGCACTGATCACGTGTTGGTCGCCGCCAGAACGCGGGCTTCCGGAACTCGAGGGAACTCGCGGGTGGACGAAATGGAAAGCGATGGAGGGCCACGGCAGTTCAAAGGGCTGCGCGCCGTCGTTCCCGATCGCGAAGTCCCCTCCATTCCCTGATAAGTCAGCCAAGCGCCGAAGCGCGATGCGCCAATTGGCGAATTGGCCACTTGGATTAGCGGCTCCAAGGTAGTTGGCGATTCCAGGGCGGTCCGGCATTCTCTCTCAATGACACGATTTCTTGTTTACCTCTGCGCTCTCTCGCCGCGATTGCGGCGGGTGCTTTGGCGCTGGTGGTACAACAAGCTGGCGCGGCGGATTGGCCAAGGGGAATGGACGTTCATGAACTACGGTTTCCAACCGCCGTCCGGCAACCGGGTGCTGGCGTTAGAACCGGAAGACGAACAGGACCGGCTGTGCATCCAACTTTACGAGCGCGTCACCGAACGGGCGGACCTGGGCGGAGCGAAGGTGCTGGAAGTGGGGTCCGGGCGTGGGGGAGGGGCCAGCTACCTCGCGCGGTATCGAAAGCCCCTCTCGATGCTCGGCGTGGACTATTCGCGCCAGGCCATCCGATTCTGTGAGTCGCGCCATGCCGGCATCCCCCAACTCCGGTTTGAATTCGGGGATGCTGAAAATCTTGGTCTGCCCGACGCGTCGTTCGACGCGGTGATCAACGTCGAGAGCAGCCATTGCTACGGCAACATCCCCCGGTTTTTCGGGGAGGCAGCCCGGGTGCTCCGACCCGGGGGGCGCTTCCTTTTTGCGGATCTGCGCGACCCGGCGGAGATGGCCGAACTGCGCCTGATACTCTCGCGTACTCCCGGCCTGGAGATTTTGGAGGAGGAAGACATTACGGCTGGCGTCCTGACGGCCCTCGAAGCCGATGATGCGCGCAAGCGCCGAATGATCGAGGATTTTGTCCCCGCGTCGATTCGCCCGTTGTTCGAGGAATTTGCCGGAGTCCGCGGGGGCCAGATCCATGAGAGGCTCAGCCAGCGCACCCTGATCTATGCCCGCTTTGTCGGCCGGAGATCGGATTGAGCGGGAACGGGGTGGCCGGCGGTCCGTGGCTTTGGCCTCGATGGAAGCGTTTCCGTGCAGCGGTTTCGCTTGAACGATGCTCGCCCAGCCTCAAAAGTTCCGAGCGTATCCGCGACTTTGGCCATGTACTCGGACGCCGAAAGCCCGTGCGCTTTTGACAGCACATCAATTGCGTTGGAAGTGGCGCGGCTCTCGCCAGACTCGATTCGTCGAAGCTGTTTGTCGCTGATTCCTTTAATGTCCGACAACGCAAGCCCCGCCTGCTCGCGAATCTTTTGGATAGCCTTACCGTAACGTTTGTTGAATTCCTCGCTTTTCTGTGAAGTTTTGAGAGCGGCTTCGGGGTTCACAAGCTGCTGCAACTGATGCCAGCCAAGATGCACATCAGCTGAAGGCCAATAAATGAAGGAACCATCGTCGTCGATTTCGAAGTTGTGGAGCTTGCTCGGATCTGTGTTCGTAGCCTTGGCTATTTTCCCAAGAGAAATATCAAGGCGATCAAATTGCGGGGAGATCGCGCGAAGTGTTCCGTCTTCAATTCTTGCTTCGAGAATACGCTCCTCTGGAGCGCCGGCTTCCAGAGCAGATGCGAGACGCCTTAGGAAAGACAATGCGAGATTCGAAATATGTGATTTTCCGCAGCCAAATTTTGCTTCGATCACACAGAATCGCTCAGAAGTCCGAATTTGAAGATCAACGATTTTAGCAACAACAGTATCAGTGGAAGCGCCTTCGCTCAGAAAGACAAGAAGTCGCGTCGCGTTGCTTGCGTGCTCACGGAAGTTTTCGACAAACTCCTCATCCAACTCTTCAGAGGAGACAATCAAATACTCCCCTCTTGAGCTGGATGAAGGCTTCCACCTTGACGAAACCGGAAGGCCACGAAGCTCGTTCCGACACCTCGAAAATGCGCTTCCGTAGGTGACAATTTGAAAATCGTTCTTGGCCAAAGTTTTCATGATTGATGCACCTTCTCTTCCCATTCTTTCAAGAGCTCAGGACGATGTTCCTCCACCATCTCCGGCAAGAGCTTTAAATCGGCTTTTGAGATTCCCTTTTTCTTTATTGTCTGCACGACCTCAAACATGCCGTCCGCGTTTTCAAGAAATTTCACCTTGGTTTCCCACTCTCCTTTTCGCTTTGCATGAAAATGGGGAGGATCGTGGTCGTGGGACCAAAACCATAAATCCATTCCGTCGATTGAAAAGCTCGTGAGCTTCGCCATCCAACATGTGTCAGAATACCCGAAATGGGGACATTTCGCAAGGACTAGTCATCGGCAAATGTCCCACCCCCTTACAAAGCATCAAAACTGACCGAATGGCAAGACTGGCCGACGCCTTAGGCGAAGGCATTCCGAAGGAATGGGCTCTTCGCCCCAAGCGCTGTCCGCAAGGAGGAGGAGGGCCTACTTCGCAATTCTTTGGGAAACGGGCGGAGCTCAAACGGACGTTGCGTGCTTGCGAGCTGAAGACGTTGACTGGGACGCGCGGGTGTTAAGTTACGAACGAAAAAAAGACAGGCACCCAGTGCTTCCTCACAATCGGTTCGGTTCTCGGCCGACAACATCACTCTTACTTAGCTTTCTTTCCTTTTCGGCTTCGCCGGAGCATTTGAAGGGGATTCGTCACCTGACGATTCCGCGAGCCATTTGGAAAAGCCGCTTTCTGTGAGCTCACCGGACGCGAGCGCAAGCGTTGCGGCGGTGGCATCAATTTCCGAGGCCGTCAGAACGAAGCCATTGGTTTCGAGGAAGACGGCAGCAGCGGCGAATCCGATGCGCTTGTTGCCGTCTAAGAACGGATGGTTTTTTACGAGGCCAAAGGCGTAGGAAGCCGCGAGGTCAAAAACGCTTGGCTTCCCGTAAGACAACAGGTTCTTTGGCTTTCCAAGCGCCGACTCAAAGAGGCCTTCATCGCGAAGACCAGGGAGTCCGCCGAATTCAGCGATAAGACGCTCATGAAGGACAAAGACGAATTCCTTCGAGAGCCAGAGGGGCCCGTTCACTTTGCGAGTTCGCGAAGAGTATTCCGGTAGCGTTTGATGACGCTTTCAGCAGCTTTCATCTGCTTGGCGAAGGTGGGATCTTCGGCCGTGATGCGGAGGCTTCCGTTCACCCCGTCAGTGAGAAAGAGCCGGTCGCCTTCAGCGACGTTGAGCTTTGAAGCGGCTTCTTTTGGCAGCACGAGGCCCAGTGAGTTGCCGATTTTCTTCACCTTTAATTCAATCATCATGGAGGACAGCAAATAACAGTTGTACACATGTATAACACCATCGCACCCCTTTGAACAGGGAATTCAGCAGCTTTCGGTTTTCCGCTGGTTTACGGCTTAATCTCGCGCGCTTCCGTCAAAAAACGGCTTTAAAGGAGACGATGGTCTACACAGATGAAACCCGCCGAATGACCCGGACGAAGACGGGCCCGACATGCGTGCGTTCCGAGCGCGCGATGATGGACAAGAGGCGAGGAGCGAGAAGATCAGACGCCGCCAAAATTCGCGGAGGTCGACGGGAACATTGTTGCCGAATTGCCGGATGCCAACCGTCCGCATGGTATGAGCGCCCGGATCGCCTTGGGACAGTGCCAGCAAGGTCGCAGCGGAAGGCGGAGGTGGCCGAACTCCGCCTGATGCTCTCACGCACTCCCGGCCTGGAGATTTTGGAAGCGGAAGACATTACGGCTGGCGTCCTCGCGGCCCTCGAAGCCGATGATGCGCGCAAGCGCCGAATGATCGAGGATCTTGTCCCCGCGTCGATTCGCCCGTTGTTCGAGGAATTTGCGGGAGTCCGCGGGGGCCAGATCCATGAGCGGCTCAGCCAGCGCACCCTGATCTATGCCCGCTTTGTCGGAGGGAGATTGGCTTGAACAGGGAAGAGGATGGCCTGCGGTCCGTGGCTTTGGCTTCGATGCCCGCGAGCAAATCCCGTCCGAATTCAGTAAAGGACAAAATGTTTCCGCCCGCCGATGAGGCGGGCGGTGCGGTTGGGTTGGATTGGATGAGTGAATCAGAGCTGGAATGGCGTGGTCGGCACGGTGATGCTGCCGCCCGAAGTGCTCCTAATCGTTACATAAACGGGGTCGTAGGGCTGGTAGGGCATGACCGTGCCGCCGTAACGGCTGCCGCCGCCATTCTGAACTTCGCCGATGAGGCTGCCGTCGGGTCGATAGGCGAACAGACGCGCGCTGGAATCGGAGCTTGCTGCTTTGATGAGCATCTCGCCGCCGGAGTTGATATAGCACTTGCTGACCTTGAGGGTGTCCACCTGCGTTCCGCCACCGCCGCCGGAGCCTCCGGAGGCATGAGTTAAAAGGCTGGTTAAGCCGAGTGTCAGAACAATCAGGAAAGCACTAGAGAAGATATTCCGAACGATGGAATTCATAATTTGGACCTTGGTGGTGGCGGCGGGCGTCAGGGCCGCCCGCCGCCGAGTGAGGCTTTAACTTAGTTCCCGGCGAAGAGGATGTTTCCAGCCGCATCACTGATGGTCACCCCCGCGACTGCGACGTTTGGGTAGATGAAGTAGTGCTGGGAGCTGCTGCACGCGCCGCCCGCGACGGTCATCGGCGCGGTCATGTAGGGATAGATGCCGCTGCCGCCGACGGCGAAGGCGTTGACGTAGAGCACCGTGCCGTCCGCAACATTGAGGCCGCTGACGCTGACGTTCACCATCAAGTCAAGCAACGTCGGGTAATAAGGAAGGATTTGATAGTTGCCGGTGCAGGCGCCGCTCGAACTCGCCGAGAAAGTCAGCGTCGCCGAACTGATCGGCGTGGCTGTAGTGCCACCACCGCCGCCGCCGCCACCACCGGAACCGCCGCCGGAACCACCCCCACTGCCGCCTCCGGACTTGGTGCCGCCGCTGCTGGCGCCGGTATCCGTTGTCTTGCCACCGGACGCTTTCGTGGAGATTGGCGCCGCGAAAATGACCAGCGCCATGAGCGCTGCCGTCGTCGCCGTCAGGAGGGAGGCGAAACCGTTCTTGTTGGTGTTCATATTATTATTATTATTGATGAGTGCTTAGTTTGTTGTTGGTTTCAGGTTCGGGCGCGACACACGCGTTCCGCGCTCGAGTCTGTTTCCCACCGGGAAATTTCATGGCTGTTGCCGACGGCAGTCGTGCGGCGGGTGGTTGCCCCGCATTGTTGGCGCCGGGCTTGAGTTGGCGCCGGGCTCGACGGAGAAATCGTGATCAGGTTTTTGGTTTTCATGTTTGATCATCCGTTTCTCCGGGAAATTGTTCCGCCGTGCATCTGCCGTGTTGATTGCCTTAAGCACCGCCCATGCCAGAGTGGTTTTATGCCTGAACACTGCGTTTTCCGCGGATTTGTGAAATCGGAAGCTCCGGAAAATGAATCCGGCCCTTTGCCGGTGTTCCGCTAGCGGAACGATTGGTCCGAGGGCGGAACGGCGCTGTCAATGGCTACGATTCCGCCGGGCAAGCTCTCAAAATATCCCGCTTCCGATCACTGGCCGGCAATCAAGCTTTTGGCTTCTTCCATGAGCGAATGATCGAAAGCGCTGGCGTACGTGTCCAAGGTCGCCGCTTTGAGGCGAAGTTGGCGCTCAGTTTTGCGTCAGCCGGAAACCGCCGGGAAAATTGCGCGGAGAATTTGTTTAGTTAGCCTCTGAGGCCTTGAGGCCAAAGGCGCCGTTGTTCGAGGAATTCGCCTGAGTCCGCGGGGCCAAATCCACGAGAGGCTCAGCCAACGCACCCTGATGTATGCCCGCCTTCTCGGACGGAGATTCGGATTGAGTGAGAAACGGATGGCCTGCGGTCCGTGGCTTGGCCTCGCGGCCCCGGGGGACAATCCTCCTCCTCCACGGCTGAGTAGGATCGTGTCTGACGGCTGTCCGAGATGGTCCGATTCCGACC
>CAZMKE010000074.1:0-7346 GCA_964566945.1 uncultured Verrucomicrobiota bacterium | reverse complement strand
ATAACCGATAACCGATAACCGATAACCGATAACCGATAACCGATAACCGATAACCCTTTATGCCTTGCTCCTTCTACGGAACCACAAAAACGATATCCGCCTCGGGATTGAACCGGTGGCGCGTGTCTTTATCGTCCACCCGGTTCCGCCCAACGCTATAAACTTCTCGATGGCCCTGATGCCGGAGCACCCGGATCGGCTCACCGCTGAACGGGTCCATCGGCAGAGCGGCCAGGTATTGAGGCAGGAGCGAGCCCACGTTTGTGAAGATGAGGCCTTCGAGCTTGGCGCGACGCATTGCCAGCCCAGTCTTGAGCACCGCCACGCGAGCGCTGAACTCGGCGTCCCGTTCGAGCATTTCGAGGATGCCAGCCCGAACCGCCGCGGCAATCTGGATTCTAGCCTGTCCGCCCCAGGCTGAAGGTGTGGGGATCGAGTCGCTGGGGTTCAACTCCGCAAACAGATCAAGGCGTTCTGGGTAGCCGTGACCGCTGATCTCCAGGGCGGACCTGAAAAGCCGCGCCGCCTCCGTGCAATTTCGCTCGGGGCTCCCAACCACATTCAGCAACTGAAAGGCCAGGGACGCTGCGAGATTCCCCTGAGCCTCCTCCAGTGGGTCGCCGAACTGCGGATCGAGCAACGGCGCCCGGCTGAGAACGATTGCTTGTTGGAACGCGGTCGGACAATCGATCTCCTCCAGCATTTGGGCCAGCCTGGCCAGATGGGCGCGCCCGAGGATCGGATCGGATTGAAGAACTCGCATCACATCGGCCAGAATGCCCAGCGCGTACGGTTGGGCCTGGTCCAGCCCGCAATGACGGATCAGGCCCGTCAGTTGGAGCAAGCCTGCCATATCGGCGTAGGCTCGTTCCTCATCTTGCTCCAGTGCCGCGATCTGGTAATCGACGCGGCCCAGGGAGCCGTAGTTGGCGAAGAGCATCCCGCTCCGCGGTGAAACCTTGAGGCTTTCGTAATTCGTGAGCGAGCGCAGCGCCGCGAGTTGGGGCGCCATGGAGCGCAGGCCCGCCGAAATCTCGGGATATTTTGCTAGTGAGCCATGAAGGGACCCAACCGTGTAACTCGGGTCGGGACAGCCCGTGACGGCCAGCAGCGCATACGCATCTTTGCCACCCTTGGAGGAATTCGAAGCGGCGAGATACGGTGCCATCTCACTGATGCCGGCCGGGAATCCCTCGTTGCGGACCCGGCGCGCCTCGGCTCGCAGTTGAGATCGCCAATACAGCTTTCGGCCTGCCCCGACCAATACGAACGCCAGAATCCCGCACCCGATGACGCAGGCTGTCGAATGTTCCTTCCAAAGGCCGCCCAGCCTCCCCCGGGCGGTATTGGACAATGGCTTCGCTGTGCCGCCGGCGTTCGTGGTCGGCCTGCGCTTTGGCCCGCCCACGGGCGTCGAATCGAACCGCCCCGCGGCGCATTCGCGAAAATCGTCGAGGAACCGTGTGCGCGCAGGCCACCCGAGGACCAGGCTCCAGCCCGCCGAAATGGCCCACCAACTGAGCACGAGGGCGCGGTAGCTCATCGGCGTTCCCAGAAATGCCGCCAGGAGGGCCGCCAGGCCATGGAGGGTGAGGTAGGCGATCCACGGGACGGCCAGGACGCTCGCGAGTGTGGCCGCCAGCGCTCGTTCCACGCTTTTCCCCCGCAACGCTCGCCATTGGCCGACCCAGCTCAACGCCCAGAGATCAAGGACCAGCGTGCTGCTCGCGGCGAGATACGTGAGGCCCCGGTCCGTTCCGCTGGGACGCTGCCAGCCCGATTGCGAGACCCAAAGCGCGGCGGCGAGTTCGCCCAGCACTAGGAGGGTCACCGGCCAGCCGAAGATGCGTCGCAGAGCCCGGCCCTGTCCGGCGGCAATCTCTCGCACCGTCAGCGGAGTCGAAAGCAGCAGTTCCAGCGCGCCCGCCCGGCGGTCCTGCACCAGGCGGTGGCAGGACTCCGAGGCCAGCCAGAGCTTGAGCGTGCCATGGAGCGTGACCAAAAGCGCCAGGTTCACCGGCAGATCAAAAAGCAGGCTGGGAAAGAACCATCGCACCCAGCCGAACAGGCCGAGGAAGAATAGAACCAGGAACCAGGCGTAGAGCGTCTTGCTCCGGGCGCCCCAAGACTCCCGGGAAGCCAGCCAGAGAAATGCGTTCTCATCGAGCAGCTTCCGTCGGAACAATTGGCGGCGCCTTTGCGCGCGATCCGGCCTCGGCCCGGAGGGCTGCGGCGTGCGCCTGCTTTGCCTCGGCGTTTCATGAACGAACCGGGGCAGAATCACGCAGGACAGGATCAGGCACGTCCACCCCAGGAGATGATGCAGGAGCATCGATTCCGGCCAGGCCGTCCCGAACCCCAAGGGCGGGGTGGTGCGCAATTGCAACATGAGCAGCGGATACGCCAGGCTGGGCCAAGTGATGGCATCGACACTCTGCCGGAAAGTCGCGAACGAGCCAAGGCCGGTCGCCGACACCAAGACCGCGAAGGGCCCGGCGGTGAGCAGGAAAACAACCACTCCCGCGGCAAACACCGCTTGCCGCTCGTTCCGGCTCAGAGTGGAAATGAAAACGCCCAGGGAGAGGGAAAAGAACAAGGTATTTGCGAGAATCGCCGCCACCTCGGCCACCTCCCTTAAACTGACGCCTCCCACCAGCAGCCCGAGCGAAATCATCGGCAGGATCGCCAGAAGCGCATAGGCCGCTCCGAAGGAGGATGCGGAAAGCTTCCCCAGCACGATGTCGTAGCGCGTCAAATCCGTGAGAAACAACAGGCCGAGCGTGCCTTCCCGCTTCTCCTCACTAATGCAATCGGCCGTCGCATGCACCCCGGCCGCCATGGCGTAAACCAGGCCGACCCACGACAAAATCGTAAAAATGCTGCGTCCGAGCGTCAGGGTGGGTGCTTGGGCGGTGATCGCCAGCAACCACCCCAGCACGAGCAGAGACGCCAGGGCCGTGCCGGCGCGCGCCCAGTAAAACCCGCTCCGCCGCGCCAGCACCCCCATCTCCCGCCCAACCACCGGCAGAAAAGTCATTCGTCGGAAAATCCGGATGTTGGACCGGGCCCAACGATAATTGTTCTGAAAAAGGGATCATCCCATTTCCAGCCGAGCGCGCTTTCAAACGCCTTCGCGCGCTCCTTCGCTACGTGGCCTCCTTGCTTTCAGGAGATGTCTCTCGCCGTCTCCGGGGCGGCAGGGTTGGGAAGTAGGCTAAAAGAGCCAAAAGAAGCAGAGTAACCTGTAACCAGCGCGGGAACCGATCAAACCGCGACCAGTCTGGCGCGCTCGACTCAACCAGATCCTGCGCCGCGAAAACGGCAAGGCAGAAGAAAAAAAGCACGATCGGGAATATAAATCGCGCGATTTGTAGCAGCCAAGTCTTCATCTGTGGACCCTGCTGGCGTCTAACAACGCCCCACGGCATTACCAGTTTCTTATTGGACGCAAGATACTCCGGCACCGTGCATCCGCCAGTCCGAACCGTGGAGGCGGATCACCGGCACACAGCCATTCCGGTGCGCCATCGAGCAGTCGAAGGGCCGTCGTCGGATCTTCGCCGGCACCCTCCGCGTCTCAGCTCAACCGGTTACTCGGCCGCCGCACTCACGCGGCGTTCCTGGATGCCAAATGAAAAATGTCAGATGAAAGGGACACCGTCAGGGCTTTGGGTTTCAATTTTCTCGAAAAACTCAAATCACCGTTAATACTCCCCCGGGCTGCCGCCTCCGAACCTCGGACTCTTCTCCAGGGCTTGGAGGGCACACCCCCATATGCCTCGTTTATCCGGCGATATAGCGGGCCACCGCCTCTGCCCTCGAACGCACGTGAAGTTTCTCGTAAACGTTTCGCACATGTGTGTTGACCGTTGGAACGCTGATCCCCAATTCGTCTGCCACTTCTTTTGAACGATAACCGCGCGCCAGCAGACCGATAACCTCCGATTCTCGCGCGGTGAGAGGGGCCGGCCCTTTCATCGGCCTTTGAAACCGCCTCACCAGCATCCGCGCGATGTGGCTTGAGATGGGAGAACCTCCGTCGTGCACATCCCGGATCGCGTCCAAAATCTTCTCTAGTTCCACATTCTTAACCAGGTAACCGCTTGCGCCTGCCTCGATCGACTCGAACACCAGTTCGCTATCCTCTTCGATCGTCAGCATGATAAATTGAGCTCCCGGCAGCAACTGTTTCAGGCCACGCACACAGTCCGCCCCCGACCTCCCTGGCAGGTGGAGATCCATTAAAACCACGTCGGGTGCGCTCGCGGGCAATTTTGCGAGCGCCCTCTCCGCATCGGGCAGCGCGCCCACGCACGAAAACCCCGCAGCCGAGTCGAGCAATCGAGCCAGGTTCTCCCGCATCGTCCGCTCATCCTCGACGACTGCCACGCGAATGCTCATCCTCTCACCCCTTTTCCGGGGAAGGGGCTCGGCGCCGACTCCAGGATCATCCGATGTCCGCCTCGTTCCAGCGGCAACTCCATGGTCACCATCGTGCCACTCCCGGGTCTCGCCTCGACCTTCACGTGTCCTCCAACTGCTGAAAGCCTATCGCGCATATTCCGCAATCCATTGCCGAGTGCGGCCCCGGCTTCGTTGAAGCCCACTCCATTGTCTGCGACCCGCAGGTGCACCGCTTTATCATCCACCTGAATCGCAATCTCCACCTCGCTCGCTCGGGCGTGCTTTACCACATTGTGTAAGGCTTCCTTGAACGCGGAAAAGAGCTGATGCCGTGCCTCAGTTCCCAGCGACACCTTCTCCATCTCGATCGGCACCTCGAAGCGGCATCTCAATCCTGCTGCCCGCGCTAACTCCTCCGCATATTGTTGAAAAAAATCCGTGATTCGGTCGACCCAATCGCACCGAGGATTTATTGCCCACACCACCTCCCGCATTCGATTCGCCAGCGCCCGGTTCCCGGTCGATATCCGGGCCAGCGCCTCATCCCATCCGTTCTGACTCCGTCGCGCCATGTCTGCCTCCAGGGCCAGCCCGGTTAAGGCTGTGCCCAGATCATCATGCAAATCCCTCGCGATCCTCGCTCGCTCCTGTTCGAGGAGGACATTCTGCTCCGCTAACAGCACTCGTCTCTGCCAGCGCAAGCGCCAGACGCCAAACATGCCGCTCGCCGCGATTAACCCTAAGGCGCACAATCCTGGGAACAAAGGCGTTTGTGTGAAAGATGGAGTCAACGAAAACTCAAATGGATATCGCGCCTCATTCCACACGCCGCGACTGTTGCACGCCTGCACTCGAAACCTGTAACTCCCCGGATGCAGATCGGTGTAATACGCGCACCGCTCGTTCATTTCTGCGTTTCGCCAATCAGAATCATGTCCTTCAAGCAGATATTTAAACTGCACCTTCGCCGGCGCGACAAAGCTATTCGCAGTATAACGAATCCTGAGATCCCGCGCCCGTCGCGGTCCAAGCCGCAGCACTGGGCTACGCTCCCGCCCTTCATTTTCCTGTACGGGGGTCGCGTTCGGATGCAGTCTATCCTCTCCTTGCGTGGTCGGAATGGCATCCTCATTCCCGCTCAAATTGCTGCCAGCCCTCCGACCGTCTTGATAAATCAATTCTCCATCAGCATAAACCTCTTCAATCAGCACCGGTGGGGCGGGTTCCTGTTGCATCGTTTGCGCCGGGTCGGCTACGATCACCCCGCGCGTGCTGCAGAACCACAATTTCCCGTCCGAAGCGCGGCACACATTCGGCTGATACTCACCGCTTCCCTCGGCGCTGGTCGCGCCGTCTGCCTCCCCGTACGTCACACAAGAAAGCAGGCGTCTTGTCCCATCAGCAACCGCTCCCAAATCCTCGTGACGCATTCGAAAGACTCCCTGCACGGAGTTGGCCCAGCACCAGCCCGCCCCATCTTCAATCAGGCAGAATAATTCATTGCGAGGAAGCCCTTCGGTTTGCGTTGCTTGCCCGATCTTGCCATCGGAACCAATCCGGTTCAGCCCAGCCGGCGTTCCCACCCACACCGCCCCATCATTTTCCACCATTAATGGCCTCGCTTCATTGCTGAGCAGATTCTCTTTCGTTGTATACGTCCGCCAGCTTCCACCTCTCAGGCGCTGAATTCCTCCGTGCCGCGTTCCCACCCACAATGCGCCATCCGGGCCATCGAGAACGCCGGTAATGTCATCATCCAACAAGCCGTCATTCTTCGTATAACGAATGAAGGTCTCCCCTCTTCTCTCCAGCAGGCCGCTGTTCGAACCGATCCAAAGTCGGCCTGATCGATCTTCGTACAAGGCGCTCACACTCCAGTTCGTCCGCCCAAAATCCGCCGCCGGCACCGGAACAATCCGGTCCCCTTCCAGGTTGAAAAGTCCGCACTCCCTTGTGCCCAGCCAAACTCGCCCGTTGCGAGCCGCCAGGACCGGGCGTGCATCCTTATGCCTGTACAAAAAAGCATTCGTAAACCGCTTTACGGAAGTGTCCTGCACCCGCAGGAGCCCGTCCCAACTGCCAAGCCACAACGCGCTGTCGGGACCCAGCGCCACAGCATCAATTTGTTGCCGCTGGCCTTGTTCTTGCCTGGTCAGCACCGACCGGATGCTTCTTTGGCGCAGACGCTGTATTCCCCCAGCGCCATACCCCACCCACAAGTTGCCTTCCCGATCCCAGAGCAACTTGCGGATATCTGCGTCCGCCAGCCCATCTTCAACCCCAAAGACGTCAAATCGTCCGTTTGCGAAGCGCACGAGCTTCTCCATGGATGGTGGCGCGAACCAAAGGTCTCCTTTGTCGCCAAGGGTTATATCTCCAGGGAATAGATCTCGTCGCCACAGATTCGCTGCGGGAAATCTCCGAATGACTCCCCCCTCGGATGATATCAATTCGTGGTCCGTCGTGAGCCATAGTTTTTGGCGGCCCGCAGGGCAAATTCCTCCAGCCTCCACATCTGTTTCCCCAAGCACTTCCTGCAGGAATTTCAACTCCCCCGTCCGCGGATCGAGGCGTTGCCAAAGCTCGACTCCCTCTCTTCCGATTCCGAACCAAAGCCTTCCCTCCTCGTCCTCTCGGAGTGGTCCCACAGCATCCCCGGCCAGGCCGTTCGCCGAAGTCCAGCTCCCCACGCAAACTCCGTCCTGAAGCAACTTCACTCCTTCACCCGTCCCCATCCACAATCCCCCTTGGGACCTCGCCAATATCGTCCTGATGACACCCCCACACGCGAGTGAGCCATTGGCATATTTCCTGAATCGGCCCCGATGATAACAAACAAGCCCATCGCTCAGGCGGCACCACAGCCGCTCCTCCGTATCCTCTGCCAAATGTCAGCGGCGGAATGAAAGTGGTGTGATTCCGCCGGTTTGAAAGTGGGATTC
>CAZMKE010000073.1:0-7902 GCA_964566945.1 uncultured Verrucomicrobiota bacterium | reverse complement strand
AACCTGCTCCATCCCCTCAATTCGCCCGGTAAGGTTTTCCCATGAGTCAACGCGACCCCGAGCGCGCTGGCGCGCCAGATTCGCCATTCGTTGCTGGCTTTTTGAATTGCGCGAGCCGAGAGCAACAGAACTTCTTTACGCCACTCGCCAAGCGTAGTAGCACTGGTGTCATGAACCCAAGCAATCGCCGCCCCGCCGGCTTTACGCTCATTGAGTTGCTTGTCGTCATCGCGATCATCGCCATCTTGGCCGGGATGCTTCTCCCGGCCCTCGCCCGGGCGAAGGGCAAAGGGCAGGCGGCCGGTTGCCTCAACAATAACCGTCAGATCGGGCTCGCCTTTCAACTCTACTCGCTCGACAACTCCGACACCTTCCCCGGCTGGGGATTCGAGTTTCATGACCCTTCGTATGCCGACCCGCCCGACCGCGTCATTCGATCCGGAGAAAAAATGGCCGACCAGAGTTTTTTTCAGACCGGCCTTCTTTGGAACTACCTGAACGCCGTCCCCGTTTATCGCTGTCCGGCTTACGCCGCCCGAAATTACAAAGCCGGCACCAAGTTCTGGGGGCCGACGGACGGCAAAATCCCGATCTGGAGTTATGTCGAGAACGGGCAGGCCGGAATGTCCTGCCAATCCAAAGCCGTTCAGGCCTCGCACCCCAACAGTTTTGACATCAAAGCCAGCGCCCTGCGCACCCCGCCCAGCCAGACCGATCTGCTTCTCGAAGCGTTCAACAACGATGGCGCCGGTTTTGACAATTCGATCGACTTGTTTGACGGAAAACTTCCACCAGACAAGCAGGACCATCTCGGGATCTGGCATGGAGGAGTTGGGACCCTAACCTACTTCGATTGTCATGCGGGGACGATGAACTGGAATCAATACACGAACGCCGTTTCCGGGGTCGAGAAGACCAAGCAGTTCTTCGGCGGCAATGTCGGTTTCTACTGGTGATTCCAGCTGGCCGCCGTTCCGCCCTCCATGCCGCCGCCGCCGGGCAACTCTTGTCGCGATTAGTCGCCAAAATGCGGCCCAAATCGCATTGACCGGGGGAATCAACCCTTTAGCCTCCTCTTACTCACATGCGCCCCGGCTCCGCTGGACGGCTCCACACCGTCCGCCAGTGCTTCGGCTGGCTTTTCAGCTGGCTGCTTCTCTTTTCCCTCGCTCCGGTTCAAGCGAAAACGCCGGTTGCCCTTGAGAACGAGAAACCCGGCACGGCCGACTGGCGCCTGCGTCAGCCGTCGTTGCATCATGAAATTGAGGGCTATGCCACTCGATCGAGCGTCAATCGGAACGAGGAGATTTCTTTGTGCGTCAACACCACCAATTCGACTTACAGCATCGAGATCTTCCGCATGGGCTGGTACCAGGGCAAGGGGGCGCGGCGCATTGCCGGTCCGATCAAGCGCCCCGGGGAGATACAGCCCGGCCCGATTGCGGACCCTGCGAACGGCGTGATCGAATGCAACTGGCAAGAGTCTTATCAGCTCATCACTGCCGGGTCGCCGGACCTTCCAGATGGTTGGCCGAGCGGAGTTTACCTGGCCCGGCTGACCGGCGATGAGGACGGGTTTCAAAGTTACATCATTTTCATCGTCCGGGAGGACGATCGGCCTGCCGATTTTTTTGTTCAGATTCCGACGGCCACGTATCAAGCTTACAACGCTTGGGGGGGAAAATGTTTTTATGATCGCTTGAGCAGCGACAACACTGCGGCGCCTCGCGTTTCGTTCAATCGCCCGTACGGAACGACCCAAAAGTCGCCCTCACCTTCCCCCCAAGGGGTCGGCGCCGGCGACTTTCTCTCTCCGGCTTTCCTTTCCAGCGGTTGGGATTACAACGTGGTGCGCTGGCTGGAACGCGAGGGCTATGACGTGGTCTATGGCGCCAGCGAGGACACCCATTCCGGCCGGGCAAACCTGGCGCGGCGGAAGGCCTTTTTCTCCATCGGCCACGACGAGTATTGGAGCTGGGGAATGCGCACCCATCTTGAGGCGGCCCGGGATCAAGGCGTCCACATCGGCATTTTCTCGTCGAACACCTCCTACTGGCAGGTCCGCTTCGAGCCCAGCCCGACCACCGGTGCCTCCGATCGCGTGCTCGTCTGCTACAAGAGCCTCAACGATCCCATCGCTGGCACCACGAATAGTTTCTTCACCACGACTCGCTGGCGCGACGTTCCTGTCAACGACCCGGAAAGCAACCTTTTCGGCCTTCGCTACGTTTTCAACAGTTTGAACTCCGATATCGTCATGGATCAGTGCGATGGCTGGCTGACCGCTTTTTCCAATCTCAAACCCGGCATTGTTCTGCCCGGTTTGCTTGGCTATGAAGTAGACGCCATCCCATCGGATGTCCCCTTCCCGGTGCAACGGGTCGCGCATTCGCCTTTCTACATATTCGACGCGAAGAATCGCGTCTACAATCGCAATTATTCCGACATGGCCTTTCATCGTGCTGAGAGCGGGTCGCTCATTTTCGCGACGGGCTCGATGCAGTGGGCTTGGGGCCTCGACAGCTTTGGATCACCCGAGGCCCACCTGGATCTCACGAATCCCGAAGCACAACAAATGACACGGAATCTCCTGCACCATTTCAACGGTTCCGTTCAGCCTCGGGTCACGTTTTTTAAAACCGCCAGCGGAGCGGGCGGCCATTGGCAAGGCCGCTACGGCGTCGATGGCTTTATCCTCCCGGGCACGAATAGTATTCCCAGCTACGTGCAAGGATTCGACGCTCAGGGCCTGTCTTCCCAGCCCCTCTCTGAAGATTTCCCCGGCCAACTCGACCTGCCCGGCGGGACGAACAATCTGCCTTCCCTCTTTTCCGCCAGCCCGCTTCGATGTGCCTTTGATTTCGGCCCCGCCCCGCGGCTGATCACCCTCTACTTCGCCGATCCGCGAAGCAGCGGTGCGGTCCAGAATCTCACGATCAGCGATCCTGACACCGGAGAAGTGCTGGATCAGCGGCTGGTGGCCCTCTCTTCGCAAGGGGAGTTCTGGACCTGGAGCATCTGCGGCAAAGTCAGAATTCAGCTGGATGGGCCGAACCCCGCGATTCTCAACGGCCTCTTTTTCGGCGGCAGCGCCATCGTCTCGTTCCTCGATCGGGATCAGCAGACGCATGGAAATTGGAAGGGATTCTACGGACGCGATGGCGCCTGGATCTGCCAGGGGGGCTCCAAACTGCCTGCCTACGCCGCGATGAAAACCTACGGCGGCCAATACCCAATCACCGTGACCAACGATCTCGTCCGGCTCCAGGCCCTTGCGGGGACCAATCTCCTGAGCGCGAACGGGCTCTTCGGAGATGTGGAATTGACGCTGTCCGGCGGGGAGCCCCACGAACTCGCGCTCTACTTCATGCGCGCCGATAGCCAGCCCACGGGGCGGGTCCATCTCGTCGACGGCCTGAGCAATCGCGTGCTCGACAGCCGGGACGTGTCAACCTCCGTCGCCGATCAGTACCTCGTCTGGAACGTCAGCGGCCATTTGAAAATCATCGTTCGCGATGTGCCGGTCAGCGGCCTTTTTCTCTCTCCGCCGAAAGCCCGCCCGCTGGTTCAGTTGACCAGCCCAACTGCCGCCAGCATCGTGCCGGCTCCGGCCAGCCTCCTGCTCCATGCGGAGGTCAGCGTGCCTGACGCCCTGATCGATCGCGTGGAATTCTACAATGGGGGCCAACTCCTGGCCGTGGCAACGGCGAGCCCTTTCGAATTCCTTTGGACCAATGTGGTCACCGGCCACTACGAACTCACCGCGCTTGCCTACGATTCCATGGACGCGAATGGGGCTTCCGATACCGTGGCCATCGACATTTCCCTTCCGGCCGGCTATGTCCCGCCCACAATCTCGATCGCTCTTCCCACTGCGGGAGGCGCGTATGAAGCGCCTGCTGCGTTCACCGCCGCCTGCCAGATTACCCCGGGGTCCAGTGCGGTCGATCATGTGGATTTCATCGTGGATGGCCTGGGAGTTGGGCAGAGCCGTGATGGCTCGTACTCCCTGGCCGGCTTTTCCGTCGGACAACATTCCCTGCAGGCTCGGGTGGTCGATCAAGCGGGCGGGGCCGTCCTCTCCTCCGCCGTTCCCTTTGCGGTCACGATGCCGCGCGCGCAGGCTGCGTTCCTCCCGATCGATTCGACGACGCAAGGCAACTGGAAGGGCGTTTACGGTTCGGAGGGCTTCATGATCATGCTGGATCAGACCAATCTGCCGCCTGCCGCGCTCGCCGCCAGCATCGCCGGCCGTCCGTTTCGGTGGCGTGATCAAACCGATGATCCTCGCGCCCTCCAGTACTCGCGCAGCACTTCCCGGGTGGCGGCCGGCTGGACCGGAAGGCAGGAGGTCGCTTTCGACATTTCCTTCGCCGATGGCCTCAGCCATCAGTTGGCCCTCTACCTTCTGGATTGGGACGGCGGCGGCCGGGCCGAATTGATTTCCATTTACGACGCCGACCGCAACCTTGTGCTCGACCGTCAGGAAGTGACCGATTTTCAGCTCGGTAAATACACTGTCTGCTCGGTCCGCGGGAGCGTCCACATCCGGCTTTCCACAGAAAGTTCCGGGAACGTGGTATTCAGCGCCTTGTTTCTTGACCGCCCGGCTGCCGCAGCCGGGAGCTCGGGCCTGCTGCAATTTGCGTCGAATGCCCTGCAAAACGGAGATCTTGAAATGACGTTTGCAGGCCAGCCTGGGGCCCGTTACATCCTCGACGAATCGACCAATCTGGCCCAGTGGATGCCCATCCGCACCAACAGTTCCCCGGGGGGCCTAGTCCCGTTCTCCGCTCCACAGCTTCGCCAGGGCGGAGCGCACTTTTTTCGAGTGAGAGGTGGGAGCGCAAGCCGGCCGTTCCTTGGGCCGTGACCGCCGCGCCTCGCGCTGCGGCCACGCGACTCGAGCAAAAGCCATCGACAATCTCGCCGGTTTCGCCCCATTTTATCCAACGATGAACTTCTACGTTGGGACCAGCGGCTATTCGTACAAGGAGTGGAAAGGAACGTTCTATCCGGACGACCTGCCGGAAAAGCAGATGCTTAAATACTACGGCGAACGCTTTAACGCCGTGGAGATCAACAACACGTTTTATCGCATGCCGAGCGAAGCGGTGCTGGAATCCTGGGCCAAGGAAGTCCCGGCCGGTTTCAAATTTATAATCAAAGGATCCCAGCGGATCACCCATTTCCAGCGTCTCAAAGAAGCCGATGATTCGGTCGCTTATCTGCTCAAGGTGGTGAGCGTCCTCGGCAGCCAGCTCGGTCCGCTCCTTTTCCAACTGCCTCCCAACCTTAAGAAGGACATTCCTCGCCTCCAGACCTTCCTGGCCCTCTTCCCCCCGGACCGCCGCGTGGCCCTTGAGTTCCGCCACGCCTCCTGGTTCGACTCCGAGCTCTTCGATCTGCTTCGGAAACACCGGGCCGCTCTCTGCATCGCCGAAGCTGAAGACGGAGTCGAAGTTCCATTCGAATCAACGGCGGACTGGGGATACTTGCGCTTGCGCCGCCCGGACTACGGCCCCGCCGAACTCAAAGCCTGGCGCGACCGCGTTCAGCAAACCGGCTGGACCGACGCCTTCATCTTCTTCAAACACGAGGACGAAGGGAAAGGCCCGGCCCTAGCCCGGCAGTTCCTGGCCGTGAAATGAAAGCGCACCCCTTCCCGGCCAAAAGAAACCGGATCTCATGAATAGCTCAGCTTCCGTTCGATGGAATCACAGCGGCTGGCTCCGCGACTACCGGTTTCTGTGCTGCATTTTCTCCCTCTTTATGGCCGCTCTTTCCCTGGACCTCTCCCGGGCGGTAGCGCTTCCTGATTTGCCAGCCACTCCAGCCGGCAAGGTCTTGGCCGGATATCTCGAAGCCCTGAATTCCGGCCACATGGACAAGCTGGAGTCCTTCGTCAAGGCGCATCGGCCGAACCAACCAGCGGCTCTCGATCGGATGATTGAACTCCGGTGGAATACCGGCGGACTCGATCTTTATTCGATTGAAGCCTCGCAACCGCTCCACGTTCAGGCCGTGGTGCAGGAACGGGAAGGCAACCGGACCTATAATCGGATGTCCGTGACCGTGAGCGATGGCGATCCGGCGGTGATCAACCAGATCAGTCTCGAAGTAATTCCTCCGCCGGTCGGCGCTCCCGGCCCCCAGCGACTCACCCAACAAGCGGCCACTGCGGCATGGACGGCGGAGATCGATAAAGCTGCCTCCAGCGGGAAGTTCTCAGGCGTCTATTTGTGGGCCCGAAACGGCAAAGTGATCACCTCCGGCGCCCGAGGCAAGGCGGATCGCGAAGCAGGGATCGACAACACGCTTCAAACGCGGTTCCGCATCGGTTCAATGAATAAAATGTTCACCGCGGTGGCGACGCTTCAGCTGGTCGAACAGGGTAAACTCTCGCTGGACAATACCGTGGGCCAGATCCTGCCCGATTATCCCAACGCTGACGTGGCGTCCAAGGTCAAACTCCGGCACCTGCTGTCGCACACGGGCGGCACCGGTGACATTTTCGGTCCGGAGTTTGAGGCGCACCGGCTCGAATTGCAGACGCTTCACGACTACGTGAAACTCTACGGTGCGCGCGGCCTCCGATTCGAGCCCGGCGCCGACTGGGAATACTCCAATTACGGATTCCTCCTGCTCGGCGTGCTCATCGAGAAAGTCTCCGGGCAGTCGTACTACGACTTTGTCGCCGACAACATCTACAAAGTCGCCGGGATGACCCACTCCGGGTCCGAGCCGGAAAGTATAAGGGTGCCCCACCGAAGCAAGGGCTACATCCAGAATCGGTTTGAAGTTCTTTCCAACGAACCAACACTCCCCTGGCGGGGAACATCAGCGGGTGGCGGCTATACGACGGCCGCCGACCTGATGAAATTTGCCCGCGCTCTGATGTCCCACAAACTCCTAAAGGCCGCGACCCTCGCCGAAGCCACGCGTCCGCAGTTCACAACCGGCGCCTATGGCTTCGGATTCCAGATCGGACGGCAGGACGAGGCGCCCACCTACGGCCACGGCGGTTCCGCTCCGGGCATGAACGGAATTCTCCGCGTCTATCCCGAGTCAGGCCAATGCGTGATCGCCTTGTGCAACTTGGATAGTCCTTCCGCCTCGCGCATGGCGGACTGGCTCCACGCCCACATGCCAATCAAGTAGCCCGGCAGCGTCCATGCGAGGCGACTCTTCAACTGCGTTGGTGCTTGCCCCACTCTCCCTTCTGGCCGACCGGGAGGCCGGATTTACTGGCTGCCCAGATCGTTGCAATTTCAATAGGACCGCACTAGCATCTGATGTCCAGTTTGCCACGCTCGAGCCGCTCAATGCGAAATCCATTTAAGCTGACTTACTCTGAGCGCAAGACGGGGACGCGCGGAGCCTTCGTGGCAACCCTCACGCTTCTCTCGCTTACCCTAACCGCCCACTCGCAAGGAACGCTGCGGCTTGGGTTTGAAGATTACCCGGTGGGTGCGGTGCCTCCGTTTGTCCAGGCCCGAGTGATTAATGGGATCGTCTATTCAGGGTTTGTTGCCACTCAAAGCGCCACGGTTTCTTGGATCCAGGCTTACGAAGGCGCCAAGTTCCTGGCTATTGGCGGATCGGTGTTGCTCGGAAGCCCCAACGGGGAGCCGATACAGGGTTTCAACCTGCGGCTCTTTATGCCCGGAAAGCCCGGCGACACGCGCATCGGCTTTGGTGTGGGCAATACCACCGGCGACCGTGGTCAAATCGGCTCGTGGCAGCTCCTCAACGGGACTTTTGACCCTCCCGTGTCGCGCATCGAAATCACTGGTTTTATTAACGAAGGTGAAACATATCCCGCGCTTTTCGGCGTTGACGACGTTCATGTTAGCGGCGGCGTGAAAATGGTGGAAAAGCGCCGGTTTGAAAATACTGACG
>CAZMKE010000072.1:0-9762 GCA_964566945.1 uncultured Verrucomicrobiota bacterium | reverse complement strand
CTCCCCCAGCCCCCCTCCCTCTCTTTTGGGTCACATTTAATTTGATTCAATTCGGCCATGCGTACTTTTGCCACGTTCTCGTTGACCGGCTTCAGGATTTCCGCCAAGCTCAGGTTCAAGCCCATCACACTATGCGCCAACCAGCACGTTTTCGTCCCCCCGGCTTTACGCTGATCGAGCTTCTTGTAGTAATTGCGATCATCGCCATTCTCGCGGGCATGCTTCTGCCGGCCCTTTCCAAGGCCAAAAGCAAGGCCCAGGCGATCAAGTGCGCGAACAACCTTAAACAGATCGGCCTGGCGAACTGGATGTATTTCAGCGACGAAGGCAAACCGGTCCATTACGACAACTGGCCCGATCTCTGGATGAAGCTCCTCGTGAACCGCTACTCGGCGGTCAATCAGGTCCGGACGTGCGCGGCGGCTCCAGACCGGACGGACGCCCAAATCAAAAAGGACCCGAGCGCCACCGGCACGGTAATCCGCTCCTGGCTGGTTGCCGGACAGGTCGGCAACGTCCAAACCAACTATCAAGGCGGTTACGCCTTGAATGGGTACCTCTACAGCGACTCGCCCTACGGCGACCCCAAGGTCATGTATCGTTCCGAGTCGGCCGTGCTGAATCCATCCACCACCCCGTTCTTTGCTGACGCCATCTGGGTTGATGCCTGGCCGACCGAAACCGATACGCCGGCCCGGAGCCTTTTCGATGGCGACTCGTTCGCCGGCGGGGGGATTTCCCGCATCGCAGTGCCGCGCCATTCCGCACCGCTCTCCGCCGCGGTCAAGAACTTCAACCCGAAGAGCCAACTGCCCGGAGCGGTGAACCTCTCCATGGCCGACAACCACGTCGAACTCGTAAAGTTGGAGCGCCTCTGGAGCTTCGACTGGCATAAAGACTGGAAGACGCCGGCCAAACGCCCTGGATCCTGACGAACCACCCCGGCATTTCCAGCGACCGCCGGTTCGCCCGACGCCGCTCCGGATGGGCGATTCCGGCAGCGTTCATCCGCCTCTTGCATCCCGTCGGCCGAGCCGGATGAATGCCCGCAATGCACCCGCAGGAAAAACTCGATCGTTTGTTTACCGAAGCGAAGCGCTGGTCGCTCCTCTGGGGTTTGTCCCGGTTGATGCGCGACGTCCAGATTGAGTTTTCTGACGAGATTGGCGCAAAAGCGGGAACCTGCGATTTGACGACCATGACCATCCGCCTCAACGGAGTGCTCCTGCTGTCAGACAACGAACATTTGCTCCACGAGACGTTGTGCCACGAACTGGCCCACATCGTGGCTAGCCTCCGGTACGGCACTGGAGTCCAGGAACATGGAGTGGAGTGGGCGGATTACGTAACGCGGGCCGGGTTTTCACCCCGGCCAGTCCTTTCCGCAGCAGAGATCAAACGCAGGTAAAACCAGCCCCGATTCCTGGCACCCAATCAGAGAGTTCCGGGGTGGTGGAAGGTTACTTGCTCGGATTTGAAGGTGGCGGAGAGAGAGGGATTCGAACCCTCGGATCAAACAAGGGCTTCAAGGAGGTTCAACTAACGCTGATTTCCAGATACTTACGAATCTTGAACGATAGTGAATCATTTTGATTTACATACGTTTTACATACGGTTACAGTTTTGGTTCCAATCCCGAAAACGTATGGCTTGGCTCTACAAAAGACTGGACTCCGAGAAATACTGGATCGGCTACCGCAAGAATGGGCGGCAGTTTCTCCAGAGCACCAAAACCACCAACAAGGCAGAGGCGGAGAAAAAGCTCCGGCACTTCGAGATGCTCGAACAGTTAGCCAGCGACGGGAAACTGAATGACGCGTTCATCGAGGTTCTCACCGGAAAAAAACAGTCGGCCGTTACCCTGGTGAGCGCCTCAACCGATTTCATTAACGAGGCCAAAGGCGCAACGGCGGCAGCCACCGCGAGCCGTTACGATACCGTCCTCGGTGCGTTCAAGGCGCACGTGAACGCCACCACCGAGGCCCCGCTCCTGCGCGATGTGACAGCAGATGATGTTCGGGGCTACCTCACAAAGCGCCGGGCCACCACCACCGCCAGCACCGCGAACTTGGAGAAAAAGATTCTTTCGGCGTTCTTCCGCTGGTCGATCAAACAGGGAATCTCAAAAGAGAACCCGGTCATGGCCGTGAAGTCGTTCAAGGATGGAGAGAAAGAGAAACAGGCCCGGCGAGCCTTCACACTCGCCGAACTCAACCTCCTTTACTCCAAGGCCCCCGATGATTTCTGGCGCTACATGCTCGTTGCGGGTTTCTACACTGCGCTCCGTCTCGGCGATTTGGTTCAACTACGCGTCGGCGAGATTGATTTTGCTGATTCTGTTCTGCGCGTGACCACCGGCAAAACCGGGAAAACCGTGATTGTTCCGATCCGCCCGACCCTTCGAGCGCTCCTGGAGAAGATCATTAATTCGATCCCGGTGAACAATCCCGGCCGCTACCTCTGGCCGGCGCAGGCCGAGCAGTATCAAGAACAGGGCGCAAACCTGTTCAGCCGGGACTTTCGGAACCTCCTGCTTGTTCCCGCCGGGCTGGCGGAAAAAAGGTCGCACGGGAAACAGAAGGACGGGCGCGGCGGCAAGCGGCAACTTTCGGAAGTTTCGTTCCACTGCCTGCGGCACTCTTTCATCACGTTTTTGAAGAGCACCGGCAGCAACTCAGCAGTGGCGAAGGAGCTTGCCGGACACAGTTCAGACGCGGTGAACGATCTTTACACGCACATTCCGCAAAGCGCCCTCATGGAGGCCATCAACAAACTTCCGGAGGTTGGAGCGTGAATATCCGGTTCGGAGGGCGACACCCACAGCGCGAAGCGTGCATAGATTACATGCGGTCGCACCCGAAGGAGCCAAACAAGACGCTTGCCAAACAGTTTGGCGTCACTCCAAAGACAATTCGAAATTGGCGACGGCGACATGGAGTAAACTCACCGACGACCATTGACCGAAACGGAGTGGAACGCCGCAACCCGAGCGTGAAGGCTCCTATTCAGGACATCGAGTTCCACGCCAAGAAGATCACGGAGGCGCTTGAAACTTTGCGCGGAAGGGAACTAAGGGATGGTTCCGCAAAAATCCTGGCGAAAAGCTTTCACGAGATTGCAGCAAGCTTTTGCGCCGCGCTCGATTTGAACCCGAAAGCATCGCAAGCGATTCGCAATTGCGTCCAACCTGCAAAGAAACGGCGTCCAACCCGACCTTAGGTCCCCCTTCCATCCTCCTTCCGCCCGCTTTCCTGCCGTTTCCTGGCACCCGAAAGCCCTGATTAACTGGGCTTTTAGCTTCAAAATTGGCCTCCCGCGATCAAAACCCTTCAACGTCCCGCCTATTGTGTATGCGAAACACACAAAACAACGAGACGGGCTACTGGAGCGACCTTGTGCGGCTGTCCAAAAGCAAGCGAGCGGTGGACATCTGTCCAAACACCCTGAGGTCTTACAATAAGCAAGGGCTCCCTTTCTACCGGAGGGGAAAAGCCGTTTTCTTCTCGCGGACCGAGTTGGAGGCATTCATCCGAGGGGGAAAGTAAAATGGAGCCGCCTCTTTTGCACCTGGACCGCTCCGAACCCCACGCGCTTTTCTTCGAGCGAAACGGCAAGCCGGTCGATCTGGAAACTGTGTTCCGGCATGGCTTCACGGTTTCCCCGGACGATGCCCCCGCCATTCTCACGCTCGTTGTTCAATTCTTGAAATCGAAAGGCCGGGACGAATGAGCAAACTCGATCTCCCGGAGATTCACGAAGAAGATCCGATTGCCCGGTTCACCTCCGGTGAGTATTACGACCGAATATTGGTTGCGAATATCTCGGCGGGAGCGTTCAGAACATGGCACTGCATCCGACGTCACGCCGCAAAAAACAGGACATGCTTTCCCGGCCAAAGGCTCCTTCAACAGATGATGCACTGCTCAAACGATTCCATCAAAGGTTGGGTCGATGAATTGGTTAAAGGCGGATGGCTCGCCATTCAGATTGGGAAGGGGCGGAAGGGCTCAAGGCACATCTACACAATCCTGGACGGACACGGCTCACCGCTCCCGAAATCAGGAACCAAAACTGCTCCCAAAAGCAGGAACAGTAAGCACCGTTCCTGGAAACAGGAACAGACCGCTCCTGAAAGTAGGAGCTTAAGTAAACCCTCTCTTAAGAAAGAGGGTAATAAAGACCCTCTTTCTGGTTATGAGGGGGGAGACATTGAGTGCTCTCGGTCAGTAGACGCTGCGCTTCGTGCTCCCGCCTTTGCTGACGCGGCGGGGCACGGCGCAGCTTCGGCCGGCGAACTGGAACTGGCGGACTGCGGACTGTCAGCTGAAGACCTGGCCAAACTCCGTTAAAGAATATGAATCTCCAACCTTGTAAAACCTGCTTTTCAAACTCCGTTCAAACCGACGGCACTTGTTCCGCCTGTTACCCGGCCGAGCAGCGCGAGATTGCGGAACGCATTTCGGCAATCAAGGAAGCCCGCAAGCAAGCAAACAACTGGTGGTATCGAGAAGTCCCGAGCCTTTACCGATCAACGGCGCTCTCTAAACTTCCGGACCGGGCATCACTCCGAGCAATCGTTCGCTGGTGGCGTAGTCAAAACCATTCCGCACCGCGATGGCTATTCTGCTACGGGACTACCGGCATCGGGAAGACGCGGTCACTCTTCCTTTTAATGAAGGCGATTGTCCGGGAAATGGAACCGGATGAACTGCCGGTGATTATCCAGGGGGGCGAATTTAGGAATGAGGTAGTAGCCAGAACCCGGCCGCGTGATAAGGGCGAACCATCCCCCGGTTCGATTGAAAAATACATGGGGAGGCTTTGCGATTGTGAGGTGCTTTGGCTCGATGAGGTCGACAAGCTCAAATTCTCTGAACGCGTTGAAGATGAATTTTTCCGGCTTGTCGATTACCGCCACAAGCACCGAAAGCTTACGATCTTCGCCGGCCCACTGTCGCCCGCTCAATTTAAAACCAAGATGAGCCCAGACGACGGCCCGCAGATAATCCGGCGCATCGTCCAGTCTTCAGCAATCGTCCGGTTTGGATCGAACGCGAAACCAGTTTTAAGGCCGGCCAAGCTGGCCAAGGCGGCGGAGAAAGCGCAGCAACTCGAAAACGCATGAACATTCCATTTCATCTAGTTGACCCGGTAGACGACTGCATCGGTGAAGTAGACGCCACCGAAGAGCGGCTTAGGCGTCTGGCTTCAGCGATAAAGGCCGACGCCCAGGGAATGCAGTTAAGGACCAAGGACGATTTTGCGCGCCGGGAGCGCCTCTTGGGCTGGGCATTAGCCTACGAACGGTGCGCGGTCGAACTAGGGAAAGTGGGCAGCGCAATTGCCAGTACCCATCTGAACTTTGGCCGAGCCTACAACGCGGAGTTGGAGCGAAGGGAGTTCGCGCATGATTGCTGAGCGTTGCCCTGAAGGCTGTGTTGCCGAGCCCGTTCGAATCGACCGCACGCTTTACGGAGTCTGCCACATTCATTCCCTTTACTGGCCAATCGGCGAGGGCACGGCCAGCAAAGCCGGACCAAGAGAGCGCGCACGGCGGCGGCGATTGTTGGCGGCGTATCGCGAGGTTCAGCCGATGCCCGCCCCGGCAATCAATTGGGCTGACGCCAGCGTGGACCGCTTTGCCGATGTGCTCTGGGCCGAATGCGAGGTAACGCCGTGACGATCTACGAATCAAGCGCGGCGGTATTGCGCTGGCTGCTTCAGTGCTTCCACGCATTCGGTGGACACGAAGAGTCTAATCGCGCCGCCTTGCCTTCCAGCCTGCCCCACAAAGAGCCGGAAACCCGCCCGGCGTGTATGTGCTGCATCTGCGAAGAGAAGGCTTCACAAGTCAAATGCGAGCGAATAAACGCTCTCGTTATATAACATGTTGTCACTAAATTATTTAGGAGACTCCTAGAACAGCATGAATGAACTAGGGGCCGAAAAGGCGCGGGCTTTGCACATGACCTTCAATTCTCAATTTCGACACCACTAAACCAAAAATTATGATGACCTGGACAATTCAAAAGGCGGGAATCGAGTTCGGATGCAGCCGCGAAACATTGAAGCGGCGGCTCGCAGATCAGGGGGCCAAGCCGGACGCCAACGGCCACTACTCCACGAAGCAGATTTTAGCGAGCTTCGTTGGCGACTACCGAGCGGCCCGAACGCGAGAGGTTGACGAGCGCGGGCGGCTCTTGGCGCTCAAGCGGAAGGAGCGCGAAAATGAGTTGATGGACCACGACGCGGCAATGGCGATCATTACCGGCTGGTTTCTTCCGATTCGGCAGAAGCTCGTTGCGCTGGCTCCCGAAATGAAACACCGCTGCAACCCGGTGGACCCGGAACTTGCGGGCAAGGCGCTGGAGGATTGGTCCCGGGACGCGATGAGGAGCATTCAGAGTGAGATTAAACGAAGCTGCGAAATGGCGAAAAGCTCAGGAGAGCAACCATGAGTAAAACGCTACACGCCTGGCAAAGACCCGAAAATATCTCGTTGGAGGAACTGAGCGCCGACGAGTCGCGACAAGTAGCCAGCATGGCCGACGCCCTCCCAAGCCTGGACGAGCGAATGAAGGATCGACTCGAAAACGAGTTTCTAAACTTAGGGCTTCCGTTTGCTTCGCTAGACGCCGCGCTTGACCTGGTCGAGGACGTTGTAGCTGTCAAGGTCGCAGGCAGGGCGGCGGACGCGCTCCGCGAACTATTGTGGAAACTCGGCAAAGAGGGCGCGGCTATTCGGCGAGCACTCCTTAAATCGGACGAAAGCCTTCGCGACGCTGCCGAGCTGGACGGAATTCCCAAATCGACCCTGGCCCGAAAAGCAGCGGCCGTCTTAAAAAAGTGGGACAGCCGCACGCCTCTATTGAAGAGCTAACTTATGAACATTCTAAATCGAGTCTTAAACGCCGTTTCCGGAACCCCCACAACCCAGCCCGCCGGCCATCCGCCCGCCTCCCGGCCCTTGTCGAGCGTGGCTGGATCTCGGCTTTTAGCCGAGGAAAGCGCCGCACGCGGCCCGATGAGTGAAGGGGCAAAGCGAATGCTCGGGCTGCGGGCGAATCACGCGCCGCACGCGCACACGGAGCACCCCGGCTTTTTGTCGGCTAAAGGGCGGGCCGAGGCGATCAAACTCGGGGGCGGAGATTTGCTCAAAGATTCGAACCGACGAAAGGCGCTCCACTCCCTTCAAGATCGATGGCAGAGCATTCACGACGAACTCGCAAAGTGTGGCAACGACGCCCCAAGGCGGCTTTGGCTTGCCGAGCAGCAAGAGTTCGCGAGGCAGCTCGACGCGGATATGGCGTCCGCCTCTTCGGCGAATTGCCGAAAGCCGCGCAGCAAGGAGGAAATCGAAGTCGAGGTTTTTGAAATTCGCCGAGCCTTGAAGGCAAAAATGCGAGAGGTTTTCGCCGACTGCCAGCCGTTCTTTCAGCAAATGCTCACCGAAGCCGGGGCGGCGATTTCCAAAAGTTCCAAAATCATGGACGAACAAGAACGGGCCACCGCTGAAAGATTTGGAATCGCGTTTGAGGCATCGAGACTCTTGCGGATGATTCGCGAGCTAGATCGTAATTTTGACCGCACGGTCCGTCCGGGGATCGAGAGTGTTCCGCCTCGCGGATTTCTTGCCGGTTTTGGCCTGAACCTCTGATTTTTTATGAGCGGAGACAACGAGACGACCGAAGAGAAAATTGCGCGACTTGAAGCCGAGCGGGACCGGCTCCGGTATGAAGGCGCAAGCAACCGGCTTGAAGCACTCAGCACGGCGGAGCTTCTGTCCGCACTGCGGGAAAGCGAGCCGGCGGAGTGAGCGCATTTTATCACCGAAGCCTGCGCGGCGCACTGGCCAGGCATTACATCGGCAGGATGCTCGACGCCCCGAAGAGTGAATGGCCGAGGCTTATTCACGCTGGCACGCTTCACGCCGTCATTGCAAAACGGCCCGAGCTTGAGCGCGTCTTGTCGGGCCTTACGCCCTCGGCGGCGTCAACCGCCCTGCTGAGGAGCTTTTTGCAATGAGCTGGTTTAGCATCGAGCACCGGGGCGGCGGAGCGGCCGGCGTTTTGATTCGGAATGAAATCGGAGTCGGCGCGTCGGTAGAGCGGTTCCTTGCCGAGCTTGGCGCGCCGACACGCATTGAATTGTTCGTAAACAGCGGCGGGGGCTGTAGCGGCACCGCGTTCACCGCCTATCAAGCCCTTCGGAGCTTGGGCGCGCCAATTGAAGCAACGATCTTTCGCGGGTTTTCTGCCGCTTTGATTTTCGCGTGCGCGGCTGATCGTATTCGCATTCTGCAAACTGGCCGGGTGATGGTGCACAAGTGTTCACTTGCCGTCTTCGGCGACCGTGAACACTTGGCGGCGGAGGCTGACCGATTGGCGGCTTTTGATGCCCAGTATCAAGCGATTCTGGCCGAGCGATGCAAACTCCCGCTAGACGAGATTGCCGGGTGGTTTCGCGGAGGGGACAAGTATTTCACTGCCGAGGAAGCGCTGGCCGCTGGGCTCGTTGATGGAATTCTCCCCGACCCGCCCCCCTGTGTGCCCACCGCCAGCTCGCCGAGCGTCGAGGATGCTCGGCCCCCGGCCCCGGCGCGGACAGAAAAGGAAACACTCTTGCGCGAACTCCTCAAAGCGCTCGGGCCGGTCGAGACGGCGGATCTCGCGGCGCTTCGCCGAGACCTTGGGGTTTGGCTGGCTTACAGCGTGCGCCCCATTTCCCCCGATTTCAAGGAGGAGCATCCAATCGGGCCGGTAGAGCCCATTTCGAGTTCTGCCGGCCTTTCTTCATGAAAGCTTGGAATCGAGACCCACGCGAGCCTCGATGGCTTCAGGCGCTGATTGCCAGACTCGACGGAACGCCGATGCCACGGGTTTGGTTCAGGCGCGGCCGATTTTCCGCTTCCGAATTTAGCCAGAAAGACGCAATCTTCCCGGCGTCCACGGGTAAGCTCTGCGAGTCAGCGCTTCATCGGCATGGGACATGGCCTGTAACCGTCGAGCCCGGTGGCACGGGTTCTCGCGATTGATTTGTGAAATGCACAACGTGGTAAATAAGGGGAGAAGATGAAAACTTTGCTCGGGGTTCTGGCGCTATCATTGACCATGAGTCTTGCGGAGGAGGAGCGAAACCAAGGATTTTACGCGTGGAAGCCTGAAATGCTGGTTGACCCCGCTCGGAAGTTGGGAACAACCAACGTGACCCTTTTCCCGCTGTTCGCATTCGCCCGACGTGAGGCGAACAGGGAATTTCCGGATAGTTTCGACCGAAGCCCGATGCCGCGCTGGAAGCCACTTCACCTTTCTGTTGGAACCGTAAGCCAAAATGGGCTTTATTGCAGAGCATTTCGATACGGACGAGAACTTAATGAGATTTACGAGCCGGGAACTGTGTTTATCACAAACTACCCCTACAGCTCCAAGCTGTCCGAAGGCTCCGTAATTCACATTATCGCCTGCGAAATCAATCCGGTCATTCGGACAAATCTTGCCGGAGCAAAGCATCAGCTCCGGGCCTACGATTATGGTGTTCCGAGCAACGCAAAGTAAGGTGTTGGGCAAACAAAAGGCCGCCCCGTGGCTGCTCTGCACCTTGTGAATCCCACCTGGCCTTCTGCAGAACAGATGGCATCGAAATAGATTCAACTTCGTTAGAGACGACCGCAAACAGGGCCTGCTATGAAAATTGAAGGCAGAATGCTGGACGCTGTTAGCGGCGGCGTGAAAATGGTGGAAAAGCGCCGGTTTGAAAATACTG
>CAZMKE010000071.1:0-10028 GCA_964566945.1 uncultured Verrucomicrobiota bacterium | reverse complement strand
TGCCTACCAGTCACTTACAGAAGTCTTATACAGCTAATTTCTTAACGGCATTGGCCCTAGCTTACAGAGTGGACAGTTGGTGGCGCAATCGCGCGGATTCTATCAAGGGGCGGCCTGCCGTGATCGAGTTCCTCACCCGCAAATGGAAGCGGGAGGTAGACAATCGCCTCATCAAAGAATTGTGGGCTTGGGACGGGAGCCGGATCGTGGTCCGGTTCGCCCACGAGTTTCGCGATGATTCAAGCGATTGGCCTCACGGCTATGGCAATGAAAACTGGGCCTTCGACGAAAATGGGCTGATGGATTATCGCTTTGCGTGCATCAACGACCTGCCAATACAGGAAAGCGAACGAAAATTTCACTGGGACCGCTCGAAATCTCGCCCTCTCGATCATCCCGGCCCGACTGAACTCGGCATTTAAACTGTCGACATTTCAAACCCGTATTTCAACCCATCGAAAAAGCAAAATGAGCACGCCAATCCAAATAAAAAAAGCATCCGGTATTCCACGCCGCCGCTTCCTGGAAACGACGGGTGTGGCTACGGCGGCAGCCTGTCTCAGCCGACGCTGGCTTTTTGCCGCAGATGTGAATCCCGTGATTAGCATCCGGGAGGCTGCGGCAACCGCGAAGATTTCCATTACGAAGCTTCGCAGCAACGTCAGTGTCCTCGAGGGCTCTGGCGGAAACATGGCCGTCCTCACAGGGCCGGACGGCAAAATACTCGTTGACGCGGGCATCACGGCTACGCGAAAGGGAATCACGGAAGCCCTCGCTAGCCTCGGCCCGGAGCCGGTCAAACACCTTGTCAATACGCACTGGCATTTCGATCATACTGACGGCAACGAATGGCTCCATTCGGCAGGGGCTGAGATTATCGCCCATGAAAACACGCGCAAGCACCTAACGGTTGACACTCGTGTTGAAGTTTGGAATTTTAAATTTCCGGCGTCCCCTGCCGGCGCACTGCCTACAAAAACATTCACCAACGACCATAAGCTGGATCTTAATGGCACCGCGCTGGCCTTGAGATATTATCCGTCGGCGCATACGGACTCCGATATCTCAGTTGAGTTTACGGACGCCGATATTCTCCATGTGGCGGACACCTTCTGGAATGGCTATTACCCGTTCATCGATTACTCAACTGGCGGCAGCATTGATGGCTTGATTCGCGCCGCCGAAGCCAATGTAGCGCGCGTAACCAAGGAAACCATTGTCATTCCGGGTCATGGTCCCGTCGGCAATAAGACGGAATTGATTGAATTCCGGGACATGCTCCTAGCGATCCGCGAGAAGGTGTCCGGTTTGAAGAAGCGAGGTCGCTCGCTGGCGGAGGTCATCGGTGCGAAACCCACCGCGAACTATGATGCGAAGTGGGGCGGATTTGTGATTGACGGTGGAACGTTTGCCTCGCTCGTCTACGCGGGTGTGTGAATCATCGCAAAAAGTTTAGACAATCAAAAAACTATGACCCAGAAACTGTCCAACAAAATTGCCTTGGTTACCGGCGGTAGCAGCGGTATCGGGCTGGCCACCGCCAAAAGGTTTATCGCCGAAGGCGCCTACGTCTTCATAACGGGCCGGCGCCAAACAGAATTGGACATGGCGGCGAAGGAGCTTGGCGGCGATGCCATCGCCGTTCGCAGCGATGTGTCCAATCTCGCCGAGCTCGACGACCTGTTTGCACTGATCCAGCAACAGAAGGGGCGGCTGGACGTCTTGTTCGCCAACGCCGGGGGCGGTAGCCTTGCGCCTCTTGGCCAGATCACCGAAGAGCATTTCGATGGGACTTTTAATACGAATGTGCGCGGTCTGCTGTTCAGCGTTCAAAAGGCCCTGCCACTGATGCCGTGCGATTCCTCGATCATCCTCAACGCGTCAATCACCTCCATTAAAGGCACGCCCGCTTTCAGTGTCTACAGCGCAACCAAAGCGGCCGTACGGTCTTTCGCGCGCTGCTGGTCGCTTGATCTCAAGGAACGCAAAATCCGTGTCAACGCCATCAGCCCGGGGGTGGTGCCAACTCCCGGTTATAATCATCTTGGGCTCACCAAGGAACAGGTGCAGGGCTTCGTGGATATGCAGCTCGCCACCATCCCGCTAGGCCGCGTTGGAACCCCTGACGAGATCGCGAAGGCGGTCGTCTTCCTCGCCTCCGATGACAGTAGTTTTGTTAACGGAATTGAACTTTTTGTGGATGGAGGTATGGCACAAATCTGAGGGGACTGCCAACTGCTTGGGCGATCTGATTAAAACCTGCGCTGTAAATTGAGTCTTCACTCAGTGAAGAGAGTCGCTGAGCATATACCAGGTATTCCTATGGTGAAGCAGGGGTGGCCAAGGCGCCCATTTCACTTCGAGAGCTGGATAAGTTGAAAGCGAGCTTTGGCTTTTCCCTGGAAAGGGAGGGCAAAGGAACGCTGGAGCGTTACAGGAATTCCTTCGAGCTTTTCGTCGGCAGCTTGGGCAAAAATGCCTCACAGCCGGTTACTTCCATCACGCCCAGCGACATCGAAACTTTCGTCAATCGTCAATCAGCGCCTTGCCGCGAAGTGAGCACCGAAACCGTAATTGGTGATCTGAAGACGCTGAACACCCCGTTCCCACGAGCGGAGAATTACGGGGTGATTTGGAAGAATCCGGTCGCGGCAATTCAACCGCCGAAGAATGTCTCTTCTGAGAGGGAGATTTTTACCCACGAGGAGGTCGAAAAGCTGATTAACGTCGCGCCTACGGCAGAATGGCAGATCTTGATCATGCTTGGGTATTTTCTGGGGGCGCGGCTTGGGGAGTGCGTTCACATGAGGTGAGACAGCGTGAATGTCGAACGAGGCATCATCTTTTTACGAACAGGCGAAGACCGCGATGAAGGTCGTCGTTCCGATGCATTTCCATCTGCTGGAGCACATTCACTACCTCTCGGAATTTGGAACAACCGGCTTTCTTTGCCCGAGTCTTGCCACCAATGGGACAGGTGGGAGGCACAGTCTGAGGGAGGGTTTTAAGCGAATCGTAAACACCTCATGACGGCCCCAGGAAAAGTGCGCCCGAAACTTCTGCAGGCGGACTTTTCACTGCGTGCGCCACACTTTCAATTCGGCCCTCGCCAACGCCGGCGTTGCGGATGAAACGATGAAACCAACCGGGCGTCCCCCAAAAGTGATGAACCACCATTGAAAAGGGCCATCGGTTCCGCGCCGCTGGTTGAAACGGGGCCTGAGGATTGGGGAATGTCCATCGGCAGAAATCAGCTGGCTGTCTGAGAATGGGCTTCGACGAACCACAACCATTTGTCAATGCCGCGTGAGATCTCCGTAAAGATGTCAGCCGTATCTGCATCTTCCAACTCGCCAGCTTGATTGATGGTGTTGCGCGCTTCATTTCCGAAGGCGGACAGCGCTTTGGAAACGGCTTCGATATGCGATGGCCCGTCGCCGATGACAAGCGGGTACTCTTCAAGGCGGGAGCGCGCGGCGGACACTTGGACCGTTCCTTCAGCGACGCCGCCCAACTGCACAATTCGTTCAGCAATCAAGTCCACATAGGCTTCCACGGCCTCTGCAATCTGGTCGAAGAGCTCGTGAAGGCTTATGAAGTGCGGACCTTTTACGTTCCAGTGGGCTTGCTTCATTTGCAACTGAAGATCCACTGCATCAGCGAGCCGCTGGTTCATGAGGCCGTTTAGTTCAGAACGGCGGGGTTGAGGCATGTCATTCTCTGTTTGATACATTTTGACGCGTGACTTGGTTTTGGCATTTGACGTTCTCATGCGGTTCCTTTTGGTGATGAATACGAGGTGGAATCCGGAAGGTTTTACTGCGCCGCCTTGGGCCGCAGAGGGATTTCAAACTGGACGGTTGCGCTTTCAACGAGCTTGTGGATCGGACTCTCAAGCTCGATTTGAAGCCGGTGCGGCCCCGGAGGCAGTCCGTTAATGCTGATCGGTTGCCCGCTGGCATCAAGCCAATGCCAGGGCAAATCATCAACCGTGACGTGTAAGTGGCCGATGCGGGGCGATACCTCCAGAGCGGATGCCCCGTAGACCGGCAAGATCCGCAGATTCTCCACGCGGTAGCGCACAACGACATAACCTTTCGCCAACTGTTCAGGGAGAGGCGAATCGACGATCAGGCGGGCCGGAGGCTGCGAGGCGATCGGAACCACTGGGGCCGGTTCAAAGTTCGCTCCTTCTGACTGAGATTTTGCCGTTGCCTTTGGGGCCACGGGCGAAGTTTCCCTCTCGAAGGGCTCTTCGCCGCGAGTCTGCGCCGCGCGCTCGATCAATCGCTCGACCTGATCGGCATGAGAAACCATCAAGGCATGGGAAGCACCCTGAACGATGACGACTGCTCTCGCTTTCGCGCGTTGGCCCATAAAGGTGTGCGCGGCTTCCGTGATATTCTTGTCCAGCGAACCGAAAATGAACCAGGACGGAACTGTCTTCCATGCAGCCGGCCCCGACGGTTCATGGAGTGCCAACTCTGTAACAGGTCGCTGGACCGCGGCCATGAGCTTCGCTTCGATCTCTGGGACGTCGGCGGCAAACTGCGCGTGAAACCTATCCGATTGGATGTAGAGATCCTTGCCGCCATCAGGCAGCTCAACCGGTGGTGCGAGTGCCGGGCCCAAGGTGCTGCCAGTGAAGCGCTCGGAAATGTCGACGGCGCTTTCCCCAGAATCGGGAGCTAATCCGGCAACGTAAACAAGCGCCTGGACATTGGGATTTCCGACCGCGGCACCGGTGATAACCGAACCACCGTAAGAATGACCAACGGCGACAATGGGACCGCGGATGCTTTGGAGGACCCTGGCGATGTAGGCGCAATCGGCTTTCAATCCCCGCAAGGGATTTGCCGCTGCCACGACCGGATAACCATGCGCGAGCAACTGAGTTGTGACCTTATTCCAACTGGAGGATTCGGCGAAGGCGCCATGAACCAGCACGATAGTAGGCTTTGAGGGGGCGCCCACCTCCGCTGCGTCAGAAGCTGCTAATGGGCGCGAATTTAGCATAAGGAAACTGACGTGGAGGTTGGCCGCGAGGAGAAAGGCGCGGAATGATTTGCACGAATTGGTTCTCATGGGTGTGTTCGGCGTTGCCGTGAGCCTTCGGCGGCCACAATTTGCGAGGGTTTCGCGATTGCTCGTTCAGATTTGAGCCATGCCGCCGTCGACAAAGAGTTCGATCCCGTTGACGAAGCTGCTATCGTCCGTAGCGAGAAAAACGACGACCCTGGCAATTTCATCTGGGGTTCCGACCCGCCCAAGTGGGATCCCGGCGAGTTGGACGTCCACGAAGCTCTGCACCTGGTCCTTCGTCAGGCCCAGCCGATCGTAGGCGGGAGTCGGCACCACGCCGGGACTGACAGCGTTGACGCGAATCCTGCGTTCTCTGAGATCAAGCGTCCAACTTCGAGCGAAGGATCTCACAGCTGCCTTGGTGGCGCTATACACGCTGAAAGCGGGCACGCCCTTGACGGATGCGGTTGACGCGTTGAGGACTATGGATGAACCTGGCGGCATGAGAGGCAATGCTTTCTGCACCGTGAAGAGCAAACCCTTTACATTGGTATTAAAGGTCTTATCGAACTGCTCTTCGGTGATCTCCCCAAGGGGGGCAAGACTGCCGCCTCCGGCGTTCGCGAACAAGACGTCGAGCCGCCCACTCTGCTGCCTTATGGTTTCGAAAAGCCTGTCGAGACTTTCGAGACTGGAGACGTCGCCACGAACAGCGGTGACCCCGTGACCGATCAGTGCGACAGCCTCGTCAAGTTCTGCCTGGCGGCGACCGGTGATGAAAACATGGGCGCCTTCGGCGACAAAACGTTTGGCCGTGGCCAGACCGATTCCACTGGTGCCACCAGTAATTAGTGCGACTTTTCCTGAGAGTTTTTGCGACATGAAAGTTTCTCTGTTTGAGGGGATCATTTTGAAGGGAGTCTCTTGGACTTCCGGAATTAAATCGTGGTCGAGTTCGAAACGTAACAGAACTAAAGCTTTTGGTTGGCGAGAAAGTTCCGAATCAGCGCTGCGATAGTGGCCCCCTCTTCCTCCAGGGCGAAATGCCCCGTGTTAAGGAGGTGGAGATCGACATTCTTCAGATCACGCTTATAGGGATGCGCGCCTTCTGGCGGGAAGATGAAATCATTTTTTCCCCAAACGATTAGCATGGGCGGCTGATACGTGCGGAAGTATTCCTGCCACTTTGGATAAAGGGGTGGATTTGAACCATAGGAAAAGAACAATGCGAGTTGGATGTCCTTGTTTCCGGGGCGATCCATCAGAGACTGGTCCACGATCCAATTATCGGGGCTGATCGCCTCAAGCCGTTGAACTCCGTTGGTGTATTGCCATTTGGTGGCGTCCATCAAGAACAACTTGCGGAGGGGAGTCGCATTGGCTTCCGAACGGTCCTTCCAATATGCTTTGAGCGGATCCCAAAACTCCCGAAGCCCTTCGTTGTAGGCGTTGCCGTTCTGCACGATCAAAGTCTGCACCCGCTCAGGATGCCGCACGGCGATGCGGAAGCCAACCGGTGCACCGTAATCCATCACATACAGACTGTAGCGCGGAAGCCCTATCTGCTGGATGAAGCTGTCGATGAGGTCGGCCAGGCTATCGAACGTGTAATTGAACTCATCCACACGGGGCATGGAACTGCTTCCGTAGCCGGGGTAATCCGGTGCGATGAGGTGGTATTTGTCCGCGAGCGCGGGGATGAGGTTGCGGAACATGTGCGATGAGGTTGGAAATCCATGCAGGAGGACAATGGCCGGGGCGTCTTTCGGGCCAGCCTCGCGATAGAAGATGTCGAGGCCGTGAATGTTGACGCTTCTGTAAGTGGTGGGGCGATCCGAGGCAGCGGCAAGGTCGGGGGTATCGGAAGGTCGCGCCGAAATGGCGGCTATCGCCATAGCGAACAGGGCAACCCCTACCCGCATGGAAGAGCCGCGCCAGAAATTGTGAGTCGGGAGCGCTGTGAATAGATTGTTCTTGTTCATATCAGGTCAGTTTGCGTTGTCGGTTCCATTTTGCTTTTGTGTCGTTCGCCTTCGGTGTTGCGCGAGGGCCAAATTAATTTGTTCCATCCCGTGCGCAGCCTTCGTGCCAATCGAAGCGAGGATTCGAGTGGTCGATGAAGGGGTCTGCGTGCCAGGGCCTTTGACGCGGTCAGGCTGAGAATTCGCAAACGGATCAAGCATCGAAGAATGCGGTGTTTGCGTCGGCCCGCGGACACTTGGTTACCCGGGCGTCACTTGATGGGTTAGGAAAGTTTCCGAAATCGTCGGACCCCCAAGTCTGAGGCGAGCGCTCATGTGACCGGGGGAAAATGGGTGAGGTCCGGCGGTATGAATATGTTGTTCCGCGACGTCCGTTCCCTTCGAGGATCGGTCAAAAGCCTTCTGCTTCTTCAGGCTTTGCCTGAGGCGTTCTCGGGTCCGCGTCCGGAGTTTCGTTCCGAGGAAACCAGGGCGCTCTGTGGTAAGTTCTTTCCCGCTTTGCGAAGCGGCGGATGCCCATGCTTTTCACGCCGCCGCAAACAACTCAAAGGAGCGGGGCGGCTTTTTCTGAAATTTGTTTAGCCGAGACGGGACGCTCTCGACGACTTCGCGCTCGATTTTGTCGGGCGCGGCGCGGCTCAGTATTCCACTGAACGCCAAGAGAAATCCCTTGGCGAAGCATCACATCTTGGAGAGGAAGGATCCCTGCCGGAGAATCTTGAGGGCATCATCGGACGCAGCGTCGCATTGCGCAACACCTGCCGAGCAGTCCAAGTGGTCGCTCCGACCGATTCCACCGTTCTCATTTTGGGGGGACGGGCACCGGCAGGGAACTCATAGCGCATGCCATCCACAAACTGAGTCGGCGACGAGACCGTCCGTTCATCAAAGTGAACTGCGCAGCTATTCCTGCGGGACTGATCGAAAGCCAGCTCTTCGGCCACGAACGGGGCGCCTTCACCGGAGCGCTTCCGCGCCGGAATGGTCGCTTTGAGAGGGCCAATAACGGGACTCTGTTCCTCGACGAAACTGGAGACATCCCGCCCGAGTTGCAGCCGAAGTTGCTGCGGGTGCTCCAGGAACAGGAATTTGAACGGATTGGGAGCACTCAAACCATTCGTGTAAATGTTCGAATCGTGGCAGCGACGAGCCGCGATCTTCCCCGTATGGTTGCGGAAAAAGAGTTTCGGGCCGACCTGTATTATCGCCTGAAAGTCTTCCCGTTAGGCGTTCCTGCCCTGCGCGGGCGTTCGGAGGACATTCCTCCCCTGGTGCGGCATTTCGTGGGCCTGTACGCCAAGCGCATGAATCGCCCCGTTCAAGACGTTCCAATTGAAGTAATGGAGGCGTTCCTTCGCTACTCCTGGCCTGGTAATGTCCGTGAATTGCAAAATCTGATTGAGCGCGCGGTGATCCTGTCGCCGGCAACACTCCTCCGCCTGCCCGTGGCGGAATGGCAGCAAGCACCTCCAATGGCGACTCCCTTGCAGATGAACACCGGAACCAATCATGGAACGCGAGCATATAGTTCAAGCCCTTGCTGCAACCAACTGGGTGCTGGGAGGTCCAAAGGACGCCGGAGCCAGACTCGGACTGGCGAGGACAACTTTGATCGCCAAAAGGCACAGGCTCGGAATTTCGCGGGCGCAGGCTTGAGCGCTTTACGCCGGCTTCGTTTCCAAGCTAAAGCCCCAAGCGTGCCTCCTCCTCACGTTCCGCCTGCAACCAATCATCAAGTTCTTGGCCTGGCTGGCGACCGCGCATTTCGAAGAGTTGGTAAGCTCGGCTGCGAATCCGATCATTTAGGGATTCGACGGGGCATCCGCACGTGTCGGTGCCGTAATCCATTTCGGACGATTCCTGTCGTTTTACTTTTGCTTTTTGAGGCATAAAAACTATTTAATCTTGCGGTGATCGGTCCTTTTCGATGCCTTTGCATCAAGGGAGATTTCTCCCCCGCCCATGAAAATCAGGCTCAAAACGATCAGAGTGTAGAGAAGCGCCAGTTGAGGATCGCGGTGGGCCAGGATATTCTGCAGAACTGCTCCGCTCAAGGCAACCGCAAGCAGCGTGGCATTCAGACGCGTGAACCACCCAAAAACGACGAAAAGTGAGCAGAAGAGCTGCACAAGCGTTGCCGCGACAGCTGAGGGTAGCGGTGCTGGGAAACTCATCTCCGCGATTTCCCCGGCTAATTGCCAAGGCTTCCCGTTCTCCAAATAAGCAATCCAACCTTCCAGTTTGTGCCAACCGTGGATGTAGAAGATCATCAACCCCACCGATGTACGAAGAAAGAAGTGACCGAAAGCTGTTAGCCGATCAGGCCGCTCCACGAGCCAAATCTTGCTGTTAAGGCTCATTCTTTCTGGGAGGCGCCTGGAATCCTTGTGATCCCTTTAGCCAAACTCGATGCCCCTGGTCGATCCCATTTTGAGGTCGAAACCAGTCACTCAGATCATTCACGTGTCGGTGGCCGCCTTGTTCCCAAAGTTCGCGCGTCCACGTGACCACCATTTCCACCAGACTCACCTGCTCCTCCGTTGTGAGGATCAAGATCGATGCATCATGATTTTCTTGCTTCTTCATCGCAATGCTTCTGATTGAAATCCTCAACAATCCCAGCCGAATTCGGGGAAATGGGCATAGCTAGCCCGCGGGACTTCGATGGTCCGCGGGAACACATCCGCCACGTTGCGCGTCCCTGTGGCTGGGGGAGTAAATGGTTGATCACTATCCAGAAACCGAAGCCATTGGTGTTCATGCTGGATAATCGGGACGGATCTAGTCGAGATCGAAGAGAAGAAAGTGTGCTCCCTTCGCGGAAGCAAACCGAAGTTCCGCCTCCTCGCCAACCGATGCCCCGTCCCCAGAAAAGAGCTTTCTGCCATTCAGATCGAGATCGCCGGTAATCAGTTGAATCCACGCATGACGGTGCTTCCGCAGCGTGTGGCTGGCTGTTCCCTGGGCAGCATGTTAGCGGCGGCGTGAAAATGGTGGAAAAGCGCCGGTTTGAAAATACTGACG
>CAZMKE010000070.1:0-11378 GCA_964566945.1 uncultured Verrucomicrobiota bacterium | reverse complement strand
TGCCTACCAGTCACTTACAGAAGTCTTATACAGCTAATTTCTTAACGGCATTGGCTTTAGGTAGCAAAACGATGACTCAAAATTCGGAGCGAGTGAAAAACCAGTTACAGGTGGATCGTATTGAGCGTCCTGGCCCGTTGCTGCCTTGTAACGGTGGCGAAAAGCGCGCTCCAAGATGTAATCGAGGTGGGTATCGTAATTGTAGGAGAGGACGGCAATGTTGTCTCGAAGCTTATGTGAGTCCCGGTCAAAGAGGCGCTGAACAAAGGAATAGTAAAGGGACTCCGGGTTATCACCCACGACGGAAAGAGCCAAACGAAGAAACTTTTTGAGCTCCTGAACCTGCGTTCGGAAGTTGTTCCCTGCCAGACTGCAAAACTCGTCAACGGACCCGTATGCCCCAAAACGAAAGAGGTCGAGAGCGGCTTTGTGCTGGTCGTGGAAAGCGCTGACTCTGCCCCAAAAAGACAAATCCGGAATTTTCGTTCCTTGGGCTTGCCGAAAGGCTGAAGGCGACGCGATCCAATGGCGAAGGTCTTTTGCCACTGGATAACCGGAGCTTTGCGACGCGCCAGCTCCCAAAAAAATGACGTGGTAATGCATCGTGATCGAAGAATTGGAGCGAGGCTGCGGAAAATATGCAACGCTTTTCGCGGCGACTTCTGGGGGGTCGGTTTTTGAAATGCGGAGATTAATTGGAGGCAAAAATTCACACTATAAACACCTTGCCCGAGTGTCGACTCTCATTAGTATCGCCTGAACACACCGCGGCAAATTCAAGATCGCGCGCGTCAACGATCGGGCTGGGCGTCCTGAATGTCGTTACGCATCCCTATGTCGCCGCCCCTCATTGGAATCCGGGTGGCGACCAAACTTCAGCCGCCGATGTGCGTGGCAAAGGCGGAAGGGTTCAAAACGCCCTTGGCCGATTATGATTCCTACGTGACGGTAGCGGCGAATTTCGAGGTGGATCCGAGGGCTGTGGCGGGCCCGGAGTTCAAGTTCGGACGGGAGATGGGATTCGAGTGGTTCTCCGAGGGCGTCGGGTGTCTTCCTCACCTGGATCTGAACGGCGGGGTGAATGCGCCCGTGGTAACCAACTTTCCGGAGACCCACGATCACCTGTTTGCCAACCCTGAACCTGCTTTCCTGGGGGATTCCTTACCACCTCACTCCGTCAAGATCAGTTGATCGGGAGCCTTTACGGGCCTTTGGAGGTTGCGCCGGCGGGCACGGTTTTGCGCATCAAAGGCTACATCCAGGGCTTCCCCTTCTGACCGCCTGCAGGCGTCGTGCATTGCCTTTGCGGGTGGGCCGCCGGGGCGGATAGTCGGCGGGTCGAATGCCTGACGGATTTTTCGCAAACCTGCGCCAACATGTGGCAAACCTCATGCGCGCGTACGCAAAAGTCGAAATCCGACGGAGAATACCGGGAAAAGTTCTTCAGGGGGGTGTCTACGGATGGCAGACCCCCTGTGAGACCGTGTGGGCGTGAAAACCGAAAATCGGTTCCGAGATTCAAAGGCCGAAGGTCCAATCTCAGCAGAGGTTCAGATCGTAGCAGTCGGGGTGACAAGACTGTCTTCTCGCTCGGAAGCACTGCGCCGCTCCCCGACTCACCGTGGAGCCCCGAATCCAAACGAAAGCGCCGGCCAGCTCGAAAAAATATGAACAATCACCAAACCATCACGAAGAAAATCACGAAAAACCCGAGCATAATCACGAAAAAACACGAACTAACACGAAAATTTAAATTTCCCGGACAATCACGATTCGATTCCTTATGAGCAACCGGATAAATCCCAAACCCAGCCCCCTCGCCTCGCTCACTGATGCCCAGCAACAGCAGGTGATCTCCTGGATCGAAACCCATCCTCCCGCCAAAGTCCTCGAATTAATTCGCCAGGATCCGCCTGACGGCTTCGGCATTGTCACCTACGACACCTCTCTGCGCCGGTTCTACGCCCGCCATAAGATGGCGGACCGCCGGGAAAATGCCCTCCTGGTCAGCGAATTTACCGAGACTCCGACCGACGAGGAGCCGCTGCAAAGCGTTACCGCGTCCGCCACCCGCCAGCTCGCCTTTGAGATTGCTCACGCCCCCTGCGCCGGTCTTAAACAGTTCAAAGCCCTCTCCCGCTGGGTCCTGAAACAGCGGGAACTCGACCAAAAAGAAGGCGAACTCGCTCTTCAGGCCAGCCGCTTCCATTTCGATCGTGAAAAATGGGAATACGATATCGCCCGCCAGGTCCTCAACCACCACAACGCGCTCGCGGCCATCGCCACGGATCTCACGGTCTCCGATGAGGACAAAATCAACCGCGCCCGCTCCGCCCTCTTCAATCGCCCCATCCAGGAACTTCCCCGATGAAAAATCGCCTCCTCGCCAAACCCTCTAATCCGCGGCCAGCCAGCAACGGTGGGGCGACGCTCCCGGGGAGCCTCCCCTCCACCCATCCCAGCAGCCCAAGTGACGAGACTCATTCACCCAGCTCTGCCCCCATTTCGTCTTTCGCACTTCGTACTTCGCATTTGCCCCATTTCCCCACCCTTTCCCTCCGCCCCTATCAGTACGACGCCTTCCAGAACCGCACCAATGGCCTCGAAGTCTGGCTCTGGGGCCGCCAAACTGGCAAATCCTTCACCCTCGCCGCCTGGGCTATCGATCGCCTCGTCACCCGGCCCGGCCGCCTCGTCACGATCCTCTCCAACTCCCTTTCCAACGGCGCCGAACTCAACCAAAAGTGCGCCCAGGTCGCCGCCCTCTACGAACGTTATTTCCAATCGCATCCCAACCCGGCACAGCCCGGTAACGCGGGCGATCCGCCAACTTCAGCTTCCTTTCACACCTCGCAGGTCGACCCTCGCACTTTCCCTCAGTTCGAATGTATGAACTACGAAACACGGGTCATCATCGGCAGCCAGGTCGGCCGCATCAAAATCCTCCCGGCCAATCCGCGCACGGCCCGGGGGTTCAGCGGCGATTTGATCCTGGACGAATTTGCGTTTCACGAGAATAGCCAGGCGATCTGGGAGGCGGCAGAGCCGATCCTGAGCGCGCATCCGGATTATCTTTGCCGGATCGCGAGCACGCCGAACGGCCGGCATAACATGTTTTATCGCCTGGCGACCGATTCCAGCATTTTCAAGCGGGTCGTCCCCCGAAGCGCAGCGTGGCGGCAAGGGCTGCCGATCTACCATCCCACAACCCGGAAACCGATCACGCCGGATGAAGCTCGGGCGCTGGCGCACGACAAGCGGGCTTACGACCAGAATTACGAGTGCATTTTCGAGTCGGAGAACATGACCCTCCTGAGCCACGAGCTGATCAACGCGGCGGAAGATCCGGAGGCGGGAGTGGTGTGTGAGCAGGAGTGGGACAGCAATGCGCTGGCATTGCTAAATTCGAAATGGGAACCTGATTCCACCGCGCAGCGGCCTGATCAACCTCGCACTTCGGATTTCACCCTTCGCACTTGGCATGTGGGGGTTGATGTCGGCCGGCACCAGGATCTGACGGTGATCAGCGTGGTGGAGAAGCAGGGCGATCTCTTCTTTGTCCGGGCGATCCTCCGGGCGCGCAATCTGCGCCTGCCGCAGCAGCAAGCTCTGCTCGAAACGGTTTGCCGGTCGCCGCGCTTTGCGGCGGCCCAGATCGACATGACGGGTCTGGGCCTCGGGCTTTACGAATATACCCGGGAGAAGTTCGGTGATCGGATCCGGGGCCTGAACTTTGCCAGCTCGCTCCCCATCGGGCAGGCCGGCTGGCGGGGCGGGCCGGCCGAACGCGAAACGGCGCGGGCCCCGGAGGTTTTGGCCTTGCGCCTGCTGGACGCCTACGAATCGAAACGGATCAAGCATCCGGTGGATGCGTTGCTGCGGGAGGATCTGCGCAAGCCGGAACGGATCACCCGGGCGGATGGGCGGGTCTCGATCGTGGCGACGCGGTCGGAATCGGGCCATGCGGATCATTTTTGGAGTTTCGCGCTCGCGATCGACGCCGCGCAGCGCCAGCCGGAGGCCTTTCTCCATGTGGTGGAAGGGCTCCGGCCACCCCGGTTTCCGCGAGGGACGGTGATCATCTGACGAAATACGAAGTGCGAAGTTCGAAAGACGAAGGGGGAAAATACCAAAAGCCAAATGCCAAAAACCAAGTGGGAGGGCGAAATGAGAAGTGACCAAAACCCAAACGTCGCCTGGCGGCCCTGGTGGGGCGACGCTCCTGCGGAGCCGACGTCGGGTCGAAGGGCAGAGAAGAGGGATCGAACAGGAGTAAACAGAGGCTGGCGAAATACGAACTTCGAAATAAATGGCAAAGAGCGGAGAGCTTGGAGCTAAGACGAAATCCAAAACCAAACCCAGACCAACCCCATGAGCTGTGAACCGAACCCAAAGGCCGCCCGGTGGCCAAATTCCACTTCGCATTCCGGATTTCGAAGTTCGTCCTTCCCTCTCCATTTCCCCGTGAACCCGATTCGCGGGCTGACGGCCGAGCGGCTGGCGGCGCAGATCGACGGTTATGTGAATGGTTATGTGGCGAATTTCGCCCTCACGGTGGAAGCTATGGAACAGCGTGACGACATTTTGAAGAATGTCATCACGAAGCGGAAGAAAGCGGTGACGCGCCACGGCTGGGAGGTTCTGGCGGAGAACGACTCGCCAGAGGCCCGGCAACAACGGGCGGCGCTCGACTATTTCTACCGGCACCTGACCTGTTCGCATGCCTTGCGCAGAGATGAGCGGGGCGGCTTCCAACTGCTGGTTTATCAGATGATGGACGCGGTGGCGAAAGGCTACGCCGTCCACGAAATCGTCTGGAAACCTAAGGTAAATACGAAGTCCGAAGTGCGAAGTGCGAAATACAAGGCTCCCGGGGAGCGGCCAGATTCACTTCGCCCTTCGGAGTTGGAATCCCGACCGTTCGTTGGGCGTTCGGCGTCCGACCTTCCAAATTCCGCCGAGGGGCCAGAATTTTTTCGAACTTCGGACTTCGAATTTCGCACTTCCCCCGAACTTCCCCCCGAATTTCGCACTTCGCATTTCGACCTTCACACTTACCTCACGGCTCACTTCCAATTCGTGCCGCTCTGGTATTTCGAGGGGACGACCGGGCGGTTGCGGTTTCAGCCGGAGCCGGGAGTGGCGGAGGGAACGGATCTGGAGGAGCGAAACTGGCTGGTGACGACGGGGGAAGCGCTCATGATTGCCTGCGCGCGGGCTTTTCTCTTCAAGCATCAGCCGCTGCAGGCGTGGCTCGATTACACCCAGCATTTTGGGTTTCCCGGCCTACGCGGGATGACCAGCGCCACCCGGGGGACGCCCGAATTCCAGGAGATGGAGGAGGCGCTGAGCCAGTTCATGAAGAACCTCTCCGTGGTGACCAATTCGGCGGAATCGATCGACGTGATCGACCTGAAAGGGCATGGGCAGCCGCCGTTCGCGGATCTGGTGGAGCGGATGGACCGGGTGATGGCCGCGCTCTGGCGCGGGGCGGACCTGAGCACGATCAGCCGGGACCGGGGTTACGGCGCAAGCCTCCAGGAGCAGGAATCGGATCTGCTGGAGCAGGACGACGCCCGGACGCTTTCGGATCATCTGAATGCCACGGTGGATCGCTGGGTGATCGAGATGCTGTTCGGCCGCCATGTCGAGCAACTCGCCCGGGTGAAGATCCTCGTGACGCCGGAGGAAAGAACCCCGCACGACCTGGCGGTGGACCAGTTCCTGGTCGACCACGGCGCAAAACTCTCGATCGCGGAAACCCTGGAACGGTACGGGCGGGGAGAGGCAAAGCCGGGAGAAGACTGGCTAAATGCGAAGTCCGAAATACGAAGGGCGAAGTGAAACAAATACCAAATACCAAATAGCAAAATCCAAAACGGAACAGTTAGTTTATGAAAACCAATTTTGATTTCGAACCCATCCAACCTCTCGATGGCTATATCCAACTGGCGCCGCTGGGCGTGTTTCCGCACGTTCGCGGGCTGCAGAACGTCGACAAAGCGGCGGTGGAAAGCATCGTGACTCATTTCAAATCCTTCCTGGGACGGCTGGGCCGGCGCTTTGCCGGACTGCCGTTTTATGTCGGGCATCCGGACGCGGCGGGCTATGGGCATGTCTATACGGACCGAAAAGCGTATGGCTGGATCATGGATCTGGAAGCGCGCGAGGATGGGCTTTACGGCCGGACGAAATGGAGCGAGGCGGGACGAAACCTGATCGCCAGCGGGCATTACAAATTCCTGTCAGCGACCTGGAACGCGGCGAAGGTGGGGGAGCAGAGCGGTCGCCCGGTGTTCCGGCCGACGCAGTTGTTATCGGTGGGGCTGACAAATGAGCCGAACCTGCCGGTCCCGCCTCTGGCCAATAGCGCGGACTGCGCAGACGGCGGTGGCGCGGAAGAAACGATGCCGGGAGCTCCCCTGCCCTTTCCCGGAACCCCGGTGGCCGCAAATCCCGAAAGTGGCGCAAGTCCCGAAGACCCGATACCGAGCGCCGCTGGCGCAAGCCCGAAAAATCAAATGCCCAGCGCCTTCGGCACAAATACCAAAGACGAAATCCCAAATACCCACCTGGAGGCTCAGGGCGCGGAAAAGAGCCAAAAGCCAACTCTTGACATTTCCACGGAGGCTGAAGCGCGCATCGCGCAGCTCGAAGCGAGCCTGGAAAATTGCCGGACGCAACTGGCCGGACTGCAGGAGCAATTGATCACAACGATTCTGGACAACGCGGTGGCGAGCACCCGGATCCTGCCGATCGAGCGTTATCTCTGGGAGAACGAGCTGCGCACGCGCTTCGCCCAGGCGTCCGCCACGCTGGCGAACGCCCGGCCGCAATTGAACCTCGCCGCCCGTTCGGACCATCTGCCGCATCGGAACGCCGCGCCCGGGCTCCCTGCCCGCTCGGGCATTCTCCCGCTGGTGAATCAGAAGATGAAGTCCACCGGCCTCGACTACGATCAGGCCTGGGCCGAGGTGCGAACGGAACATCCCGAACTCTTCAACCGTCCGGAATAGGCGAAATGGAGGGGCCCCCGATGTAGCGGAGCGGCGGCGTCCGCGCTCAGGTCGCTCCGCCCTTCGGGACGGAGCGACGGCTCACTGCGGAAGGGCGACGTTCCCTCCGGGAATTCACCCCGAGAGGAGCGGGATTTGATCGGAAGGGATCAGGGGTTATCCGGAGTGCAGCGAGCATATTTCCCCCTTTCATCCGCGGCGTATTTCCCGCAATGTCTCCATTCGCACAGCCTATTCTCTCATGAGCAATTTTTGTAAAGCCTGGCGGGGAGGCCGGACGGGTCTGAACCAAACGCGGGGTTTTGCCGGATTCCCGGCCGGAGCGGCCTGCTGGCTGGCGCTGGCGCTGCTCGCGGCGGTGCGAGGGAATGAACCGATCGAGTTCAACCGCGATATCCGGCCGATCCTGTCGGAGAATTGTTTCGCCTGCCACGGCCCGGACAAAGGGAAACGGAAGGCGGGGCTGCGGCTGGACCGGCGGGAGGAAGCGACGAGCAAGCTGGAGTCTGGAGACCGGGCGATCGTCCCGCACGAACCGGGGCAGAGCAAACTGCTGGAGCTGCTGACGGCCGTCGATGAGAAAGACCGGATGCCCCCGAAAAAGACGGGCAAACACCTGACGAAGGCGCAGGTGGATCTGCTCCGGGAATGGATCGCGCAAGGAGCGCCCTGGCAGGAGCACTGGGCGTATCTGCCGCCAAAAAAGGCGCCGGTCCCGGAGACGCGGCTCAAAGGCTGGGCGCAGAATGAGATCGACTCGTTCGTGCTGCAACGGCTGGAGAAGGAAGGATTGCAGCCCTCGCCGAAAGCGGAGAAGCAGACGCTCCTGCGGCGGGCGACGCTGGACCTGACCGGGCTGCCCCCCACGCTGGAGGAGGTGGATGCCTATCTGGCGGATACTTCACCCGAGGCCTACGAGAAGGTGGTGGACCGGCTGCTGGGCGCATCGACTTTTGGGGAGCGGTTCGCGCAGTGGTGGCTGGATCTGGCGCGGTATGCGGATTCGGACGGGTACCACGCCGATGTGCCGCGCTCGATGTGGCAATATCGGGATTACGTGATCCAGTCTTTCAACGCAAACAAACGGTTCGACCAGTTCACGATCGAGCAACTCGCCGGGGATCTGCTGCCGAACGCGACCCTGGAACAACGGATCGCCACGGCGTTCAACCGGAATGGGATGAGCAGCACGGAAGGGGGCGCTGATCCGGACGAGTACATGAACAAGTATGTGACCGACCGGGTGAACACATTTGGCACGGTGTTCCTCGGGTCGTCCATCGCCTGCACCGAATGTCACGACCACAAATACGACCAGTTCACACAGCGCGAGTATTATCAACTCTACGATTTCTTTAATCAGATTCCGGAACGAGGGCTCGATAGCGACCCGGCTCCGCCCTTTGTGAAAGTGCCCACCGCCGAGCAAACAACGGCTCTGGAGCAAAGGAAGAAAGAAACCGCGACGCTGGAAGAGCGCCGGAAGAGCTTGCTGGAAAAAACGGATAGCGCCGCGGATGAAGGGCAATTCCGCTGGGAACAGAAACAGCGCGAACGGATCCACTCGGGCTGGCAGGTTCTCGCACCGGCGCCGACGGACGGCGGGAAGAATGCCGATAACGGTGCGTTCCCGGCCGCGGCGCCCGAAGGCCAGAAGAAAACGGTCGAGGTGAAGTTCCGCGCGCCCCAGCGGGAGATCGGCGCGATCCGCCTGCAGATCCTGCCGCCCGAAAGCGGAGCGAGCGGCGCCAGCGGAGCGGCTGGGTCACCTGGATCCGGCTTTAGCCTGAATGGGGTCGAACTCACAGCCGAAAGCGCCGATCCGGGCTCGGAGGCGGCTGATTTTGAATGGGGCGCGTGGTCCGTGCTCGGCGCGTTTAAGGCGGGAAGCGCCAAAGAGATTTTCGAAAAGGCGTTCATCAATGAAACGGCGGTGGACCTGGCGAAAACCTACGACGAGGGCCGCCTGAAATGGACGGAAACTCCCGGCTGGAAGGATGACGCTCCGCAGCCGCTCTGGGGCGAAAATCTGGCGACTTATTTCTACCGCACGATTCAAGTATCGAGCGCCCGCTATGTCTGGCTCGCGTTGGGCAGCGACGGCGGCCTCCAAGCCTGGGTAAATGGCGTGCGCGCGCACGAAGGGGTGCTGCACGGTTCCGCGTCCAAGCCGGATAAACTGCTGGTGAAACTCAAAGCCGGGGCCAACACGGTGCTCCTGAAAGCCCACCATGGCAGCGGCGCGGGCGGCTTTTTCTTCGGGCGCCCCTCCGGGCCGGCCCTGCAGTATCCCGTCGCGATCTCCACCGCGCTGGCCGATGTGCAGGAGAAGGATCACCCGGCCGCCGCCGCGATCGATGACAAAGCCGAGACCGGCTGGCGGGTAAAGGCTGGCCCGGGGCAGCATGCGATCATTCTGGGGCCGAAATCGCCCATCCTCTTTTCCAGTGGCGCCCGGCTCACGGTCCGCCTGACGATCGAAGGCAGCAGCCGGGTCCGCCTGGCGGTGACCGATCGGGCGGGCGGCTGGGACGAAATCGCGGCGCTGCCGCCATCCGTGCAGACGGCTCTTTTCGCCTCGCCGGACAGCAGCACCCCGGGCGAGCGGAGCGAACTGCGCGATTATTACCGGGATCATCTCCTGCCCGAAGGAGCCGCCACCAACGAAAAACTGGCCGCGGCCCGCAAAGCCGAAGGAGACCTCTACGCCTCGATTCCCACGATCCGGGTGATGGAAGACATGCCAGCGCCGCGCGAAACGCATATCCGCGTGCGCGGCGATTATCGCAACCTGGGCGAAGCCGTGAAGGCGGGCACGCCGCACAGCCTCCCGCCCCTATCGGCAACCACGGAGAAGACCAACCGCCTCGCGCTGGCCCGGTGGCTGACCGACCCGAACCATCCCCTCCTCTCCCGCGTGACGGTGAATCGTTTTTGGGCTCTCTATTTTGGCACGGGCTTTGTGCTCACAGGCAACGAATTCGGCACGCAGGGCGAAGCGCCATCCCATCCGGAGCTGCTCGATTGGCTGGCGCGCGATTTCATCGACGGCGGCTGGAATGTGAAGGCTCTGCAGAAGAAGATCCTGATGTCGGCCACCTACCAGCAAAGCTCGAAGGTATCTCCGGAACTGGTGGCGCAAGATCCGAAAAACCGGTTGCTGGCCCGAGGGCCGCGCCTCCGCCTGACTGCGGAAATGATCCGGGATTGCGCGCTCGACTACGCCGGATTGCTCGACCGGAAGCGGCCGCCGGGCGGGCCCAGCGTGAAGCCGTATCAACCGGCGGGGTTATGGGAGGAAAAGATGTTCGGCGGGAACCGCTATGAGGAAAGCAAGGGAGCGGATCTCTACCGGCGCAGCCTCTACACCCTCTGGAAGCGGACGGTGCTGAATCCCACCTTGATGACGTTCGACGCTCCCGATCGGGCGCTGTGCACCGAACAGCGAAGCATCACCTGCACGCCGCTGCAGGCGTTCGTGACGCTGAACGAAAAAGGATACGTCGAAGCCGCGCGGGTCTTTGCGGAACGAATTCTCCGCCAGGGCGGCGACGATCCGGAAAAGCAGCTCGATTTCGCCTGCAAAACCGTGCTGGCCCGGGCGCCGAGCGAGCCGGAGCGGAAGATCCTGCGCAGCGTGCATGACGACATGCTGGCGGCGCACCAGCAAGACTTGAAAGGGGCGTTGGAACTGATCAGCACCGGTGAGTACCGCCGGGCCGAAAATGTGAATGAGCTGGAACTGGCCGCCTGGACCGGCGTCGCCAATGTGCTCCTGAACCTGGATGAAGCCGTGACCAAGGAATAACGCAGTATGAACCACGAGATTCTCAAGCTCATGACCCGGCGGCACTTTTTCGGCCGCTCCGCCCGCGGCCTGGGGGCGGTCGCGCTCGCTTCCCTGCTCGATCGCACCTTGCTGGGCGGCACCCCACCGCTGGCCGCTCCGCACGCGCTGGGCTCGCTCCATTTCGCGCCGCGCGCGAAGCGGATCATCTACCTTTTCCAGTCCGGCGCGCCGTCCCAGCTGGACCTGTTCGATTACAAGCCGAAGCTGATCGAGTTCAACGGCCAGGGGATGCCCGAGAGCTATACGAAAGGCCAGCGGATCGCTCAGCTGGCCGGCCAGAAGCTCACCTGCGTGGGGACCAAATTCAAATTCCAGAAGCACGGCAAATCGGGCGCGGAACTGTCCGAGTTGCTGCCGGAAACGGCGAAAATCGCGGACGACATCGCGATCATCCGCTCGCTCCACACCGAAGCGATCAATCACGACCCGGGCGTGACCCTGATGCAGACGGGCAGCTCCCAGGCCGGCCGCCCCTCGATGGGGGCGTGGATTTCCTACGGGCTCGGGAGTGA
>CAZMKE010000069.1:0-11586 GCA_964566945.1 uncultured Verrucomicrobiota bacterium | reverse complement strand
CAGTATTTTCAAACCGGCGCTTTTCCACCATTTTCACGCCGCCGCTAACAGCGTCGGACATCTATGCCCTTGGGATGGTGCTTTATGAGATGGCGAGCGGGCGGAAGGCGGAGGAATTCCCCGCTCCACCGCGGGACCTGGCTGCGTTTTCGGTGGAGGAGCGAGGCGATTTCCATGAACTCAACGGCATTATCCTGAAGGCGTGCGCGCAGGACCCCGGCGCGCGCTACGCCTCGGCCCGGGAAATGGGGGCCGATCTGGAATTGCTGCGGAAAGGGGAATCGGTCCTGCGCTTGCGGGAACTGGAGGAGCGGGAAGCGTTGCGGAAGCGCCGGAAGCGGTTGGGGCTGATAGCCGGTGGGGCGGCGGCGGTCCTGGGGATCTTTGTCGGCCTCGCCGTTTATACCTGGAGCAGCAATCGGCGGGCACTCGAACAGAATCATCGGCGGGAGTTGCGGGAGCTGGAAATCTCCTGGATGCGTTTGCGGTCCGATGGCTGGGTGTCCAACTACTGGGCAAAGCTCACGTCGCTGGCCGGGTTGACCAAAGACCCGGATTTGTTGACGGTGGCAGCATCCCTGTTGACCGGTGTGGACGCGCACCCGGAGCAACTGATGCGCTGGACGGAAGCCACGTCCGCGTGCTTTTCGGAGGACGGGCGCCTGATCGTGGAAGGTGCGACGGAAGGGGCGGCTTTCCTGATGGAGACGAACGCCGGCCTGGCGCCGTTGCGCGTGGGCGGGTTGGGCCCGGTGGCTTGGCGGACGGGCGGCGAACCGGTGCAGTTGCGGTCCGCGGATGACCGTTTGGAATTGCGAAACGCGACCAACGGTGTGGTCATTCAGACGTTCGACTTCAGCCGGAAACGCGGTCCGTTGCTGGCGCTGAGCCACGATGGCCAACTCGCCGGGGCGTCAGCCGACGGAGAACTCGTTTTGTGGAATGCCGACAGCGGTGCGCGTATCGGCCAGATCAAGGTCGCCGCGACGGCTATCGGGTTTTCGCCGGATAATTCCCTGGTGGGCGCCGGAACCCGGGAAGGCTTGACCCGCATCTATTCAACCGCAGACTTGCGGGAGATCGCGACCCTCCAGCCCTCGCTGCGGGGGAATCCGATTCTGGCACTCGCCTTCGGACGAGACCCGATAGTGCCCTACGAAGCCGAACGCGAAGGGCCATCGTGGCTGGTGGCCGTGGGGGACCAGGGCGCGGAGATTGTGGTCTGGGACCTGGCGAAGAGAATGCCGCGCTCGTTCTGTCGCGGTTCGACCTGGCTGGTTTCGGCTCTCGCTTTCAGCCCGGATGGAATGACTCTCGCCTCCGCGGGCAGAAATCAGCCGCGCCTCTGGGATGTGGCCAGTGGCAGGCCGCTGCTGCAACTGACGGAAACCAGTTCCGGGAATTCACTCGCGCTCGCCTTTGATCGAACCGGGCGCAAGATATTAACCGGTGGTTTGGCAGATGGAAGCCAGGCGACCCTGGCACTCTGGCGGATCGAAAGCGATCGCGGGATACGCCCATTCCGCGGCCTCACCGCGCCAGTCCGGAAGGTCTGGCTGTCGGACGACGCCGAGCAGGTCGCCGCGCTCAGTGATGACTGGCACCTGGGAGTTTGGGATGTTTCCGCGAATCGTTTGCGGTTCATCTTCGAAACGCCGGTGGGATCTCTGGCGGACAGTGCGGGTGGGGCTTTCGATCGGGGCGCGGGTGCGTTCGTCTTTGCCACGGCGCATGAGGCTCGTCGCTACAATCTGCAAACCGGGCGGACGGAAGCCCGTTGGCCCTTGCCCGAAGGGTTTGCCGATCAAGTCCAGTTCAATGCCGAGGGGCATCCAATCTTGCTCCGATGCGAGCGTGCGGCGGAGAGCGAACCGGCTCGCTGGCGCCTTTATGATTTGTCACGATCAGAGAGGGCGGAATTGCTGTTCGGTCAGCAGGTGAAAGACGTTAGCGCCGAAGGGGCAGCCCTACTCCCGGGGGCGAAGATGTTTTTCGTCTGGTTTGATATCGGACAGGGCCGCAGTATCCGAGCTTACGACCCGCAAACCGGAGAGGAGATTTGGCGAGCCCAGAGTCCGTATAGCCTGTCCGCGTTTCGTCTGCATGCCGATCCGGTGGGCGAATTCTTTGGCTACACAGCGGTCCGGGCGATCGACGGGTGGGGGTTGCGCCTCCTCGCTTTGCCCCAGTTTCGGGAAACTGGACAGACATCCGACCGTTATGAAGCGATCAGTCCTGGCTGCCGGGAATTCGCCGCCGAGCGGAACCACCTTTACCTCCTGGATCGCTTCGGCGGGCACCGGGTGGCGCTGGCGACCGAATGGAACTCCACTCCTGAGACAGCCAACTTCAGCCGGGACTGCAAACGGTTGGCGTGGGGGACGGAACCTGGCGTGGTAAATGTCGCGGACCTGGATGAGGTGAAACGGCGCATGCGGGAGTTTCAGTAAACGGCTGGTCGTCCAGGGTTCTTTTGTGCGAGGCGCCCGATCAGCCCTGCGCCCGGACCGCTACGCCTCTTCAACGTCGCCCCGCTTCATCCCCTTTGGAACCTTTGTGTTCTCCGCGCGGGATGCCGGCCTCCATGCCCTGCCTCCGAACCGCCCTTTTTCGTCTGGCCTATGACTGTATTTGGCAGACCCCGCTGGCTAATCTCTCGTCGAAAAATGGAAGGAAAACCGACTGCCAAAACAATCGCACCGGCTGTGCCTGCGCATTCCCGAGGTCGCGTTGGCCCTCGTTCTTCCCTGGCCGTGAGGCCGCAGCCGTCCGGGAACGGCACCTTCGGGGTGCGTAGAGTCTGGACCGGTTCGCCCGCAGGAGCCAAAAGCAGCTTCAAGTGTGTGCAGACACACCTAAACACAGTTAAAACACAGTGGGAGACACAGTTAAAAACACACTTAAACAGGCCGAAAACACAGATAAACACAGTTGGACACAGTTATTTTTTCTCTCGGAGCCTTCTTCGGACTCGGGACATCCCCCTTGGCCTCATGTCATCTCTCCATATGACAACGTGTCATCTATCGACACGACTTGTCGGAGGGGCGGTTTGTTGGGAGAATGAGACCGCTATGGAATCCATGAGGCGGCATTTCGGGGTGGGATTGGCGTTTTTGTGCGCGGCTTTGACCGCCGGGAATGTGGCGGGCGGCAACAGTATCGAGGTGGTGTCACGGCCTTACGCGAGCACGCCGCACACCTTTGGCGATTCGGCGGGGATCATGCTCAGCGCGGACGGACATTGGGCGGTGTTTAACAGCAGCGGCAATGGCTTGGTGACGAATGACAATAACGGGCTGAAGCTGGATGTGTTTCTCCGCGATCTCGACGGGCGGACGACCACGCTGATCTCCCGGTCTGTGCAGGGAGGCAGTGCGAACGACGATTCGTGGCCATCGTCGATTTCCGGGGATGGCCGGTGGGTTCTTTTCGAGAGCAGCGCTTCGGACCTTGCGCCGGGGGACGACAATGATTCGGCGGATGTTTTTCTGTTTGATCGCCAGAGTGGGACGGTGAGCGTGGTGAGCCGGACGGCGGCGGGCTTCGGGGACGCGGAGTCGGGGTTCGCCACGATGAACCGGGACGGCCGTTTCATACTTTTTGAGAGCAACGCCGCAAACTTGTCCCCCTTGGATCAGAACGGCACGCCGGACCTTTATCTGCTGGACCGCCAGTCGGGGGATTTGCGGCTGGTCACATTGAACAGCGGCAACAGCGCGGCGGCTTCCGGGCAAGATCTGTCGCCTTCCCTCGGAGCATTCAATGCTACGATGAGCGAGGAGGGCCGTTACGTGGCGTTTATGAGCGCGGCCACGAACCTGGTGGCGGCGAGCGTGCGGACGGAGGTTGGGCTCCAATTGTATCTCCGCGATATGATCGCCGGGACAACTCTCTGGGTTTCCCAAACAGCGGGGCATGAGAGCGGCCAGAACGTGGCGCATCCGGTCTTGAGCGCGAACGGCGAGGTGCTGGCCTTCCTTTCGAGCAGTCTGACTTTGGGACCGTCCAGCACGCAATGGCTGCATCTCTACTTCGTCAAGTCGAACACCCTGGCGGAAGTTCCGGCGCCGCCCGGTGTGACGGTGGGGCCCGGAACGATCGACGAGTTTGCGCTGAGCGCGGATGGGAACACGGTGGCTTACGTATTTCTGAACCAGCTTTATCGCTACGATCGGAAGAGTGGCGTGGTGTCGACGGCGCCGTTGGCAAGCTCCGCGAACGGAGTGGTGGATAGCCCTCTCGTTTCGGATGCAGGTTCCGTGATCGTGTTCGCCGCCTCGGCGGCGGATGCGGTGAGCTTTAGCCAGCTTTACAGCTACAACGCAGGGACGGGGCAGGTGGCCTTGCTGACGCCGAGCCTGACTGGCGTGGGCGGCGGCAATGCCGATATGTTTTTTCCTTCGCTGAGCGCCGACGGTTCTCGGGTGGCTTTCACCAGTTACGCTTCCGATCTGACAGCGGAGGATGACAAAAACCAGAACGACGTCTTTGTGACCGGCACGACCGGCGCGGGACCGGTTCAGTTGGCCTCCGTGCCGCGGCCGGATGCGATCTCGGCGACGGCGGCTGGGGGGAGCGATTTCAAGGTGGGGGGGGTGAGCCTGGATGGCCGCTTCGTGGCGTTCACCAGTTTCGGCAGTGATCTCACTCCGAATGCCACGAGCGGTGGGAATAATGTTTTTCTGCGGGATCTTTGGGCTGGAACCAACCGTCTGGTCAACCTGTCTGCCGACGGCATTCATCCGCTGGCCGGTTCATCGGGATTTCTGGCGATGAGCGGCGATGGGCAAACGGTCGCTTTTTGGGGGCCGAACGTCACGACACCCGGTGTCTCGCGGAGCATCTATGTTTATGACGCGCGCACTGGTTCGAATCGGCTGGCTAGCATCCTTGCGGACGGAACGGTGGCGGCCGCGGCGGACGGGAACCTGAGTGCGGACGGACGTTATCTTGGATTTCACCCGACGGCCGCAAACAGTTTCATCTACGTCCGGGATCTGATCACTGGAGAAACTCGGGAGGTGGCGAATCAGCCAATGCCCGCTGCTTTTGCGGGCATATCGCCTGGCGGGCGGTACCTGGGCTGCTTCCTGAACTCCCGGGCGCTTCGTCTAACCGACTGGCGCACCGGCTTGAATGTGGACGTCTTTGCAGCACCAACGCCCAGCCTGCCGATGTCCGGCGATGATTCAACAGTCCTGATCTATACCAATAACCCGGCGCCCAGGGCCGGGTCCAGCCTGCTGCTCTTCTCGACGCAGGACAAGACAGCGAAGGTCATCGCCACAAACTCCGGTTTTGCTGCGATCAGCCGTGGCGGCTCGATAGTGGCCTATCTGCAAGGGGTTTCCGACACTGTGTCGAAGATTTTCACCTACGAGGTCAAAACCGGACAAGCCAGCGAGGCGGCGCTCCAGCCGCTCTCCGGCCGCCTGGCGTTGCGCTCGGATTTGGTCCTGAGCGCTGACGGGCGGTATCTCGCGCTGGTTTCGACGAACGACCTGATCTCTGGACTCCAGGCGAACGGTTTCGCGAACGTCTTCGTTTACGATCGGATATTGAGGAATCTGGTTTTGGCCAGTCATAACGCCGTCGGAAGCTATCCCAACCAGGGTTCGGGCGATGCGTCGTTATCAGCCGATGGCCGGGTGATCGTGTTTCAAAGCAGCGGATCAGACTTGGTCGCGGGAGATTTGAACTACAGCTCCGACGTATTTGCCGGTCGCTTGGATCGGATTGATTCCGATCAGGACGGGCTGGAGGACGGATGGGAAGTGGCGAACTTTGGAGATCTCGCGGCGAGGCCCGGCGACGATCCCGATGGCGATGGGATGACCAACCTGGAGGAATTCCTGGCTGGGACAAATCCGAAAGACGCCGGGTCTTCGCTCCGGTTGACCGGGTTGAGCCTGAATGGGGCTGGCCAGGCCGTTGTCAGTTGGAGCGCGGTGCTGGGCAAGGCTTACCAACTGCAATATCGATCCACGCTCGGCACGGGCGGGTGGACGGACGCCGGCGCGCCGGTCTCCTCCGCTTCGAACGTGGGAACCGCCAGTGTTCCCAGTTCGGCCGCCGCCGGTTTCTACCGCATCAAGGTCGCGACCGAGTAGGACGTTGGGCGGCTCTTTTTGGCAGGACGAGTGGCGGCGACGGATCCGAGGCGCACGGCTCAAGTTCAGGGCTGTGCGCCTTGCGGCTTGGGCGCCCCCGATTCTTCAGCGGGGTCGCGTTTGAATAACGGGATGGGGAATCGAATCAGATATTATTATGTCCGAATCTTCCTCTTCTTCCCTGACTCGACGGCAGTTTGTCGCGAATACCACTCTGTCCGCGGTAGCCGCGGCGGTTCTGCCTTCGGGCCTGCTGTTTGGCGCGGAGGCGAACCAGAAGATCGATATCGGATTGATTGGCTGCGGGGGGCGCGGGACATGGATTGTGGATCTGTTCGCAAAAAATGGGAATTACAACATTGTGGCGGTGGCAGATTATTTCGCGGACCGGGCGGAGGCGGCAGGACGGAAGTTTCAAGTGCCGGCGAACGCGCGGTTCAGCGGATTGAACGGCTACCGGAAGCTGCTCGAGAGCCGGTTGGACGCGGTGGTGATCGAATCGCCGCCCTACTTTCATCCGCAGCACGCGGCGGATGCAGTGGCGGCCGGCAAGCATGTCTACTGCGCCAAGCCCATCGCGGTGGATGTGCCCGGTTGCCTGACGGTGGAGCAAGCGGGGAAGCAAGCGACGGCAAAAGGCCTGGTATTCCTAGTCGATTTTCAAACCCGGGCGAACGAGCATTACCAGAAGGCTGTGCGGATGGTGCAGCAGGGCGGGATTGGAAAGCTCGTGTCCGGAGAGGCGAGCTACGCCTGCGGGCCGACCTGGGGCTCGATGTCCGCGGTCCTGAAGCAGAACCCGGAGGACGCAGAAACGCAGCTGAGGGCCTGGGGGCTCAGCCGCGTTTTGTCGGGCGACATCATCACTGAGCAAAACATCCATGCGCTCGATGTGGCCTGCTGGATACTCGGCTCGAATCCGCTCAAGGCGGTGGGAACCGGGGGCGAGGCGCGCGGACTGGGCGGCACCTGTTGGGATCATTTTTTGGTAACCTATTGGTTCCCCAACGACGTGCTCTTAACCTTCAATTCCAAGCAATATGGCCATGGATGGGATGACATCTGCTGCCGCATTTATGGAGAGAAGGGAACGATCGACACCCATTACTTCGGCGTGGTGAAGGTCAAGGGCGTCGACGATGGCTACAGTGGCGGACCGATCGCCAACCTCTATACGGAAGGCGCGGCGGGCAATATTGCGAGCTTTGCAGAGCGGATCCGGCGGGGTGACGCCAGCAACGCCACGGTGAGCGAGAGCGTGCGCAGCAACCTCACCACGATTCTGGGCCGGACGGCGGCCTATGCCGGGCGGGAGGTTGCCTGGCGGGAGATGATGGAGCGCAAGGAGAAATTCGAATTCGATCTGGCCAAGCTGAAGGCCTGACATGAATGCCATCCCTGGCCAAAGCCGATCCATTTCGCGGCGGCGGATGATCCAAGCCGCCTCGGTCCTGTCGGCGGCCGCTGTGCTGGCGCCCTGGCGGACGTTGTGCGCCGCTCCGGACCGCCGGTTTAAACTCGGCGCGTGCGAATGGTCGTTGCGCAAATCGGATCCTTCCTGCTTTGAACTCGCCCGGGAAATCGGCCTGGACGGGGTGCAGGTGGACATGGGCCGGGCCAGCGACGGGATGCGAATGCGGCACCCGGAGACGCAAGCCGCGTATTTGGCCGCCGCGCAGAAAGCCGGCTTGGAGATCGCGTCGCTGGCGATGGCGGAGTTGAACAACGTGGGGCTGAAGAGCGAGCCGCGGGCGGCGATCTGGCTGCTGGACGCCATCACGGTGGCCCGGTCCCTGGGGGTGAAAGTCATTCTGGTGGCGCAGTTCTCGAACGGCGATCTGAAGGGGGACCAGCAAGGCACGAACCGGACCGTGGATCTGCTGAAGGAGTTGGCGCCGCGCGCGGAGAAAGCCAGGGTGATCCTGGGATTGGAAAACTACCTGAGCGCGGAGGAGAATCTGGCCATCCTGGATCGCGTCGGCTCACCGGCGGTGCAGGTCTACTACGACGTCGGAAATTCAACCGACAAAGGGTACGACATCTATAAAGAGCTTCGGATGCTGGAAGGCCGGCTATGTGAGCTGCATGCGAAGGATGGAGAGTTTCTGCTGGGCCGGGGCCGGATCGACTTCGCCAGGGTGCGAGCGGCCGTGGACGAAATTGGTTACCGCGGCTGGATCCAGATTGAAGCGGCCGCGCCGAACGGCCTGGTGCGGGACTATCAGAAGCAAGCGGCCTTCCTGCGGCGGCATTTCGATGTCTGAAATGAAACACGAGGGCCGAGGCCCTCGTCCGCAGGAATGAAGGCATTGAAGCGCCGTTAAAAATTGAGTGTGAGCTGGACGTAAATCCAGTTCGCGTCGGCCGCTCCGAAGGCTGGGGCAGAGAGGGACTGCTGAATGTATTGCCCCGTAAAAAAGTGGCCGTAGCCCACCTCAAGGCCCGCGACTGGGGAGATGGCGTAGCTGGCGGTCAGATCCATTTCCGCGCCAAGATAGTTGTCGTAGGCCGGGTTGATGCCGTAACCGGTTCCCGGCGTTGAACCGATGCCGCCGCGTCGGCCGCCGCTGACGGTGTAGAAGTTGTCGTGAGTGTCGGCCAGCCAGAGGGCGTGGCCTTCGAGAGCGGTGGTGAGGCGCGGCAGCGGCTTGAGCGAAGCGGTGGCGTGCAGATCGTGCATGTTTTGCAGGGAGAGAAAGTCCATGTATCCGTAGAATTTGTGATTCGTGGGATAGAGATTGTCGAAAGTGCCGTGCACTCCATCTTTCGGATCGCTGTCTCCGGAGCCGTGATTGTATTCGAGCTCGAAATGCGGTTTGTAGCTGTAATCCTCCCAGGTATAGCCCCCGGCCACGGAGACCGCGTAGGCCCGCTGCTCGAGGCTGCGGCTGCCCGCGGGGAGCGCTGGATCGTTAAAATGGCCGAACTGCCCCATCAACTCGGCCCCGTAATTCCAGGGGCCAAGCTCGCCAGGATTCGATTTGACGCGCAGCCCCACGGTGTAGATGTCGCGCGGGCTCGCGCCGGCCACGAGAACACCCGGTGATTGGATTGGCGACTGCGAATCGGCATTTCGAGCCAGAAAATAGAGATCGGTCACCTGATGCGGAACTTCCCGTGTCGTGAGATAAAGGCCGGAGAAATACTCGTCGTCGTTCGATATGTTGAAGTTGCCGTCGTTCGGCAGAACCAGCCGGCTGGAGAACAGGTCCGCGGTCAGCCAGGAGCCCTGCCAGATCAGCTTCGCCGCGTCGAAGGTACGGCCGAGATTATTCCAATTGGAAGCTCCGACCAGCCGTTCATCTCCGTAAATGAGCTGTTGCCGCCCGAACTTGAGGGAGAGTGGAAATTCCTTCGAGTTCCCGATCACGACATAGCCCTGGTTTAGGTCGAAGATATCCTCTTCAGGACTGGGCTTCCGTTCATCTCCCAAAGCACGGCTGTCGCGACCTTCGACGAACACTTGAAACCAATCCGAGTTGTAGCCGATGCGCGGTTTGACGCGGGTGAGCAGATACTCGTTCTCCTCATTGGCTCCGTGATCCCGGAAATCCATGGAGCCCGGGCTGCCGGCCACGGCATAATGGTCGTGCATTTCGTAGCGGAAGCGGGTGTTGACGCCGAGATCCCAAGCGGCCATGCCGGGATTCTGTTCCCGCAAATAGTCGTTGATCAGTCCGTTGCTTGGGCGAACAGGGGCGGTGGGTGAATAGTCGCTATCGGCGGCGTAGTTGGACGTCAGCGCGAGGGCGAACAAGGCGATAGTCTGTCGTTTTTGCATTTGAAAATCGGGAAACGGTCAGTTCGAGGAGAACAGGACCCGAGGCGGTTCAGATTTCACCGGTCGAGGATTGGGGCGAGCGGCTGGCCGGTTTGGGACAGTGGACGCGATCCGATCGCGTCCGTGCACCAGCCGGCTGAGGCCATTCACCGATTCCTGGAGCGCCGCGGCCTGGGCACATAATTCTTCTGCGGCACTCGCGCTTTCCTCCGCGGCGGCGGCCGTGGACTGCGTGACCTGATCAATCTCTCCGACGGCGGCGTTGATCTGCTCAATCCCGCGGCTCTGTTGCTGGGATGCGGTGGCCATCCCGCCGATCAGATCGTCGACCTGGCGGGCCTTTTGGACGATTTCGGTGAGATTGCGGGCGACCTCGCCGCTCAGACGGGCGCCGTTATCACTCGCCCGGAGGGATTCTTCGATCTTCTGCGCGGTCTCATGGGCGGCCTGGGCGCTGTGCTGGGCGAGGCGGCGGACCTCGTCGGCCACGACGGCGAAACCGGCGCCGGCACTGCCGGCGCGAGCCGCTTCGACGGCAGCGTTCAAGGCGAGAATATTCGTCTGGAAGGCGATTTCATCGATAGTGCCCAGGATCTTGGCAATATTATCGCTCGCTGCCTGGATATTGCGCATGGCCTCTGTGAGTTGCTGCATGTTTCGGGCGCCGGCGTCGGCCGCGGCTCGCGTTTCGTTGGCAAGCACTCGCGCGCCTTCGGCGGATTTGGCCGTTTCGCCCGTCATGCTCGACATTTCGTGGAGAGACGCGGCGGTTTCCTCCAAGGCGGCGGCCTGCCGGCTGGCGCCATCGGCAAGGGATTGGCTGGCGCTGGCGATCTGGGTGGCGGCGGAAGCGACCTGGCTCGCGCCTTCATGGAGCACTTCGGACAGCGGCCCAAGAGTGCGGGAGAGGCGTTGAACAATGAGAAAACCGAGGACAGCGCCGGCCAGGACGGAGAAGGCGGAACTGGAAATGAGCAGGATTTGCGAACTCCTGGCCTCCTCTTTGGCTTGGTTTGACGTGGATTCGGCTTCGTCCGAGCTCTGCCGGATCAGCTCGACCAGGCAATTGACATATTTTTCGTAGGACGGGTAGAGCTGGTCGTTCAGGAGTTTGAACGCAGTGGCGGCATCACCCCGGTTGCTGGCGGCGAGAACGAGCTTCCGAGTGTCCGTGTAGGCAGGGCGCGCCTCCTGCACGCGCGCGAACGCAGCACGGGCCTCGTGGGAGGCGAGCAAGGGCTCGAGCTGCTGGTAGAGCGCCGTCATTTTTTCACTCGCTTCCTTCATGTCCCGCTCAAGGCGGGTCTTTTGCTCGGGAGTTTGGCTGAGCAAATGCCGCTGGGTGGCAGCAAAGTTCGCGCGGTTATAGCGTTCGAGCTGGCTGGCGATGAGGCTCGCGGGAATCGCGCGCTTGGCGACAGTGCCGATGGTGCGGCCGATCCCTCCCAACGAGGCCGCAGCGACCAGAGCCACCAAAGCGGATGCGGCGACGAGCCCGGCAAAACCCGTGCAAATCAGTTTCTTAATTGTCCAGTAGTTCACGTTGCTAAAGCGAAAAAGGCACGTCCGTATGAACGACCTTCCGAGAAGGCGTTGATTCGGATGTGCCTCACTTGCGGACCTCGTGTCCGCCCGAGAAAGCGGTCTGCCCTAGGCAGTGCCTGATCCATTTATCGGCAAGGGTTTGATCAG
>CAZMKE010000068.1:0-12077 GCA_964566945.1 uncultured Verrucomicrobiota bacterium | reverse complement strand
CAGCTTCTCATCCCCACTCCTCTCCGCCTATCCGGCGTTGCCAAGACGGATACGATCGATCCCAGCTGCCAATGCGGCATGATTGATTCGGGCGAACACTCGCATCCCTTGGGCTACCAATTCCGCTTCCAGTCGATCCATTGTTTCCTTCGGACCGAATTCGCTTTGAATTGCGGCCAATCCCTCGGTGACCTGGCTGAAATTCTGTGGCAGCATCATTCGCCAACCCTCTGCATGGAAATCGCATAGTAGGTGAACGCACCTCCCCCGTCGTCCACTTCCAACTGTTCTTCAAACCCTGCGCTGGATGGTTTCAAAAGCTTGCGCGAACTCTTCCAATCGTGGGCGTGGTCCGGAAAGGCATCGGCGAACGACAGCACCTGCCCGTCGGTTTCCACTTCATACTCGCAAACACTGCCGCCGTCCGTATAGGCACGCCCGACGATTCCTCCGGAACCAGGTTTGGGCCCGACGATCACCAGAGCTCGGTGCGTGTCTTTGCGGCCGTCGGCGAGCGGATAACTCGCAGCCATGCGCAGCGCGATGAAACGTCCACCCGCTTCGGACGTTCCAACGACCTCCTTTTGAAACGCATACCCGTTCGGGGCGCAACGTCCTTCGCCGCGAAAATGGCCAATTAGAAATTGCAAAGGCTTCAAGTGCGCATTCGGTTTCATTTCGTGATGAACCGGATCGTGGAACAACGCCTGGACCTTGCCGGAACCGACCAGCAGTGAATCGGCCTCCACCGCAGATCGGACGAACGCCAACACCGCCTCCCAATCCCTTCCGTTGGCAACCTGGGCAAACATTTGATTCTCGCCGCGGATCCGAAAGGAGAGGACAGGAGCGTATTTGCACTGTCCCAGGCAGCCGGTCGTGGAAATCGGCGACGCTGCCACCCGGCTTGCGGCGGCAAGAGCAGCCTCCGATGTTTCAAAACCACGCGCCTGGCAGCAAGGGTCCGCCCCGCAAAGATACAAACGCGTTTCCCCTTGAACGTATTGTTGCCTGGCCCGCTCCAGCGCGCTTAACAGCTCTTCCTCCGTTGTCGAGACCCGACGGAGATACAAAAAGCGGCGGAATTGGGTGAGGTTGGCCGGCGTCCAGCAGCCGTTCACGCCTGCCACAAATCCCGACGCGTGGAAATCCAACTCGCCCGGGACTTCCCCCGTTCCGAGCGGCTTCGCCGAAGAGCGGGCAGCTTGATTGGCCCCTGGCGACAAGACTTCCGCCTTTTCAGTGCACGCAGTCGGCATTTCCATAACACTCAATCTCCATGATGCCGCGCTTCCACTTCAGCCATCTTCCTCGCCAATTCGTCCGGAGTGAGGATTCCCTTTTGAAACAAGATGAAGGCAAAAGCGGCAATCCAGCGTTCGTAGTACGTTAATTTGCCGATCATCTCAGCGCCGAGCGCTTCCACGCCTCTGCGCTTTTCCTCCGTGTTGACAATCTTGTGAAAATCGAGCACATCCGCGAGCGCGTGACATCGCTTCTCCCAGGGTTCCAATACGTGATCGGTGCGTTCGATCCGATCCGCTGGCATGCCCCCTATGTCGTTCGGCAGCTTCGTTAATAGTTGTTCGGTCTGGTTCATACTGCGCCCCCCATTTTGACATCAACTTGCACAACTCCAATCATCGCATCCCGAGTGACAAGAGCGGCCAGTTGTTCTTCCGAAAAACCTTCAGTGCCGGCGGGACGCAGCGGCAGAACGAGGTAGCGCACGAGCGCTGTGGAATCGCTCACTCGGATTTCCACGTCCTCGGGAATCTCCGTCCCAAATTCTGCCAGAACTTTTCTCGGCTCTTTGACCGCCCGGGCGCGGTACGGCTTGGCCTTGTACCAGTCCGGCGGCAATCCGAGCACCGGACGCGGGTAGCACGAACAGAGAGTGCAAACGATCAGGTTGTGAACCTTGTCGGTGTTCTCCAGAACAATCAGCTGAGTGTCGTCGTAAAAGCTGATGCCGAACTCTTCGCAGGCCGCCCGGCCGTTCGCTACCAGTCGGGCGCGGAACTCAGAATCCACCCACGCACGCGCGACTACCTTTGCACCCAGCGCCGGATTACGGGAGTCGAGCACTTCCAGTTGCCGTCGGATCTCGCCCGGAGCGATCAACTTTTTCTCGACAAGCAGCTCGCGAACAGCCGTTTCCATGATTTCATAATAGCTGGGAGCCTCGTCACTTTTTTCCGAAAGTCCGGTGTGATCGTGCGGGTGGTCGTGGGCATGCATAATTCAAATCTTTTCGAGCCAGTTTTCAAAAATCTCGATTCGCAATCCGTCCTGGGCCGCCCCCCCGTAATCGGGCCACAGGTCGGTCAATCGAATGGCGACACGATAATAGTAGCCCTTTATCCCGGCATTCCGCCCGAAGCCCTCCTCCTCGTTGTTCACGGCCGCCGGGCGAATTATCATCTCCACGACACCGCGGGCCCCTCGCACGAACCGCGGCACCCGATAATGGCCGACGGGGAAGCGAACTGAAACCTTGACCGTGTCCCCGGCGCAAAAGAGCGGCTCCTCGCCTCTCGCCTTGACGACGACCAATGCGGCTCTGGCTCCAACCGGTGAGGATTTGTCTACTTGACTCATGGTAAAACAGGGAGTGATTGCGAAGGAACCAAAGCCGCCTCTTTGACGAGCTCTCCAGGCCCCGATCGCGCCCAAATCCGGATGCCAATCACGACGGCAAACAAGGCCAGCCCCAGAGGGAGCGCCAGATGGTTCAACTCAAAACCTAACAATTCCATTCCACCAAGACCCAGCGATGTGACGACGACCACGAAACCGAGCAGCCGCGAAGCCTTCTGGGCGTTCCTTGCTCCGGTCGCGGCCAGGCGTAGTGTCGAAGCGGCTAGATAGCCATCGAAGCCATCCACCACAATCATTCCCGTGGTGAAGGCCGCGCCCAACACCCAGGGATTCGTCTCGCCGGCCAAAAGAAGCGCGGAGAGTTGTGACGTCGTCTCAAACCCGGCAGCGAGCAACACTCCCAAGAGGAAGGGTTGCGCGATAACCGGACGGTCATTCCTCCTTGGCCCATCGGGCGCGGTTGATGTCCGCACCAGCTTCACCAAGTTGACAACTCCAATCAAAATCAACAGCCACGGGCCAAGAAAGCCTGCCCGTTTGGCAACTATCTGACCGACTCCGACCGCGAGCACGGTCACAAAGAAGCCGTGGCCGATCGCGAAATACAAGCCATTGGTTGCTCGTGATCGCATGCGGCTTAAACCATCGATCGCCGTCAGGTGATCGGGATCTGTTCCATGCTGCAGGCCGAGTGCGAAGCTAAGGAGGAGAGTTGTCATACTGAATGGATCCTTATTATTCAACATCCTTCAGCCCTGGCCGGACAGCTCCTTCCCTTGGGCATAAAAGGAAGCCCATAGCGCGATCTGCAGATGGATCGCTTTGCACCATGCCTGGTGCATCCGCGCAATCTCGCCCTCAGGATGTCCTTTCGCCCCAAGGTATGGCTTTATCGTCTCGTTCATCACGCCGACGAACGCGATCATATCGCTGAACGGCACAAATGCTGTAGATTGTGCCTGATCCGTCTTGTTTTTCTTCGGCGCCGTGTGCCGCCAGGCGATTTCCTGCTGGTAGTTGAGCCAATCCTGGTCGTACGGCCTCATGCAGGTGTCCACAATCCACTGCTCAAAGCGGCGATTGCTTCTTGCCAGATAGTCGGGGTTGGGTTTGCCCTCGGGCGTGCGAGAATGTCTGGCTAGGTGGGGGACGCTCGCGATGATCTGATTGCGCCAGTGTTCGACGATTTGCTTGGTTTGGTCCGCCAGCACCGCCCCGGCGAGCCGCAAGTACGCTTCGTCCTCCCGGGTAAAGCCCGCGCTCACCTTCAAATCGGCCAGTTCCTGCATTGAAACCTGCGATCGACTGACTTCAGCCAGTCCATACGAATAACCCGGAATCGACTCGTAAACTCTCTTCATTGCCGTTGCCTCATTTCCTTAATGTCTCGGTTTGATAATCTATGGCGGCCCATCAAACGCCGGCGTAGACGAGAGAGGCAAAAGTGGGCCCATCGATCACGAAGCCACCCCACTTTGCATCGTAGTCCGCCGTCGGTTTGGCCGCCACCACTTCGGCCAATGAACGGCCCTGCCTTTTCAAGGCGGAGACCTTGTCGCGAACCCCCAAAAGCATGTCGCGAAACTCAATCAACTGCGCTTTGCGCCCGACGGGTCCGTGTCCCGGAATGATCATCGTCTTCTCCGTCACTCTCGCAACGTTCGCCTCGGCAGCGCGGATTGAGCCGTCGATGCTCCCACCTGTGGAATAGTCAATAAACGGATAATAGCCGTTCCACCAGGTATCAGCGACATGCAGGATATCCGCGTCCATAAATTCGATGGAAATGTCCGAATCTGTGTGAGCGGGCTGATAATGCTTCAGCGCGATTGTCGTGCCGTTTAGCTCCAGCTTATGTTCGGCGTTGAACACTTTTTTGGGCAAGGCCCCGGCTGGCGAAGCGGGGAACGTAAATTCCCAACCTTCCACCCGGATCTCGGTGGAAAGGTTCTTAAGGGTGTTTTCGTGAGCGGTGATCTCCGCCCCTTCCGAGTGCAGCCACTCGTTGCCGTCGGTGTGGTCGAAATGCCAGTGCGAGTTGATCAGATGCTTTATCGGTTCCGGGCTGAGGCTCGCCAGCGCCTCCAAGATTCCATTCCGCGTCGCCGTGATTCCCGCGTCCACGAGCAATTTGCCATCGCGCCCTGTGAGCACGGCGATATTGCCGCCGGAGCCCTCGAGAACGCAGATGTTCCCGCGAAGCTTCGTAATCGAAATCTTGGCGTTTGCCGCTGCCCTGCGGATGGTTATGACGGGGCTCACCTTCTCGGCGAAGAGGCGGCGCTGGTTGAGGCAGATCCCGCCCGCCGCGAAACCAGCGATCGCAAGGAAGCCGCGGCGTGATATGCCCCGAGCTTTGGCAATTTGAATCTTTGTTCTCACCTGAATGCGTCCTTCTCTATTGAAATATGATCTGAAGGTGCCCCCATCTCACAGGTCAAGATCCGAGAGGCCGGGATGATCGAGAGGCCGAGGCCTCGAACGGTCCCAATGAAACTTGCGTTCAACTTCCTTGATCGGAAGATCGTTGATGGACGCATGGCGGTGCTGCATCAATCCATTTGCGTCGAACTCCCAATTCTCGTTCCCATAAGCGCGAAACCAATGAGCTGAATCATCCTGGAACTCGTAGGCGAACCGAACCGCGATGCGATTGCTCGCAAACGCCCACAGTTCCTTGATTAGGCGATAGTTCAGCTCACGCTTCCATTTGCGAGTCAGGAGTTCGATGATGGCCGGCCGCCCCTGGACAAACTCCGCTCGGTTGCGCCATTTGCTTTCCAAGCTGTATCCCAAGGCCACAGTTCCGGGATCACAACTGTTCCAGCTATTCTCCGCGAGCCGGACCTTCTCGATCGCGGACTCGCGGGTGAAAGGGGGGATCGGCAGCCGCGGGAGAACTTCAACAGTCGCTATCATATTTCGACCTCTCTTCGCAGGAGTCGCACCAACTCGCGATCCAAGAAAATGGGAGCGCGCGTAACATCGAAGGATGCTGTAAATCAACCAGATGCCGAGGCACTGGGGCTAGGCCAAGGCTTCGACCTTGAACGAACCGCGTCGTTGGAACGACTGTGCGTCGAAGAGGCGTCAGAAACCGAAGACAACAGAAGCGCGTTGGAATTCACGGTAAGACTGTGAAGATCGGTTGCGATACTGGTCGAGAGGATTGATGGGCCATGCAGCTCGTTGGCCTTCGGGAAGATGCCGACCTGCTGCGGACTGCGGGACTGGGATGCGGGAGGCGCTGCGACAGGAATCCCTGTCGGATTCACCGCCTCACCTCGTCCAGCTTCCGCCGATCACCGGACACGATCGGTTTACTCCAGTCTGGCGGGCGAAGCTAAGCCTGCCGGGAGAGCCTTGCCCCCAGAACGAGTCCAGCAAGTGCTCGCGCCCGGAAGACTCTTTGATTTGGGCGACCACGGCCGACCGTCCACACCGGGCGAATCGCTGGCAATCCATTGTTCGGCTTCTAAGACCAGCCGTTCATGGTTCCCTTTTCAACAGGGCCTCCAGCTCGGTGATGCGCTGCTTTAAGGGCAGAACCGCATCCTGCACCTCGGCGGCGGTATACCGCGGGGTGATGTACTTCTGGCAGTTCCAATCAAACGCAACAACATCGATGAGGAAGACTCGTTCCACAATTCGCCGAACGTCTGCCGCGGAGATCTTTGCCACCAGCTCAGGATGTCGACGAGCATCCTCGACCCTCCCATGGCCGAGTATTTTCAGGCGCGATCGGCTTGGGTAATCCATGAGGAATAATAAAACGCGATTATTAACGGCGAGGTTTCCTGTTGAGATCAGTTGGTGATTTCCAGTATAATCCGCAAACGCTAGCGAGTTTCTCCCCACCACATTTAGGAAGCCTGGTTTTCCACCGCGATGCTGCATATACGGCCAGCCCGTTTCGCTCACCGTTGCCATATAGAAACTGTCGCGCGACTGAATGAAACCAATCTCATCCTCTGTCAACAAGTCGCGTTCGGCATCGCCACCGACGTTCTGCGCCCGTCCAAAATATTGCTGCTGCGCTTTGCGCACCGCAGCAGTGAAAGCAATCTCAAGAAATTTGGCTGCCATGACTTTGTCCCATGATTTACAGGCCGAGCTGAACCATCGCCGGCGCATCGCCGTCCGCTAGGGTCACCAAAAGAAAGCGCTGGTCCGCTCTTTCAGTCGGGGAGGCGAGGGCCTGCCGGAAAGGACCAATTGCCTGTGCGATTTGCGCCCCGGCCACGCTCGTTTGGAATGTCACCAGCGCCTCCCTCCGTCCGAAGGGCGCGGAGCGTGCCTCCACCAGCCACAGCGTGTACTTTTCACCGGGCTTAAGGCCGGAGACGGCGATTTGCAGCAAATCCAATAACCCCAGGGCATTCACAGACACCGTGGCACGGGCTGAACTCAGCGAGGCATCCGGCGCGACCAGCGTCAGGTGCGCCGCCTTGCCCGCTTCACCGAGCGGACTCAGGTTGGACTTGCCATCCGTGTTGCGAACGGCATCCGGGACGTAGACCAATGCCTGCGGTTGTTGACCACTGGGAATCGTCGCGATGATCCGATTCTCCAGCGTGTCTATTGCGACGACAGAGTCTTGATTTTCCAGCCCCACATAAACCCGCCCTCCATCGCCAGATGCCCAGATGCCGTGCGGAAGATCGCCCGTGGGAATGCTGACGACCCATGCCGGCCTTTCGCCCCGTCGATACACCTTTACGAGATTTTCACCCCCAACCGTCACGTAGGCGAATTTGCCCTTGGCGTTGTCCACGAGACTCACATGGTTGCAGATCGGCCCCGGCTCGAGCGTTGCGAGGATTGGAAACGGCGGCTCCGTGCCCATCACCTGAACTTTTCCGGAGTCCTTCAGGGTGAACCAGACTTCCCTGCCATCGCAACTTACGGCTAAATTCGGCGAAAACGGGCTCGCCTGCCGGACACGGGCCACTACTTCGTAACTCTGCATGTCCACCACATCCAATTCCGGAGTGAAACTTGATGGCACGAACGCGTAACGTCCGTCCGGACGGAACAACACCATCCCCGGACCATTCGCAGTCTCCACGCGCCGCACCTCCTGACGCTTCACCGGATCGATTACGGAGACGTAGTTCTCTCCCCTCACGGTGACCCAAAGTTCCTTACCGTCAGGTGTGAAAAAGGCCTCGTGAGGCGATCGGCCGACGTAAATCACGCCCAGGATTCTGTTGCTCTCCGTCTCAATCAAAGTGATCGAGTTAGAGCCAGTCGACACAACCGCGAGCATTCGATGATCCGGCGAGAAGCCCAAGCCATGCACGAGCAACTGCCCTCGGTAGAGCGGGCTCAACGCCCCTGGAACTGGATCCCCTAGACGGATGACGCCTAGCAACCTGTTCGAGGATGGATCAATCACAGAAACCGTCCCTGAAGTTTGGTCGGCGACATACACACGGTCGCGACCGGAAATCGGATTCCCACAGACCACGTCAGATTGGCGCACTTGAGGTGCGCTGTCCCGGCCCGACTCCAGCGCGGCAAGTCGGTGGCGCATAACCTTGATCTCGTCCTCCTGCGTAACCACAATCTCTTGAGCAAGCCTTCGGATCGCCAAGTCCCTGCCGTGCACCAAGATAGTCTTCGCCATGTCAATCGCACCTTGGTGATGCGCGATCATCATCGTACAGAAATCGTGATCCGGTTCTCCCGTCCTCGGGGCGCCCACCATGTCCCTGTCCATTAGCCCCATGCCGGTCATCATCCGCCTGGCAAATTCCGAATTGGTTTCCGTCAGTCCTTGCGAGAGCGCATCGCTCGCTAATGACAGAACTGCGATTGCCAGCGACCAGGGAATGATGGATTGCCATTTGCTCATAGGTTTATTCTGAAATCGGTTTTGACGAATCGACTGATTCACTCACTGGTTGATCAAATCCCACTCTCTTCTCCCTTGCGCGTCACTTTTCAACGTTCATCACACTGCCGATCTCCGGCAGATAAAGGACCAGGCCGGCTCTCTCAAACGCTTGCATTGCCTTTCGGTGATTGAGCCTTATGAATTCAAAAGTATCAAAGTGGACGCCAATCACTTTCTCAACTCCCACCAACTTCGCTGTTTTAATTGCATCCGAGACTCCCATAGTTAGGCAATCTCCCACCGGGAGGATTGCGAAATCGGGTGGCACCCAATCCCGAACTAACTTCATGTCCAACGTCAGTCCCGTGTCTCCGCTATAATAGAAAGCCCCATCTCGTGTCTCGAATGCAAATCCGCACGCGACTCCTCCATAACTCCCATCGGGCAGACTGCTGGAATGTTGCGCCGGGAAACACTTAACTCTTCCAAACTCGAAACTTAACTCCCCGCCCGGGTTGATGGGATGCGTGTTTTTCAGTCCCCCCTTATTGAACCATTCATACAGTTCCCAATTCCCAATGGCTTTCGCGCCAGTCCTCCTGCCAATGCGAACCACATCTGTTGTGTGATCGAAGTGACCATGAGATACGAATATGTAGTCGGCCGCAATCTGATCGACGTCTATTGCACTGGCCAATTCATTCGCGGAAACAAATGGGTCGAACAACAATTCCTTGCCGCCTGCGGAAACTGAAAAGCACGAGTGCCCGTAGTATGTAACCTTCATCTCTTCCTGTTGGTTTGCGCGACCGTTCCACGGTTCCCGGGCGGCCCTTCCTCGGCGCGGTTGGATCGCCACCTCCATCAATCTGCCGCTGGATGGTCAAGCTTTGATGAACGCGAGCAACTCCTCGTTGACGCGCTCTTTGTGTGTCGTACACAGTCCATGAGGCGCGCCTTTGTAGATTTTAAGCGTCGCGTTTCTGATAAGCTTGGCCGAAAGCAGCGCCGAGTCGGCGATTGGCACGATCTGATCGTCGTCGCCATGCAGGACCAAAGTCGGCACGTCAATTCGCTTCAGGTCCTCCGTGAGGTCAGTTTCGGAGAATGCCTTAATGCAATAATAGGAGGCTGGGAATCCAGCCATCATGCTCTGGAGCCAAAATGCTTCGCGAACCCCTTCCGAGATCTTCGCGCCGGGTCGATTGTAGCCGTAGAATGCCAAACTGAGATCCCTCCAGAACTGGGAGCGATCTGTAACCACGTTGGTCCTGAGTCCGTCAAACACTTCGATCGGCAGGCCACCCGGATTCGCCGAAGTCTTCAACATCAACGGCGGTATCGCGCCGATCAGCGCCGCCTTGGCTACCCGCTTCGTTCCGTGCCGACCGATGTAACGGGCGACTTCACCGCCGCCCGTGGAGTGACCGACATGGATCGCGTCCCTGATATCGAGCGCCCCGACAAGTTCCGCCAAATCGTCGGCATACGTGTCAAGATCATTGCCATGCCACGGCTGACTCGACCTTCCGTGACCGCGACGGTCATGCGCGATACAACGATAGCCACGCGCGGCGAGGAAGAACATCTGATCCTCAAATGCATCCGCGGACAGTGGCCATCCGTGGCTGAAGACGACAGGCTGCCCCTCGCCCCAGTCCTTGAAGTAGATTTGCGTTCCGTCCTTTGTCGTAATGGTGTTCATGTTACTCTTCCCTTTCATTCTGTTTTGCCTTCCTGAGTGAGAATGCCGTTCTGCCGGCTCGCCAGCCACCACCATCGGGAAGGTGGCAATGGCTGCAAGCCCGGCACTGTTAACAAGAAATCTTCGACGCGACACGCTGGTGTCCGCGTGCTGTTCACTTTGTCCAAATGCAAATGCGGGAGAGCATGGTGCCATGATCTTGTTGCCCGCGCCCGTCGGAGGTTTCTCGCTTGAGTGCATCACGGGGCCTGTGTCGCAAGAAGTGGGCCAACCTCGGTAGATGCAGCGGGAAGCGACAGCGATTCCGAAATGAGCGGGATCTCGACGCGATCAGACATTGCACGGGGCAAAATCCAAAAGGCGGCGCGTCGCGGTCTCGACACCGCGTCCATGGAGCGTCAGCTAGCCCCACCGAAGACCACGGCTGATGAGCGACGCTGAGCCGTCCGCTCTCTTGAAACATCAGGCCCGCGCCTGTTTTAATCAGTTCCGGGCATCCGTTGCCCCTCTTGGCACGGCGCATGCAAATGTTCCGCCAGGACATTCACATCAGCACAAAAAAATCATGATCAGCAGGTAGCCCATGCAAAACAGAATTCTTCAACCGAAACTCAGCGAAAAGGGATTGCTCACGCCGGACAACTGTGTTGTCGCCATGATCGATCTTCAACCACAGATGCTCTTCGGCGTCGCAAATTGCGATCGCCAGAGCATTATCCACATGAACATGGCGCTAGGCAAAGCCGCGAAGATCTTTGACGTCCCCCTGGTTCTCAGCACCGTGGAATCAAAGAGCTTCAGCGGCAACATATGGCCCCAGATTCAATCCCTCTTTCCCAAGATGACCCCGATTGAACGCACGACAATGAATTGCTGGGATGATCCGCATTTCGTCGCCGCGATCGAAGGGACCGGTCGCAAGAAGATCGTGCTTACCGGACTTTGGACAGAAACCTGCGTTGCTCTTCCCACGGTTCAAGCCATTCACGATGGCTACGAGGTCTACGTCGTCGAGGATTGCTGTGGCGATGTCAGCCAACTCGCCCACGACAACGCAATGAAACGCGTGATACAGGCTGGAGCCAAACCCGTTACCGCGCTTTCCACCATGCTCGAATGGCAGCGTGATTGGGCGCGCCGCGAAACCTATGATGCTGTTATGGATGTAGTGAAATCCCATTACGGTGCTTACGGAATGGGAGTTGAATATGCCTACACCATGGTGCACGGCGCTCCCCCGACCAAGCTTCCGGAATATGTCGTTCCGGCCCCACTCACGCATTCTTAACCGTTCGCCGCACCCTCCTGCGATCGGGATGCTTTGGCACACTCAGCCCTGAAATTCATAACGCACGCCAACAATATTGATATGATCACACTTCGACTCGCAGATCAGCGGGGTCATGCAGATCACGGGTGGCTGGACAGCTATCATACATTTTCCTTTGCGAACTATTACGACGCCCAGCACGACGGTTTTCGGAGCCTTCGTGTCCTGAACGAGGATCGCGTTCAAGCCGGAAAGGGCTTCGACATCCACCCGCATCGCGATTTCGAAATTGTCAGCTACATCGTTAGTGGAGGGCTTAAACACGAAGATTGCCTGGGAAATTCTGCCGTGCTGAAAGCCGGCGATATTCAACGCATCTCCGCTGGCACAGGAATTGAGCACAGTGAATACAACAATTCACGAAGCGAAACCGTTCACTTTATCCAAATCTGGCTGCTGCCCATCCGCGAAGGGCTCGCTCCAAGCTATGCGCAGAAATCTTTTGCGGACGCTCCGACGAACGTTCTTACGCTGGCTTGCTCGGCCGATGGACGCGACAGATCCATTCCGATCAATCAAAATGCCGATCTCTTCATCGGTAGGCTTGCTGTGTCAGCGGCGGAATGAAAGTGGTGTGATTCCGCCGGTTTGAAAGTGGGATT
>CAZMKE010000067.1:0-14843 GCA_964566945.1 uncultured Verrucomicrobiota bacterium | reverse complement strand
CAACTGCGCCGTTTGGCCTGATTCCTCGGTATAATGGAGTTTTCAGACGAGCTCTCAGTCAATTCCAACGCGTTAGGACACATCTTTCGTAGCGAATCGACCGGGACCGGGTCAATACTGCACGCCTTCTATGGCTTTTCGGGGGACGCGGGGATCAATTCGATCACGCGCTCGGGCGACTACTTTTACGGCACCGTCGCCACCGGCGGCGCCAATTCTTCCGGCAGCATCTTTCGGGTGAGAACGGACGGCACAGACTTTAAATTGCTTTTGAGCTTCCCTTCTGCCGAAACTCCCGGGAGCCGCCTCCTGGTTTCTGGGACGAACATTATCGGCATCACACGAACGTTCGACCCGTTCAACCAGGTGGTTTACCGGATCAGCACAGACGGGAGTGGCTTCAAACTCCTTCACGGCATCGCAGCTCTATCGGGGGTGACCTACGCCTTCGGAGGACCAGGACTTCGTCCATCTTTCATTTCAGCACCCGTTTCTTTCAACGGAGCCATTTATGGAAACCTTCCAGACATCAACGTGTTGTTCTTGGGGATTTATGACGGTGTCTACCGAATGAACCCCGATGGATCGGATTACCGCCGGGTGGCTCCTATCGCGCCTATCGGGGAACTCACCGTCACGCGAGATGCGATTTACGGCGTTACTCTCGGCACGAACTACCCAGAGCAAGTTTTTTTCAAAATTAGCAAGGCGGACGAATATTCGGTGATCTGCCGGACCACGAACCTGTTCTCGAGGCCGCAGGGACGATTCGCGGTGATCGGGGACTCCCTGTTCGGTGTCGCCACCTTCTGGGGAAACGGAGCCCGGGTCTTTAAACTCGCCACGAACGGAGGCGATTTGTCGTTGCTTGACCCGCTGACCGGCTCGCTGGCTGGAGACAGCACCAGCACGAGCCTCGTCGCTACGGACAATGCAATTTACGGCGTCACCCAGGCGCAGGCAGGCGTAAATGGGGGCGCCATCTTTCAGCTCTCGACCAACGGACTGAACCCGGCCGTCGTCTGGGAATTTCCGCAGACTCGCGGCGACGCCCAGATTGATCCTGAACTCATTATCGAAAATGGCGTCCTGTACGGGAGCACTTATTCCGGGGGTGACGCCGGCCAAGGGACCATCTTCAGACTGGACCTTGCTCCCAAGCTGAACGCAATGGTTTCGGCCAGCCGGGTAACCGTTTCGTGGCCGGCCTTCGCCCAAAACTATCTGCTGCAAAGGACCGAGCGCCTGACCGCGCCAGAGTGGCAAACGGTCAATCTGCCGCAGGGCGCTACATCGGTGACCCTCACCAATTCCGACGGCACATTCTTCTTCAGGCTGCGCGCTCCTTAAGCGGCTTTGCATCCGGGCACTTGATATCAAGCGCGCAGATGCCCGGGCGCTCGCAGGCCGACCACCTTTCCGGGCTTGCCTGTAACGTGCCGCAGTTGGAGCATCTAACCGCGCTCAGAAGCCTCCGCCGTCCCAGACGCGGCGAGCTTGGTGTATTTCAAGCGGGAGCGGGCGTTACCTTTTGTGGCTGGGCGGGGATATGAGTGTACGATGAAGGAGTTGGACGCATGGCGCAATTTCGCCGAGACCGGAAGTGAAACGGCCCTCAGCGCAGTAATCCGCCAGCACTTGCCGCTGGTCTATGGGGTGGCTTTGCGCCGAACCCAGAATAATTCGCTCCTGGCGCAGGATATCGCGCAGGAAACCTTCTGCCTTTTCGTGAAAAAAGCGGCGCAATTGCCCGCGCAGACAGTTCTCTCCGGGTGGCTTTGCCGCACCGCGCTTCATCTCTCGCAACGGGCGGTCCGAACGGAGAGCCGCCGGCGGGCCCGGGAGCAGGAAGCCTTGGCTATGCACAACTCAACGTCCGACCCGGGCGCAACTTCCGCCTGGGAACAGATCAGCCCCGAGATCGATGCCGCGCTCGATGAATTGCCCGAAGGGGAACGCTCCGCGCTGGTGCTGCGTTTTTACGAGCACCGGGCGATGCGCGAACTGGGCGCCGCCCTGGGAATCTCCGAAGACGCCGCGAAGATGCGAGTGTCCCGCGGCCTGAGCAGGCTGCGAGAGATCCTGCTAAAGCGCGGAATTCCAGTAACGACCGCGGCGCTGGCCGCGTTGCTCGCGGACAACCTCGCAGCCGCCCCGGTGCCCGCAGGGGTCGCCCACGCGATTGAACGCAACGCCCTCCGGGCGCAGGCCAAGCACGGAGCCGGACGGCGGCTCCTGCCTCGGCCGACCAGCCCCTGGCTGGCGTGGCCGGTGATCGTCGGGCTTTTTCTGGCCACGCCGGCCTTGCTCCGTCGAACAAGCCCACGCCACGGAGGCGAGCCCACAACTCCACCTCCAATGAGCGTGGCCTCTCCGGCCGAGGCAGCCGGTGTGGCCGCTCCCGCGGCCTCGTTCGACTTCGCCGGAGCAGCCGCTGCGCTTCGGAAGGCTTTGCGCGACCCGTGGATCTCGCGCAAACCGCCCTTTCAGCGCATTGACGAAGCCATAGCAGCTTATGGCAAATATCGCCGGATGGCCGCACCGGTGCTGATGGAGATGTTGCTCGGGGAACGCAAGGCGCACACCTACGAATCCCAGGTGCTGGCCGCCCACGGCCTGCTCGTTCTGGGGCCGGACGCAGCCGAGACCCTGGACGATCTGGTGATCCTGCACCGATCGGGCGATCTGAATTTCCTCGCCGAGAAAGAAGCAGAGCTCTTTGCAGCGGTTGACCTCTCAGGAGCCACCATTCCCGAGTTCATGCGCGATTTGGGCCGTGGCGATGCCATTCCGCCGGTCGACATCCTCATCCCGCTGCTGCGCCAGAATCCCGGAATCGCCCCGGCTTATCGCGAGGCGTTAATGGAGTTGGCGAACTCGCCGGGTGAACGGGGACTTCCCGCGCTGATCGTCGCCGCGCGCGTTCCGTCCCTGGCCGATCCTGATCTGGTTCAGCCGCTGATCGATTTGGTCCGAAAAGGCGCGGCGTTGAACTGGCGGGCAAGCTTCGACAAAAATCCAATCGAAGAGTTCACCAAGCCCTGGTTGCGCCCCGCGATTCTCGCCCTGCAGGAACTCAGGCCTGCCGAGGCGATCAATCCGCTCATGCAACTGGCACGAACGGAGGCGCTCCCGGGCTCAATCCGTGACAGCGCCCTGGCAGCCGCAGCCGACCTCGCCGCCAACGCCGCCGGCGATCTGCCGGAACTACAGCGGTGGCGAACGGCTCACGCCGAAGGAGAACGACTGGCCGGAAGAATCAGCGATCAGACCGCCAGTCTCGATGACCTGATGGCCGGACTGGAGCATCGCGAATCGGTCAGCCTGGCCGCCGTTCGCCTCAGCGAAGACAAGGGGCTGGCAATTAAGTCCCTGCCACAACTGCTCCGAGCGATCGAGACTTTCGAAGACGCCGATGCCATCGCTTGCCTGCCCCTCATACCCACTGCGGATCTCGTCCATCAACTGGCGGTTTGGAACACGGACGGCCTCCGCCATGTCGCGGAGCGATTATCCCAGATCACGCCGCCACCCATGGAGGCTCTGCCACTGCTGGAACAAATCGTAGATCATCTCGACCAAAGCAAGGCGTCGATAACCGACCTGGTCATTCCCCTCGAGACCGCGATCGTCCAACTTAATCGAAAGGAAGCTCGGCGGGGCTTCGGCACGCTCTTCTTCGGGAACACGATTGAAAACCTGGACGAAACCCTCAGCTCCGTAGCGCGGAAGAACCCGGACTGGCAAGCACGCCTGTTCGCCCTCCAGGCATATCTTAAAGGAAAGTTGATCTGCCGAGCTTCGGTCGTGCGTTCCCTCCTGCGCGAACCTCTCCAAGACCCTGAACTCCGCGATGCCTTCACTTCCGCCCCCAGCTATCGGGCCTTTGAGTTTTACTTCCGGGAGGATTTAGGGCCGTAGCGCCCTCCGCGCGGGTCACTCCTCGCCCGTCAGCGCATATTTCATCACTTGGAAGATGTAGTTCTCCTCACGCACGCCGCGCAGGAGATGCGCTTGAGGCCCGCGGGCGAAAATGGGGACATCCTCGCCACCATGGGTTTCCCCTCCGAGGGGAACAGATGATTCCTGAAGGTAATTCTTGGCGGTGACAGTCTCTTCCGTCAGCGTGGGACGGCCATCGTCGATGCCTTCGTAGTCTCTCGGGCTGTGGGGATATTTCTTCGGCCCTTCGCGGCGGCGGCGGTAATCCTGGTCGATCGACTCACCGGTGTAGCCGGGGCCGTTGGCGTAGGCGAGGGAGGTGTAGGGCTTGTCGAGCAGATCAAGGGCGGGCGTCTTGCCCGGCGTCCCATCTTTTTCAGGCACTTTCACGAGGCCCAGAATGGGATTCCCACGCTGGGCATACCCGCCGAGGGTAAAAGTGTGGCTGTGGTCGGCCGTGACGATGATCAACGTGTCCTTCGGATCGGTGTTCGTAACCGCATAGCCGATGGCCCGGTCGAATTCCAGGGTTTCGGTGAGGGCGCGATAGGCGTTGCCGGCATGGTGCCCGTGATCGATCCGGCCCCCTTCCACCATCAAGAAAAAGCCTTTGTCGTTCTTCTTCAGGAGTTCAAGCGCCTTCGCCGTCATGTCGACCAGTGCAGGCTCCGGCTTCGCTTCGCGATCGACGGAGTAGTTCATCATATCGTTATTGAACATGCCCAGAAGATGATCAACCCGCGAAAGGTCGAGAGACATCAGCTCGTTGCGAGTGGTGACGAAGGCGGCGTTGGTGAAGTTCGTCTTCCATTCCTCGACCAGATTTCGCCCGTCAATGCGCGTGCCGCGCGCCAGGCCGGGGCGGCGATAGGCCTGCACCGGGATGAATTTGGAGCGACCGCCGCCCAGCACCACGTCGATTTGCGGCAAATGATTGCGGACTGGGAATTCGATCAACTGACGGGCGATGTCTGGAAAGTCGGCGTCAAACGCCTCTTCGGAGGCTTTGTCCAGGTCGGCGCTATCCTCCCAGTCCCGATCGGGCGTGTGCGCGTAAAGGGCGGCGGGAGTAGCGTGAGTGATGCGCGTGGTCGTGACGATGCCGGCGGCCTTGCCCAGGCGTTTGGCAATGTGGAGAATGTTATTGGTGAGTTTGTTTTCCGGAGTCACGCTCCGGTAATCGTCCGGAATAACGGACGGTCCCACACCGAGAATCTTGTCTTTCGTCTTCACGCCCGTGACGATGGCGGTCATGGTCGGGGCGGAATCCGAGGTTTGCTGGTTCACGCTGTAGGTTTTCGAGAAGGCGGCATACGGAAGCTTCTCCATGTTCAACTGAAATTCCTCGCCTCCGGCCGGATTGACCTTCTGCCCGGCCAGAATTCGCGCGGCGGTGACGGTCGAGATCCCCATGCCGTCGCCGAGGAAGAGAATCACATTCTTCGCCCGGCCGTTAATGGGCTGCTCGGCGCGGACCGATTTGAGAGTTTGCGCTTCGCGACTGAGCCAGTAGTCGTTCGAATCCTCGCGGTCGGCTGCCGCCAGCCCCACCCCCACCGCGAGCACGCCCATCATTACCGCAAAAGCTCTGATCATGGGCGATATTTTCCCCGGCCAACGTGGTTCAGCAAGCCCGGATGCCCGCCGCCGGGACGATTTTGCCTAGCTGTAACAAAGAACGTCCGGCGACCGTAAAGAGCGCCCGGAACGCAACTTAAAGAGTCGAAGTCAGCAGATCGCCGATGGCAGACCGGTCTCCGAACCCGTCGGCAAGTTTGTTCACATCGCGCGGCCTCATAACCAATTCTTTGTGATCTTTGCGATCCTTGCGGTTTAAATCACCTCTGATCGGCGGAATACCGCGCTGGAAACATCTTTCGCCCTAAATTTTGCCGCAAAGATCGCACAGAACGCTGAGAAGATGTTTGAAAATTTGGAATTCGCCGTCAATAAGCCTGTTCACAAAGAAATCGAATTTATCTCACTCACTCTTTGCGGCATGGATTACTACCGCCGCACAAAGGCAGCTGAATGGGCCGGACCCGACTCGTTCCGCTCTGCGACCGATACTCGACAGTGCGGGGGAAAATTGGAAACATGACGGCACGTGAAGCAATCGATTGTGACATTGGACCTGGAAGGGGTGTTGGTGCCCGAGATTTGGATCGCGGTGGCGGAAAAGACGGGCATCGCCCAACTCCGCCTGACGACCCGGGACATTCCCGACTACGACGTGTTGATGAAAGGCCGGTTGAAAATCCTGGCCGAACACAATCTCGGGATCCGAGACATCCAGAATGTGATCGGGACGCTCAGCCCGCTCGAAGGGGCCAGGGAGTTCCTCGATCAGCTGCGAAGCACCACGCAGGTGCTGATTCTTTCGGACACGTTCGAGGAGTTCGCGCAACCCTTGATGCGCCAACTGGCCTGGCCCACGCTGCTCTGCCACCGCCTCGTGATTGAGAATGGCAAAGTGACCGGTTACAAGCTGCGCATCGCCGATCAGAAGAAGGAGACCGTGAAAGCTCTGCGCGCCCTGAATTACAACGTCATTTCAGCGGGCGATTCGTTCAACGACACCGCGATGCTCGGCGCGGCCAATGCCGGGTATCTCTTCCGGGCGCCGGATTCCATCAAAAAACAATTCCCGCAGTTCGAGCCCGTGGAGGAGTACTCCGACCTGCTGGCGCGGATCCAGAAAAACCTTTGACCCGGACGGCACTGACGGCATCCGGCAGCGGAGCCAATCGGACCGCCGCCCGCAATCAGGGAAATCCCGCTTGTAAAACTCAGGGTGAACGCGAAACTAAAGGTGCAAGGAGCCAAAGAAAGAATGAGTCGCGATTTAAAATCGACTATTTTCATTATCGACGATCACCCGCTGCTGGTGAAGGGGTTGTCGGAGCTGATCAATAATCAGCCCGATCTGGAAGTCTCGGGCACGACCGCCGAATGGACCGAAGCCCTGGAGCAATTCAAAAAGAAGCTGCCCGACATTGTCATTCTTGACGTCACTTTAAAGAACGCCAACGGCATCGAAGTGTTGAAGAACCTGCGGGTCCATTTCCCGGATGTGCGAGTGCTGATGCTCTCGATGCATGATGAGAATCTCTACGCGTTGCGGGCGCTGAAAGCCGGCGCCCAGGGCTACATCATGAAGGCGGCTGCCACCGAAAAGGTGATCCAGGCCATCCGGCAGATCCTGTCCGGCGAGCTTTACCTGAGCGACATGATGGCGAAAAAGACCATGGCCCAGCTGGTCGGCCGCCGCAAAGAACCGGGCGCCTCGCCGCTCGAAGATTTGAGCGACCGGGAACTGGAGGTTTTCACCATGGTGGGAGAAGGCCTGACCACCCGCCAGATCGCGGAAAAGTTGCACTTGAGCGTGAAGACGATCGAAACGCACAAGGCGCACATCAAAGAAAAGCTGAACCTGCAGTCGGCGACGGAGCTGGTGCAACACGCCATCCACTGGAAGGACTAGCCCGGCGCATGGGCGTTCTCCGGAACGTCTGCTCCCTTCTCAGCGCTTTATCCCGGGCGGCCAATCCCCTACCCTGCCGGGCGTGCGGGTTTACCTTGATCATCAGGCGGCGACGCCTCTCTTGCCGCCGGTCCGGGAGGCCATGGCGCCTTTTCTGGGCGATGCCTTCGGCAACGCCTCATCCCTGCACCAGGAAGGTTTTATCGCGCGGGATGCGCTGGCCAAAAGCCGCGAGCAAATCGCGGCGTTCCTGGGCGCCCGTTCCGAGGAAATCATTTTTACCGGGAACGGCGCCGAGGCCGTAAATCTGGCGATCAAAGGAGCGGCGTGGACAGGCCAATCGCGCGGAAGGCATATCTTGCTGAGCGCGGCGGAGCATCCGGCTGTGACTCAATCCGTGGCGTGGTTGAGCCAGCACGGGTTTGAGAGTTCGCGCGTGCCGGTCGATTCCGAGGGCCGAATCAATCCGGAGGCGGTGCGGCAAGCGCTGCGGGACGATACGATCCTCGCCTGCGTCCATCACGCGAATCACGACATCGGAACTATCCAGCAGATCCGCCGCATCGCGGAGGTGACGGCGCAACGAGGCATTCCGCTGTTTGTCGACGCGATAGCCAGCGCGGGCTGGCTGCCGGTGAACGTCGAAGAACTGCAGGCGGATTTGCTGGCCGTGTCGCCGCATCGATTTTATGGCCCGAAAGGGGTCGGCATCCTTTATCGGCATCGGCGCGCCCGAGTGCAATCGCTGATCCATGGAGGCGAACAAGAAGAGGGTCGGCGGGCGGGCACGGAGAACGTGGCGGCGATCGTTGGCGCCGGCGTCGCGGCCGAATTCGCCGGCAAGGAGCTGCCGTCGCGGGAAGCGCACACCCGCCAACTGCAGCAGCAGGTTTTACGCGGGATTCGCGAACGGATCGCCCACACCCGTCTGAACGGCCCCGAACCGGGTCCGGAGCGGCACCCGGCCCATCTCAACCTGAGCCTCGATTTCGTAGAGGGCGAAGCGCTGGGACTGATGCTGGATGTCCGTGGGATCGCGGTGGCGACCGGCTCCGCTTGCGTGGCCACCCGGCAACGAGTTCCACCGGTGCTCGCTGCAATCGGGTTGCCGGAACGACTTGCCCGAGGCAATGTGCTCCTGAGCTTCGGCCGGGACAATACCGGATGCGAGGCGGATCACTTCATCGAGGCGTTGGCCAAAGCGGTGGCTGCTTTGCGCGAGATGTCGCCGGAGTGGGAAGATTTCCAGAAAGGATTGATCCAGCCCGAGCTGTGAGCCGGGCCGGAGAAGCAACAAGATGACTGAGGAAATGGTGAAAGAGGCGTTGCACGCCGTGAAATACCCCGGGTTTTCCCGCGACATCGTTTCATTCGGCCTGCTCAAACAGGTCTTAGTGAACGACGGCGCGATCAGCGTGCAGTTGGATTTGAACTCCCCGAACCGCGAGGCCGCCCTGCAGATCAAGGCGGATAGCGAACGGGTCCTGCGGGCGTTGCCCGGCGCCACCCACGTCTATGTGGAAGTGAAAACGACTGTCCCCGCCCAGGGCCAGCCCGCGCAGTCTCCGTGGGGCGGCCAGGCGCGCATGCCCGGGGTGAAGCATGTGGTGGCAGTGGCCAGCGGCAAAGGCGGAGTCGGCAAATCGACCGTGTCCGTCAATCTTTCATGCGCGCTCCGCCACTTGGGACTGAGGGTCGGGTTGCTCGATTGCGACATTTACGGCCCGAGCATTCCTCTGATGATGGGCGTGAACGAAAAGCCGACAATCAGCGAAGACGAAAAGCTGGTGCCGCCCGAGAATTACGGGGTGAAGCTGATGAGCATGGGGTTCCTGATTGAAGGAGACAACCCGGTGATCTGGCGCGGGCCGATGATCATGAAGACCATCCAGCAATTCATCACGACGGTGGCATGGGGCGACCTCGATTTTTTGCTGGTCGATCTCCCGCCCGGGACGGGCGACGCCCAGCTCTCGCTTTGCCAGACCGTTCCGCTCGATGGGGGCGTGATCGTCACGACGCCGCAGGAAGCGTCCCTGGGGGTGGTGCGAAAGGGCATCTCCATGTTCAACAAGGTGAACGTGCCGATTCTCGGGATCGTGGAAAACATGAGCTATTTCACGACGCCGGATGGCCAGCGCCTGGAGATTTTCGGGCATGGCGGCGGGAAGGCGGAAGCTGCGCGGCAGAAGGTCTCATTCCTGGGAGAGATCCCGCTGTTCACGGAAATACGCGAGGGCGGCGACCGGGGCGTGCCCGTGGCCATTTCGAACCCGAACAGCCCCCCCGGCCAGGCGTTTATCTCGATCGCCGAGACGTTGCGCGCGAAACTGCCATAAAGTACGCTGAACCATGAGCGAGCCACAATCCACGCCCCCGGCCCCTGCGCCCAGCGCCGGGCTAAGCGAACAGGAAATCTGGAACCAATTGCGGAACTGCTACGATCCGGAAATCCCGCTGAACATCGTTGATCTCGGGCTGATCTACGACGTGATCATCAACGGGCCGATCGTGGATGTGAAAATGACATTGACCGCGCCCGGTTGTCACATGGGCGGCCAGATCGCGGCGGACGTGCAATCCAAACTCCTCGCGCTGGACGAAGTGGAGGAAGCCAATGTGGAACTGGTCTGGGATCCGCCGTGGCACCAAAGCATGATTTCGGCGGAAGGCCGCAAAAAACTGGGGCTCGACAGTTAGGCTCCCACAGACCGCTCACCGAAGAAAAAAGGCCAATCCACCGGAGTGGCTGGCCTCGAAAGGACGGACAGTTTCCAAACGATTACTTCTTGTCCCCATCGTCGTATTGATGCATCGGGCGAATCCAGATGTTGCGGAAGCGAACCGGATTGCCGTGCTCATACAGCTCAATGTAGCCCTTCCCCTGATCCTGCTTGTAGGGGACAATCGCGCGGTGATTCGTCCCGCCCTCGAGTTCACGCTTGTTGTGCACCAGCACCCCGTTGTGGAACAGGGTGACGGTGGCTTTGCGGGTTAGCTCGCCCTTGTCGTTCCAGCGGGCCGCTTCGAAAACGACATCATAGGTCTGCCATTGGCCCGGACCGCGGGAAGCGTTCACCAGCGGCGGAGTCTGGCCGTAGAGGGCGGCGGCCTGTCCATCCGGGTAGGTGGGATTGTTGTAGGAATCGAGCACCTGGATCTCATACTTGCCGAAGATGTTCACGCCGTTATTGCCGCGGCCCTGACCTTTGCCTTCGACCTTCTCAGGCGTGGCCCATTCGATGTGCATCTGGAAGTCGCCAAACTCATCCTTGGTGCGGATACGGCCGGTTTTGGTCGTTTCCATATAGCCGTTTTCGATCTTCCATTTCACCTCGCCGCCGTTTTGGGACTGCCACTTGGAGAAATCCTTGCCGTCAAAGAGCACCACGGCGTCGGAGGGCGCCTCGGACATTTCACTGAACTTGCCGGGCGTAACGACCGGAGGAACCGGACGGTCTGGATCGTGGATATGCCATTGGGTGCCAGGGATCATTGGCGTATCTTTGTAACCGTCCGCCGCATAAACGGCAGTGGCCACGCCAAAAGCAGCCATCGAAAGAATAACTTTTTGCATCATATGTGTCTCGTTTGGACGAACGAAAGTGTTCCAAATTCAGGGGAGAGACCGCAAGCATTCTGCCGCCAGTTTTTCCTTGCCGCCCGACTCGGGAAATCATGTCGTTGAAGGAATGCGCCAATTTATGATCAAACTCCTGCTTTTGCTGGCCGCCAGCGCGGCGGTCCAAGCTGCACCGATTCGCGTCCTGGTCTGGGACGAACAGCAACCGGCCCAGCAACAGGTCTACACCAACTTTCTGGGAAATCACATTGCCGCTCATCTCCGCCAAAACAGCAATCTGGAGGTTCGATCGTCCAACCTGAACCAGCCGAATGCGGGCATCACCGAGCGCATGCTCGATGAGACTGATGTCCTCATCTGGTGGAGCCACATCCGCCCGGACGATGTGCCTGATGCAATGGCCGAATCGATCGTCCAGCGGGTCAAAGCGGGCCGCCTGGCGCTGGTGGCGCTTCATTCCGCCCACTGGTCAGCCCCCTTCCGAACGGCCATGGAAGCCCGATTGGTTCAGGAAACAGTCAAAACGCTGCCAGTCCAGGATCGCACCAATGTCGAAACAGAATTCATTCAGTGGCGCAGCCGGGTGGTGCCGTCCCGGAATGAAAACCCGCGACTCGACACTCGCATCGAGCGGCAAGCCAATGGCAAATGGCACATCCTGCTGGAACGGCCCTCGTGCGTCTTTCCGAGTTGCTGCACGCCGATGCAGCCGAGCACGCTGACCACCCTCCTGCCGGAGCATCCGATCGCCCAGGGAATTCCCCGGCAATTCACACTCCCGGAAACGGAGATGTACGACGAACCGTTCCACGTTCCAGATCCCGATGAAGTGATTTTCCGCGAATCCTGGGCTGGGGGTGAAACCTTCCGGAGCGGGATGCTCTGGCGCCTCGGCCTTGGAAACGTGTTCTACTTTCGCCCCGGCCACGAGGTCTACCACGTTTTCACTGAACCCATGCCGCTGAAAATCCTCGAAAACGCGACACTCTATCTGGGACAGGAGGTGCAGAAAACCCAAAGCCGGCCCTCGCTCCAGCATGTCAACATGCTGGTTTTCTCCAAAACGTCCTGGTACCGGCATCCGGCCATCCCGATGGTGGACGATTTGCTGGTCCAAACGGGACGGGACTACGGCTTCAACGTCGACGTCACCGAAGAGGCCGGGAAATTCACCGCAGAGAATCTCGCGAATTACAACGTCGCGCTCTTCATCAGCACCACGGACATTGGCAAATCGCTGGACGCCCAGCAGAAAAAGGCGTTCATCGACTGGTTCCGAGCCGGCCACGCGCTCATCGCCATGCATGCGGCGGGAGTGCATCACTACACCTGGGATTGGTACAGCCAGCTTTTCGGGACCGACTTCGATAGCGACTCCGAATATGTCCCGGCGCGGATTCAGGTTGATCCTTCAGCGAAGGACCTTCCCATCCTCCGCGATGTTGCACCCTCATTTCATCTCGACGGGGATTGGCTGAATTTCAAACGCAGCGTGCGCAACCTGCCGGGCGTGCAAATTCTCCTGACCGCCGACGAAAAGAGTTACGATCCCGTTCGGTCCTATTTCAAAGCGCTGAATGGCAAGCGGATGGGCGACGATCATCCGATCGCGTGGTCCCGGGAATTCGAGGGCGGCCGATTCATTTACACCATGATTGGCCACGATACCCGTCCGCTGGAAACGCGTTTTGGCCGGGAGCATTTGCTGCGGGTGATCCAGTGGGCAGGCGGCCGCTAGCCCGATCGAGAACGCCATGACTCCAATTTCTCGGATCCTCGCCGAAAAGTCATAAACCATTAAAAGAACATTAAAAACGGCTCATTTCGAACGCTTTCCCCTTGACAAAAAGCACTAAGATATTCACTTTCGCGCCCGTCCGAGCGGAATCTTCTGGTTGTGTAAAGGGGGTTTGGATCGCCGCCTGCATCTTTTCGGCGCATTAAAAAGCGCGCCTCGATTTTGCCAGGGACCCGTTGTGTACCGTGCCAGTGATCGCCAAAACGGGTAACAGTTTGATCCCCGAGTAACCACACAACTTGGAGATGGCCGTTTGCAGAAAACTAATGATACCCAAGCAGCGCCCGTTCCTATTGTCCGTATTGGCTTTTTTCTTTCCCATGCTGTCGCTGACTGTCTTTGGAACGGTAAGCCTCAACTTCCAGTGGAACGCCAATCCTGAGCCGAACATCCTCCTTTACCGCGTCTACAGCGGGTCCGGCAGCCGCGACTACAATCTGGCCGTCGACGTCCCGGCTCCCACGACTTCCGCCACGGTTTCCAACCTGATCGAAGGACAGACCTACTACTTCGCCGTGGTCGCAGTCAGCGGGCAACTGATCGAGAGCCCCTACTCTCCGGAACTGATCTACACTGTGCCGACGGGAACGGGCGGCGTCGTGAATGCCCTCCCGACGTTGGCGGCGTTGTCCGATGTCTCCTTGCCCGAGGACTCGGCCCCGTTGGTAATATCGTTGAGTGGCATTGCCCCGAGTTCCCTGGCCCTGGCGACGTCGCTGCAGGTCACCGCCACTTCGAGCGCGCCCGGCCTGGTAACGCCCACGGTCACCTACTCCAGCCCAAACTCCTCCGGCACCCTGATGCTGACCCCGACGGCCGGCGTTGCTGGCAGTGCGGTGATTTCCGTTTTGGTGAGCGATGGGCTGGCCAGCGCACTCCAAACGTTCATCGTGACGATCGTCCCGGTCAACGACGTGCCAACCCTCGATCCTTTGCCGAATGTCGCTCTTCTGCAGAACCCGGGGCCAAAATCCGTGACCTTGACGGGCATCTCCTCCGGCGCGCCAAATGAGATTCAAACCCTGAGTATTTCGGCGACGAGCAGCAACCCCGCACTGATTCCGAACCCGCTTCTTCACTACTTGAGTCCGAGCACGACCGCGAGCCTGTCGTACGTCCCGGTTTCGAACAGTTGGGGCGCCGCCGTGATCACGGTGAAGGTAAATGACGGCCAGCCCTCGAACAATATCATCACGCGAGCGTTTACAGTCGTCATCAACAACCCTCCCACACTCGACCCCATCCCGGATTTAACCGTCAACCAGGACGCGCCCGCTCAGACGATTAATCTTACGGGCATTACCTCCGGCGCGGCCAACGAAGTTCAAACTCTCCAAATCACAGCTGTTTCCAGCAACCCGTCTCTCGTCTCGCCTACTCTGTCTTACACCAGCCCTGGCTCGATCGGCACTTTAACCTGCAAGCCGGTGGCCGGAGCGTCCGGCACCGCCGTGATTACCGTCACGGTCAGTGATGGCCAGCTCGCGAATAGCACCATCAGCCGCTCGTTCACGATGACGGTCAACACGATCAATCAGGCTCCCAATCAAGCTCCCACTCTGGATCCCATTCTAGACACCGCGGTCCTTGAAAACGCGGCGGCGGTCACCGTTGGACTCACCGGAATCAGTTCAGGTTCCACAAACGAAATTCAGACACTGACGGTCACCGCAGCGTCCAGCAATCCGGGCTTGATCCCAACTCCGTCAATGCGGTATGCCAGCCCAAACTCAATGGGGAGCTTGTCGTTCAAATCGGCTTCCAACGCCTGGGGCAGCGCCACTATCACCGTGACGGTCAACGATGGCCAACCCTCGAACAACATCATCAGCCGCACCTTCTCGGTCCTGGTGAATAATCCACCGACGATTGATCCGATCGCCGACGTCGCCGTCAACCAGGATGCAGCCACTCAGACTCTCAACCTGACGGGCATCACTTCGGGCGCGGCCGTGGAATCCCAAACGCTTCAGGTCACCGCCACCTCCAGCAACCCCGCGCTGATCTCCCCCACTCTCACCTACACCAGCCCGAGC
>CAZMKE010000066.1:0-15233 GCA_964566945.1 uncultured Verrucomicrobiota bacterium | reverse complement strand
CGGTTATCGGTTATCGGTTATCGGTTATCGGTTATCGGTTATCGGTTATCGGTTGGCGGTTGGCGGTTGGCGGTTGGCGGTTGGCGGTTGGCGGTTGGCGGCGGCGTTTGCGCGGGGGCGGTTTTAATTCGCCGGGAGTTGGGGTGTAGATCGGGATGTGTTCGCGTTCGAGGGCGGCGATATACTCGGGAGCCCAGGGTTTGTAATAGTGGACTTCGCTGGCCAGAAGTGGATGGGCAGTGCAAGGGAGTGTCTCGCCGCAGGGACAGTAGTTGTGCCAATCGTCGCCGGGGTGCGGGACGTGAGGCGGTCGCGGGGTGTAAGCGCGCCAGCGGGCCACGGCGTAGGATTTGGCGCGGGCCGAAGGGGATGCAGGGGGAGAACTTTCCTGAACCGGAGGCAACGGGGAGGAGGGAGCCGAGATCTCTTCAACAGGAGGCAACGGAGATAACGAAGCGGGAGCAGAGAACTCAGGGGCTGACGGGGAGCCAGGGAAAAAGAGGGTGACCGCGGATGACGCGGATGGCACGGATGGGGGCGGGAGCGGTTCGGCATCGCTTGGGTGCCACAGGTTGGGATTGGAACTCTTTTGAACAGGAGGCAACTGAGAGAACGGAGCGGGGGCAGAGAACTCAGGGGCTGATGCCGAGGCCGAGAAAGCGGTGACCGCGGATGGCGCGGATGGCACGGATGGGGGCGGGAGAGGTTGGGCATCGCTTGGGCGCGACAGGTTGGGATTGGAACTCTTTTGAACAGGAGGTAACTGAGAGAACGGAGCGGGAGCAGAGGACTCCGGGGCTGACGGGGAGCCAGGGAAAAAGGGGGTGACCGCGGATGGCGCGGATTGCACGGATGGGGGCGGGAGAGGTTGGACATCGCTTGGGCGCGACGGGTTGGGATTGGAACTCTTTTGAACAGGAGGTAACTGAGAGAACGGAGCGGGGGCAGAGAACTCAGGAGCGGACGGCACAGGGGCGGTTTCGCAGGGGCGACCGATTTGGGAGAGGAAAGGGTCGGCCTGGAAGATGGCTTCAATCTTGGGTTGGTTGGTTTCGATTTCTTCGGCGGTCCAAAGACGGAAGGTGGATTCGGGTTTCTTCTGCTCGGAGGCTCGAGCCGATTTGGTTGTCGCCTGGGATTCGCGGTAGTCCTGGGCACGCTGGCGCAGTTGATGGGCCTCGCGGCTGAGGGTGAGGCGTTCCTCAGCCAGTTTTTGGCGGTGGCTGTCTGATTTGATTTTGAGGGCGTGTTTTTCGCAGTCCCGCTGTTCTTTGCGAATGGCGAGTTGTTGCACGACCGGATTATTGGCGATGCGCTGGAGGGTTTGGAGTTGCGCCGGGGTGTGGTTTTCGTCCTGGGCGAGGAGATAAGCGGCCTGGAGAATGCGGGTCTGCAAGAGGTCGCCCCAAGGCAGGGACTGGCCGTTGAGGAGATCGAAGAATTGGGCTGGATCGAGACGATAGCCGGATGGGAGGCGGACATTGAGTTCGCGGCGGTCGTGCTCGCGGTGCCACCAGGTGAAGAGTTTGTGACGGCGGATGACGATGAAGTGTTCGGCACCCAACAGGCGAAGGGCGGAGTCGTAGCTCAAACCGTTGTTCAGGTCGGTCCAAAGCTGGGTGCGCTCAGCCTCGGAAAGAGGGTCCAGCTCGCGGATGGGTTTTAGTTTTCGGGGAAGCATCATTGGTAGTTGTGAAGGTTCGCTTGGGAGTTTTCGGTTATCGGCTCGTCGTCATTTGGTTTGGGCGGTAACTCGAATAGGTTCGAAAAAGGCCGAATCAAGGGGGGGAAATGACCAAATACCAAATACCAAATACCAAATACCAAATTCGAAGTCCGAAGTCCGAAGGGTTTTTGCCGCAGATGACGCGGAGAACGCGGATGGAAAGGGGGGCGGCGGTGGGCGGCACGGTCGGACTGGTCACCTTGGGGACTGAAGAGGAAAGGACCGAGTTTTCGGCGCTATCCTCTGCGGTCGGACAAGATGACCAGGAACTTTTCTTCCTGATCATGGAGGTAGTTTAGCAGAACCAGAACACATTGCAAGCATTCTTTTATTTCCATAATTATTCTCTTTTGGCCTTTCCTTAGAACTTTTTGGTTCCAAATGCCCGCATCCGCTGGGGGCAGCGCGATTCCAGGAAAGGCAGCCTTCGGACAGGTTCGAGATTTTGAGCGTGATAAAGAAGTGGATGGTCGCCCCCTCCGAACCGGTTTCTGCCAATCGAGGCGGCCGGGTAATTCAGGCCGACGACGAACGGGTTGGCGATGTTGGCGGTAAGGCGGTGACGTGATACGGAATTCTATTTTCCCACCCTGCCCTTCCGCCTCGGTGCGGGATCAAAACCAAGCTTGGCGTTGCTCGCTCTGGGAAAGCGTTTGCGCTGTTGCGTTTGCGCTTGCGGATTCGTTCTCCGGCTGATAACTGAATTTGCAAATTATTGGGCAGGCAAATGGCACCACCTTTCGAGATCTGCAAGAGCTCTGATGCTCACGGTTTGCGATCCAGCCTCGGAACCAGCGTCTCGTTCACGGATGAAGATCCGCGCATCTGGCATAAGCGCATACTCGCGGATGTCATACCCCCTCCATTACTCTCGGCCGCAACATGAGCGACAATTCGAAGATTGAATGGACGGACGCAACGTGGAATCCAGTTCGGGGTTGCACGAAAATCAGCTCGGGTTGCGCCCACTGCTACGCGGAAACGTTCGCCGAACGTTTCCGCGGCGTCCCCGGCCACCCGTTTGAGTTCGGGTTTGATTTACAGCTGATCCCTGAAAAGCTCGCTGACCCAATTCGCTGGTCCAAGCCAAAGAAGATTTTCGTCAACTCGATGAGCGACCTTTTTCACGAGGAGGTTCCCGACGATTACATTGAAAAAATTTGCCGCGTGATGCTGGCGGCGAACTGGCATACGTATCAGATACTCACGAAGCGCGCCGACCGGATGGCGGCTCTCTTGAAAACAAAACTCCGGAAAGCGGCGGGAGCCTCGCACATTTGGTGGGGCGTCAGCGTGGAAAATCGCGCTCACGGCCTGCCTCGCATCGAGAAGTTGCGCTCCGCGCGGCCGGCCGTCGCTTTCCTGTCGGTTGAACCCCTCCTGGAAGATCTCGGGCCAATGAATCTGCACGGCATCTCGTGGATCATTGTTGGTGGTGAAAGCGGCCCCGGGGCAAGGCCGATGAAGGCGGAATGGGTGCGAAATGTCCGAAATCAATGTGAACGCGTGGGCGTCGCATTCTTCTTTAAACAATGGGGTGGGGTGAGGAAGAGCGACACAGGGCGAACACTGGATGGACGAACTTATGACGGGTTTCCGCTTAATCAACCGGAGGCCATCCTCGTGAGTTCGGAGCGCCGTGCAGCGGTGTTGGCACGATTTGCGGTAGAATCTTGAAGCGAATGTCCGACGAATTCCACGAAAAGCCCTACGACTCCGGCACACTTGCAAAGCTAAACATTTTCGAACTCTACGCACAGGAATGGATCCCAGTGTTTCTGTCGCGCGAAAAGCCACCGTTCCCGGGGGGTGTCCATATCTTTGATTTCTTCTGCGGGCCCGGTTCGGATTCCACAGGAGTCACCGGTTCCCCATTGCGACTCCTGAAGCAGCTTCGTGGCTACTATGAAAAACGCCTCGCCGGGTGGGAGAAAGTGCCCATAGTCGTCCACCTTCACGATGAGAATGCCCGCAAGATTGAGAGGCTCGGTAAAGTCCTGAGCGCCCCCAGTTGGGCAGTCCCACATGTTACGATCGACCGCCGGTGCATGAGATTCCGGGATGCCCTGGCGACACACGAGGGCGTCCTCGCCGACGCCGAGACCGCGAAGTTGCTGATCATCGACCAGTACGGGGTAGATGAGGTCACTGATGAGGTATTTGCCAGACTCGTGGATTTGCCCACAACAGATTTCATTTTCTTTCTTTCATCGTCCACATTGCATCGGTTCCGCCGTCATCCGGCAATCAAGCAAAAGATCGACGCGGTAGAGGACTCGTATGATGTTCATCGCGCCGCCGTAAATTACTATCGAAACCTCCTTGACTCCGGGAGCGATCTTTTCCTTGGATCGTTTTCCATCAGGAAACGCAGCAATATCTACGGCTTAATCTTCGGCAGTCACCATCCACTCGGCATCCACAAATTCCTCCAGGTCGCCTGGGCAACTGACGAAATCGCTGGAGAAGCGAACTTTGACATCGATCGCGATAACATCCGACCGGACGAGGGGCTGCTGCCTTTGGAGGAATTCCGGCCAACAAAGATTCGCGAATTCGAGCGAGCCTTGGAAGCCGCGTTGCGCGCCGGAAATATGCTCTCAGAAGCCGCTGTCATCCGTTTCTGCATAGAATCTGGAATGACCTGCCGCCACAGCGAACCGATTTTGAAAAAACTCAAAACCGAAGGTGTCCTCGATATCGACTTCCGTGTCCCCGATATCGGAAGATTCAAGACTCCTCGCCAAATCCGATTCGTTGGCAGTCGGAAGTCATGAGCAACCTTTGGCCAAAGGCCACGTTCGTTCGAAGGCAGCAATCAACACGGAGCCGAGAGCCCGGAGCGAAGTCAGGGTTGGCGTTGGACTCGGCCGGACATGAGGAACCGGCAGTGCTGGTTCGCCCTCGAAAATTGCGCCGGGCGACCGCATGATCCAGACCGAATCCATGAAGCGGGAGTGGTCTCCAAGTCGAAGGCATCGATCCGATCCCGGGGAGGTCCTGCGTGAAGCCAGGCTGGATGCGGCGGCGGGCCGGTCACGACTCGCGCTAATCAAGCATCTTTGGTTTCACAAAAATGCGGTCAAACTCGACCGAAGCCTCTCGGCAGTGAGGCGCTCCCATGCCCTGAGCGCCTGGCGCGATCTTGCAACGAAATATCGTCCGGCCCTCAGGGCTTTGGTCAAGGCGCGCAACGAAGCGGAGCGTGTGGTGTGGCGGCAGCGTGACCCGTGGCCTGCCTTCCACGATCTGACGAGCATCAACGAATATCTGGGCGAAGTTAAACGGACCGTGTCGCTCTTTCGCGCGCTCCACAAGCGCTCGCCACGCCGGGCAAAACGGGTCTACTTGGGGGCGGAGGAGGCGCTCTTTCAAGCAGGGGAATTCCGGCTGTGCAACGATTACCTGGAACCCCTTGACCGGTTTAATACCATTCGCCGAAACTATCGTGTGAATCTGCGCCTAGCGAAAGACCCGGCTATGGGCGCGGATTACGTTGAATTCGCGCAAAACCGTTTTGCGGACAAAACCATCCGCCTGGTGGCATTGCTTGCTTTGAATAATCGGCTTCCGGAGGCTCACGACATTGCTCGAAAGGTTTTGCGCGTTTGGCCCAATGAACAATTTAAGACGAAGCTTGCCGCCGCCACGAACGGAAAGCTTGAATGAGAGAGAAGCTCGCCATCGTCAGATAGTACATCGTTAAGAGACACAAGGCGGCGGTGAGAAACGGAACCCACAAATAGGGCCGAACGAGCCGTGCCTCAGTCGCAGACAAAGAAACACCAATGTCAGGAACGATGTTCCGCGCTGCGAGACGACGTCCTTCGAGCCGAACGTAGTTCCGGGCAATCATGTTTACGATTCGCACGCTGAGTTCGGGGTTATCGCTGAGGAACCGCACTTGGAAAGTGTCGGTTCCATCACGTAAGAAGCGTAGGTTGAAGTTCCTGAACATCGTCGAGAGTTTCTGCCGCAAAATCACGTTAAAAAAAAAAGGTTCTGCCTGCCTGCTGGCCCAAGAAGGGGAAATCGCCCAGATAATGGCCCGCTTCTCCTCCGAGGCCCCAACTGGAGCGGCGGTGCAAGAACTGGAAGTGCTGGTCCGCACCGCCCTCTTCAAACCCGCCGCCGCCATCATCGGATGCCTCCTCCAAGGCGCGGCCGACCGGATTGATTCCCAGTATCACCCAAGCCTGGGGAAGAACGGAAGGGCCGGGAAGCGGTCCAAGTCCAATGTCTGTTCGGCACGTTCGCCCTGCAGCGGGATTACTACTATCACCCCGGCAAGAACGCCGGCCACTACCCGGCTGATGCCGGCTTGGGCCTGGAAGGGGCCCACACGCCCGGATTGGCTCGGCTGATCTGCTTGGAAGGCGCGGACGAATCCACGTATCTGAAGGCCCAGCGGCATTTGGAGCAAACTGGCGGCATTGTCGTTTCGGCCCGCCAGATTCAAAGGATGGTCCAGCGCGTGGGAGGCGCCGCCCAACAATGGCAAGAACGGCCCGCCCAGCCTGGCTCCTGTGCGGCGCCGATCCTCTATGTCAGCGCCGACGGAACCGGCGTGCCGATGGTGCCGGCGGAGTTGAAAGGGCGTCGGGGCAAACAAGCCGATGGCTCCGCCAAAACCCGCCAAGTCTATCTGGGCTGCGTTTTCACTCAGCACAAGACCGATGAGAAAGGTCACCCAGTGCGGGATTGGGACTCGACCACCTATCTCTCCAGTTTTCGGCCGATCGATGAATTTGGCCCGGCCCTTCGCCAGGAGGCGATGCGACGTGGAATGGGGGCGGCAGCTCAGGTCGTGTTGCTCATCGACGGGGCGGCTGGATTGGAAAAGATGGGCAAGCTCAACTTCAAGGACTGCATCCAGATCGTAGATTTCTATCATGCGCTGGAACATGCAGGCCAGGTTCTCGACGCCCTCATCGGCAAGAATCATTCCGATTACAAAAAGCGGCAGCGCACGTGGGCCAAACGCCTGCTCAAAAACAAGGTCGAGGCTTTGATCAAGGAAACCCGGGAGGAATGCTCCGGCCGGCCACAGGAACTCGCCGTGGAAGACGCCCTGGGCTACTTCGTCCGCAACGTGGGTCGCATGCAATACGGCACTTACCGTCAAGCCGGCTACTTCATCGGCTCGGGCGTCGTCGAGGCTGGTTGCAAGACGGTCATTGGCGGGCGTTGCAAGCAATCCGGCATGTTTTGGTCCAAGGCGGGGGCCGAAAATATCCTCGCCCTCCGCTGCATCTACCACAGCCGGAGAATCGGCGAGTTCTGGAAATCCAGACTCCATGCCCACGCCGCTCGCAACGATCCTCTCCCTTTGGCAGCCTGATCGAAGAATTTTGTCTCACACCCCGGTTGGTCGAGAGCGTGCGGGAGTTCTTGTGTTTTCGTTCCGCGTGGCTCAATTTTGCGAGCGTTCGCGTTAACTCCCAGACACTGGAAACCAAACGGAAGCAGCCGGAGCGGGAATCGGCTTGGAGCCGGATGCCAATGCAGGAGCGAGCGTAATCGAATTCCGTCGGAACCAGCGCCATGATTCGGCTGGCGCTCGGAAACCGGACAGACGAAAATACATCAAATGAGAAGCTCAATGAGCTGTTAGGCATTCTCGCGCCACCGTGAAACAGAAGCTTGATCCACGTTGCGTCATTCAAGAGAACGCCAAGCGCGTTACCGAGTTGCACGAGCGCATCCATGACACGGTCAAGCGGCGAGACAGCAGTCCCGAGGCACGGGCAGAGTGGTTGAGGGCGTGTGCGGAGTTCCACAGCCAGTATGATTCCCTGGCCTTTCCCGGAGGTTACTCGGCTGCTCTGGAGAAGATTAAGTCGGGAGACAGTTGCGCTATAGAGGATGCACTCGCCTTTCTTGAGGTTCGGCCATACTTCTTTCGTTCACAGTATATCCGCACTAAGCTGGCTCGCTTGTTGAAGCACGCGCAGTTGACAGTTCGACAGACTGAGAGATTTCAGACAGCCTTGGCGAAAGATAAGAGAAAGGCGAGGACGACGTATGTCTAGCACGAAGCTGGAGCCGACGCGGACGGGCGCGCTCGGGGATGGCGGTTATGAAGCCTTTGCCACCTTGTTTGCCCTAGCAGCATTGCTGTTGACCGGTTGTGAGGTGCCGAAAAAACAGAAGTTAGCAGACTGCGGCACGAACGATCTGGATTTCAAAATGTTCGTTCAATATTCAGCGCCCTATCAATTTCTCCTTGGAGTGCCGCCGTCCCAAACAGGGCGATTGAGTTTTCGGGGCGAAATCGTCCTGCGACAAACCACAGGTGTTGTCGCTCGCATTCCCATCAGCTCGCAGGACGTAACTCCGTGTAATTGGTTACAGTCGGCGGCACCAGATTTGTCGAGCCTAATTCTTACATGGTCCCGCACCAATCACGGAGAGAGGTTGAGCGAGATTGTGGACTCGAAGAAGACCTATGATGTTCATGTGGCCTTTGAGCAGCCACCGCCACCGAACAGTTCGTTGTGGTTGTCATCCATGAAGCGATGATCGGCCCGTTGAGATGATTCCGTCCTTTCATGACGCCAAGGACATCCCCGAAGAACGCCCATCTTCGGGCCTGCACCGGGCCCACAAGGGAGAGGGTTTAAACAGGAGGCAACAGAAAGCGGACGGGGGGCCGGGGGGAGAGCCGGGGCGGGACGGGTTGGTAGGAAAGGGATTTGACCGCGGATGTCTCGGATAACGTCGCTGGGGGAGACAAACTGACAAACGGCGCAACATTTGGAGATTGCCCTTCAAGGAAAGGCGATTGCCGAGGATTGGAGGAAGTGACTTGCGCGGCCACCGCGATCTGACTCAGAATCGACCTAGAATCTTTATGGCGCTTTACGAAATGACTCCCTCGGCATTCCGGCCGATCAGCCAAAAGTCTTTCAGCGAACTCAAGTTGCGGGAACGAGGAGATCTGCAACGGCTTCTCCGCACGCAGATCGACGTTCTGGGGGATGACCTTTACGTCCTGACAGAAGAATTTGGCGATTGGGAGGATAGCCGACGCCGGATCGACCTTCTGGCCATTGATCCGGATGCGAATCTGGTGGTGATCGAACTGAAGCGCACGAACGACGGCGGTCATATGGAACTGCAGGCGATTCGATATGCGAGCATGATCTCCGCCATGACGTTCGATCGAGCCATTCAAATCCACAGCGAATTCTTGGCTCAAATGGGCCAGCCGTCCGAGACGGCTAGGGAGCGCGTTCTATCGTTTCTCGGTTGGGACGACGCGGATGAGGAGAACTTCGCTGGAGATGTCCGGATCGTGCTGGTTTCCGAAGATTTCGGGAAAGAGTTGACCACGGCGGTGCTGTGGCTGCGCGACCGCGATATCGATATTCGCTGCGTGAAGCTGCGTCCATACCAGGACGGAAACTCTTGTTTGATCGACGTGCAACAGATCATTCCCTTGCCGGAAGCGCACGAGTATCAGGTCCAACTGCGCGAGAAGGTGCAGGAAGAGAAGAAGAGCCGAGCCAAAGTCGACGATCAACGGTTCAAGTTCTGGCAAGGGTTGATCGCCATCGCAAGAAGCCGCGGCACCCGCCATGCGAAAATCAAGCCTGGGATCTACCACTGGCTCGGCGCTGCATCAGGCGTCAGCGGCCTTGGTTTCAACTATGTGTGCGTGCAGAAGCATGGGACCGCGGAACTGTATATTGATCGAGGGGAGGAGGCCGAGAATAAGCGAATCTTCGATCAACTCCACGCGCAAAAGGACACTATTGAGAAAAATTTCGGAGCACCGCTCTCGTGGGAACGACTGGAAGGCAAAAGGGCCTGCCGCATCAAGCATGCCATTGAGCGGGGCGGCTATCGCAGTCCAGAGCATGAATGGCCCGAAATCCAGGCTGAAATGGTGGACGCAATGACGCGCTTAGAGAACGCCCTCCAGCGTCCGATCGAGGCCCTACGCCTGTAGCATTTCGAGCCAATAGGTGCGGCAGAAACGGCAAACTTGTTGTCGGACTCGCGATTGTCTCTGCAGCGGCGTTGTGCTCCGTTTCGGATCGGTGGATCGACCGCGCATACCCCGTTTCTAACCGCCTCGGGCAAAGCGGGCAATCGGCCAACTCCAGCCAAGGTCAAGCCGGCTGCGCGTCAACAGCCCGCCGCCCCAGCGCTTGCCAAAGCATTGGCCACAACCTTTCCAAGGTAGAGATTATTTTGGCTGGTGGACCCACCCTAGCGCCCGGCGCTCCGCTTTTCCGGGCGCAAGGGTGGGCTGTGGCTGTGAACCTCTCCGAGGTTCCGGGGGGAGCCCGGTGAGGGCACCGGGCCTACCAGGGAGAGGGCGAAGGACCAAAAGTCTTGGGCTTTGAGATGGCCCGGGGCCGAGGGTGCGACGGGAGAAGAGTTTTGAACAGGAGGGAACGGAGGGGACCATGAGGGGGGAGCGAAGACCAGGTTCGAAATCCGAGGTGCGAAGGTCGAAATTAACGGGGAGGCGAGGAGCGTAGAGCAAGGAGCATGGAGCCACCTGTCAATTGAGGGACCCAAACAGCGGCCCGGTACACCAGCACACCTCGCTGCGCGGCCAAGGTGCGTTCCAGCAGCAACGGTGGGATTTAGCGAATTGGCCACAAAGAGCACAGAGATCACAAATAGGAACGAAGAGCAGAGGCCAAGTTCGAGGTCCGAGGTGCGAAGGTCGAAATTAGGACGGAGCGAGGAGCGTAGAGCAAGGAGCATGGAGCCGGAAAGGGCCCAGTCAATTGAGGGACCCAAACAGCGACCCTGGTACATCAGCACGGTGGAGCCTGTCCTTGGACCCGCTTCAAAGGTCAGAAGGCTCTGTAGTAGCAGACCTCCGGACTGCCCCACGGGAGCTTGATTCCCGTTCTCTTCGAGAACCGCTGGCAAAAATGATCCAAGCGGTTTAATTCGGCTTTTTGCAGGACCATCTTTATCCGGCGAGGGCGTCCCGGGTTCCCAATCGGAAAGGTGAAGGCGGCCAACCCAGACGGTTTGAGGTAATTCGTCATGAGTGCGTTCGGGGGTTGCGCGCCACAATTCACCCAACCGATGGTGGGGAAGGCTTCTTCGACGACGTAGGTCAGGTTTAATCCTACCGGGCCGGTATTCTCCACTTCAAGGTTGACGTGCTTCCACTCGAAAACGGCGATCCGAATGGTTCTGTGGATTTTCCGGGAAGCACAGATCCACAGGAGCAACGGGGGAATAAGCACCACCGCAGCTATGACGGCCCGCCGTTGAGTTTGTGATTTCCAAACCATTCAGGTCTTCGGCTCGCTCAAGTTTCCAATGTAGGGAGAGGAACCAGGGTTTAAAGGGAAAAATGGGCAACCGTAGGCGTGGTGACATGAATCGGAGAGCACAGAGCCAGGATCGAAGCCAGGGTTCGCGGCGAATACGAAATAAGCGTGCAGGCCGGCGTCGAGCATGATAGCCTCGGAACAATGGCTCAATTCCGATTTATCGTTTTCATCGCTTCGCTGGCGACGCTCTGTTCGTTTGGCCAGACATTCGAGAACCTGCACACCTTTGGTTCGATAGAACATCAGGAAGGGATACGGCCACTAGCTCCGCTTACTAGCGGCCCGGATGGACTCCTCTACGGAACGACCGCCGAACCGTTCGGCGGCGGAAAAGTCCGCGGGTCTCTTTTCAAATTGGGAACAACTGGCGGCAGCTTCACAATTCTCAAACAGTTTACAAATGCTCTTGATGGGACGATGCCGAAGGGAAGCTTGTTACTGAGCGGAGAAACACTTTACGGAATCACCACCACCGGCGGATCGAACGGCGGAGGGACTGTGTTCGGCATCAGGACCAACGGTCAGGATTTCAGGGTGCTCCAAGCGCTTCCGAGCGGCTCATTCGATCGATACCCGTCAACCATGCCCTGGTGGGTCCTCACCAACGACTCTCCCGTCGCCGGCTTGTCCCTTTCCGGCCCGACCTTGTTCGGCGTCACGCGCTCGGGCGGAGTTTCCCGGTGCGGGACCATTTTCAAGGTAAACGTTGACGGGAGCGGCTACGCGGTGCTCAAGGAGTTCTCGGGGCCCGACGGGGCCGGCCCCTGCGGCGACACCCTTGTGGTGGGCACAACGCTCTTTGGGACTGCTTCATTTGGAGGCTCGAAGCAGTACGGAACCATCTTCAAGATCAATATCGACGGCAGCAACTTCACGGTATTAAAAGATTTTGTCCAGACGCCCGCCGGCGGCGATGGGGCGGTTCCACTCGGCGGGCTCCTGGCGGTCGGCGGACGCCTCGTGGGCACGACTTGGCGCGGCGGGACATCCGATTGGATGGGAGGCACAGTTTTCAGCCTCGCGATGGATGGCAGTGATTTTACCGTCCTGAAAAGCTTTTCGGTCGCGGATTCTGCCGGGGCCGGGCCCATCGGGCGGCTCATCCTGGCGGGTGACTCCCTGATCGGCACGACCAGCCAATTCTGGGGGAATTCACGCCCTTCCCCTTTCGCGCTTAAAATCGATGGCTCTGGATTTACGCGGGCCGGATCTTTTTTAAGAGGGCAACCGCGCGCGGGATTGACGCTGATCGATGGTGTCTTGTATGGCAGCGCCTACGACACGGAAACGACATATGGCGTCTCCTCAGGACATCTCTTCCAAGTGACGCCCGGCCTCCTCTCGACGATGATCTATGAATTCTCTGGTGCTTACACCGGCGGAGTCGCGCCCAATTCGCCGATCCTTCTGGGAGAATTTCTCTACGGGACGACCGCTGCTGGCGGCCTTTCAAATGCCGGCACGCTTTTCCGTATCAGTCCAAATGCGCAGCATGAAGTCCTCTTCGACTTCCCCGGCGGACGGGACGGATACACGCCTCGCGGCCGTCTGGCGATTTCTGGGGACACCTTCTATGGCATCACAGATTCAGATCGATTTCCGCGCTATCAGAAGTTTCCTGGGACCCTGTATAGCATCCGCACGAACGGCACGGGTTACAGGGTCCTTCATCGCTTTGGAGATCTGATAGATCCCCATGTCCCAAATGATGGGTCAATGCCTGAAGGATCGCCAGTTATCATGGATGGCTTCGTTTACGGCACGACTTTGATCGGCGGCGGTCCCATGGGTTATGCCGGAACGATCTACAAAATCAAGCTCGACGGGACGGGATACACTATCGTAAAGGGCTTCAGTGAAGCAGACGGCATTCAACCGCAGGAGCTAACCGTGGCCGGAGGCGCTCTTTTTGGAACAACTTTCGCCGCCGGTAACGGAACGCTCTTCAAGGTATTACCGGATGGCTCCTTCACGGTATTGCACCGTTTCAACGAAATGTTTCCTCCGGATGGAAGGCTTGCCATTATAGGTGATACGATTTACGGCGCAGGTTATTCGGGGGGAATCTATCCTAATGCGTTCAATCCGGGTCGCATTATGGAGATCGATACCAATGGTAACGGATTTGCTATTACCGCAGATCTCACTGGCGACGCAGCTGGTGATGTCTCCAAATGCGGTTTAGTCGCGGCCGAAGGCGCGCTCTTTGGCATGACGCACGGGGAGTTAGGCTTAAAAAACGGGAGCGTTTTCCAACTAAAAGAGGACGGAACGAGTCCTGCCCTGATCTATGAATTCTCCTCTATCTATGGCGGCAATCTGATCAATGGAGATCTCGCGCTTAACGGGATGCTGCTCTACGGAAGCACTCAGGCTGGCGGCGAGACGGGACAAGGCACCATTTTTCGCTTGGACCTTCGTCCTCGTTTGAAAATCCAGCGAACAGACTCCGGCTTTGTGATTTCATGGCCTTCATACGCAAACGGGTTCTCTCTGAAGGAAGCCACGGACCTGCTCCAGCCCTCTTGGGTGCCAGTGGAGGTAACTCCTGCCGACGACGGAAACCAAGTATCAGTTTCAATCGGCAGCCGGGATCAAGCAATGCTGCTTCGCCTGGAGCGTTGACTTTTGCTTTTTCCACACCGTAAAATTGGCGACATCCCATAGCAAATTGACCGAAAAACCGCAGTGCGCGTGCGGTTACCTGGACGGGCAAGCAAGTCAGCCGGACTCGCCCATTCGCTTCGACCCGGAACTGAACGAATACCATTTTCTCTATCGCTCACAAACGGGCGACGAAGCGGCGTTGATAATTTATCACTGCCCTTTTTTGCGGCGGCCGTACGCCCAAGTCGTGCCGGTCGGAGTTGTTTCACCGGCTGACACAGCCGGAGCAGCGACGTTTGTGTGACCTCACCCGGGAGATCCGCACGGTACAGGACGTTTTGTCCGCCTTTGGCGAGCCAGACGTCCAGCGACCAACGAGGATTGTCGTCGTTACTCCAGAGCGGGACAGCCAACCGGAAACGACGCAGGGTTACCCGGTTATGATCTACCAATCGGTGTCGATCCCTGCGGACATGCACGTAACGACCTATCCAGACGACCGCGTCGCGATCAGTTTTCAAGGAAAACCAAAAAGTGCGACGTAGCCGGCTGAGAATGAGTCGGACGGCCCCAATTATCCAGGCTCGGTCCATGAAGTGTGAGTGGTCTCCAAGTCGAAGGCATCGATCCGAGCCCGGGGAGGTCCTGCGTGAAGCCAGGCTGGATGCGGCGGCGGGCCGGTCACGACTCGCGCTAATCAAGCATCTTTGGTTTCACAAAAATGCGGTCAAACTCGACCGAAGCCTCTCGGCAGTGAGGCGCTCCCATGCCCTGAGCGCCTGGCGCGATCTTGCAACGAAATATCGTCCGGCCCTCAGGGCTTTGGTCAAGGCGCGCAACGAAGCGGAGCGTGTGGTGTGGCGGCAGCGTGACCCGTGGCCTGCCTTCCACGATCTGACGAGCATCAACGAATATCTGGGCGAAGTTAAACGGACCGTGTCGCTCTTTCGCGCGCTCCACAAGCGCTCGCCACGCCGGGCAAAACGGGTCTACTTGGGGGCGGAGGAGGCGCTCTTTCAAGCAGGGGAATTCCGGCTGTGCAACGATTACCTGGAACCCCTTGACCGGTTTAATACCATTCGCCGCAACTATCGTGTGAATCTGCGCCTAGGAGCCTGTTCAACTATTGCCACAGGCCGCCTTGAAGCCCTTTTCGGATCCGGCAGCGTCACTCCTCAATCACGTATTCATGGGAATATGCTCAATCGTCGCTCCTCGCCGGCCTCCAAAAATTGCGTTCAACTCGGCATGCGCCAATAATTCAACAGGCTCCTAGCGAAAGACCCGGCAATGGGCGCGGATTACGTTGAATTCGCGCAAAACCGTTTTGCGGACAAAACCATCCGCCTGGTGGCATTGCTTGCTTTGAATAATCGGCTTCCGGAGGCTCACGACATTGCTCGAAAGGTTTTGCGCGTTTGGCCCAATGAACAATTTAAGACGAAGCTTGCCGCCGCCACGAACGGAAAGCTTGAATGAGAGAGAAGCTCGCCATCGTCAGATAGTACATCGTTAAGAGACACAAGGCGGCGGTGTGTTAGCGGCGGCGTGAAAATGGTGGAAAAGCGCCGGTTTGAAAATACTGACGG
>CAZMKE010000065.1:0-16909 GCA_964566945.1 uncultured Verrucomicrobiota bacterium | reverse complement strand
CTTTGACGGCCTCATTTCGACCATCCGGTGGTACACTTTGCATGACCGCTGACAGTGGATTTGGGCGGGTATTCTGATGGGGGCGCAAAATGTCTCTCCTCGATAGCTACACCAACTCGATGATCCGGAAAAACGTCATCCGGCGGACGGGTGATAGCGTTACCCCCAGCGGAAAGCTCTTGCAGGGATGGGACGACACGAAATGTACCCTCTTGAGTGAGTTTGGCGCTCGAGTGAAGAAGCGTTCCTTTAGCCATTTAACACCGGTAGCTCGCATGCACTCCACTTTCGCCCTTCTGCCCTTTTCGCTTGGTTGTCGTGCCCTAAACGTTGGCCCCGTGATAGGCCGCTTACCGCGCCACTTGTGCTTCCTTTCGTTGGCCATTCTCCTTCTCACCTTCTCGAATGTCCTTGGAGACACCGTCGTTTCGCCTCCGGAAAACGCATCCGCTCCCGGGGTAGGCTCGCAAGCTCCCTTTAAAGTCGACTCGACACGCATCTTGGCAGTGTACCCGGCGTCCGATTTCCTGGCCGCGATGCCCAGCGGGTCCCTGATCACCCAAATTGCATTTCGCCTGGACGAATCGATCCGCAATTCGGTCGCCGTAGTCATCCCGGATGTGGAAATACGAATGTCCACTACCCCCTCCCTTGTGCCAAACTTTGGCGGGCACTTTTCCGATATCGTCGGGTCCGATGAAGTCACAGTTCGGACCCGGGGTGCGCTGGCAGTTAAGGCCTCATTCTCACATGGCGGAGCCAACCCATTCACAATCGTCGCCAACTTGGACCATCCCTTCCGATACGACCCAAGGCAAGGCAATTTAGCTGTCGATATATTTACTTACAAAGCCTATAGCACTTCCGACCCATCTCAAGCCCTCTTCATCGATGCAGATAATGATCACGCCAAAATGTTCGCCGGCGGCGGTGATCTCGCTATCTTTACTATCCCCGCGTTAATCATGCAAGTAACGTATTCCGCCATACCTGAACCCTCTTCCGCTCTTCTTATAGCCGCTGGCGCCTCGTTGATGATGCTCCGGATCGCTTTTCGCAAATCCGCCGTGGTTTTCAACGTCGCCTCCCCGTCCTGCCCGCAGTGTTTGAATAAGCAGGATTCCTCTGGGAGACTGCTGCAGGGTTGGGGCAACGCAAAGCACCCTTTGCAGGGTGAGTTTGGCGCCCAAGTGAAGAAGCGTTCCTTTAGCCACTTGACACCGGTAGCTCGCATGCACTCCACTTTCGCCCTTCTGCCCTTTTCGCTTGGTTGTCGTGCCCTAAACGTTGGCCCCGTGATAGGCCGCTTACCGCGCCACTTGTGCTTCCTTTCGTTGGCCATTCTCCTTCTCACCTTCTCGAATGTCCTTGGAGACACCGTCGTTTCGCCTCCGGAAAACGCATCCGCTCCCGGGGTAGGCTCGCAAGCTCCCTTTAAAGTCGACTCGACACGCATCTTGGCAGTGTACCCGGCGTCCGATTTCCTGGCCGCGATGCCCAGCGGGTCCCTGATCACCCAAATTGCATTTCGCCTGGACGAATCGATCCGCAATTCGGTCGCCGTAGTCATCCCGGATGTGGAAATACGAATGTCCACTACCCCCTCCCTTGTGCCAAACTTTGGCGGGCACTTTTCCGATATCGTCGGGTCCGATGAAGTCACAGTTCGGACCCGGGGTGCGCTGGCAGTTAAGGCCTCATTCTCACATAGCGGAGCCAACCCATTCACAATCGTCGCCAACTTGGATCATCCCTTTCGATACGATCCAAGGCAAGGCAACCTGGCGATCGACATATTTACTTACACAGGGTATACCACAACAGATCTATCTCAGTTCCTTTTAATTGACGCCGATAACGATCACGCCAAAATGTTCTCCGGCGGCGGTGATCTCGCTATCTTTACTATCCCCGCGTTGATCATGCAAGCAACGTATTCCGCCATACCTGAACCCTCTTCCGCTCTTCTTATAGCCGCCGGCGCCTCGTTGATGATGCTCCGAATCGCTTTTCGCAAAACCGCCGCAGTTTTCAACGTCGCCTCCCCGTCCTGCCCGCAGTGTTTGAACAAGCAGGATTCCTCTGGGAGACTGCTGCAGGGTGCCAACTCTGGTTGGAGAGTCAGCAATGGTCAGCGCTTTATTGGGGCCGATTACGATCTGTTGGCGCTGGCTGGAAGGAGGATCAAGTGAGGATGCTTCGATCAGTGTCATGTGTTTTGAGAAACTCGCAGCTAAAGTTTTGTCTCCGCGCCTTTGTTCGCTGCGTTCTGCTCGTTGGCGGCCTGCAAACATTCCTCGTCATTGCGTTAGGTGATACCCTCATTGTTCCTGGTGGAGCTGTCTCCGGGTTTGGCGACACGTACTCAGATCCATTGTTTGATACTGAACCAAATGTCGTCCAGATCTACGGTTCGCAGGAGTTCGCCGCCGCAGGTTCGGGCCCGTTGTTGATCAGTGGCATAGCTTTCCGCTTGGATCCTGCGGAAGCGGGGAGCATGAATGTCATTCTGCCAACCCTCTTCATCCGTGCCAGCACTTACTCCGGCTCCCTTGGGGCCGCGAGTTTTTCCGAGATCAACCGATTGCCCTACACGGTAGTATTTGACTCTTCGAACATCCCCCTGCAGGCCAAGCCGACAAACCCGAATAACTTTTCAGTGCAACTGCCCTTCCAAACCCCGTTCCTCTACGATCCCGCTAAAGGAGCGCTGGCCTTGAATTTTTACGGAGGCCTTGGCGGCGGATTCATTCAGTCAGTAGATGCCCAACATTCGGGCGACAGCCTGATCCTTCGCCATCTACCTGACGGTCACACCGCGCTTGATCCGATACTGACGGTGACAAAGTTCACTTACACGACGGTCCCGGAGCCTAATTCTTTAGTCATTCTCGCGTTAGGGTGTGGCCTCGTTCTGCCGATTTGTGCAACACTGAAGAGAGTAATTTGATGAAAATGTCACTGAGCATATCCCTGCTTCAGGACCCATTTTGCCGAGCCGCCCTGAATGAAGCCTCCGCGCATCAACTCCGCGAGATCTGCTTGCGATTCACGCCGATGGTGCCAGGACGATCGTTGGCGCGCGGTTTGGGGATGGAACACGAACTAACGCGTTTGCGGCAAATACGGCGGAGAGTTTTGCGAATGTTATGCGCGATCAAGCTGGGCACCCAACACGCTGATTTATCTTGGGCCAGGCACGTTCCGAACTCGAGGAATTCCTGACAACGGTTATGGGCTACCGGTTGAGGTGGCGACCAGGGATTTGAACAGGAGGCAACGGAGGGCCGCAAGAAGTGCGAGATTCGAAATGCGAATTCCGAGATCGATTTACCGGATTTTTGGCAGCCTTACCCTCTCGATTTCTGGGCTCGAAGGAGCGCGGCCCCAATTGAGCGTCGGGTGCGGACCGCTTGCTGACGCGCGCGTGCTCTGTTTGCGGGCTTGGAGGACGGTGCCCATCGAGGTTCATTGGGAGCCAACTTCTTGTTCAGCAAACTCATTCGTTCTTCCGACCCCTGCAGTTGTTCCTTTGGGCGGGAGTTAATTCGCCGATCAAACGACCTGAACTTTTTAAATCGTGATCTCTGAACGGCAAATGCTAGATTAGCGTGTGGTCAAAATCCCTCCAGAAGCGAGCCGAACCGCTCCGGGCGCTGGCCCAGGAATATTTGCCACGACGCATTGGACAGTGGTGTTGGCCGCTGGAAAGGACACGTCGGCCCAGTCTGACGCGGCTCTGGGCAAACTGTGCGAGACGTACTGGTATCCGCTCTACGCGTATGTGAGGCGGCAGGGGAAGACGCCGGAAGACGCGGAGGATCTGACCCAGGAGTTTTTCGCGCGCTTGCTCGAAAAGAAGTATCTGCGCCTGGCGGATTCGGAGCGTGGCAAGTTTCGCGCGTTCCTGCTGAAATCGCTCAAACATTTTCTCGTCAACGAATGGGAGAAGGCGCGGACGCAGAAGCGCGGTGGCGGGCAATGTGCAATTCCGCTCGACGCCGAGATAGCGGAAAGCCGTTACGCTGCGGAGCCAATTCAGGCACTGACGCTGGACGAAGTTTACGAGAAGCGCTGGGCGCTCACACTGATCGAAACAGTGCTTGCCCATCTGCGCGACAGTTATCAGACGAGCGGACGACTCCCTCTCTTTGAAGCGCTCAAAGGGTTCATCTGGGGTGATCAATCCGCGCTTTCGTATCCCGAAGTGGCCTCGCAGTTGGAGCTGACCGAAGGCGCGCTCAAAGTCGCGATCCACCGCCTGCGCGGTCGCTACCGCGAACTCCTGCGGGCAGAAATCGCCCGAACCGTCGCGACGCCCGGCGAAGTGGATGAGGAGTTACGGCATTTGGCTGCCGTCCTGTCCGCGTGAACGCGACGTCGCGCCAACGGCCTCGGTGTAACCGATCTCTCAATTTACTGTAGTAACGGTCGAAAGCTTATGAAACACCCTTAATGGACGCCCCTCGCAATTGCGCCCAATGCGGGGCGGTGTTGAGCGTTTATGCTTTGGAAGGAGTGTGTGGCAACTGCCTGCTCAAGCCGGCCCTCGAACCGATGCCGGAAGCTCTCAGCGAGCCAGCAAATCAGGCACATTTCCCCAGGAGCGGCACTGAAAAAGGAAGCCGCTTCGAGGATTACGAACTGCTTGAGGAGATCGCGCGGGGCGGGATGGGCATCGTCTATCGGGCGCGGCAAGTCAGCCTCGATCGAATCGTTGCGGTTAAAATGCTGTTGGCCGGGCACCTGGCGGGGAAGGACTTCGTCCAACGCTTCCGCACCGAAGCCGCCGCCGCCGCGAGTCTCCAACACGCGAACATCGTTGCCATTCACGAAGTCGGTTTCGCCGAAGGCCAACACTTCTTCGCGATGGATTACGTCGAGGGATGGACCCTGGCCCAAATCGTCGCCAATGGCCCACTCCCAGCCGGGCAGGCAGCGACTTATCTCAAGGCCATTGCCGAGGCGATCCACTTTGCCCACGAGCGCAATGTGCTGCATCGCGATCTCAAGCCCTCGAACGTGCTCATTGATTCCGCAACCGATCAGCCACGTGTCACCGATTTCGGACTGGCCAAGCGCCTGGAAGGCGAAACGGAGCTAACTCTCAGCGGCCAATTGCTGGGCTCACCCAACTACGTGTCCCCGGAGCAGGCAGCGGCGAAACGCGGCACTGTGGGCAAGCGCAGCGACGTTTACTCCCTCGGCGCGATTCTCTACCATCTGCTGACGGGCCGTCCGCCCTTTCAAGGTGAAACCCTGACGGACGTTTTGCGCCAGTTGGCGGAAGACGATCCGCTCGCGCCACGCTTGCTCACACCGAGCGTCCCGCCGGACCTCGAAACGATTTGCCTCAAGTGCTTGCAAAAGGAACCATCCCGCCGCTACCAAACCGCCCAGGAATTGGGGGATGAACTGGGCCGCTTTCTCGAGCACAAACCAATCCATGCGCGTCCGGTTTCACGCGGCGAGCGTGCCTGGCGCTGGTGCCGCCGCAAACCCGCACTGGCGGGATCAATTGCGACGGCAGTTGCCCTGCTGCTGGTCGTAGCCATCGGTTCACCCATCGCCGCCTTTCGGGTCGAGCGCGAGCGCCAACGCGCCGAGAAAAATGCGGCCGCGCTTTCGATCCTGATCGAGCGCGTCGAGCAAAATCTTTACGACGCCGACATGAGTTTGGCGCCACACGCATGGGCTGAGGGCGACATCGGCCGCACCCTGAACCTGCTGGAGGCGCACCGTCCCAAAGGCGCCGAAAAGGATCGCCGTGGCTTTGAGTGGTTTTACTTTTGGAACCTTTGCACAGGGGAACAACGGATTACGCTGTCGGGCCATAGCAATGCTGTGAACTGCGTGGCGTTTTCGCCCGATGGAAGGCGCGTGGCCACCGGCGCCTTCGGCAACCCTGTCCATGTCTGGGATACCGCCACCGGAAGTTTGGTGAACACGGTACCGGAGCAAGCTGTGGTCTCATTGGCGTTCGCTCCGGGTGGCAAGGCTCTGGCAGTGGGAGGCAGAGATCAGCTCGTCATGTGGGATCTGGAAACCGAGCGAGCTGTTTTCAGAGAGGAAGAAGCATTGGGCCTGTTTCGCGTCGCCTTTTCGCCAATTGGAACTCTCTTAGTAATCGGCAAACACGGTGGACAGTGGACTGAGGACGGCGGAGGCGCCGAGCTTCGGGATTATGCCACTCGTGAGTCAAAGCATGCCTTCCCCGAGGCCGGCGGTCGCATTGCCCTTTCTGGAGACGGACGCCGGCTGGCCACAGCGAATTCTGGACAGACTACAAGAATTTGGGACCTCACGAGCGGCGAATTCATCGGAAGCCCAGAGACCAACGGGGTAATGGCGTTGGCCCTCTCTCCGAATGGCCACACATTGGCGACGAGCGAATACTGGAATAGCCGTGTGAGATTGTGGGATACAAGCAAAGGCCAGCCGATGCGTTGGCTCACCAATTATGAGCACCGCGTCTGGGCTTTGGCCTTTTCGCCCGATGGCAAGTTCTTGGCCACTGGGGGTGCTGATCATACTTTGCGCCTTTGGGACGTCGCGACCCTCCAGCAGGCGGAGTTGTTCCTGGGGCACAGCGGAGAGGTTAAGAGTGTGGCCTTTTCCGCGGATGGCCACATGCTGGCCAGCGGCAGCGACGATAAGACTGCGATGCTTTGGAGCACTCAGCCCAACCGAACGGAAACCACAGTTTCCAACGTTGTCTCGCGCCCGATCTTCTCTGTGGACGGCCAGTTTATCGCAGCAGGGATCGGCCAGGACACGGTCGCATTATGGGACGCAGCCACATTGCGGGTGAGGAAGGTGTTCCCCGGTGCGCGCGAAGCGATCGCGTTTTCATCCGGAGGCACCCTCGTCACCCGAGGCGCGAACTATTCTCTGAGGGTGTTTGATGTGGCCAGACAGGCGATACTGGAAACGATTCCCCGTGGCTTTTCGGACAATGCTGACTCGTATGCTGCGCTCTCGCCGGATGGAGAAATACTGGCAACCTGTTCGACTGATGGAAGAATCTCGTTTTCCAATGCCCGGACGGGTGGTGCTGTAGCGAACGTAGCGTCCGGTTACGGCTCACTGTTTCCATTCAATTTTTCGCCGAACGGCAAGCTGCTCGCAACAACTGGAATTAAAAAGGCCAAAAATGATCCCGCACCCGCAATAATAAGGGCCGTTGCGAAGGGCGAACAGGTGGCGGCACTCGCTGGTGAGACCGGGGGAGTCGTATCGACCGCCTTTTCCCCTGACAGCAAGATTTTGGCAACGAGCGCCACCGACGATTCGGTGAGATTCTGGGACACCACCACCTGGAAGGAGTTACTTCCATCTCTTGCGCAAAAAGAGTACGTCAGCTCGGTGGCCTTCTCTCCAGACGGAAGAACACTGGCTACTGCCTGCTCCGATGGCACGTTAAAACTCTGGAACGTGGCCACTCGACGCGAATTGGCTTCTCTCCGGCTTGGCATGTACGGCTTCTCCATTACTTTCTCTCCCGACGGCCAGACCTTGGCGGCGTGGAATCCGTGGGACGGTGGGCTCCTTCGATTGTGGCGCGCCCCAATCCCCAAACCTTACCTATGAGAATCCTCGTCTTTGGCAATTCCGGTTCCGGAAAGAGCACCTTGGCGTCCCGCCTAGCCACGACATACGGCCTCAAGACGCTCGATCTTGATCGCATTGTCTGGTCGCGCACGGAGTTCGCGAAGTTTCGACCGGAGGAGGAAGTCGTTCGCGAGTTGGATGCTTTTGTGGTGGCTCATCCCTCCTGGGTCGTAGAAGGCTGTTATGGGCGGTGGATGGAACGATTGCTGGCGTCCTGCACGGAGGTCGTGTTCCTGAATCCGAGTGAAGCGGCGTGTCTGGCGAACTGTCGCGCGCGCCCGTGGGAGCCCGAGAAGTATCCGACCAAAGAGGAACAGGATGCCAGACTGCCGTTGCTGCTTGATTGGGTTCGCGGCTATTACTCGCGTACGGACGACATGTCGCTTGCGACCCACCGCCGGCTTTTTGACGCTTTCAGAGGGGCAAAACGGGAGATTGAAGCTAATTGACCGCGACCGCGCGCAAGCGCCGATATGCCAACTGAATTTGACCACATTTTTATCTGCACGTCTCACAACGCAAATGAGGCCGACGGGCTGACTGCGATGGGGCTCGCGGAGAGTGCGCCTAACACACATCCGGGGCAAGGCACAGCGTGCCGTCGCTTCTTCTTTCGCAATGGATACCTGGAACTGCTCTGGGTGCGCGACGCTGCTGGAGCGCAATCCGCTTTAAACCAACGCACTTATCTATGGGAGCGCTGTACAGACCGAAACAACGGCGCCTGCCCATTTGGATTCGGATTCCGCCCAGTAGCGCAAGAAGATTGCAAACCGCCCTTCCCCGCCTGGGCATATCGTCCGCCGTACCTGACAGCGCCGTTGAGTATCGATATGGGGACGAACGCTGATCTGCTGACAGAACCGCTGCTATTCTACCTTTCGTTCGCGAAAAGGCCCGACAGTTATCCATGCTCGCGGCGCCAACCGATGGATCACACTGCGGGTCTACGCGAGATCACGCGTTTGGAGCTTGTCAGTCCGCATGCGAATCATGTCTCTCGCGAGTTAAAGGCTGTGGTCGATGCGAGATTGTTACGGCTGCGCTCCGGAACCGAGTACTTGGTTGAGTTTGGATTCGACGGCGAGCATCAAGGCCAAAAATGGGATTTCCGTCCTGGCTTGCCTCTGATTTTCTGCTGGTGACGCAGCGATCCACCTGTACCCAGGGTGAGGCGCCCGCGCGCCTAATTCTTGCCACCCTGTAACCGTGGCAATCCCCTCCTGTAGTAATGAATGCAGCCTAAAAAATTTCAGGCAAATCGTCTGAAATCAGGGCGGGACAAAAGCAAGAGAAAACAAACTGTATGATAACTTTACGCCCGGCAAATTCGGCTACCACGCCACGCCCGACCAAGACAAAATTCTTATCGCTGGCAGGGGCCACCGCGCTCCTCCTAACGGGAATATTCTTGCATGCGGACTCCGATGGGAACCAATCTGAACGCGGCCTGGCCGGCACTTGGATCAGCACGGAGGGCGGGGGAGCCCAGCTGACAAGCTTCATGAGCGACGGCCGCGCGATTGGTTCCGTGCCGATAAACATAGCCACTCATAACGGGCCCGGTGGCGGGAACGAACTTGCAGCCCCTTCGCACGGAGAATGGATTCGGACCGGCAACCGCGAGTTCGCCTCCACATCGTTTTCCATTCTTAGCAGTCAAGATGCAGCCGCGGGTTTTACACACCTCATAAAATTAACGGGTAATTGGAGGCTAAACAAAACCTCAGATGAACTGACTTTGGAGAGTGCGATGATTGGCGTTTACCTGCCGGATGGCACGCTTCAGTTTCCGGCCTTTCCAGGTGCGGTCACGCATTTCAAGCGCGTAATCGTCGGGCAATAAGACCACAACTTAAAAAGCGACATGAGGAGACAAACTCGATACACGCTGGCCGCAGCTCTCGCTTACTCGCTGGCTGCAAGCGTTGTCTTTGCTCTGCCGAAAATTACAACGCAGCCCACGGATCAATCCGTCAGTCTGGGCGCCATCGTGACTGAATTGGTATTTGCTTCCGGTGTCGCGCCGCTTTCGTATCAGTGGCATTTCAACGATGCAGAGATTTCGGGCGCGACCAGGCGCACACTCATTTTGACGAACATCCAGGTGGCCCTCGCGGGTGGGTATTCTGTGGTGGTGACCGATAGCGCCGGTTCTGTGACGAGCCGGGTCGCGAAGGTCGATGTGGACCCGACTTTCACTATGATCACAGCAGGTCGAATCGTCACGGATACGGGCACCCTTACCGGAGCTGCCTGGGGTGACTACGACAACGATGGGTTCCCCGACTTGCTCGTAGGCAATCAGCGTGAGCGGAACGGTTCGCCCGCGCCCAGTTTTCTCTATCGAAATGGGGGCGACGGCACGTTTGCGCGCGTTCTCAGCAATGTCAGCGGCGGCCTGATGGATGGTTCCGGCGCATGGGCCGACTACGATAACGACGGTTTGCTGGACTTGTATACAGTCAGTGCAGGAGATGCCGGGGTCTGTCTCTATCACAACGAGGGAAACGGCACTTTCCTGCGCCTGACCAACGTGGCAGCCATTGGGCCGATCATCAGCGATCACCACTATTCCGGCGGCCTGGCCTGGGGCGACTACGACAACGACGGCTTCGTGGACATGATGGTGGCAAATGGGGAAGGGGTCAGCAATGACCAGAACTTCCTCTTCCATAATCAGGGGAATGGGTCTTTCTCCAAAATCAGCGTTGGCGGGATTGTGACCGATCTGCGCGAATCCTGGGCGGTGGCCTGGGCGGATTACGATGATGACGGACGGCTCGATCTCTTCGTGTCGAACGACAACGGCGAAGGAAATCAAGTGTTCCACAACGATGGCCCGAGCGGGTTTACTGAACTCACCGCGGCTCAAGTGGGGCCGCTCGTACTTGACGTGGGCAAGTTCGGCGCGTGTGCGTGGGGAGACTACGATAATGACGGCCACCTGGACCTGTTTGTTGTCGGGAGATCCAATATATTCTACCACAACAACGGTAACGGCACTTTCAACAAGGTGACCACAGGTGGAATCGCTACTAACGTGGCCGGCATTGAGTCGAACGGCTGCGCGTGGGTGGATTATGACAACGATGGCTACCTCGATCTGTTTGTGGTCAACGCCGGGGATAACAACTTTCTTTATCACAATAATGGCGATGGCACTTTCGCCCGGATTCTTACCGGCAGCCTGGTTAATGACGGCACCGAAGTCGTCTCGATTGACTGTGCCTGGGCCGACTATGACAACGATGGGTTCATGGACGTCTTCATTGTCAACGCGTCCACCAAAAGCTCCCTATTTCATAACAACGGCAACACCAATAACTGGATCAACCTTCGGCTTGTCGGAACCGCTTCTAATCGCGCGGCCATCGGCGCGAAGGTGCGGTTGCAGGCCACCATTGGGGGCAAGACCTTTTGGCAACGGCGCGACATTGCCGGTGGCGGCAGTTTGGCAGGCCAGGCTGATCTCCGAGCCGGTTTCGGTTTGGGTAATGCCACGAACATCGACACCGTACGAATTGAGTGGCCTTCCGGCACCGTCCAGGAACTGCATAATGTCGGAAGCAAACAGTTCCTCACCATCACCGAGCCCGCACGCCTCATTGGGAGTGTGGAAGGCGGGCAATACCAATTGGTCCTGAACGGAGGCATTGGATTCGCCTACGACGTGCAAACCTCCACGAACTTGGTCGATTGGACTTCACGTGCCAACCTCGTGACGACGAACATGACCATGCCGGTGATGTCGCTTGATGCATCCAAGGTGGCGCAGAGCTATTTCCGCGCCCTGCGGCAATAAGACTTGATCTTCAGTCAAGAAGCTATGAAGCAGCGTGCGTGCAAGAGGCTGTTGGAATCTCGGTCAGGTCTTGAGGTGCTCAAGTTCTCTGGCGCTTTAGATCGCAGTGGCGCTATCGAAAAGGGAAGAAGACTACCGCAGTCAAGGGCCCGATCGCGGCCAAACTGCGCCCCTGGTTTTCGCATAGTCTTTTGTTTGTTTGTATTGGTCGTCAGTTCACTTGCGCAATCTCCCGCGTTACACCGCCTGCCCAACACCACACTTCGATTGCCGCCGAACCTGGATGATCCTGCACTCCTGCCGCCGACCCTCGCTGATACCGGCGCCTTCAGTGATCTCATCCACTTGACCCCGAACGCCGGCATTGTTGCCTACGACTTGAACGTCCCCCTGTGGTCCGATGGAGCGCACAAATCTCGCTGGTTCTCTTTGCCTGACACAAATCTAATGATCGGCTTCGAGCGGGAAATTCCCTGGTCCTTTCCGATTGGCTCGGTCTGGATCAAGCATTTCGAATTGCCGCTCAAGGACGGAGACCTGAACTCTGCGCGGCGAATCGAAACTCGTTTTCTTGTTCGGAACAACGGGGGAGCGTATGGCGTGACCTACCGCTGGGATGACTCTCAGACCAACGCTACGCTGGTAGCAAGTGAAGGCCTGGAGGAAGACATTGACATTCAGGAAGGAGGCGAAACGCGCACACAAGTGTGGCACTATCCCAGCCGCAGCGAATGTTTGCGCTGCCATAACCAAGTAGGCGGTTGGGCCTTGGGTTTTAACACACCGCAACTCAATCGAGAACTCAATGACGGCGCGGTGACGAACAATCAGATAGCTGCGCTCAGGGAGGCTGGTTACTTCTCCAATAAAGTAACGGGCATTCATACCTTGCGCGCCCTGGCAGCTCCCGCCAACACCGCCTGGAGCCTGGAATACCGGGTTCGTTCCTACCTCGCTGCCAATTGCGTCCAATGCCATCAACCCGGCGGTGCTCACTGCAGCTTCTGGGATGCGCGCATCACAAACCCAACCGCCGCTGCTGAAATCATCAATGGTCCGTTGCTATACTCTTTCGCTGTTTATCCAAACGGCCGGGTTATCGTACCGGGTTCGCTTGAGCTCTCGACACTTTTCTATCGGATTTCCCATCTAGATTCTTTCCATATGCCACCTTTGGCCACGACCGTCTTGAATATGGAAGCCGTTAATCTATTGAGTGAATGGATCACCAACGGGCTGGCCAATTACCAAAGCTTCGCCGATTGGCAGACAACCTTTTTTAACTCGACCGAGATTGCCTCTGCAGCCGCCGATGCTGATCCCGACGGTGACGGCGCCCCAAATCAATTGGAATACCTGGTGGGCGGCAACCCATTGGTCAGAAGCGACGCTTGGGCAATTAGCATTCATTCCGCCGCCTCAGGCCTGCAAGTTACTTTTCCGCGGGTCGCTAATCGAATGTTCGAGGTGCAAGGGACGACCAGACTAAACGATCCGCAATCCTGGAGCGTCCTGGATATTCCCGCCAACCGCCCATTCTTCTCCGCCACAAACGGGAATACAGTGATTGAGGACCTGGACAAGTCTTCATCGGTGAAATTTTACAGAGTGCGCGTTTTTGCACCCTGAGCGCTCCCATAAAACTTAGCTTAAGGAAAACCGCGGAGTAAGAAGGGCTATCGGACACAATGCGGCGAGCCTGTGCTCGGCGGGTGCCTTTGGACGCGCCATCCGATTTGGTGGATTCGCCGGCTCGGCCGAAACCATCCCAATTCACCGCCACGCACTGGAGCGTCGTCCTTGCAGCCGGCCAAATGCCTTCGGCTCCGGCGAACGCAGCCTTGGAGGAGTTGTGCGAAACTTATTGGCACCCGCTTTAGGTTTATGTCCGGCGGCGCGGCTTTGACCAGCAGGACGCTCAGGATCTGGCGCAGGACGCAGGAGCTTTTCAGGCGCCTGCTCGCGACGAGCGGGCCGGTCGCGTCCCACGCCTGAATACTTTACGCTTGCCATTTGCTCTGCTCCGAGACGGCCCCCGGCTGCTTTTCGGTGCGGCGGGGGTTCAACCCCTTCAGGGTTGGGATGAGATGTTTGCGTTGGACCCAGGGTAGGCCTCGGCGGCCAACCCTGGGCTGGGGTGCCGGAACGCCGTTGGCGTTCTGATCCGGTGGTGAGAAGCGTGGCCTGAGACTTCCCGCCGGCCTCCAAAAATGTATTCAACCCGGCATGCACCAATACCTCAACGGGCTCCTATTCAGGTGTCGCTCGCGAATCCATTTCGGAACGGCAGGATGGCCCAGCGGGACGCCTACCGAAATGCGTAGAGTTTTTTCTCGGTTCGGACGTATAACGTCCCATTTACGGCCGCGGGAGTTGCCAGGATGGGTTCGCCCAGCTCGTTACGGCCGAGAACTTTGAGGGCGTCGCCGGCTTCGAAAACAACGAGAGTTCCGCGGTCGGAAGCGGCGTAAATGCGCTGCCCAGCGGCGACAGGGGACGCATAGTAACCGCCGGGCGCGCCCAGGCGCTCATCATACAGCGTGCGGCCCGTCTTCGCGTCACGGCAGATGACGATCCCGCCCGACTTCACGAGGTAGATCCGGTCCCGAAGGACCAGGGGCGAGGGGACCTCGGGCACGCCTTTGCTCTCGGACCAGGCGACCGCAGTTTTGCCGACGTCACCGGTTCCGCCGGTTCGGACTGCCATGACGCGCGTGGTGCCGAAGTCAGAATTTTGGAACTCACGAAAGCCAGTCAGGATCTGGTCCCAATCGGCTTTGGTGTAAGTGACGCTCTTTCCGCCATTCTGGAAGCCAAGGAACTGCCGCAAGCTCATATTCCCAGCGCCGTCGGAGGCTTTGCGGTCAGCGATCAGCAAGGCGAGCGGGATTTCTTCGGTGGTGATCTTGCCATCCTTGTTTTCATCGTAGCGGCGGAGCATTTCCTCAAAGCTCGGCGGGCTGATCATCTCGCTGCTTTCTCCCAGCACTCCCGTGCCATTGAGAATGAGAAGGTCTCCAGCGACGCTGGGGGTTGCGCATGTCTGGTTCGGCAGGCCGGCGACCCACCACTTCTCCGAACCGTCTTTGACGCGGCGGGCGGTGAAGCGGGAAGCATTCAACACCCCGACGATGTCTTCGCCGTTTTCGCGCCAGACGACCGGCGTGGACCAGCCTTCATTGAAAACGGGGTTTTCGGCTTTCCACGCGCCCTCGCCGGAGTCCGTGCGCAGGGCGAGCAAACGCGAGTCAGGCCCGGCATGGACGTCCAGCAGCACCAGCCCGCCGGCGACGACCGGCGAGGTGCCGCTGCCGAAGCCCATTCGATTCACGGCGACGGGCAATGGCTTGGTCCAAAGCTCTTTGCCATCGAAGTCGTAGGCCGTCAGACCGTAAGAAGAAAAATAGACGAATACCGCCCGGCCATCGGAGGCGGGGGTGGCGGTGGCGGCGTTACTGACATTGTGACACGGTTCGAGCTGGTCGACGATGCGTTCGCGCTGCCACAAGACTTTGCCATCATCGCGATTGACGCAAACGGTGATCAGCTTGCGTGTGTCACGCTCCACGCCGGTGAGAAAGATCCGGTTGCCGCTCACGCACGGCGATGAATGTCCCAGAGGCGTGGCAATGGCCCACTGCATGTTCTTGCCGGGACCGAACTCGACCGGCCCAGGCTGAGCGGATTGGGCCGAGCCATCGGGACCACGGAATTGAGGCCAGTCCGCCGCGAATCCAGAAACGCCCAGAATCGCCACCGCCGCCAAAACCGAGCCAAATCGGAGCAAACCGGTGTAATTTTTCATGCAGAGAGTAGGACCTGGATGCGAGTCGATGCTCACGGCGCACAATTCGCGAAGCAATATCTTCCGCGCAGGTCAGCCGGAGTATATGCGTTCAAGCGGTGGTGACAATTAGAAACACGGATGAGAGCGCGAAGTGCGAAGTGCGAAGGGGGAGGGAGGTTATCGGTTGAGGGTTATCGGCTACCGGTTGGGGGAAACTAGAGAATTGAACAGGAGGTAACAGAGGTAACGGAGGGCTGCACGAAGTGCGAGATTCGAGATGCGAACGGGAGGGCAGTTATCGGTTGAGGGTTATCGGCTACCGGTTGGGGGGCAACCAGAGATTTGAACAGGAGATAACAGAGGTAACGGAGGGCTGCAGGAAGTGCGAGATTCGAAATGCAAAGTGGAAAATGAGAGATTGGAGCGGGGCACAAAGGGGCTATCGGTTGAGGGTTGTCGGCTATCGGTTGGGGTGGAAGCCAGGGGTTGAAAGGAGGGAAGGGGAGAGGGCTAAAGGCTGAAGGCCCAAGGCTGAAGGCTAAAAGCAGGCTGAACGAAATACGAAATGCGAGGTCCGAAGTGCGAAGTGTATAAGCTTGGAGCGGGGCGCAAAGGGTTATGGGTTGAGGGTTATCGGCTACCGGTTGGGGTGGAAGCCAGGGGTTGAACAGGAGGGAACGGCGAGCGGAGGGGGAAGGCGAGCGGCATTCCCGAATTGATCTGAGATGGAGCGCGCCTGGTTGTCGGGAGCGAAAGAAATGGGATTTTCAACCAAGAAGGCGAGCCGCAGATGGATCTGCGGCTCGCCCTGCCAAGTTTTATAGCATCTTTTTTATGCCACGCTTCGCCAGGGTGGCGGGGACCACGGGCGACTTGCCGGCGACTCCAGATGGAGATCGGCAACAAGTCGCTTCCGGCCGGTGGCACAGCCCTTTTACGGGAAGAGCAACCGGAGCGGCGTGTTTATGCTTTGCTGATACGATTGCGAATGGTCGCCATTCCCGCCAGGGCCACCCCCAGCAGAGCGGCGGTGGAACCCGCATCGGGCACGCTGCCGGCCTGGCCGCCAAATGTGCCGATATCTCTCCATTGATGCGATTCGTTGAGATTATGTTGTGCCAGAAAATCCGTGCCTTCGGTGTTCAACACCTGGGCCGTATCAAGATACGACAGTGTTGCGCCGTCAATGGTAAGTGTCACCCGGGGAATAGCTGCAGGATTGGCCCCTTCGTCATCGCTGGAATCAAAGTTGAAAGATCCGGTCTGGGTGAGGATCATGCTATCGCCCGGTGCGATGGAGGTTCCGGCGAAACCACTCCAGATGTGGAATGAAGCACCGTCGCCAAAGGAATCCACGGTCATATCGTTAAAGGTAATGGGAGTGGCCCCGGTGTTAATAATGCGGATCGCGCCCGCGTCGTATCCGCCGCTTTGGCCGCCGGCAAACGTGCTAACGCCGGCCCCGCCTTGCCATGGCAATGGGAAGAACGGAGATGGGCGAAGGTCATCCGCGTAACCCACTTGAACCTCGTAACTCGCTTTCACCACGTTGGGGGCGAGCCCGAAGAGGGCGACCATCGATAAGGCACCAACAGCTAATCTTTTCATGTCTTGTATTGTTGTAATTTTGTTTAGTTCTGGGCAGCCGTTTCGGGGAGCATAAGATATGCCGTAAAGTTGAGGTTTTTGGGATGTTGTGTAACTCT
>CAZMKE010000064.1:0-19895 GCA_964566945.1 uncultured Verrucomicrobiota bacterium | reverse complement strand
GCGGCAAAAAACGATCCCCTATCGCTTCCCGCCTGAAGAAATCTGTCATGCGCCCAAAACGGTTCTAGCCCGGCCCGGCAACAAGCCCTTGGCCGCCCCGGAGAAAATCAAAAAGCGGCGAACGCCCGAGCGTTCGCCGCCGTCTGAAAGGCCGCTTTTCGGATCCTTTTTACTGGCAGCCGAGCACCTTGCGGATTTGTTGAGCGGCGGCGAGGAGTTGGTTGGCGTCGCTCACGGTCAACGCTTTTCCACTCTGCGCGCTCACCTCGTTGATGAACGCGGAGAGATGGCTGCAGGCCAGGCCGGAATTGCTATTTTGGATCGCCGCCAGGGCCGCGGTCAGCTTCACCAGCAGGGAGTTCTTGTTGCCCGCCTTGATGTTGAGGTTGTTGACGGCGGTCAGCAAGTCCGCCGCCTGTTCGGCCGCGCCCTTCACATGGACGTTGAAGCTGCACCAGGCCTGATTTTTAGAGGCGTCCGTCGCTGTCGACGTGACGAGCGTGTCGCCGATCGCGAACAGGCTGCCCGACGCGGGAACGCTCACGACCGTGGCACCCGGGCAATTATCCGACACCGTCGGGGCGAAGCTGGCGATGGCGCCGTTCGGTCCGGTGGCGCTGATCACCAAGGGGGCCGGGCAATGAATCACCGGGGGCTCTGTGTCGTTAACCGTCACGCTGAAGGTGTATTGGGAGGTGCCGCCGCTGCCGGTGGCGGTGGCTGTCACCGTCGTGACTCCCACGGGGAAGAGCGAGCCGGAGGGATGATCGGCCTGCACCTGGATGTCGTCGCAAAGGCCGCTGGCCTGGAAGCTGAAATTGACGACCGCACCGCATTGGCCGGGATCGTTGGGCACGACGATGTTGCCCGGGCCCTGGATCGACGGGGCGGGCAGGGTGAAGTTCGGCGTCAACGTCATGGTCGATTCGCCCCCGCTCGGAATATCGACGTTGAAGGTGGCTCGATACTCGCGGCTGCGCGGAGGATTCGCCGTGCCGCCGTTCGGCCCAATATACCGTGCGCTGCTGATCGCCACGGTGGCTGGTTTCCAGGTTCCCCCGCCGCCCAGGTTCTTGATCGTGATCGATTGGAGTTCGCCCAGGTCTTTGCTCGGGATGGTCGCCCAATCCGTTTGACCCGCTTCAAATCGGTCGGAGGGAAGGATGAGTGGCATCACCCAGCCGCCGTCGATCCGGATGCTGGCGCTGCCCCGGCAGCCCGTGATGATAAACTCAATGTCCGCATCGGTGCCGTTGTCTCCGGTCACCACTTCGAGCCCGTAAGCTTCATTCGCAGGTTGGAACGGGTTGTCTTCGCGCTTGGCCATGCGGATCTCCGGGTGCTGCGGAATGACGGCGAGCAGATCGTCCTGATCAGCGTCGAGCGCAATCACGCCGTCCACTCCGGAATAGATATAGGAGTTCATGGACGCCTGCTGCGTCAGGACATAAACGTAGCTCACGGCTTTTGGATAGCCGATGCTGGCGCGCAGGAAGGCCGCATAGTCCATTGCCCGGGGCAGCGGAGCGTACACAGTGCTGGTGCCGTCCCCGAACGAGATGTTGCCCGTAAAACCTTGATCGAAGAAGTATTGTACCACCGCTCCGGCGTCGTCCTCGCCGTCGATCTGCAAGCCCTCGCGTTCCAGGAGGGGATTGACCGGAATCTGGCTGATGATCTTGTCCAGAATCTGCGCGTGTTTGTGGTTCGCCACGCTATAGGTCACGTTCAGGTTCACTCCGTTCGCGTTGAGCAAGGTGCGCACATCGTTGACGATCTCATTCATATTGGCTGTCACCTGCGCGTCGTTGCCGGGATCGCTCGCCCAGGCTTTGATGTCGAGCACCACGTAGGCAAGTTTCGGGTATTGCTGGGCTAGTTTGTTCACTCCGGTGCACCAGTCCGCGAAACGGATCGATCCGCAGTCCGGCACTCCAAGGTCCGTGTCGAAGTCGATCAGCACTTCCTGCCCCCCGCAGGTGATTTCCGAGATGTCCGGTTCGAGCGCGTTGAAGCCTTTCTTCAGCGCAGCTTCGACATCCTGGAGCGAGTTGGGGTTGTGGGCGAACGCGTAGAACGGGCGGGGCTGCGCGCCGTTGAGCGGCGTGTCGTTCTTCGCCAGGAGGCCAGTGGCGCTGGCGAGTGATAGAACGCCGGCCAGGCTGAGCCGGGCCAACCGGCGGGCTGCGTCGCGTTTGGTTTTCTTTGTCGTGGGTCGGATCTTATTAATTTTCATATTGCTTGGTTTGTTTCTGGTTTTTTCCAAATTCGTTTTCCGTTTCGGCAAATCCCTGTTTCGATTTGCGGGTAAACGTATAGGTGGAACCTCCGCATCCGTGAATACGACCTTGGTTGTAGGCTCGCTGAGTGGAGCGTGGGGCGATCCCTCAGCGGGCAGATTGGGCGTCATTGACCCGTCCGCTCTTCGAGACTATGCGTGAGAGTGTGAGATTTCCGATCGCTGTCTCCAGTTTGCGCGTTCGCTTCGCCGGCCGCAAAGCAGCGCTCTGGGCCGCAGGAGCGGCGGGATTGTTCCTCCTCCTTTGCGTCGGAATGCTCCTGCGCTCGCGCTTCGTCCGGCGGGATGCCGTATCGGACGTTCTCTGGAACTGGAATTTCCGCGAGTGGACGATCTCAAAGTCGGCGGGAGGAAACGCTGACTATAAAGTGACCTGGATCAATTTCGGTCCGGTCACCCTCCGGACCACCCGCGCGTGGAAGCCGGGAGATGATCGATCGCTCTTGGATCAATGATAATTCCTCAGCAGCGGACGGCGATCCTGAACCCGGTCAGGACTTGGCCAACCTGAACCCGGACCTCGAGTCCGCGTTCCAAGGAAGTTGCTCACGGTTCGAACAGCTTCGCGAGTTGGGCCAATTCTTCCGGGTTGAGATCCGAGACGAGGCAGTAATGCGATCCTTTGGCGTCGCGACTGATAACGGAATAGCCGCGTAGAGTCTCCGTTGCCAGCCTGCCACTGGCGGCGCTCGCCGCGGGCCAGATGAAAACATTGATGAAATGTTTGTTCCGGCGATAAACCAGCGCGGCAACCGTCCGTCCCTGCAAATAGTCCAGCCGCCCGCCCACGAGCGGAAAGCCTTGCACCGCGAAATCCTTCACGTCTGGCGCAAAATCCAGTTTCCCGTTGAACCACGGCTTGACGGTATGCTGGTCGGTCGAAGCAACGTCGGTCAGGTGCTCCGCCATGAGCGAGCGGATGTGGCTGGCCACGGCCTCATTCACGAGTCGCTTCTGTTCGGAGCTGCCCGCCGGGCCCAAAAGAATCGCCGCCAGGGCCAGCGCCGTCATCCCGAACGCCACGGATCTCCACAGCCGCAGCGACTGCAGGAAGCTCGGGCGGGGTTCGTCACTTGCCCCCCGCGCCATCTGCCGCATCTCCTTTCGCAGGAACTCGGGCGCTTCGTAGCGCAACGACGAACGCCTTAGGGCCGTTTTGAGCGATTGCACCGATTTTTCCTCGGCCGCGCAAACCGCGCACGCTGCGATGTGCCGCTCCAGTTCCCGGCTGTTCGCCAGGTCGAGTTCGCGGTCGGCGTGGGCGTGCAACAGAAGGCGGCTTTCAGCGCAGGTCATGCTTTCTCCTTCTTCTTGAGCTCGCTTTGCAATTGGCGCCGGGCCCGGGCCAGCCGCGACATGACCGTGCCGACCGGCACGTCCGCCACTTCGGCAATCTCCTTGTAACTAAGTCCTTCGAGTTCACGCAACACCAGGGCTTCGCGAAATTCCAGCGGCAGGGCTTCGAGCGCCGCCCGCAACTGCTCCGCATCCGCGCTGTGAAACGCGCCTGCGCCGCGGCTTTCATCTTCCAATTCCGCCCACGCCTCATCGTCGATCGACACGAGCGGCTGCGCTCGATTCTTTTTCAGCCACGAATACGCCGTATTCCGGACGATCGTGAGCAGCCACGCGCGCCCGTCCCCGCTCCGGCACCCGCCGGCAAACCGGAACGCCCGCACGCAGGCGTCCTGCGCGATGTCCTTGGCGTCGTGATCGTTGCCTGCGAGCCACCGGGCCAGGTTGTAGGCGGCGTCGAGATGCGGCAAGACCAGGCGCTCAAATTGCGCCCGTTGTTCGTTGTCGCTCACTTCGCATCCATTGTAGTCCAGACCGCGCCGGCCAGGAATTTATTCCCGGCGGAATATCTCTTCTTTTTTCGGGTCTTGGACCGTGTGAATCAAAACCAAAATCACTCGCAAATGTTAACGAACCCCAGGGAAAAGCTCACCGCTCACGCTCCCAATCCGGATGGCCTCGACCGCCGCGGCTTTCTGGAATGCATGGCTTGGGCGGGCACGGGAATGCTCTGGACCATGACCGGCGGCCTGCTCGGTTCAACCTTGCTGCCGCGGCGGGCGAACGCGGCGGATCTCGGGTCCGGCGGCTTCAGCTTCGTGCAGATCAGCGATTCGCACATCGGCTTCAGCAGGGAAGGCGTCAATGTCGACGTCACCGCCACCCTTCAGCAGGCCATCGCGCGCATCAACGCCCTCCCGCAGCCGCCGGATTTCATCATCCACTCCGGCGACCTTACCCACCTCTCGGCGCCGGAGGAATTCGCCACCCTGGCCGAACTGCTCAAGAGCGCCCGCACGCAGGAGATCTTCTTCGTGCCCGGCGAGCACGACGTCACCGGCGACAACGGAAAACTCTATCGCGAGCGTTTCGCCAAGCACGCCAAAGGGAGTGGTTGGTACAGCTTTGATCATCGCGGCGTGCATTTCGTCGCCTTGGTCAATGTGGTGGATATTCAGCAAAACGGGCTTGGCGCCCTCGGTCCGGAACAGTTGGCCTGGCTCGAAGACGATTTGCAGGGCCGCTCCGCGGAAACTCCCATCGTGGTGTTCGCGCATATCCCCCTCTGGGAAGTTTATCCGCAGTGGGGTTGGGGCACGCAGGACGGCGCGCGGGCCCTGAGCCTCCTCCGGCGCTTCGGCTCGGTGTCTGTTCTCAATGGGCACATCCACCAGGCGATGAAAAAGGTCGAGGGCCGCCTTACGTTTCATACCGCCATGTCCACCGCCTTTCCCCAACCCGAGCCTGGCAAAGCGCCCAAGCCCGGGCCCATGAAAGTTGAGGCCGGCAAACTGCGCCAGTTCCTCGGCATCACCGAGGTCAGCTACGTTGAGGGCAAAACTCCCCTCGCGGTCGTCGATGCCACGCTCGGTTGATCCGCCCGGCCCATGCAACCATCCTTCTGGCGTCACGTTCACGGCGGCAGCACGCATTTGCCCATCGTGCTCCTGTTGGCCTCGGTCCTGTTCGATCTTATCGCCTGGCGATCCCGCGATGAGACCTTGCGCCGTGGCCTCCACGCCGCCGGGTTCGGCTCGGCGATCGTTGGCCTGCTGGGTGGGCTCGGTGCGGTGCTGGCCGGACTCGCGCTCACCCACGGCCGAATCGTGGGGGGCGGCTGGGAGAAGTTCCATCATCTGTTCGTCTGGCCTGCTTTCGGATTGTCCGCGTTGCTGGTGGGCTGGCGGATCTGGCGGGGCGGGCGGATTCTGAGCCGGTTTGGAATCTATCTTGCGGGCCTGGGCGCGGCTTCGATGCTGATGCTCGGCGCCGGCTACTCGGGCGGCGAAATGCTCCTGGCGGCGGAAAGCGATCCGCCCGGCCCGTTAGCCCCTGCCACGCGATCCGCTCTGCCGGCCGAAGCGACAGATCAAACCGTCCTCGCCGCCGGCCAGAAGCTCTTTCTAAAGAACTGCGCCCACTGCCACGGCGCAGACGCTCGCGGCGACGAAGGTCCGGATCTTCATCACCTGGACGAAACCGACCAATGGCTCATCCAGAGAATTCGCAACGGCAAGCGAGGTCAGATGCCAGCCTTCAGAGGAAAATTATCAGACGAAGATCTCCGGGCTGTCACCAACTATCTGCGCACCTTGATGTAGCAGCGAGGCTGACCAACCGGTAGCGACGTGCCTGCGCCAACTAACGAAGGCCCCTGGCGCAGCCGGGAGAATTTGCTCGCCTCCATCAGCGGAATCTCTCCGTTCGGGCCAAGGTGCGCCGATGTCCACGATCCCCCCGGGGGGGCATCACATTCGTCGCGCCTCAGCCCCCCGTCCTCTATCTGGCCGACGCAAGCGGTTTGGTTCGGCGTCACTACGTAGATGCCTGCGCTGCCGCCCGGACCTCTGGGGCAAGTGGTCCAGTCTGGGCTCAGGGCTGATTGCGCCCGCCTACAGCGCCTGATTCACTGCGGCTTGGTAGCACCAAAGCACATTATGGTCGCGGATGTAAAGTCGGCCGTTCGCCAGGGCAGGATAAGCCCAGGATTTTTCCATCTGGCCTCGCGTATGTTCCGGCTGGCCAGGCGGGGTGAAACGCCCTTTCTGATGGTAGGCATCGGGCGATGCTTCGATCAGCGCCACTTCGCCGTTTTCGCCATGCAGATAAAGCCGGCTATCCGCGTATAACAGTGAGGCCGGGCCCAATGCACGTTCCTCCCAGGCGATTTTCCCTGTTTTGACCTCGAAACAGATCATCCCTCCGCCGGTCGTGCCGTAAAAGTAGTCTCCGACTCGAACAACGCTGCCGATGGCGGTTGGATTCTTCGCGGAGAAGTAGGCTTCATCGGCCTGGAACTGGCCGTCTTTCGAGGAAATTTTCACCGCGCCGCCTCCGGTGCCGGCGGAAGCTGCGTAGATAAGATCGCCGGCGACAACCGGCGTGGGAATATTCGCGCCATAAATGCTGACCGGTTTGGCGTAATGCCAGAGAAGTTTGCCGGTCTGGGCGTCAACCCCGATCAGCCCCTTTTCCAGAAGCTGAACGTATTGCTTTGTGCCAGCCGCCTCAAAAGGAACTACGGATGAGAAGGCCGCCAGGCCGGCTTGCGGCAACGCGGATTTCCAGATTACTTCGCCGGTCTGCTTCTTTAACGCCACGATGGTGGCCTCGGGCCCGCCCGGAGTGACCACAAGCGCGTCGCCATTCAACAGGGGCGACTCCGCATAGGCCCACACTCCCGGCCGGCCATTGAATTCCGTTCTCAGGTTTTTATGCCATTGGCTTTTGCCGTCTCCCAGGCTGAGAGCGGCCAGGTCGCCATCTGAACTCAGGGCGAACAAAAACTCTCCGTCGATCGTGGGCGTTGACCGGGCTGCGGCGTAGTTGGCTTGGGCGATGTTGGTCCCCACGCTGCCCAAAGGCGCTTTCCAAATCCGCCGTCCATCCTTCACGGTGCGCGCTTCCACAAACTCGCTTTCCATCCCCTCATTGCCCAGGGTGTAGAGGCGGTCCTTCACGATCGCGAGCGAGGAATAGCCACGCCCAAGATCGGTGGCTTTCCAGAGCAGCGTCAGCCCCTCCGTCGGCCACTCTTTGAGCAACCCGCTCTCTTTGGTGATTCCGTTTCGCGTCGGCCCTCGAAACTGCGGCCAATCATCCCCATGGACAGCCGCTGTCAACATCGACAGGGCAAAAATACCGGCTTGAAGGGATCGTTTCATATGAATTCCAGTGCGCTGCCTCGGATCAGTATCAAACCTTCCCGCCCTCCGCCAGTGGGAAACGCAGGAAGGTCGGCGCAGCGGGAAGGAGGCCCAAACGGGCTCCCAGTCTCCGAAAATCAATATAAGGAAGCTAATAAGCCGACCCTTCCGTGCCGTCTCTGTCCCCTTCCTGCGTCTTTTGTTGCGGTTCAGACGGAATGACACTTTGCCCGGAGAGATTTAGGAACCGCGCAGCAACTAAAACGACGGATTGATCGCTTGGTGATCGGTGAAACGCCTTAAGGACTGATTTGCACGACGCCCCCGTTCAATTGCTCGATTTGGCCGGTATTGTTGAAGGGCTTGGAACGAATCACTAACTGAGCACCGGCACCTTTGGCTTGAAGCGTGCCGGTGTTGGTGAAGCCGCTTTGGTTGATGTCGATCTCGCCGCCGGGAACGTCAGCGGAAATCAAGCCCTGATTTATCAACTGGCCCGCGCCGCCCACAAGATGACCCTGGAAGATGTAGCCGTTTTTCCCGTGCACCACCGCGCCCTGCCCGAGGGTCAGGACAGCGCCGACATCCAGGCTGATGTAGGCAGGCACAGATCCGAAGATGATCTCGCCGGTGTCGAGAGTTTGGGCGCCGCGGAAGCCGAGCGTGGCCCCATCGTTCAAACGGGCGGCTCCGTGCAACGTGAGGCCGTTCTTAATCACCAGAATGGCGTTCACAGTGGTCATATCCAGGTCGCCCGTAACGGTTACGGCATCGAACGTGTTATTTCGATTGGAGGGGATGATTAGTTTCCCTGAACCGCTTTCGACAATGGAACCATTTTTAATTGTTCCGCCGTTCAAGACCCATGAACCGCTGGCGTCCTCCAAATTCAGTGTGCCGCCGACGAGGTCGAGCGTGCCTTGGAAATTGAGGACGCTGCTGGTGCGCTTGATCGTCCCTATTTCAGCGAGGGTCAGCGTGGTCGAAGGGCTGCCTAGATTCAAGGTCGCGCCGTTGGCTTGAACTGTGCCGGTGTTGTTCCAACTGCCCGCGAGGGTGACGTTCGCACCGCCGCTCGCGTCAATTGTGCCGGAATTGGACCAGTGCGCGCTGGAGATGGTGAGAGAAGCACCGTTCTTGGTCTGAATCGTACCGAGGTTGTCCATGTCCGGGAGAATCTGGAATGCACCCCCTGCAACATCGATAGAGATCAGACCTTCATTGACGAGCTTGCCCGGCCCGCCGAAGAAAAGACCCTGTCCGATTGAACCACTTTGCCCCCGCACGATGATGTTCGACGCGAGGGTGAGCGTTGTGCCCGCTTCCAGGCTTAATATTCCAGTGTCGCCGAAAACGACGTTGCCACTGGAAAGCGTTTGCGAGCCGACAAAACCAATTGCGCCGGAGTTGTTGAGGAATACTGTGCCGTCCAGGTCGAGCCCATTCTTGATGCCGAGGCGGTCATTTACGTTTGTCAGGTAGAGATTGCCCTTCACGGTGACGCCGTCGAAAGTGCTCCGGGTATCCTGAGTGAAGCGGAAGGATCCACCGTTTTCAATCAATGTGCCGCCCCGAATCGTTCCGCCATCCATGAGGCAATCCTGGTCCAGTTCGAAAGTATTCGCGACCTGGAGAACACCACCGGTGACAAAATGAATTGGCTGATTCGCAAACAGTTTCCCCGCGAAGTTGTCGCCGGTCCGAACTGTGACCGTAGCGAAGAGCGGAGAGACATCTACGACCACATTATCTGTGGCTCCGGGCACGGAACCACTGCTCCAATTGGATGGTTCATCCCAAAACCCATCGCCCTGGCGCGTCCAGTACACTCCGTTGCCCGTGTGAATTTGCCACGAATAGTTGGCGGCCAGGTGGTTGCCGGCGACGTCGGCCACGTTTGTGGTGATGATCCCCCGGTAAGCACCGTCGGCGAGCGGGCTTGGAAAGGTCAAGACTGCTGTGCTGGTCGCCGGATCATAATTGATCGCGCCGCCGCGGACGACCGCGTCATCGGCTGTGCCGAATGTTCCGTCCGGACCCGGCGAAACAACCAATAAAGAATTAGGTGTAATCGACGAGGGGGCGAGCGGTTCGCTAAACCGCGCCAGCAATGTAATGACGCTTGCGCCCCCCGTGGGCGAGACAAAGGCGACCGTCGGCTGCGTCGCATCCGTGACGAGCGGGATCGTGATCGGATCGCTCCAGGTTGCGTTCCCGCCGGTATCCACTGCGCGCGCCTGAATAACGAAATTAGTCTTGCTCCCGGTTCGCGACGGAGTGATGAACCGATACTCGAACGGAAACGCCGCGTCGGTAAAGGTCTTAACGCCGTCCAGGTAGAACTCGACATTGCGCACCTGGACATCGTCCGTCACGGTGGCGGTTGCGGTTGCGGTTTTCCCTTCTTCCACGCCGGTCACACCTGCAAGGTTAATCGTTGTGGTGAGGGAAATGGTGGGCGGCTTGCCCTTATTGTCGTACGGCAGGTAATTGATAACTTGCACGCCTGCAGAATCGCCCGCCACGTACGCCAGGCCATTGTAAATCGAGACGGCTCGCGAAATCCCAGGCGTCTCGAAAGTGGTGATAAACACATTATTCGTGCGCGGATCGCTCAGGTCGTAAAGCGAAATGAAGTGTGGGCCGTCGTCGGTGCTGTTGGGGCCAACGGCTGCGACGCCCAGGCCCGAACCATTTGCCACGATCTGTTTCCAGCCAAACTGGGCCGTTGCGCCGGCGGTGAGCAGCACAGGCTTCGCTGGATCAGAAACATCGATGGTATTGTAGCCCTTGCGGTGAACAGTGTAGGCGAGTCCCCCGCCAACAAACACGCGCTGATTGCCCGCAGCCACGAAAGGCGACAGGACCGAACTGACCACACGCATCCCGCCATTGGCAACCGAGATGACATACAAATGATCGTCTGTGAGCGCGTAAAGATAATCACCCGCGACCGCAAGATCGTTGATGCCGCCGGGCAGTGTGAGCGCCGATGTAATCGCGCCGCTAGGAAGATTGACCGCGAGAATGCTCCCCAAAGCCGAGCCGCCCCACGCCGAGCTGCCGCCCGCTGTGATCGCTTGCGCGTTTGGCAGAGGAACCTGGCGCACGACGCGGGCGGTGGTCGGCGTTGTCACATCGATTATTGCCAAGCCTGGCGAGCCAACCGCCACGATGGAACCGACCACGCCAGCCAAGCGCGATACAGCAAAAGGCGTGGGAACGTGGGCGAGAATGGTTGGATTTGAACCATCATAGATGCCCAAGATGGACACGCCACCCGCACCCTCAGCCGTGGCCACCACGCCATTGCCGGTCCAAATATCGAGCGCCGGGCTCGGTGTTTTGGTGGTCGCGATGACGCCCGTCTGGACAACGAAACCATCCAGGGGGTTAGTGCCTTGCTCGACTTCGGCACCATCGGGAATGCCGTCTCCGTCCGTGTCAGCAACGTCGGGGTCCGTCCCAAGAACCTGCTCGACCAGGTCTGGCAACCCGTCGTGGTCCGAATCCGGCGAGTCACTCGGCAAAGGAGAGAGTGTAAAACGCGGCAACGGATAGGGGGCATCCGGCCGGAGGTACGGAAGGATGGCGCCATATTGCTTTGTCTTCGCGTCATAGAAAGCCACATCCAGCAAAGCCCCGTCCGGAGGTGCGAATATTAAATACTGGCCAAAGGGACCGGTTTCACCGCGAAAGACGACAAGACCGCTGGCCCGAAGAACAGTGGCGGCATAGCGTACGGGGTACGGCGGAGCATTGCCTGGCTGCAGATCGTCGAGTGCCAGTCCCGATGCGCGAAGCTGCGTCGCGGCTTGTTGTTCCGCTACTATTGCACGTGCTTTCAGATAGACCGCCGCACTACCGCCGGCAACGATGTCCTCCTGTCGCTGAAGATCCTCGATTTTGTTAAGGACCGCTGAAGGGATGGGCGAGCCGTTTAACGCATACGGTGCGATGAGCGATTCGATTTGTTCTTGCAGAGACGACAATTCGGCAACGTCGGAGGCTGCCAGCGCGCGATAGCTCGACTTCAGCGGTCCACCATCCGGCCCACCGAAGCAAGCAATACATTGCGCCCTGCAATCAGCCTGCTCGACCTGAAACTGTGCCCGACGGCGGTTCGCGAAGACATAAAAGTGTTTAAAGCATGCATCGTTCATCTCGTCAGGCAGCGAGCGGCAAACGTCCTGGGAAGCCTGCAAAAAGCTCGTTAAACCTTCCAATTCCCAGTTGAAGACAATACCGCAAGCATCGACACATGAATCCACTCTGGCCCGAGCGGTGTAAATCGAAGGACAATCGGGAGGGTACTGTGGCGCCGGCCCGAATGGTTTAGGAGATACGCAGCCGTGCCAACCGGGCTGGCTAATCCCGACGCCCGGGTCGGTGCAAAAAAGTTTGCCGTCGGCGCTCACAGTCATATCTCCGATAGACTCCCAAGCACCTTTTTTGTGATTGAACGAGATGAGCGAGCCCTTTGTTCCAGCGGGCCAAATTTGGCCAGTGATTGGGTTCGGAAGGTTCGGAAAACAGACTGGGGCAGGCTGATCGAAGTTCAGCGCTCCATCGGTTTGGACGGTAATCACAATGGGCACGCTTGCGCCTGGCGGCAGAGGGCCAGGGAGGCGATCCGGCGGTACCGGCGCGATTCCAACCTTGCCTCCGCGGGTGCCATTGTCGTTGAAGAGTGAATTTGCGGGTACGGTGATGCTTGTGCCGGCTAGAGCTGGGTTGCTGGCCACAACGGCCGGCGGGAAGGAAATGGAGGTGTCCTGCGTCGCGCTGACGGGCTCAAGCGTTCCCGCCTTAATTAGAGGGAGATAAATTGTGCCAGTTCCTCCAGCGAGGTTGTTTGATTTGCCGGCTGTAGCGTCCCAAGCTTTGCCAACGTACGGGTAGTACGATTGATCGGGATAGTGAATGCCTGCCGCGAAATTTGTTACCGTCCGGCCATCGATGTGGACAAAGAAGCGGCCAGGTGGCGCGGGGTTGAGGGTGAAATTTCCGTTGGCGTCGGTTACAGCGCGTAGAGTTTCCTCCATGCCATCGACGGCAATGGTTACGCCGGCGAGCGGTTGGTTCACGGCGTTCGTTCCCGTGTCGCCGCCGGGGACGAGTTCGCTGGCGTAAACGGTGCCAATAACGCCGGTGTTGATCAGAGGCGTGAGGTTTAACGTATCGAATCCGAAAAGGTGAACGCCGCCGGGCACTCCGTCGCCATCTGCATCGAGTGGCTGGCCGATATCATCGCTCAAGCCAGTGCCATCGAAAACGACGTTGACGTGTGCGCTGCCGGGCAGTGGTTCGAGGTAAAAAAGCGAGGCGCGCGTGCGATCGCTGGAAAGTTCGATGCGAGACAGAATGCGGCGGCCGCCGAAACCGGCGTAGAAATTTGTGACGGTCAGAGTTGAGTTGGTTGCGAGAGGCCGACTGAAATGAACAATCGTTTCGCGCGTCACGGCGACGCCGGTTTCTCCGTCCAGCGGCGAGGTGGAGGCAACTGTAACGAGCGGAAGATGGAGGCGATAAAATATTGCGCGTGGCGCGGGATGAACGATCACGGAAAAATGATCGTTCACCAGTTCCGGCGCGGACGCCGGCGTCCAGAGATTACCAGGGGTGAGCGCATCGGTTTGTTCGAGAATGAAAACCGCGGCTGAAGCAGGCCAATCAATTTGCAACGAGCGGTCGTGAAGGGTCTGGACGGACAGGGCGGGCGGTTGGGCCGCCATGGAGGAGGAAAAAACCGAGAAACCGATCGAGAAAAGGAATCCTAAAAAAGCATGATTCGGTCGCATATTCCGGATCGCCCCGGCTTTCCAGGGCGATTACCGGATTCAAAATGAAGAGTCCGATAAGTCGAGATAATTCAGGATGAACAATGCTCAACCGTTGATCGGCGTTCGCATCCAGGTAGAAAAACCTCAGAGGCTGGAGCTCAGGAGGCGGTCCGGACCGCCTCACCTGCGATGAAAACGTCGCGGAGTTGGGGAGTGTGTAGGAGTTCTTCGGTCATCTGTGATTCGTGGAGACGACCGGTGTAATCGAGGGCGATGATGTCCGCGCAAGCACCGGTCCGGAGTTCGCCGATGTCACCTTTTTTGCGAAGGGGTCAGACTGACCCCTTTACTTTACCCGAAATTCGCGATTGTCCTCGGCTTTCCCTCCGCCGCGCGCAAACGGAAGCGTTTGTCAGGGGCAGGAGGGGCGGGTCGGCGCACGGCGAACGCCGGGTGGCGCCTTAAGGATTGGGCGTGGTTCGCGCTCGGTAAAAGAAGTGCTGATTCGTAGTCGCATCCTGGAAACGGGCGGCGGGCTGAAAGGGAGCCGGCAATTCGTTCGTCGAGGCAAGATGCCAGTGCACGAGATCGCTCGAAGCCTCGATGGTCACCTGTTGTCCCGCGGGCCCGGTGATGTCGAACGCCAGTTTGCCGTTGGAGCTGCCAAAGTTTGGTCGGAACGAGCCGAGCGCCAAGGCGGGCGAACCCATTCGGATCGTGTTGTTCAGTATGTCTGCAACAAAGATATTGCCATTCACATCAGCGCAAACGAAGGCTGGCCCATTGAATCGCGCTTGACCGGCCACCCCATCGGCGCTCCCTGAACTGCCGGGGCGTCCGCCGAGAGTCGTTACATGGACGCCAGCGCCAGATGGGCTCAGCTTTCGAACCGTGTCCGTCGCGACATCGGCAACGAAGACATTCCCTCCTCTATCAACCGCCACGCCCTCCATATCCGTGAATCGGGCATCAGACTCGAAACCGTCGTTGCTTCCCCCATGGGAGAAGTCTCCCGCCAGGGTCGTGACAGTCCAGTCATTCGCCTGCCGGGTGATTTTTCGGACGGAGCGGTTGTTTCGATCTGCGACATAGAGATTCCCTTCGCTATCGACGGCGACACTGGTCGGTCCGGAAAACCGGGCATCCAGCGCCGTTCCGTCAGCGTGTCCCGCGCTTCCTGCGTGGCCGGCGATGGTGGTGACAACCCAATTCGTGCCGTTCGCCGTAATTCTTCGGATCGTGTTGTTGTTGTAGTCCGAAACATAGATGTTCCCGGCAGAATCGATGGCCAATCCTGATGGCGAGTTGAATCGGGCGACAGTGCCAGGACCGTCGCTGCTGCCGGAATGGTCAGCGCTCCCGGCAACGATCGCTACAGTCGGCTTCGGTGAGGATCGGATCACCTGACGAACCGTAAAGTGCGAGTAATCCCCTACGAAAATGTCTCCGGCTGGACCGACCGCGATCGCCTGCGGATTATCGAAGGGCAGGTCGACCACGGTGCTCACGATCCAATTGGTGGCGGTTGGCGTGAGCATTCGGACCTTGTTGTTCGACGCTTCCGCGACGTACAGATTGCCGCCTGCGTCGAACGCCAGGCTGGACGGTGAGCCGAAGCGCGCTTGCGGACCGGAGCCATCAATCGCGCCGGAGGCGCCAGCCTGGCCCGCGATCGTGGTAAACCCATAGGGCTCATAAATAGTTTGACCTTCGATAGTGGCGGCGGTGGTGAAGACAAGATGGGCAATGACGAACAAGATCGTTTTTTTCATAGGATGTCAGGACATCCCATAATCCGTCATCGGCTCGGAAAAACGGTCATCGCGCTTTCGCCGCCTCTTCCCGTTCCTTCCGCCAGCGCGTCATCTCGTCCGGAGCCGCCATTTCCCAAATTCGAACGGTATGATCCTTGCCCCCGGTCGCGATCTTTCTGCCATCGGGAGAGAAATAACCTCTCACAACGGGCGCCGTGTGGCCCCGCAGTGTCAGGATTTCCCGGTGGGTTTCGGCATCCCAAAGCTTGGCGGTCGTGTCTTCCCCGGTGGTTAGAATGCGTTTGCCGTCCGGGGAGAAAGTGCCGTGCCACACCCAATCGCTGTGGCGCAAATCAAATAACTCCCGCCCGTTTTCCGTATCCCAGACTCTCGCGGTTCGGTCAACGCTGGCGGTGATCATCCGTCGACCGTCACGGGAATATTCGAAGCCTTCGATTAACGCCTTGTGGCCGCTTAACGTATGGACCAGACGCCCGTTTTTACTCTCGCAGATCCAAATATTCGTGCCAACGTCGCCCGCTATGTAATTGCCATCGGGTGAAAATCGAAAGACGCCGCGTTCCGGCAGTTTTATTGTGTCGCGACCGCTTTGGATATCGAATATCTGAACTCCGCCTTTCGGCCTGCCGGCGATGATCTTCTTGCCGTCAGGAGAGAAAAATGGAGTGGAGTGATCAGTCAGGACGAGCAACTCGCGGCCACTGTCTGCCTCTCGCAGGCGCATTGTGCCTTCCATAGTGCCAGTGAGAAGATGTCTCCCATCCGGTGAGAATAAGGCCGTCGCCCAGGAAGCGTCATTGGTGAGGATCAGCAACTGCCGTCCGCTCTCCCCATCCCAGACCCGCACCGTGTTATCCAGGCTGCTCGTGACAACCCGGCGCCCGTCTGGCGCCCAGGCGACATCCTTGATTTCGTCCGTATGGCCGCGCAGAACGATTCGGCTATGGCCGCTTTCGGATGCCTCCACGCCATTGTCCGGGCGCCAACGCTTTACCGTTCCATCGTTGCTTGCGGTCCAAATCGTCTTCGCGTCGGGTGAAAACCACGCCGACAAGACGCCGGAACCGTGGCCTTTGAACGTGGATAACTCACGCGCGCTGGCTGTGTCCCAAACCTTGCAAGTGCCATCCTCGCTCCCGGTGATGACCTGGCGGCCATCAGGCGAGAATCGCGCGCTTTTGACCGCGCCGGTGTGTCCGTGGAAAATTCGTGCTTCCCTTCTCGTCTCCAGATCCCACAGGAGCACTGTTCCCGACTCATTTCCGGCGAGCAGTTGATGGCCGTCGGGCGAAAAGCTGACACAGTAAATGACGTCCGGGTTCTGCAGCTCAAATTGTTTCCCACCACTTTCCACGTCCCATAGGGACACTTTCCGATCGAGGCCGGCCGTGGCCACCGCTCGGCCGTTTGGCGAAAACGCGACCGCCCGAACCCAGTGACTCTGTGGCAACTCCAAGAGCAACTTCCCAGTGAACGCATCCGATAGCAGTGCTTTGCGGTCGAATCCGCCGGTCAGAACCTTCTTGCCGTCGGGCGAGAAGGCGACGGCGTTTACTCCGCCCTCATGCCGGATGGCCACCCCTGTCCTTTGGCCCGTCTCCGTCTCAAAAACCGTTGCTTGCTGATCGTCTCCACCCGCCAAAAAGCGTGCGCCGTCCGGGGAAAAGGCCAGTTGCCTTACCGAACCGTTAAACTTGATCTCGTATAGGACCCGCTCTTGCCTGAGGTCCCATAACTTCAGGCTCCCGCTTTCCCCTCCGGTGAGCATGCGCTGGCCGTCAGGCGAGAGCGCCATCGGCCACACCCCGATCTCATCGGCGCGCCAGGTGCTCAGAGCGAGTTGTGTCTGGGGCACCCAGTAGGCCCACTCAAAGCTTTTGTTGGGATCCGCTTCGGTATCCGCCAGAATCTCGCGCAATTGGTCGATGTTGTTTCGCTCCCAGGCGCTTTGCGCGAGGGTAATCTTGGCAATGTAACGCTCTTTTTCCGCCGCCAGGCGCTGCTGTGTCGCCCGGGCCGCCTGCCACAGGCTGACTGCCCCACCCAGCGCCAGTGCCCCAAAAACCGCGCCCGCCGCCAGGAAAGCCAGCTTGTTTCGGAAGATCGCCTTCTCCAACCGATACAGGGCTGTGGCCGGCCGGGCGGTCACAGGTTCATTGTTTAAGAACCGCTGCGTATCCGCCGCCAAAGCATTGACCGTTTCGTAGCGGCGTCGGCGATCTTTCTCCAGGCATTTCATCACGATCGAATCCAGATCCCCTCGCACGCCGCGGCTCAACTCGGCCGGATTGGCGCCTCTTTTTCCAGCCACCATCGTCTTCTCCTCATCACGCAACGTGCTCAGGCGGGTGGAGGGCTTCTCCGGATCTTCCTCGGCAATGATCCGCTGGATCTCTCCGTAACCTGCGCTCCGCAGGCGCTTTTCCGGAAATGGCGTGCTGCCGGTAAGCAGTTCATACAAGAGAACTCCGAGTGAATACACGTCCGTCCGCGTGTCGATATCGAGACTGCTCATTTCGGCCTGTTCCGGGCTCATGTACGCGGGCGTGCCGATCATCGTGGCGAAGTTCGTGAACAGGGTCTTTTCGGTCAGCTTCTGGTTGGTCGCCTTGGCAATCCCAAAATCGATCACCTTGGGCATCGGTTCGCCGTGATGCAGCGTCACCAGGACGTTTGACGGTTTGATGTCGCGATGAATGATGCCCTTCTGATGCGCGCTCTGGATCGCATGGCAAACCGGCATAAACAGCTTCAACCGTTCGCTCGTGCTGAGCTTGTTCCGATCGCAAAATTCCGTGATCGGCACGCCCTGGACAAGCTCCATCACGAAATACGGCCGCCCGCTCTCTGTCGCGCCCCCATCCAGCACCCGGGCGATATTCGGATGATCCATCAGCGCCAGCGCTTGGCGTTCCGCCTCAAAGCGCGCGATCACCTGGCGGGTATCCATGCCCAGCTTGATGATCTTGAGCGCCACTTTCCGCACCACCGGTTCCAACTGCTCGGCCATGTAGACCACCCCCATGCCGCCTTCTCCGATCTTCTGCAGCAGTTTGTACCTGCCGATGATGGCCCCGAGCTGTTCGAACTGGGAGATTTCGGTCGGCTCTTCCGTGGCCCGCGAGGCCGGCTCATCCCCGAAATAGGCGTTCGCCCTTTCGTGCGCGAGCAGCATCTTCTGAATCTGTTCGCGCGCTCGCGCATTCCCGGCGCACGCCGTTTCTAAATAGGCCGGTCGCGCTTTCGGCGGCAGAGCAAGGGCAATTTCAAAAATCGTCGGGAGTTCATCCATACGGTTGTTATCTGCTCATCCATCCGCATTTCCGCGCCGGAAACGGTCACTCCGCCGCGTGAATCCGTTGATAAAGCCAGACCTTCGCGAAGTTCCACTGACGGCGCACCGTCTTTTCTGAGATGCCCAGCAGGTTCGCAACCTCGTCGTGCTTCAGCCCCGCGAAGAACCGGAGTTTCACGATCTGGGCCTGGAGCGGGCTGGCTTCCTCCAGTTCCGCTAGCACCCCGTCGACCTCCAGCAGCCGCTCTTCCGGTTCCGGCGCCTGGACCTCGACTTCGTCCAGTGACAGTCGATCTCTGCCCCCGCCCCGGCGCAAAGCTGCCTTCTTCCGCGCCTGCTCGATCAAGATCCGCCTCATCGCTTCGGCGGCCGCTGCGAAAAAATGCCCGCGATTGTCCCACCTTTGGAAAGGCTCCTTCAAAAGCCGCAAATAGACTTCGTGCACCAGGGCTGTCGCTTGGAGGGTTTGTCCTGGCGCCAGCCGCCCCATCTTGGCCCCGGCCAGCCGGCGCAGCTCCCCGTAAAGCTCGGCAATCATCGCAGCCGAGGATCTCTCCTCAGCGTCAGGCTCGGATGCGGACGCGCCGGGCCTCGATTCTTCGGCTTGGGCCATGCCGGCCATCATTCGTGAAGTTCATTCAGAGGAAAAGCCGATTTCGAGAGAGGGGGGAGGGGCAAACGGCCATCCCTTGCCTCGCCGGGGCTTGCGCCCAGGGCCCACCATTTTCCCCGGAAACAGCGCAGCGCCGGGTGCTATGGTCGGTCTCCCTGAAAGCGTCGATCGACTCCCCGGGCAGGCGTTTCTAAATGACTTCGGACCCATTGCCAAAAAGATCCGCGCGCGTCAGCAAGCGTCCGCCGCTCCCGATTCACGGCCAGCCATCGAGTGGTGTGATAAATCTGACTTTGCGGACCGACCCCGACCATGGCTGGGACGAATGTTGGAACCGCGTGCACGAGTCCGATTATCTGAAAATCAGAATCGCTCCATGACCCCAGGTTATTTTGGCGTTTGATGGCCGTCACCACTTCCTTCCACCACGATCCGCTTTGTAGCGACTGCTGAAGATGTGGTCGGTGAGCTTTCTGCGATGATTCAGCCGTAGGGCGTAACTGCTGAGCAACCACCGCATTCCAGCGGCCGAATTGGCGTCTCGATCACCAGGTGAAAGTAATTCGACCTGAGACAATATGCGTGCACGAGAAAATCGACCTTCACGCACGCCTCCGCCACCGTTTTGAGGAAATCTTGGCGATCAACGTCGTCGAAGAAAATATCTTCGCGCCGGTCCCCACGGCCCGTCAGGTGGTAAATCGCTCCCGGATACTCGACTCGCATCCTTATGGGCACGCTAAGTCAATACCGGATGCCAGGCCAATGTGTCACTGCTCTGGCCCCTTTACTCGCTCTTCACGTTCCTGGCCGAGCGCTATGAGAGACGCAGCGTCCTGGTGGGTAGCAATCTGGTAGCCTCCACTGCACCGGCCTCGACCATGAGGCGCTCATGGCACTTGTCAAAACGCTTAGAGCTCGTCTGAAAACTCCATTATACCGCGGAATCAGGCCAAACGGCGCAGTTG
>CAZMKE010000063.1:0-20999 GCA_964566945.1 uncultured Verrucomicrobiota bacterium | reverse complement strand
CGAACCCCACTACCGAGTCGTCGCTCTCTCTAAATGAATTTCTTAACGGCATTGAGCTTAAAGGCGGGCGAGAGCAGCAACGAGTTCATCGCCTGGTCGCAGCCGGTCGGCGCGCCCTACAACCCGTCGCCTCTGGTTTACAAGGACGGCTTTTACGTGCTCTACGATTTCGGCTTCCTGAGTTGTTCCGACGCTCGCACGGGCCGGGAGCTGTTCGGAAAGGAACGGGTCCGCCCCGAGGGACAAACTGCTTTCACCGCGTCACCGTGGGCCTATAACGACAAAATCTTCGCGCTGAGTGAAGATGGCGACACTTATGTTTTCGCCGCCGGGCCTACCTATCAACTCCTCGGCAAGAATTCCCTGGATGAAATGTGCATGTCCACTCCGGCCATTGCCGGAGATCGCCTCCTGATTCGCACGCTGACCCAGCTTTACAGCATCCGAAAGAAGTAGCGTGCACGTGGGTGGGTCAAGTCGGGCTTCCATCAGACCAGTCGGCGCTCTTCAAACAGTCCCAACCGACTGCCTCCTGAGCCAGCCGCTGCTTCGCATTAAGCAAAGCCGCCACCTGCGCTTTTAGAGTCCCAAACCAGTCCAAATCCTCGGGCAGCAGCGGCCCTCCCGCCTCGTATTCCTGCGGTTTGCCCCTTTCCAAAAGGCGGCCGTAGCTCCAAAGGTCCGCCTCGATTGCTGGAAGCCCGGCCAACCGCGCCGCCCAGCCAGCCTGCCGCGGGATCCGAATCCCTGGCGCGTCCAAATCCCCGAAATAAAGGATCGGCCGAGGCCCGCCGATCTCGTGAAAGATCTCCCGCAGGAAGGACACGCCATCCCGAAAGCGATTCCCACAGCCATAAATCAGCGCCGCGAAATGCGCCTGATCCGAATCCCAGCGGCAAAACGAATCCCAGGTGGCTGCGTTCTCCAAAACAATGACCGGCCCCGCTGCCCTCCGCCCGCGCTTCCACGGGAGCGGTTCGGGCACGAGATGGCACCGCAGATGATCCAGCGTCAGACGATCAGACTGGAAAAGGGTCGTCAGCATCAAAGCATCCAACCGCTTTTCGTCCCCAAAAATCTCCAGGGACCGCTCCTTGATCGGGATCGAATCACGTGCGGCGGCGGACCTTTTCAGCCATTCGTTCAGACGCGCCAAATCGGCGAAAGGCACGCCGGTCCGCCCGCTGCGCAGGAATTCCAAGGCCGGCGTCCAAGCAACATTGGCCAAATCGGCCGCCGACGTTTCTGTCTCCGGCAGTTCGCCAGCGAAAATGATTCGCAGCTTCGATCCCGCGGCCAGGGGAATGGCAATTCCGGTGATCTGGTAGGGACGCAGTCGTTCGGCCTTCAGTTCCACCAGCCCAGCATCAGCCAGCGCTCGCGCGTCGCGATCCGCTTCGCGCCGCAGCTCGGCGGAAGTCAGCCCAGCGGCTTCCAGCAACCGCTCCCAGTCCCGAGAGAAAGCCCGCTTCCGCCCTTCCACGCCATGGCGCGCGTCGCGCCACTGCAGGAACAACTCACGCAAAATGGGCAGATCGCGCCAGCGCTGGGGATCGGCGCTCATTCCACTGCGTCCCGCACCTGCGCCGGGGTGAGCCGAATTGGAATATTGTCGATGCTCGAAACGTAGCCGTCCGGACCGCGCGTTTCCTCCTTGCGGCAGAGAATGGTGGTTTCGGCATAGGCATGCATCACGCCGAGGCGATCGATCGGAACCGCCATGAAAAGCTGCAACTGAAAGTTCCGGGCGAGCTCAAGGCAATCCTGAATGCCGTCGCCCGACAGCTTGGAGAACGCCTCGTCCATGACGACCAGGGAAAGATTCTGCCGCAGCCGGTGGCTGCCGACATCGTAGACGCGATTGAAAGCCGCCAGCATGCAAATGAAGAACGGCGCCTGATTCTCGCCGCCGCTCATTTTCCCGATGCTCCGGGTTAGGGAAATGCTCGCTCCGCCCGGCTGGCCGAGAGGCTCCATGATGACGTCGTAGCGATTGTAGAAGCGATAATCGAGCAATCGGACGGCCCGCTCATCGAGCTGATTCTGATCCGCCGCCTCGACCGCGCGCATAAGCTCGGCTTTGGCGCGCTCGACCTCGTCATTTTTCACGATCGCCATCAGGTCGTCCGTCGGCTCAAACCCGACATCCAGCAACCGCCAGACCGCCGCCATGGCCGGATCTCGCCAATGTTTGATGCGGTAGCGATATTTGCCGACATCACGGTCCAGCTGTTTGCGCAACTGCTGGACGGTCAATTCTGCTTCCCTCAGCCTTTCGTTGAGTTTGTCGAGAACCTGGGCTTTGAGCCGGTCTTCCCACTCCTTTCGCTTCTCCGCCGCGAGCTTCTGGTGCCGGGCCAGTTCGTGGGCGGTCAAAAGCGCCAGCCGATTGTCCCAGCGTTCGTTGGATTCCTCATCCGGATCAATGTCAAACCGGTACTCTGGATGCAGGTAAGCTCCCGAATCGTCTCGCGCCTCCGCCAGGTCGCGGCGGAGTTGATTCCGAGCCTGCCGCAACAATGCCGCCTCCTGGGCGCCCGAGGCCGCGAGATCTCTAGCCTGTTGAATTCGCGCCTGCCAGGGCGCGCGTTGCCTTAGCCAGGGCTCGACAAAGGCCGCCACATCCGCGTCCAGAATGCCTGCGGGCATGCGCACGCGGCTTTCCACAACCGCACTCTCCGCCTCACGCCACTCGCGTTGCGCCGCTTCGATCTGTTCTTCCAACAGCCGCGCCTCCTGGGCAAATCGCTGGGCTGATTGAGCCAGCAAAGCCACGTTGCCGTCGAGCTGGCCTTTTTCCCGTTCCAGTTCCTGAAGCTTTCTCACTCGAGCCTCGCGCTCGGGGGTCGCAATCAGCTTGATCGTCTCGACCGTCGTGCCCAGCTCGCGCTCGAGTCCAGGCAATCGCGGCAGTTCTGCGCTGCGGTCGGGCAGGCGCGGGTCAGCCAATCCCGCCTGTTTGCCCCAGTCGAGCCAGCTGTTAATGTCTTTGATCCTTTGGTCCAGCGCGTCGCGCCGCGCCCGCACTTCGATCTGCTGGCGCTGGCGTTCCCGGCGCATCCGCTCCAGGCCCTGGCGGCCGAGCGTGAACGGCCTTTCCGAATCCTCCCGCAAGCGGCGCCGCGTCGGAATCTGCTTGTAAATCCCCTCCGGCGTGATTGCCCGCCCTGCTTCCACTCGATCCAGATCTTCCATGGTCTCGACGCAAATAATCTCGCCGAGCAGATGGTTCACGAAACCTCGGGCCAGTTCATCCGCCACCTCCACCTTGCTCGCGAGCGAATCCGGCCTGGCCTTTTGCCCCAGCCTGCGCCCCTCGCCCGGGTGCAGGATCGATTCGCTCTCCCGCCCCGGCGTTGAACGGCGCAAAAGGTCGAGCGCCACCGGATAATCGTCGTCCCCCACCACGATGACAAAGCGGTTGCGCCCGAGCACCGCCTCCAGGGCGGGCCACCAGCGCTCTTCCGAGGGCTTCACTTCGATCAAGCGGCAGAGCTGCTCCGGCGTGCGAGAAAACGAGCCATTGAGCCGCTGCCGAAGGGCCGCGAACAAAGGAAATGCGCCCGGAGTTTCCTGCCGGTCAATCGCATCCAGTTCGCGAGCGAGGTCCTGCAGCTTGCGTTCCGCGGATTTCCGGTCCTCCGCCAGCGGCTGCAATAACCCACCCGCAGCCCCAAAGATATGGTTGAAGCGCTCGGCCAGTTTGCCCAGCGCCTCCAAAGCCTCCGCGGTTGATTCTCCGCGGAGCGCCCGGAGCAAGCCGGGATCCACCGCCAGATCCAAATCCTCCAGACGCAGCTGGTCTCCGTGCCGCAGCCAGTTCGACCACTGGTGCGCACGATCGTTCAGCCGTTCCGCGACCGCCCGCTTCGCCTCCCGCAGGCCGGCAGTTTCACGCTCGAGCTCCGTTCGCTTGCGTTCCAGCTCATCGAGCTTGCGGGAATCTGGATCGCGCGAAGCTTCCAGGCGGACCTCCTCGATCAAACGGGTCACGGCCGCCAGTTTTACGATCGATTGATCGTAATCTGCCTTGTCTGAAATATTTTTTTCCTGCAAGCGCGCGAATTTTGCCTGCGCGCCGCTGAGCCTCTCCGCGCTTTCCGCACATCCGAGTGCCACCGCTGCGTGAGCATGCAACGCCGCGGCGCGGGCTTGGGCCAGGCAGGCCTGATGCTTTTCCCCAATGCGCGCCAGGAAATCGCTTTCATGCTCCAACCGCCGCAAGCGGGCCTGCATTTCCCGGTGCGCGCCGAGGCTCTGCCGCACCTCGCGCACGTCCAGCGGATCCGGCTCCAGCAGGAACTCCCGGATGAACTTCTCGAAGTTATCCTCCGGCTCGAACGCCAGCGCTTTGGGCATCGTTTTGTTCATCTGCCCGCGGTCAAAATGCAGATGATTCGGCGTGGCCATTTCCTCCAGATATTGCGACGCGCGATAGAAACACTCGCCGTCCAATTCCCGCTTCACCAGCGTGCGAAAGCCGTCGTCGTCCAGCAACTGCGCGCCTCCGGGCGCAAGGGCTGCCCACTCGATCCGATCCGGCACAAAAAACCAGGCAAGCTTCGGCTCCGCGGTGGGGCTGGAATACTCGATGCGCGCCCCCCAGGTTTCGCGGCGCTTCTCCTTGCCGGGCCAGGCAAATTCGAGCGCCGCGATCGTCACCCCGCTCTGCCGCACGTAATGCGGCTGGCTGTCCCGTTCGGTATTGCTGTCACACAGGCAGTAACTCACCAAGGTGCGCCCGCGGCCCCGGCCAGCCGCCGCCCGGTTTGGCTTCCAATGATCGCCCCCGAGCAGGACATACTGCATCAAATCGAGCAAAGCCGATTTTCCGGTGCCAAACGCCCCGGCAATCAAGCCGTTCCCATCCACCGGTATGATCTGGCGAAACCCGTACCAATTGATGGCGATAATCCGGCTGAGCGTTATCCGTTGCGCCGCACTCATGATCGGCGCGCGCCCCGAAAAGCAGAAAAAGCAATCAGCTCCACGGCGCAAGCCGCGAGCTCCAACGAGAAACCTGGTGAATTTCGGATCATGACGTTCAACCGGCTGGCAATGTAGGAAGTGGCGCGCGTCGCGCAACAACAAAGGCTGTGTTTCGCGGCCGTTCCTCAAACTGAAATTTTCCAGTTTCCAAATTCCTATTCTTCAATAGCTTGTCGCCCCGTGAGTGTACTCGTTGTCGGTTCAACCGCCCTGGATTCAATTAAAACGCCGGTCTCGGAAAATCCCCGCCTGCTCGGGGGCAGTGCCAGCCATGCCGCAGTGGCCGCGAGCTTTTTCGCCCCGGTTAAAATGGTTGGGGTGGTCGGCGATGATTTTCCCGGCAAATATCTGCAGCTCTACAAGAAGCACAAGATTGACCTTGAAGGCCTCCAGGTCGTGAAAGGGAAGACCTTCCATTGGTCTGGCGAGTACGAGTTGAACATGAACAACCGCCGGACGCTCACAACCGAGCTCGGCGTTTTCGAGAGCTTTACCCCGCATCTGCCCCAAAAGCACAAATCCACCCCCTACGTCCTGCTGGCGAACATCGCTCCCAGCCTGCAGCATCACGTCCTCGATCAGGTGAGCAAGCCGCGCTTCGTCATGGCCGACACGATGGACCTTTGGCTGAACATCGCGCTCGAGGATTTGTTGAAGCTGCTCAAACGGGTGGACGCTTTTGTGTTAAATGACAGCGAAGCGCACCTGCTCACCGACAATCGGAACATCCTCACCGCTCTGAAGAAGATTCACAAGCTTGGCCCCAAATACGTCATCATCAAAAAGGGCGAACACGGTTCCGTTCTGTCCGGCCCCGAAGGAATGTTCATCGGTCCGGCCTACCCCATTAAGTCGGTCGTCGATCCAACCGGAGCGGGCGATTCCTTCGTCGGCGGCTTGCTGGGCTATCTGGCCAGCACCGGCGGCAAAGTCGAAAAGAACCTCCGCCGCGCCATGGTCCACGGCGCTGCGGTCGCCAGCTTCTGTTGCGAAGGATTTGGGCTCACCCGGACCACCCGCGTGACCCGCAAACAGATCGATCAGCGCGTGCGCGAGCTGGAATCGATGGTTCGCCTGTAACCAGGCCCGGCGGTGAGATTCGGAGCGATTGGGCCGTCGATCCAAGGTCGATTCAAGGTTTGATCTCGCCGGGCTCCCACGGCACTCTGCGCCCACCATGAAAGGAATCATCCTGGCCGGAGGAGCCGGCTCCCGGTTGTATCCGCTCACGCTCGTCGCGAGCAAGCAGCTCCAGCCGGTTTATGACAAGCCGATGGTGTACTATCCGCTCACCACTTTGGTGGAGAGCGGCGTTTCGGAGATTTGCCTGATCTCCACCCCCCATGACCTCCCCCGATTCCGTCAACTGCTGGCCAACGCCTCTTCGTGGGGCTTGAAGATCGACTTTCGGGAGCAAGCGAAACCGGCTGGGATCGCCCAGGCTTTCCTGATTGCCGAGAGCTTTATTGGCCGCGATCCGGTCGCGTTGATCCTGGGAGACAACATTTTCTACGGAGGCGAGGCGTTCCAGACCGCGTTCGATGAGTTCCAAAGCGGCGCGGTCATTTTTGCTTATCAAGTGAAAGATCCCGAACGCTACGGCGTGGTAGAATTCGACCGCGGTGGCAAAGCCATCTCAATTGAAGAGAAGCCCAAGGCGCCCAAGAGCGACTACGCGGTGCCAGGCCTCTACATTTACGATAACAGCGTGGTTTCCATCGCGCACCATCTCAAGCCGTCCGCGCGCGGCGAATTGGAGATTACCGATGTGAACCTTGCCTACCTGCGCCAGGACAAGCTCCGCGTGCACAAGTTGAGCCGCGGTTTTGCCTGGCTGGATGCCGGCACCAGCAGCAGCCTGCACGACGCCTCCGCCTATGTGCAGACCATTGAGACCCGGCAAGGCATCAAGATTGGCTGCCCGGAGGAAGCCGCTTTCCGGCGCGGTTTTATGGATCTCGCGCAACTGGAAAAAGTCATTCAAGGCCTCCCGAATTGCGAGTATCGGGATTACCTGGCCGAGGTCGCAAACGAGGCTCGCCGAAATCACTGATCCGGCCGATACTAGACCATGTCGAAGATTCTTTTGCTCGGTGCGACCGGTTATGTCGGCTCCGCATTTGCGACAGAACTGCTCCGGAGGAGCCTCCCGTTCTACTCGCTCTCGCGGAAGGATCTCGATTACACGCGGTTTGAACTGCTCTGGAATCATCTCCGTGCGAACAAACCCGCTTTTGTCATTAACGCGGCCGGTTATACCGGCCGCCCGAACGTAGATGCGTGCGAAACGGCCCGGGCGGAGACGTTACTGGGAAACACCCTTTTCCCTCAGGCGTTGGCCCAGGCGTGCCTCGCGTCGGATACTCCGTACGGCCATGTCTCCTCCGGTTGCATCTACTCGGGGGGCAAAGTCCGGCAGAATGGGCAGTCGCGCGTCGAGGCGGATCTCACCCAACCGGCCCTCCGGTCCCTCATCGATGAAGAATTTGTCCGCTCCAATGGCGGCCTCCAGCCTTGCGCCTTGCATGGCTTCGGGGAAGGTGACACGCCGAACTTCTCGTTTCGCCACCCGCCGTGCAGCTTCTACAGCGGGACGAAAGCGCTCGCCGAAGAGGTCATGGCCGGCGTCGGCTCAGGCTATCTCTGGAGGCTCCGGATTCCCTTCGATCAATTCGATAACCCCCGCAATTACCTCTCGAAGGTGCAGAATTACGCCAAAGTGTACGACAACGTGAATTCGATCTCGCACCGGTTCGATTTCGTGAACGCCTGCCTGGACCTCTGGCTGAAGCGCGCGCCGTTCGGCATTTACAACGTGACCAATCCTGGCTGGATCACCACTCGCCACGTCATCCAGAAGATCGAAGAGATTCTCAAACCCGGCCGAAAGTTCGAGTTTTGGACCGATGACGCCGAGTTCTATAAATTCGCGAAAGCGCCGCGGTCCAATTGCGTAATGGACACTTCGAAACTCCTGGCGGCCGGGGTCAAAATCCGGCCGGTGGAGGCAGCTCTGGAGGATTCCCTCCGGCATTGGACCCGCGGTTAATGCTGCGAACCTGACGCCGCGGTTTCTTTGCCGCCGGCTCCGCGGGCCCAGCGATCCGCCAGCCCCCCGCAGATGATCAACTGGAGCGGATGATAGATCATAATCGGCAGCAGGATCAGGCTCAGCCCGGGATCGTTCCGAAAAATCAGCTGAGCCATCGGGACGCCCGAAGCCAGGGTTTTTTTGGACCCGCAGAAAATCGCCGCAATGCGATCCTCGCGGTTCAGGCGCATGCGATCACAGATCAACCCCACGCACCAGAAGACCAACCCGAAGAGCGCCAGACTGGCGACGAAGCTCACGGCCACGGTGGTCAGTCCATGCCCGGACCAAACGCCCCATTTCATCGAATCGCAAAACGAAGTGTAAACCAGCAAGAGGATCGTGCAGCGATCGATCACGTTGATCCTCTTTTTGTGCCGCGCGGCCAGCCCGCCCAGCAGCGGCCGCAGGCACTGTCCGCACGCCAGCGGCGCCACCAGCCATTTTACCAGGTCCCAAACCACGCTCCCGAGCGGCATGGCATCCCCGCCCCGGTGCATGATCCAGCCCACCCAAAGCGGTGTCAGGAAAACGCCGAGCAGGCTCGAGAGAGTGGCATTAAAAAGCGCGGCGGGCACATTTCCGCGCGCGGCGGCGGTCAGCGCCACGCTCGATGACACGGTCGAAGGCAGGGCGCAGAGGTAGAAAAGCCCGAGCTTCAGGTTCCCCGGCAAAGCGGTTCCCGCGGCAAAAAAGATCACCACGCCGATGAGGGGAAACAGGAGAAACGTGGAGGCCTGCACCACCAGATGCAGCGGCCAGCGCAACGTGCCTGCCTTCAGCGCGCAAAACGAAAGGGCGATGCCGTGCAAAAAGAAAATCAGAGCGACGCCGAGTTTGTTCAGCAACTCAGGATGCAGCCACCCTCCTTTCGCGCCGGGATCGGGGAAGGCCCAGGCGAGCGCGACGGCGAGAGCCATCCCGGTGAGAAACCAATCCAATTTCCGCGGCGCAGCGATAGCGCCCGAGAATAGGGAAGCCGCACGGCAGCACAATCTTATCCGTGCCGACAGCGCCCCTTCCCCGGGGCCGGACCGAGAATTCCAGCGTTGCGCCCCAGGCCAAACTGCGGTACCTGAAAAAGCGTCCCGCAGATGAACAGCGCGCGATCGCGCACCCGCAGGGCGGCGCCTCACCGACAGTGCGGCCATGTCCTTGAGGCGGGGATCAGGCCGTCTTGACCGGGAGGACGAAGACCGGGCCGTCGGATGGAGAGCCGGGGTTCGAACAATCCGAAAAGAAGTATGAAGAAAGTCAGTTTGCAGTTCGTGAGCATCCTCGCGGGTTTCGCGCTGTCCGTCGGCGGAACTTTCGCCGCGGGGCGCCAGCTGACGGGAGTTTACGCTCCCGCCGCCACTCCTCCGCTCCCTCCGGAGGAAGCCGCCGCCAAGATGACCCTCCCCGAAGGATTCGAAGCGCGCATCTTTGCCTCCGAGCCGCAAGTGGTAAACCCGGTGGCAATGACCTGGGACGAGCGCGGCCGGCTCTGGGTGGTGGAACTTTACGAATATCCCCTCGGGGCCGCCCCCGGAACCAAGCCGCGCGACCAGATCAAGATTCTCGAGGACACCGATAACGATGGGCGGGCCGACAAAGTGACCGTGTTCGCGGACGGCCTCAACCTCGCGACCGGCATTCTGCTCGGCTACGGCGGCGTGTTTGTCGGTCAGGCCCCTCACCTTCTCTTTCTTGAAGATACCGATGGCGACGACAAAGCGGACAAGCGAACCATCCTGAAAACCGGCTTCGGCCTGGAGGATCGCCACGAACTGCTGAACGGGTTTGCCTGGGGCCCGGACGGGTATCTCTACATGACCCACGGGGTCTTCACTCATTCTCAAGTGCGCAACCCGAATGATCCGAACGACAGCGGCGTGACCATGACCGCCGCCGTGGCGCGGTACCACCCGCGCACAAAAAAGTTTGAAATATTCTCGGAGGGAACCAGCAATCCGTGGGGCGTGGATTTTGACCGGGAGGGAAACGCCTTTGTCAGCGCCTGCGTGATCGATCACCTGTTTCACATGGCTCCCGGCGGCATTTACCAGCGGCAAGCGGGCGCGCCGCCGAATCCCTACGCCTACGACCTGCTCCCCTCGATCGTGGATCACAAGCATTTCCGGGCCGCGTATGCGGGCGCCCAGATTTACCAGGGCGATCAATATCCGGAGGAGTACAAGGGAACCATCCTGATGGGGAACATCCACGACAGCGCCGTTCATCAGGACAAACTCACCCCGGCGGGAGCGACATTTAAATCGACCTTCATGAAGGATTTCGTCCGAGCGAATGATGGCTGGTTCCGGCCGGTCAGCACCCAGGTCGGACCCGACGGCGCGGTCTGGATCATGGATTGGTACGACAAGTATCCCTGCTACCAGAACGCCAATGCCGATCCGGAAGGGGTGGACCGCGAACGCGGGCGGATCTGGCGCATCGTTTACACCGGGAAGGAAAAGGGAAAGCCGGTGCCCTCCCATCCCCCGGGTTTGAATCTGGCGAAAAGCTCGACCGAAGCGCTCGTCGACACGCTGGGACATCCCAACGTCTGGCAGCGCCGCATGGCCCAGCGAGTCCTCACCGAGCGGGGTGAAAACGCGTTCCCCCGGCGCTTCCACGCCACGACTCCGCTGCACACCCTGTTCCAGTCCGGCGCCACCCTGGAAGCCCGGCTGGCGGCGCTCTGGACCCTGCACGGCATGAACCTGCTCGATGAGGAAGTTCTCGATCACGCGGCCGAAGATAAAGAACCGGCGGTTCGGATCTGGGCGGCGCGCCTCACGGGCGAACGGGGCTTTGCCTTTGGCTCGGCCATGGATCGGCTCAAGAAGCTGGCTCGCGACAAGGAAATCACCGTGCGCACGGCGGTGGCGGTGGCCGCACGACAGTTCTCGTCCGGGTCGTTGACGGTGGATACCCCGCCCCAAACGCCGCTCCGCGAGGTCATCACGGGCGGGTTGCTGAGCGAACTCTGGTTCGCGGCGCGCGGCGAGCCCGACCGCCTGTTCACCCACACGTACTGGATGGCTTTGGAGCCCTACATCGCCTTTGATCCGCTCCACGCGCTGGGCTTCTATGCGAAAGACGGGGCGATGAAGGAAATGCCGTTTTCCGGCGTGATCCTCTCGCGCATCATGCGCCGCACTTACGATCTGAGCAACGCCGGCATCCTGAGCCAGGCTCTGCTCACGCTCAAGGAACTCAGCGAGGAGCAGGCTCCGGCAGTAGCTGCGGCCTTGCGCGGCCTGGTGGAAGGCCAGAAAGGCAACACCACCGTTCCCAACGCGGAAGCCATCGCGGTCGTTTCCCGGTTTGCCTCGTTCCTGGACAAGGAGGCCAGCACGCTCGCCCGCCAGTTGGGCACAGCCTGGGGGGACGCCGCGGCCCTCAACCAAACGCTGCAATTGGCGCTCGATAACAGCCAAGCCGAGCCCGACCGCATCCGCGCCATCCAGTCGGTCCGCTCGCAGAAGGCCGCGGCCGTCTCGGAAGCCCTCGGCAAGATCATCTCCTCCCATGCGCCGGATGGCGTCATGCTGGCGGCGATCGAAGCGTTCGGCGCCACCGACGCCGACGGGCTTTCCGAAACGTTGCTCAGCCACTGGAAGGAATTCTCGCTCCCGAGCCGCAACGCCGCCGCCCAAGTCATGGCCTCGCGCAATAAATGGGCGCACCGGCTCATCAGCGCCATCGAAATGAAACGGGTCGCGGTCGCCGAAATCCCGCCCACCGTCCTTCGCACCCTGCTCACGACCAAGGATGACGACTTGCGCAGCCGGGCCGTCAAAATCATTGGCAAATATCGCGAGTCCTCGCCCGACAAAGCCAAATTGATCGCCGCGAAAAAGAAGATGATTCTCACCGGTCCGATCGACCTCGCCCGCGGACATGAAATCGCGCAGAAGACTTGCTTCACCTGTCACAAGCTCTACGGGGAAGGCGCGGAGGTTGGGCCGGACCTGACCGGAGTCGGACGCTCGACGCTCGACGCGCTCCTGACCAATGTGATCGATCCCAACCAGATCATCGGCGCCGGCTATGAGAACGTCGAAGTCACGCTGAAGGACGATCGCACGGTGAGCGGCCGCATCGTCGAAAACACCGACACCCGGGTGAAGATTCTGTCCATGGGACCGAAGGAGGAGGTCATCGCGAAATCGGATATCGCCAGCCTGCGGGTGAGCGAATTGTCCGTCATGCCCGAAGGCCTGGAGCAAATGCCCGATGACGATTTCCGCAATCTGATCTGGTTTATCTTCAGCCCGCCGCAGGACAAGAAGCCGGCGCCGCCTGAGGAGGAACGCCAGGCAATCCTTAAAGCCCAAAGCTCCAGCTTCGCGCCGGTCGATGGCGAGTCGGTCGCCCTCTGGAATCCCGAATGGAAGCTTGAGGCACCCCAATTTGAGGGCACTCCGGCCAAGCTGCCGGAGTATCACGGCAAGAGAAACGTCCTCCAGACTCATCCCTTTGATCAGGCCAAAGGCGCCAGCCTGACCCGACAGATCGAAGTGCCCGCGGGCAAAACCACCCGCCTGACCTTTGAAGTGGCTTCCCACGATCAAGGAGATTGGGAGTTGCAGTTTTTCGCCGGAGACAAACTTCTGAAAAAGCAGACGATCGATCATGATGGCCCCCGCTGGAAAAGCATCTCGGTGGACCTGACGCCGTTTGCCGGGACGAAGGTCCCGGTGCGCCTCGAAAACAAGGCCAATGATTGGGCCTGGGAATTCGGATATTGGAGCGACCTACGCGTGGTCACGGCCGGACTGCCACAACAGGCCGCGAAATAATGATCCAGCTCCACAAAGCCGAAGTCCGGTTTGATCGGCCGTTGGTGGGTCACATCGAAGCCACCCTCGCGCCTCAGTTCAAACAGAAGCTCTTTGGCTCCTGCAAAACCGTGGCCATCGCCGTCGGCAGCCGGGGAATTGCCAACTTGGCCAAGATCGTCCAGGTGACCGTGACGTCGGTGAAGCAGTTCGGCCTCTCGCCTTTCATCGTCCCGGCCATGGGGAGCCACGGCGGCGCCACGGCCGAAGGCCAGGCCTCGGTTCTCGCCTCCTACGGGATCACCGAGGCGGCGGTCGGCTGCCCGGTGCGGTCCTCGATGGAAGTGGTGCAACTGCCCTCGGAAGGATTGCCGCACGCGCTCTACATGGATCGCTGGGCCGCCGAAGCCGATGGGATCATCCTGATCAACCGGATCAAGCCCCACACCGACTTTCACGGCACCTACGAAAGCGGCCTGGTCAAAATGGCGGTCATTGGCCTCGGCAAGGAGCGGCAGGCCGTCGCCATCCATGATTTCGGCGTGCACGGCCTGCGCAGTCTGGTCCCCAAAGCGGCCGCAAAAATTCTCGACCTCGGCAAGATCCTCGCCGGCATTGCGATCGTGGAAAACGCCTATGACGAAACGGCCATTCTCGAACTGGTCCCGGCCTACCAGATTCTTGGGCGCGAACCGGCCCTGCTGGAACACGCGCGCAAAAACATGCCGCGGCTGCCGGTGCACGAAATCGACGTGCTGATCGTGGACGAGTTGGGGAAGAATATCAGCGGTTCCGGGATGGACACGAATATCATCGGCCGGATCCGGATCGCGGGAGAGCCCGATCCGGCCACCCCGCGCATTCGATCGATCCTGGTGGATGACCTGACCGGGGAATCGCATGGCAACGCCACCGGCCTTGGCCTCGCAGACGTCATCACCCGCCGCTTTTACTGCAAGGTCGATTTCCCGGCCACTTATCGCAATATCATCACCAGCTCCTTCCTCGAACGAGGCAAAGTTCCGATCATTGCTGAGACGGCCTCGGAAGCTTTCCAAATCGCCCGGCGCGCCTGCGGCGCGATCCGGCCCGGAGCCGAACGCATCATCCGCATCCGCAACACCCTGCACCTCTCCGAAATCTACATCTCCCCTGCCCTGGTCAAAGACCTCCGGAGCCGTCCCGATTTGACGATCGCCGATTCCCCCACGGAGATGTTCGACCCCAAAGGAGAGTTGACGCCGTTTTAGCTTTTCCCACGCGCAAAGGACGACGAGGGGCCTGGAGCACGGAGCTGGGAGCGACGAGAGGGCCAAAGTGGGACAGTGGCGGGCTGGTCCACGGAGGTTTTCAGGGGCGAGACCCGCGTAGCTGCTGCATTCGTCCATGACGTAAGATCGGTTTCCACAATGAGTTCCGGGGCTATCAGGCCGATCTGAATTGGGGAGTTGTGAGTTGGCTATTCTCAGGAAAGTGTCCCAGAATTTTTGTGAAACTGGAGGTACAGGCAAATACGAGGTGCGAAAGACGAAGGTCGAAAAGGGCTGGAAAGACACAGGAGAGGGAAAGCGGCCCCGGGTTGGGACTGCCGTCGGCGGGTCACTGGTGATGACTGCTGAGGGCGGAGCCGAAAGAGCGGCGCTGCTCTGAGGGGTCGTTCCCAGTGACCGGAATTGAACATTCCGGATCACTGGATCAATCTACTCCAAGAGTGCTTTTTATGTCAACCGATCAGAATGTAGAGAAATGGTTACGGGAGGTGATGAATTTCGCCGCAAAAGAGCGCAAAAGCAAAGGCTAAAGGTTGAAGGCTCAAGGCTAAAAAGCGCGCGGCGCAAAAGTCTGAAGTGGAATTTGGTGGGATATGTGGAATTGCGGGCCTTTTTTGGCGGAATCTCCTGGAACCCGGGCAAATTCGGCGGGACAACAACGCCGAACTGGGGGCGAGATATCCCCTTTTTATGAGCGCAACTGCCCCTCGAAGCGAATGGTAGATTTTGGACAAATTCAACGTGGCGTTACGCACCGACATTGGCCTCAAAAGTAGATGAAATTCAAACCGCTTGTCCAGTATTTTTCACATTCCGAGAACACTATTTTGCAGCCTAACCTTGACCCTTTCGCGAAAGTTCACGCCATGACTCCGCGTTTGCAGCTCACCTCCCAAGCACCAGGGAAGGACGGGCCGACATTTTTGGGGATCAGCTATTGGGCTCTCCATGTCGGCAGGGCAATGTGGCAATGCTCCAGTCGAACCCCTTTTCCGCATTTGAGGTCTTACTACCCTTTAGTAAATCCCCAGTGAGGCTCCGAGCTCAAACGCGCGCCGATCGGGCATATAGTAGGAAAGCCGCCCAGGGCTCAACCGGGGAATCACGCTAGCCGCACTCACGAGCTTCTCGATGGGTTCCAAAGACACCCAAGAGAGTGAATGGTTTCGCACCACATCTGCAACTCTTCCCGTCGCGAAAATATATCTAGGCAACGGCCAAACAAGGAAGAAGTCGCTGCCGTCCCACTCGGATACATTTACCAATTTGTCAGGTGTAGTCCAAGCGGAATACACAGTCCGGCTACATGCCTCGCACCGTTCGAGCAAGTGGATACCTGATTCGGCTGGAGCAATTCCAGCCCAACCAGTGACAATCAGTTCCCAAAGCCTCGGAGGTTTCCGGTTGGATTGCTTGAAAGCTGCCTTTACACTTTTTACTTCAAATCCCGTGAGGGCCTCCGCTCTAAAGATTTCCAGGACCCGATCCGTGATCAGGCATTCGCTTTGCCAGGTCCACATAACGTCGCCAATAACTTCTCCAGGGAGTATTACCGAAAGATCCGCCAACCGCCGCCCGCCGCGTTCGTGCCCGCAATGTAACGGGCAACGGATGGACTCCAACTCAACCTCCTCCTGCCGCCATTCAGCAAGGTCAGCGTTTGATTGTTCGGTCCCAAAGTGGAAAAAGAGTTCTTCGGACATCACTTACTCCAGGCCGAAATCTTTAGGCATCTTGGCCAGCTGATCGTCATATTCCAGTTCAGATCGTAGCTGAAAGCACGAGAAACCGGGAGGTTGACACTGACCGTCTCCGTGGCGTTGCGCCCGAGGGAATCGGACGCGATGGCGGTGAAGGAATTGTTCCCGTTGGTCAGCGTGAACCCTGTGGCGGCAAAGGTTGCGTCCGCGTAGCGGCTGGCGGTGCCGCCATTGACTGTGACGCTGCTGACGTTGGCAGACATGACCATCAAGGTGCCACTGCGCGAAGCGAAGGTCAGTTTGTTCAGGCTGTTGCCCCCGAACGATTGCCCAAAATCTTTGGTGGACGACCGGACATTCAAGTTTCCGGCTGGATCGTATTGGTAGGTCAAATCGTCAGGCAAGAGGTTTGTGGCTTCCTTCAGACAGGCGGTGAAATCATTCGCCATAGCCGCTGCCGTTACCTTCGCACCCCGTTGTCGCAGGCCACACCACTGGCCGCCGAGATCGCTGAATCTTGATGAATCTTCACGATTACCTTTCTTTCTTGCGGCACTGCTCGCTACCTGACAGCCTCAAGCTGCCTGTTAACCAAGGAGAATTGGACGGCCGAACTCGAAAGAACGCTGATGGACTTTGCCGGGTTCCAAACCGCCCACCCCCAACTCACAAAGAGATGTTATGGTCACAAATCACAAGTTTAAGCAAATAGGCGCTGCCGGAGCGATGCTGCTGGGCCTGGCATCGGCCGGGCGGGAGTCACTGGCTGGCAGTTTCGTTCCGTATCCTGAAACTTTGATCGCCCAGGGAGCACAAGGCACGCAGATTTATCAGCCGGTGCTGTCCGGCTCGACCGGGCCAGTAACGTTTTCCTTACCGGTCACCGCCGGCCGAACGATCACTCTGGATGTGGCGCCGGAGCTCGGGCTGCAGCCGACGGTCCAAATCACAGATCCGCTCGGGAACGTGATCGCATCCGGGACTGCCGCGGCGGCAGGTCAGGAGGCGCTGCTGCAAACGGTGCCAGCCGGCATCACCGGGACGTACAAGGTGAGCATCGACGGCGTGGCCGCGACGTCCGGCAAGTTTACGGCAGACGCGCTGATCAACACCGCTTTGGAGTATGAGGCCCATGGAGGCCCGTCCAACAACAATGTGGCCACCGCTCAGGATCTGAGCTCCAGCGCTGTGGTGCTGGGCCCGGGCGCCGACCGAATGGCCGTGCTCGGACGGGCAGCGGGTTCGGCCGATTTCTACTCGTTCGCCCTGCAGGCGGGAGAGTCGGTCACACTCGCGACCCGATTCGCGGGAGCGGTCGACCTGGTGGACGGAGGTGGAAACGTGTTAGCAGCCGGCTCTCCGGAGGCTTTAAATGAGAGCCTGTTCATCCACAACTTTGTCGCGCCCAACGCGGGGACCTATTACGCCGAAGTTACGGGCGGGACGGAAGGCAACTACAGCTTGATTGTGACCCGGGGTACTGATTTTTCTTACATCCCGGTCGCGGAGTCCGGCTCGACCTGTTCGCTTTTGTTGATCTCCCTGGGGGTTTCCGGGCTGCTGGGGAAAAAAACAAATGGGGGGAAAACCAAATACTAAAAGCCAATTAGGGAGCAAGAGGCCGGGCTGAAGGCGTTATCAGCTTCCGGGAGATTGGACAGGAGGTAACGAAGAAGAGGGCAAAGCTGGCCGGAAGTGCGAAGTCCGAAATGCGAACTGACGGGCCTCGCGGCGATCTATCGGGCGCAAAACTAAATCACAGGTCTTCCGATAATACTCACGACCACGCAGTTTTCGCTCCGCAAGATCAACCGATCAACCTGGTCAAGCGGATCCATCCGCCGTGTGAGCGCGGTGCGGAAAGTCAGGGTTCGGCGAAAGACTCCCACCTAATTGTTGGTGAACTGTGCCAAGGAACGGAAGCGTTCCTTGGCAGCCTCACCCTCCCGGCGGGGGCGCTGACCCCTTGCTGACGCGCGGGGCTCTGTTTGATCGACCAATCGATTCCGAAGGGTCGACCCACGTCTCTTCAAGCCTGGCCGTTTCTTGACTACTTTTCTCCCCTCTTCCTTGGTCTGGCTTCGGTGATGACGGAGAACAGCGGCGTTCTGACGAGACGCCGCTACAGGGTTGTAGGCGGCGCGGGTGTGGCGGGTGCCCGCGCCGCCGGGTCAGGGGACCCGTCCTACAGCGGGATGCGATGATTGTATCCCGTTTGGATGGATTTTCGGAGAACCTCTCCGAAGTTCACGGGCAGCGGAGTGGCCAGAGATCCGCATTTTTCCCGACACTGGGGAACGAAGGGCCGGCCGCACCGGAAATGACCAAAAGCCAAATACCACCCTGCAATCCCAAAACGCGGCAACTCGGCGGGAGACTCCCACCAAATCGTTGGCGAATTGTGCCAAGGAACGGAGGGGTTCCTTGGCAGCCTCACCCTCCCAGCGGGGGCGCTGACCCCTGGCTGACGCGCGGGGCTCTGTTTGATCCCCAATCAATTCCGAATGGTCGCGCCACGTCTATTTAAGCCTGGCCGTTTCTTGACTACTTTTCTCCCCTCTTCCTTGGTCTGGCTTCGGTGATGACGGAGAACAGCGGCGCTCTGACGAGACGCCGCTACAGCATTGTAGGCCACGTGCCCTCACGCGGGGTTTTCAAGAAACAATCAGAGGCTCGTGATCTCGTCTGTTGCGGAAAGGATGAGGGGCTGAAGCCAGAAGAAATTTGAAGACCGAAGCGCGAAATGCGAACGGAAAGGGCTAGGGAGAAATGGGCGGCTGACCTCGAGAGCATGCCGGGGGATGGACCTCGCGGGGTTCCAAACCGCCCGCCGCCAAAGTCCCCTGCGGTCGGGAAAGAAAAAAATCCGATTGCGCCATTTTCTTTTGATTCCGCGTTGACTTTAATTCCGAGTTTTTGAGAGCCTGCGCGAGCGCGAAATTTTTTTAAGGCCGCGAAAACCGAAGCCTCCGATCGATCATGCTGCGAAAACGGGGCTGGGCGCAAATGCATGCGCTCGACACAGGGAAACAGACGACTTTTATGAGAAAGAACAGGAGCTGCTCTTTATTCTTCACCTTTCTGGCGGGATCCATTTTGCAGAGCAAGGCTACGAGTTTTGTCGCGGTGACTTGGGGCGATGACTCCGTCCATTTTCTGGATAGCAATATGGGGGATATGGGCTCTTTTCCGGTCGGTGTGGGCCTGCCAAATGGAGTGGCCACTGACGGCTCATTGATTTGGGTGGGATCATTCACGGGCTCGGATGTGATCGCTTACAATTTTGCTGGAGTTGAACAATTTCGCTGGAGCCTGCCGGGGTCATTCTCTCTCCAGGGGCTTGATTACGAGTCTGGTGGCAAGCTTGTGGCCATCGACGGCGCCCACAGCACCCTCTCCTATTTTAATGCGTTCACGGGCGCTTCCCTTGGCAGCGCTCCCGCGATTTCCGATAGCACGGAAGCGGTGGCGGTGGATGGATTGAACGTCTGGCAACTCGTGGATAGCCACATTTATCTGACCAAGCAGTCCGATGGATCAACCGTCACCACCATTCCAAATGCGGCGAAGAACGAGTTCTTTGAAGGCACGGGAATGGCCGACCTCGGGGCAGATTTGATGCTCGCGGCTGAAAGCGGGAATTGGTACCGGGTGAGCAAAGCCGATGGTTCTCTCCTGCAATCCGGAAATAACGGGCTGCAAATGTATGACTTGCAACCGATCCCCTCGACCACCGTTCCCGACACGGGTGGGTCTGCCTTGGCTTTGGTCGGCGTTAATCTGGCGATCTCAGCCTATTTGAAAGCGCGCGACGGGAAGACAAAGCTTAATTAATAGTTAACATCAAAGACAATCAGACTCGTTCCAAGAGAAATCCCCCTTCGAAACTTATGCGAAAATTCATAACATTTTTGATTCTGTTGACGGTTTTTGCGGCGGAAGCCCCCGCGCGAGCGCAGTCCAGCTCAACCATAGTGAAGAGGCTGGCGGACCTTGAAGCCCTGACCGCCTCTCTGGTCACGAAAGTCGACAGCCTCCAGACGGCAAACGCGGCACAGGCTGCCCAGATTGCCACTCAGCAGGCGAAAATTGCGGCCCTTGAGAGCGCTCTCACGACGGTGCAGGCCACCCAGACAGCCCAGCAGACGGCGATCAACAATCTTCAAAATGATCTGGCCGCTGAGAAAACGTATGTAGATTCCCAAACCGCTGCGGCTCTCGCTGCGGCGAAGGCCTACACAGATTCCAAAACGGCCACGACGCTTGCTACTGCCAAAACATACGCGGATGGAGTGGTTGCTCCCGTCGCAAATAAACTCATTCATTTTAGCCGGAGCGGCAACGAAGTGTATATCACCGGCGCGAATGTGAGTATTCGCAACGGACTGAATCACACCTACGGGAATGGCGTGAATGGGCTGGGCAATCTGACCATCGGGTACAATGAGGTGCGTGGATCCGGAAATGATGTCCGGACTGGCTCTCACAATTTGCTTCTCGGCGTCGGGATGAACTACTCCGGTGTGGGCGGCGTAGTCAACGGTATCAATAACTCCAGTTCGGGCTTTTTCGCGTCCGTCCTCGGTGGGACGGGTAATACCGCAAGCGGAACCTACGCCGTGGTGGTTGGAGGTTATAACAACGTTGCATCTGGAAATTGGGCCACAATCGGCGGGGGACGAGACAAAACCGCTTCGGCACAACTTGCAGATCTTCCGTAGTAGGCACTCGGCTTCATCGTGGCGCTTGCGCGGGTGGGGGGGGAATGTTGGCGAGCGCCACGTTAAAAGACGGGATTGGCAGGAAGTTATCCAAGTCGAGATAGGACGGGAGCTCGCGAAGGGTTGCACGCGCCCCCCGAAACCACAACATACATCCCCGGGCGGTGGGGCGGGATAGATGGGGCCGCTGACGCGGGCTGCGTTCGCGTCGAATCGCAGGGATTTCAGTTTCCGTTGGCGAGTGATTTGGGGCGGGCTTGCGGTGAGGGATAGCTTAGGCCGCAGGAAGGATGGAAGCGAAAGGCTTGAGCCCGGTGCAGAAAGTCAGGGTTCCTTGGCAGCCTCACCCTCCCGGGGGGCGCTGACCCCTTGCTGACGCGCGGGGCTCTGTTTGATCGATCAATTGTCAGCGGTCATGCAAAGTGTACCACCGGATGGTCGAAATGAGGCCGTCAAAG
>CAZMKE010000062.1:19624-21705 GCA_964566945.1 uncultured Verrucomicrobiota bacterium | reverse complement strand
GCGGCAAAAAACGATCCCCTATCGCTTCCCGCCTGAAGAAATCTGTCATGCGCCCCGCGGAAAATCCGAAAATGCCTTGAGCGGGCGCCGGTCCACGGTTAATGGTCATTCGATGCAGACGGGTAATTTATCAGGCCTGAGCCTTCTCGTGCTCGAGGATGAGCCGCTGCTCCGCAAGCAGATCGCAAGCTTTCTGGAGCGTTTGGGCGCAGACGTCATGAGCGTCGACCGCCTTGAAAAGGCCCGCCAGATGCTCGGGGAACTCAGCTTCGATTTCGCCATTATCGACGTCAATCTGCCCGATGGCCTCGGCACGAACCTCCTCAAAGAACGCGCGTTCCCTGCAAACACGGGCGTGATCGTGATGACCGCCCAAGGGGGCATTGCCGGTGCTGTGGAAGCGCTCAAGCTCGGTGCCCTCGAGTACCTGACCAAGCCCTTCGACCTGGCTGAGCTTTCCCTCCTGGTCAGCCGGGCTCGGCGGGCGAAACAAACCGAAAGGATCGAGGAGCATCGGCGCAAAAAAGAAGAATCGGATGACTTTCTCTTTGGCACCGCCCTCGCGGAGCTGAAAACCAAGCTGGAAAAGATTCTCGCCGCCGACCGCCGCGTCGAAACCCGGCTCGCGCCCGTGCTGATCCAGGGCGAAACCGGAACGGGCAAAACCACCATCGCCCGGTGGATTCATCGGAACGGACCGAGATCGGCCGCCCCCCTGGTGGAGATCAATTGCTCCGCCCTGCCCGAGACTCTCGCGGAATCGGAGCTGTTTGGCCATGAACGCGGCGCGTTTACCGACGCTCGGGCCGCCCGCATCGGGCTGTTTGAAGCGGCCGATGGCGGCACGCTTTTCCTGGATGAGCTCCCCAGCCTTTCGCTGGCCCTCCAGGCCAAAGTTCTGACCGCGGTCGAAGATCACAAAATTCGCCGCGTCGGCGGGAGCAAGGAGATTCCCGTGGATGTGAGGATCATCGCTGCGACCAACCGCGTGCTCCCCGAATTGGTGGCCAAAGGCGAATTCCGGGAAGACCTCTACCATCGGCTCGATCTTTTCAACGTGGAAATGCCGCCCCTGCGCGCCCGCGGCGAAGACATCATCAAGCTCGCCGAACTCTACCTTGGGAATCTTTCCAAACGCCATCGCGTTTCGGCCAAGTCCTTGAGCGCGCTTGGCCGGAAGAATCTTCTTTCCTACAGTTGGCCCGGCAACGTGCGGGAACTCGCTCACGAATTGGAGCGGGCCATCGTCTTCGAAGATAGCGACAATCTGGACTTCCTCGGGCTCGGACGACGGGCGATCGTAACCGCCGCAGCCGACCCAGCCCGGCCCGACGCCAACGATTGGTTCAATGAGCGCTATGTTTTTCCAGCCGAAGGATTTTCCCTGGAAGACAGCATTATGCGGCTCATCCAACATGCTTTGAAACAGACCAATCAAAATGTGTCGGCTGCAGCCCGCCTGCTCGGAGTGTCGCGAGACTATTTGAGATACCGTTTGTCCGGACGGAGCGAGCCCGGAATGAGCAAGAGTGGGGAACAGGACGCGACCGAGGCGGGGGAGTAGCCCCAACCGGCAGGGCGGCCGAAACTAAACCGCCCTGATTTGCAACACTTTATGCGCAAATGCAGCGTGGCACGAATGCTGCCCATTCCGGTCGGTATGAACAGAGCGGTGCTTGGGGGTGGGGCCGGCCTGGGAGACGATACCAATGAGGCGGAATTGAGGCTGCTGAAACTGGTAAATCTGACCTTGGACTGGGAACTCAGAGCATTAGCTTTGGACGCGCGGCGTTACTGCACCCAAAGTGCTCAGGAACGAGAGAGCTTGAGAGAAAGCGCGGCCGCGTATAGAAAATGTGCGGCAGAACTGACGGAAATGCTTTCCGCCAGCGCATTGCTGGCCTGCAAATTGTAAAACTTCAGATTATATGAGGTTTCAACTGAATCGGTTGCTGAGGACGGTCGCGGCACTCGCGACCGCTCTTACGCTGCCGTTCGCGCAGGCGGCCGACCCGGCCAAGGGTAAGGGCAACGGGAACGCCACGGGCAACGGGAACGCCACGGGCAACGGGAACGCCACG
>CAZMKE010000062.1:0-19524 GCA_964566945.1 uncultured Verrucomicrobiota bacterium | reverse complement strand
GTAACGGGAACGCCACGGGTAACGGGAACGCCACGGGTAACGGGAACGCCACGGGTAACGGGAACGCCACGGGCAAACAAGACAAGCCGACGAAGCCAGACCGACCGACGCTACCGGATGATTCGAATGGAAATGGATCGAACGGCTCCAGCGGCAATTCGGACAAACCCGGGAAAGGCAATGACTCCGAGCTCAAAAGTCAGTTCAAAGCCCAGGCGGACGCTCTTCAGAAAAAGCAGAAAGAGCTGTTAAATCAGCTCAAAAATGCCAGCACCGAGGAACGGAACAAGATTCGAGATCAACTGGTCGCCATCAAGGAGAACTGGAAGGAATTGAATCGCGAGTACCGGGACAAGTTGGATGACCTGAAAAACAAGATCGACAACGAAGGCAAGGGCAGCGACCGCGGAGGGGGACGGCCCCGCAAATAGCAGAGATTTTAACGCCAAGGTAGGCCCGCAGTTCATACTGGCCAGACAATCTGAAATGGTTGTCTGGCTTTTTTTGTGCGATGTAAGGGAATGCCTCGGGAGAAAAGTTTGATCTTGGCGGCGCTGCTCGCAGCAGCGCTGGCCACTCCCTCGCCCGCCGCAGAAGATTCGATCGAAGATTTGAAGCTCTCGTTTTGGGATAGGACCATAAACCTTCGCGGAGCAATCGGTTACAAAGATAACGTCCTCCTGAGCAACAGCAGTCGGCAAGGCAGTTCCTTCTGGATGAGCGGGCTGGATTTTTCCCTGCTTCGAGCGGGGCTTGATGGAGGCCCATCAGTGAGCCTCTTCGCCAGTGGGGAGGATCGACGCTATTTCTCTTCGAGTGAAGTTGACCATGAACAGCTGCTGTTGACCCAGGCAAAAATCAGCCAGGACCTGTCACCGGAATGGAAACTCGGGGGGATTGCGCAGTATCTCTACGCTGATGAAGTCTTCGACTCTTCCACCACCGAGCAACTGGTGGAGACCCTGCCAGTAAAAAGCCATAACCTGGAACTCTCCCCGATGCTGACCCGCACGCTGCCTTGGAACTGCGAGCTGGAGCTGAAGTTCATCGGACAGAGGCAATTCTTTAACCAACCTCTGGACAGTTACTGGCAATATGGACCGGAACTGACCTTGACAAGGAAATATGGGAACCGATCGACGGTTTCCTTCTCCTACAGGTACGCCGAGCGGCTCTACGATACGCGGAACCCTCTGGACCTCACGCGCCAGCCGCTCGGGGACATTCCGTTGCATTTTGATCAGCATGAGTTCGAGCTGGCTTGGAATCACGCGTGGGACCCGGGCCGGCACTGGCGCACCCGCTCCCGGGCGCTCTTCGAGATCAATGAGGATAACGGCGTGGGGTTCTATGACTTCCATCGGTATCGATTGATGCAGAAGTTCGGGTATTACGGCCTGTCCTGGCAGGCCGCGCTCGAGGGAAAGATCCTGTATTACGACTACCTTCTGCAGCCGGTGCCGGACGGAACAGACATCCGGCAGCTGTGGGAATATGCGCTGAGCGCCCATATCGAAAAAACAGTCTGGAAGAAGTTGAAGCTTTTTGCCGATGAAGAATTTGAGACGGTGAGATCCAACTACCGGCTGGAGGAATATCGGGTCAACACCATCATGGCCGGAGTTGACTGGGAATTCTGATGGTTTAGAAGAGAATCAGCGTTTTCCTGCACACGACCTCTTATGACGAGCGAGACGGCTGGCCTGGCGCCAACGAAATCGCGGTACATGCCTTGGCTTGTACTCGGGGTCGTGCTGTGCGTCCTTGGTTTGGCCATCGCACTCACCACGCTCCATCTCCGGAAGGCGATGAGGGAGCAAATCATCGGCCAGGACGGGATGGCTCTTTACGCGACCTCTTTTGTCCACCCGTCACTTCTGGAAGGACTCGCGCCTGAGATCCAGGCGGACCCGGCGGTGAGCTTTGCGGCGCTGGCCGATCAGATGTTTGAGACGGCGTCGAACGGCGGCGCGATCGCTGTGCGCCTTTTCGACGCGCACGGTCAGCTGCAGATGACCATCCCGCTGCCCACGCCCCACCGGAATCTGTCCGCCACGGAAATGGCGGCTGTGTCCCGGCGCGAACCCGTCAGCTCGTACGAGCCCGCGGCGGAAATGAGTGATTTTGGACTGGAGTCCGGCAAAGCGCCGATCTTGCTGGCTCTGGTGCCGCTTGACCTCAACGGGGTGCTGCTCGGCTCCGCGGAATTCGTGCTCCATGGCGACAAAGTTGCCAGCCGGCTGGCCACGCTCGATAGCGATCTGCTCCGATATTCGCTTCTAACTTTTATCGTGGCCGGCGGATTTATCGCCGGGTCGTTGGGCTGGACCTTCCTGAGGCTGAACAAAACAAACCGCCTTTTGCGCGAACGGACGCAGAGCTTGCTGCGGGCGAATCACGAACTGAACCTGACAGCGAAAACCTCAGCAATTGGCGCGATAACTGCTCATCTGATTCACGATCTGAAAAGTCCGCTCTTCGGACTGCAAAGCTTTGTCAGCCTGCGAGGAAGAGGGGATGACGAGGATTGGGAACTGGCCGCCGACGCGGCCGAACGGATGCAGAAGCTGATTGGAGAGATCGTGCGCATTCTCCAGGAAGAAAAAACCAGCGAGACCTATGAGTTTTCCGTGGATGAACTGTTTGACGTGCTGCGCAACAAGGTAAACGCGGAAGCAACGAAAAAAGGGGTGGAATTGGTTCTGGAATCACAGTGCGCCGAAATCATGGACAATCACGAAGCCAACATTGTTCTGCTGGTGCTGACGAACCTGGTGCAAAATGCAATTCAGGCGACGCCAGCGGAAGGCCGCGTTTCCATCCGCGCGGAGCGCACTGACGCCGGAGCGGCCTTTGCCGTGACCGACACCGGCCCAGGCCTGCCCGCATCGGTGCTTCCTCAACTGTTCACGCCCTGCCGCTCCAGCAAGGCTTCGGGCACGGGAATTGGCCTGGCCATCAGCAAGCATCTCTCCAACCATCTCGGGGCGGACCTCCGGCTGAAACAGACCTCTCCCGAGGGAACCACTTTTGAGCTGCGGGTCCCATCGAAAGTGTTTGCCTCCGCTCCATCGGCCCAATCGGCAGTCTCTCCGGTATGTTCTTCCTGAGACTGAACGCGCTCCTGCTGGCTTGGTTTGCGGCGGCGGCGCCCGTATTGGCGGCCGCGCCGGTCTGGCATTTCTCGAACCCGACGCCGCATGGGAACAATATTTTGGAAATGGCCTTCCACAGCGGCCTCTACTGGCAAATCGGAGACCGCGGCCAACTCTACACTAGCGATGATCTCGACACGTGGACCGCACACAACACCGGCGTGACTCTGTCCCTGCGCAGCCTTGCCTTCTTTCGGGACAAAATTTTTGTTTCCACGGAAGCGGGCGGAATCCTGTCCGGAACAACCGCGGATGCGCTCGCGCTCACCGACCTCCAATCAGGCAACTGGCTGGAGGGGATCGCCGCCTCCACCAACACCGTGGTGGCGGTGGGAGACAATGGCGCGATTTACGCAAGCACGGACGGCGTGCAATGGACTCCACGCGGCAAATTCACCGATTGGCTGCGGGGGGTGGCTTACGGAAACGGCCTGTTTGTCAGCGTTGGCGAAAACGGATTCCTGGCCACGAGCAGCGACGGACAAACGTGGGACAAGAAGTCGATCGGCGCCACGGCCAACCTGAACAAAGCGGCTTACATCAACGACCGTTTCTGGGTAGTCGGCGACGCCGGAATCGTTCTGACGAACAACAGCAAAATGAGCTTTGTGCCGGTGAATGTGGGCGTCACCAACACCCTGTTCACCGTCGCCGGGAGCACCAATGAGATTGTCATTGCGGGGGATTCCATGCTGCTCCTGGGGAATTTGCAGACCGGTAGTTGGTCGCAACAGTCGGACGCCGGTTCTCTGAACCTGGCGCCGATCTGGCCTTACTACAGCGCCCTGTGGGATGGCCGGCTGTTTCTGATCGGTGGCCGCACCGGAATGAAAGTGGAAGGCTATCGCACAAACTCCACTGCCCCCCTCGTTTGGTACACCCAAGCCCAAGCCACGCGCTCCTGGCTTTGGTCAGCCACTCGCGCCACCGGCTTCTATGCAGCTTGCGGAGCGGACGGCACGATCGTAACGAGCGAAGATGGAGTTGATTGGTCCCGAGAAGCCGTACCCTCGGCCGCCAGCAGCGAGGTCCTGCTGGGAATCGGCGGTAACACGAACGCCCTGATCGCCCTGGGAACGACTGGGCTCATTCTCCGGGGCCCGAACCTTGTCACCAACACCTTTTCCACCAATGCTCTCGGCCAGCTCGCCACCAACCAGACCAGCCTGTTCGGCGTGGTCTGGCAGCAAGCCAGTTCACCCACCACCAACGACCTCCAGGCGATCGCCGCCACCTCCTCGCTGTTTGTCGCCGGCGGTGCAAAGGGGACCATTCTCACCAGTCCAGACGGGACCACCTGGACAACCCGGACCAGCGGCCTGACCAATTTTCTCTCCAGCGCCACCGCCTGGCCCGGCGGCTGGGTCGTGACCGGCGCAGCCGGGGCGATCCTGACCAGCCCGGATGGCGTCGGGTGGACCCGCCGCACCTCCGGAGTGACGGACTGGGTTTACAGCGTTCGCTACGTGGGGGGAAGGTTGATCGCCGTGGGAGAAAACGGGCTGATTCTGACAAGCAGCGATGGCGTGCGCTGGACCCAGCGCGCATCCGGAACCACCGAATGGTTGAACGATGTGACCTGGGTGCAAAACACGTGGTACATCTCCGGCGGCTCGGGGCTGATTCTGACGAGTCCTGATGCTGCCACGTGGTCGGTGACAAGCAGCATCACCTCCAAATCCCTTTACAGCGCGGTCACCGACGGCCAGCAACTGGTCATGGCCGGCCTGGAAGGAGTGATCCTCCGAAGCCAAATCGTCCCGCTCACCACGCCCGTTAATTTCGTGTCCATTGAAAACGGGGCCAACGAAACTTTGTTCCTGTTCGAAGGCGTGGCGGACCAGCGTTTTGAATTGGAGCAGAACAGCCGCCTGGGCGGGGCCTGGATTCCGGTCGCGCCCCTGGAAATCCCGGCGACCGGCACTCTGCTCTACACCCAGCCGCTCGACAGTGCGACCTCCAAATTCTTCCGGGCGCAGCTGCTTTTGCCCTGAGATCAAGCGGCCGGACGAAGCGCGGTGCGCTTCCGGATCCACAGCAACACCGCGAAACCGGCTGCGAGCACCAGCATCACCCCAAAAACGCTGCTGTGCGGCCGGGCCGGGACCAGATACGCCGACGCCGCCCCAATGGCGGGCCCGCCAAAAATGCCAAAGCCGATCGCCGTCTCGTGAAAGCCGCCGTGCTCCCCTTTCGTATCCCCCACATGCATGGAGTAGTAGAGAGAGGAGTAGTAAATCAGTCCGATGCACCAGCCAAAGGCCGCTTGTGCGAGAACCACCAGGGCAAGATTCGGCGAGAGCAGAATGCCGGCAAAAGCGGCGACCATGCCGACATAGGCGGCTGCCAAGTAGCGAAACCGGTAGTGCCAGCCGGACCAGAGCGCCAGGACCACGAACGTCGCGGTCCGGGCAAAAAACCAAATCGAGCAAAACACCCCCGCGAACGCCGCGGACAATTGAAAGCGATTCGCCAGGTCCGGGATGAGCGGGATGGCGCCGTTGATGGCGATATAGGCAAACGGATTCGCCAGCCAGGCCAGCTTGAGAAACACCGGGCCCGTGGGCTCCGCTTCTTCCAAAACGGCGTGCTTCGGGGCATCGCTCAAAATGGCCCGCCAATTGGCCCGCATGCTGAAAGCGATCCCAATCTGCACCGCGTGAATGGCCGCCGGCGCCCAAAAAATGCTGCGCCAGCCCAGAGCCTGAGCCACCGCTCCTCCCGTAAAATTGGAAATGGCGCCAGCGCCGGACCAGACCACATTGTAAATGCCAATCACCGCCGGGAGCTTTTCGGCCGGCTGTTTATCGCAAGCCAGCGCCTCAAGATTGGGCCAGGTGAAACACATCCCGACCGTCCAGCAGCACATCGCGGTCAACAACCCGAGCATGCTGTAGGCGAAGGAGCCGGAGATCAGGGAGACGAACATGATGCCCAGGCCCAGCTTCAGCGTGGAGAGATAGCCGTATTTTTGGCCAAGCTTGCCGCCTAAAAGCGCGCACGGAATGTAAACGAAACCGTTCAGAGCGCCGACCAGCAGGTTCTGCTTGTTCGTAAAAGCGTAGTGGTCCCGCAGGAAGAAAAAGAGATAGTTGAAATAGAACGTCGTCCCAAGGGCATTCAAACCCTCCAGCAGGAACACTCCACGATTAAACCGGCTTCGCGCCACGTCGTTCCTTGTCAGCCCAGCTCCTCGAGCGCTTTCCGGCAATACCATTTCACCGCGTTGGACATCGGCGGCTGCAGTGCATCCAGTTCCTCGGATGAACACCAGCAAATGTCGTGATGCTCCTCCGCTGCGAGCGTCATGCTCCCCCGCTTGGGCCGCGCCCAGTAAATCAGGCCGATATGCTCGTGCGTTTCGTTGATCCGATGGATGTCCAGAAAGCGCGGAGCTAGGAGCGCCCGGGTGCCCGGTTCGGTGGTCGGAGGGCGCTCACCCGCCAATTCCACCTCGAAACCGCTCTCCTCCTGGGCTTCCCGCAGCGCGGCCTGTTCGGGGTCTTCATCCAGTTCGATATGCCCCCCCACCGGCAGCCACTTATTCAGCTTCCGATGATGCACGAGCAGGACTTTCCCATTCTCGACAATGAAAACCGCGACCGTGAAATCGATCTTCTCATGGATATGTGCCATGCAGCGGCGGACTCTGGTGGCGCCCGCGCCGTTCGTCAACCGCCATCCCGCCACGCGACCGACCGTCGCCGCCCGCCCGTCAGGCTTCCAGCACCGCCGTCGCCGTGGCGTGCTCGTTCGTATGGCTCAGCGTCAGAAAAATCCGGCTGGCGCCCCGAGTGCCCAGCAACTCCCGGCCTTTCCCATGCAGTTCCACGAACGGCTCCCCGCTCTCCCGCCGGCGCACCTCCATATCCAGCCAGCCCAGGGAGCCGCCAATGCCCGTGCCGAAAGCTTTTGAGATCGCCTCCTTCGCGGCGAACCGGGCGGCAATAAAAGGAGCCGGATCTTTGTGGGAAAGGCAGTACTCCGTTTCACCGGGCAGGAGAATTCGGCCGAGAAAACGCTCGCCGAATTTCTCGAAGGACGAGCGAATCCGGGACACTTCAATAATGTCCGTGCCGATGCCCAGGATCATGCTGCGGGTTCGCCGTACCCTTGCATCGCCGCAAGCATTTCCTTAACCGCGGCGGCCAGCCCCACGGTGATCGCCCGGCTCACGATGCTGTGGCCGATATTCAATTCGACCAGGTGCGGCACTTGAAAAAGGCCCGCAAGGTTCTTGTAGTTCAGCCCGTGGCCCGCGTTCACTCCAATCCCCGCCGCATGCGCGGCCCGCGCCGCTTCAATCAGGCGCAGCGTTTCATCCGCGCGTTCCCGCTTCCGATGGTACTGCTCCGCAAAGCTCCCGGTATGCAGTTCGATGAAATCCGCTCCGATCGCCCCGGCCGCTTCGACCTGCCGCAGGTCCGGCCCAATAAAGAGGCTGACTTCGATCCCCGCCGCTTGGAGCCGGGCGGTTGTCTGCTTCAGCGGCTCCAGCTGGCCTGCCGCGTCAAGCCCTCCCTCGGTCGTAACTTCCTGCCTCCGCTCCGGCACCAGGCAAACGATGTCCGGCCGCACCCGGAGGGCGATTTCCACTATCTCCGGCGCATTCGCCATCTCGAGATTCAACCGGGTTTTCACCACTTCGCGCAGCTTCCAAACGTCGCGGTCCTGCATGTGCCGCCGATCTTCGCGCAAGTGGGCGGTGATCCCCTGGGCGCCCGCCGCCTCGCAAATCAACGCCGCCTCGATCGGATCCGGTTCGCCTCGCTCCGAACCCCGGTAGCGCGCCTCGCGCAGCGTCGCCACGTGGTCAATATTGACGCCCAGTTTCAACATTAGTGTTTCGGCTGGATCGGTTGGATCGGAACGGCCGGATTGCGCCGCGGCGCGCGGGGAGCATTCGGATTGTGCGGCGGGCGTTCCATCACGTCGTAGGGGTCCAGCCAGTGCGCCAGCAACACCAGTTCCAGCGCAGTCAGGCCGGACTGGGACTGCCGGACCAGCTTCAGCCGGCTCGGCCCTTCCAGGGTCACTTCCGTCACCGTGTTGACCAGCTTCGGAGTGATCGCCTCAATCCATCGGTCGCTCGGGCTGGGCGGGAACATCTTGCCCTGGATGATCTGGGCAAATTGCCAGATCGGCCGCCATTGCTTGAGCCGTTCCTGGGTAATCTCCCAATCGTAGTACACCAGGTTTTTCTTGTTCAGCTGGGCGAGCAGCTCTGTAGGCATCGGCTTGGGCTTCGCTGAGGAAACCGGGAACAGGCCGGCCACCAGATAAGGCGATTTGCCGTCCGCTCCGGCTTCCAGGAAGGGCACCACCACCGGCAACCCCCGCCAGAGAACGGCCGGGCGGTTGGTCATCACCGTCATGGTCCCGCCGAGAGTATCCTTGAGCATCGCGGGCGGATGGGCGACCAGATTGCTGATCACCACCGCTGGGTTGCCGACATCGGTCGCGCCAAAAACCGTGAACGCCATCGAACTCTGAGACCAGAAGAAGGCCTGATTTGGGGACTTCTCCGCGCCCAACTGTTTCACCAACGGGCTTTGCGCCAGGGTTCCGCTGATTCCCTGGACAGCCGTAAAACCGATCAGCGGATCATGAATCAGATCGGTCGGCACATGCCACGCCTCGGGGGTGATATTCAAAGGTTGCGGATAATCAATCTGCATCTCGGAATAGAGCGTTCCCTTGCGCGGGCTCACCGCCAGACTGAGCCGGGGCGCATGCTGAAAACGTTCGCTCCTCCAGAGTTTGGCCAATCCCGGGCCATTGATATCTGCGGTCAGGACTTCTTTCCCGCCGCCCTTGGGAATTCGCGCCGATTTGCCAGCCTGGCCCGCGCCCCCCTCCAGCAGCAGCCAATCCTTGGCCGAACTCACGCTCAAGCGATAGTTGTCGCGCCGGGCAGTCCACGAACCGCCTTTATCCGCCGGGCTCACTTGCATGCCAGCCTTGGCCGCCAGGTCCGCGAGATTCTTGTTCCACTGCCCTGCTCGTTCCGCGGAGAGCTTGACCGCCAAAAACCACTTCGCGTCATCCGCGGTGCGTCCCGACAGTTCAAACCAGCTCTCGTTCTCCACCACATCGGGCAGCAGCGGTTTGATCAAGGCAGTCAGTTGCGCATTGGCGTTGGTTTCCCCGCCGTGGATCAGGGCGCCGGCCATTTGCCCGGCCACGCCGTCCGCAGCGGCGTTCCGCAACTCGTCGGACTCCTTGAGCGCGAGAATATCCCGCAGCACGGTCAGATCTTTGATGTTTGAAAGGGCTCGCGTCCCGGCAAAATGCCAGCGAGCCAGCGTCTCCGCTTTGCTTTCCTTTCCTGATTGTCCCAAACCGGTGCAGCCGCTGGCCCAAACGAGCAACGCCACACCTACCAGACCTTTACGCATACTTATTGGCCAAACAAATCGCAGAGAAAGCCTTCGTTGGCAACGGAGAACACCGCTTTCGCCTTGGCACGCCCAAAGGTTCTTCGGTGGCGGAGCGCCTCAACTGAGTTAGACTGAACGGACTGTTTACAAATTGTTTACAAAATTATGGCAGAGACATTACCGACCGTCATTGTGAAGCCCGGCGAAGCGGATCGCCTCGTGGCTGGACATCCTTGGGTTTACGCGGGATCCGTGCTGCGCCTGACCGCGCCCGCGGAGGATGGGTCCGTGGTCCAGGTCAAAGACCACCGGCAGCGCCTCCTCGGAGTTGGCTTTTATAACTCCAAATCAAAAATCAACGTCCGCCTGATCGACTCGGAACGGGTCGAGCTGAACGAGGCCTATTTCGAGGCCAAAATCGCCGCCGCGTTGGAATTGCGAAAACGCGCCCTCCCGTCTGCGACTTCGTTTCGGGTGGTCAATGCCGAAAGTGATTTCCTCAGCGGCTTGATTGTCGACAAATACGAGGACGTCCTTGCGTTCCAAACCTCTTCGGCCGGCATGGAGAAGCGGAAGGAAACCCTCATCGCCATCCTGAAAAAGCTTTTGCATCCCCGGGCCATCGTTGAGCGCAACGACATCAGCTCTCGCAAATTTGAAGGCCTGCCGGAAACGACCGGAATCGCCTCCGGCAGCTTGGAAGGCAAAGTCAAAATCTTGGTGAACGGCATCACCCTCGAGATCGACCTCCTCGGAGGGCACAAAACCGGCTATTACCTCGACCAGCAGGTCAACTACCAACTCGCCGCCCGCCACGCCCGGGGCGGCAATGTGCTGGATGCCTTTTGCTTCCTCGGCGGCTTCAGCCTCCAAGCGGCGAAAGCCGGCGCCGCCAAGGTCCATGGGCTCGATCAAAGCGCCGAGGCCGTGGCCGCCGCCCAGTCCAATGCGGCCGCCAACGGAATGGCTGACCGTTGTTCCTTTGAGGCCGTCAATGTCTTCGACTGGCTTAAGGCTCAAACCACCACCGCGGCCAACGAGAAGATCGTTCCCCGTTACGACCTGATCATTCTGGATCCGCCCTCCTTCACCCGCAATCGCGCCTCGGTTCCCGACGCGCTCCGCGGCTACAAGGAGATTCACCTCCGCGCCCTCAAGCTGCTCAAGCGGAATGGCGTGCTGGCCACTTTCTGCTGCTCGCATCACGTCGATGCCTTCACCTTTCAGCAGGTGATTTTGGAGGCCGCATTCGACGCCCGCCGGGTATTGCGCAAGATCGACACTTACAGCCAGTCTCCGGATCATCCGGTCATCCCCACCATCCCCGAGACCGAATATCTGAAAGGCTTCGCCTTCGAGATCGCCCGGTAGCCGACCGGTTCGGTCACGCCGTTTCCTCGTGCAGGATCGTCTTGCCTTTGTAGCGCATCGCCACAAAGACAAAAATGACCCCCGCGAGGAACGGCAACGCCGCAAAAAACAGGTAATAGCGGTAGCCTTCCAGCAGCCGCGCCATGCTTTCGTTCTGCAGAGCCTTGTTCACCACCGCGGTGAGCAGGTTCCCCAGCGCGACCGTGAGCAGGTAAACGCTCATGATCAGCGACTTCATCGTTTTCGGCGCTTGCGTGTAGGCAAATTCCAGCGCCGTGATGGAGATGAGAATCTCGGACGACGTCAAAAGAAGATAAGCCGGGACCTGCCAAAGCAGGCTCGGCGCCCCGCCCGCGTCAATCCGCGCTTGCAGCCACGCCGGCACCAGGAACGAACTGGCCACCACGAAAAAACCGATGCCGATCTTCCGCAGGGGTGTCAGGGGAAAAATTTTGCTGACCGCCGGGTAAAGGACATAGGAGAAAAGCGGGATCAACAGCAGCACGAAGACCGGATTCAAGGTCTGCATCTGTTCCGCGAGCACTTTGTAGCCGAACACTTCAAAGGAAGTCATCTTCTGGCCCTGCAGCACCCAGCGGGACGCCGTTTGATCGAACAGCGCCCAAAAGAACGGGATGAAAATGAAAACGCTCACGATATTCGCGATCGATTTCAGCCCTTCCAGGCTGAAAGTTTGCCGGACAAACGCCATCCCGGATGGCTGGATGTGAATGAAGCGGTAGCGGCCCAGCCAGAAAACCATCGTGGCCAGCAACATCAGCACTCCAGGCACTCCGAACGCCCAGGCCGGCCCGTAGCTTTTCAGCAGGAACGGCGTGATCGCCATCGAAAAGGTGGAGCCAAAATTGACCGCAAAATAAAACCACGAAAAAGCGCGCGGCAGCAGGTGTTGATTGGACGCCCCGAACTGATCTCCCACATGCGCGCTCACGCACGGCTTGATCCCGCCCGACCCGATCACGATCAGCCATAGCCCCGCGAACAGGCCCCACCGCGTATGGTCAAACGCCAGGATCAGCGGGCCAAAACAATACACCGCAGAAAGCGTGAGGATCGTGCGGTACTTCCCCAGGAACGCATCCGAAAGGATCGCCCCCAGGAACGGAAAGAAATAAACGCCGAACAGGAAAATGTGCATCGCCTCGGTCGCCTCTTCCGCGCTCATCGGCGTTTTGGCTCCGGCGCTGTTCATGAGGTACTGCGTCATGAACACCACCAGAATGGCCCGCAAGCCATAAAAGGTGAAGCGTTCGGCCGCTTCGTTCCCAACGATGAATGGAATGCCAGGAGGCATCCGGTCCGTCTTGACCGGCGCAGTGAGGTAAGGGCGGGTGGCCATGCGAAACGAGCTTACAGATCGAACATTTTTCCGGTGTTCAGGATGCCCGCGGGGTCAAGCACCCGCCGCAGTTCGCGCATCACCCGCATTTGCGCGTTTCCTGCAAACTTCGGCAGAAACGACTTCTTGGCCAGGCCGATGCCATGCTCGCCGGTGATCGTCCCGCCAAGGCGGATCGCCTCGTCAAAAATCTCTTTGAACGCCTCCTCCACGCGATGCATTTCCTCCTTGTTGCGCTCATCCGTCAGAAAGGTCGGGTGCAGATTGCCGTCGCCCATATGGCCGAACGTTCCGATCCGCAGCTGGTACTTGCGCGCCACCTCCTCCACAAAACGAATCATCCGCGCCAGCTCGCTTCGAGGCACCGTGGCGTCTTCGAGAATGGTCGTGGGAGAAACTCGCGCCAGCGCCGAAAAGGCCGTGCGCCGGGCGCTGGCCAGCCGGGTGGCTTCAGCATCATCCTTGGCCACGCGCACTTCCATCGCCCCGCAGGCCCGGCAGACCTTTTCCATCTGCGCCGCTTCCTCGGCCACCACCGCCGGATGGCCATCGGTCTCCATCAACAGCAGCGCCTCGCAATCCAGCGGCAGCCCGATCTTCGCATAATCTTCGACGCAATGAATCGTTGTCCGGTCCAGAAACTCGAGCGTGCAGGGGATGATCTGCGCCGCGATGATCGCCGAGACCGCCTCGGCGGCCCGGTCCATCTGCGCGAACGTCGCCACCATGGTTTTTTTCGCCTGCGGTTTCGGGATCAGCCTCAGGAGCACTTTGGTAATCACCCCCAGCGTGCCCTCCGACCCGATGAAAACGTCCTTCAGCGAATAGCCCGCCACGTCCTTCACGCACTTGTTGCCCATCCACATCAGTTCGCCATCCGGCAGCACCACTTCCATCCCCATCACGTAGTTCCGGGTCACGCCGTACTTCAGGCCCCGCAATCCGCCCGAATTCTCCGCCACATTCCCCCCGATCGTGGAGATCCGCATCGAGCCCGGGTCCGGCGGATAGAACAGCCCGGCGGCCGTTGCCGCGTCAGCCACCGCCAGCGTGGTCACGCCCGGTTCCACCAGCATCGTCAGGTTGGCCTTGTCCAATTCCAGGATCTTGTCCATCCGCACCGTGCACATGACGACACAGTTGGCTGAAGGCAGGCTCCCCCCGCTCAGCCCGGTGCCCGAACCGCGGGTCACGACCGAGAACTTCACCCGGTTGGCCTCTTTCAGGATCTGGCTGATCTGCTGGGCGTCGCGCACAAACACCACGCAGCCGGGCATCTGGCTCAATGCCGCCGTTCCATCGAACGAATACGGGATCAAATCCTCTTTGGAGACGAGGACATTCTCCCGGCCAACAATCCGTTGCAGCAGTTCCAAGGGAACCGGGCCAGACAACGCGGCAGGCGTCGATTGGGGAGAGGGGGATGTCATATCAATCGAATTTCAACAAACGCCGCGGCTCTCCCGGATCCTTGTCCAGACCGGGTTAAAGCGTTCACTCACAGTGGCAGGCCAGCTCAACGGCATGCGGCGATCGTACCGGAAAGTTCCGATCGTGCAACGAACATCAATCACCCCGCACCACGCGCCCCAGCTCCGCTCTCGAACCGGGTCAGCGCCCGAAAAAGCGCTTTTTCTTTCGCGGATCGTAGCTCATGCCGGGCGGCAGCTTCTCCGCGGCCTTGAGTTCTATCACCTCGTTCGTCTGCCAGGCGTGCTCCTTTTTGTTGAGGTAAAGCGTGCGGGGCAGCAACTCCACTTCGTGCCCATAAAAGTCGAACGCCACGCTCCCGGGCAGGTAGGTGAGATCCTCGAACTTCACCGTTCCAAACGGCGGCCGCTTTCCCGGGCGGTCAAAAGCGACGGTTCCCTGGTTGGTCGCGGTTTCGCCCACGAATGTCACCGTTGTTTTCACTCCCAGCGTGCCCTGGCTCACCTCAATCGTCGCCCAACCCACGGCGTTGGTGCGAAACACCACTTCCCACGGCCCCTTGCGCAAGCGCAGGCGCTGGTCACAGCTGAAAAACACCACGTAGACCAGCAACGCGCAGCCGAATCCAATCAGCAAGTGTTTGGGCAACCGATCCGACGAATCCATCGAGCCCCTACCATTGCACGCTCCTTTTGATTGTCAGCCATAAAACCAGCGCGGGGATTGCCATTTTTCTCTCCGGCAGGTTATCCTCGCCGCTAACGCCCGCCATGAAAACGCCGCGAAATCATTCGTTGCCGCCCTCGACTCAGCCAGGCTTCACCTTGATCGAGCTGCTGGTCGTCATTGCCATCATCGCCATCCTGGCCTCGCTCCTCCTCCCGGCGCTCGCCAAAGCCAGGGAAAAAGGCAAAGCCACCGCCTGCCTGAACTGCCTGCGCCAGATGGGCCTCGCCCAGAATCTTTACCAGACCGACAACGACAGCCGGTTCTGCTTCACCTTTCAGGTCCGCGGCGACAATGTCACCCGCCGCGCCTGGTTCAACTTCCTCCAACCGTACCAGCAGACCACCAACCTCCTGATCTGCCCCTCTCGCACCCAGAAATTCAAGGAACTCCTCGCCCTCTACCCCAGCGACCAGCAGGAAAAGGCCGTCTCCAACTATTCCATGAACTTCAGCATGGGCGGCTGTGACTGGCCGAACGTCTGGGACGCCAAGGTCTGGACCCCGAAACGCGACTCCACCGTCCGAAGCCTCTCCGCCACCGTGCTCATGACCGACTCCGGAACCCGCCCCGTGAACACCAAAGATCCGGACAAATGCGTCACCGCCTCTTCCCCGGAAAAGGCCGGATGCTGGATCGTTCACGACCCGGCCAAAGACGACCCCTGCACCGGCTGCGTCACCTCCCCGGGCGATCCCAACTGGGGCGGCCCGCAACTCCGCCACAACGGCCGGAGCAACGTGGCCTTCGGCGATAGCCACGTGGAGGCGCTCAAAGCCCGCGTCTGGTACTACGCCGGCACCCCCTGGCTAAAACCCGACCTCGGCGGCGGCGCCCAGTAAGAGCCCGTTCTCTTTTGAGTGCGGCAAGGTAACGAAGCGAAATTGCCGCGGTGGGAGTCGCGGAGAGTCAGGGCAAAACTGCCGACCCGAGCTGCCGTTACCACAGACAAAGCCCCTCACAAACTGGTGAAACTCTCCCATCAAAGCAAAATGACAGGCCTCACCCTGGCGGCGATCTATGGCCCGTATCTCCTGCTGATTTTCGTCGAGGGTGCCAGGCAGAATTGCACAAACATTTTGTCGATTTGGCCCATCTTTCCGGGTCTGACTCTTTCCTGGACGATAGCCGCGCTCGGCTTTCGTCCCGAGTTGAAAGGAATGGGTAGTGCGTGCCTGCTTACTCTGGGCTTTCTGGCGCTATCGCAATTCGCCGTTTGGCGCTCCGGCCGTTGGTTTTGGCAAACGCTCGTCGGAATAATGCTGGCATCGACGGGGCTTGTTTACGTTGTCGTCCTGGGGCTGCGGGCTTAGGCAATCGGCCGAAGCCTCAAAAGCCCAAAGAAAAGTGACGCCCGCTCTCCTTTGAGTGCGGCAAGGTAGCGAATCGAAATTGCCGCGGTGGGAGTCGCGAAGAGACCGGCCAAACTGCCGCCCAGAACTGTCTTAAAGGCCGCTTCACGCCGCTTTTCCTCGGCCCGACGTCAAGACGTGCCCCCTCCTCATCTCACTCACGCCCGGGTGGAGCCGCGCCTGGCCCGCTAAACCCACTCCCCCAGAGCAACTCCGCCTGCTTCAAAACGGTTTGCACCGCTTCTTCCTGCAGGTCCGGAGGGTATCCGTACTTGTTCAGGATCCGTTTCACCATCACGCGAATCTTCGCGCGCGCGCTTTCGCGCAGAGTCCAGTCGATCGTCACGCTCTGGCGAACTTTGCTGATCAATTCGACGGCGATGACTTTCAGTTTGTCATCGCCCATCACCTGCACGGCGGATTCGTTGGCGGCCAGCGCGTCGTAGAAGGCTTTTTCGTCCTGATTCAGGCCGAGCCGTTGCGCTGCTGAATCATCAGCACTGATCTCTTTCGCGAGTTTGATCAGTTCTTCGATCACCTCGACGGTCGAAATGGCGCGATTGTGGTAGGCGTTCAGCGCTTTTTTGAGCTTCTCGCTAAAGAGCTGCGACTGGACCAGATTTGACCGCGATCGGACTTTTAGCTCGTCCCGCAGGAGCTTCTCCAGCAATTCGGCGGCAACGTTCTTGTGATTGGTCAGAGAATCAGATAAGTCGCTCGCCCAATGAACGATATTTTGTGGGTTTCGTTTTTTTTACCTTCTCGATGCATCCTTCCGCAAGAAGGCGGGTCAGCCACATCTTGGCCTGGCCTTTTGTGACCTGAAGCACGTCAGCGATCTCGGGTTCGGTCATTCCGTGGCCCAACTGCCGCGGCAGTGCGGCTCGAACCGTATTAAACAGTTGCTCGGCGACGGCAGTTGCTTGCACTGCCGGTGGACTCGGAGGGGAAGCAATGGGAGCGACAGAGAGTGAATCCTGGCCGGGCATGGGCGGTGCGGTTTCCCGAAGAGCAAATAAGAGCGTTTCCTGGTGCGGTTCGGCAGGTTTTTCGGCCATTTTTGCCGAAAATACCGCATCGACCAACTCCGCTGGATTTGTGGGCTCCGGCCAACGAAGGGCGCCGCGCTGCAAAAGAGCCTCGTTGCCTTTTCCAACGCCATCCCCTTTCCTGACGAAGAGCGGCACAAAGCGGAAACGATCGATCTGCTCGATGGCCCCGGTCCAAGTTCCGCCCTTCTCGAGATCCGAGCTGACGACGAAAGCCGCGTCGGAAAGAGCGTAGACGAGTTTGTTCCGCTGCATGGCATGCCCTACATTGAATCCAGCGGACGGGTCGTAAGGTGAAATCAAGACGAGGTTGCGATCAATGAGAGGCTCCCGATTGTCTCTGCCGAGCGCGGCGCGTTCGAGGCTGTCCGAGAGGACGCCGACGGCATTCCCCCCGGCAGTGAGGGCACCTTGCATGGCGGCGCGATCAATCCCTTTTGCGCCGCCGGAAACAATCGATCGGCCGGCGAGAGCTGCGAGCCGTCCTATGCCAGCCGTGTAATTGAGCAACTCCTCATCCACGTGACGTGATCCGACGACGGCGAGCCCACCCTTCTCAAGCAAGTTTGAGTCGCCACAACCGTAGATTACTGCTGGAGCCTCCTCTTTGAGGCGCGCTTTCAGACGGCGTGGGTAAGTCGCATCGGCTCGGCCAACGACCCAAATGGAGCGGGCGCTCCAGTGCTCGATCGCCTGGCTGAGCAGGAACCCTCTTTGGAGAAGTGATTCCAAACGCTCTTTAGGAATGATTCCGGAACAAATGCCGATCGCCTCAGGGCCACGTGGACCGACCAGGTCTGCGGGCTGGAGTTGGCTCTCGCGAAGAAACCGGGCGAGCCGATTGTACTCACCCGGGGTGAGCAAGTCGTACGTCTCGGTGCTGCGTCCAAAGATGAGAGGTGCAGTCAGAAGCAGGATCGCTTGGGTATTATGCGTGAACGAACTGTTCATTCGTCAGATTGCGAGGTCGACGCCAGGGCAATCGGGTAAACCGGTCCGCTTCCCGCACCGGTCAACAAGTAAGCAGCCACCGTCATCGTCCATTTCGAGTCGACCATATCATCGACCAGTAACACAGGGCCAGTCAGGACGGCGGCAATGACTTTCAATGAGCCATTCACGTTTCGGACTTGCTGACTGCTGTTCTCCATGTCTTTCTGGGGCGGACGATCGTCTGTCTTATCGAGCACCGAATGAAACGGTAGCTTTAGCACGGCTGCGAGCCTTTTCGCGAAATCCGGCACCAACTCCGGGTGCCTTTGGGAGGGAATGCATGTCACCCACACGGGCGGTGGTTGCGGTGCCCAGGACCGGAACATGGCCGAGCAAGCGTCCACCAACTGGTCAGAGAAACGGTGTTCATGATACTTTCCGGTCCTGACGAGTTGACCCCAGCCCGCATCACCCCATATCGAGAGAATTCGTCCCTCCTGCAAATTGCGCTCCGGATCAATCCTTGAATTCCCCTTCACCTGCAGATTCGAAAGATCGGCGGAGGGCCATCGTTTACGCGGCTCCAGTCGTATGCTAGTCCGGCGCAAAAACCCAGCTGCCTCTTGCACTAATCCGGGGTCAAACGTAGCGGGCAGTGGTGAAATTGACGGTGGCGCGTAGTCATCGGGGTTGCCGTCCAAAGCTCGGATCAGAAACTCCATGTGGCCGGATGGGAGATCAACATATTCCTGCATCTGCGCTTGTTCGGCGCGTCGTAGCGATGTCAAACGTTCGGCGCGCTCCCAGAAATGTTCACCGACCGCCGCTGGGGTCAAAAGCCACTTGGTGCCTTGCTTTACAACCGATGCCGGAGATTCGAGCGACAGCAACTGAAGCGCTTTGTCCACGCGATTGCGCCGGATGTTCACCAGTCCAAGAAGTTCGTTGATCGATAAGCCTGCCGACTCTTTTCGCAATGCGGCGATTACTTCCTCAACCTCGCATCGCGACGGAAAGGCGCTCTCAATAAAGTAGTCGTTGATCTCTCTTTCTTCCTCACCGCTCAAGAGCACTCCGAACGCCGCACTCAGTTTCCGCCCGGCGCGGCCCACCTGTTGATAGTACGCAACGACCGATCCTGGTGTCTGATAATGGATCACAAAAGCTAGGTCTGGCTTATCGAAACCCATTCCTAACGCTGTGGTCGCCACGAGCGCTTTAACGCGATTGTCCAAGAGCGCATTCTCCAATTCAACCCTGCGATTTCCGGTTTCTCCGCTATACGCTTCCGCTTTGATCCCGCGCGACTGCAACCAGCCTGCCAATTCTACCGCGTCGCGGACGGTCAGCGTGTAAACGATCCCGCTCCCGGGGATGCTTGGCAGGTGGGTTGCCAGCCAAGCCATCCGCTCCCCCTGGCTTGGTATCCGCATCGTCTGCAGCAGCAGCGACGGTCGACCCAACTCACCCCGAGACACCGTCAGGTTCGGACCGAGCACGTTCTGCAAGTCTTCCAAGACCCGGTTATTCGCGGTCGCGGTCGTCGCAACAACCCTCAGGTTCGCCGGCATCGAGCGAATGATCCGCTCCACGAAACGGTAATGCGGCCGGAAGTCATGTCCCCAATCCGAAATACAATGCGCCTCATCGACCACCAGCAACGCCACCTTGGCGGACATTGGCCCAAGAACTTGCGTCCGGAAATGTTCGTTCGCTGTTAGCGGCGGCGTGAAAATGGTGGAAAAGCGCCGGTTTGAAAATACTGAC
>CAZMKE010000061.1:0-22446 GCA_964566945.1 uncultured Verrucomicrobiota bacterium | reverse complement strand
TCCCCCAGCCCCCCTCCCTCTCTTTTGGGTCACATTTAATTTGATTCAATTCGGGTGGCTGACTTGGATGGTGAAACTTCTTTACACCCGCGAGTTGACCCCGTAGGATGCTCGAATTCTTTTATTTTGAAAACGGACAGTATGGAACAGAAGGACAAAACAATTGAATCGTTTCGGGTGCATGACCGTGACACCGGCAGTGCCGACGTTCAAATTGCTTTGCTCACGCAGCGAATCAATCATCTCACTGAGCACCTGCAAAAGAACAACAAGGATCACAGCTCCCGTCGTGGATTGCTGCAGATGGTCGGCCAGCGCCGACGCTTGCTGGATTACCTTCACAAGACCGACAACAGCCGGTACGTGGCGGTCACGCGCAAGCTGAAGCTGCGCAAGTAAATTTTCGATAAGCCAGGGGAACATGGGGTTCCCCTGTTCGCGGGCATAGGGCTCTCGAACCTGCTGCTGGTAATGCGCGGACTGGGCGCAGCGGCTTTTAAGATCGCGCTTTGACAAAAGCCTCATTGGCACTGGGAAATTTCATTCAGCACCTGTTTTGACAGGGGCTCACTGAAGTTCCTCTGGGCCAATGAGCAATGTTCATTGGAAATATGGCAGAAAAAGTGACGTTCCAGGTTGGATCTGGGACAATTTCTATCGAAACGGGCAAATTAGCCAAGCAGGCTGATGGCGCCGTTACGGTTCAACTCGGAGAAACAATCGTTCTAGTGGCGGCCGTGGCCGCCAGCTCGGCCAAGCCCGGGCAGGAGTTTTTCCCTCTCACCGTCGACTATCGTGAGAAAGCGGCCGCAGCGGGCAAATTCCCCGGCGGTTACTTCAAACGCGAAGGCCGCCCGACGGAAAAGGAAATCCTCACGTGCCGGTTGATTGACCGCCCAATTCGCCCGCTCTTCCCGAAGGGCTGGTACAACGAGGTGCAGGTGCAGAGCATCCTGCTCAGCGCCGATGGCGAGAACGATTCCGACATCATCGGCATCATCGGCGCTTCCGCCGCGCTCACCATCAGCGACATTCCCTGGGAAGGCCCTCTGGGCGCCGTCCGCGTCGGCCGCGTGAACGGGGAGTTCATCGCCAATCCCACCCACCAGCAAATGGCCGAGAGCGATCTCGATCTCGTTTACGTCGGCAACAAGCGCGACATCGTCATGTATGAAGGTTCGGCCAAGGAAATCACCGAGGCGGACTTCAATGCGGCGCTGCTGTTCGCGCACGAAGCCTGCCAGCCGATCATCGCGGCCCAGGAGCAGCTCCAGAAGAGCGGCGGCAAGCAGAAGCGCCAGATATCGATCAATGTCGTTCCAGACGACATCCTCGCGGCGGCCAAGTCGCTCGCGGGCGATCGCATCGTTCCCGCGCTGCTCACCCCGGCCAAGCTCGCCCGTGAGGCGGCCGTGAAAGCGGTCACCGAAGACGTGGGCAAGAAGCTCGTCGAGAAATTCGGCGCGGAAAAGGTCACCGACTTCGTGCTGAAGGACACTTTCTATTACCTCCAGAAGGAAGCGGTCCGCAAGCTGATCATGGAACAGGGCAAGCGCCTGGATGGCCGTGATTTCAACACGGTTCGTTCGATCGTCTCGGAAGTCGGACTCATTCCGCGGGTTCATGGGTCTGCTCTTTTCAGCCGCGGGGAAACCCAAGCGGTCGTCCTCGCGACGCTCGGCACCACTGAGGAAGCCCAGGAGTTCGATTCCTACACCGGTGGCGCTAGTGAGAAGCGTTTTATCCTGCACTACAATTTCCCGAACTTCTCGGTCGGTGAAACCGGCCGCATCAGCGGCCCGGGCCGCCGGGAGATCGGCCACGGCGCTCTCGCCGAACGCTCGATCGAGCCGATGGTGCCTCTCAAGGAATTCCCTTATGCCATCCGCCTCACCTGCGAGATCATGGAATCGAACGGTTCCACCTCGATGGCTTCGGTTTGCGGCGGCAGCCTGGCGCTGATGGACGCGGGCGTGCCCCTGAAGAAGCCCGTCGCCGGCATTTCTGTCGGCATTTGCACCGTCGCGGACGACAAGAACAGCATCAAGGATTACCGCCTGTTGACGGACATCATTGGCTGGGAAGACGCGTTCTGCGACATGGATTGCAAGCTGGCCGGCACTCCGGACGGCATCACCGGCTTCCAATTGGACCTGAAACTCCGCGGCCTGCCCCACAAGATCATGGCGGAAGCCGTTGAGCAGGCCCGCGTGGCCCGCCTCCATGTGCTCGCCGAGATGGCGAAAGCGCTGGCTGCTCCCCGGCCGGAACTCAGCAAGTACGCTCCGCGCATCATCACCCTCAAGATCAATCCGGAAAAGATCGGCGCGCTCATCGGGCCGGGTGGCAAGAACATCAAAAAGATCGTCGAGGAATCCGGTTGCGAGATCAACATCGAGGACGACGGAACGGTGCACATCTATTCCGTTTCCCCCGAAGGCATGGAAATCGCGAAAATCGCGATCCAGGGCGCCACGGGCGAAATCGAAGTCGGCAAGATCTATCGTGGCCGCGTGGTCAGCATCAAGGAATTCGGCTGTTTTGTGGAAGTCATGCCGGGCAAGGAAGGCTTGGTCCACGTTTCTGAACTGGCCAACTTCCGCGTCAAGATGGTCGAGGACATCGTCAAGGTCGGTGATGAGATCTGGGTCAAATGCATCGGCATTGATGAAAAGGGCCGCGTGAAACTGTCCCGCCGGGCGGCGATGGAGGAACGTGATCGCGAAATGTCCGGTGGCGCTGCGGGTGAAAAGCCGGCTGGCGAAACGCCCGCTGAGGAAGGCGAGCGGCCGGAAGCGCCGGAGGGCCGGGTCGGCCGTGATCGGGAGCGTGGCGAACGTCCGGACCGCGGTGAGCGGCCGGAGCGTGGCGAGCGCCCGGATCGCGGTGAGCGTCCGGACCGCGGCGAACGCCCGGATCGCGGTGAGCGTTCGGACCGCGGCGAGCGCCCGGATCGCGGGGGTGATTTTGGCCGTTCGGAAGGCCGCAGCGGCGGCGGCGGACGTGAACGCCGGGACTTTGGCCGCGGCGGCGAAAGCCGGGGCGGCGGCCGCGAAAGTGGCGGCGGGCGTGACCGAGGTGATCGGGGCGTGGATCGCGGCGTCAGCCGCGGCGAACGCGTGGACCGTGGTGACCGGGTAGAGCGGTCTGAGCCGCGCGCCGGCGATCGCGGAGAGCGCGGTGGTGATCGTGGCGAGCGCGGAGAATACCGCTCCGAAGCCGGACGTGGTGAACGGCCTGAGCCCCGGGGCGGAGAGCGCGGCGAACGCGACTCAGGCCGGGGTGAGCGGAGCGAGCGCGGCGGCGAATTCCGTGACCGCGGTGGAGACCGCGGAGAGCGCGGGGAACGGAGCGACCGTGGTGAACGCGGCGGAGACCGTGGGGGTGATCGCGGCGAGCGCCCGGATCGCGGTGAGCGGGGCGGCGACCGTCCGGAAGGCCGCGAGCGCGGCGGTGATCGCGGTGAATTCCGCGAACGATCGAGTGAACGGAGTCCTGAGCGCGCCCCCGAGCGCGATGAGCCTCGTTCCGGCGGACGCGAGCGCGAGTACAACGAACCGCGCGAGGGCGGCGATCGTTATCGCGACTAAGCGGTCCGATCCAGGTTGAATTTAGTAACGCAAAAGCGGCCTTTCGAGGCCGCTTTTTTGCGTTTCTGCCTTCGAGCCAAACGAGGGTTGAGCCGTTCAGCCGGCCCGCTACCCGCCCCGGTAAACGCACCGGGCGGTGCAGGTCTCCGCCACCACCACTTCGGACAGCTGCGGAAGCACCGGCTTGAGCCGCTGCCAAATCCAGACCGCGACGTTCTCACTGGTGGGATTTTCCAGCCCGGGAACCTCGTTGAGGTAATGGTGATCGAGCTGCTCCCAGAGCGGCTTGAACGCCTTCGAGATGTCCGCGTAATCCATCACCCAGCCGAACTTCGGATCACACGGGCCCGTGACCACGATTTCGGCGCGGAAGCTGTGGCCATGCAGGCGGCGGCATTTGTGGGTCGCCGGGAGATTCGGCAAAAGGTGCGCGGCTTCGAATTGAAAGGTCTTCCTCAGTTCCAGGTTCATAGTTCAAAATCACTCCAGGTGACAAGGTCGGCGAGGGCCGGCCGGCCATCGTGCCGCCAGGTCAGCGGCGGGTCCTGCATGCGCCCAAGGCGGCAGATGCGCGAGACGCCCCAACGGGCAAACTCCCCGGCCATTTCCTGTGCTCGATGGGCTGGCGCGCTGAGGCCGACGGTCGAGACTTGTCCCTGGACCCGCGCCGCCGCCGTGAGGGCTGCCGGGACGTCCGCCACCGCTTTCACAAAGACAAAGCGGTTCAAGCAGGAGAGCTGAAACTCCGGATCTTCCTCGAAGACGACCGTCCAGGCGGTCGACCCGGGGCTGGTCCAGATCCGGATTTTATCGTCCGCCGAGGCCCGCACTTCGTAGAACATGCGCCGCGTGGCAATGTCCGCGGCTGCGGGAGCAGGGACGGGGCCGCGCGGTTCGGCATTTTCTCGAGCGTGCAGTTCCTTGGTCAACGCTTCCGCGAAGGCTTCAGGGCTGGTGGCTCCGCCCGACTCGACATAGATCAGGTGCGGAGAGAGGCAGCCCAGCTGATTCCAGGCCACGATATCCTCCGCCGCTGCCGCGACCGTTTTCGCCAGGGTGATTCGGGCCAGGGATTCCCGGGCAATATAGCCGAAGCTGACCTTGTGCCCGTAGCGGAGGAAACGGCTGCGCGGGGAGAGCTTCGGGAAAATAGTGTCGAGCGTCTCGTCCGAGCCCGTGGCGGTGACGCAGTCCGACTCCAGAAACAGCGGCCCCTCCAGCAGCCTGTTCCCGCCCTTCCATTCCGCAATTTCCAGGCAGGCGGCGAGCTTGGGCTGAATCGCGTAGAGGCTGTGGGCAAACATGCGCGGAATAAAAGAGGTCCGGCTGGCGCACTTGAAGAATTGCGCCGAACGGACCAGAAGGCCGATGATCAGGCTGGTCAGTGGGGGGTTCGGAATCACCCCGCCGGTGAGATGAACGATCAACGGATGGCCGCGGGCGGCCGAGGCGCGTTCCTCTTTCTCTTCGACTTCGCTGGCGATGAGGTCGTCCAGCCGGCTGACCGAGCCAAGGTCCTGGATAATCAGCCGCTCCAGGTTCTCCCGCGTGACTTGCGCGAAGAATTTTCCCAGGCCTGCTGCCAGGGTTTCGCGGCTGAAGCCGGTTTGTCCCGGCCCTTGTTCCAGCACTAGTTTGCAGAACGGGAATTCGGGATCGAGCCAATCGCGCGCGAGCGTGGCCAGCGTTGTGATGATGCTGTCCGTGGTGCGGGTGAGGAGGAACTTGTCGCGATTGGCCTTCAGTACGCGGCACGCTTCGGTGATCATCTGCCCCGTCAGCGTCGAACTGTCGGGCAGGTCCGCGAGGAAATAATTTGGCAGATCCATAGCTTACGATCGTTCCGCGGCCAGCTCGGTTCCGAGCGCGCCCGCCGCCGCTTCCTGGCGGCGCAGCGCTTTGAGGCAGGGCAAGCCGAGCAGGGACAGTCCGATCAATCCGCCAAGGCCGAGGTAAATGGCGTAGTAACTTTCCGGGCGTCCGCTGTCCGGCCCCAGTTGTTTCACGAATCCGCCCATGGCCCAGTGCGCCAGATTCCCAAGAATCCCGCCGATGGTGATGAACACGCCGAACACCCGGCCCCGCACATGGTGCGGGACGCTCCGCATGAGCGCGCCTTCGACCATCGGGTAGCTCGCCATGAAGAAGAATCCGTAAATCGCAAAGATCAGGCCCGCCCATTGGAGTGGGAAGTGGGGGAAGGCCGCGACCATCAATCCCGCGATGCCCAGGACCAGACTCGTCCAGCGCCCGAGCCCGTGGTCGCTCAGCCGGCCGAAGATCGGGTTGCTGATGGCCGAAGCGATGAAGATGAACGACAGCAGGCGGCCGGTTTTGTCCGGCGGCAGTCCGTGCGCCTTTTGCAGAAAGAGCGATCCCAGGCTGCCCATGGAACTGCCGGTAAAATCCCGCAGGCTGAACCCCACCGCCGCGCTGAGGAAGAGGATCAGGAGCGCCCGGGAAGGGAAAAGCTGATCGGGCGGATGATCCGCGGGGTGAGATTCGCGTTCGTAGGCGGGTTCTTCGTCCGCCAGCCAGTAAAAGACCACGGCCGCGGCCAGGCCAAAGATGGCCAGTTCCAGGACGGGCGTTCGCCAGCCCGCCTGGGCGCCGCGCCAGCCCGAGTAGAGCGGCCCGAAGAAAAATCCAGCGCTCGCGCCGATTCCGAGCAGGCCGAGCGCGCGGCCTGGGCCTTCGGGAAAAAGCCGGGCGATCAGAGCGGTGGCAGCTGGATGAAAGAAGCTGCCGCCGAAGCCGGCCAGCATCATGCAGCCGATCGCCTCGGGGTAGGAGCGGGCAAAGGAGAGACCAAGAAATCCGAGGGCGTTGATCGCCAGGCCGGCGGCCAAAAGCTTCCGTTTGCTGAGCTTGTCCGCGAGCACGCCCACCGGATAGGCCGGCACGAAATAGGAAAGCATCAGGACGGTGACCAGGAAGGTGGCTTGTTCGACCGTGGTGAGGGCGAACGCGGGATCCTGCAGGATGAGGAAGTAGAGCGGCAGCAGGGCCACCTGGTAAATGTGGGTGAACGCGTGGAGAATCCCGCTCAGCCAAAGCGTGCGAACCCGGTGTTGATGATGGACGCTCATGAACGAATTTCCAGCAACGAACAGCCGCGAGGTTCCGCCAGAGGGGCGCGCCCGATCAACTCAAATCCTTCACCGCGCTTCACCGCCAGGTCTTCCGTTTGCACGGCCATGACCGATCCCACATTGGCGGGATCCCAGACCCGCACCAACCCCGTCTCCCCGTCACCGGCTTCTTCGAGAGTTTCGGGAGAGATCACCCGAGCCCGAGCCCACGGCGCGAAATGAAGAAGGCGGGGCTCGGAACGGCCGGCGGTCCGGTCGTACCCTTGCGAGGATAATTCACTCATCCCGTATTCCGAGACGATGAATTCCGGCGGGATGCCGAGATGCTTTTCGATCATCCGGTGCAATTCCTCTTTCGGCACCACGCGCGAGCGGCCTTTGTACCCGCCGGTCTCCAACACCCGCGATCCCGGCGGAAACGAAGCCCGTTGCTTTCGGCCGGCCAGATGATCGCACCAGTGCACGAAAGAAAAAGCCGTTCCGCAAATGATCACCGGGCTTCTCGCTTCGTTCGCCTGGCCGGCCGCCAGCATCTCAAAATCGAGGCTCCAACTCTTGTCCTCGGCCACCGTTCCGGCGAACCAGCCGCCGCTCACGGACCACTGCCTTGAGACGCAGTCGAACATATGGGCGAGGGAGGAATTCGGGACAACGGCCGCGGGCGGCGAGAGTAGAAGAAACTCGGTTCGATCAAGGTCCGGCAAGAGGCGTGGCTTGAACCCGGCGAGGAGGGATTGTTCGTAGAGCTCCAGCGTGAGTGCGCTGTGGAAATGGCGGCTGGGTCTCTGCTGGGTGGTGCCACTGGAATGGAATACGGCGGTCCGCTGCGCGGGGGGCAGGGTGGTGAGTTCGAACTCCTTGAACGCCGTGGTCACCATGGCCGGGATGGCGCCCCAGTGAGTGACGGTTTCGGGCGTCATTCCGGCGCGCTCGCAGAACGCCCGATACGGCGCATTATGGGCATGCTGAAAGCGAAAGACAGCCAGCGCCACCTCGTTAAACGAGGCATCGGAAATCGGGCCGGACGAGCGGATAAGCTCGCTCACGCGCGCCGAGATGGCGGCCAATTCTGGATTTCGATGGTTCAAGCGGTTTTTTTGCGGCTGGTTGTCCGCGACAGCCGGGGGGCCAATATGGCCTGAGGGCTCGGGGAATCAAGCGGCTGCGGGAGGCCGCAGGGCCGTTCCTCCGGGAAAACCCCGGAATCCCCTATTGCCGTTCTGGCGGTGGAGCTTAGACTTCGTCCGGAAATACACGGCGTATGATTCGAGTGATCGTTTTATTCTTTTGCGCTGCGCTGGCCGCCCAGGCCAAGCTCACCCCGGAGCAACGCGAAAAATTCCCGCCGCCAGCCGATCATCCGGTCGATTTTTCGCGGGAAGTGAAGCCCATTCTCGAGGCCAGTTGCATCAAGTGCCACGGACGCGGCAAGGCCAAAGGCGGCTTTGCCGTCGATAATCGCGAGAGCTTTCTCAAAGGGGGCGAGACTGGCCCGGCCGTTATCCTGGGCAAGAGTGCGGAGAGCCTGCTGATTGAAATGGTTTCCGGCCTCGATCCGGATAACGTGATGCCGCAAAAGGGCTCGAAGCTCACCACGACGCAGGTCGGCATTCTGCGGGCCTGGATCGATCAGAACCTTCCGTGGGATTCGGCGGTCTCGTTCGGCAAGCTTCCGCCGATCAATCTCCATCCACGCCATCCCGAAGTCCCGGCAGGAGAATTTGCCAATCCGATCGATCGCTTCGTGGCTGATTATTTCCAGAAGCACAACAGCCGCCTGAGTGGACCGGTGGAAGATCGCCTGTTCGCCCGCCGCGCCTATCTGGATGTCATCGGCCTCCTCCCGACGCCCGCGGAATTGGAAAAGTTTGAGAAGAGCGCGGCTCCGGACAAGCGCTCCCGGCTCATTGACCAGTTGCTCGATCGGAAAATGGATTATGCCGTTCACTGGCTGAGTTTCTGGAATGACATGTTGCGGAATGACTACAAAGGAACCGGATATATCGACGGCGGCCGCAAACAGATCACCTCGTGGCTTTTTTCCGCGCTCGCCAGCAACAAGCCCTACAATCAGTTCGTGGCCGAGCTGATCAATCCCACGCCGGAGTCCGAAGGTTTTGCCAAAGGCATCGTCTGGCGGGGCGTCGTCAACGCCAGCCAGACCCCGCAAATGCAGGCGGCGCAGAATATTTCCCAGGTGTTCATGGGGGTGAACCTGAAGTGCGCCTCCTGCCACGACAGTTTCATCAATGACTGGACGCTGGCCGACGCCTACGGCCTGGCCAGCATTTATGCGGACGGTCCGCTGGAGATGTTCAAGTGCGACGCGCCGACTGGCCAAAAAGCGGCCATGAAGTTCATTTATCCAGAGCTGGGCGAGATCAGCACAGGGCTCTCGCGCGAAGATCGCCTGAAACGCCTGGCGGAAGTCGTCACGGCGGAGCGGAACGGCCGCCTGACGCGAACCATCGTGAATCGACTCTGGGCTCGCTTCCTGGGCCGGGGGCTGGTCGAGCCAGTCGACGAAATGGACAATCCCGCCTGGAATCAGGACCTGCTCGATTGGCTCGCCGCGGACTTGGCGGATCACGGTTTTGATCTGAAGCGGACGATTCGCCTGATCCTGACCTCTCGCACTTACCAGCTTCCAGCGGTTCCGGCGCCCGAGCGCCAGAAGAAGGAATTTGTTTTCGAGGGGCCCCTGGTGCGCCGCGTTTCGGCCGAACAGTTCGTGGACGCCGCCGGCCAGCTCACGGGAGTGGAGGACCGCGTGGCAGCAGCTCACCTGAACTACGCCTCGGCGACCGGCCAGGAATTAAAGGCGGATTTTTCCGATCAACCGGCGCATCCGAGATGGATCTGGAGTCACGATCGGGCGGCCACGCGCGCGGATGCCAATACGGTTTACTTCCGCAAGTTCATCGACCTGGCCTCCACCCCAACCGATGCCGATCTGGTGGTCAGTTGCGATAACAGCTTCAAGATCTATCTGAATGGCAAAGAGGCCGGTTCCGGCAAGGATTTTTCCCGGCCGGTCATTGTGGATGCCCGGAAGCACCTGCGGCCGGGAATTAATCTCATCGCGGTGGCCGCGCGCAATTGGCCGGGCGCGCCCGACAAACAGGATGCGGATCAGGCGAATCCGGCCGGTTTCTGGCTGTATGGCCATGTCCGTTCGGGAACCAACGTGATGGATTTTGCCTCCGACTCTAGTTGGCTGTGGGCGGTGGACGCTCCTGAAGGGTGGTTCAAGCCGGATTTCACCGCGGCCAATTGGAATCGGGCCGCTGAACTGGGCGATTCGACCATCGCTCCCTGGAACTTGGGCATGACGCTGGCGGAAGCTGCGGCCAACTTGGGTTACGGGGGTTCCGCCCGCGCCGCGCTGGCAAACAACGATCCGCTCATGACCGCCCTGGGCCGGTGCAATCGCGAGCAGGTCATGACCAGCCGTCCTTCCGCCGCCACGACCTTGCAGGCGCTGGAATTGACGAATGGCGGAACCCTGGCCGCGCAGCTGAAACATGCCGGGGAGGAAATCGCCCGGCACAATTCCGATCCCGATCCGTTGCTGCAAAAGCTTTTCGTTTCAGCGTTTGGCCGCGGCCCGACCGATTCGGAACGGGCCCTTTCGAAGGATATGCTCGGGTCGCCCGTCAAACCGGAGGGGGTTGAGGATTTGCTCTGGACCGTGCTGATGTTGCCTGAATTTCAACTGATCTATTAGGAGAGAGACGATATGCGAATCGATCCAAACTGGTCCCGCCGGGACTTCCTGAAAACTGCCAGCGCGGCGACCCTGTCAGCGCTTGCGGCTCCGTACTCGCGGCCCATTTTCGCCCAGGAAGGCGCGGCGCGCCGGGCCACGGCCGATTCCGTCATCATTCTTTGGATGGGGGGCGGCATGGCCTCGACGGAAACATTCGACCCCAAGCGCTACACGCCGTACGAGGCCGGCCTGGAGCCGAACCGGGTTCTCAGCACCTTCCCGAGCATCGACACTGCGGTCGACCACATCAAGGTCTCCCAAGGCCTGGAAAAGATCGCGGCTGTGATGGATCGCGGCAGCCTGATTCGCAGCTACACCGCCGGTGATCTCGGTTTTATCCTCCATTCGCGGCACCAGTATCAATGGCACACCGGCTACGCTCCGCCGCAAACTGTGGCGGCGCCGCACATCGGGGCGATCGTTTCGCGCATGCTCGGGCCTCTGAATCCCGCCGTGCCGGCTTTCATCGATATCGGCCAGCGTTTTGACGTCGGCGAGGGGGAAGAGCTCAAGGCCTTCCACAGCGCCGGCTTTTACGGAAGCGAATATGGCCCCTTCGTCGTTTCGAACCCGGAGCAGGCTGTGGAAGCGGTGCGCCCGCCCTCCGGCATGAGCCCTGCGCGTTTTGAAAGCCGGGACAAGTTTTATCGCAAGATGCTGGCGCAAAGTCCGGTGGGTGAATTCGGCAGCGATTATCAGAAGGAGTCTCTCGTCCGCTCGATGGACAAGGCCCATATGCTGCTCAGTTCGCCGGCCGCGAAGGCGTTCGACCTTGGGCTGGAGCCAAAAGAGAGCTACGAGACGTACAATACGGGCCGCTTTGGCCTGGGCTGCCTGCTCGCCCGTCGTCTCGTCGAAGCCGGAGCCCGCTTCATTGAGGTGACCACCGAATATGTCCCATTCCTGCACTGGGACACTCATGAGAATGGCCACACCCGTCTGGCTGACCTAAAGAAGACGGTGGATGCGCCAATCGCGCAGTTGGTGCGCGATCTCGAGGCGCGCGGCTTGCTCGATCGAACTCTCATCGTCCTGGCCAGCGAATTCAGCCGCGACATGCTCACCGAAGGGAAGCCGGACAAGGCGGTGAAGGATCAGGTGCCGGTTCCCACCGTCATTAATGACCTGAAGTATTACGGCATGCACCGCCATTTCACCGATGCCGGATCCGTCCTGCTGTTCGGCGGTGGGATCAAGAAGGGGCATCTCCATGGCGAAACGGCCAACGAGCGCCCGTGTAAAACCGTTAAGGACCGGGTGGTGATCGAGGATTTGCATGCCACGATTTTCCACGCCCTTGGCATTCCGGCGAACCACGCTTTCGAGATCGAGAAACGTCCCTTCTACGTCACTCGCGACGGGCTCGGAAAGCCGATCCTGGATTTGTTCGGCGCCTGACCTGACGGCCGAGCGGAGTCGGCCAATCCGCCTGGGTCGTTCTTTTTCAGCGGAGCAGGGAAGGGCGGGAGATTTCAGCCAGCGAACTGGAGCGAGCGCTCGACGATGTAGCGCGTCTTGTGAACCAGGACGATGGCGGGGCGGGCTTTCCGTTCCACCAGTTTGCGAGCCAGCTTGACGGCCTGCTTTTTCGTCAATCCCTTTTGCGGTGTTGCTTTGCCGGTTTCGGGAATGACTTTCCAGTGCTCCAGTTCCTTGTCTGGCGCCACGCGAACGATGAACGGATCCTTCACTTAGTTGCTTGGTTGCGAGCCGGAGGCTCGCTTCTTTCTGTCCGCAATCCCGAGTTGATCTCTCTATCGGATTGTTCCGGGAGATTCTTGAACACGCTTGTCATCAAAAGGTTCCCCAGGGTGCTTCCTCGCCAAACGAGCACTTCCCAAGGTCTCCGCGCTCGGCTGAGGCACTCAGGCGGCGGAAGGAATCATCCGATGTACTTTTGACAGACAGAAAAGAGAGATTTGAATTAGGGAAGGAGCGTGGTTATGAGGCACGTGGAAAAAGCGATTGAAGTGGAGGCGCCTATCAGCAAGGTCTACAACCAATGGACTCAGTTCGAGGAGTTTCCCCGCTTCATGCCCGGGGTTGAGGAGGTCAAACAACTCGATGAAAAGCGATTGCACTGGCGGGCGGATATTGCCGGCCGGGTGGTGGAGTGGGACGCGGAGATTTTTGAGCAAATCCCCGATCATCGCATCGCCTGGCGCAGCACCAATGGCGATTTGAACACCGGCATGGTGAATTTTGAAGGCGTGGCGGAAAATCGCACCCGTGTCTCGGTGAAGATCAACTATCGTCCTGCGGGAGCGCTGGAGCGCCTGGGATGCGCGCTTGGATTTGTCTCGCAAACGGTCGAGCGCGATCTGGAGCGTTTCAAAGAGTTCGTGGAGACGGAAGGCCGCGAGACCGGCGCGTGGCGCGGCCTGATCGAAGGGCGGCAGATCAAGCCGCGTTGGTAAGGCCCCGGGGTGTTTGGCTCGCGCCGGATTCCGTGCTTAACCTGGCAGAGCCCATCGGCAAGGCCCCCGGCTCCCCTTGTTCTTTCCTCTCCCGGCGATTAGGTTCCAAGCATGAACGGGGAGAAATGGCCTTTCTCCGGAAAACGGGGAAAACCGGATCGCGACGGCTCAGGCGGCATGGATTCGCGCTTTAAGCTCCCGCTTTGGCATATCCTTTTGATGCTGATCCTGCTCTGGGTCTGGCAGGATGCGCTGTCCAACTATACCGTCAAAACGCTTCCGTACAGCGAATTCAAGGAGCATGTGCGTCGGCGGGAAGTGACCGAGATCCGAATCGGTCCCGAGCAGATCGACGGCAAGATCGTGGTCAAGGCTGGTTCGACCAATGCCGCTCCGGCCGTGGCGGAGTCCAAGCCCAAAGGAATCTCCGCCTTGTTTCGGCCGGAGATCGACCCCAACTCATTCTTGTTTCGTACCGTCCGCATTGAAGACCCGGATCTGGTTAAACAGTTGGAGGAGGCCGGCGTTTCATTTGCGGGAACCCGCCCCAGCATCCTGTCGCAATTTATTTTCGCCTGGATCCTTCCGCTCGGAGTCATGTTTCTGCTCTGGAGCTTTTTGTCGCGCCGGATGGGCGCTGGCGCTCAGTCCATTCTCAACGTGGGCAAGAACAAGGCCCGGATTCTGGTCGATAAAAATACCGGAGTCACTTTTGAAGACGTGGCGGGCTGTGACGAGGCCAAGTTCGAACTGCAGGAAGTGGTGGATTTTCTGAAGAACCCGGATCGCTACGTGGCGGTGGGGGCCAAGATCCCCAAGGGCGTGCTTTTGGTGGGACCGCCCGGCACGGGGAAGACGCTGCTTGCGCGCGCGGTGGCGGGCGAAGCGGAAGTAAAGTTCTTCTCTCTGAGCGGCAGCGATTTTGTGGAGATGTTCGTCGGCGTCGGGGCCGCCCGAGTCCGCGATCTTTTCGAGCAAGCGAAAGCCAGCGCGCCCTGCATCGTTTTCATTGATGAACTCGACGCGATCGGGCGGCAGCGGGGCGTTCAAATGGGGGCGGTGAACGATGAGCGCGAACAGACGCTGAACCAGTTGCTCGTGGAGATGGATGGTTTCGAGGCGAATAAGGGAGTGATCCTGCTCGCCGCGACCAACCGCCCCGAGGTGCTCGATCGCGCTTTATTGCGCCCGGGCCGGTTTGACCGGCAGGTGATTGTCGACGCGCCCGATGTCGAGGGGCGCGAAGCGATCCTGAAGGTCCACTCCAAAGGCAAACCGTTGGCGGCTGGGGTTAATCTGCGCCGCATCGCCCAGGCCACCCCTGGTTTCTCCGGAGCGGATCTGGCCAATACCATGAATGAGGCCGCTCTGCTGGCCGCCCGCCGCAGGGCTCGGGATATTTCGCAGGGAGATCTCGAGGAGGCGATCGAAAAGGTGGTCGCGGGGCCCGAGCGGAAAAGCCGCCGCCTGAATGAAGTGGAGAAGCGCCGCGTGGCCTATCACGAAGTCGGTCACGCCCTGGTTGCGGCGGGCAGCGCCCATGCCGATCCGGTGCACAAGATCAGCATCGTGCCGCGTGGCCGCGCCGCTCTCGGCTACACCATGCAATTGCCGGTCGACCAGCAATTCCTCGCGACTCGTCCCGAACTGCTCGACCGCATTCGTGGTTTGCTGGGTGGCCGCGCCGCCGAAGAGATTGTCTTCGCTGAAGTGAGCACCGGCGCCGAGAATGATCTGGAGAGGGCGACCGCCCTGGCCCGGCAAATGGTCTGCGTCTACGGGATGAATGACCGGATTGGGCTGGCTCGGGTGGCCCAGCGCCAGAACAGCTATCTGGCCGGCATGGATGGCCAGCTCCAGCGCGATTCCAGCGAAACCACCGCCCGGGAAATTGACGAAGAGGTGAAGAAGCTGCTCGACGCCTCCTATGCCGAGGCGAAGGATATTCTCGCCAGCGAGCGAAATCACCTCGAACTGGTGGCGAAAGAACTTCTGAAGCGTGAGACCCTTTCTGGTGACGAATTCTACGCCCTGATCGGCAAACCCCGGCCACACGGCCCCGGCCACGAATCGATCGGGCCGGTGGACAGCCCCAATGGGCGATTGGTCGATCAGGCTGCGTAGAGTCGCGCGCCTCGGGCCGGCTTGTTCAAACCTCTTGCGCGTGAGCGCGGGCGCCCTTTAACGTTTCCCCGAAACAGCTCTGTGGATTTTCCTCTTTATCGCCGACTGCCCAGCAGTCAGAAACCTTCGTCCGACGAAATCCTGAATGCCTTCCTGAGCTATGTCGAAGAGAAGGGGCTCGTTCCGTACGGCACGCAAGAGGAGGCGATCCTCGAGTTGCTGGAGGATCACAACGTCATCCTCAACACGCCGACCGGCTCCGGCAAATCTCTGGTGGCGACTTTCCTTCATTTTCAATCGCTCGCCCGCGGTCTGCGCTCGATCTACACTTGCCCGATCAAGGCGCTGGTCAACGAGAAGTTCCTGGCGCTTTGCAGGGACTTCGGGCCGGATCGGGTGGGCATGGCCACCGGGGATGCCACTGTGAACCACGATGCCCCGATCCTCTGCTGCACCGCCGAAATTCTCGCCAACATGGCGTTGCGGGACGGGGCCAAAGCCCGCGTGCATGACGTGGTCATGGATGAGTTTCACTACTATTCCGACAAGGAACGTGGAGTGGCCTGGCAAGTTCCGCTGCTCGCCTTGGCCAAGACGCGGTTTTTGCTGATGTCCGCCACGCTGGGGGACACCTCGTTTTTTGAGAAGGAGTTGACCCGCCTGAACGGCTTCGACACGACGGTGGTCAAGGCCGGCCAGCGGCCGGTGCCGCTGGAGTTTGAGTATGACGAGATGCCGCTCGAGCATACCGTGGAAAAGCTGGTCGCCGAAAAGCGCGCGCCGGTCTACATCGTCCATTTCACTCAGCTCGAGTGCGCGGACACGGCGCAGAACCTCATGAGCCAGAACTTCTGCACCCGAGAGGAAAAGGCGGCTTTGGGCTCGGCTCTGGAGGGCTTCAAGTTCAACAGTCCGTACGGCCCGGATCTGAAGAAGTTCCTCCGGCACGGCATTGGTTTGCACCACGCCGGCCTGCTCCCGAAGTATCGCATTCTCGTCGAAGGCCTGGCGCAGAAGGGATTCCTGAAAATCATTTGCGGCACGGATACTTTGGGGGTGGGAGTCAACGTGCCCATTCGCACCGTGCTCTTCACGCGGCTGTCCAAGTTCAACGGGGAAAAAGTGGGCATCCTGACCGCGCGCGATTTCCACCAGGTCTCGGGGCGGGCGGGCCGCAAGGGCTTTGACGATTACGGCTGGGTGGTGGCGCAAGCTCCGGAACATGTCATCGAAAATGCCCGTCTGGAACGGAAGGCCGCCGGGGACGAGAAAAAGGCGAAGAAGATTGTCAGAAAAAAGGCGCCCGAGGGTTTCGTCGGCTGGAGCAAGGAGACATTCTTCCGCCTCGTGAATTCCGCGCCGGAGGCCCTGGTCTCCCGGTTTCAGGTCACCCACGGCATGTTGCTCAATGTGCTGAGCCGCCCCGATGACGATGGCTGCCGTGCCATGCAGCGCTTGATTCGCGATTGCCATGAGCCCGCCCACGTGAAGCCCGCGCTCCGCCGCCGCGCCTGGGAGCTGTTCCGCGCGCTGCTGGACCGCAAAATCGTCGAAATTACGCGCGAGGGCATCCGCGTGAACGTCGAGTTGCAGGAGGATTTTTCACTCGATGAGACGTTGTCTCTCTATCTCGTCGACACCATCAAGCTGCTGAATTCCGAAATCGGCGCTCAGCTTTTGAACCCGGCGCCGGCTCCGGCTCTCGAAGGGAGCGCGCTGGCCGATGGGAAGGTGGAGACGGCGCCGCCCGATGCTGGTTCGGAGAAACCGCCTCAACCGAGCGGGCCTTCGCCCAATTATCATCTGGACGTGCTGACCCTGGTGGAGTCCATCGTGGAAAATCCGGACGTGATTCTCCGCCGCCAGCTCGACCGGGTGAAGCGCGAGAAGATTGCCCAGTTGAAAATGGAGGGCGTTCCTTTTGAGGAGAGGATGCTCCAGCTCGATGATCTCGAATATCCCAAACCCAATCGGGAATTCATTTACGGCACTTTCAATCAATTCACCGCCCGGCACCCGTGGGTGGGGCAGGAAAACATTCGGCCCAAGAGCATCGTCCGGGAAATGATCGAAACCTATTTTACCTTTTCGGACTACATTCGGGAATATGAGCTGCAAAAGACCGAGGGAGTGCTCCTGCGCTACCTCATGAGCGTCTACAAAGTCCTGGATCATACTGTGCCGTCGGCGGCCAAGAACGATGCCATTGAAGAGATCGAGCTTTTCCTGCGAACCACCATCCGCCAGGTCGATTCCAGCCTGCTGGACGAATGGGAGCGGATGCGCGACCCGAACTGGGTGGCCGCGGAAGTCGACGAAGCTCGGCCCGTCCGCTCGCAGCCCGAAGACATCACCACCAACAAGCGCAATTTCACGAATCTGATCCGCGCCGAGTTGTTCTCGATCCTTCGGGGGTTGGCTTTCCGGGATTTCGAGGCTTCGCTGGAGAACCTCGATACCTTGAACGATGAAAATGGCGAGCCGTGGACCGGCCCCAAGCTGGAGCGCCTGGTCCTGGCCTATCTGAAGAACCACGAACGCATCTCCCTCGATAATGAGGCCCGGAACGTCCGCCACACCTACGTCAAGCCGGAGGAGGGCAAGGCGGGATGGCTTGTGCAGCAGACCATCGTCGATCCCGACGCCCACAACGACTGGAGCGTCGATCTGCGGGTGGACCTGGAAAAATCCCGGCAGCTTGGCAAACCGTGCTGCCAGTTGTTGCGCATCGCGCCGATCAGTTTTCTGGGTCAGGTGGAGTGATCGGGCCGGTCCGCACTTTCAAGATCACCACCGTCCACAGAGCGGCGCTGATCAGCGCCGTGACCGCCAGTCGGGCCGTATCCAGGCGGCGTTCCATGGTGTAATTGGGCTCCTTCAGCTCTGTGTGCAGCGTCAGGTAATGGAACGGGCCGAAATAGGTCTCCGTGGTGATCAGGCCGGAGGCGTCGCGGGTGGCATTGCTGGAAAGGGGCGCCCACAGCCAGATGGTCACCAGCGCGGCTATGAAGATCAGCAATCCCCGTCGAGTCTCGTTCACCCGCCCAATTTAGTCTGGCCCGCGCCCGGAGCCACGGAAAAAGAGACGTTGCCTTGACCCTCCCTCCGCAATGCACTAACTTTGCCGCGCCTGAAACAGGCCTAACCATCGTCAAGCCAGCTTGATGATGCGGCAGGCGCCGATGTGGCGGAATTGGCAGACGCGCTAGACTCAAAATCTAGTACTCGCGAGAGTGTGTGGGTTCGACCCCCTCCATCGGCACCAAAAAATCGAGGCAATTCCCCGCGTAATTTCAGATCGAGGCGTGCGCTCTCCGCGGTCCCGTTCTGATCCGTCCTGCTGGAGCTTTGCCTGGAAAAACCTCCGCCTCGGCTTCGGTCAGGCCTCCTCCCGGTTCGCCCAATCGGTAATCCCTCGAAATGCGCGCGTGCTAGCGCAGGCGGCTGAGTTTCAGCAGGGTGAGATCGTCCGAGAGATGGATGTCGGCGCTGTATTTGAGGAGTTGGGCCTCCAACTCCGCCAGGTGAAACCCGGCAAGTGGGGCGGGGCCGGTTTGCTGCCGGACAAGCTGTTGCAGCCCCTCTTTGCCGAGTTCGTGATCTTCCCGGTCAAAGACTTCGATCGCGCCGTCCGTATAGAAGAGCAGGGCTTCGCCCGGAGCGAGCGTGGCGGCGGTTTCCCGATAGGTGATGTTACTTCGCAGGCCGAGAGCCGGATGGACGGATCCGATTTCCTCCACCGATCCGCTGCCGCGGAAGAGCAGGGGTGCCGGGTGGCCGGCGCGCACCAGGCGCAGGCTCCCGGTCGCCGCGGAGTAGAGCGCGAGCACAGCGGTGCCGAAGAACCCGGAATCGCGCACCAGCGCGTGAAATCGTTCGTTCATGATTCCGATGAGATGGAGGGGCGAGTTCAACTCCGCTGCGTGCTCATTCCACAGAGACCGAAGGCACATGGTGTAGAGGGCCGCAGCCACGCCGTGGCCTCGCATATCCGCTACGAGGATGGCGTAGTCATCTTTTCCCACGGGCTCAATGCGAAAGAAATCCCCGCCGACGATCTCTCGCGGCTGATAGCAAACCTCAAAACTTACGCGATCATCCTGCGGCAACTCGGACTTGATCGACATGTCCTGGATTTCCTTGGCCTGGAGTTGGTCCCGCACTGATTCAGTCAGATCCCGAAACACTTCGATCCCGCCGATCACCTGGCCCGCGTGGTTCCGAATTGGCGCGACCGTCACCTCCACCGGAATGCGCGAGCCGCGGCGGTGCTGCGCGAAGACGAGCATGGGCTCGCCGCTGGGATTCCCCGTTACCATGCTCCGATGCAACGGGCAATGTTCCTCGCCGCAGAGCGAATGGCCGTCCTTATCCACATGCACCAGAATGTTGTCGCGGCAGTGTTTGCCGACCACTTCCCCGGCGGACCAGCCGGTGATCTTCTGGGCCGCGTCATTCCAGAGCAGAATCCGCCGGTCCGTATCCGTGATATACGCTCCGTCGGCGAGCAGGTTGAGCAATTCGGAGGAGTTGAATTCCTGTAGGAAGGAAGCCGGAGCTTTTTCAGGGTCACCGTTCATAGGCAAGAGCAGGTGATGGCTGCGATCGATCCACCGCTGAAGCGACTATTTAAACTCTAGGCGAAATAGCGTTCGACGGCAATCTCTCGTTGCTGAACCAGCTGGACATTTCGCGCCCCGGGGGCCCGCAAAATGTGCAATGCCCCGCTCGAACGGAAGCTCTCCGCGAGGATGAATTTCAACGGCAATGGCGTTCGCGCGTCTTGCGAGGAAATCAGAGATCGTTGTTCGTCGCGAAGATATTGAACTTATTGCTTCGCAAGTCGCCATAACGCCACGACTCGACGTGCCCATCGCAAAACGTCATGACCGCTTTGCCCCCGTGGCGGCAGCCTGGCTGTTTTTGCGGCGTGTAGACCGTCCATCCGCCCGCGGGATCAGGAGGAAAAGTCACAATCTCGGTCATGTATCCGCTTTGCGGCACTTTGCTTGGATTCTTTGGCACCCCCGTGTCTCCCATCAGCCAGATCTGGCTGGCGCGCCGCAGGTCAGTCGTCTTCCGGCTCCCGAGGTGATTTACTCCTCCCGGGCTGGCGTAGGCATATCGGATGACCGTGCTTTCCACCGGGCCGTACCCTTCCCAGCGCGCGCCGAACACCGTCGAAATATCCTTCGGCTGAACTTCCGGGCAGCGCCAGACATTGTTCGAAATCGTGTTGGCCGTGAGATATTTCCCCTGCGAAAGCACCTGAAAATACCAGAGTCCTCCTTGCTCCACATCCGTGCCGGCCCACGCTTTCGTGTAGAGATCCGGGAAGGTCTGGTTGAAGTCATCCGCGTAAACCAGGAACGAGAGTCCGATCTGGCGGCTGTTATTCAGGCAGGACATGCTGCGCGCCTTCTGTTTGGCGCGAGCCAGCGCGGGCAGCAGCATCCCGGCCAGAATGGCGATGATGGCGATCACCACCAGCAGTTCAATGAGTGTGAAAGCGTGTCGGCGAGAGTCGCGCTGCATAATTAAAATCTGCGCGGCTCTGGGAAAATGGTCAATCCCCCTTGGGGTGGTGACTTGGTGTTGACTGGCGCGAGGCCAGTGCGGCGGCCCGGGTCGCCGGGCAGCGCCCGTTTCTATCGCAAGAGGGCCAGGATTAGGACGCCGACGGCGATCCGGTACCACCCGAAAGGATTGTAGGTGTGAGACTGCACGTAGCGGAGGATCCACTTCACCACGATAAACGCGGTGATGGCAGCGACCAGCGTTCCGAACCCGATCAATCCCCAGTTGGCCGGCTCGGCGGCGTTCGGATGCCGCAAAGCGGAGAGGATCTCACTGGCGCCGGCCGCCAGCAGCGTCGGAATGCCGAGCAAAAATGAAAACTCCGTGGCCGGACCGCGCGCGATGCCGAATGCCATCGCCATTAAGATGGTGGTGCCTGAACGGGATGATCCTGGAAAAATAACCGCGATCAATTGCGCGACACCGATGGCGATCGCCACGGGCCAGGTGACCGATTCGCGCGGCGGTTTCCCACGAATCGCCCGCTCGATCACCAGGATGAGAATGCCGCCGATCAACGTCGCCCAGGCGATAGGGGCCGGATTCTTCTCGAGGTGAAAGTGCATCTTTTTCAAGATCAACCCGCCGGCCGCCGTTAGCAGAAATGCCGCTGCGAGCTTGCCGATGAATTGTTGAGTCTCCGGGTTGCGCCAGCCCACCAGCATATCCTTCACGCGCTGGGTAAAGACGGCCATCACGGCCAGAACAGCGCCACTCTGGACCACCGCGAGGAAAAGCTCCCCCTGTTTGTGCGCCAGCCAGTTTTGGGCCAGCAACATGTGACCGGTAGACGAGATCGGCAGGAACTCGGTAATCCCCTCGATCAGGGACAAAATCAGGACGTCAAACCACTCTGGCATCGGGTGTTTAGAAAACAAAACCCCGGCCAAGACAAGCGAAATCCGAGAGAGGCCCGCCTTCCGCTGCAAGCGCCTGTCCACAAACACCCCCCCGCGATTGAGACCGGAAAGAGCCTGGCGGAAAAATCTCAAAAGCCACTTGCAAAACCGGACTTCGTTACGCACTGTAAAGCCCGCCAAGAGTGCGCGGTTAGCTCAGTGGTAGAGCACTACCTTGACACGGTAGGGGTCAGAGGTTCGAAACCTCTATCGCGCACCATTCTTTTTATTTCGGCGCACCGCGGCACGGCAGTCGCCAGGGAGAGATGGCTGAGTGGTCTAAAGCGACGGTTTGCTAAACCGTTGTACCGGGTAAACTGGTACCGAGGGTTCGAATCCCTCTCTCTCCGCCACCTTCAAATAAACTCAACAACATTAAGGGTTTCCCGCGCTCTCAGTTTCCCTTGGTCGATGAAAACCGTATGTAAAACGTATGTATTCCGGTTGAGCGGAGAAAGGATAAGCCATCCCGGCCCGTTCGGGGGTATCGCGATAGCCCGCCTCAGCATTTGGGGCGGGTTTTTTATTTCCCCCATGCTCTCACCGCGCCCGGCTCGTCAAAGTGCGCCCTGCGCGAGCGTGACGCGATTTTCGACGCTTCCAACAAAGAGCCCCCATGTTGCTACCAGAGTTTTGGTGAGGCTTTCCATCGAAAATGTCTTTCTCGCCCATCAGGCGGCGCTTAGTAAGAAAAATGCCTTCGCAGAGGCTCTTTGCTCAACCGCCACTTTGTTGGCGACACTTTGTCGAGAAATCCCATCTCGTTGAGCCTGAGTATGGAGACGTTTAGGTCTTCGTGTGTATGCCCGTAGCGATACGTGCCGACTTCATGGAATCGCTGTTTCACCTTCTCCACCAACTGCTCGCTCGTAAAAATCGCAGGAAATCCGAAATACTCGAAGACAACGCCCTCAACAACGGCGTCTGTCAGCGGCGGAATGAAAGTGGTGTGATTCCGCCGGTTTGAAAGTGGGATTC
>CAZMKE010000060.1:0-29025 GCA_964566945.1 uncultured Verrucomicrobiota bacterium | reverse complement strand
AAAAAATCATTTACAAGCCAGAGAACAACTCCGTTACCTCCTGTTCAATCTCTGGTTCCCACCTCAACCGGTAGCCGATAACCCTGAACCTCAACAGCCCCCCCTTCGCCCTTCGCATTTCAGACTTTCGCTCCGTTCGCCCTGTTAACTCCTGTTCAAATTTCTGGTCGCCCACAACCGGTAGCCGATAGCCAACAACTGATAACCCTTTGTGCCCTGCTCCAAGCTCTCATTTCCCACTTCGCACTTCGGACCTCGCACTTCGCATTTGCTTCAGCCTTGCCCCTTCCCTCCTGTTCAATCTCTGGCCCCACCCCAACCAGTAGCCGATAACCCATGTTCTGAACCCGAAGCACTTTAGCCTTGAGCCTTCATCCTTTAGCCTTCCTTTTCCCTCCCCTTCGCCCTTTAGCCTTCCCCTCTCGCGAACGCAGGCTTCCTTTTGGCTGAAACCTCTCGTACCGTCCCTCCGCACCAGATGAAAAGTGCCACGTTATGATGAATCAGTGGATGCCGCGGATCGTGTTGCTTCTTCTTGGAGCGGTGCCGGTTTTCAGCCAGCAGGTTTTCCTTGCCTTGAAGGAGGTGAGTCCTCCCATCGTGCGGCTGGCGGTCGAGAGTCCGGCCGCCGGCGAGGTCGAGCTCCAAGGGTCCTACAACCTGGCGCAATGGTTCCAAATCGGGAGCCAATCAACTCCGGGCGGGCCCGTGGAATTCCGCCATACGAACAGCGGCCCCGCCGGATCAATCTTTTATCGCGCGCTCGCCACGCTCGGGCCCGAGGCGCCGAAACTGGTTCCGCAGCTCGATACGAATTACACCGCCGGGACGCTGATCACTCCCGAGGAAGGGGGGCGCATGTCGCTCACTCTGCCCGATGGAATGCTCTACGAATTTCGCGCCGGTTCGAATCTGGTAACTGAACCTGTCGCGGTCGGCCTGACGCTCATCACGAACATCGGCGAATTTCCCGAGAACGAAGGCTATCGGGCCGCAGTGGCCTTTTCCCCGGAGGGGTTGCAACTGCTGGGAGAAGCAGAGCTGCGCATTCAATTTCCAGGAGACCTGCCCGCAGCGGATATGCTCGCTTACTCGTTTTCCGACGATGGCTCCGGCTTTCACCTCATCCAATCGCGGCCGGAGGCCCGCGCCATCACCCTGCGCCTGACCCATTTCAGCGGCGGCGGCGTCGCCCGCTTTAGCAAGGAGCCAGCCGCCCGCTTCAATCGCTCCTGGGACCGGTCCCGGGCCGCCGTGGCCGCCGCCGAACATCGCGCCGCGCTGCGGAACTGGGCCGCCGCCCGCGATCAGGAGAATGGCGCCATTACCGCGCAGGAAGAGATCCAGCGGCGCGCGGCGAACGAACTTCAGATGCTCGACGAGATTTATCGCGAGGCAGTCCAGCCCTTCGAGGAGCTCGCGGGGAGCGACTGCGCCGTCGGCCAGGCAGTGGTCGTCGGGGAACTGGAACGTCTGAGCCGGCTCTGGTCCGGCCAAACGGGCGGCACGAGCGCCAACAACCCTTACGATCAAATCCTGCAGCGCGTCGTTCCTCGTGTGCGGTGCGCCTGTGCCCATGCTCTCCTTGACCGCTGCGAGAAGGAACCGACCGTGTCGGGCTCGGCGTTGCTCTCCGCCCTGGATTCCCTCCTGGATGATGCCCGCCTGGTCTCCCACAGCTCCGACGCCCAGGGTTGTGATCTCGGGTCGGACGACCAGATTCGCCAGAGGCTGACCGACGGGCCGTGCTTTGCCAATTGGCAGGGCACAATCGTCCTGACCCGGATCCAGAGCCGCCAGGGCAGCGACCAACTCGGGAACGTCAACTATGCTTGGGACAACGAGACGCGCCAGGTCTACGTCGGACGCGTCACCACCCTGGCCGAAGAGACCTCCTTCGTGGTCGATAACAAGCCAACCACCGTCTGGATTCTGAACACCAAGGGCGGGATCCAGTTTGGCCATCGCGAGCTTGAGACCCAGATCTACCCGGTTGGAGCGGACGTGATCGCGACGAGCAAGGACACCGAAAGCACTTCGGATAGCGCGCCGGGCAAAGGAATTATCCACTTGACCCTGACTGCGGGCGCGTTCGATGGGCTGGGGATCGAAGGGGAGAGCGCCTCGAGCGACTATCGGCATCCATACACTTTCACCCACCGCACCACCTACGAATGCACCAGCCCGCGTCCGCCGGCCAACCCGTGCCCGAAGCCCGAAGAATTCACCTTGGATCAAAGCGTTTCCTATTTCCAAGGCTATTCCGTCAATCCGAACGATAAAGGCCTCTCGGTCAGCGTCACCCCGAACACCGTCGACCTCACCTGGCTGAGGGTGAAGGAAATCGCCAACGGCTTTGGCCCGCCCGATCGGACCGAGGAACGCATTACGCTTCATCTCGCCAGAAACAGCCGCTGATACCGCGCCAGCCCAAGACACGAACACACCCAGCGATGAAAAGCCGGAAGCGCGAACAAGGTTCAAACTGGACAGACGAGGCGCTCGAAATTGAATCGGTGGACGCGCCTCAACCAGTTCACTGCCCTGATGGCGGTCGATGTCCAGCGCCAAGGCCCTTGGCGGTTTCGTAGCGGCGCGTGCGGTCCTTTTCCAGCGCCTTCGTTGCGAAGGGCAGAGATGCGTCGCTTACTCATTCTCAAATCTGAATCTCCAACTGACAGGCCGCCACTCCGGGCAAAACCTTAAACCTCTCGACAAACCCCACCAGATTTGCATTGGGCGTTTCGAGCACGAGGTGGAAGTGGTTCGACATGAGGCAGTAGGCATGAATGAGAAAATCCGCCTTGAGGCACGCCTCAGCAACCGTCTTCAGCAAGTCCTGCCGATCAACGTCGTCCAAGCAAATATCCTCCCGCCGATCCCCTCGGCTCATCACATGGTAAATCGCTCCCGGATACTCAACTCGGATCTTTCTGGGCATGCCAGATCAATCCTGAAACTCGGTAAAATGTGTTAATGCCCCACCCCTTTGCGGAGTAATTTAAGGATGCAAGACGATCCCTGAATAAGAACCCAGTATCTGCCTGGCCGTTTTGTTCGCTTCCTTCTCGCTGAACTCACGGTCAAATAGCCATTGATTGTAGTGAGCAATCTCATGTGCAATCGAGCATAGAATAGCTGCCATCGCATTGTCCCGTCCGTAGATTTTTCTCCTTTTAAGAAAATCACCCGTAGCAACGCGAATGAACGGCTCCGTAGTTTTATCCACCGGAGCAAAAAACGAAGCTGAGACACCCAACTTGTCGCTGGTGACTATCATTTCCGCTGTCGACAGGTAAATTGGCAGACGGATAGGGAAATCGTAAATTGTTCTGAGCCATCGGGTAAACTTCAGGACCGAACGGCGAACTTCAGGATGAACGTTGTTGGACCTCACGCGCAAGCCCTTCCTTACCTTTGACAGTTTCGGGGTCAACCCACACATCGGTTCATTCGCTTTCATTCTAGCCCACTACTCTTGGCGGTCCAGTGGGAAGCTGAATCCCCCGGTGATCCTCCACCAGAAGGCTTGTGATCGGCGCGCTTCGACGATCGCATTCTCCCAAAGGTGATTCTGCACAAAAACACCGCAGAGCCGACGAGCCATGCCAAAAACCCTTCAACCAAGTAACCAATACCAGGCACATCAGTGCCGACCTTGTCGTTGACGAGCATAGCTAAAGCGGCATATACACACCAAAAAATTCCGATAACAAAACTGAAAACCGTATACCTCCCGCATTTTGGCTTCAAGAAACAGGGACCGACAATAATCGTCACGCAGATCAATCCGATACCAAAGGTCGACAATAGCCAACTAAGCTGAGAAGCGCTCATGGTTACCAAACGTCCATCCGGCCAGAGTGGAAGCAAAGAAAATGACCCCATCTACCGGCATTTAAAATCTTTTCCATATGTCAAAGAAGCTAATGCGAAGATTCCGCTTCCAAGGAAAGCGATAGCAGAGGGAACGGGTTCGGGAATGGTACTATAGGTAAATTGAGTTACCGCTATGATCGGATCGATTACTGGATGCAGGCCCCCATCAGTCCGAAGAACAACTCCGTCAGTGGAATGCTGAGCATCAATCGATTGAATAAATCCTCCGGCCAAGCCAGCATTAAACTCTAGGACCAGCTCTCCATTTTCAGGATAGTAAATGTAGGGTGTTCCAAACCTTAATACAATAGCAAAATTACTCGGAACTGTTGGCTTTGCCCGCAACGGTAGATTGGATGTTTCAAGCACGGTCGTATAATTTAGAGAAGTCATTGTAGCCATGCTTACGGTGCTGATTGCTCCGGCGTAGGTGGTGGCGCGAATGGAGAGGCTCGGCAGAATGACATTCAGACTCCCAGCGTCCGCAGGATCCAGCCGGAATGCCATCTCGCTGATCAGCAGAGGGCCAGCGCCCGCACTCACAAACTCCTGCGCACCATAGACCTGAAAGAACTTTGGTCGCACTAAAAACAACGGATCTGAATATGTGTCACCGAAGCGTGAAGCCGCCTCCCCGGGAACCACCAGAGTGTCGGCCGGAGCAATCGTGATAAAGGGTTGTAGATACAGAACAAAGATACAGATGCGAGCGGTTCTGTTGGAAATTGCGGAAGCAAGATGGCTTAATCGGCAAGTTATCATTTAGCCCTTCTCCCAGTGAGCGCAAGCAAACCGTAATCGGCCTGGGGCTGAAGTTGGTTTTTTGCCTGAAAATATCGAGCGGCTCCGGGGTTCCAAGGAAGCAGAATATTACCGGCAGAATCCTTGTTGTTGAAGGCGGAGAGTGATTGGTCGACACCGTTGTAATAGAACACATCAGGGCTTCTGCAGTTGTCGATGATGTTGTAGTAGTCTACAACCGCATGAGTGCAGGCCGTCATCTGCAGGCCGAGAATGCCGGTGGTCACGGTCAGAGGCTGATTCACCTCGCGGATGATGTTTCGGCGGACGATGACATCCGTGAAATGGTCGGCCCCGCCCTCCACAATGTCGGTAGTCGATTCGGTAAAAAAGACGCCGATGGCGTCGATTCTTGGGGTCACACCGTCATCGGTCTGCCCGATAACGTTATTCCGGATAATCAAGTCGGTATAGCTATCGAGGAGAGACATTTTGAGCCTGGGTCAGAATACTCCCAAAAATCCACTTTCATCAAACATAATCCGGTTGCCTGCAGAGCCCCGAGAGCCTCGTTTGGAGATTTCCGATGGCTCCTGTTTTCCCTTTCCCCATCCGTTCCCGTTGATCTCAGATCACTTGCTATCCACGCTCCGGGCAATCCGCGGCAAAAAACCCTTTTCGATTCCGCCCAGACTCCTGTCAGATCGACGCAAGCAACACGGCGAGCATTCTTTAAAGACATCTTATTGACAGCCCCCTACATCTACGATACAGTCCAGAACATGTAAGACTGCCGTGAAAAGCGAATCCGATTCACACTAAAGCCCCGCCGTTCGGGATTTCAGTCTGAGCCGGTCCTCCCCGTAACCCGGGAAGCACGCAGCCCGATCGTTCGCTCCGGAACGATGGCCGATGGTTCCTTTCTTCCCGGCAGCTTCACCCGAACGCCTATGAAAGCGAAGCCTGACTTCAGACCTTTGCCCGAAAATGATTCTTCGCATTTTCGTTCCACCGTTCATGAACGGTTCATGAACGTTCAGGATATTTTAGCCCCCCTCCCCCCAACGTCCCCAAAAATGCCAAATCAAAAACTCGGACTTCGGACTTCGGACTTCGGACTTCGGACTTCGGACTTCGGACTTCGGACTTCGAATTTGGTATTTGGTATTTGGTCATTTCCCTCCCCTGATTCGGGCTTTTTTGAACTTATTCGGAGGTTGTATTTGAGCGTTGTCTGCCGTGATTTTGCCGGTCTTCCGGTGTCGGTTCTTTGACAATTTGCGGTTTTAAAAACTCAGGCCTCGGCGGGCCGTTGCGATCGGGCGTCCAGCGGCCCGCCGAGTCGAGGAGGGCATTTCTTTCGGTTACCTACCGTAGTTGATTTAACATCAGGTCCCTTTCTATTCTCTGCGATCCTTGCGCTCTTTGCGGCCAAATCCATCACCCCCTGCAGTCATTTGTCTACATTTTCATGCGTAAGTGCTTGATTTAACCTTCCTAACAGTGCGCCGTCCGACCTACTTCCCGATCCGGAACTGCCAAAAGCCGGAGCAGTCCCCCCGTGCTGATATCAGATTCGTCACCGACTCTTTTATTCTTTGCGGACCTTGCGCTCTTTGCGGCTAAATCCATCGCCTCCTGCGGCCATTTGCTTACGCTTTCACGGCTCTGGGCAGGTAAATCTCAAAGGTCGTGCCATTTCCGGGTTCGCTTTCCACATGCAGCGCTCCCTGGTGGCTCCGCACCACATGCAAACTGGTGAAAAGGCCAAGACCGGTCCCGCGCCCTTCCGCCTTGGAAGTCGCAAATGGCTCAAACAGTTTGGGCAGCCGTTCAGGCGGTATGCCGCGCCCGGTGTCGGAGACCATGAACAGAACGTAGTCCCCGGGCACGAGTCCCGGCACTTTGGCCGCGGCCTCGGCGTTCACCGACACGTTGTCCACTGCCACTGTCAATTCCCCGCCATCGGCCATGGCGTCGCGCGCGTTCAGGCACAGATTGAGCAGCACCTGATGAATCTGCGTTTTGTTTCCGGTGAAAGCCCAAACGTCCGGCGGACAGAGGACAGAGCTGGAGATGTTCTTCGGGAGCAGAAAGGCCAGCGCCTGCTCGAGTTCACGCAGGAGGCTGGACGGCTTCACCAAGGTGTGATCGACCGTGCGATTGCGGGCGGTGGCCAGGACCTGCTGCACCATTTCCGCGCTGCGCCGGGCGGCGTCCTGCATGACGTCGATCAGCTCCTCCTGATCCACAGCCTTCTTGCGCAGGCGTGGCAAGCCCATCACCACCGGGGCCAGCGCATTGTTCAGGTCATGCGCCATTCCGCCCGCCATGGCCCAGAGCCCTTCCAGCCGCTGCGCCCGCGCGAATTGCTCTTCCAGCCGCTTTTTCTCCGAAATGTCCGTGTTCACCAGAAGGAACTGCGCCGGGGCCTCCTTCTCATCTCGCAAAAGGGTCCAATGGCTGTGCAGCACGCGGTGATCGTGAATGATTTCGCCCGTCCACTCCCCTTGCTCCAGCGCCGCCTCCCGCGCCGATCTCAGCTCTTCGGATAAAATATCCGGATTCGAACCGCCGAACAGCTCCGCCGCTTTGGGATTTCGGAAAAGCACATCGCCCGCCAGCGTATAAACCACAATCGCATCCTGCGCCCGGTCGATCAGCGCCGCCTGCTGCCGGATGCGCGCCAGGTACCGCCGCCGCTCCCCGTACCATTCGACCGACTGCACCGCCACGGAGGCGAGCCAGGCTCCTGGAATCTGCACGACGCTGATCAACAGCCACGGCATCCAGAGCCCGAATCCACGGAACGCCAGCGTCGCCGCGGCAATCGTGACGGCTTCCGCGCCCAGGCCCGCCAGCCCCGCCGGGATCGGCCGAAGCCGGAGCAGGATCACTCCCCAAAAGAATCCGCTGGCCGCCAGAAGCAGCGACTCCCAGCCCGCCGGCAAACGCCACAATCCATCCCGCCGCAGGATATTGGCCAGTTGGGTGGCGTGGACCTCCACTCCCGGCATGAAGAGAACGCCCCGGGCCAGGGCCGAGAACGGATTCCTCAACTCGTCGCGCCGTTCGTCAAACCGCCCGGCCTCCGGCCGCGCCCCCACGAACACGACCTTGTCGCGAAAAAAATCCGCGGGCGCCGCCGCTGGGTCCAGGGCATCGGCAATGCTGACGTGCGGGAGGGACAAGGGCGGTCCGTAGTAGCGGATCCAACGCCCCGGCTCCACCGGCCCCAATCCCAGCAACCGCGCGGCCGCCCACGACAGGCTGGGCAAATCGCGATCGAGAAAGCCCGGGAACAACTCCCGCACCTCGAAGTCGGTCTGCACCTTGGAAAAGACGAAACCGTACCCGGCCGCGGCCTCGCGCAATTCCGGCGCTGGCAAAACGATGCTGCGTTCGTCGTAGCCATTTCCTCCGGCATCCTGCCTCCCGCCCCGATTCCACTCCGCGCCGAGAATCACCCGTCCGCCATCGCGAATGGCCTCGGCGAAATCGTGATCCGCTTTGGGGTCATCCCCAGGTTCGGCGAACAGAACGTCAAACACCACCGCCTTCGCCCCCGCTCTTTTCAACCGCCGCACCAGCTCCGCATGCAAGGCGCGCGGCCACGGCCGGGCGGGATCATGGTTCAAACGGATATGCGACGGCAGATCGATGTAAACAATCGCCACCGGGAAATCGCGTGCGATCTCCCCGGGAGCCAGCCAATGCAACAGATCGTAGCTGGCGCGCACCAGAAAGTTCGACGCGGGAAAAAACGCCAGACAGACAGCCATTGCGGCCAGAATGGTTCCCACCGCCAGTTGAGCGAGGCGCGATCGACGTCGAAGGGTTTCCTGGGACAATCTGCGCAACATGGTAGCAACAGCGCGCGCCGGAAAGCGAGCTCTCAGAAGTTCAGTTTGAGCCGGGCCACAAACGTCCGATCGCGCGGCAGTTCCAGGTAGTAATTGAGCGGGTTGAGCTGATAATCGCGAGCGGCCAGGTTCTCGATGCCCACGCGGATCTCGGCCCGCCGGCGACGGAAGCGATACCCCGCATACAGATTATGCTGCCAGAAATCGTCCCCGGGCCGCGCCGGGTTGTACCCGCGATTACTCTGGGCGAACCAGGCCGAATCCCACTCCCCGAAGAACCCCGAAGGATGATTATAGAGCACGAACAGGTCACCCTGGTGCAGGGTCGCCTCCTGATCCTGCGCCAGGAGATCCGCGCCAAATGCGCTCGCAGGAATGCCGGGAAAACGCCCTTCCAATTTGGCATCGCTCAAACGATAGCGCCCGCCCACGGACCATTCCCGGCCGATCAGTTGATTGGCATAGAAACTCAGCGACCGCTCCTCAAATCGCAGGTCCTGCTTCAGTTGAATCGGAGTGTCCGGCACCGGCACCGGAATGGAGTTGGCCACCGCGCCCACCGTCCGCTCGCCATCGGAGCGCAACATCTCGGCCGCCACCCCGAAGTAGGTGTGCGTTCGGAAAGTTTGATCCCAGGCCGCTTCCCAGCTCTCAAGCCCTGCCCCCGGAATCAGCCCCGCCGCGCTCTCGGGAGCGAGACTTCGAAAGGTCTGGTTAAATCCGGCGACCTGGGTGGGCTCCAGCCGGATGCTGTTATCAAACGAGACGCCTCCCAAGGAGCGAGTGTAGGCGGCTCGCAGCCAGGTCCCCTCGAACGGCGCATACGCCAGCCCCACTTTCGGCGAAACCCGGTCTTTCTCCAGTTCGGACGAAGCCAGTGGAGGGAGATCAACATTCTCTGGAAAGGTCAGGCGATCGTAGCTCAGGCCGGCCGTGAAACTAAACGCCGCCAGCGGCCGCCAGGTGTAATAGCCGTAAGCTGAGATCCGTTCCAGGTCCGGCGAAGTGCGCTGATTGCTCAAGGGCGGCGGCACCGGACCGGCCAGCAAGGACTGCGTATCGAACGACCCGGATTGGAATCGCGCCCCCGCGATCAAGGTATGCTGCTCCCGCTCCACGATTTGCTGCAGTTCGAGATTGTAGAGCGTGAACTGGCTCCGGGAGCTGAGGTCAAAAGCGGCCTGACCGTAATCCACATCCGTGATGGCGCCGGCGAAATTCCGCCGCACGAAAATCAACGGCCGGGCGCGGTCTTCGATCTTCAACTCATCATCCAACCGGCCCGCGAGCAGCAAGGTATGGCTGCCTGGCGCCCATTCATGATGCCAGCCTGCATAGAGAACAGGCGCTTGCGTCTCCCGCACGTGCAGGCCGCGGTCGATCTCGTTTGGATCATAGTGCAACGCTCCGTCACCGGCGGTTCTCTCCATCCAGCCCGCCTGCAGATACACGCTGTCGCTCGCGGTTACCTGCTCCTTCGCCTGCACGGAAAAGGCCGTTTCTTCGCTGCGCTGATTCGGCCCGGCGCCGTTGCGCCCCAGATACTGGCCATCCACCGCGTAGCCGAACCCGCCCGCCTGGCCAAAGAAGCTGCCGGATTGCAGCCAGTCCCCGCTGCTCCGATACTCCGTGGTCGAACTAAACCCGAAAAGCTGCTGGTCAAAGAGGCGGAGATGCTCTTGCTGCGAAATGACCTGCGAGAGATTTCCAGCCCCTGGAGGAGCCAGCAGGTTCGCCACGAGCAATTCACTTTCCCGCGGCGACTCGTAGCGCAGATTCACCCGGTTGATGTCCTCCTGCCGCTGGAGGCTGCGCGCCCGAAACAGATGGCCGGCAAAGTTCGCGTAATCGTCACTCACCGCCCGGGCGGAAGTCCGTTCGCTCACCTCGCTCATGCCCACCGCCTCATAGATCGCCGCCAGATCCGCGCTCCGCGCCGAGCGGTCTTGGTCCAGGCCCAGGCGCGAGCGAAAGACACTCCGGTTGTCATTCAGTTCGGCGGATCGCTCCAGATCCGCGATCGCTTCGTTGAACCGGTTCTCCTGGTCCAGATGCAGCCCCGCGTAAAAGAACGGCGTCGGATCTTTGGCGTCGAGTTTGCGGGCCAGGGCCAGCTCCTTTTCGGCGCGCTTCGGATCGTTGGCCGCGCTCCAGGCTTTGCCCAGGTAACTGCGTAAAACTGAGCGCTGCGGTTCGAGGGCCGCCGCCACTTCCAACGACCGCCGGCCTTCGTCGTACTGCCGGGAGTTTTCCTGGCACAACGCCTGCCCCAGCCAGGCGTTGCCGATCCGCTCATCAAGCCGGATCGCCTCGGCGAATGACGCCTCCGCCTCCCTCACCCGGAGTTGCTCGAGCTGCCCAAAGCCCCGCAAAGTGTAGACGGACGCCAGCCGGGGCGAAGCCTCGAGTGCAGTCTCGAGTCCGGCCATCGCCTCTTGCCGGCGTCCGAAAGCAAATAACAGCTCCGCCCGGCGCGCCTGCGCCGGCCCAAACCCCGGAGCGATCCGCGCCGCCTGCTCGGCCGCCGCCAGCGCGGCCCGCAGTTCGGATCGTGATTGCCAATAGTACGATCTGGCCAGCCACTCGCTGCTCGTCTGGCAGTCGTTCGTCCGGGGCAGTTCCTGGAACTTCACCGCGCTGATCAATTCGCGCAGCGCCTCGGCCGCCCGGGTCTGCACGCCCTCGATCAATCTCCCGGCCTGGTCGAAATCCCCAGCCGCCAACTGAACCGCAGCCGCGTACTCCGGCGGCGCATTCGAAGGCAACTCCCGGAGCGCGCTCCGCACATCACCCTGCTTATATGCCGCCACCGACGGTTTTAGTGCGTCGGGGATCGACGGAAGATCATCAGGGTTCAGCACCACCGGATAATACAGCGCCCACTGAACGGCATTCTGCGCCAGGATCAGCGGCGATTTTCGCGCGCCGCCCTCAGCATCGATCTGGACTTCCTCTCCGCAGGCCAGATCGACCTTTTCGCGCGGCGTGGTGAGAGAGACCTCCCCCTCCAGTAACGCCAGCGACACGGCCCGATCTTCTCCCGTCGCCAGCACAAATTCCGTTCCCCGAATGGCCCCCGTCACCAGCGGCGTCTCGAATTCGATGTCCGAAGGCTTTTCGCGATTCAGGAAAAAGACCCGGCCCAGGCGGAGCAAGAAACCTCCTTTTTCCGGCGTGGAGCCTGATTTGAGTTCCACCAGCGAAGAGCGATCCATCCGGATCACACTGCGATCCGAGAGCTGCAAAATGACGTGCCCGTCCGGTCCGGTTCGGATTCGATCGCCCGCGCTAAACACTGTGTTCGTCCGGAGCGGCGCCCACTGGTCCGAACTGTGCGGCGCATACTCCGCGGTCCCGGAGAAGCCCGCCACCCGAGTCTGGGCATTCACCGGCGCGAGCATTCCGGCCCAAACGATCAGAAGGATCAGCAGGAGCCGGCAATGGCGCCCGGCCGAGGGAAGGCTCATTCCTGCTTGCGTCCAATCTGCCGCAGTTCCGGCCACTTTTGGAACCGGCGCAGAATCAGTTGATGCGAGATGCCGAGGCTCTCCGCCGCCCGCCGGATTCCCCCATTCGCCGCGATCAAAGCGTTTCGAATCAGTTCGTACTCGTTGGCTTCCATGCGGCTCAGTTGATGCGGAATCCCGGAGGCCTCCGCGGTGGAACGAACCGGAGCGGGAGCCGCCTCTTTTCCTGGCGTCTCCGCCAGCCAGACATGATCCAAGGCTAGCCATTGCACATCCACCGGAGTGCGCAGCAAGGAACGTTCGAGCAAATTGCGCAACTCGCGCACATTTCCCGGAAAACTGTAGTGAGCAAGAGCATCCAAATCGGCCAGCCGGACCTCAGGCGCTTTTCTTTGGTACTTGCGGCCAATCTGCTCCAGCAAACTCCGGGCCAAGGCCGGAATCTCCTCCCGCCGCTCGCGCAGGGGCGGCACTTCAATTCGGACCACGTCCAGGCGGTAGAGCAGATCTTCGCGAAAATTTCCTTTGGCCGCTTCTGCGCGGAGAGATTTATTCGTCGCCGCCACGACCCGCCCCGTGAAAAACCGGCTCTCAGAACTTCCGAGCGGCCGGTACTCGCCCGACTCAAGAAACCTCAGGAGTTTCGCTTGCAGCGCCAGCGGCACTTCCGCGATTTCATCGAAAAAGAGCGTTCCTTTGTTCGCCGCTCCCACCAGGCCCTCCCGCGTCTTCACCGATCCGGTGTAGGCGCCGCGCTCGCTCCCAAAAAGCTCCCCTTCGAACATTTCCGCCGGCACCGAGGCGCAATTGAATGCCACAAACGGGGCCGAATTCCCGTCTTCGCCACAGGTCATGCGATGCAGCGCCCGCGCCGCCACATCCTTGCCCGAACCGGTCTCTCCGGTGAGAAGGACCGTCGCTCCCGGATGCCGCGCCGCCTGCAAAAGAGCCTGCTGCACCACGCGCATCGCCGGGCTCACCGCGATAAACTCGACGTTGCCCGCCGCATCCTCGCTCGTGGCCAGGCGAGCCGCCGCCCGGCGCAGGCATTCCGCAAACTGCTCGTCGGTAAACGGCTTGCACAGATAATCAAACAACCCTTGCCGGGTGAGTTCAACCGCGGTGGCCACGTCCGGCAGGCCGGTGATGGCGATGACCGTTTGTCCAGGGCGCGCCCTTGCGAGTTCGCTGTACAGCCCGAAGCCCTTCCCATCCGGCAAATGATTGTCCACGACAATGATGTCGTAGTCCGACGCCGCCAGCCTTTCCCGCGCCTCCCGGAGCGTGGCGGCAAAAGCCGGCCGGCCGCCTTCGCCCGTCACCACATCGCCGAGCATTTGGGCAAACGCCCGATCATCCTCGACGATCAGACAACGAAACGGCAGTTCTCTCTCTGGAGCGGAATTATTGGGATTCATTCGACACGAACGCGGAAAAGCACCGCGGCTCGATTCGCCGGAATGCTTTGAAAGGTGAGCGCTCCCCCATTCCCCTGCTCGATATCCAGCACGCGCCAGTGAACCAGGTCCGCCGGCTCCGCGCTTTCGAGCACATAACGGAGCGTGCTGACCGTCGGCACCGTCACGCTGATTGAACTGCCGAGCGACACCGCGGTCAGCGCGGGCGGCAGCACCACCCGCAAGTCAGCCGCCGCGCTCTGGGCCGTTCCAGCGGCGTTGCTTGCCGAAACGCTATAAAGCCCGGCGTCCTCCAGCGTGACTGCCTGAATGGCATAAACCGGCGTGGTCGCGCCAAAAACAGGCGAGCCGTTTTTAAACCACTGCCAGGCCAGCGGCGCATCCCCCTGCGCTGAAGCTGAAAAAGTGGCGGTTTGCCCCGCCTCGATCGTCAGGGGCTGCGGGGCGGTTTGAATGGACGGGGGCGTGGGCGGATTCAAAACCGTGAGCTGAGCTGGCGCGCTCAGCGCTTTTCCAGCCGAATTGCTCACCTGCACCGAGTAAGTTCCGGCGGCTCCAAAAGCCACGTTCGTCAGCAACAGGGCTGCATTAGTCTTTCCAGGAATCGGCACGTTATTGAACAACCACTGATACGTCAGCACTCCATCGCCGCTCGCACTGACCTGAAACGATGCTGTGCCGCCCGCTAAAACGGTGACGGATTGGGGCTCGCTTTGGATGGCCGGCGGCGCGGGCGGATTGGCGACGGAGAGTTGCGCCACACCACTAACCACGTCACCGGCCGTATTGCTGACCCGAACGGAGTAACCCCCGGCCGAAGCCAGGGTGACGTTGGTCAGCACCAGATTTGAATTAGTCTCTCCAGGAAGCGGCGCGCTATTGAACAACCACTGATACGCCAGCACTCCATCCCCGCTGGCACTGACGGCGAAAGTCGCCGTGCTGCCAGCCTGGGCTGTGACAGACTGCGGTCCCGCTTGGATGGTCGGCGGTGCAGCCGGTTTGACCACGGTCAACCGAGCCACCGCACTAACCGTTGGCCCGGCGGCGTTGCTCACGCTCACCGAATACCCGCCTGCCGCCAAAAGTGCGACCTGGGTCAGCACCAGCGTGGAATTGGTCTCCCCTGCCATGGGCGAACCGTTAAAGATCCATTGATAAGAGAGCGTCCCATCTCCCGTCGCGGCCACTTGAAAGGTCGCGCTGCTGCCCGCCAGGACCGTCTGGTCGACCGGCTGGGAGTTTATCATGGGCGGTGTCGTAGCGGAGGTCCCGGTCTCCAGGCGATAATTGAGCTGCACCTGCCCCCGCGCTCCGTTCACTCCGTCCACCACAATCAGGTAGGTTCGGCTGGGCAACCCGACAAACTGGACTGCGCTCTTGCCGTTCGGCCCCGAGTTCACATCGCACGCCACCGAAATGAGCGACGCGTATCCCTGGAAAGGCGGATCGTAAGTATAAACCGCCAGCACCGTATCAAAGCCGCTTCCGACCGTATCGAGAAAAACTCGTCCATCGGCCGGCGGCTGGTAGGCCCACCAATACGAGGCGCCCCCCGCCACTCCGCAGTGGTTCGGCTCGCCCGGATCTCGCCGGGCAGTGACGGTGTTGAAGATCTGTGAACCGTTGTATCCACGCACCACTCCGCCCGCCGGAATGGACAACGCCCGCAGGCTCTGCCGAACGAGCGGCATATCGCTCGAAGGCTTCGGAAAACCCGAGAGCAACGCATCCCGCAACGCATCCCTCGCCAGCGACGCCGTTTCACCTTCACTGTTGATCTGGATTTCCACCGCGTCGGTAAAAAAGACAAAATCCTCCAGATCCACGCGCAGTTGATATTTGCCCACCTGATCCCTCCGGAGACTCGGAATGGCCAGCACCGGGCCTTCCCCGTCATCAATTGGCACGCCGTCTCGAAACCAGCGAAACTCCGGCTTTTCGGCAGATTGAATCTGAAAGCTCAACGTCAGGCTGTCTCCCTCGCGCAACGCCCGGTCCGTTGGCACTCCGGAGATCGACGGCAGGAGGGTGCCTGATCCCGCAAAACTCCAATCCAGCACGGCCGTCCCAGTCGCCCCATTCAGCCCATCGACTGCGATCCGGTACTTTACCCCCGCACGAACCGGAAACTGGACGGCATTCAGAACCGCGTTGGTTGGCCCGGTGTAGGAACGGCTGACCGCCTCAAGCCCGTCGAAGGGATTGTCCGGGTTCGGAGGATCGTTGGACCCGCCTTCCAAGGCGGCCTCGTAGGCGTAGGCCGCCACCACCGCATCAAAGGAGCTCGCGGCCACGCTGAAGCTTGCCAGCCCATTGGTCGGAGCTTGCCAGAGCACCCACACGGAATGCCCGCCCGGCCGCCCGGTGCGCCCAGCGTGGAGCGGCTCCAGATTTTGCAACGTGGCGTCCGCGTTGCTGCCGATGATCTCACCACTGGCTCCGCTAATCTCCCCGGCCGATTGAATGTCGTCAGCAAAGCCGGGCGCCGCCCCCAGACTGGTCCACCCTGACAGAAGGAGGGCAATGGCCAGACCGACGGGGTAAAATGCGGCTCTCCAGGGCAGCTGGAAGCCGCGCCCAAAGACCTTTCCGGTTGGCGCGGCTCGAACGGAACGAGGCAGGATGACAAAATCCATCAAGCGCGGCTTCTCAGTTGCAGTTGCTTCGTTAGCACTGCTGATGCCAGCTTAGGTAAATCAGCTCTATTCCCCGGGTCAAAGTAAAATGTTTTAATTTAAGGTGATCGGTCCGACACGTCCCAGCGGTCCGAGTTGCACCATTTGCCCAAAAACCCCGCTCCGTCCGACGCGGAGTGCGGCGGACCAGAACTGGTCCCGCTCGGACCAGAACTGGTCCAGAACACTCTGACGGTCACAGGCCTCCCAACGTGGACGAAGCCGACCACGGACCCCAACCCACCGCGTTATGAGCCCGCACCTGCACGGACCAATCCGGAATGAAATCAACCGTGAAGCTCGTGCTTAAGGTGGCGCCGGAGACGGTTTGATCCAAAGTGCCACCACCGTCGCTGCCCGTGATCGTCACTTCGTACTGGTCGATCGGACTATCGCCCGGGACCGCCGCGTTCCAAGTGGCAAGCAGCACCGCCGTGGTCGCGTACTGGGCCCCCCAACGTGCCGCAACACCGGTTGGAGCGGACGGAGCAACCGACGCCGCCTCTGTCGTGACCGTGATCGGGGCCGAGGCCGGGCCTGATCCGGCAATCGTCGTGTTTACGACGGTGATCTCATACGTGGTCAAAGGCTGCAGAGGCCCGAGCAACCCATTCTCCGCCGGACCACTGACTACGGCCGTGACGATGGACGCAGGCGAGGAAACGGGTGTTGCCACCAACGTTGATGACGTCACCGCTTCGGGATTCACTCCGAGCGCAGTCCAGGATACTTGAAACTGGTCTCCGGCCTGGACCGCGGCCACGTCTGCCGGGGCGGATGGCACGGGCACGGCGAGGTATGCGAGCCCGCCGCTATTCGAGAGGCTGTCTCCGAACGCGTCCGAGACCGTGAGCGAGCCGTTCACTCCCGGCGCCGTTGTCAGGCGAGTGGCTGCCAGAACTTTCCCGGAAAAGTCCCACATCACCGCCGCCCACGCCGAGTAAGTCGTTGTCTTGTAGCCTCCCCCGCGGCCGCTTCCTCCACAGCGAGTTTGCATGTAGACGTTGCCGAAGGGGTAGCCCGTAACGGCATCAAATCCGGAGGCATAGGATTGCTCCTGAATCCCGCCGCAGGAATGCCCGAGAATCCCAAACGCCGTCGATTGCGGCAGATTGAGAACTACGGAACCTGAGGCCGTCGCGGCCAGGCCGAGAATGGCAGCACCCGCGACCGCGCGGCCCAGCGTCTGAATCAATGGCAGATAGTTTTTCATAATTGGAATGGTTGCAGACTTCGCTTAGCTAAAATCAGGCCATCGACAGCAATTTATGGTTAGCCCTCACATCAACCCAAAGGCGCGCCACACCGATGCTCTTCCAGGCCACTCGGTTCCGCCCCCAATCGCCCCGGGCAGAAAAACCGGCGCCCGAATCGGTCCGCGCGTACGGGTCCGCATCGGACCGGCCTGGTTCAAACCAGAACCGCGAAGGAAAACGCCGGGAGATTTCCTTGCAACCGCCCGGCAACCGCGGCTTGTCAACGGTGGGCGGAACAAATCAGGATTGGCGCAGTGCACGAACACTACGCCGCTATTTTTTGGGAGCTGATTCGCAAGCCCTTTCAGCATACCGAATTGGTTTGGGGAATCGTGCCGTTGTATTTCAGTTGGGCGGCGGCGGAACTCAAAGGAGCCAAGGCCGACTTCAACACCGCCATCCAAACCGGCTTTAATCTCCTGTGGGCCGGCGCTCATTGGGGGTGGCAGTACACGCGCACCCCGGGCTCCGGCGGGCGGATCAGCCTCAGCGCGCTCTTCGCCGTCAATGTGCTGGTCACCGTCTTCACCGTGCTCCTCGGGGGCCTGGCACTCTGGAGCGGGTTGCGCCGCAGGTTTCCCAAATACGGCTCATTTCTCGGACACACCCGCTTCAGCAGCTACCTCACGATCACGCTCTTCCCCATTCAGGCCAACTATCTCCGGTGGTCCTGGGCCCGTTTGTTCGCGATCTTATTGTTCGCGATTCCGATCTGGCTCATGCTCGCCATCGTTCGAACTCTCCTCCGCGTCGCGCCCCCTTCCGGTCGACGCTGAAACTGCTACCCTGACCGCATGCCAGCCGCCACTCGCCCTGTCCTCCTCCTCATTTGGCTCCTGGGCCTGGTTCTGGCGGCGGCGGCACCCGCTACCGCCACGACCGTATCGATTCAGGGACGCCAATGGCGCCTGGATGGGGAGATCACTTATCGCGGCGCGCCAGCGGAAGGCTTGCTCCTGAACGTTCGCATGGTCAATGCGACCTTCGAAGATCTCAATCGTCCGGACTTCAACGCCGAACAGAACTGCGAAGCCTTCATCGCTCGCATCCCGGACTACGTCGCGCACGGAATTCGGGCGTTCACGCTCAACCTGCAGGGCGGCGGCCCCGGGTACGAAGGCGCGATCAACACCGCTTTCAATTCCGATGGCTCGAGGCGCGATGCCTATTTCCAGCGGGTTGGCCGGGTGATCACCGCCTGCGACCGCGCGGGCGCGGCGGTCATTCTCGGCTGCTTTTATCAACGACAGGATCAGCGGCTGAAGGACGAAACCTCCGTGCGGACAGCCGTTGCGAACACTGCCCGCTGGATCCAAGCCCGCGGCTGGCGAAACGTCCTGCTGGAAATTGCCAATGAATTTGGACACCCGGGATTTGACCATCCCATTCTCAAGACCACCGCTGGCCAGGTGGAACTGATCGAGCTGGCGCGACAGGCAGCGCCCGGCCTGCTTGTCTCCACCAGCGGCTTGGGCAACGGAACGATCGACGAGAGCGTCGCCCGGGCCAGCGACTTCCTGCTCATCCATTTCAATAGCACCCGCCTCGACGACATCCCGAAGCGGATCGCCGCTTTGCTGAAGTTCGAAAAGCCGATCGTGTGCAACGAAGATGAAAAGACCGGCCAGGCGGGCGTTGACGCGGCCAGGCTCTGCGTCCACAACGGCGCGTCGTGGGGCTTGATGCTGGAGAAACTGAACCAGCGTTTTCCTTTCGCCTTCCGCGGCGCCGACGACGATCCAGTCGTTTACGCCGCTTTCCAGCAAATCAGCACACCCGCACCGGAATACTTTCCCCCGCCGGAATCCGCCGGCGGCTGGCGACGCCTGGAAACGCCCGAAGCGATTCGCACCCAGGGCGGGATGGACCCGGACAAACTCGCCGCGCTCCAGGAGTGGCTGTTGAAATCGGACGACCGCAACTTTGCCGCGGTGGTCATCCGCCACGGCTCCATCGTGCTGGAAACCGAACGCGGGAATAGCGCGAAGACCGATAGCCGCCGCGTCGCCTCGGTATCCAAGGCCATCTGCGCCACGGTCCTGGCCATCGCCTCGGAACAGAGCCAGCAGGGGCGGACGCCGGTGAAGATGCAGTTTGACGATCCCGCGTTTCGTTTCATTCCCTGGGCGCAGCCTTTGAGCGATCCGCGCAAAGAGAAGATCACCGTGCGGCAACTGCTCAATCACACTTCCGGCATCTGCCCGGAGGCGGTGGGAGCGCCAAACGACGGTTCCTGGGACTACATTCTCGGGCACACGGGCGATGCACGCACCGCCCGCCTGGCGTTCGATCCGGGAACCGCCTGCGGTTATTCCACACACGCCCTGGCCCATGCGGCGCTCGTCTGCGAGACGGTCACCGGCCGGCCTTACGACCAATTCGCGACGGAGGCTTTGTTCAAACCGCTGGGCATTGAGCACAGCTGGTTTCAATTTTACGATGGCGGCCCGGGCGTTGGCCGGCACCCATCGCATGGCCTGGGCATGCCCGCGCGCGATCTCGCGCGCATCGCCTACTGCATGCTCCACGAGGGGCGTTGGGGAAAAGATCAGGTGATCCCCAGGTGGTTTGTGCAGGAAACCGGCGCTCCGACCCATGCGGTAAAAACGCCCGAAATGCGCTGGAAATTGAACCCGCAGATCTTCTCGCACGGCTGGGAACTGCCCGCGCGCCTGACCGGCGAGGGCGGCCGGAGCGGAGCCGGGATTCCAGCCGACGCGCGGGCCAAGCCAGGCTCGGGGGGGCAGTACATCGCGTTTGTCCCCAGCCTCGACCTGGTGATCACGCGACAAACCGGGAGCAGCGGAGATTGGGCGTTCGAGGAGTACCTGCAGCGGGCCTGCGCCTGCGTGATCACCGCCGCCCCCGAACGATAGTGGTGTGCGTTCGTCCCGCTCGCATTACAGTCCTGCTATTCTGCTTGCCTAACAGACGGGCCTGACGATAGGCAAAACAGCAGGATCGAGAAGATGTTTCTTTTAAAAAAATCGCCGGGACGCCAATCGGCCGCGTTGCGCACGCTGGCCGTGTTCGAGGCGGTGAAAGGCGCGCTGGTTCTGGGCGCCACCTGCGGCCTGGTGTCGCTCCGCCATACCGACCTGCATGAGGCCACCGAAGCGTTCCTCCATCATCACGGTCTCGACCCGGAGCAGCACTACACCCGCCTGTTCATGGAAGCGGTCGCCCGCGCCACCCACTCCGACCTGCGGCAAATCGCCGCGTTCGGATTCCTCTACGCCGCCATCCGGCTCTCGGAAGGGTACGGACTGTGGCATGGGAAGCACTGGGCCGAATGGTTCGCCGCGCTCTCGGCGGGCCTCTATCTTCCTTTCGAGATCACCCATTTCTGGCATCGTCCGACCTTCTTCAATGCCGCCGTCATCCTGTTGAACATCGCGCTCGTCATTTATCTCGGGAAACTCCTCTCCCAGCAGCGGGCCGAGCGGCTGGCAGCGAAAAAAGAAGCCGTGGAAGCCGATACCGCCTCGCGCGGATAATTCCCGCCGCCCGGCGAAAAAAAGGCCCCGCACTCGCGGGGCCTCATTCTATGTGCGTTGGTTAACGAAATCTTCCTTGATCAATCGCGTGTTCGTCCTCCCTTGGCCGCTGCTTTCGCTTCGGCTTTCAACTCTGCATCGACCTTATCGCCATGATTCTTTAGGCTGTCGTGCAATTCTTTTACATCATCCCGAAATTGCTCTTTCAGCTTCGCCACGGCGTCGCGGTTCGCTTGCAACTGCTCGCGTAATTTGGCCCGCTCTTCTTCGGTCGCGTCTTTCAACTGCTTGTTCAAGTCCAGCCGCTGAGCCCGCAAGACCGCGGCCTTGGTCTGGAAATCGCTGACCAATTGCTTCATCAGGTCGCTCTTGCCGCTGTTATCCGGCGTTTCGGGGCGCACCGGCTTCACCTGGCTTTCACCGCCTTGATCCGAGGACTTTTCTGAGAGACCGGACTTCCGGCTCCCGCTGCCTCCCTGCCCGTCGCCGGTAGTGGTTCCGAGATCCGCCTTGGCCGCGAACCCGAACAGGAGGTTCAGCGCAGTCACGATTGCGAGCCAGTTGGTTTTCATTTTGAGAGTTCGTATTGCTGGAGTTTCACGATCCTGTTCTTCCGTGATCTCCGTTCTCCAGATAAATGCAAAGGTTGTACCATTTGCTCACGACGATCCGGCAACACTCAGCCGCAATAACTTACAAAAGATCCCACCCAACCAGACTTCCAAAACGCCATGCCAACCCCGCCCAGTTGGGTGCTAGCGCCCCACCGCTTTGCGGATAAACCACAGTTGTTCTTTGCCCGACCCCGTCTTACTATTTCCCCCGAACACTTGGAGCGATTGTCATGAAACTTGCGGCTTGCGGGATTTGTTTATTTGCAGCGATTTCCACCTTCGGAGCGGATTGGGCCCAATGGCGCGGCCCAGCCTTCAACGGATCGACCCCGGAAAAAAACCTGCCCGCGCAATGGACGCGTGAAAACGCCACCTGGCAACTCGACCTGCCCGGGCCCAGCGCCGCGACTCCCATTGTGATCGGCGACAAAATCTTCGTCTCCAGCACCGACAACCAGGCCAAGACGCTCCACGCCCTCTGTGTCGATCGCAAGACCGGCAAGATCCTCTGGAATAACAAGACCGGGGACGGCTTCAATCGCGGCGGCGGTGACAACAGCAATTACGCCTCGCCCTCGCCCGTCGCGGACGCCGATCGCGTGATTTTCTTCTATGGCAACGGCACGCTGGTCTGCTTCGATCACGCCGGCAAGGAACTCTGGAATCGGAGCATCACCAAGGAGTATGGCGATTTTGCCTTCCAATGGACCTTTGCTTCCACGCCGCTCCTTCACAAGGGCAAGCTCTACGTGGAAATCCTCCAGCGGGATCAACCCGTGCATGGGAAAGGCAAGCCCGGCGCTGAATCCTTCCTGCTCGCCGTAGATCCCGCCACCGGGAAGACGCTCTGGAAACATGTCCGGCCGAGCGAAGCTCTTCAGGAATCGCTCGAGGCTTACAGCACGCCCATGCCGTTCCAAAGCCACGGCCGCGAAGAAATCTTCATCACCGGCGGCGATTGCATCACCGGCCACGATCCCGAAACGGGCAAGGAACTCTGGCGCTGGGGCACTTGGAACCCGAACAAAATCACCCACTGGCGGCTGGTGCCTTCCCCCGTGGCGGGCGGAGATGTCGTCCTGGCCTGCGCGCCCAAGAATGACCCGGTCTACGCCGTGAAACTGGGCGGCAACGGCAAATTGGACGATTCCGCCATCGCCTGGAAGACCGAACGCAACGTCGTCACCGCGGACGTCCCCACCCCGCTCTTTTATGACGGCGACTTCTTCATTCAGAGCGAATCCAAGCGCAACCTCTCCCGCGTCTCGCCCAAAGACGGCCAGGTGAAGTGGACCGTGGAACTCCCGGGTCGCCGCCGCTACGAAACGTCGCCCACCGGCGCGGACGGCAAGATTTACACCATGGACTTCGGCGGCAACGTCGTGGTCGTGGACGCCGCCAAAGGCCAGGTTCTGGACACCATCGCCATGGGCGAAGCGAGCGACGACATGATCCGCTCCAGCATCCCGGCCGCTTATGGCCAGCTTTTCATCCGCACCAACAGCAAGCTCTACTGCATCGGCAAAGGAAGCGCGGTCGCCCTGCACCCGTAAGGCGAGCTTTGGTTCGCCGGAGACCAGAAAATGAAGCGTCCGCCGCGCGAATCCGATCTCTCTCGCTCGGTCACCCTCCGGGATATCGAGGCCGCCCAGGCGCGACTCGGTGACGCGATCGTCCGCACCCCCTGCTCCGCCTCCATCCCCCTCTCCGAAGCCACGGGGATGACGGTCTTCTGCAAGATGGAGAACCTCCAGCGGACCGGCAGCTTCAAAGAACGCGGCGCGCGGAACGCCCTGCTCACTCTGCCTGAAAAACAAAAGCGCCGCGGAGTCATCGCCGCCTCCGCCGGCAATCACGCTTTGGGCCTCGCCTACCACGGACAACTCCTGCGCATCCCCGTGACGGTGGTCATGCCCCGGTTTGCGCCGCTCACGAAAGTGACCAATTGCCAGAGATTTGGTGCCACCGTCCTGCTGCACGGCCACACCCTCGCCGACGCGCGCGAAAAGGCCGACGAACTGGCCCGCCGGCAAAAACTCCAATACATCAATGGCTATGACGATCCAGCCATCATCGCGGGCCAGGGGACGATCGGCCTCGAGATTCTCGAGCAAGTTCCAGATCTGGATGCTGTCGTTGTCCCGATCGGCGGCGCCGGCCTGATTGCCGGAATCGCTCTGGCGATCAAGTCACGGAATCCGAACGTGGCCGTCATCGGCGTCGAACCGGTGCGGGCGGCGAGCTATACGGCCGCGTTGCGGGCCGAAAAGCCGGTGCCTGTCCCGATTCAGCCGACGCTAGCCGATGGTCTCGCCGTCCCGCAGGTGGGTTCCCGCGCCTTCGCCCTGGCGCGCCGTCTGGTGGATGAAGTCGTGCTTGTGGACGAACACCACCTGGCGCTTGCCATCTTGCGACTTCTGGAACTGGAAAAGCTCCTGGTCGAGGGAGCGGGCGCTGCCGGCGTCGCGGCCTGCCTGGCCGGAGAATTGCCCGAACTTCAGGGCCGAAAGGTCGTCCTGCCACTCTGCGGCGGAAACATCGACACCACCACCCTGGGCCGCGTCCTCGAGCGCGGCCTTGCGCACGATGGCCGCCTCTGCCGGCTCAGCGCCAGCATCAGTGACCGTCCCGGAGGGTTGGCCCGCTTCGCCGCCCTCATCGCCGAGGAAGGCGGCAGCATCATCGAGATCAATCACGATCGCGCCTTCGCCAGTGACGACATCACCACCGTCCTTGTCCATTGCGTGATCGAGACGCGCGACCGCGCGCACATCACCGCCATCCGCGCCCGACTGGCTCGCGAAGGCTTCTCCGAGCCGTAGCAACTCGCGAACTGCCGTGAGGAAGCGCCGCGCGATCCCGGCTTTCGCAGCGCCCGCCTTGCGGCCTAATTCAGAAAGAGGAATTCGTTGCTGCCTAAAACGGCCTGGCAGAGGCTGGCCCAGGATTCCAGACGGTAGTCCTGGTCGCTATGCACCGCGGGTGAACCGACGAATCCAGCCAGATAATTGATGGAGCGCTGCTCTTCCGCTGAGGAAGGCGGGCGGGCGTAGGCTGATTGGAAAAGCTCCCGCACGCGCTCCAGGTCACTCCCCGATCCGCTGTGGCCAAGCAATCGTTTGGCCGTAGCCCGGGCCTGCTCAATCATCAAAGGGCTGTTCATCAGGAACAGAGCTTGCGTCGGAACCGTGGTGGCGCTCCGGGCGCCGGTCACCAGGTTGGGATCGGCGAAATCGAACGTCTCCAGCATTCCCATGTTCTCGTCGGCGTACTGATTGAGGCCGATCGCATCGCGCATCATCGGCAGGTAGACCGTCCGGCGCAGATAGGGCGACGGCGTTTCCAACACCACAAAGTCCGACTTGAAGCTGATCAGTCCCTGATGTTGCAACGTGGGCCCGCCCCGCTTGGGATCCAGTTGATGGCTGATGGTGAGAAGCGCGTCCCGCAAGGCTTCCGCGTCCAAACGCCTCGTTTGGTGCCGCCAAAGCAGAAGATTGTCCGGATCCACCGCCCGGGCCCGCTCATTGTCCGCAGCGGCGCGTTGATAAACCTCCGTCAAGGCAATGCGGCGGACCAGGCGCTTCACCGACCACCCCTCCTCGACGAACGTCGCCGCCAAATAATCGAGCAGCTCGGGATGGGATGGTTCCTGGCCCGTAATGCCAAAGTTATCAGTGCTCGGCACAATCGGCCGGCCAATCATATGCCCCCAGATCCGGTTCACGATCACCCGCGCCAGCAAACGGCCCGCCCCTTTCTCCGGATCGACCAGCCAGCGCGCCAGTTCCAAGCGGCCCGAACTCTTCGCGCCCACCGGATAGGCATCGGCCGTGTCAAAAAGGCCGAGCGTTCCGCGGCTGACCTGCTCCCCCTTGCTGCGTGGCACACCGCGAATCCGCACCGCTTCATCCACCAGCTTCTCCTCGTCCCGCACCGCCATGGCGGTGGGGACAGGACTGACGATCGGCAGCACTTTCGGATAGGAATCAGCGAACTCCACTTTTCTTCGCGCGGCCTCGACCGCGGCTTCCGCCTCGGCAATTCCTTCCCCCTTCTTCTCGCGGAGGTCATTGAGCCGTTTGTTCGCTTCTTCCAGCTCGCGCTCCGCCTTCGGTTTCTCGTCCTTAACCGTGTCGAGGCGCTGCTTGTAAGCTGCTTTCAAGGTCTTCGATAGCTCCGGATCGATCGGCAGTTCCACATGGCTCCAGGTCCGCCCTTGCCGCCACCCTTTCACCCGATCAACGCTGTAAGTGCTCGCGAGGACGCCGGCCAGCTTGTAGTAGTCACGCGTGGGCACCGGATCGAACTTGTGGTCGTGACAGCGCGCGCAGCCGAGCGCGAGGCCCAGGAAAGTCTTCCCGATCGTATCGATCTGTTCATCGATCGTATCGAGGCGAAACTGCTCCCAATCGCCCGTCCCAAACGCTTTCGGGCCGAGCAGGAGAAATCCGGTGGCGACCAATTGATTACGGCGCTGTTCCTCGGAGACGGAGTCGAGCAAGTCGCCGGCAATCTGCTCCATCACGAAACGATTGAACGGCTTGTCCTCGTTAAAAGCCGTAATTACGTAGTCGCGAAAACGCCATGCGTCGTCGTGCGTGTTGTTCGACTCGGACCCGCCGCCGTTCGAGTCCGCATAACGAGCGACGTCGAGCCAGTATCGGCCCCAGCGCTCGCCAAATTCCGCTTTCCCGAGCAGGCGATCCACCAGGCTTTCATAACTGCCGCTGGTCCGGACAGCGCTCTCCACCTCAGCCGGTTGAGGCGGCAGCCCGAGCAGATCGAAGTAGAGCCGCCGGATGAGCACCCGATCCTCTCCGCGCCCGGCCGGTTCCACGCCGGCCTTCTCCAATCGTGCCTGCACAAAGCGATCGATCGGATCCGCTTCGGCCCGCTTCGGGCCCGGCACGGGCGGTTTGTGCAAGGGTTGAAAGGCCCAGTGCGTGGCCGCCTTTTGCTTCGCGCTCGCGATTGCGGCTTTCGGGCCTGCGCCCGATTCATCCGGCGCCACCGCGCCGCCCCGCACCCAATCGACCAGCAACTCGATCTGTTTCGGTTCGAGCTTTCCTTTCGGCGGCATCTGCAGATCTTTGTTCCCGTAGCGCACCGCCTGGATGATCAGGCTTTTGTCCGGATCGCCCGGCACGAGCGACGCGCCCAGGTCGCCGCCGGAAAGCAGCGCCGCCCGCGAATCCATGACCAGCCCGCCCTTGGCCTTGCCGGAGTCGTGGCTGTGGCATTCGAAGCAGGACCGCTGCAAGAGCGGGAGAACCTCTTCCTTGTAACGAGGGAGCGTCCAGGGCTCACCCGCGGCGAGCCGAACGCCCGCCACGACCAACACAAAACTCAAAATCAACCGGCTCATTCTTCCGTTTATCACGCGATCAAGCGCACTTTGTAGACCCGCTGCGCATTGGTTTCAAAATACTTCCGCGCCGCCGCCAATCCCTTTGCCATGAAATAATCCTGCACGATCTTCAATACGGCTGGATAATCCGCAAAGCGCGCGCTCACCGGCCAGTTGCTGCCGAAGATCAATCGATCCTCGCCAAACTCATTCCAGAGGAGATCGAGAACTGGCCGGTAAAAATCCAGATCGGCCGGAGCCTTAAACTCCCGGCCGGTCCCTTCCGCGAGACCGGACGCCTTCATGGTGACGTTCCGCGGGAAAGCGGCCAGGCGAATCCCGCCCACCCAGGCATGATCGAGCGTGCCGCCATCAATGTGCACTCCGGCGCAATGATTGATGACGATCTGCAAGTCCGGAACCGCCCGGGCCAGAGCTGCGATTTTCGGCAACTGATCCGGCCCGCCCAGCACATCCACCGACAGCCCGCGATCCGCCAGGAGGCCAAGATCCCGAACGTAATCGGACCGTTCCGGCGCCATCGGAATGTCCCAGCCGCCAATCCGGATCCCGCGAAAGAGCGGATTATCGGCAAACCGCTTTAACTGCTCGCTAAAATCCCGGGTGCCCGGACGCAAATGGCCGACCAGGCCGAGGATGAACGGCTCGTGCGCGGCCAGCCCCAAAACCCAGGCGTTATCCTCGACCAGCGGGCTGGCTTCCACCACCACCGTTCCCTTTACCCCGAGCGGCTGCGCGATCGTTTTGAGTTCCCCGGGCAGAACGGTGCGATACAAAACGGCGTCGTTCTGAGGAGGCCAGGGCACCCCGCCGGGCCGGGCTGGATCGTAGAAATGGGTGTGAGTATCGATGATCGAGAGCTTCGACTCCTTTGGTTCGATCCCCGCGCAACCCGCGGCCAGAGCGGCCGCCCCGCTGAGAATAAAATCGCGCCTGGTCATGTCAGCACGGTTGATGGCCCCAATCCGATTCCTTGAGCGACTCCTCGTAGAGAGCCATCTGCTCCTCGGCGCTCAAGTCGTCACCGGCCTTTCCTTTCGGCAGCGGGCTCTCGGCGGGCTGATCGCCCCGCCGGGGCTTTTCCGTCTTTTTCAGCTCGGGGTCCATGGTGGAAGTTTATACAGATTCCCTCGTCTGTCAGCGATCTTTCATCCCCGCTTTTCTGCATTCCATTTGAGTGTTTTCCCGGAATCGGAAAAGCTCCGGGAAATGCGCAAGAGAGAACCGGGCGAAGCAAAGAGGTTCGCGACCGTCCTGGCCGCCAGCTTGATCGTGCTGGCCGGCCTGTGGTCGAGCTGCGCGACCGCCGACCGTCGTTCCGGCGAATCTCCGCCCGCGGACTGGCTGGCCTGGCAGCAACGCCGCCTCACCTCCGTTGCCGGCCCCGCCGGCTGGACCACCCTGATCGGGCTCCATTGGCTGCGGGAAGGGGCCAACACCGCGGGCCGTGATCCCGCCCATGACGTCGTGATTGCTTCGGAACAGCTCCCCCGAAATATCGGCACATTTACTCGAACGGGAACGAACGTCCTTTTCACCGCCGCGCCGGGCGCGAGGGTGACTCTCGCAGGCGCGCCGATCCACTCGATCCAGCTGACGAACGATTCCACCCTTCACCCAACCCGCCTGGAAATCGGCCAGATCTCGATCATTGCCATCCAGCGAGGAGAACGATTGGGCCTCCGAATCCGTAATTCCCAGGCGAAGACCCGGCGGGAGTTCAAAGGCATTTCCCTTTTTCCCTACGATCCGAAATGGCGGCTGGCGGGGCGATTTGTGCCTTACCCGGAGCCTCGCAAAATGCGCGTGCCCGACGTGACCGGAAGTCTTCAGGAATTTCCCAGCCCGGGCGAGATCGTCTTCCGAGTCAACGGCACCGAGGCGCGGCTGGCAGTGGCCTTGGAGCCGGATGAACCGGACTTCTTCATTCTGTTCCACGATCAAACTGCCGGAAGCTCGACCTATCCGTCCGGCCGCTTCCTGTACGTCTCGCCTCCGCCCGCGGGCGATGACCGCGTCACGATCGATTTCAACCGCGCCTACACGCCGCCCTGCGGATTCACCCCATTTGCCACCTGCCCGATCCCGCCCAAGCAGAACTGGCTCCCCTTCCCGATCGAAGCAGGCGAACGAAAACCGCCGGGACACCCGTAGAAGAGCAGCTTGGAGCTTGGAGCTTGGAGCACGGAGCACGGAGCACGGAGCACGGAGCACGGAGCACGGAGCACGGAGCACGGAGCA
>CAZMKE010000059.1:0-30960 GCA_964566945.1 uncultured Verrucomicrobiota bacterium | reverse complement strand
CGCCACCGCCACCGCCACCGCCACCGCCACCGCCACCGCCACCGCCACCGCCACCCTTGCTACTAGTGCCCGAACGGACACCATGCCAGCCGGGCTGGCGGATTCCGTAGCCTGGATCGCTCACTACGAATTTTCCGTCTGGTGTCACGGTCATCGGCCCTTGGATCTCCCAGCGACCGATGTCGTGATTAAAGCTCCAGAGGGCTGATTTGGCTCCTGGGAGGAGGGTTTGTCCCGTGATAGGGTCTGGCAGGTTGGGAAAAGTTACCGGCAACGGCTGAGAGAAATTCATCGCGCCATCGGATTGAACCGTAATTACCAAGGGAAAGTTGAGTCCGCTGGGTAACGGTTCGGGAATGCGATCTGGGGGGACGGGCGCAATGCCGATGCGCCCGCCGCGAATTCCATTATCGTTGTAGAGCGAGTTGGGCGGAACGATAATGTTCACCCCATTCAGGGAGGGATTGGCCGCCAGCACGTCTGGCGGAAAGGAGATGTGAGTCTCTTGAGTTGCGCTGACCGGTTGAAGAGTTCCCGCACTGACAAACGGCAGGAAGATTTCACCGGTGCCAACCGCGAGGTTATCCGTGTGGCCCGGCTTGGCTATCCAAGCCTTGCCGACGACGGGATAGTAGCTGCCGCTGGGCCATTGGCTGCCGACAGCGGTTCGACCGTCGACGTGGACGAAAAAGCGTCCGGCGGGACATGGATTCAAACTAAAATAGCCGTTCGCATCAGTACGCGTGAAGAGGGCCTCCTCCGCTCCATCGACCGAGATCAGGACGCCCTGCAGTGGGCGATTGATTGGAAGTCCATCGGCGTTGAAACCGAGTGGTTCGGACGCATAAACGTGGCCGATAATTCCAGTGCCGGCCACAGGACTGGTGTTCGCCGTATCGAAATCGATCTTCACTGCTCCTCCGGAAATGCCGTCCCCGTCAGGGTCAATGGGGCGGTCGAGGAAATCGGTGAACCCAGAGCCGTCAAAGGTGACGCGAACTCTGGCGCTCGAGGGAAGGGGTTCGAGATAGAAAAGGGTTGCAGTTTTGCGGTCCGACGACAGCTCGACGCGAGAGAGCAGTTTGCGTCCGGCAAACTCGGCGTAGAGTTTTGAAGTATTCAGCGTAGCGCCCGCCGCCAATGGGGAGGAGAAGCGAAGGATCGTCTCCCGGTTGGGGGAGACCCCGGATTCTCCCGAAGCAGGGGAACTGTCAGCTACGTAGACCAACGGGAGCGTGGTGGAGAGGTACTCGTGTAAAAAGCTTTGGCCGTTGCCCGAATTGCGTGAGGCGTCGGAGGAGTCGAGCGGGTTCAAGCCGATGGGGTGCTGCATTTCCCAAACGTCATCGATGCCGTCCTGATCGGTATCCAAAGGTTGCGTAATCGGAACTTCCAAAGCCCGGAAGAAAGCCTTTTCCGGCTGAGCAAGGTGATGGGCCTTAAACGCAACGGGACCGCCGGTGCCGAACTTGATGTCTTTGGCTTTGTCGATGGCGTCGACGGTTTCTCCCGAGAGGAGGATGTAGTAGCGGTCCGAGCGGGTGCCGAGGTGAATGTTGACATCGCCGCGGAAATCGATTTGGGAATCGAGAATGACAGGTTGGGCGATGAGTCGGGCGCCAATCGCGCAGAGCAGCAACGCGGGCCAGCCGATTTTTGAGAGGATATGGTGGAGCATGGGGCTCGTGGAGTGTTTTAGGAAATCGTTGGTTTACCGCGTCGGAGCCGGACAAGAGCCACGGAAGCAAGGAGGAGGGCGGCCGGGATGAACGGGGTGGGCTCGGGCACGACGGTAAGGATGGCGTTTTGGGCAAATCTGCGATTATCGCCGGAGGCGATGCTGGCATCGGTGAAGGCGTCCGGATCCATGAAAATGCTGGAATCGCTGACAAAGACGGCGCGGCCGGAAGCCGCGGCGAAGTCGTCGGGTCCGCTCCCCGGGGTGAGATCGGACGCGGGGGAATTGATGGTGAGGCGGCGTTGATAATCGATGCCGATGGAATTGACGCCGGTCGTGAGCGGGTGCGGGTTGAATTGGGTGATGGTGGCTCCGAGCGGTTCGGTGGCGGTGCTGGCGAAGGTGACGCCGAAGCCGGAACTGAGGGCATTGAGGTAATCGGCGCTGCTGCCGGTGCCGCCGTCGGCCAGGAGCACGAGGCCGTGATTGGAAGCGAACGAGGTCAGGGCGGAAATCTCGGTTTGGCTGTAGGCGGCGGCCGCGGAATAGGGCTGCAAGAGGAAGATGGCGGACGCTCCTTGAAGGCTGGCGGAGTCGAACGAGCTGACCGGAGCGTATTGAAAGCCGGCGGACGTGATTTCGTTGCGGAACTGGGTGAAACCGCTGCCATTGGCGAGATTGTGGGATGAATCGAAGCCCCCCCGCGCATCCAAAAGGATCAATTGGCCGGAGACGGCGGGAAGGAAAACCGAGAGAGCGAAACCCGCGGCCAAGGCGGACGGAGCGCGGCCAGTCAGGCCCGCGAAACTTGAGCGATGGTCCCGGTTGCAGTTCATCGGGCGAAACGGTGAGTGAAAGCGGGCGAGCGGTCTACTCCCACAAACGTTGTATTTTAATTGGCTGGCTCTTTGCTCTGCGGCGGGCAAAAGTCCTCCGCGTGGTAACCACCGCTCAGGACGATCGCACCTGGAGCATTCCGAGGGTTGTGCTGTATTTGCTCGCTTTTCTGGCTGTCGTCTTCTCTTGTCCGGCATGGAGTGCCGAGCCGCAGGCGCTGTTAAAGCCGGACCTGGCTGTAACGAACGGGCTGATCCGCTGGTGGCCGAATCTTTTTGATGTGCGGGACGAGATCAGCGGGCAGGAGGGGGCGGTGATGGGCTTGCTGCCGCCGGTCGAAACGGGAGCGGATGATGAGACGGAGTTCCTGCCGACGACAGGCTGGGTGCAGCTCCAGCCGGCGATCACGAATGAGGTTTTCACTTTTTCGCTATGGCTGAGGCTGTATCCGATGCAGTTCAATTTCCGACTTTTGGGACAGCAAGGCGGGGAGGAGAGTTGGATGCTGCAAAGCTTGGGGGTGACGAACCACAATTTCTTCATCGGCCCGGATCACCTCTCGGACCCGAGCTGGGAGAGTGAACGTTTCGTGCCTAGGCCGGAACTCTGGCAACACGTCGCGGTGTGCCGGCGACAGGATGGGACGAGTGTGATCTGGACGAATGGGGTTCGAGCGATTGATGGGCGCGTGTCCCATCCCTGGCCGGCGCAAAGCCGCTGGCTGACCGTGGGGAATTCCTTGCGGGGCGAGGAGTGGTATCTGGTGGGCGCGATGCGAGATCTGAGCGTGTTCGACCGGGTGTTGAGCGACGCCGAGACGCGGGAGCTGTATCAAGCGGGCGTGCCGCGGCGGCCGGCTCGGAACACGGCGGCCCGGCTGGCCGCCACGAGGCGCGAGGTTCCGGTGACGGTTTCGACGAATGTGACGAGGATGTCGTCCGCGCGGACGTGGGTTCATCGCCGGTACACGACGGAGGACGGGTTGCCTGGAAATGCGGTGAAGGCGGTGTTGCAGGCGCGCAACGGCTATCTCTGGGCAGGGACAGAGGACGGGTTGGCGCGTTTTGATGGACGGGCGTTCCAGCAGTTCACGGCGGAGAATACGCCGGCGCTGGCCGCGATCGGGCAGACAGTCTGGTCGTTATCGGAAGGGGCGGACGGGACCATCTGGGCGGGGATTTTCGGCGGCCTGCTGCGGGTGCGCGACGGCGAATTCAGAGCCTTTACGAACGGGCTGCGGCAGCGTTTTGTTTTGCAAGCCGAGCCGGCCGGGGATGGTTCGGTCTGGGTGGCGGCGTTCAATCACTTTGTCCCGCGGGGCCCGCTTTGGTTGCGTCGTTATTACCCGGAGGATGGCAGAACCACGGCGGAAATCGTTGTTCCCGGACATTTGCGCCGGATGACGACCAGCGCGGGAGGCGTATGGATGGCCGCGGAGCAACCGTCGCGCATCTATTTCTGGGATGGAGAATCGCCCACGCTGAAGGTCGTGGGAATTCTGGATGGGGATCCGCAGTTTATGAGGCTGGGGGGGGCGGCACTGCCTCCGCAGGCGCGCGCCCGCAGCTGGAGGCACGGGGCGGGGCGATCGGACTGGTGGACGGCTGTTTCTCTAGGCGAGGGCGGCCCGGAGTTCTGCGGATTGTCGGACGACCGGCTGACGCGAGTATGGGCGGGGCGGTGGAATGGCCCGTTGAATGGGGGCGAAAGTTGGTTCGGCGCGGCTTACGATCTGGCGCGCCTGAGCGGAGATACGCTGGAGAAGATTGAATTGGGAGATTCCTTGAACGGTCCGCAGATCGTGGCTCTGTGCGGCAATCGGGAAGGGGGGATCTGGTTTGGATCGGAAGAGGATGGGCTGCATTTCCTGCACGAGAAACTGGTCCGCACCTTTAGCACCGAGGAGGGTTTGAGCGGCAACGACGTGCGATCGGTCTGCGCCGGCCCGGACGGCGCGATCTGGGTGACCACGGATCGGGGCCTGGACCGAGTGCAGGAAGGGGTGGTGTCTCACCGAGGAGATGCGGTCGCGAACATGCGCTCCGTGGGGGTGGATCAGGGTGGAGGTTTGTGGTTCAGTCGAGGCGAGTTCGGCGCCATGGCGCTGCGGAGAGACTGGCTGGAAAAGCTCGGACACTGGGTCTTGCTGGGACTGAACTGGCAGGATCCAAATACGATCCGCTTCGGCCGCGATGGGAAAGTGTGGGTGACTTGCGAACGGGGGCTGACCTGGGTCCGACCGGAGCTGCTGGTTCAAACCAACGGGAATTGGGTGGCCGATCCGAAACATGCGGGATCTGTGTTTGGACGGTACGCGGTCGGGAAGGAGCTGCCGAACATTGTGCCCCTCGGTTTGGTGGAAGACCGTGACGGATCGATGTGGATGGGGTCGCTGGACAAGGGGGGGCTGTTTCATCTCAAGGACGGGCGATTCGAACGGTTCGATGAAAAGGATGGCCTGCCGGGGCAACATTGGACGCCGGTGCTCGTGGATCCGACCGGGGCGCTTTGGGTGACGGCCGAAGGTGGTTTGGCGCGACGGAAAGAGGGGCGGTTTCAAGCCATTACTCCGAAAGAGGGCCTGCCCAAGGATTGGCTGCTCGATATGACCGAGGACGATCTGGGGAACTTCTGGATAAGCGGGAAACGTGGCATCCACCGGGTGAGCAAGGCCGAGCTGGATGACGTCCTGCTGGGGCGCACCAATTCCGTTCGCACGCTTTCGCTCGGGTCGCGGGACGGCATGCGGACGACCGAGTGTTCCAGCAAGCATTTTCCCGGGATGGCGAAAACGCCGGACGGGCAGATCTGGGTTCCCACGCGCGATGGATTGGTGCGTTTTGATCCTCGCCGGGTTCGCCTGAACACGCAGCCGTTAGAGGCATTCGTCGACCGGTTGCTGGCCGGAAAGAAACGGGAGTGGAATATCAATACCACCGGGATAGCCCAAACTCACGAGTTGGCGCCCGGGACTGGCGAGCGGGTGGAAGTTCATTTCACCGCGATCAGCCTGGCTGCGGCGGACCGGATCCTGTTCCGCTATTGGCTGGAGGGATATGATTCGGACTGGTCAGTTCCCACGGACCTGCGGCTGGCCTTTTACACCAATCTGCGGCCGGGCTCGTATCGCTTTCACGTCAAAGCTGCGAACAGCCACGGGATCTGGAGCGACGATGAGGGGATTTTGGACTTTCGGATCCTGCCCTATTTCTGGCAGACGAGATTCTTCCATTTTGGGCTCGCCTTGCTGGCGGTGGGGCTGGTGGCCGTTTTTCATCTTTATCGGCTCAACCTGCAGAAGCGTGGCCAGCAAATGCAGATGCGGCAGATGCTGCTCGACGAAAAGACGCGGATCGCCGCGGACATGCACGATCAACTGGGCGCGACGCTGACGCAGATCGTCATTTTGGGCGAGGTGGCGAAAAGCCAGGCCCAGCGTGGGGTTGAGACCTATCCACTGCTGGACCGGATATCCCAGGCGGCGCGGGATGTGACCACCGGAATGAGTGAGTTGGTGTGGGCGACAAATCCCAGGAACGACACGCTGGAGAACATGGCGGCCTACCTGCGTGAATTGGCGGCGGGCCAATTACAAGACTCCGGGATGACAGCGCGGCTGGATTTTCCGGCGTCTGTCCCCGACGCCTACGTATCCGCGACGATTCGGCGGAATCTGGTGTTGATCCTGAAAGAAGCGTTGCACAACGCGATCAAGCATTCCGCGGCCAGCGAGGTGGAAGTGATACTGGCGTTGGGCGGAGGAGAATTGGGTTTAACGGTCAAGGACAATGGGCGGGGTTTTTCCAGCGACGAGCGAACCGACCGAGGCAACGGCCTGAGGAATATGCAAAAGCGCGCCGCGGATATTGGCGGCGTATTCCGGGTGGAGTCACAGGCCGGACACGGAACCGCGATTAAAGTGGTGGTTCCGCTGCGGTCGGCCGGCATTTTGCCAAGGGAGGAGGGCAATCCATGAGCGAAAGGCTCGCACGTTTGTGGGACTTGTGTAAGGCGGCGGCCGGCCTCACTGTAGTTTTTATAAAGTAATGGGTGTCATGGTTTCAAGGGTGCGGGTTGCTTTGGTGGAGGATGATCCAGCCGTCCGATCGGGGTTGCACCTGCTCCTGGACAATTCGGACAGTTGCCAGTGCGTGGGCGCGTTTGCGTCGGGAGAGGAAGCGTTGGAAGGCTTGCCTGCGCTCAAGCCGGACGTGGTGCTCATGGACATTAATCTGCCGGGCATGTCGGGCATTGACTGCATTCGCCGCCTGAAGAGCTCAAATCCCGCGCTGCAGATCATGATGCTGACGGTGTTTGAGGATCATGACCGGATTTTTCAGTCGCTGAGCGCGGGCGCGTCGGGGTACCTGCTCAAGCAGACCCCACCAGCGAAACTGCTCGAGGCGATTAAGGAGTTGCACCAGGGCGGTTCGCCAATGTCGACACAGATCGCGCGCCGAGTGGTGGAAGCATTCCGAAAACCGGCTCCGTCCCAGGACAATTCCTCCGGGCTCTCACCGAGAGAGAGGGAGATCATCGCGCTGCTGGCTAAAGGCTATCTTTACAAAGAGATCGCGGACCAATTGCGCTTAAGCGTGGAAACGATCCGCACGCACGTCCACAACACTTACGAAAAGCTGCATGTGAGAACGCGGACGGAAGCGGTAATGAAGGTATACGGCCGCCTGACGGAGTAACTCCGATGACACCGTTCGAAAAGCCGCGAGGGGCGGGTCTGGAGGAGTGGGAGGCGATTCCCAAGCACCCCAGCCACAATCGGAAGGAGATTCTGGCTTTCGTTCTGGCGGTGGCAGGCTCCGTGGCAGTTTGGTATGTGCTGGCTTACATCCTCCGGTGGGAGACAGCGGCTCTCTACGTCTTCGGGTTGGGCCCAATCGCCGCCGTGCTCAGCATCTCGCTGTTCCGGACGGTGCGCTGCCCGGAGTGCGAAAGGAAGATGAGACGGCAGCGCGTGGTGGCAATTTCCGGAAAGAAGTGGGAAATCTTTTGCTGCCAGCGTTGCGAGAAGCGGTGGCGCATCGAGCAACCGGTGCGGTCCGGCATTTGAGCGCCGGGCCGGGAGGCGGTTTAATTGAGGTCATCGATGTTCACGCTGGCGTGAGCGGCGGTCCAGCCTTCCTCAATTTTCGCGGCGCCGGAGTAAGTGGCCCACGCCTTGTCCTTTTGGACTTTGCTGATTTCGGCTTCCCCGACAGCTTCATAGTCCGTGGCGATGACTTTGCCCGCTTTGTTCTTCTTCGCGACGGTTTTATAGATTTTTATTTTATCGCCTTTCTGGAGGCCCTGTTGCGAGCCGAGGGAAATCATGATTTTTCCGTCTTCCACGAGGAGCACTTCGCCCTTTACATTGCGCTTTTCGGCGATTTGGGCGGCGTTCTTTTTAGCGGCTTCGGTCGCGGCGCCGTCCGCGATTTCATCCCGGCCGGACTTGGCGGGCGGGTTCCAGGAATTGAGCTGCTGCACGATCTGGCCAATCGATTTCATGGTCGCTTTGCCCAGGGCGCTATCGAGGAATTCACGGCTGTGGCTGAAGCCGGAATCACCAAAGCCGGCGAATGAGAATCCGCCGCCCTTTTCAAGGCCGACGGCGCGGTCGGACTTGATGACGACGCGGGTGGTATTATCAATGATGCGCCAATCGATCTGGACTTCGCTCTCCCGGTTGTTGACTTTGAATCCGCCACCGCCGATGCCCGGGATGGGAAGGCGGACGCCGCCTCCGCCGAAGGAGGATTCCTTGGCTCCAAAGCGAGTGATGGTGGTTTTGAACGTGTAGTCAGCGCCTTTCCAAGCGCCTTTCTTGACGCTCTCGGCTTCGGAGACTTCGCCCTTTTCGCCCAGCGCGCGTTCCTCGCGGAGATCATCCAGCGCCACGGATTCAAGGACTTGAATGTTGGGGAGTTTGGTCAGTTCCGTAATCATCATGTCGGCGAGCCCTTTGCCAATGGCGGGCTGCCATTCGGGAAGTTGGGATTCGGAGCGAGCGACGGACATGGTGGGCTTGTGAGCCTGGGCCAGGCTGGGGGAAGGGTGGCCGAAGAGCAGGAGGGCTCCGAGGAGCAAAGCGGGGGAAAGAAGGCCGATCGAGGGGCCAGAGGCTGGTTTATCGTTTTTCATGCAACCGATAATACGATAAAGGGCTGGGCAGGTTACAGAGAAATTCGTCAGCCAGCAGACGCCTTGGCTCCGGAACTTCAAGGAACGACGACTCGATAGTAGCGCTGAAACCCGGCTGGGGAGGAATCTTTGAAGTAGGCGTGACCGAAGGCATCCACCGAGACGGTTCCCTGGAATTGCCAGTGGGGTGGCGCGAGTTGGTTGGTCGTCTCCAGTCGGTAGACTTGCTGCGGAGGGCCGGCGAACTGGAGCCAGAATGGAGTGGTGGGATCGAGGATGTTCAGAATCACTCCGCCGGTGTTGATCAGCACCGAGCCGACTCCGGAGAGGCCGGCGGAGTCGGTGACGAGATAGGTAAAGGAATCATCCGAGGGCGTGGAAGTGAGCGGTGAATAGACCAGGATGTTGCATCAGGCCGGAGAAGGGAGTGGCGCCGCCGTTCGCGCAAAGGCGTCCGTTTTGGAGGCGGAGTTCCGCCTGATCAACCTCCACGACGGGGATGGGAGGCCGACTGGGACGCAAAGCCAGCGTTGCCACGATGGCCGTGAGAGCGGCCGCGCAGGCCAGGGCCAACAATCCAGAAGAGCGCCTGAGAGCCGGACGGGTCACTGCAGGGGGGCGCGCAAGGTGACGAGGCCGAAGCCGGGCACGGGAATCTGCGGGGGTGCGGCGCTGTGTTGATGCTCGCTGGTGTCGCTGAGGTAGAGGGTGTGGGGTTTGCGGTCTGCCCAGCGGAGCTCAGTGCTAGCATTTGTGCCGGACGCGCCATAGAAGCGGAGGATGAGGGCTTGGCGGTCGTCGCTCGGTTTGAGGGTGGTGACGATTATATCTGGCTTGGTCAGTTGAAGGAGGGGCTCGGTATCGCGGGGGTGGGGGGTGGGGCGGATGAGGAGGGGTTGGCTGAAGGCGGTGGCGAAGCGGGTGGCTGCGGCGGGGTCCGCCGGGCCGGTGTGAGGGCGGATAATGTAACGGAAACGGACACGGCCTTCTTGATAGGCGCGGTAGTTGGTGCCCCAGTGGTTGTTCATGGCCCAGGAGTAGAGCTTGCGGGAAGGGCCGATGTGCTGGCGCCAGATTTCAGGATTGGTTTGGGAGTTCAGAAGATTGGCTGAGAGTTCGCCGACCTGGATCAAAGGTGCATCGAGGGTGACCCAGGTGACGCCGCGGGTGGGGCTGGCGATCTCGACCCAGCGGCCGGTGGTGAGCCAGTTTTTGCAGGCGCTGGGGATTTGGTCTTGTTCAGGGCGGAAAGCCCCGAGGGGGACGTCTATTAACATCCGGCCGTCGGGCACTTGGAAGGGGAAGGCGAAGTTGACGCTTTCCTTGCCCTGAGGTGAGCGATAGTCGGCGGCGGGGAGCCGGGTCTTATCGAGGTCGTTAATGATTTCGGCATAGTCCTGGCCGGCCACGACGCGAATCTCGCGGTGAAGGTGGGCTGCACCCGGCGCGGGGGAATCGACGAGGAGGGAGGCAACGAGTGGGCCTTTTTCGCCGAGGGTGATGGTCGATCGCCCGGCCCTCTGGAGATTTCGGGTGTCATCGCCGAGGAAGTAAGTGTAGTGGTCGAGGGTTTCGCCGGAGGAGGGATCGACAAAGTCTCCGTCGAGGCCTGGGCGGCGGAGTTCGACAATGCCTCCGGTGTTTTCATCGACGCGCAACTGAAGATGATCGGTGGCAAGGGTGTCTTTCGCAGCCTGAGCCGCGCTGGCCCCGCATTCGGCCGAACCTTGGGTGATGGTGTAGGCGCGGGTGCTGAAGGGAGGGACTCGGCGGGCCATGAAGGCAAGGCCGCCCGAACGGAGACGTTGCGAAGGAACGGCGTGCCCGCCGCTGTCGATCACGCGTTCGCCCGCGGCGGCCATTTCCGGCGGGAGGATGACGAGCTCGGTGCGGGGCCAGGAGAGGGTGTTGAGGACTTCGAAGCTCGCCGTGTTGGTGGCGCTGCGCAGGGCGAGTTGGGTGAGCTGGGTGGTCTGGCGGGCGGCTTGCTCGGCGTAGGATTTTTTCACGGCCCATTGTTCGAGGGTTTCCTGGCGGGTGGGTTCGCTGACGCTGCACCACGCGCCCCAGGTGTGCTCGGAGTAGAGGAGGACGTTGCGCCAGGCTTCGCGGAAGGCCTCGGCGGGATATTCGGCGGGGCGCAGGATGGCAAAGGCGGCGGCCGCGGCGGAGAGTTGGTCGGAGGTGTTGCGGTTCAGGCTGGTTTCGGCGGCGCTGGACCCTGCGCCGTCTTCCCAGTACGGGGTCCAATCACCGCGAACGGTCGGGAGTTGGGGGCCGTAGCGTTGCTCGAAGGCGCGAAAAGCGGCGCTGGCTCCGGAGATGATGAAGCGGGGCCAGGAGTGGGTGGCGTTCCAATCGCGGACGAAGTCGCAAATGGCGGGGTCGGGTGTGGCGTTGTCGCCATGGCCGGACCAGCGGACGTAAGCGATATCGAAGGGGTAAGCGCGCTGGTCCAGGCCTTCGTAGAGGTCGGCGACGAGGCGAGGGGACATTTGGTGGTATTTATGGGACATGGCGTAGCCCCAGAAGGGTATCCAGACGAGGACTTTGGTGGCGCCGTCCGGGCCGATCCAATAGAAGGGTTTGTTTTCCCATTGTTGGAGGATGGTGCCAATGCGATCGAAATAGTTGGGGGCGGTGGAGAAGTACTTGATGCCGGCCTGGGCCATGGCGGTGACGGCGCCCCAGGTGTAGCCAGGGACGTCGGAGATCATGGCGGTGTCGATGGGGACGCCGGTGGTTTCGCTCAGGCGGGTGGCAAAACGAAAGAGCTGGAGTAGTTCCTCGGGGCGGCAGAGGCCGGTGAGTTCGTTCAGGTACATGCCGTTTAGGACGACCTGGCCGGCGCGGACGGCTTCGAGGAATTGGGCGCGTTTTTCGGCGTCGAGCCGCTGGAGGCAGAGGTCGGCGGCCCAGGCGACTTCGACATTCCAAACGAAGCGCGCGCCCTCGGGATAGCTGGCGGTGCGCCGGGCGGCGGCCATGCCGTCGAGGAGGTTTTGCACTTGCTTTTGCTCGATAGCGCTTTGGGCTGCGGTGTAGCCGATGTCGGTGTGGGAGTGCGGCGTGATGTAGATGGTGAGATGACGTACCGGCGCTTGCTGGAACGTGGCGGTGCCGGCGGGCTGGCCTTCAACGAGCACTGTGAGGGTCTGTTCGGCGGGCTGGATGGCCTCGGGGAGATTGATCTCGGCGGTGTTCTCGCCGGGTTGAAGGGTCGCGCGGCCCACTTCCCGCGAGCCAATTTGAAAAACGGCCTCCGCCGGGCGCGAGTAGAGGTGGTGGACGGTGACGGTGACGGGCTGAAGGCCCGAGGCGAGCAAATAGGGCTGGGGCTGCGCCTCGATCTTCTCGGTGGGAGTGTTCTGCTGGCCGCCCGTGGTGTAGAAGGAGAGTTCCGCGCCGCCGACCGTCGGCAATGAGGGGTTTCCCAGGCGGGTGACTTGCCAACGGATGCGTTGGGCGGTGACGGGCTCGGGCAGGACGTAGAAGGTTTCTCCCTGCGGTTGGTTGAGGTGTGGAATGACGAGCCGGCGCTGAAGTGTGCCGCGTGAATCGAAGAGCTGGCACTCGGATTCGGCCACGGTAGCAGGGTCGTTGCGATCGAGGTGGCGAATGGCGGCGATGGGAGATGGCTCTGGAAGGGAAAATTCAACGAAGGTATTGGTCCCGGCGCTGCGCGAGGCAAACTCCGTTTTGCGGTCTCCGTCCGTCAGATGGGCGGCGGTATACTCGGGCGCGTAAGGAGGCGCGGATGCGGTGACTTGAGCCGAAGGCAGGGGGCGCAGCGCGAGGAACGAGGCCGGGCGTGCCGGGAGAGCGGAGCTGAGCAGCGCCAGGAAGGAAAGTATGGCAGTGGTTTTCATAGCCGTAAGACCGCAGACTAACGCTCAGTGTCGCGGCGGCGCGGCGGGTTGCACGACATCTGCTGGCGAACGCTTTGCGGATTTTGCCGGTGTGGTGTGCGCCAGCAGGGTCTGAAGAAGTGCCGCGGCAGCTCGGCTCAGCTGCCGCTCGCGAGCGGAAATGGCGACGATCTGGCGTTGGGGCTTGGGTGCTTTGAAAGGGCGGTAGATCGGAGCATCGGCAGCCTCCGTCTTCAACGCCATGGCGGGAACGAGGGAAAGACCCAATCCGGAGCGAACCAGCGCCTGGACGGTTTCGAGTTGGGCGCTCTGGAAGGTGATGCGCGGCTGAATTCCGCGACGATCGCAGAAGTTCAGGACTTGTTCGCCGAGGCAATGGCCTTCTTTCATGACGATGAGGCTCTCGCCCTGGAGATCGGCGCCTGTGACCTGGCGTTTGCGGGCCAGGCGATGGCCCGGAGGCAGAGCCAGGAACATTTCGTCCATGCGGAGGGGCCGGACGTCGAGGCGAGTTTCGTCGAGCGGGAGGCTGACGAGGGCCAGTTCTGTTTCGTAGGAGAGCACCTTGGCCAGCAGTTGGGAGGTCATTTCTTCCTGCACGAGGATTTGCACCGCCGGGTGCTCGCGCGTGAAGTCCGAGAGGACGGACGGCAGAAAATAGGGGGCGATCGTGGGCAGGACTCCGATGGCCACCCGGCCGCGCAGAAGGCCGCGCGTTTCGGCCGCTTCCCGCCGGGCGGCCTCCGCCTCCTCGAGGATGCGCAGGGCGCGGGTGAGGAAGAGCTTTCCGTACTCGGTGAGCCTGGCCTCGCGCCGGGTGCGCTCGAAAAGGCGCTCGCCGAGCTCATCCTCCAGCTTTTGCACTTGCTGGCTGAGCGAAGGCTGGGCCACGTGGCATTTCTCCGCCGCGCGGGAAAATGTGCCGGTGCGAGCGATGGCTGCCACGTAGCGGAGTTGATGCATCTCCATAGGTAGGTCCTATGGTAACAAGAGGAACAAAGTCTTTCAACAATGGAAGGCGGTCTGGTCCAATCAGGGCGATGAACCTATCGAACGACGTCTTGACCACCACCGCTGGGAATCCGGTGGCCGATAACCAGAACTCGCTCACGGCTGGCGAGCGCGGCCCGCTGCTGCTCCAGGATTATCAGTTGCTGGAAAAGCTGGCGCACCAGAACCGGGAGCGAATTCCCGAGCGCACGGTGCACGCCAAGGGGTCCGCAGCTTACGGGCGGCTGACGATCACTCACGACATCACCCGTTACTCGAAAGCGGCAGTGTTCAAGCCGGGCAGTTCGACGGAAGCGTTCCTGCGCTTCTCCACGGTGGCGGGAGAGCGCGGCGCGGCGGATGCCGAGCGGGATGTGCGCGGTTTTGCCCTGAAGTTTTACACGGACGAGGGCAATTGGGATCTGGTCGGCAATAACACGCCGGTGTTCTTCATTCGCGATCCGTACAAGTTTCCGGACTTTATCCACACGCAAAAGCGCCATCCGCGCAGCAATCTGCGGAACAATGTTGCCGCCTGGGATTTTTGGTCGTTGTCGCCGGAATCGCTGCACCAGGTGACCATTCTCATGTCCGATCGCGGCCTGCCGCAAAGCTATCGGCACATGAACGGCTACGGGAGCCACACCTACAGTTTCATCAATGCGGAGGGCCAGCGGTTCTGGGTGAAGTTCCACTTCAAGACGCTGCAGGGACACCGCTACTGGACCAACGAGGAAGCGGAGCAGATTGTCGCCCGGGACCGGGAGAGTTCGCAGCGCGATCTCTACGAGGCGATCGAGCGCGGTGAGTTTCCGAGATGGAAACTCCAGGTGCAGGTCATGCCGGAGCATGAAGCGGGGGCCTATCGCTGGAATCCGTTTGACCTGACCAAAGTGTGGCCGCACCGGGACTACCCTCTGATCGATGTGGGCATTTTGGAATTGAATCGCAACCCGGAAAATTATTTCGCCGAGGTGGAGCAATCTTCCTTCAGCCCCTCAAATATCGTTCCCGGGATTGGCTTCTCGCCAGACCGGATGTTGCAAGCCCGCATTTTCGCCTACGCGGATGCGCATCGCTACCGGGTGGGCACCCACTATGAGATGCTGCCGGTGAATCGGGCGAAATCCGCAGTCCGGACGTATCATCTGGATGGCGGCATGCGATTCGATATCCCGCAATTCGGAGAGGCTTACTACGAGCCGAACAGTTTCCATGGGGCGCGGGAGGATGCCCGCTTCGCCGAGCCTGCTTTGGCTCTGGAAGGAAATGCGGCTCGCTACAATCATCGGACCGGCAACGACGATTACACCCAGCCGCGCGATCTCTTCCAGCTGTTCGATGCCGGGCAAAAGGCGCGGCTCTTCCGGAACATTGCGGCTTCCATGGCGCGAGTGCCCCGGGAGATCGTCGACCGGCAATTGGAGCACTTCCGGCGCGCGGACCCCGCTTGCGCCGCCGGCGTGGAACGTGAATTGCAAAACTGGGGTGGGGGGCGAGTGACGTTTGTGCCCACTGGTTCAAGCGCCAATCGATAAGGAGTGTTATGCAAATCACGAAAATCGAAGAACAGCGCTACGCGGAGCTGCAGGCCCGGGCAGTGGAACTCGCGCGACTGGGCGAGACCGAGCCTCTGCGCGAGATGATTGATCACGGGCTCCCGGTAAACCTGGCCGACGCGAAGGGGCAATCGCTGCTGATGCTGGCCAGCTACAACGGCCACGCCGAAACCACCCGGATGCTGCTGGATGCCGGCGCGGAGGTTGATCGGCGGAACGATCGCGGGCAAACACCCCTCGGGGGCGTGGCGTTCAAGGGTTACCGCGAAATCGCCGAGTTGTTGCTGGAGCGCGGTGCGGACATTGAGGCTGACAACGGTGGTGGGATGACCCCGATCCTGTTCGCGGCGATGTTCGGGCGGCACGAGCTGGTGCGCCTTTTGGAGTTGCGGGGCGCCTCGCGGCGGACAAGGTTGGGGTTCTTCGGTGTTTTGTTGGTGCGCGTGGCAAAATGGCGGCGGAATTGGACGGTCTGGATGCGACGCTCGCAGCCTGCGAGTTGAAAGGGCTCGGCCCTAAAGGGGGTTGAGGAGCCGAAGCGCTTTCTTTGTCCAATCAGTTTGGCCTGCCTCCGCTAATGCTACCGCGCGGCCGCGTTCTTCCCCTCGGTGCTACTACACTGTGAAGGCTGGTGGAGCCGAGGGGATTCGAACCCCTGACCCCCACAATGCCATTGTGGTGGAATTTTCCCGTTTCCTTAGGAAACTCGAGTGGTGAAAAGCCCGTTGCCATCCGTTGCCACTTTTCTTCCCACTCCTCCAAGTTTTGACGGCGGACAGGTCGTTCGACCTCAATCGTCTGACGTGGCTACGGGTTTGCTTTGCAACCAGCGTAGAAGCCTCCCCCGAGACGAGTGAATTTGTGATGAAGGTTATTTGAGGGCTGCAATGCGAACTCGCAGACCAGGAGCCCATTGATCATCATCTTCCTCCGGCTTGAACTTTCGATTCGCTGGCCACGCCCTGATGCCCATCGATGTGGGTGTGCCCCAAATACACGAACTGAGCCACGAACTGCGTACAAACGAATACGGGAGTCCACCTCAATTGCTGCGATTTTGGAGGCACAATATGGATTTTAGGTGTCCTCACGTTGCCGATGATTCCATCCTGACGTTCTAGTCAGATGCACCTCTGGCGAGCGAAGCTGCCGATTTCGAACCGAACGGACTCGTGTGAAACACGGACGGGGAGCGGCTTTCGGTAGTCAAACTTCGGACAGATTTTCGGAAGATTCCAGAATATCAATGCAAAATTTGCGCATCTGCAGAATGCAGTATGGCTCGCAAGTCCGCACTTCGGATCGGAACAACCGCACGGACGATTTCTTTGGCATCGACGAAACTGCAAACGACTTGTCCATACGAAATTTCGCCGCAGGCCGATAATAATGTAAATTGTTGATTTCGAGAATCCAACCGCGGAAGTCGCGCAGTTGATCGTCTTAGCGCATACAATGGAGAAAACGCGCTAATAAACTTGCGAACCCTCACAGTCTATTTTTGAATGGGGATATGCCACTTCGCTTAGAGGTTGTCTGTGCGCTTCGCGGCCTGATATTCATCGGTTTTATCGTATTCACACTCGCGATTTCATGTGCGGCTGGGTTCGCTGCGGATGTTCCGGCGGTCGGCTCCCTTTTGAAGGCCAGAAGCGTTTATGCGGGAACGCCGCTCGTTCTCGGCGCGTCCGTTTCCGGCAATAATGCCTCCTTTCAATGGCAGTTGAATGGAACGGACGTCGCCGCACAGACGAACTTTCTCCTTTTTGTCCCACGCGCAGCCGCAACGAATGCGGGCGCGTACAGCCTTGTCGTGAGCAATTCTTCCGGGGTTGTGACGGGCTTCGTCGCCACCGTCTCAGTCAATCCTTTCCCGGACCACACGCGCGTGGTTGCTTGGGGCCGAAACACATACTCGCAAACGAACATCGCCTTCTTCGGCGAAGCCATCGCATGTTCTGCCGGAGAGGGTCACAGCGTACTTCTGCAAAAGGACGGTTCGGTGCTGGTATGGGGCAAATCGCAAGAGACTGTGGTCCCAACCGGCCTGACGAACGCGGTCGCGATCAGCGCGGGCAGTTTCCACACCCTCGCCCTGCTGGACAATGGAACCGTCGTCGCGTGGGGAGAAAACGCCCAAGGACAATGTGATGTGCCCGCTAATTTGCACGATGTTGTCGCTGTCAGTGCGAACGGCGGCGCTAGCATGGCGTTAAAGACGGATGGCACAATCACGATGTGGGGCGGGAAAAGTTCCCCCTTCGGTCAAACCACGGTGGCAGTGGGTTTAAACGGTGTCGTCGGAATCTCAGCCGGTCAATATCATTCAACCGCCGTTCGCGGCGATGGCACGATCGTGGCTTGGGGTTACAACAACACAGGCCAAATCAATGTTCCGGCCAACATAGGGCCTGCTGTTTCAATCTGCGCTGGCGGTTTTCACACCGTCGCGACTCTGGCCGACGGAACTGTAACAGCGTGGGGCGCACCCGAATTTGGCGTGACGACGCCTCCTCCAAGCCTATCTTCACCCGTATACGTTGGAGCAGGCTTGTACCACACGCTTGCGATCTCTACAGATGGACAACTGATTGCCTGGGGACTCGGAACTTCTGGCGATACGAATGCTCCATCGGATAACTTCGGCCAGTCGACCATTCCTCCCAATCTTGGAGCTGCGGTTGCCGCTTCAGCGGGCATGCACCATAACGTGGCCCTCGTCGCCGACCCGGTCGTCTTGACCCGCGATCCCCAACCCCAACTGGCGAAACCCGGATCTACCGTGACGCTCAGCGCCGAAGCTTCGAGTCTTTCGTGCTCCTTTGCCTGGCGCCTCAATGGGCTCGCGCTGCCCGATCAAACCTCGCAGACACTGACTCTCCCAAACTTCTCGGTGACCGCTCAGGGCGACTATGACGTGGTGGTGACTTCGGCCGGGCGGAGCCAAACGAGCCGCGTCGCGCGCGTCACTCTCTTTTCCCCGACGAAAACGTGGGTCGGCCTTGGAGACAACAAAAACTGGTACGATCCGCAGAATTGGAGTCCACCCGGTCGTCCGGCAGCCAGCGATGAAGTTGAAATTCCAGCGGGCGTGGCGGATGCTCCTGAGATTTCCTCCTCGGCGGCGCCATTCGTCGTCAAGAATCTCCGTTGCGAGCGCGCCTTTCACAGTGGGCAGATTGAAGTTTCCGGCGGCGGGCTGTTCTCGGGCAGTTACCGCTCGGATGGCGGCGTCACGATTCAGGCCACAGGGCCAAACGGGTGGCTGTACTTCAGTGGCGACACACAAATCAACGACGCAACATTGCTCGCCACTGGCGGTGGGTGGATCCAGATGCCAAAGCCGACTGCGTTCATTAGCGGCGCCGGTTCCGGAGGTTCCTTCACGGCGACAGGCGCCGGCAGTTTAATCGAAACGATCGGCCTGTTGGAATTGACGGGGCCGCAGGAGGGAGGCCGGTTTCTTCGGTTGGTCGCAATCGATGGGGGCAAGATCGACATGCCGTCATTGAATACGATTCATAGCGACCACGGCGGAATATACGGCGCGCCGAGCGGAGTCATCATAAGCGCGTCGGGCGCCGGAACTGTTATCAATCTTCCAGCATTGCGCGAATTCCTGAGCAACGGCGAAAGCTCCGGCTCGGCTATTTCGCGCGCCGCTGGAGCGGATATTTTTGTCCCGAATCTTCAGCGAGCCCAGGCAGTTTCGATCGATGTGGCGGACGGCCGCGCGTTTTCTTTGCCGAGCCTAACCAACTATGTCAGCGGGCCGTCATCAACATGCAGCCTTTCGGCACGAGGACCCGGGTCGATTTTGGATCTTCCAAGTCTTTCGAAAATTGCGGGGCCGACATTTGTTTACTACTACCTCGATATCGCCGCGTTCGAGGGAGGTGTGGTGAATTTACCGAAGGTTTCACAGATGGAATGCAGCTATGTAAATCCCCCTGGCGGAAACGGCAGCGACGGCGGCATCCGGGTGCGCTCGAATGGCGCGGACAGCTCAATCAACCTTCCCAGCCTGAGCGGGTTTGTCGGCGACGGTGGTGGCGCGAAAATTGGCTCGGAACTGCATTCCACGGCGGGCGGCCAAATCAAGGTTCCAAATCTCACCTCAGCGACAGGATTAAATCTGCTGGCGGACACAAACTCCACGCTGTTGCTGCCGGCCTTGGCGACGTATCACAGCGGAAGTGGCGGCGAAGGAGCATTTTCGGCGGACGGTCCCGGCGCCATTGTTTCAGCGCCGGCGCTGCAAACGCTGACGGGTCCCTCTTTTGCTTACTTCTTCTTTAGAATTTCCGCCCGTCATCGAGGGCTCATCAGCGCGCCGGCTCTTGAAAGTCTATCATGCCAGTACGTCAACCCTCCCGGCGGTAACGATGGCGAAGGGGGAATCGTTGTGACTTGTTCCGATGCGGGAAGCATTATCGATTTTCGCAGCTTGCTGAGTTTCACGGGGACCGGCGGGACCAAGATTGGCTCGTCGTTCACTGTGGCCTCCGGCGGAGAAATACGCGCGCCGCGGCTCGCGAACGCAACCGGGCTTCACCTCGAGTGTGTTGACGGTGGGGTCCAAAACATGGCGGCGCTCACGAATGCCGTTGCGCCTGCGTCGAATCCGGTCGTTTTCGATGCGAGCGGCGCGGGTAGTGTTCTTATTGTAACAAACCTGCAAAGGTTCACAGGCCCCGCGTTGCTGATTCAGGAGAAGGGGGGAATCGTGGTAACGAACCCAGCGACACTGTATCAGCAAGTGAACCTTCAACTAGCGCCGGCTATTACGAGAAATCCGCAGGAAGCGAGTGTCTTGCTTGGAACTCCCGTTGAAATCAAACTCGAAACCAGCGGTTCACCGCCAATCTTCCAATGGTACTTGAATGGGCAAGGGATCCCCGGATCGACAAACGCAACCCACGCGATTGCTTTTGCGAGTTACCCGGACGCGGGGAGTTATTTTTGCATCGTATCCAATACGTTCGGAAGCATTACCAGCGCGCCGGTTCGTGTGACTGTGGCGCAGCCATTGACCCTCGACGTGCGCGGCAGGGGATCGGTGGGCCGAAATCCCGTCGCGGGGAGCGACTATGTTGGAGAGCCCATCACACTGCAGGCAGTTCCCGCCGACAGCTTCCACGCGTTCGCGGGTTGGGCAGATGGAAGCGCTCAGAATCCAAGGTCGATCACCATTGGGGTTTCCAATTACTACCTTGCGCTGTTCACCAACAAAATTCCGCTCACAAACATCATCGTCAAAAGTTGGGAGAGGGAGATCGGTGGCGAAAATTTTGATTGGCTGGATTCCGTCCGTTCGACCGGTGACGGAGGGTTCATAGCGAGCGGGCGGTCCGCGTCGGCGCCGGGCTTGAATAAATTTGCGCCGCGCCGCTCGCCCGGAACGGACATTTGGGTGGTGAAGTTCGATTCTCGCGGAAACATTCAATGGGAAAAATCCTTTGGCGGCAGTTCGGGCCAGGAGAGTTACTGCACGGTTCTGCCGCTTAGGAATGGCGGATTTTTACTGGCGGCCACCAGCGAAAGATCTTTGCCTAGCGCCACTAAAGCGGCTCCGTTGCGCGGTGGCAGCGACATCTGGCTTATCCGCCTGAATGAGGACGGCGAGCGCCTTTGGGATAATTCGTACGGCGGCTCGGATAACGAGACACTTGGCGGGAACGGGGCCGTAATTGAAACGAGCGATGGCGGATTTCTGTTCACCGGGTACTCAATGTCCCCGGCCAATACCGGCAACAAGAAGGCACCTCGCCAGGCCGACCCGGGAAGAGACTTCTGGGTTGTAAAAGCAAATTCAGCAGGCGAAGTCGAATGGGATCAAACCTACTGGAACGGCGGGACGGTAGGCTCAGGAGTGTTCGTCGCAGAGAAGCCGGACCATTATTTCATCGCGGGATATACCGGAAAATCGGGCGACAATGACTTCCTCGGCTGGAGCGCGCGAATCGACAAGCGGGACGGAGCCCGGATTGGGGCGCCTGGCATTCACGGCGCGTTATTTGAGATGACAGATGCCGCAGCCTTGCTGGACGGCGGTTATTGGCTCGGCGGTTGGACCTATGGGGATGATGTTGTGAACGATCTCTGGTTAAGGCGCATCGACGGAGCGCAGCAATTGCTCTTTGAAAGGAAACCCGGCGGGTCGAACCTGGACCGACTCGGGTCACTGGCGAAGTTGAATGAAGGCGGGCTGCTGGTCGCCGCGCAATCCAGTAGTCCCATCGGCCTCGACAAGACCTCGCCTAATTATGGAGGGCGCGACTATTGGGTTTTGCGCGTGAACGATGACGGCCAGATCACCTGGGACGCGACCTTTGGAGGTTCGGCGGATGATTATCTTAGCCAAGCAGCGCAAACCGCCGATGGCGGGTTTCTGCTTGGCGGCAATTCAAAGTCTGGAGTTTCCGCGCCGGGCAACAAGACATCCGCGAATTTGGGCGATTACGACTGGTGGATTGTGAAACTCGCGAATGTCGAAATTCCAGTGGGCGCCCCCATCATTACCGTGAATGGCCTTTTCGACGCGTCGTCGCGGTATGAATTCTTCTCGGCCAATGAAGTCGAAGTCGCGATCACCAGCACACTCGGCGCTTCGAACATTTTTTACACTCTCAACGGCAAGACTCCGACTCCGTTCAGTGGGCTTCCTTATACGAACACGTTCAAGGCGCGCCCGCCTTTAACGGTTCGTGCGATCGCATTAAACGGCGGAACGACCATTACTAATAACCCCGCCGTCCTTGCCTACGTGCCGAGCTACGCGCTTTCTGTGACGAACCTCGGTGGCGCACCCGTGGAAATCAGTTATTCGCAACCGACCTATCCGAGCAATCAAGTTGTCAAACTAACGGCGCCCACGAGTGATGTTGGTGAATGGAAGTTCCTGCGTTGGGACGGAGCAGTCTCCGGAACAAATCCGAGCGTTTATGTCAAAATGGACAGCGATAAGTCCGTCCGCGGTGTTTACGGTACACGGCTGAATATTGCCGACAACATCGAGGCGAATCCATTCCAGGATTTATACGCTTACGGAACTATCGTTCGTCTCACACCGCTGCCGGCAGCGGGCGATCGGTTCGACGGTTGGCTGATAAATGGCATTCCTACCGGAACAACGGCCCCGTTGAACTTCCAAATTATTAGCCCAGCGCCGCAAATCAAAGCTGAGTTCATCGAAACTGACCCGAATGAGGCGCGGTTAACGATTCATATTCACGGGAGTGGCGGCGTCCAAGTGGATCCACCGGGGCCGTCTTATGAGATTGGACAAACGATCACCGTCACGCCGACCCCAGATGATAACTGGAAGTTTTTGGGTTGGAGCGGCGCGCGTTCGGGGTCGGATAAGCCTCTGGTTTTCCAGCTGTCCGGCCCGACTGACCTGACGGCGAATTTCGAACCGGCCAATACGACCACGATCGTGCTTGCCGCTCCGGTCGCTGGCGTGTACCAGATCGGCGCGCCGGTTCACTTGCAGGCCGACCTCTCTGACCCTGGCCATATCGTCACGACTGTTTCCTTTTGGAGTAGCGCAAACTTGCTGCACGCCGGCGGCCCTACCGATCTTGCGTTCGATTGGGCTCTTCCCCGCGCGGGAACGAATATCATTACGGCTGTTGCGCGCGCCGACACAGGGGACGTGGCGGTTTCCCAGGCGGTGCAAATCTTCGTGAATCAGCCTCCTGGCGTAACCCTTCTCTCTCCCACAGCTGCGGCACTGGAAGTGGAGCCGGCGACAATCCATTTTGCAGCCTCGGTGTCCGATCCCGATTTCGATCCAATTACCAGAACCGAATTTTACACGAACGACGTTCTCTTTGTCACGACGACCAACCAGTTCACATACGATTGGAGCAACGTGCCGCGCGGGTCGTACACTGTCTTCGCCCGCGCCTACGACAATCATAACGGAGTCAGCCAATCTGCCTCTGTTCAAGTAACGGTGAATCCTTCAATCACGTCGACGGCAGACTTTTATTTCGCGACGAACCAACTCATCACTGTGGAATCTGACGGCTCGGTAAAGCTCCACGTTTTCCGCAAACCGGGCGCGGCTCTTTCTGTGATCAACTACGCAACGCGGGATGGCTCCGCAGTTAGCAATCCTTCAAACCCGGATTACCTCTCCGTGGGTGGGTCGCTGGATTTCTCGGCGACGAACGACTTGACGGTTGCCGTCGCGCTGATTGACAACAGCGAGCCGCAAGCGCCGCGTTCGTTTTGGTTGGACCTCTATGACGGTTTGACTAAACCGCCCATCGCGAGCGCTGAAATCGTGGTCCAGGACGACCCCTCGCCAAGCCACAATCGTCACTATCAGCGTCTTCCATCGCAGGTGCTGCCAGACGCGTCGATCCAACTTCGTCTATCGCCGCCGGAAGGACGTTGGCGGTTCCCATGGTTGAATCAATGGAACCCAAGTGAGTTCGTGATGAAAGGGTTGTTGCCGGGAGCGTATGACATAGAATACAAACCACTCCCCGGATATATCGCCCCTAATGAACGAGTCGTTTCGGTGACGAGCGGAATGCGGCTTGTCCATGCTAATTCCTATTCATCCTTCAGCGTCAACACGGGGCGGGTGACCGTTCGGATTGAGCCGCAGGAGATCGCTGATCAAGCACGCTGGCGCTTCCTGGATTCAGAAGAAACTTTCGTATCTGGGCAGTCAGTCGACGTTGCAATCGGACGTTATATCATTGAGCCACTCCCCATTGCGTCTTGGCAGGCGCCCAGCCCCCGCCCGGTCAATGTTTCGGATACCGAAGAGCGAATCTTTACATTCCGGTATATAGTTCCCGATTCAGCGGAAAGCCCGCCCACTGCGCTTCCTTTGCCGGCGTCCTCGACGTACGCCGATTTGATCGCGAGCCTTAATAGAGAACATATTCCTTACGGATGGACGGGACAGCTTCTGAGCGACCTTGGTTCGGGAAGCGGCACGGTTGTGCGCGAGCGCGTTGTGATTACCGCTGCGCACGTCATTTGGGATGAGCAACGCGATGCCGTCGCTGCGAATACCCGCTTCCTCTTCCAGAGGTTCGCCGGTCAGTTTGAGCCAATGCCGTTGCGGCCTTCCGGAGTGTTGTTGCCAACCAATTACGTGTCCTTGCGGCGCGCCTATTTGGCCAATCATTCGGATACTGCAGCGACCGCCGAGTCCAGGAAGTATGACATTGCAATTCTCTACTTTGACTCACAAGTCGGGAGGAGCGGATTCAGCGGGTTCAGTGTCATCGACGAAGGGGAAAATCCAATCCTCTCGGATGGCTACAAAATGCTTGCCGGTTATGCCGCGGGCACTGCCACTCCGGGCGTCGTGCATGCGACTACGCCGCTGCCGCGCGCCTTCTCCCAAATCGATACGGCAAGTCCGGTTTTCCAGACAACTTCGCTGCGGGGCCTTCCGGGATGCAGTGGCGGTCCATTGTTTGTGCAGGACCCGGGCGGTCTCTATTTCCCAGCAGCGGTCTACCTTGGAACTTCAGCAGACGCCTGTTATTTCAGAGGAATCGATCGCGATGCGGAGCGTCTCATCCATCTTGGGTCGGCGTTCGGGGCAAGTGTGGCTTCAACGAACCAGGTGGATCCCTCGATTTTGCGTATCGACTTAACGCCCGCGGCTCCCAGCTCGGTATATGCAAACGCTATTATTCGTTTCGACCCGCCCGGCATAACGAACAATGGCGCTGCGTTTTCTATTTTGCTCCCGAACGGGAAGGAGGTTGTGCATTACCAGTCGAGCGTCGCCATCAACATTACTATCAGTTCGAACTACGTTGTTCGCTACAAAGTCGCTCCTCCTTACCTCGGACCGGCCGACTACCAACTGAAAGCCGACAGCGATTATGACATCAACCTCACGGCGAAATACGAAATGCCGTTCCTATCTTTCAGCAACAATGTTCTTACTTACATTGCGCCCGGTGGATACAACTCATTTTTCCAGGTCAAGGACAGCCTTACCAACGACAAATGGACACCGTTGCCGCCCGACTCCTCGAGTTTTAATCTGCGGGCGAGGGCAACGAACGGGCTGCCGTCTGAGTATTTCCGCGCGGTGATTAACCCAATTAATCCTTGAAGCAATGCGAGGCTTTCTAGTTCCTGCGTTAACGGTGTGCTTTGCCTCAGCGCTGCTCGCCGCGGACGTGGAGCATCCGAACTTCAACAAACTGCAAAGCCACAAGGACGAAATTCAATATTATCCAGACAACTCAGAAAGCCTCCAACCGATCAAAGATGGCGAAAGCATTACAGTCATTGGGAGAATCACCACGCTCACCAACGCCGAGGCGATCGTTGAGTTGACCGACCTTGCGCGAATCAGAATCAATCAGCTATCAGCCGCCCAGTTTACGCCTCCCCCAAGTGATGCGGGTCCGGCAATCCTGCGACTTTTAAAGGGCTCGCTCTTTGCCTCGGGACGAACCGAAAAATATCACATCCTGGCTGGCACCGTCGACGCGGTGGGAGGCGGCACCGACTATCACGTCGCGAAACAGGGCGACTCTGTTCTGGTCGAAGTTTTCACCGGTTCGGTGAAGGTTACAGAAGGCGGCGCTTCGACCAATATGCAAGCCTGGCAACGAGCGACGCTAACTCCGGGCTCGCCAATTCACATTGAGTCAATTAACACCCGCGAGGTCGTTGAGTGGTGTTTGCGATATCCCGCGATCCTTGATCCCTCTGAAATTCGAATCCCCGCGGGCGAGCGCGAAGCTGTTTCTAAATCACTCGACGCATGGCAGCGCGGCAACCTCAACTTGGCGATCGCATCCTTTCCCGCCACCGGAATAATTTCTTCGGAAGGCAAGCTTTTTCAGGCGGCCATCGAGCTGGCCGCGGGCCAGACCGCGCAAGCGCAGTTGCGCCTCCATGGGTTACAACTGCCGGCCGCCGCTGGATTGCGGGCCGTGTTGAATACTGTCAAGCGGGACCCCTGGACGAATTCGCTTGTATCGACATCCGGCAGCGCGTGGTTGGGACAAAGCTGGTGGTTGCAGGCCAACTCACCCTCAAACCGAATCGCCGCAGCCCTCGCCGCAGTCGATAGAGCGCTGGCAAGCTCTCCCAATTCAAACAAATTCGGTTTCGCGTGGGCCCGCAAGGCGGAGTTGGAGTTCAGCCGGGGGCATCTCTCCGCGGCGCACGATGCTCTTGATCGCGCCATGGAAGCAGCGCCGGAATTCGCGCCGAACCATGTGTTGATGGGATTTCTACTCGCTTCGCAATCGAAGTACGAGAAGGCAGTGGAGCAATTCGACAAGGCTCTCGATTTGGACCGCTCGCTCGCGGACGCGTGGCTTGGGCGCGGAATGTGCCTGATTCGGGTGGGCCAACGCGAACCGGGCCGGGTTTGCATCCAGAACGCGGTTTCCAGCGAACCATTCCGTTCCATCCTCCGCAGCTATCTCGGCAAGGCGTGGCAGAACGAATCCGACGCGAAATATGCGCGAATTGAGTTGAAGTTCGCGGCCGAGCGCGATCCAAACGATCCAACACCGTTTTTGTATCTAGCGTGGCTGGATGAGCGCGAATTCCGATTCAACGCTGCGATAACGAACCTTCAGCACAGCCTTGATTTAAGCTCGAACCGCGCTATTTACCGTTCGGAATACCTGCTCGACCAGGATCGCGCCACTCGCAGCGCCAACCTGGCTCAAATCTACAACGACGCGGGCCTTGAGTCCGTGGCGGTCCGAGAAGCCTCGCGAGCCGTGGCCGCCGATTTTGGCTCATGGTCCGGCCACTTGTTTCTCGCCCGGAGCTTCGACTCATTTCGCGATCCTGCGCGCTTGAACTTGCGCTACGAAACGCCGTGGTTCAACGAATTGCTCCTTGCCCGCATGCTGGCGCCGGGTGGAGTTCGCGTGTTTTCGCAAAGCATTTCGGAGCTGGAGTACACACGGTTGTTCGAAGTCAACCGTCCCGCGCTGGAGACCCTCACCGAGGTGCGCAGCGACGGACGTTACCGCGCAGTCGCCAGTTACACGGAGACACTCGGCCCCACTTCGTGGGGACTCGATGTGGACTGGGAGCGCCGCGAAAAGCGATCCGTGAATGATGACCTGAATCGAGTCGAACTTTATCCGCAACTCAAACAACAGATCGGCGAACGGGATTCGCTCCTGCTCTTCGGCAAGATATATGATTACAGGGCGGGAGATCTTCGGCAACTTTCCAACGCCAGGGCCGAAAATCCAGACCTGCGAACGCACGTGCAGCAGCTTCCCATTGCCGTCGGTGGTTGGCATCGTGAATGGAGCCCGGAGTCACACACTCTTCTTATGGGCGGGCGTGTGGATGACGATCAACGGGTTGACACAAGCTATTATGGCTTGCTGGAGGACGGTCTCGGCACAGCGCGGACGAATTCGCTGGCGTTGAATTATCGAGATCGCGCCGACATTTGGTTCGCCGAAGCTGCGCAAATTGTCAAAGCCTGGGATCAGACGATCGCATTTGGCGTCCGTGGACAACAGGGTTCGTTTGACGTGCAGTCTCGGCTTACTCCCACTGCCAGCAACCCAACGCGACCATTTTTTGCGGCATCGCCTTTCGAAGACAGCCGCAATGACTTCGATTTTTCGCGTGGAACTGTCTATTTGTACGACTTCTGGAACGTCATCCCGCAACTCAAACTGATCGGCGGAATCGCCTTCGACGCGCTCCACACGCCGGCCAATATATTAGCGCCTCCGATCAGCGCCGGTTCGGTGTCGCATTCGGAAATCGAACCAAAAGCCGGGGTTATTTGGTCGCCGACTGAGTCGATGACTGTCCGCGGCGCTTTCGCGCAAAGTCAGGGAGGAGCAAGCTTGGATGAAAGCTTTCGCCTGGAGCCGTCGCAGATTGGCGGCTTCACGCAGTTTTACCGTTCACTGCTTCCCGAGTCCGCCGGGGGCGGCGGGTTTGGCCAACGGTTCACCATCGGAGGCGCGGCTGTGGATTTGCACCCCAATGCCACCACATTTTTTAGCATTGAAGCGGACCGCCTGGAGTCATGTGAGCAAAATTCGCTCGGCTCACTCTTTTTGGGATTCACCGGGAACTACACGGCCGCCGTCGTCAGGGAAGTGCGAGACTACCGCGAATCGGTTCTGCAAGTCAGTTGGGAGCAACTCTACGGCGCGGACTGGAGTTCGTCGGCGGGCTTGCGATTTACCCGGTCGGACCTCAATGTGGTGCGGCCGGATTTCCCGGCCGGCTCAGGCACGGCGGCTTTTTCAGCGGCGCGCGCTGACCTGGAACAAGCCTGGGCTCGGCTTCAGTACCAATCAGACTCCGGTTTTTACTCGCGCGCCGAAGTTCAATCGTTTTGGCAAACCGTCAAAGGATTCGGCCTGGAAAACGGAGACTCCCCCACTTTTCTCAACCTCTTCGTTGGCGTTCGCTTTCCGAAGATGGGTTCCAGACTGAGCCGCGCATACCCCGAAGGACGCGGGGATTTCAGCGTCGGTATCCTCGATTTGAACGGAGCGGTCCCGCGTCTCAGTCCGCTGAGCCCTCTCAACGAATTGCCACGCGCCAGGACGTTTGTCGCCCGGCTGAAGATCGCATTTTAAAATGAACCCTACCAATTCATCACCGATGACCATGTGTTGCGGTTGGCGCACCGCGTTTCGACTCCGCTTGGAAAGGCTGCTCCGGCGCAATCCAAATTCGCGGGGAATGATTTGGTGCGTTGTCTCAACAGGACTCTTAACGATAATCCTGATGAGTTCGGGCTTCCGGAGTTATGCGGAGCGCGGCAGTTGGAACATGGCGCACCTTTTGGATCCGCCGCTACAAAATGCCCACGTAGCCATCGTCAACCTAAACCCGAACGATGCGCGCATTTCGGAAGATTACCTCCAGGCCGACCGGAGGCGCCTAAAGCGCTCCGTTTGCGCCGATCTCCTCCGACGACTCAAAGATGAACACGCTGCAGTCGTTGCCTTTGATATGTCCTTTGACGGAGTTTCTGAAAACCCGAAGGAAGATGATGCGTTAAAGGAAGCCATTGGTGGGTTCGGCCCGGAGAATATTTTTTTAGCAGCGCCAAAAGCCACCCAATCGGCGACCGGCGCTTTCGTGTCCCCCACGAATTCGCAAGCACACCTCGTTTTTTCGGACACGTTCAAGAAACTGGGGAGCCATTTATGCAGTGTGACTTTGGCGCTCGATCCGGACGGAGTGATCCGCCAACTCCCGCTTAATCCAAGCGACCTGGCGCGATCCGCGGCCAATCGCTATCTGCGGAAGCGCGGCGATCCGATGAACCCGCCGGAGCGGGACTGGTTACGATATTATGATCCGGATCGGAAGCCTCCGCCATTCGTCGTCGCGAACCTTTGGCAGGTAGTGTCGACAAACTTGAGCTCCCACCAATCCCTTTCGAACAAACTGGTGTTCGTTGGCCTTTCAACCCAGTGGTCGCGTGCGGGTGAGCGCCCTGACTCTTACATGAATCCGTTCTGGATTTGGTCAACGAGCAAATCCCTTACCAGCGGCAACGAAGTTCATGCGACCATCGCGGAGAACCTGATTCGGGGCGATTCAATCGGGCTCCTGCCGCCGATATTGCAACTCGGGTTGGCGTTGCTATTCGCCATCCCCGCCGCAATTGTTTTCTTCGCGTTTCGGCGACTTGCGCTTGTGACTCTTGCGATCGTCTTCATGCTAATCGTGGCTGGCTTTGGTGTCGCACTGGAACGCATCTGTCACGTTGGCTGGGCTTGGAGCGTGCCTGCGTTCGTCACAATTCCGTACGCAGCCATTTGGGCGGCCGGAGCCACATGGACAATGACCAGTTTTCCCTGCGCATTCATCAGCTATCGCTCAAAGGGAGACGGTCCTCTAATTGCCGCCGCCGTGCATTATGGATTGCGGGCATTGGGCATCGATACGTGGCTTGACAATCACGAGGAGCTTCGGCCTGGCGTCAACATTTTGACCACCGTGACGGAACAGGTCGCGTGCACTCGATTTTTCGTCGTGATTCTGACCAAGGAATATATCGATCGCCTGCTAGATCCGGCCAGCCCGACCGATCCGGAAATTCTGCGCGCCGAAGCGAAATATGGTTGGGCGAAGCCGACGGGACGGCTAATCATCGTGAGGTGTTGTGATGCAAAAGAGGCGGACCGGCTGCCGGTGGCTTATCGCGTTAACCTTGAAAAGGCGGTGGACTACAGCGCGCCGAGATTTAAGGAAACCTTGCAACAAATCTCGAGCGTCATACGCCCGCCGGGATGGTTCCGGCGTTTGTTTAACAGCGCGGCGTCACCTAAACCAGATGCACAAGCGCACGAGTCCTACGGCGCCACTCGCCACGCTCTAGAGAACCGGATTGAGAAGGCTGACCCGCCTTCAGAAAAAAGCTGACATAAAAGGACACACTTGGATCACGCGCCTCGCATGACTCCGCCCTCTTTCCGCTGACATTGCGATTTCGCGCCGGAATGATACTCTCGAACGAAATGCAAACTGTGCCAACACAGCGTCGCCCGCTTCTCGATTTGCACGGCGCCCCTGTGTTGATCTTGGGCGTAACCGGTCACCGGGATTTAAAGAAGGAGACTGTCGCACAGCTTGAGAAATGCGTGGGCGAAAAGCTCGCGGCGCTAAAGAAGGAGTTTGTCGAAGCTCGGATCGTGGTGATGAGCGCACTGGCGGAAGGAGCGGATCAGTTGGTGGCCAAAGTGGCGGTTGATGAGCTGGGCCTGGAACTGGTAGTTCCGCTCCCGTTTCCAGCAGAGACGTGCGGCGAACGTTTCGAAAACAACGCGGATCGCGAGGAATTTGATCGCTTGTTAAACAAGGCTGCGCGTCATGTCAGCGGCGGAATGAAAGTGGTGTGATTCCGCCGGTTTGAAAGTGGGATTCT
>CAZMKE010000058.1:0-31777 GCA_964566945.1 uncultured Verrucomicrobiota bacterium | reverse complement strand
GAACCCCACTACCGAGTCGTCGCTCTCTCTAAATGAATTTCTTAACGGCATTGTCGCTAGCCCAGTGGAAGTGTTCGTCTTTGGGGATGAAGATCAGGTGAGTATTAATGACGGTGCCCTCACAGTAGGTGCGGACAAGTATGGCTTTGTCGACCAGTGGATCGATCTTCCCTCGGATCGTCACAATCGTGGCTGCAATTTTAGCTTCGCTGACGGCCATGTAGAGACCTGGAAATGGAAAGCGCCAAAAAAGTTTGCATCCCTCGGGCAACCCATCTCAAATTCTTTCGATCGTGACGACCTTTACCGTCTGAAAGCCTCGAGTGTTCCGGATTTGCGGCGTTGATCAGCTCGGTTCTTCGATGAAATCAGCTCGCCCAAATCGCCCATCGGTTGCGGAAGGGTGCGGCTTTACCGTCATTGAGTTATTGGTGGTGGTCGCGATTGTTCTAATCCTTTCGGCGTTGCTGCTCTCCTCGTTAAGCCGGGCGAAAGTTTCTGCAAGCTCAGCGAAGTGCAAAAGCAATCTGCGGCAAATCGGGTTGGCACTGAATCTATACGTAAGCGACTTTGAAAAGTATCCAAGGTGGTATCAGGGGCTCGCATCAGCGGACGAAGTTACCGGGAGGGTTTCGGAGAATTGGGACCGGACACTGCTCCGGTATGGGGTTCTGTCACCGCGGATGTTCGATTGTCCGGCGTCGCCTTTTCATTGGGACGGTGGCACGGTCCGCGTGGTAGGCGGACCGGTCTGGTTGATTCAGAACCTTAGCTACGCCTACAACATTCGTGGAACAGAGGCCCCTTCCGCGAATGACACCGATGCGGGACTCGGATTAAGCTTCGGCGACGTCGCTGTTCCCGAATCAAACGTGAGGGTGCCGAGTGAGATGGTTGCAATTGGGGAACTCGATGGTTTTGCTGCGGGCTTTTCCGGGACCATTACTTCTTCCTCTTCCCCGAACGACCCGTTCTATCGCCGCCACGGAAAGTTTTCGAACGCGATCTTTTGCGACGATCATGTGGAAGCTGCAGATTTATGGCAAATTCCGCATCAACTCGTTTCCGGCTCTTCTGATCAATGGAAGTTTAAGCCTGATGAAGCAAGGGCGCGCCGTTTGAACAACGACCACGAATCGCATGCGGAAACGTGGGCAAGGTAATTCAAAAGCTTCTGTGAGAGCTGAATGGGGACATCCTCAGGGGGGAAAGTTGAACGGAGCAATTATCTTGCGGAAGAGAGGGTCGGACCGGAACTTATCGAATCCCTCCTCACGATGGATTTGGAAACAAAGCGCCAAAGGCTCCGTCCTGGCGGCGGCTTGAAGATTATCGAAGAAGTTTGTCCGGTCGCCTAACCTCCCGTAAAGAGCGGCAAGCTGTACGGCATCCGCCTTGGATGCGATCGCCCGCTCCAGTTGCTTTCGCCAGTAGCCAGGAGGGCCATCGGCCCTGTAGGCCGCGACGAGGCCGCTATAAAACTCGCCATCTGGTCCAGAAAGCGGCTGCGGGGCGGCCTGTTGCTCGGCCTCGATGGCGGCGAGGTAATTACCCTGGCCACAGTAGGCGGTGATCACGAACTCTGAGAGCGCGGCACGGCTGGAGGGCTGTCCGGCAACGAGATCATCGACGATTTGGATGACGCGAGGGTAGCGGCGAGCGGCAGCAAAAATGAAGGCGGCAAATCGTTGAGTCAGGAACGAAGGATTGCCGACGCGAAGAGCTGCTTCGACGGTCCGAACTGCTTCATCGGCGTGACCAATCATCGTAAGGTAGCCCGCGTAGGCGAAGTAATTATCTTCGGAACCTGGGTTTAGTTCGATGGCTTTTAAAGCTTCCTTCTTCGCGCTTTGCCAATCGTGCGTCAGCAAGGTGTGCATTCCAGCGACGGCGCTGTGCGCCTCATCCAAATCCGGGGCGAGGCGGAGCGCCCTTCCGGCATGCTGCTGCGCCCTGGATAGGGCTTCCGGATCGATCGGGTTGACCCAGGTAGACGCGGTCGCTAATCCGGCGTTGCCTCGCGGGAAATCTGGATCCAGAGCGACCGCTTTTTCGAATTCCGCAACGGCTTGCTCGTAGGTGCCTGCTTCTCGATGGAACATGCTCAGGCCAGAACGATAGGCCTGGTTGGCCGCCTCGATTTTGGACCAACCAACGTCCCGGACGGAGGGATGCTTTGGGCGCGCCGAGTAGATTATCCCGCCCAGGCCGACCACGAGCAATGCGGAAAGAGCGACTTTGACTAGAGCGCGCGTGACTTTGCGCAGCGAATGCCGAAAGCGAACGGAACGGCCAGACTGTAGAAGATTGAGATCCGCGCTTAACTCCTGGGCAGACGCATAACGGGCACGAATGTCCTGAGCGCAAGCTTTCAGGAGGATTTCGTTGAATTCGAGCAATTCCTCGCGCTGAGGAATGTCTTTCCAGTCCGACGGCAAGTTCGGAAAGTCGCATCGATCCTGGCCCATGCTTGCTTCGTAAAGAACCTTGCCGAGGCTGTAGAGGTCGGCCTGAGGGGTGCCGGGCCCTTCGGGTGGGATGTAGCCGTCGGTGCCGACGAAGGAGCGGGTGGCATCGGTGCTCGTGACCAGGCCGATGTCGGCCAGTTTGGCGCGGCCGTTTACGAAGATGATGTTGGAGGGTTTGATGTCGCGGTGGACCAGACCGTGTGAGTGGAGATGATCGAGGGCGATCGCCAGCGATTGGGCGATGGAGAGGACTTCGCTCAAAGGAAGGTCGCCTTCTGCTCTCAGGCGCGACTTGAGAGTGTCGGGAACGTAGGTCGCGGGATTGAAAGTTGAGGGCTGAGCCTTGAAAGGCTTTTGCACGAGGCGAGTTGGTGGTTGCTGGTTGCTCGTCGAGCGAGCAGACGCAGGGTCCCGCTGTAAGTTTGCAATGTCTGTACCAGGCGAAATAACGAGACCTGGATCCATTTCGGAACCGACATCAATTTGAGTGCTCTGGTAGTTTGTAGATCTGGCGTCGTCCGCGAGTTCCATGACGTAGTAGAACAGGCCCGCCAAGTCGTTCCGGCCGACATGGAAAATCGCCACCTGTGTTTCGCGCGCTTGGGAAATGGGTTCAAATTTTTTGATGCCTTCAAATTCGCGTTCGTAAGGGCGGTCGTGATCAAAGTTGGCGCGATAAACAGCCTTGATAGCGCGATATGCGCCCGTGACGCTGCGGGCGAGCCAAACTTCGCCATAGCTGCCCTGGCCGATGAGGCGAACGAATTGGTAATCGGGGATTTCTGGGGGAGCACTAGCTGCTTCTGGGCCTGCCAAAGATCTGAGGGCGCTTTCCGCCGTCCGCGAATCGAAGTTGGCCCTGCTGCCGCTCACGCCGCACTTCTAGCAGATGCGGGGAACACTTCGAGGAATTTTTGAAGACGGCTGGGCACAAGTCGTGTGCAGTTCTTACGAGCAAAAAGTTGACGCAACGAGAATGACTCCCCTAGTGCAGCCATACAATCCGAAGTGAATCGCTGCAGTTTGGCCAATCGGCGCAGAGTTCCACTTCGGTTGAGGGTACGCTGCGGGGCCGAGCCCTCCATCCGGTAGCTTACATAGGAATTAAGGCGATTCCCAACGCCCAATTACTTGCACTTCACTTGCGTTTTTACGTAAGTTGTTGATACTGAATAGAGCAGGTGAACGGAATCGAACCCTCGTCTCAAGCTTGGGAAGCCCACCTTCTACCATTGAACCACCCCCGTGCGGAGCGGAGTGAATGGTTAGCATCGAACGGGGGGCGGGGGCGCAGAAACAGAATGAAGAAAAGGCTGAAGGCTCAAGGCTAAAAAGGGGCTGACGGAGGGGGTATTCTGCCACGAGGGAGCGCAGGGAGCGCAAAGAGAAGGACTTTAAAGAGACATTCGGCCTCAGAGATCGCAAAGAACACAGAGCAGGGAGCATGGCTCGCGTTTAACGGCCCACTCACTAGATGTCCACTCAACCAGGAAGGAAGCAAATGCGGACTGGCTCCGCCGCGACCTCTCGATAACGGCCTGACCGACGACGCCCCAGAGCCGAGAGCCCCGATTCACGTCCTCCACTCACCCTGCAACTGTGCTAAAGTGAAAATCGTGCCGAACGCGCTGATGGGACACGAACGCGACGAAGTCGAGACTCGCCTGACTGTGGGCGGGATGACCTGCCAGAACTGCGCACGGCACGTGGGCGAGGCGCTGCGCTCCGTCGCCGGGGTAAGCCGGGCGGTGGTGGACCTGGCGCACGGCACGGCCTCGGTGACCTGGAGTTCCGCGGCCTCCCCAAAAGAGCTGTTGCAGGCGCTCGACGAGGCGGGCTATTCAGGGACGGTGGCTGACAGGCCAGGCGCCGAAGAAGGGAAGGGATCCCGGTTCTCCGGCTGGCGCCTGAACGTAGCGCTGGGACTCAGCGTAACGATTCCGCTGATGATTCTGGAGTGGGGTTTGGGGGTCGGGCTGGAGCGCTGGTACCATTGGCTGTCGTTCGCGCTGGTATTGCCGGTGCAGGTGTTATGCGGCCGGCGTTTTTACGCCGGGGCCTGGCGGCAGGCCAAGGCCGGACAATCGAACATGGACACGCTGGTGTCGCTGGGGTCGACCGCAGCGTTTCTCTACAGCATCTGGGGGCTGGCGGCGCAGTGGGATCAACACCTCTACTTCATGGATGCGGCGGCGATTCTAACGCTCGTGAGCGCAGGGCATTTCCTGGAAGAAAAGGTGAGCGTGCACGCAGCCTACTCGCTCCGGGAACTCCTCGGACTGGCCCCGGAGACTGCCCGGCAGCGCGTGAACGGGAGGGAAGAGGTTGTGCCGGCGGCCCGGCTGCGGCCGGATGACGAAGTGGTGCTGCGGGCGGGCGACCGGGTGCCAACGGACGGCGTGGCCATCGAAGGGAGTTCGACCATTAATGAATCGATGCTGACAGGCGAATCGCTCCCGGTGGAAAAAGGGCCGGGCAGCCCGCTTTTTGCCGGAACGATCAATGAAAGCGGCCAAGTGGTGATGCGAGTGACGGGCACCGGCGAAGCGACCGCCCTGGCGCGCATCATTCAAATTGTCGAGCAAGCCCAGACGAGCCGGGCGAACATTCAGCGACTGGGCGACCGGGTGAGCAGCGTTTTCGTGCCGGCGGTGGTGCTGATCGCCCTGGCCACCGGCCTTGGGTGGGGACTCGCTCCGGCCGCCGCCAACCGCTGGCACGACGCCCTGACAGCGATTCTCTGGCAAGGCCATTCCCCGGGCGGGGCCCTTGCGGCGGCGATCCATCACGCGGCGGCCGTGCTGATCATCGCCTGCCCTTGCGCGATGGGGCTGGCCACACCTATCGCGATCATGGCGGGGACCAATGTGGCGGCCCGGCGCGGAATCCTGATTCGAGACGGGATTGCCCTCGAAAAGAGCGGGCGGATCACCACCGTGATCTTTGATAAAACCGGGACGCTGACCCAGGGCAAAGTGGAGGTCGCGGCGGAGGAGGAATTCCAACCGGAGGGGAAATCCAGGGCAGCCAGCCTGGCCGGGCATTCCTCGCACCCACTCAGCAAAGCGATTGCCAACCTGGGCAAAGGTGAACCCGCGAGAAGTTTCACTGCGCACTTTTCAGAGGCGCGCGAGATTCGTGGGTCTGGACTGGAAGCGGTCCGGGAAGGGCTCACCTTCCGACTGGGGTCTCTCCCCTGGCTGGCGGAAAACGGGGTGGATATTTCCGGAGCTGCCGGGTTCACCAAACAATGGACTTCGGAGGGCGCATCCGCAGTGGCCCTGAGCTGCGAAAAGAAAATCGCCGCGATTTTTGCCCTCCGCGACACCCTGAAGCCAGGAGCGAAAGAAGTGGTTTCGGAGCTGAAGAATGGCGGTTACTCGGTCTACCTGCTGACGGGCGATAATCGGCAGACCGCAGCCTCGATAGCGCGACAGGCCGGGATCGCCGAGCGGAATGTTTATGCGGAGATCCGGCCCGAAGGAAAAGTGAAGGTGATCCAGGATTTGCAACAGCAGGGCCACCGCGTGGCATTCGCTGGGGACGGGATCAACGACGCCCCAGCGCTCCAGCAGGCGGATCTGGGGATCGCCCTGCTGAATGCCAGCGACGTGGCCCGGGAATCCGCCGACATTGTCCTGCTCAAGGCAGACCTCGAAGCGATCCCGGAAGCGCTGAGGCTGGCGCAGCGCACGCTTCTAACCATTAAGCAAAATCTGTTTTGGGCGTTTTTTTACAACGCAGCGGGCATTCCCCTGGCCGCCCTGGGTTTTCTCAGCCCAATCTTTTCCGCATTTGCGATGGGCATGAGCGATCTGATCGTGGTGGGCAACGCGCTCCGGCTGCGGCTCGGGCCGCGTCGACACGGGAAATAGGAAATGCCGGGCGTCCGTGTCGCGCGAAGGCTACACCGCAAGGGTTTCGCGCTCCACGGCGGCGAGTGGAATGGTGAAGAAAAAGGTGCTGCCGCGCTCCAGTTCGCTTTCCACCCAGACCCGGCCGCCATGGGCCTGCACGATATGTTTCACAATCGCCAGGCCGAGCCCGGTGCCGCCAGCCTCCCGGGAGCGGGCGCGATCCACCCGGTAGAAACGCTCGAAGACGCGTTGGCGGGCATTCTCGGGGATTCCCCGGCCATCATCAGCCACCGACACCTCGATCTGGTTGTCAACCGCTCGCGCACGGACCTCCACCACTCCGCCCTCCCGGCCGTACTTGATCGCGTTATCGATCAAATTGAAAAACACCTGCTGAACGCGGTCGGCATCCATGTAGGCGCACAGCTGCGGATCGACCGAATTGCGCAGAGCAATCTCCCTCTCCGCTGCGGGCGTTTGCAGTTCTTCAATCACTCGATCCACCACGGGCGCCACCGCCTTGTTGAGCTGATGAACCAGGGTCTGGCCGGACTCGAGCTGCGACAGCGTTAAAAGGTCCTCGATCAAAAAGGTCAGCCGGGCGGTGTGCTTCTCGATCTTTTGGAGAAAGCGGGTGGCAACCGCCGGGTCGTCCTTGGCTCCTTCGAGGAGCGTCTCGACGTAGCCTTTGATCAGAGTCAACGGGGTGCGCAGCTCATGGCTGACATTGGCAACGAACTCTTTCCGAATATTTTCCAGCTCCTTGATGCGGGTGAAATCGTGAAAGACCATGACGATGCCGCCCGGCTCATGCTTGAGCGCGCCGATGCACGCCGCGTTCACTTCGAAATAGCGCGTATCCTGAATCCCGGGAACGGTGAGCTCAAACCCTCGCACCTGCCCGTCCTGGGCGACCCGCTGGGCCAGTTCGAACAGCTCGTGGGAGCGAAACGCCTCCATCAAGGTGCGCCCGCGAATGTCGGACTCAATCCGGAAAAGGCGCTCCAGGGATTTATTGACCGTCTGGATGCGTCCGTCCCGCGCGAGAACCAGCACCCCTTCGAGCACGCTGTTCAAGATGGCGAACTGGTGGAGGCGGCTTTCCGCGGCGGCGTTCGCCCGCTCGTCGTGCAGCGCCCGCAGCTCATTCCTGAGCTGGACATTGCGGCCCTGCGCCTCTTCGAAACGCCGACGCCAGAACACATGAAGGCTGGCCGCCGCGACGGCCAGAACCAGTGAGAGCGCTACCCACATCCGAAAGTCCTTTCGAACAAGCCAGCGGACCGGGGCAAAACTCGGGTGACAATCACGGGTCCTGGAAACGATAACCGACTCCGCGAACGGTATCCAGAAAACGGGAAGCCTTGCCCAGCTTCTCCCGCAAGCGGCGCATGTGCGTATCGACCGTGCGGGTATCGATAATGGAATCGTAATGCCAGACATCCTGCAGCAGCTGCTCCCGGGATTGCACCCGGCCGCGACGCTGGGCGAGCAAAGCCAGAAGCCGGAATTCCGTGGCCGTCAGCTCAATCGGTTTCCCCCCGACCATGACCATGTGCCTTTCCAGATCGATGGTGAGTTCGCCGAAGCGGTAGACCTTTTGCTCCTTCTCCGTGGATTCGCCCTGGCGGAGGATATTGCGCACCCGCAGGACCAACTCGCGCGGGCTGAACGGCTTGGTGACATAATCCTTCGCCCCCAGTTCCAGCCCGAGAATTCGATCCACCTCCCCGGCCTTGGCGGTGAGCATGAGCACTGGGATATGGGCGGTAGCGCTGTCCCCGCGCAGCATCTTGTTGACCTCGTGGCCATCGACCTCGGGCAGCATCAGGTCGAGGATGATGAGGCTGGGATTTTGCGAGCGCGCCTTGCGGAGAGCTTCGGCGCCGTCGGCCGCGGTGACGACATCGTAACCGGCATTGCGGAGGTTGAAGGCGATCAACTCCACCGTGTCGGGCTCGTCGTCGACGACCAGGATCTTCGTCTTGTTAGCAGTGCGTGCGGTCATGGGCGCAGGCGCGGTCCGCGATTCAGGCGGACGGGCGGCTGTCTGTTTCAGCGGCAGCGGCTGCGAGGACTTTATCATGGCGAATGTCTCTACCTTCATAAAGATAAACCACCTCTTCGGCAATATTGGCGGCATGGTCCGCGATCCGTTCGAGGCTTTTGGAAATGAACATCAGGTGCAGGCAACGGGTGGTGCGTTGAGGATCCTCGATGACGAAACTGACCAGTTCGCGGTAAAGCTGCTTGTTCAGGGCGTCCACCATTTTGTCCCGCGGAATGATCTGGCGGGCTTTGGCAGTATCTCCATGAACAAAGGCATCAATTGCATCCTGGAGCATGCCGAGGCCCATCTCGGCCATGCGGGGGAGGTCGACGTAGGGCTTGAGCTGCGGCTCCCTGTTCAACTCCAGAGCCCGCCGGGCGATGCTCGTGGCTTCGTCCCCGACCCGTTCGAGATCGTGGGAGATTTTCATGCCTACGGCCACCAAGCGCAGATCTGAAGCGCGCGGGGCCTGCAGCGCGAGCAGGGCGATCGCCATCTCGTCCGACCGTTTCTCCAGTCCGTCCAGGATCGTGTCGTTGGCCTCGACCAGGCGCCCGAGTTCGTCATCCCGTTCCGTGAGCGCTTTCATGGCACTAGTCACCGCGGTGGAGGCGTGACTCGCCATGGTCAGAAGCAGCTCTTTGTAACGGGACAACTCTTCGTCGATGTGTCGTTGCATAAGGGGAGATTAGCCGAAACGGCCGGTGACGTAATCTTCAGTTTGTTTCACCGAGGGATTGGTAAAAACCTTCAGGGTGCGATCGTATTCGATCAACTCGCCCAGGTAGAAAAACGCCGTAAAATCGGAGATGCGCGCGGCTTGCTGCATGTTGTGGGTGACGATCACGATCGTAAAATCCTTCTTCAGTTCCAGGATCAACTCTTCGATCTTGGCCGTGGCGATCGGATCGAGAGCGGAGGCCGGTTCGTCCATCAGAATGATCTCCGGCTTGATCGCGATGGCCCGGGCGATGCAAAGCCGCTGTTGCTGGCCACCGGAGAGGCCCAGGCCGCTGGCATGCAAACGGTCCTTGACCTCGTCCCAGAGCGCGGCCTGGCGAAGGCTTTTCTCGACGATCTGATCCAACTGCGCCTTGTCACGGGCGCCGTGCAAGCGCAGGCCGTAAGCGACATTTTCGTAAATCGATTTGGGGAAGGGATTCGACTTTTGAAACACCATCCCGACCCGCTTCCGAAGCTCGATCACATCCACTTTCTTATCGTAGATGTCTCCGCCGCCAATATTCACCCGGCCTTCGATGCGCACGGAATCGATCAGGTCGTTCATGCGGTTGAGGCAGCGCAACAGAGTGGACTTGCCGCAGCCCGAAGGGCCGATGAACGCGGTGACGAGCCTCTCGTGAATGCCCAGGGAAATACCGCGGAGCGCGCGGGTCGCCCCGTAAAAGAGGGACAAACCCTCGACCGAGATGACCGGATCACCCGCGGGAAGCTTGAGATCGCGCGTTGGCACGAGCGCCGAGATATTGCCAGTGGTTTGGAGCATCGGTTTCAATGGAGAAGCCTCATCTGTCTGCGCATCCTGGCCCGAATGATAATCGCCACAATATTCAACGCGAAGGTCAGGAGCAGCAAAACCAGCACCGTGGCCTGGAGCAAAGGCTTGGTTTGTTCGATGTTCGGCGATTGGGTGGAAAGAATGTAAATGTGGTAGCCGAGATCCATGAATTGATCCGACAGGGATTTGGGCAGGCCGGCCATGAAATAAGCCGCGCCGGTGAAGATAATTGGGGCGACTTCGCCCGCGGCCCGGCTGACCGCGAGAATCCCGCCCGTCAAAATTCCCGGGAGCGCTTGTGGCAGGACAATTCTCCAGATCGTCTCCAGTTTGGTGGCGCCCAAGGCCAAGCTGGCTTCGCGCAGCCCCTGGGGAATGGCTCTTAACGCCTCCTCGGTGGCGACGATAACGACGGGCAAGGTCATCACGGCCAAAGTGCAAGCAGCCCAGATCAAAGCGGCCTTGCCCCAGATCGGCTGGGAATTTCCAGAATGGAGGACGGCATCCATGTTCTTGCCGATAAAACCGACGAAGAAGCCGAGGCCGAAGAGTCCAAACACAACCGAAGGCACCCCGGCCAGATTATTTACGGCCCCACGAATAACGCGAATGATGAGCGACCGGCGGTGGGCGTACTCTGTCATGTAAACGGCGGTGATCACTCCAACCGGAATGACGAAGACGCTCATTAAAATCACCCGCGCCGCGGTGCCGATAATCATCGGCAAAACACCCGACTGCTGGAGGTTGAACATGCCCGCCTCGACGCCCGAGGAGACAAAATGCCAGCTCAAGTGAGGCATGCCCCGGAAGATAATGCTGCCAACAATTATGCAGAGAAAGCCGACGATCGAATAAGTCGCCAGGCCGGCCAAGCCGATGCCGATGAACGAACCCCAATCAAAGCCGCTGGCGTGAAATCTTCCGGCGCGCACGCTCATGCTTTCCCTTCCAGACGGGCTTTCAAGTGATGCATGACGATATCGCCCAGCAAATTGAGAACAAAAGTGATGGAGAAAAGCAGGGTGCCAAGCATGAACAGCATCCGGTAATGATGGCCGCCAAAGACGGCTTCGAGCAGTTCCGCGGCAATCGTGGCGGTAATCGGCCGAGCTGAATCAAAAATGCTCCAGGAAAGAACGCTCGCGGCGCTGGTCATCAAAACGATCATGGTTTCGCCCAGGGCGCGGCCAAATCCGAGAATGGTGGCGGCAAATACGCCCGGCAACGCCGCAGGCAAAACGATCTGCCAGGCGGCCTGCCAGCGGGAAGCCCCCAAGGCCAAAGCGGCCTGGGTGTAGCTGCGCGGAACACTGGTAAGAGCATCTTCGGCGATCGAAAAGATGAGCGGGATGGAAGCCAGGGAAAGGGCCACGCCAGCAAGGAACGCGTTCAATCGGGTCTCATAACCGAAAATCCGCTGCAGAACGCTGGCCATGACAATCAGGGCGAAAAAGCCGAGCACCACCGAGGGTATCCCGGACAACATCTCAATGACCGGCTTGAGCAACTCCTTGGTGCGGGGCGCGGCGATCTGTGAAACGTAAAGGGCGGCTCCCAGTGAGAGGGGAACGGCGAAGACCATGGCGATGATCGAGACCTTGAGGCTGCCGACCACCAGCGGGATGATGTTGTATTTGTGCACCTGGCCAACCGGCTGCCAGATATAGGCCGGCTTGTCATAGCCCTGCCACTTGTAAGGGAACAAAAGGTAACGCCATCCGGTGGTGTTAATGGCCGCATCCGCATGGTCGCCGCTCTCCTTGGCGCCCTCCATTTTCACCTCGAGCAAGGCCACCTTGGTTTCCCGCTCCATCTTTTGGAACTCGTCCGGCGAAAGCTCGAGATAAGCGCGGAGCCGTTCCGGGCTGACCTTGTCGATCTGGTCGGGCGGAATGACCTCCTGCCGGCCGGCGCTATTCATCCGGCCGAAAATGATGGGCACGGCCTCCCGGCCGATAAAAATGAAAATCAGAAAGACCATCAGAATGGCCGAGAGCGAGACGAGAAAGATCATCCGTTCGATGATCCACTCCATCGGCCGCGCGGGATAGCCACGCTTGGTGCCCATCCATCCCACGCTGCGCTTCGGCTCGATTCGTGACGCTTCCGTTAACATCGGGCAATCCAGGGTGAGGCTGAAACGGCGTCCGGCTTTTCCCAACCGAACGCCGTCGAGAACCGCGGAGGAACCAGCGATCCCAGCTTACTTATTCCCGGAGCTGCGCAGGTTCGCTGGCAGCGGAAAGTAGCCGACCCCCTGCACGAGGGCCTGGCCCTCGGCGCCCCGAATCCAGGTGAGATAGTCACGCACGTCCCCCTTATCCAGCGCCGGGTTCACGTAGATGTAGAGATAACGCCAGATCGGATATTTCTGGTTGAGAATGTTCTCTTCCGTCGGCTCGACGCCTTCACCGGCGGCCTCCACGCTCACGCGCAGAGCTTTGGCCCCTTTGCCGTAAGCTGCTCCGCCGTAACCGATCGCTTTGGGATCATTCGCCACGCCCTGAAGCAGGGCGGCGGTGCCAGCCATGGCCTGAGCGCTGGCGGCAAAATCCTGCCCTTTGAGCACGTGCTCCTTAAAGAATTCGTAGGTGCCGGAACTGTTCTCACGGCTGTAAATGGTGATCGGCAGATCCTCGCCGCCCACTTCTTTCCAATTTCGCACCTTGCCTGTGAAAATGCCCTTCAATTGCTCGAGGGAGAGTTGCTTCACCGGATTCGCCTCGTTGACATAGACCGAGAGCCCATCCAACGCGACCTTGTACTCGGTGGGAACTTTGCCAAACGCCTTCAGGCAGGCTTCCTTTTCCTTGGCCTTGATCGGGCGGGAAGCATTGGCGAGGTCGGTTTGCTGATTTTGCAGAGCGGCGAAGCCGGTGCCAGAACCGCCACCCGTAACCTGCACTTTTATATCGGCCTTTTTCTGCATGTAAACTTCCGCCCATTTTTGAGCGAGAATCACCAGGGTGTCGGAACCCTTCATGGTGATATTAGCGGCCAGGGTTGCCTGCCCCGCCATGGTTGCCGCAGCCGCGAGGCTGAACAGTATTTTGATCGATTTCATCATCTCAGAATGAATTTGCTGTTGCTCTACAAAGTCCTCCGGCTCCCTGCAAAAGGCCGGCCTTTACTCAATTCGAACGGGGGCCACGCTCGTCGAGCGATGTTACGCGGTTATGACAATTGTGTTACGGAACCGTTAAATAGCCCGAAGGGGATCGATGGGACGGATTGAACGCCCCTTCCCAAAATCTCCGGTTCAGGCACAATCGCCGCCCGTGCACAGGATGTTTTCCGCGACGCTCGCGGCGTTGTTTTTGGGAGGGCTGGGTCTGAAAGCCGAGAACTCGCGTTTAGATTGGCCTGAATTCCGAGGGCCGACAGGCCAGGGCCACGCGATCGGCGAGAAGATTCCCGTCCAGTGGTCCGCGACGAACAACGTTGCCTGGCAAAGCGCCATTCCAGGAAAGGGTTGGTCCTCGCCGGTGCTGGCGAGCGGCCAGGTGTTCCTCACCAGCGCAGTTGAGGAAGGAAGCGCCATTTCGCTGCGAGTGATTGCGGTCGAAGCCTCGTCCGGGAAACTGGCTTGGAATGTCGAAGCCCTGCGGGGAGAATCGGGAGCCGCCAAACAGATCCACAATAAAAACAGCCTGGCCAGCCCCACGCCGCTCATTGAGGGCGGCCGGATCTACGCTCACTTCGGCCATATGGGAACGGCCGCGCTGGATCTGCAGGGCGAAGTGATTTGGCGACAGACCGGCCTATCATACCGGCCCGTCCACGGAAACGGAGGATCCCCCGCCCTCGCGGGTGATCTGCTCATTTTCAACTGTGACGGCGCGGAAGACCCCGTTCTGGCGGCGCTGGACAAGAAGACGGGCGCCATCCGCTGGAAAACGGCGCGGCAAAGCAAGGCGCGCAACAAGTTCTCCTTTTCAACGCCTCTGCTGATTGAGGAAGACGGACGGACGGTGCTGATCAGTCCGGCGAGCGGCTTCGTGGGCGGTTACGCCCCGGAAACCGGGAAAGAACTGTGGCGGGTTGATTACGGCGATGGATATTCCGTCGTCCCGCGGCCAGTGTTTGGGAACGGGTTGCTATTTATTGGGTCGGGCTTTGACCGGCCCGTGCTCTACGCCATTGATCCAAAGGGAGCTTCCGGTGACGTCACGGAGTCCCACGTAAAGTGGACCCAGCCCAAAGGGGCTCCGAACACGCCGTCGGTGCTTTTGGCGGGCCAGGAATTGTATGTCGTCTCGGATGCTGGCATCGCGTCCTGTCTGGAGGCCGCCACCGGGAAACAGATCTGGAGCGAGCGCCTGGGCGGCAACTTCTCCGCTTCGCCCGTGCTGGCCGAAAATCGGATTTACGCGGTGAACGAAGCGGGCACAACGTTCGTCTTTGAAATCGGACGCACTTTCAAGTTGCTGGCCAAGAACGAATTGAACGAACGGTCACTCGCCTCACCCGCCTTGATCGACGGGGCGATTTTCATTCGGACAGAATCCCAACTCTGGCGCATTGGACAATGAGAGCTTTGGCCAGAGCCGGGGCAGCGGACTTGTAAGGCGGGGGCGTTCGACTAAGATGACGCGGTGAATGAACGGTGGAAATCCTCGCTGCCCGCACTGAGTCTGGCGCTGATGCTGGTCGTGTTTGCGGTCACGCGCTGGCCTGGCCTGATGCCGCAGAATTTCAGCGCCGCCTATGCGCTGGCGTTCTGTGCGGGCGTTTACTTTCCGAAGTCCATTCGCTGGTGGGCTCCTTTGGGAACCTTGTTGGTGGTCGACCTGCTTTTAAACACATTCTACTACCATGTTTCCCCGCTCGACGCGTACATTGTGGTCAAACTGGCCGCGTTCGCCCTGGTGATTTGGCTGGGAACGGCGTTCCACTCGAAGAAATCGTGGCTGACTCTGATTTCCGGCGGCCTGTTGGGCGCTTTGATTTTTTATGTGGTGACGAATGCGGCCTCCTGGCTTTTCGACCCGGGCTACCCGAAGACATTGCGCGGGCTGATCCAAGCGCTTACGACCGGCCTGCCCGGCTATCCCCCAACCTGGACCTTTCTGAAGAACACTCTGCTTAGCGGCGGCCTCTTTACCGGACTTTTTTGCGGCGGAATGAAGCTCAGCGAAGCTGCCGAAGACGCGAAGGAGGAAGAGGAAGAAACCGGGGAAGACGCCGTCCCCGAGGAAGCCTGAGCTGACTCTATGACCGCACCTGCCGTAACCCGCATCGGGGTCATCTCGGACACCCACGACTATCTCGACCCGAAGGTCCGGGACCTTTTCGAAGGTGTGGACCATATCCTGCATGGCGGTGACATCGGCCTGCCGTGGCTGATCCTGCAACTGGAAGAGATCGCGCCCGTCACCGCTGTTTTGGGGAATGCCGACGAGAGCGGCATTAATTACAAGGAAGTCGAAGTTGTGACTGTAGGAGCCCGGAAGTTCCTTCTACACCATCAAGTGGAGCCACAGAACCCCGCAGACAAGATCAAGCGCCGGATCATTCGCGAGAACCCGGATGTGGTTGTGTTCGGCCACACGCACAAACAATTCTGCGAAACGATCGGGACCACACTTTACCTCAACCCCGGCTACGCGGGGAAGCAGCGCTTTAATCTCCCCCGCAGCGTGGCGATTCTGACGTGTGACGCCGAAGGAATCACCGCCGACTTCATCCCGTTGTAACCCATTGACACTCGCAGGAATGGCCGTATATTCCTCGCCCTTTTTATGAACCGGACTCCGCATGTTGCAATCGTCGGCGCGACGGGCGCTGTAGGCGTGGAAATGATCAAGACGCTGGAGAAGCGCAAATTTCCGGTCGGCAAGCTCACCTTGCTGGCCTCAGCCCGGTCGGCGGGCAAAACCATGCCGTTCAAGGGGACACAACTGCCGGTGCAGGAGTTGACGAAAGACGCTTTCCGCGGGATTGACATCGCGCTGTTCAGCGCCGGTGGCAGTATTTCGCGCGAGTTTGCTCCCATCGCCGCCCAAGCCGGCTGCGTGGTGGTGGACAACTCGAGCGCCTTCCGCATGGACCCCACCGTCCCGCTGGTAGTTCCGGAGATCAACGGGAGCGACGTGAAGCTGCACAAGGGAATCATCGCCAACCCGAACTGCACCACGGCCATCACGTTGATGGCGCTTTACCCTCTCCATCAGGCGTTCGGGGTAAAACGAATTTTCGCCTCGAGCTACCAGGCGGTTTCCGGAACTGGCGCGAAGGCGATTGAGGAATTACGCCGCCAAGTCGCGCAAGTGGTGGGCAACGAGACGGTGACACGGGAAGTCTACCCGCACCAGATCGCCTTCAACGTGCTCCCGCAAGTCGATTCGTTCCTCCCGACAGGTTACACAAAGGAAGAAATGAAGATGGAGAACGAGGGGCGGAAGATCATGCACCACCCCGCTTTCCGCGCGAGCGTGACGTGCGTGCGTGTTCCGGTCTATCGCGCCCACTCGGTGTCGGTCACCGCCGATTTCGAGAAGCCGGTCACGGTCGAAGCCGCCCGGGCGGTGCTGGCCAAAGCGCCCGGACTGGACATCGTGGACAATCCTGAAAAATCGGAATATCCGCTGCCGCTGTATGTCGCGGAACGCGACAACTGCCAGGTGGGCCGCATTCGGAAGGATTGCGCCCTGGACAACGGCCTGAGCTTTTGGGTGGTGGGCGATCAGCTGCTCAAAGGCGCTGCGCTCAACGCAGTCCAGATTGCCGAAGAGCTGCTGAAGTAATCCAGCGGCCCAATTCCCTTTTAAGCCGTCCTCAGGGACGGCTCCTGCATTCCATGTTTCGTCCCTGCATCGATCTGCATGAAGGCCGCGTGAAGCAGATTGTCGGCGGCACGCTCGGAGAGCGCAGCGAGCTCAAAACCAATTTCGTTTCTGAAAAGGGAAGCGCGTGGTACGCCAGCCTCTACCGACAGGATGGCCTCAGGGGCGGGCATGTGATCATGCTCGGGGCCGGGAACGAAAAGGCCGCCCTGGAAGCCCTGGGCGCATACCCGGGCGGGTTGCAGATCGGAGGCGGAATCCACCGCGACAATGCCAAGAGTTATCTGGAGGCAGGGGCATCCCATGTCATCGTGACGTCGTGGGTCTTTAGCGACGGGAAAATCAATTGGGACCGGCTGAAAGCCCTGGAGCAGACCGTAGGCAAGCAACGCCTGGTGCTGGACCTGAGCTGCCGGAAGAGAAACGGCAGCTATTTCATCGTCACCAATCGCTGGCAGAACTTCACCGAATGCGTTCTGAACCAGGAGAGCATCTCCCTGTTCGAAGCTTATTGCGATGAACTCCTCATTCATGCGGTGGATGTCGAGGGGCTGTGCCAGGGCATCGATCATGAACTGGTCCAAAAGCTGGCCGCTTGGACGAGAATTCCAACGACCTACGCCGGCGGCGCAAAGTCGCTGGCGGACCTTGAAGAGGTAACGCGCCTGAGCGACAACCGGATCGACCTCACGATCGGGTCGGCCCTGGACATTTTTGGCGGCACGGGAGTGCGCTACCAGGATTGCGTGCTTTTCAACCGCCACGAGGCCGAACGCGGCTGAGGAATCCCGCGGAGGGTCCCCTCCTCTGTGAGTGGGAGCGAGCGTTTGCGGAAATCCCGCAAATTCTTCCAAAAACCGTTGCTGTTGCGCAGCCCATTGCCTAGGCTCCCATGCTGTGGCGGTTGAGTTCACGATCCTGGGCAGCGGCTCGAATGGAAATTGTGCCTATCTCGAAAGCGGCAACACGCGGCTCCTGATCGACGCTGGGTTCAGCGCGAAACAGATCCGCGAACGATTGGCGCAAATCGGCCGGGCGCCGGAAGGCTTGACCGGCATCCTGCTCACCCACGAACACACCGACCACACCAACGGCTTGGGGACGCTCTGCAACAAACTCCCAATCCCGATTTACTGCAATCGCCTGACGAAGGAAGCGGTGGAAATGCAATTCAAGAGCCGCTTCGATTTCCGCATCTTCAGCACCGGCGCCAGTTTTGAAGTGGGCGAAATCGGGGTGGAAACCTTTTCGGTCCCGCACGATGCCTACGATCCGGTGGGATTCACGCTGCGCGCGCATGGAACTCAAATTGGTTTTCTGACCGATCTCGGACACGCAACCAAGCTGGTGATGGAGAGAGTCCGGCGATCCCATGTGCTCGTGTTGGAGACGAACCATGACATGAAACTCCTGCAGGATGACGTGAAGCGGCCCTGGAGTGTAAAGCAGCGGATTATGAGCCGGCACGGGCATCTCTGCAACGAAGCGGCCGCCGCGGTTCTCGAAGAACTGGTCACGGCCGATTTGCGCCAAGTTTACCTTGGGCATCTGAGCCGGGATTGCAACAAGCCCGAACTGGCCCACAGTGTCATCACCGCGCGGCTGGCGAAAATAGGGGCCTCGCATGTGCAGGTAAACTCCACAGCGCAAGAACACCGCTGTGAAACCCTCCGGATTTAATTCCAGCCAGCACGAACCGATGCTATGACGCGGCCGGTTTGGCGAGGCCGGCAACCGAATGGCCTGCCAGGAATTCGTGAGTTCCCATCCGCTTCCGGCCTTCCACCTGCAATTCGAGGATCCTCAAAGCTCCACGGCCGCAGGCGATGACGAAGTCCGAGCGATCACTCACCCGCACCGTGCCGGCCGGCGCATCGCCAGCGGCCAGTTCCGCACGCCAGATCTTCACGCGCCTGTTTTTGCCCGCGACTTCCAGATCAACAAAAGCTCCGGGCCAGGGGGTGAAAGCGCGGATGCGCCGCTCAATGATCTCCGCCGGTTCTTCCCATCGGATGAGCCCATCACCTTTTTCGATCTTTCGGGCATAGGTCGCCCCTTCAGGCTGGGCTTCCGGCGTGATCGCCCCGGAGAGATAGGGAGGAATCGTCTTAACGAGCAACTCCGCCCCCAGTTGGGCCAGACGGTCATGCAGCGTCTGAGCGGTTTCTCGCAGATCGATCGGAGTGGAGCAACGGCTCAGCATCGGACCGGTATCAAGCCCGGCGTCCATCTGCATAATGGTCACCCCAGTCTCCGCATCGCCATCCAGAATCGCCCACTGAATCGGGGCCGCGCCGCGATGCCGGGGCAGAAGCGACGTATGGACGTTGAGGAATCCACGCTTGGGAACTTCGAGAAGCGCGGGCGGAAGAATCTGGCCATAAGCAACGACGACGCCCAAGTCCGGTTGTAAATCGCGGATCTGCTGGATAAATTCGGGGTCACGCGCTCGTTGAGGCTGCAAGACAGGGAGATTGAATTCCAGAGCGGACGCTTTCACCGCCGAGGGGTGGGTCCGCATATCACGGCCACGCGGCTTGTCCGGCTGCGTCACCACGCCGACGATCTGAAACGCCGGCTGGCCGAGGAGCGCCTTCAGGCTGGCGCAGGCGATCTCCGCGGTGCCGAAGAACACGATACGCACCGCGCTCACCCCAAATCCACCGCGGCGATTTCTTTGAGGATGTCGCGAAGCACGTTCACCGGAGTCTGCGTGGAATCAATCGTGCGAACCAGTTTGGGTCCGTAGAAATCGAGCACGGGCTTGGTTTCCCGATCGTAGGTTTGAAGCCGGTTTTGGATCACGGCGAGGTTGGCGTCATCCAATCGGTTATCCCGCAGCGCGCGGCGCTGCAAACGCTCCACCAGTTTGCTAAAATCCCCGCAAGTCAGATAAAAGACAGCCCGGACATCGAGCGAATCCTGCAACATTCTTGCCTGATTCACGTTCCGCGGAATCCCATCCAAAACCAAGGTGTCCTTCTCGGGATTGAAGAGGCCCAAGGATTGGCTGCCCTGGATTGACTGTTTCCACAAACGCACCGTGGCATCATCGGGCACCAATTCACCCCGGCTGGAGTATTCCACAAAAATGCGGCCCAATTCGTTATCGATCCGCAAGTTTCGAAACACGTCGCCGCAGGCGCAGTGAAAAAAATTCGGGATGGTGCTCAGGATCTTGCCTTGAGTCCCTTTGCCAGCGCCGGGCGCGCCGAAAAGCAACAACGTCTTAAACTTCATGACCACGACTACTTCGCCCCTTTGGGCCGCACGGACACCTCAGCGATCTCCCCAAACGGCACGCCGACCTCGGATGCTGTTTTCGTCTGGAAGTGGATTTCTGAAGCGGAAATACGACTGATGCGAACCGCCAGGATCTCTTGTTTGGCGGTTTTGATGGCGATCACCAGATCCTTCTCGGCGTCGGACGGGACCAGGCGGAAAAAACCGGTAAACTTGGTCTCAAAAAACCGGCGCTCAAACGTGGTGTTTGCCTTGGTATAAACCTGATTGTAGACGGGGTTGCCGCCCCCCTTGCCCGCTCCGTGAGCAGCAAGCCCCAAAGAACTCCCCTGCATTCCGGACGGCAACGCCTGTTGCATGGGATTGACGCCTTCGGTGCTGGCCGAAGCCTCGACGGGCGCTTCCTCCGTGGCCACAGCGGCAGTGGTCGGCATCACAGCAAAAATCGCCGGCCCCAACACCGGAACTACCGCCGAAACCGCGCCGACCAACCCGGGAGATTTGCCACGCCAGCGCGCGATCTGAATGCCTGAGTAAATGTTGCCCGCGTAAAGAATGGCCAGTATTGCCCAGCCCAAAGGATTTGCCATTGCCGCAAAAAAGCCCGTTTTTTCCTGAATCAAGGGAACGCGAGGGGGCTCCATCACTTTGATCACCTTCTTCTTTTCCTTTTCCTTCTCCTTCACCTCGGGCGGAATCTCAATGTAAGGATCAACGAATTCCGTGGCTTGAGGGTTCTGCGCCAACTGCTTGAGGGTCTCTTGCGTGAGCTTGCCCCAAGCGACGCGCGGCGAGAAGCCACCGAGGTCCAAACGCACTACGAGGCCGTCGTCATTAAACGACGCGGCTTCCCCTTTCAGAACATCCCCGTTATTCAACCGAAACTCCGCCCCGAAAACCGAGGACAAAGTCAACGATAGCGCGCAAAGCGCGACAGCAACACCTAGCCGAAACATGATGGCGTTTCCTAGCAAACCCCGTGCCCCATTGGAAGGAAAATTGCCGTTTGAGGCAGTTTGAGGCCGGTTCAACACGAAAACTGCGCCAGATGTCACATTCCCCCTCCCGCAAGCAAACAGCCCGGAAAGCTTTCCGGGCTGTCTCAAGATCTCAAGATTTTTGCGGCGCCGTGGCTTAAGCCGAGATCGGTTGGTCGCCTTTCGGTTCCTTAGGCTCTTTGGGAGCGGCGGGCTTCGCCTTGGCGGAGGTTTTGTAGTGGCTCGAGTAGTAACGATTCTGGTAGTAGTAGTACGAGTAATAGTACGAGTCCCGGCCTTCGAAATCGATATCGTTGACCACCACGCCGAGGATGTGAATGCCGGCGTCCTGAATGCGCTGAACCGAACGGCGCGCATGCTCGCGGCGGATCTTGTTGAATTTGGTCACGTAAACGATGCCGTCCGACATCGCGGAGATCACCAAAGGATCACTGACTGCGGAAATCGGCGGACAGTCCAGCACCACCCGATCGTACTTGTCGCGCATCCGCTGCAAGAAATCCATCATGCGCGGGGAACCGATCAGTTCGGACGGGGTTGTGGGAACTGCTCCACAGCAGACCACGTCAAGATTCGGCACTTCGGTGTGATGAACCATTTCCTCGACCTTGTCGATTTCCTTGCTTAAGAAGGCCGACAGGCCGACTGGACTGTGCAGCTGATAGGCCTTGTGAACCGATGGGCGGCGCAAGTCGGCATCGACCAGCAACGTCTTCAGCCCGGTCTGAGCGTGAACAATCGCCAGATTCGAAGCCACCAGCGATTTGCCTTCGGACGGAATTGTGCTGGTGACCGACAGCACTCGGAATTTATCCGGCTTGTGGGTCAGAGAAATGGTTGCACGAATCGTCCTAAACCCTTCCGCTGCATTTGATTGAGGATGCAAATGCGCCTGAAGATCGCGCTCCACAACGCTGTTGGTTTTGATGTTCGGAATATAGCCCAGGAAAGGCAACCGCATGTGGGTCTCCACATCGTCCTGGCTCTTGATGGAGTCGTCGAGATAGCTGACGAAGAAGGCCAGCGACAGTGAGATCATGATGCCGCCGATGAGTCCGGCCAGAATCGTTAACACAACGCGGGGTTTTACCGGACGAAGCGGTTCCGTCGCCTCGTCAACGACGCGCATGTTGTTGCTGTTCATGCGGCTCATGAGCTCGGTCTCCTTCAGGCGGATCAACACGTTGCTATGAATGGCCTTGTTGTTCTCCGCATCGCGTTTGATCATGTCATACGCAATTTTAGAAGAATTGAGTTGCAGCTGTTTCTGCTCTTCCCCTTCAACCAATCTCAGCAGTTTTTCCTCGTTCTTCTTCAGAATGACGGCTTGGTTGCGGATGCTCTGCAGTTGCTTGTCGCATTCACTGGCCAGCTGGCCTTCCAACTCCTTGAGCCGCCCCCGTGACGAAATGACTGCGGGCCATTTATCGCGATAACGGTTCGTGAGAGTCGTAAGATTGGCCCGCTCGATATCGATTTCCTGCTTGATGCGCTGGACCGTTTGATTCTGCGCAATCGTTGGAATGGTCTCGGCGGCTTCGCCATTGTTAATCAGGCGATCAATCTCGGCCGCGGTTTCCTGAGCTTGCGCTGACTCCGCTCGAACTTTGCCCAATTCGGTCTGCGCCTGGATGAGGGCCTGGCGGACGATATTTTCGCCTTCCTCCAGCGAGACTTCATTGTGCTCCTTGCGGTAATCGAGAAGATACTTTTCGGATTGCTCAACCTTGTTTTTCGCATCGCTAACCTGGGTTTGCAACCAGGTCAGGGCTTGAAACGAGGAATTGACCTTCTGTTCGAGGTTCTGCTCGATGAACGTCTTGGCCAGAGTATTCGCGATGCGAGTGGCCACGCCTTTGTCCGGATGCTCGACGCGAACATCCACCAGGCGGCTCAAACGGATCGGGACGATCGTGATGTCCTTGGCCAAGGCCTCGATCTTATCAAGCTTTTTGGCATAACGCGGGTCCTGATCGAGCTTCTCCTTGAGCAACACCGCCTGAAGGAGGCTGCGGCTCATCAGGTTTTTGTACTGGGTCTGGAGGTAATCCTGCTCGCGCGTTTCCAAAGACAACTGGTCGCGGAGATTCATTGGATTGTTGTTCTCGCGATCAATCTGAATGCGAACACTCGCCTGATAAATCGGAACCGCGCGAAACAAGTAGATCGCGGTCAAAATCACGATCGTGAAGAACGCTGTGATGACGAGCCAGCGGCGCTCCAAGACGACGTGCCAGTAATGACGAAGGCTGGCGCTTTGCCCCAGCCCGTTTTCGGACGTCCCGGCAGAAAATTCCTGATCCATAAAAACCGTTTAGAAAAGCTTTTCGGGCACTTCGATCACGTCACCCGGCTGCAGGGTCAAATTATTCTTGGGCTTCTTCAGTTCATCCAGGCTGTAGGTCTTCTCCATCACGCCCGGGCGGGTAAACTTGATCTTGCTGTCGTTGGCCCGCACTGTTAAGCCGCCCGCCCGAAAAAGGGCGCCCAGCAGATCGAGATCCTGTTCACCCGTCAGGATGATCGAACCGGGCTTGTTCACGGCGCCGTTAACAAACACCTCTCGCACCCGGTAATCTTTCACATCGACCGTAACCTGAGGGTCGACAATGTAGTCCTTGTTCAATTTGTCCGTGAGCACCTCCCGCAATTCGGAAGTGGTTTTCCCGGCCACGGTCAGCTCTCCAAGGAAGTAGTAGTTAATCGTGCCCGAACGACTCACGCGAAACTCTCGCGAAAGATCCTTCTCTCCGAAAACTTCAATCACCACGATGTCGTTCGGAGCAATTTTGTAGTCGGATTTGACCTGCGCCCGCCCAACCGACCCGGTCCCCCAGGCCAAAGCGAGCATTAAAAGCATGATATTTCGCATAGGCGAATTTCAGTATCCAATTTGCAAACCGAGGGTCACGCGATTGACGTTGTAATTGACAATGGACGGCTCGTTTGAACTCAAGTGTTCAAAACTGTAGCTGCCAAACGCGCGAACCCAAAGTTTAATATCGTAGGATATTGTCAAGCTGCCGGTGATCAGTTCATCCGACCGGTCTTTGATGACTTGTCCGGTCGAATCGAAATTTGAGACGATGTAACCGGCCCGAGCAATGCCGCGCAAGCGACCGTCCGCACCGATCTGCTGGACCCAATTGGCCGAGATTGAATCCGTGGTGTAAGGCGAGCGGACGAACTGAACCGACTCAAATTGCCGGCGTGTATATCCGGCGCTGATCAGCGTCTTGTCAGTCAGCTGATCCTCGATACTGATCTCCACCACGGGGGCGTCCAGCGAACCGCTGTCGTTCGAATAGTACCGGTGCTCAAACCCGGCTTTCGCCGTTCCCCGAATGTGCTCGGTAAACTCGCCGCGCGCGCCAACAAAAAAGCCCACAAAGTCCGCCCCAGGATAAGGAAACATCCCGGCTTGATTCCCATCATTCTCCGTCTGACCGTAGTAAGTCTCACCAAAGAAATAGAGCTTGGTAAAGGGATGATACTCAAAGCCCAGGGTGCCGATCAGCGTCCGATAATCGTAGAGGGGCAGATTCCCTTGATAATCCACGTACGAGTGCAGGACCTGCAGATACAGGTCCGTTCTCTCCGTGGCGTCCCAAGTCAGACGGTAGTTGTCCAGAAAGTCCAGGCGATCCACCCGAGCGCCCCCCAAGGAAATGCCCTCGCCACGATCGATTACGGTCGCACTGTAACCGCCTCCGAGCGGACTGGAGAGGAAATCGATCGTATCGTTGCCTTCCAAGGTCAACCGGCGTTTTTGCAGCTTGAGATGACTGGTTACATGATGCTGATTCGCGTCGAAGGCGGTGTTGTCCGCGTAAATCAAGCGATCATAGAAGTAGCTGAGGTCGAGGAAGTTGAAGTCCTTACGGCCCACCTGCAGGTCGAGACCAGGGCTGAACGTGGTAATCAGGTCAGCTTTCTGGTTATCCTTTCGATAGGTAATGTTATCGTTAAAGGTCTCCGTTACGTTGAATTGAGGCTTCAATACCGCCGGTCCCTTTTGAAAAAGGAGGAGGTCAGAAGGCTCGAGGGCGAGAGCGTGCAGAGACGAAGCGGCGGCAGAGGCTAAAAGCGCGCTTTTCTGTAACTTGTTCAACATCAGGATCGGAACCAAACTCTTGAGAGCAAATCCACACAAAGCAGCACCCAAAATCTGCTCTCAGGGTGAAAGGCTCCTGAAAGGTGGGGATATACTCTCAAAAAGTCATCACAATCAATCATTTTCTTCGACCTCGCGAAATCAAAGCAGGGTTGGCGCCGACTTGCCCCGGTCGGACCACTCCATTAGGCGCTGAGCGAAAGTTACGTGCAACCGGCCTACAGCTTTCCTAAGCTGCCGCGCGATGTCTGCAACCCTCAAAGCGCTGCGCGCCCTGGCCGATCCCACCCGGCTGCGTCTGGCCACCCTCCTCAGCAGCGAAGAACTGTCCGTAAACGAACTGCAGGAGATCACCAGCCTCGGCCAATCCCGCATTTCCACGCACCTGGGCCAACTCCAAGAGGCCGGCCTTGTCCAGTCGCGCCGGGAAGGCAAGCGGACCTTTTACAAGCTGAGTTCGGCTGGGGACGAACCGGAGTGGGTGGCGCGGGCGATCGCCGGGGGCAAAGAACTGCCGGAGCACACTGCGGACACGGTAAATCTGCGCCGCATCCTGAATCTCCGCAAAGAACAGGCCCAGCTTTACTTCAACCAGGTGGCGGGCCGTTTTGACCGCAGTTACGGGCCCGGCCGTTCGTGGCAGGCGTTCGGCCAGCTCCTCCTTCGGATCATCCCCCCGCTCGAGATCGCGGATCTCGGCTCTGGCGAAGGGTTGTTAAGCGAATTGCTGGCGCGCCGGGCGAAGCGCGTGATCGCGGTCGATAATTCGGAAAAGATGGTGTTATTCGGAGCGGAGAAGGCGAAGCGGAACGGGCTGAAAAATCTCGAATTCCGCCTGGGCGACCTCGAAATGCCGCCGATCGCGCCCGGAAGCGTTGACTTGGCGATTCTCAGCCAGGCTCTGCACCATGCCGCCAATCCAGCCCACGCGATTGCCGGCGGGCACTCGATTCTCCGCCCGGGCGGCCAAATCCTGATTCTCGATCTGCTGGAACACCGGTTCACCCGGGCTCACGAGCTTTACGGCGACCGGTGGCTCGGCTTCAAGACGAGCGACCTGCACGCCTGGCTGGAATCCGCAGGATTCAAGAAGATCGAAATCAGCGTTGTCGCGCGGGAAGAGCAGCCGCCCCATTTTGAGACGATCCTGGCAGCGGCGGAGAAATAGAGGGCGATGCCGGCTTGGAATTCGCCGGCTCCCGTGCTAGACCTCCCTCTTGTGAAACGCCGCGATTTTCTCAAGACGGCCGCCATCGGCGCTGCCGCCCCACTTTTCATCCACCCGGCCGAGGCCGCCCCGAAGGCGAATGTGATCAAGCCGAAACTGGGGATTTCGACCTATTCCTATTGGCATTTCAAAGATCCGAAAGTCTCCATCGAGACGGTAATCGAAAAATCCGCGGCGATTGGCGTTCATGGAGTGGACATTCTGCACAAGCAGATGGATTCGGAAGAGCGCTCGTATTTGCAGAAGCTCAAACGGCTGGCCTTTACCAACGGGATTGACCTGATCTGCCTCTCCATTCACCAGGATTTCGTAGAAGAAAAAGCGGAAGACCGCAAAAAGAATGTCGAGCACACACTTCGCTGCATCGAATTGGCCTACGAGATGGGAATACCGAGCATGCGGATCAACTCGGGCCGGTGGAACACGATTGCGTCGTTTGACGAACTCATGGCGAAGCGCGGCATTGAACCGGTCCTCCCCGGCCACACGGAAGACGACGGCTTCAAGTGGTGCATCGATTGCCTGGAACAATGCCTGCCCAAGGCGCAGGAATGCGGGGTGATCCTCGCACTGGAAAATCATTGGGGGCTCACTCGGACTCCCGAGGGCCTGCTGCGCATTCTAAACGCCGTTCCGTCGCCCTGGCTCAGCGGGCTGATGGACACCGGAAACTTCCTCGAAGACCCTTATCCGAAGTTGGAACAGATCGCCCCGCGCGTTTCCTTCGTGCAGGCGAAAACCTACTACGGGGGCGGTGAATGGTACACGCTGGATTTGGACTACGACCGCATCGCCGGCATCCTGGCCCAAGTCGGATACAAAGGGTATGTCTCCCTGGAATTCGAGGGCAAAGAAAACCCGGACATTGCGGTGCCCAAAAGCATCGGAATGCTGCGGAAGGCCTTCGGCGTTTAACCGAGGCCGCCGCCTGAGGCAGGCGGCGGCTTGGCGGCGTTTGCCACGGCCTGTACCGGCTCGTTATGCCGCTCCAGCGGCCGGCGTGGCCGCGGCGGCTGCGGCGGCTCGCTTTTCGTAAATCTGGCTGATGATCTTTTGCGCCAACTCAGGCTTGTCAGTCAAAGCCTGCCGGGCTGCATCGCGCCCCTGGCCGATCAGTTCGCCATTGAATTGCAACCAAGCGCCTTTCTTATCCACGACGCCCTGATCCACCCCGGCATCCAGAATGCCCCCGACCCGGTCGATGCCCTGGTTAAAGTAAATGTCGAACTCGGCTTCGGCAAAGGGCGGGGCCACCTTATTCTTCACGATTTTCGTTTTCACGTGATTTCCGATAGCGGCACCGGCTGAGTCCTTGATCACGTCTTTGCGCCGGATATCGATGCGCACGCTCGCGTAAAATTTGAGGGCTTTTCCGCCGGGGGTCGTTTCGGGATTGCCGAACATGATGCCGACCTTTTCGCGAATCTGGTTGGTAAAGATGCAGGTGGTCTTGGCCTTGTTGAGAACACCGGTGAGTTTCCGCAAAGCCTGGCTCATCAAACGGGCTTGCATCCCCATGGTGGCCATGCCCATCTCCCCCTCCAACTCCGCTTTGGGAACCAGCGCCGCCACCGAGTCAATCACGATGACATCAAGCGCGTTCGAACGCGCCAGCGTTTCGCAAATCGTCAGGGCTTCTTCGCCGCTGTCCGGCTGGGAGACGAGCAGATCATCCAGGTTGACGCCCAGCTTGCGGGCATAACCCGGGTCCAGAGCATGTTCGGCGTCGATGAACGCAGCCAGCCCGCCAGCCTTTTGGGCATTGGCGATAATGTGGAGCATCAGGGTGGTCTTGCCCGAAGATTCAGGCCCGAAAATCTCCACCACGCGTCCGCGGGGAACGCCGCCCACTCCCAGGGCGAGATCCAGGCCCAGTGAACCGGTCGGAATGACCTCGATTTTCACCTTATGGGCGTCCCCCAGGCGCATGATGCTGCCTTCCCCGTAGTTCTTGGTGATGCTTGAGATCGCCGCTTCCAAGTCCCGCATGCGAGCCGCGCTCTGCTTGGTCGCATCCGCCGCGCGGGTTTCAGCCGGGGCGGCTTTTTCAGTTTTCTCGACCTTTTCGACCTTGTCGGCCTTCTCCACTTTTTCGGTAGTTTTCGGGGGCATATGCTTCTTTCAGAAACGGTTTGAAGGAATACAGGAGGGCGCCGAGCCGGTCAATGATCGTCTTGAGTTCGAAATCGAAGGCAGCGAACGCCGGGTCGTCGCGAACCGGGCGCCAGCGTTTGCGAGCAGCAATATTTTTGTTTTCATCGCCTCCATTTAACTCCAGGGGGTATGCCATCCACGGTCATACCCTAAAAAAGATTTACGCTGATTCACCGAAGCTTTTTCCACGCCTTTGAGCGGGCGGGAATCTGCGGAAACCTGAGAGGCCGGCCGGAAAAGGTCGAAAACGCGGAGCATTGCTTTCAATCCGCATTTCCGTAACCTGCCGTCCCATGAAGCGCATTTTGATCCTGGCCGTTCTCGCGATTGCCTTCGCTGCCGACGGGGCCGAAAAGAAAGAGCCCTCCCCCGAACCGGTCCAAGGCATTAAAACGCCGAAGGAGCCGCTCCCAGCCGAATCAGCGAGCGCGGACGTCACCCGCTTTTCATTTCTGGTTTATGGCGATACGCGGGGCAGGCGCGACGGGAAAGAAGTGCAATATGAACATTCGCTGGTGATCGACTCGATGCTCGGGACGATCAAGCGGCTCAAGACCAACGGGATCCCGGTCCGGTTCGTCCTGCAGAGCGGCGACGCGGTGGTGGATGGCCGGGACCCAAAGCAATGGAATGCCAGTTTTGTCGGCCTGATCAACCGATTAACCGGTGAGGGAGGCGTGCCGTATTTCCTGGCCCCGGGCAACCACGATGTCACCGCGGCGGCAGAGATCACGGCAACCAACCGGCTGAAAGGGCTCACGAATTACCTGGAGGCGATGTCGCAGCTGATTCCGCCCGACGCGTCGGTCCGCCGGCTGCCTGGCTACCCCACGTTCGCGTTTGGTTACGGAAACAGCTTTTTTCTGGCGCTGGATTCGAACATTGCGTCCGATCCCCATCAGTATTTGTGGGTGGTGCAACAACTGGATGGGCTGGACCGCAGCCGCTACAAAAATATCTTCGCCTTTTTTCACCACCCTCCCTTCTCCTCCGGAGGGCACGGCGGGTCCAAAGTGGAAACGCCCACGCGGGACCTGCGGAAGCTGTACATGCCGCTCTTTCGGCAGCACGAGGTTCGAGCGGTGCTGACCGGCCACGAACACCTTTTTGAACATTGGGTGGAGCGCTGGGTCGACAAGGCGGGCAAAAAGCACCGCCTAGATCAGATAGTGACCGGCGGAGGCGGGGCTCCTCTTGCTTCGTACCAAGGCGAACCGGACACCGGCGAGTACATCAACGCGGACAAGGCGGCCAAGATCGAACTGCAACATCTGGTCAAACCGGGAGCGAAGGCCGGCGACAATCCTTATCATTACGTTCTGGTGCAGGTGGATGGCGCCGACGTAAAGATGGAGGTCATTGGCGTTGACTGGGGATCGGATTTCAAACCGTATCGGAGCAACGCCATCACGCTGGATTGAACCGGGCCGAGCCGGTTCGACAAATCGCCCGAATGCGTCACTATAGAGGGTGGAAATGAAACCGAATCGAGTTCGCCTTTTCATCAAGCCCTATTGTGGTTGGTGCCATGAAGCTGCGGACTGGCTGGAGGAACGAGGCATCTCCTTTGAAACGCTGGATGTCATCTCCGACCCAGCCGCCCGGCGGGAGATGCTGGAACTGAGCGGCCAAACGCTGGCCCCGGTGATCGATGTGGACGGAGAGATTCTGGCCGACTTTGACACGGATCAGCTGGAGCGGTTTTGGAAAAAACTGGAAAGCTCGCCAGCGTAGCCGAAAATAGGACCTGCGTGAGTGATGCAGTTTTGAGAGATCGACCCCGGCTGCCGGAATGGCTGAGGATAAAGCTCCCGACCACTGGCGGTTTTGCGCAGACGCGCAACCTGCTGCAGGACCTGCGATTGCACACCGTGTGCGAAAGCGCCAAATGCCCCAACCATTGGGAGTGCTGGAGCAAAGGGACCGCCACTTTTATGATCGCGGGAGACCGCTGCACGCGCGCCTGCGGCTTCTGCGCCGTCAGCACCGCCAAGCCGTTCCCCTTGGAAACGGACGAGCCCGAGCGAGTGGCAGAGGCCACGCGGCGGATGAACCTGAAGCACGTGGTCATTACTGCGGTCGCGCGCGATGATCTGGCGGATGGCGGGGCCGAACATTTCCGGAAGACGGTGGAAGCGGTCCGGAATCTGAATCCGGGCATCGTGGTCGAGGTTTTGGTCCCAGACTTTAACGAGAAGGATTGGGCGATCGACCTGGTGCTGGAGGCCCGCCCGGAGATTTTCAATCATAACCTGGAAACCGTTCGCCGTTTGACGCCCAGCGTCCGCTCCCGGGCAACCTACGACCGCTCTCTGGCGGTTCTGAAAAAAGCAAAGGAGCGGAGCCGAGGCGAGATCCACACAAAATCGGGCATCATGCTTGGCCTGGGAGAAACCGAGGAGGAACTCTGGCAGGCGCTCGCGGATCTCCGGGCGGCTGATTGCGATATCCTGACGCTGGGCCAATATCTGCAACCGACGCTCAAGCATCTGCCGGTGGCGAGCTTCGTGCCGCCGCAAAAATTTGCCGAGTACGGGGACCGGGCGGCCAAGATGGGGTTTGTGCACGTAGCCAGCGGGCCGATGGTCCGCAGTTCTTACCACGCGGATGAATTCGAGCCCAACGCGCTTCGCGTTTCCCCGCCGGAAAAGCCCTCCGCTTTGGCTAATGGCGTTTGAGCTTGCCGAAGACGAAAGCCAGAAGCGCGAGGGCGCCCAAGGCAAGAACCAATAGCCCATAAGCGACCACGCGAAAAGACTTCGCCTGGCTCATCAGACGTTCGCTCTCCAGGCGCTGAGCCAGGGCAAAAACTTCAAACTCCTTTTCGATTGATCCGGTCGCGGCATTCTCTTCCTTCAACTTCAGGGTGACCCAGTCGGCCATCGGGCTGCCGAACCCCTCGGGCAACTTGGCCCGCAGCGTGTCATCGATATCGGTCATCCCCTGCTCCCGATAGAAGCTGGTCGTGGGAAGAGCCCAGACGCGAGCCAGCCCATGATTTTTGGCGACCGCCAGGATTCGCGGCCAGAGCAGAGGCCGGATTTCGGCGGCCTGGCTCGGATCGGCAAAGACCTCACTATGCACAAGACCGTGCAACTTACTGATCTGCAGGCCCATAGCTCCAATAATCTGCCCAGACGAATCGAGCGCGATTTGAAATTCGGTAAATCGTTTCTCCAACTCCTCGACCGGCAGGCGCTCCTGCTGCCAAAAAGCCCTGAGCTGCGGCAAATCCTCCAAGGTCGCCCGGCGCGTTGCGTAAGCACCGATTGGGCTCTCGTCATCCCCGTTCATGCAAGTTGAGATCCAGCATAGACGCGCCGGGCTGCGACACAATCATTTAGGACGCCACTTTTTT
>CAZMKE010000057.1:0-32366 GCA_964566945.1 uncultured Verrucomicrobiota bacterium | reverse complement strand
TCTAAGAAAACTCCCGGCAGGGTGTAAGGTTTCCGCTAGGCTCCACGACAGCCACGTATGCAAACGAATTCGGCGATCCGCCCGTCCAGGCATTTTCACAGCGCGGCCAGGCTTGCGAGATCGCCCCGACCTGATTTAGATCCAACGGTAAGCCGCCAATGAATAAACCTTCCGCGAAATCCGGGCCTCGACGCCGCCCTTTGCTTCTCGTCCTCACTGCGGCGGGCATAGCACTCGTTTCGGCGTTGTTTTGGAAGCCAATCCAGACGTGGATCACCGCGCAAGCGGCTTTGCGCTCATCGACCTTGGACGAAAACAGCTTTCGCGAGCTTGTCCAGCAATCCCCGGCCGGAATCGAACTGATTCAGAGCGCCTGGAACACCGGCAAGATCTCTCATCGCCGCGTCGCACTGGCTTGCTTGGGAGATCTCTCAACGGATGCCGTCGCCGCTTCACCTCTCGCGCCGGTCCTCCTGCGCGGAGCGGCCGATGCCGACGCGAGCGTTCGTGAACTGGCCCTGAGCCAGCTTGATCGCATTCATCACCCGGACCTCGCTTCAGCAGCCACGCGCCAGCTTTCGGATAAAGATCCGGAGATTCGCTTGCTGGGCTTGCGCTATCTTCGAAACGAACCCATCCAGTTGATCCAGCGCGTTATCCCCCTTCTCGATGATCCGGACCCCAGAGTTTGCGCCTCCGCCGCAGCTCAACTGCGCAAATGGACCGGTGAGGATTTCGGCGTTCGGGCCTCGCAAGTCATGCCGGTCAAAGATGAGGCCAACCGTGAAACCGCCAATCCGACTGATCTCGCCGCCTTCCAAAAGGGAATCGCCTCCTGGAAGAACTGGTGGGCAGAGCGCAGAACCGGGTTCGCGTCCACCAACGCCCTTCAGACCAATTTATTACTGGCTGACACTCTCTACGCCGCAGACTTCGCCCTATCGGATCTGAAAGGAGCCACGGTTCACCTCAGCGACTTCCAGGGAAAACCGGTGCTCCTGAACTTCTGGGCGACCTGGTGCACCGCGTGCGCTGGCGAACTGGCCACCTTGAACGAATTGCAGCGCCGGCATCCGGAGTTTGTCGTTCTCGGAATTTCCCTCGACGGCGTTCCGGATGAACACGGCCACGCCAACGGGCCTGAGAGCACGGAACACGGCGCAGAACCAGAAAGCAAGATTCGGGAGAAAGTAGCCCGCAGGGCCGAGCGGGAGGGCTTAGCCTACCGTATTCTGCTCGACCCAAAAAACGCGGTGGGAGCCCGATTTAACGGCGGTGAATTGCCAACCAACGTCATTATCGACGGCCAAGGCAAGGTGGCGCGGCGGTTTATCGGGCCGCGGACTGTGGAAACATTTGAAGCGATGCTGGCTGACGCCAAAGCCAAAGGAAGCTGACTTGTTAACGAACCTGAGCCTTACTGCTGCGCCTGCTGGGCTTGCTGCGCCGGTTTCGCGGGGTTAGACGGAGGTTCTGACGGTGGCATCTCTTTGCCCGGCGCCATTCCTCCTGGCCCACCAACACCTCCCGGTCCGCCGGGCCCGCCAGGTCCGTCGAGTGGAGCCCCCCCAGGACCGCGCCGATGATTGCGGCGTTCCTTCATCGCTTTTTCCCGCTCACGATCCCACGCCTGCATCTTTTCCCGCTGCGCCGGGGTGATCATCTTCTCGATTTCTTCGTGATTGCGTTTAACCGCCGCATCCACTTCTTTCACGCTGCGATCTTGAATCGCCCGCACATCCTCGATTCCCTTGCGGAAGACCGGTTCAATCTTCTCAATCTGTTCCGGAGTGAGCTCCAAGCGCTCTTTCATCCGGTTGAAAATGTGATTGGCGAAATCCTCTCGGTTACGGGGTGGAGGCGGAGGTTGCGTCGTTTTCCAGGCGGCGCGAATGCTCGGGCCTCCAAAAAAGCCTGCGACCACCCCCGCGAGGAAGATCAACGCAACGTAAAGCCCTATCTTCGCCTTATTCATTGAGCACGGCCAATTGGATGAGCGCCTCCGTCTGGGTCACGGAATCACTCGGACTGTCGCGGTCGACCCGGTGCTGCAATAGAAAGCAGAGAAGCGCGGTGGCGAAGGCCAGTCCGACGGCGGGGCGCAGGACAGCTACCCACTCGTCGAACAGATTCGGCCGCTGGCGGCGAACCGCGTTCAACTGCCGCAGCACCGCTTCGGGAAAACCGAACGGAACCTCCGCGTCGTCGGCCAGTTGGGCCGACCGAACGCGCCGAGCCAGGTCGTTCCACAGATCTTTCATCTTACCTTCTCCAATCGTTCAAGTTCCTTCCGCAGTTTACGCCGGGCGCGAAACGCCCTGATTTTAACCACCGCCTCCGGCGAACTGGTAATCGTCGCTGTCTCCGCAATACTGCGCCCCTCCAAATCCAAACAGGTCAAAATCAGCCGATCCCGGGGCGGCAGAGTTTCCAACAGCTTCGTCGCGAGCTCCCGTGTGCCCGTCTGTTCGTCGATCGATCGTTCCTCTTTTTGGTCCAGCACTCGATCCAGCGCATCTGCCTGCTCTTGAGATAGATCGGCCCACCGCAACTCCGGCCGGGCCTTTTCGCTCCGCAACTCGTTGAGGCAGGTGTTCACCGCAATCCGGGACACCCAGTGCTCGAACGGCGCATCGCCATTATACTGCTCTATTTTCTGAAACACTTTAACGAAAACAATTTGCGCCAGATCTTCCGGATCCATTCGACGCGGCAGATGGCCATGGACAATGCGCATGACCAAAGGGTAGAGCTCGCGCACCACCTCACGTGCGGCGTCGGGATCGCTGTCTTTGACGCGGAGCAGCCACTCACTGCCAAATCTACGTTCGGGCATAGCTGCCACTGCCGTTTCATACCACAAACTAAGAGACTCGCGCCAGCAAGTTGTGGTTACAGAACGATTCCCACAGGGGCCGCGGTCAGAGTCCCAGCGACAACTGGACCCCGCCCGGCCGTCGAAAGTTGCCGGCGGTCAGCACCGGGCGCTCTTCCGGGAGGCCCGCCTTTCGACAGGCGACATGGAACATCTGATTCAACTGCTCAGCGAAGATCCCTTCCCCGCGCATCCGCGAGCCGAACTCGCTGTCATTCAGTTTTCCCCCTCGGATCGCCCGGATTCGACCCAGAACTTTGTCCTTTCGTTCGGGAAAATACTGTTCCAACCAGTTCTCGAACAGGTCCTTAACTCCAAAAGGCAGTCGCAGGGGCACGTAACCGGCAAATTTCGCCCCAGCCCTCACCGCCTCCGCCAAGATCCCCGGAAGTTCATGATCGTTCAAACCTGGAATCATCGGAGCCGCCAGCACTCCGGCGGGAACTCCCGCCTCGCTCAACATTCGCAACGCCTCTAGGCGCGCCAAAGGACAGGAAGCGCGCGGTTCGAGCTTCCCGGTGAGCGTCGCATCCAGCGTGGTTATCGATAAGTTCACTATAACCGATTGATGCCGCGCCAGTTCCTGCAGCAGATCGATATCCCGGGTCACGAGGAAGTTTTTCGTAATGATGCAGACCGGATTGCGGAATTCAGCCAGAACCCCCAGACAGCGACGGGTTAGCTCCATGCGCCGTTCCAAGGGCTGGTAGCAATCGGTCACCCCACTCATTCCCAAGGTTTGCGGTTTCCACCGGGGGGACATCAATTCCCGCCGCAGCAGCGCCGGGGCATCCTCCTTCACCAAAATCCGGCTTTCAAAATCCAAGCCCGCGGAGAAACCGAGATACTCGTGCGTCGGTCGGGCGAAACAGTAAGCGCAACCGTGCTCGCACCCGCGGTAGACATTGATACTCGCATCGAATCCAACATCCGGACTGTCGTTGTAGGCAATGATCGTCTGAGTTGTGTCTTTGATGATCTGGGTCCGCGGCAAGACATCCTCGTCGGGATTCCAATCCACGTCCCGCTCCAAGCTCGTGGAGAGAAAGCGATTGGTGGGATTGAACGACGCCCCTCGACCTTTAATGGGCTCCGGCACAGGCACTCTGCCGAGTAGCGTAACGCAAAAAGCTCCGTCAACAAGGCCAAGCAGCAGCACCCCGGCAGCCCCGACTCTGGTCAGCTACGGCCTGCGGCCATGGAGCAAAGCCCAGTTGCCGCCTTGTCGCGTTCTCGGTCCGAGGGCGCAATCATCAGGGGGAAGTCCCTGCGGTTATCGCGCCCCCCTTGCCCGGGCGATCAAATCACTCGCTGACCGGCGGGCTGCCGCCGCCGGGCGCAGGGTCTTTGCCGGCCGAGGGGGCTTTCGAACCTTTTTTGGCGCCGGCGGCGCGAGGTTTGCGGGCTTCGAATTCGAAGCCGACTTTGCCTTCCTTCCCCAGCACCAGATAGGCGGAGAACGGGCGCCCTTTTTTGGAAATGAACTTGGGCAGGAGATCGGTCTTGCCAGTGGTGAGGAGTTTCGCCATCTGGTCCCGGGCGATCTCGCGCTGGAGGATCACTTTGCCGGACCGGAAGTCGCAGGTGCGGCTCGGGCCGGTGGCTTTCTCGCAGATGTAGGCCATGCCGGTGTCGAAGACATGGGAACCGCACTTCGGGCATTTGCCGACTGGTTCCTGGCCGGTAAAATCGATGGCCTGGGCCTGGCCGTTGTCGCTCCCGCTGCCCGGGCCGAAGTCGAATTCGGGCTTGAACTCGGCGGAAAGCTTGAGCATGGCGGCAAAAGGGCGGCCCATCTTGCTCTTGAAGCCCTGGAGCGGCCCGACTTTCTTTTCGCGCAACAGTTCGTCCGCCTCGGAGAGTTCCAGCTGGCGGCCGGCGATGATTTTCCACATCTGGAAATCGCAGGTGTTGCACTGGTAGGTCTTGTAGGTCTCCTTCACCTGGCCGCCGCATTTCGGGCAAGGGGATTGGAGCACGCCATAATCGCCCGGGACGGTATCGCTTTCATACTGCTTGGTCTTGGCAACGATCTGCCGGGTCATCTCGGCGATCTGCTGCATGAAATCGGGCCGAGGCAATTCTCCGCGCTCCATCTGCTTGAGCTTGAATTCCCAATTCCCGGTCAATTCAGGCGAGCAAAGTTCCGGGATGCCCAAGCCGCGCAGGAGCGTGATGAGGGAGATGCCTTTGGCGGTGGCTTGCAGTTCGCGGCCCTGGCGGGCGATGTAAGCCTCCAGAATCAAGCCTTCGATAATGGCGGCGCGCGTCGCGGGAGTGCCGAGCCCTTTGGCACTCATGGCCTCGCGCAATTCTTCGTCTTCCACCAGCTTGCCCGCGCCTTCCATCGCGCTGAGCAGCGTGGCTTCCGTAAAGCGGGCGGGCGGGCGGGTTTGCAAGCCGTGAACTTCGACGTTGGTGGTTTGGACCTGCTCGTTCTGCTGGACGGGCGCCAGGCGCGGCGCGGAATCATCCAGCTGGGCCTCCCGCCCGTAGACGGCGAGCCAGCCCGCATGAACCAGCACTTTGCCTTCGCTCTTGAAAGGCTCGTTCTCGACGCGGGTGATGCGGGTGGTGACCTGGAACTCCGCGGCGGGAAAGAACACCGCCAGGAAGCGCCGGGTGACCATGTCGTAAATCTTCAGCTCGTCATCATCGAGATGTTTCGGGGCGAGCGTGGTGGGGATGATGGCAAAGTGGTCCGAAATCTTGGCATTATTGAAGATGCGCTTGTTCGGCTTCACCCATCCTTTGTTGAGGATCTCGGCGGCGTGATTGGCGAAGGGGGTTTCCTCCAGCATCTGGAGGGTTTTGTTCACCGTCTCAAGATAATCCTCGGGCAGGGCGCGGGAATCCGTTCTCGGATAGGTGAGGACCTTGTGCTTTTCATACAAGGCCTGCGCGATCTGCAGGGTGCGCCGGGCGGGCAAGCCGAACCGGCTGTTGGCCTCGCGCTGCAAGCTGGTGAGGTCGAAGAGCAAGGGCGAAAGCTGCGAGCTCGGCTTGCTTTCTTCCGTGACGATGCCGGGCTTGCCGAGGCACTTCGTGCGGATGGCCTCGGCCCTGGCTTGATCCCACAGGCGCTCGGCTTTGAGGTCGGCCTCGCCATCCTTGGCTTTGGTGAACGACTCATCAAACCAGCGTCCGGCATATTCACCCGCCTGCGCGCCGAAAGTGCCATGGACTTCCCAGTAGTCGCGGGGGACGAACCGGCGGATCTTCTCCTCGCGCTCGACCATGATCGCAAGGGTCGGGGTTTGGACACGGCCGACCGTGGTTTTATGAAAGCCGCCCGACTTCGAATTGAACGCAGTCATGGCCCGGGTGCCATTGATGCCGACGAGCCAGTCGGATTCGGACCGGCAGACCGCGGCATCGGCCAGGGGGCGCATCTCCTGATCGGTGCGCAAGTGTTGGAACCCGTCCCGAATAGCCTGCGGGGTCATGGATTGCAGCCAGAGGCGTTGCACCGGCTTGTCGGCAGCCGCGAAATGCAGGATGTAACGGAAGATCAGTTCCCCTTCCCGCCCGGCGTCGCAGGCGTTAATGAGGCTGTCGACGTCCTTCCGTTTGATGAGCCGGAGGAGGACTTTCAGGCGCGGCTCGCTCTTTTCGATCGGACGGAGGTCGAAATGGGGAGGGATGACCGGGAGGGCGGCAAAGGTCCACTTGCCGCGTTTCACTTCGAACTGTTCCGGAGCGGTGAGTTCCAGGAGGTGACCGACCGCCGAAGAAACGACGTACTGGTCATTTTCGAAGAAATCCTCGTGTTTCTTAAAACCGCCCAGGGCCTTGGCAATATCGGAGGCCACAGACGGCTTCTCGGCAATGATCAGAGCTTTACCCATTTATTCGACGCAAGTTACAATCAGTTCTGGTGCCCGCTCAATTTCAGGCCGCAGAACCTTTCAAAAACCTCCACGGAAGTCAAAGACGCAAATTCAAGCCGTCCAAAAACGGCGCGGTTTAGTCCCGCAGAAGAACTTCCACCGCAGCGTCCTTCTTGAGTTTGTCCAAAAGATCGGGCACCTGCTTCTGCACCGCTTCCCGCTGCAGGTAATCGACAATCCGGTCGTGAACTTTATCCAGCGGCGTTTTCCCCGGAGAGGTTTTCTCCAGAAGCTTGATCACGTGATAGCCGAAAACGGTCAGCACCGGATCGCTCACCTGGCCTGCTTGCAAGCTCAGGGACGCGGCTTCGAACTGCGCAGGAACCGTGCCCGCATCCCTCTTGAAAGAGATTTCGCCGTTCTTCGGTTTGGATTCAAGATCTTCCGTCAATTCTTGCACGAGTTTCGTAAAATCCTCGCCAGCCCGAGCCCGCGCGGCCGCTTTGTCCGCCGCGGCCCGCTTGGCCAGCCGCTGCTCCAGCGGGAGGGGCTCGCCCGTCGGAATCTTCCGCGTCGCAAAGAGAATCTGCTGCACCCGGGCGGTCGGCGGTTCGTCGTAGAGTTCAGGATGCTCGTCGTAGAATTTCTTCACGTCCGGCTCGGGAATCACCTGACGCCGCTTCAGTTCGCGGTCGATCACGGCCTGCACCACGGCCTGCTCCATCACCTCGGCTTCGTATCGGTCCGGGCTGGTGCCCACCGCCAGGAGCCGCCGGCGGTAGGCGCCTTCTGACCCGGCCCGCTCTTTGGTCTCTGCAACCAGCTTGGCGGCCGATTTCTTGGCTTCATCCCGGTCCAGCGCAGTGGCGCGGGCGGTGAAGAGTTTGGTGGCGATCATGCGGTCGAGCAACTGGCGCTTGAGCTTCGCCTCCAGCACGGGCGGAGTCTGCTGTCCCATGGCGGCGGCGGCGGCCTTGTGGGAAACGTAGGCTTCCTGCAAGTCGCTCTCCCGGATCTGAAATCCCTTGGCTTTGGCGACCACCGGATCGTTAAAAAGGGAGTCCGCCGCCTGCAACGGCCGCAGCCAGGCGACCATGGCGCAGGCCAGCCCCAGTCCAATCCACAGCCTCCGACCGCTCTGAATTCTCATTTTTTCGTTCACGCGGAAGGCGACTATACGGAAGCGGCCGCGATCGGGCGAATTTTTCGTTTTCCCGCTCATGTTTCTCACCTTGCATTTCCGGGGAGGGACGCACTACATTGGCTTCATCGCAATGATGATGCGTTCTATCGCTGCGGCGCTGTGCTTGCTCTATCTGGGCGCAAGTACTCTGTTCGCTTCGGTGCATCATCACGATGGCTCCTTCGACGATCAACACTGCACCGCCTGCTCGTGGCATCACGACGGGACGGTCGACCTCCCCGCTGTCGCTCCGCTGCCGGTGCGCCCGGAAATCATCGTCTTTCTTGAGGAGTCGTCCGACATCCCCCTGCGCGAGCTTTCCCCGCGCATCCACCCCAGCCGGGGTCCGCCCTCTGTTCTTCTCTAGTCCGCGAGTGTGAGTGTGGCGAGGGCCGTCCGGCCTTTTGCCTTCCCTGTCTGGATTGAATGAACGGCCCGCTTTGGGTCCGTTCGCGAGAAGAACCAATGAAAACTTTATCGACCATTGCCGCTTTAGGAATTTTAAGCGCGCCGAGCCTGGTGTTCGGCGCGGACGAAAAAATTGACGTTGAATCACTGAAACAAGAACTGCGCGACCTGCGCCAGCGGACGGAATTACTGGAGCGCAAACTGCAGCAGCTGGAGTCCGCCCCAGGAACCGCACTCGCCAAGCCATCGCCCCCGGCGATCGCAACGACAAACGCGCCGGCTGGAGCCTCAGTTCCGAGCGCCGAAGCTCCTCCTCCGGCGGCCGGCGGCGAACCGCCCGCCTCCAAAACCTGGTCGCCCACCGCCCCGATCACTCTGATGCGCTCCGGCGGATCGTACATGAACATCGGGTTCGACGCGCTGCTCGACGTGGGCGGGTCGACCGCCCGGGAGCCGGGCGATTACCTGCAACTGGGCGGCCATGACCCGAAGCAACGGGGCTTTTCCGCGCCGAACAACGAGATCGTGCTCGATGGCGCCGTCGACCCTTACTTCACCGCGATGGCGAACTTCGTCTTCCAACTCGATCGGAATAACAACACTTCGATCGAACTGGAGGAGGTTTACGCCAAAACCACGGCGCTGCCGGGCAATGTGCAGATCAAGGCGGGCCAATACCTGGCCAATTTCGGCCGGCAGAACGCCCAGCACCCGCACCAGTGGGCTTTCGTCGATCAGCCGCTGATTCTGAATCGCGTGTTTGGCCCCGATGGGTTGCGGAGCCTCGGCGCGGACATCTCCTGGCTGGCTCCCACGCCATTCTTTGCCGAATTCACGCTTGGAATCCTGAATGGGAATGGCGAGCAAGGCTTCCTCTTCCGCAACGCGGGCGATGATCTGAACGGCGTCAGCCATTTCCGCGGGCGCGCGACGATCGACCGCCCGCTCAACGGTCCGGACGATCTGGTGTTTGTCCCCCGCGTGGCCACTTCGTTTGAACTGACCGATCAACAAACGCTGCTGGCAGGCGCGAGCGCCGCTTTCGGCCCAAACTCCACCGGTTCCAACACCCGCACGGAGATCTACGGGGCGGATCTCTTCTGGAAGTGGAAGTCGGCCTCAGCGGAAAAGGGATTCCCGTTCGTCGCGTTCCAAACCGAGGCGCTCCTGAGCCGTTTCGAGGCGGGGGCGGATCCGCTGATGGGTTACCGCGCGGAGACTCTCTACGACTATGGCTTCTACGCCCAGGCCCTGTGGGGCTTCCAACCGCGCTGGGTGGCGGGGTTGCGCGGCGATTGGGTGGACGGGAACAAGGGAGTCGACGATCCCAACGATCCCTTCCGCGGCCAGCGGACGCGCATTTCGCCCAACCTCACCTGGTATCCCACGGAATTCTCGAAAATCCGCCTCCAGTACAACTACGACACCGGCGAACTCTTCGGCACGGAACACTCCGTCTGGATGCAGTTTGAATTCCAGCTCGGCGCCCACTCCCCGCATAAATTTTAACCCCCGTTTTCCATGAAACCTATTTCCCTCTCTTCCTTGATTCGCACGATCGCCGGATTGGCCGCGCTGGCCTTCGCCACGGCGGCCCACGCCCGGCTCACCGTCATCGCCACCACGGCGGACCTCGGGGCGATCGCCCGCGAGGTGGGCGGTGACGATGTAAAAGTCACGGTACTCGCCCGCCCCACGGAAGACCCGCACTTTGTCGACGCGAAACCGAGCTTTCTCGTGCAGATGAGCCGCGCGGACCTGTTGATCGAAGGCGGCGCGGAACTTGAAGCGGCCTGGCTCGCCCCGCTGGTCGATGGCTCCCGCAACCCCCGCATTCAGAAAGGCGCGCCCGGACATTTCCCCGCGAACCAGGGGGTGCAGATCCTCGAAGTCCCCTCCACCCTCGATCGATCCCAGGGGGATATCCATGCCGCCGGGAATCCGCATTACCTCACCGATCCGGTAAACGCGAAGATCGTCGGTGAAAACCTCGCGGCCAAGTTCTGTGCGCTGGACAACCGGAATTGCGAGAAATACAAGCGCAACGCCGCGGCCTTCGGCGCGCGGATCGACGCCAAACTGAAGGAATGGGAGCAAACGCTGGCGCCGTTCAAAGGCCAGCACATCGTGGCTTACCACAACTCCTGGCCTTACTTCGCCAAACGGTTTGGCTTCCAGATCAGCATTTTCCTGGAACCAAAACCAGGAATTCCTCCGACCCCGGCGCATCTCGAAAGCGTCATAGAATTGATGAAAAAGGAAAAAGCCCGGGCGATTTTCTGCGAGCCGTTCCTCAATCATAAGACGGCGGATCGAGTGGCCGAGGATACCGGGGCCAAGGTGATCGAGGTCAGCCAGTTTCCCGGAGGGATCAAAGGGGTGAAGGACGACTATATCTCCCTGCTGGATTATATCGTGACTTCGCTTGCGAAAGTGATGGCCAATCCCTGACACTCCACCCAAGGAACGCCACGATGTCCGACATCATTCAATTCATGCTCTGGCCGCTGCTGGCCTGTCTGCTGCTGCCACCCATCCTGGTCTACCTCGGGCTCCATATCATCCGGCGTGAGATCATCTTTGTGGATCTCGCGCTCGCGCAGGTGGCCGCGCTCGGCACCTGCGTCGCCATCCTCCTGGATCAGCACGGCGGCTGGCAGGGCTACGTCTGGTCGCTCGGCTTCACGGTCGTGGGCGCGGCCCTGTTCACGCTCACCCGCAGCCATCGTGAATCGGAAGTGCCCCAGGAGGCTTTGATCGGCATTGTCTACGTGGTGTCTGCCGCCGTCGGCATTCTCCTGCTGAATCGCAGCGCGGAAGGAGCCGAGGAACTCAAGCGCACGCTCGTGGGCGATGTCCTGCTGGTGAACAAAATGGCGGTGCTCCGAACTTTCGCCATCTACCTGGGCATCGGCGCCATTCATTTTCTGCTGCGCCATCAATTCATCCAGCTTTCATTCCATCCCAAGGAGGCAGCGGCCAAAGGGTTGAACTTGCGGCTCTGGGATTTTCTTTTCTACGGCCTTTTCGGCGTGGTGGTCACCAGCTTTGTGCAAATCGGCGGGGTGCTGCTCACTTTCTCCTACCTGATTGTCCCGGCGGTCTGCGCCACGTTTCTCGCTCAGCGATTGGGGGTGCGGCTGCTCGTGGGCTGGATCATCGCCACCGGGTCCAGCGTTCTGGCTCTTTACCTTTCCTATAAGATCGACCTGCCGACCGGCGCGGCTGTGGTCTGCGTCCTGGGCGCTTCCTTGCTCTGCACGATCATATTCTCCCGCATTCGCCACCGCTGAGAGCCAGCGGGAGTTCGCCATCTTGCCTGTTTCGCGTCGCGCGGTTTTTCGCTAATCTGAAAGTCTCGCATGCACGCTCCGAACACGCGGAAAGGTCCCGGCTGGCCCATCCTTTTGCTTTTGTTGCTTCGGCTCGCGCCGTTGATCCGGCCCTCGGCGGCGGCCGATCCAGCGCCGGAGGATAGGTTCCAGTTTATCGACACCAGCTTCGAGAACGCCTCCCCGCTCTGGTATGAACGCGCCCCGGACGGCGCCATTGCCATTCATCTGCTCTACGATCATGAGCGCTCCTCGCAGAACCGCGCGGCCGGCCATTTTCATTTTCAGGTCCACGCCCGGACGGGCAGCACCGTCACGCTCGAATTCAGGAATCTCGACAACATCTGGAACGGCCGCGCCGCCTCGATCGCCGGCGAATTGAAGGCCGCGGTCATTTCCGAAGACGGCCGCTCCTGGCGATCCGTCCCGCTCGAAAGCCTGCCGGAGAATCGCATTCGCCTGACCCTGCGCATGCCTGCCGACACCCTCTACGTCGCTCGGGTCGAACCGTATCGCCTCTCGGACCTCGACCGCCTCCTCTCCGCCATCCGCGCTCATCCCCTGGTTCGGATCGAGACGATCGGCCAGACCGTGCAGGAGCGCCCGATCGAAATCATCACCCTTGGCCGGACGAACGCGCCCCATCGCGTCTTTCTCCGTGCACGCGCCCATCCGTGGGAAGCCGGCAGCAGCTGGGTGGTGGAAGGCCTCATCCGCCGCCTTCTCCAGGACGACGAAGAGGCTCGCCATTTTCTCGACCGTTACTCCGTCTCCATCCTGCCGCTCGCCAACAAAGATGGAGTTGCCCTGGGCCGCACCCGCTTCAATCTGCATGGCAAAGACCTGAACCGAAATTGGGACCAGCCGACCGACGCCCGGTTCGCTCCGGAAAACGCCGCGCTCGAACGCTGGCTCGAAGCCCGGATTAAGGAGGGCACCGCCCCGAACCTCGCTCTCGAAATGCACAACGACGGCAACGGCCAGCTCCACGTCAGCCGCCCTCCCGTCCCGGGCCTGCCCCAGTACCTCGCGCGCATGACGCTGCTGGAACGGCTCCTGCGCCAGCACACCTGGTTCACCGAAGGAAGCACTGGAGCCGAATTCCATAACACCGGCACGCTCGGCGACGGCTGGCTGGAACGCTTCGGCATCGACGCGGCCGTCCACGAACTCAACTGCAACTGGATCGCTGGCTTGAAAGATTACCCCTCCGCGCGCCACTGGATGGAATATGGCACCTCCCTGGCCACGGTGTTCGACCAATACTTTCTGCAACTCGGGACCACGGCTGCGCAGCCCGGCAGGCCTGGTAACGCCGGCCCGTGAATGAACGGAATCGGACTGGCAGATCCGCAGCCTGTCTGTTACAGATTCCAAAAAGATACATCATGCGTTTCGCCACTGCTTTATTGTTGCTCGCCACTCTTTCCCTTCCGTCCCAGGCCCAGCCGCGCAGCGGGCCCGGGCCCGTCGCCGGAGTCGCCGCTCCCGGGGCTTTGTTCGCAGGCGGGATGGCCAGGCTGTTCGGCGACACTCCAGCCTTCAGCGCCAACATGCAGGTGGACGCCAAGGGCCCCAATGGCTCGATCTCGCTGCCCGGCAAAGTGTCCTTCCTGAACGGCAAATCCCATTTTGAGATGGATGCCACCAAGATCAAAGGCTCCACCATGCCGCCGGGCGCCGTGGAACAGATCAAGGCGATGGGGATGGCGGAAGTCCACAGCATCTCGCTCCCGGAAAAGAAGGAGGCTTACCTGATTTATCCGGGATTGAAGTCGTATTCGGTGATTCCGGTGAACGCCACGGTCGCGGACGACAAAGCCGAGGTGAAAAAGACCGAGATCGCGAAAGAGACCGTCGACGGCCACCCGGCCACAAAATACAAAGTGGTGATCAAAGGGGCGGACAATACGCAGGAGGCCACGGTTTGGATGGCGAGCGACTTGAAAGGATTCCCGATCAAAATCCAAACCACCAACGAAGCCGGCGATTCGGTAGTGACCTTCAGCAATGTGAATTTTACCAAGCCCAATGAATCGCTCTTTTCGCCTCCGGCCGATTTTCAACGCTACAGCAATCCCACCTCGATGATGCAGGAGGCGATGATGAAGAAATTCGGGCGACCCCCAACCGGGGCCACGCCTCCTCCCGCTGCGGCCAAATAACCGATCTTGTGCTGCCAGGCGCGGCAGAATCAGAATTTGCCTGACCCAATTGGGACCGCGTAAGCTGACTTCATGTGGAGGTCAGCTTTTTTCTTGGTTCTCAGCTCGCTCGCGGTTTGGAGCGCTGACGTCACCCGCACCAATGCTCCGAGCCCGATGGCGGCCTTGGAGAAACGTTTCCAGGAGACGCTCTCGAACTGCGTCTTCGACGGACGCTGGTGCCTGGTGGAGAAAGGCAAACTCACTGAGGAATATCACGATAAGTACACGATCCAGGGCGTGGCCAAGTCCGGCAACGATGTCTGGCTCGTCTATGCGCGCGTCCAGTACGGCGGCAAGGATTTAACGGTGCCGATCCCCGTCCAGCTCAAATGGGCGGGGGACACGCCGGTGATCACGCTGGACAAAGTCTCGGTGCCCGGCTTGGGCACTTACAGCGCGCGGGTGCTGCTCTACGACAACACCTACGCCGGCACATGGTCCGCCGGAGATCACGGCGGGATGCTGCACGGGGTGATTCAAAAACCGGGAAAAACAACCACGCCTCCTAGCCAATCCCGGCCCGCGCGCGCTCCCGCCAAGTAATCAGGCTGCGCCTACTTCGCGTACTCCACGCACTTGGTCTCACGGATCACCGTCACGCGGATCTGGCCAGGATATTGCAGTTCGTCCTCGATCTTGCGGACGATCGATCGGGCGAGATTGAAGGCCTGCTCATCGGAAACGAGGTTCGGCGTGACAAAGATGCGCAATTCCCGGCCCGCCTGCACGGCAAAGGCCTTTTCCACGCCGGCGAAGGAGGTGCCGATCTTTTCGAGGGATTCCAGCCGCTTGATGTAAGTGGTCATGGTCTCGGACCGGGCGCCCGGCCGCGAAGCGCTGATCGCGTCCGCGGCGCTTACCAGAATGCCCAGCGGATTGGTGTGAGGCACTTCATCGTGGTGCGAAGCCACGGCATTTACCACGTCCTCCCCTTCCCCAAAGCGTTTGATGAAATCCGCTCCGATAATGGCGTGCGATCCTTCGATCTCGTGGTCGAGCGCTTTGCCGATGTCGTGCAGCAGCCCGGCCTTTTTCGCCGCGATGGTGTCGAGCCCCATTTCCGCCGCCATCAAAGCCATGAGGTGAGCCACTTCGACCGAATGGTTCAAAATGTTCTGGGAAAAGCTGTAGCGGAACTTCAGCGCTCCAAGGCGCTTGGTCACTTCCGGCGGCAACGGCGGCAGCCCCAGCCCCAGCACGGCGTCCTCGCCAAATTTTACGATGTTCTCGTCCATCTCCCGGCTGACCTCGCCCACGACCTCCTCGATGCGCGTCGGATGAATGCGCCCGTCCTGCATCAGGCGCTGCATCGCTTCGCGGGCGATTTCGCGCCGGACCGGATCAAAGCCGGAAAGAACCACGGCGTTGGGCGTGTCGTCGATCAACACGGTGACCCCGGTGGCGGCTTCGAAAGCGCGAATGTTGCGCCCTTCCCGCCCGATAATGCGGCCCTTGATGTCGTCGCCCGTGAGGGCCAGCGTGGCGGTGGTGGTCTCGAATGTATGCGAACCGGCGTAGCGCTGAATGGCGAGGCTGAGGATTCGCCGGGCCTGCTCTTCCGCCCGGTGTTTCGCATCGTCCAGAATATGGCGGGCCAGATCGGCCGCATCCTTCAGGGCGGCTGACTCGACCTGCTTGATGAGCTGGTTGCGCGCTTCGGACTCGGAAAGTCGGCCGATGCGCTGGAGCAGGCTCTGCGTTTCCTGCTTCATGTCGAGCAGCTCGTCCTTCTCCCGCTCCAGGCGGCGGCGGAAGTCTTCCACGGACGATTGTTGCTGCCGCCAGGACTTTTCCTGCTCGGTCAGGCTGGCCAGCTGCGCGTTGATCAGGGCTTCGCGCTGGCTGATGCGGGATTCGGTTTCAGCCAGAGCCTGGCGGCGCTCGGCAAACTTGCGCTCCGTTTCCTCCCGGATTTTGAGAGTCTCTTCGTTCGCCTTGAGGCGCGCTTCGCGGGTCAGGTTTTCCGCCTCGCGGCGGGCATTTCCCAGAATGGTCTCCTCATTCAGTTGGATGGCGGTTCGCAGGTTGCGATCGCGCCAGCGCCAAATACCGTAACCAGCCGCGGCGCCCGTCAAAAACAGGACGGAGCCCTCAAGAAAAAGCATGTCCATCGTCAGGTTCCCGCCGGCGAAACGACCAGCCAGCGAGTCGGAGTCAAAATCAAGTTCATCGCAATATCGTGGTTCTCCTCCGGGAGCGCCTCCACGATCTGTTCATCCAGTGCCACACCACATTTGATCCCGCGCACTTGGGCCAGCAACCGGTCATAATACCCTTTGCCCCGTCCCAGCCGCCTGCCCCGAAGGTCGAATGCTAAACCAGGCGCCAGGACAAAGTCCAGCCGGTTCAAGGGCACGAGCGGAGCTTCTGCGGGCGGCTCGAGTATGCCAAAACCGGCCTCGCGCAGTTCGCTCGGTTCGCGCGGCAGCACCGCGGCCCCGTACCCGTGCGCCTCCGGCAGATACCGGGGAATCGCCACCACCTTTTCCTGCGACTGCGCTTCAGTGAGCGCGCCCCACAAATCCAGTTCGTCCCTCAGCGCGAGATAGCCCAGAATCGATCGGGCCTGGCGCCAAAGCGGGTGTGTCTGCAGAAGCTTCACCGCTTGCTGCGCCCTCTCGGCCCGCTCCACAGCCGGAATGGTCCGGAGACGGGCGCGCATCGTCTGGCGGATTTGCTGTTTCTCCAGGGTAACGGCCGACGGCGGATTCATAGGTCAGCGCCGTCAAACGAATCGTTGAGCGCCGCGATCTGGCGCCGCTCCTTTTTCGTCGGCCGCCCGGCCCCCCGGTCGCGTTGCGGAACTGCGGCCTGAGCCTCCTTCTTTTGCAGGACGCGCAGAAACTCCGAGGCGGGCGTCAGATCCTCCACAAAATCCGCGACGAGTTTGGGGCCAACCCGATGGTCCAAAAGAGCCGTCACTTTGAAGGTGCGAACCAGATCGCCCGTCCGGGCCACTACGATGTCATGAATTCGCACGGGCCGCGAAGGCTTCACCGGCTGGCCATCGACAGTGACGTGGCCGCCGCGGCAGGCCTGCATGGCCAGGCCGCGCGTTTTGAAAAGGCGCACCGCCCACAACCACTTGTCCATTCGGATGGGATCCGCAGACTCGATGGGAAAAAATTCCGCGCGAAGGAGGGACCTGTCAATCTACAACCACCGCCACCGCCTTTAGTGCGTTGGCAGGAGCGCGCCCGCCGGAGCTTTCTTGAGGCCAAGAGCCAGTTCGAAAGCTTCGGAGAAATTACGGACCTCGGCGTTAATCCGGTCCGGTTGCTGGAGGATGTTCTCGATCAAACGAGCGGCCATTTCGGGCTTGCGGCGCATCAGTTCAGAAGCGGCAACCACCAAAGCGAGGTGGTTGTTCACGTTATGCCGCATCACAGACAGCTTTCTATTCAAGTCAGCTATCTGGTCTGGCGAAACGGCGATCGGCGTATCGGGCAAACCCATTTTACGCTTCAGTATCGACAATTTGCGCAAAGACTTGAGGGAGAGCCGTCGAAAACGACTTACTAACCCGACGGTGGGCGGGATGCGGTTGGTTGCGAGAGGATTTGGCCGCTGGCGAGGCCCGAAAAGGCGCCTCGCCAGGAGCGCCGTCTGGGTAGTAAACCATGTGCAGCGAAACGCACTGCAGAAGAGGTCTTGCTCGCCGTCGCGAAAATTCTTAATGTTCCTGCGGAGCGGAGAGCCACACTGCCCTATGCGAACAAGAACTTCTTCATTTCTGCGACACACCCAAAAGGGATTCACCTTGATCGAATTGTTGGTGGTCATCGCCATCATCGCCATTCTGGCCGGAATGCTTCTGCCGGCGCTGGCCAAAGCCAAACAGAAGGGCCAAGGCATCATGTGCATGAACAACACCAAGCAACTGATGCTCGCCTGGCGGCAATACTGCGATGACTTTAACGATCGCCTGCCGTGGGCCTATGCGGCGCCGACCGATCCGGGCGCCTGGGTTTATGGGATCGAGGATTGGAACGGAGCCAACCGGGACAATACCGACGTCACGAACACTTTGATGAAGGGGGTAATCTGGAAATACACCGGCGGCTCCGAAAAGATTTACAAATGCCCGGCGGACGTCTACACCACGCCCGGAGCGAAGTCAGTGCCCCGCCTCCGGAGCAATTCCATGAGCGCCTGGTGCGGCATGAACGAAGGCAAAGCCACTTGGTTCGGCAACAGCCCACCCTGGCGCATGTTCCTGAAAACTGGCGACTTTGCGGCCCCATCGGATACCTGGGTGCTGGTCGACGAGCATCCCGACAGCATGAACGACGGCTTTTTCTGCACGCAGATGAACCCGGCGCCCAATCTCGCAGCGGCGGAACTGCCCGACTGCCCCGCCAGCTATCACAACGGAGCCTGTGGCTTCTCCTTCGCGGACGGGCACTCGGAAATCCACAAGTGGAAGGATAACCGGACAAAACCACCGGTGAAGCGAGCGGGCTACTCCCCTGGCAGCCAGTCAAACAATCAGGACGTGGGCTGGCTCTGGAGCAAGACGACGCAGAAGATGTAGCCCAAAAGATGTAGTTTTGCACCCTGGCTAGTTCCAGTTTTCCCCGTAAAAAAGACGAACCGCCGATCCCTCAAGAGACCGGCGGTTTCAACACGCAGAACAACGAATAATATGCGCCTTGCCTCATAGCAGGCTCGGTGCCACCCTGCCCCGCGCGGACGGATCGTCTCATTACCAAGGATTTACCAATAATTCACGCCATCCCCGGACAGGTCAGGGCGTAAACTTATTTTACACCCAGCCGTCTCATCACTCGGGCCGTTCCAAGCGGAGATCCTTCATCGGCTGCCCGTCGACGCCCACCACTCGAGCGTGGCACGACCAGCCGGCACCCCCTTGAGTGATTTTCAGCATCAGATCATTGGCGCCCTTTTTTAGCTCGATGATCGCCACATCTTGATCCGGCACATCCCCGCGATCGACATTGTTCGCGTGGACCACTTCTCCGTTCACCCACGCCTTGACGCCGTCATCACTGCCGAGCAGCAGCACAGCCATGGTATCTTGGGCAGCGACCAGGCGGGAACGCAGGTAAGCTGCGCAGCTCTCCCGTCCCGGAAAAAGGCCGGCGAGATTGACCTGATCGGCCGCGGGCACTGCCCGCCATGGCACGGTTTCTCCGCTCTTTTCCGGCGGGAACGCAACGTCAAACACCGCGATTGCCCCATTCACACCAGGCTTGCTAAACGGCCCGGCCACGGCCCAATCACGAATGAAAGGACCGGCCGCCGCTGCGCCGCGCAGCTTCCAGGCCCGGCTCAACACCTCCGGCTGTTTGCTCTGAGTCATCACGCGCCCCGCGGCCTCCCGCGCGAGACCGGGTTGAGACGCGGCCAGCTTCTCAGCGATGGCAATGCTGGCGAGCGCGGCCTCATCGCCCACCCCGGGATCATTGAGCACCTGCTCGACGACCTGCAGCGCTTCCGGCGAGGGGATCGAACCGATTTGCGCGAGGGCCAGCTTCTTTTCTCCGGGCCGCGTCGCGACCTTCAAAGCCTCTTTTAAGAGCGCGAGCCGGCGGCCAAGATCGGGCTCCTGGCCCGCCACCTCGATTCCCGAGCGCACCGCCAGCACCTGAACCGTCGGACTCTTGTCGGCGCGGGCCAAGGCCAGCAGGCGTTGCGCCGGAGCCGCTGTGGGCCAATGAGCCAGGGCGCGAACAGCTTCCTTGGCCACTTCCGGATTGGCATCGGTGGCGGCGGCCTCGGCAGCCTCCAGGGCCGCCGCTGTCCCCAGTTCGGGGAGCAACGGGAGCAAGCGCTGGCGCTCCGCGGGCTGGGCTTGATGGAAAGCGGCCAGGGTCGTGCGCGTGGCCTGATCCTTGTCGCGACTGGCCCGGCAGACCGCGTCCAGCGCCTTCATGACCGGCTCACTCTCCGCCTCGGAGCCAGATTTCACCAGAAGCGCCAGGAGCGGACTGAGCGTATCCGAAACGGCGATTTTCCGCAGAGATTCCAAGGCGGCGAATCGAACCTCTTCCGGTTCGCTGGCCGCGGCGTAGCGCAAAAGTGCTCCCGAAGCCAGCGCATCACCCCGCTCGCCCAAGGCCGCCAGAAGCTCGGCTCGTTCGTGCGTCTCCGCGCTTTTGAGCGCTTCCACCAGGCCGTCGTGCACCGCGGGACCGCGCATTCGCTCGAGCGTTTCGCGAGCGGCCGCTTTCTCCGCGGCCTCGCCCCGCGCCGCGGCCCGCGCCAGCGCGGGAATGGCTTGCGCCGCATCCAGGTCACCCAGGGCTCGCCAGGCCGCCACGCGAACGGCGGGGTGCGGGCTCTCCGCTGCCGTGAGCACCCGCGGGAGCAAATCTCCGCCGAGGGGCAGCCGGGCGCGCAAAACCGCCAGCTCCCCGTTGGCCGGGAGCTGATCCCACTGCCCCAGGCAAGCCTCGACCAGGCCCGCATCCCGAACCTCCGCCAGAACCTTCTCTGCCGCCCGTTCCAATCCGCGATCCTGCCCGGTCAGCGCCGCCAGGACCAATTTCTGCCGCTGGCTGGCGTCCGCGATGGCTTGTCCGCGCCAGCCCGCCACGCGAATCGGCTCTGAAATCCCGGCTGAATACAGATCCCGGTAGATCGCCGCCGCTCCGGCGGCATCGCCAGCCCCGAGCGCAGATTCGGCGCCAGCGAGCAGCGCTTCCTGCGCGGCGATCCGCCGATCCAGGGTGGCTTTCTCCCCCACCGAACGCAGGGCGGCCACCGCTTCCGCCCCGCCGATGCGACCGAGCGCCCGCGCTGCCGCAGACGACACCGAGAGGTCCAAATCCGGCAATAACGGAGCCAAAAGTTTCACGGAAGCCGTGTCGCGCTTCCATCCGAGCGAATCAATAATTCCAGCCTTCATCAGTCCGGAAGTTCGGCCGAGAGCGTCGCGCAACGCGGCCACCGCTTCCGGATAGTTCAGGCCCTCGAGCGCGTAGCGGGCGGCATGGGCCGTTCCATCCTCCGTCAGCAAGCGAGCCAGCGGCTGCACCGCGGCGGCATCGCCCATGACGCGCAAACGGGCGCAGGCCGCCGCCTTCTGTTCCTGGCTGGCGCCGGACTGCAGCACCGCGATCAGGTCCTGCTCTTCGCCCCCCTGCACGCGCAGCGCGCCGAGGATCACCAGACAAACCAGGAGATTCTTCCGAAAATGGGATTTCATGTTTTTCAGTCTGAAGGTTGGCGCTCTCGGGGTTAGGCGGACCAGGGCGGACGCGGCACAAAGGACAGCAGCCGGTTCGCTTCGCTGTCCCCGATGAATTCCGCTTTGAGCGGATCCCATTTTAGAGCCCGCTGCAGCGCCAGCGCTATGCCGCCGATCAGAATGGCGTTCATGGTGTACATCGCCACCTCGGGATTGCAGACCGCCAGCCGCCGGCTTTTCACGCATTCCAGAAAGTTCCCGGAATGGCTGGTCGCATGCGGAACGCGGCTGTCGCCGGGATGCAACGGCTCCTGCAGGATGGTCCCGGGATACGAAACAATCGCGGCGCGATCGACCGCGATCCGCCCCTCCGTTCCCACAAAGCAGGCCCCGCCCACATTCCCGACCGCCTCGCCCGGGTAGCCGCTGGAATGAACCACCACTCCATTGCTGTAGCGATAATGAATCACCGCGTCGTCCGGCTTGTTTCCCTTGTTCTCGTACGAGACCTCGATCGGCCCGGTCGGATCGGGATTGATCGTCCATTGAATGATATCGTAGTGGTGCGGGCTCCAATTCACGTCCCCGACAAAATAGCCGGGCAACGCGTGGCCGGCGCTGCCGGTGTATGGCTGCTGCGGCAGGGGCCCCAGCCAAAGATCCCAATCGAAGCCGGAAGGAACCGGCTTGGCGCCGCTGCCGCTGGCCGTCCAGTGCACCGGGTAAAAGGCGCCGGGCTGGCGATAAGCATAAACCTCCTTCAGCTGCCCGATCCGGCCGTTCCGCACCAGATCACAGGCCAGGCGGAATTTCCCTTCGTACTCGGAGCGCTGCTGCGTGCCTGCCTGGTAAATCCGCGAGTGCCGCCGCGCCGCCTCGATCACGTTCTGCCCGTCGCGGACGGTGAAAGCCACCGGCTTCTCACAATACACATCCTTCCCGGCGCGCATCGCCAGGGTCGCCATCACCGGCGCCCAGTGGTAAGGGAGCGCCAGCAGCACCGCATCAATGTCGGGCCGCGCCAGAACCTCGCGAAAATCGTTGTAGCCGGCCACGCCCTCATAAGCGGCCTGCCCAGTCCGCTCCGCGTAAACGGCGTTGCACCGCACCCGGGCGCTCTCGCGCCGCTCCTTGCGCACATCGCAAACGGCGCGGACCTGCACATCCTCGCGAGCCACGTAGCCCCCGGGCACGTACGTCCAGGCGCCCCCCAGCAGATGGCCGGTCCCCTGCCCGCCCAGGCCGATAAAGCCCATGTTGATCCGCTCGCTCGGCGGAGTGGCGCCGTTCCCACCGATCGCGGAAGCCGGGATGATCGTGGGAAATGAAAGAGCCGCGCCTACGACCGCGGACGATCGGCGCAGAAATACCCGGCGAGACAGCAGGTTTGCTTGGTTCATGGCATTGGACAGTAGGAATTTCGACGGCGCCGCGCCAACCTTTCTTCACCTGGCGCCACTCGAATTTCCCAAAGCACCGGGGCGTCCGCCCTCCCCAAAAAAGAAGAGGCGGCAACCAGCCATCTGCTGATTGCCGCCCCGCAAAAAACGAACAGGTCCGGGTTGAACCGTGGGAGCTACAGCGTGACGACCTTCACGTTGCTGATGTCCGGATCCTTCTGCACTTCGTCCAGCAGCGCTTGCGGAGGAACACTGTCCAGATTCAGAACGGTCAGAGCGTGCCCGCCCGCGACATCACGGCTCAGGCTCATGCTCGCGATGTTCACGTTGTGCTTGCCCATGAGCGTGCCGATGTAACCGACAATCCCGGGACGGTCCTTGTTGGTCATGATGAACAGGACGCCTGCCGGAATCACTTCCACCGGCTGGCTGTTCAAACGGACGATGCGCGGCTCCAGCTTCGCTCCAAAGAGCGTTCCCCCGGCCGACACCACTTTCTGGCCGTCCGAATGGACCGCCACATGCAGCCACTCGTTGAAGTCGGTCTGTTCGTTCGATTTCACTTCCTCGACCAGCAGCCCCAGCGAACTGGCCATGGTCCGGACGTTGACTTGATTCACGTCCCGGCCGCCGGCCTGCTCGAGAAACCCTTTCAGCACCGATCGCGTGATCGGATCGGCCGGAAGTTCCGTCGCTTTTCCGCCGTAAGTCACCACCAGCCGTTCGTTCCGTTTCGGCCCCAGCTGGCCCACCAGGCGTCCCAGGCGGATCCCCAATTCCAGATACGGCTTCACGATTCCGTAGGTCTTCGCATCCAGGTTCGGCAGGTTCACGGCATTGCGCACCGCGCCATGAATCAGATAGTCGGTAATGGCTTCCGCCACCTCGATCCCGACGTTCTCCTGGGCTTCTTCCGTGCTGGCGCCCAGGTGCGGCGTCATGATCACCTGCGGAAGCTTCCGCAGCGGATGATCGCCTGGCAAAGGCTCCGTCTCGTAAACATCGAGCGCCGCCCCGGCGATCTGGCCGCCCGCAATCGCCTCAACCAGGTCGGTTTCATTGATGATTCCGCCCCGGGCGCAATTCAGCAGCCGCACGCTCTTCTTCATCTTGGCGAATGCTTCCTTGTTGAGCATCCCCTTCGTCTCCTCGGTCATCGGCATGTGCACCGTGATGAAGTCGGCTTGCGGATAGATCTCATTCAAATCGACCAATTCGACCTGGAGCGCTTTGGCGCGAGACATCGTCAGGTACGGATCGTAGGCGAGCACCCGCATGCCGAAAGCGATGGCGCGCCGGGCCACTTCCGTGCCGATCCGGCCCATGCCCAGAATCCCGAGGGTCTTGTTGTAGAGTTCCACTCCCGAAAAGGCTTTCCGGTCCCATTTGCCCTCCTTCATCGACATGTGGGCTTGCGGAATCTTCCGAGCCAACGCCATCAGCATCGAAAAGGTGAGTTCCGCGGTGGAGATCGTATTCCCGCTCGGCGTGTTCATCACCACGATCCCTCGCTGCGTGGCGGCTTCCACATCCACGTTGTCCACTCCGACCCCGGCCCGCCCCACCACCCGCAGTTTCGGAGCGTGCTCGATCACTTTGCGGGTGACCTTGGTTTCGGACCGCACCACCATCGCCTCCACATCGGCCACGACCGGGATCAGCTCCGCTTCGGACAACCGCTTATCCAGCACCTGCACTTTGAACTCGGGCCGCTGCTGCAACAGCGCAATTCCTTTTGGCGAAACCGGATCACACACTAAAACCTTCATAAAAGAGCGGGATAATGGGAATCGGCTGGGGAAAGTTCAAACGAAAACCGTTCCTTTCGGAGCGGACCTTGGAGCGGACCTCAAAGGGTTCGCTTCCGCCCCAGAGAAGCTATAGCGGGCTGCGACGGAGCTTGGAGCTTGGAGCTTGGAGCTTGGAGCTTGGAGCTTGGAGCTTGGAGCTTGGAGCGCAGAGCTTGGAGCGCAGAGCAGGGAGCGCAGAGCAGGGAGCGCAGAGCAGGGAGCAGGGAGCAGGGAGCACGGAGCAGGGAGCAGGGAGCAGGGAGCACGGAGCAGGGAGGACGGACACTGTTAAATAAGTTAAATCAACGGGTTACGCACACAATGTAGACTTTTTGCTTCCAGAAAGCTCGGAGCGGACCAATAGTGGGACAGTGGCGGGCTGGTCCGCCGAGATTCTCCTGCGCAGCGAAATGTGGGCATTGCAACCGGCCGAGTCGTAAGAGCCTATTTTTGAGTGGGTTACATTTTACAAACGCACCTCCACAGACGGATTTGGGTTCGCAGTGTTCCAGGAAACTGGCCCAGAGTTTTTGCGAAACTCGAGGTACACCAACATTTTTCATTTTGCTGTTGATTTGGATTGCTTATGCCGGACGTAGCTGAAGTGGCGTTGTGGTCCAAGGCCCGGGGGAGATTAAAGGGAAGAAGCCCGATACGCCCGATTGGGTGCGGGTTAAATATGTTAAATCAATAGGTTACACACTGCATGTAGACTTTTGAGTAATTTTTCGAGCGCAGCGGACCGCAAACGGCTGGACCTTGCGGTCTCGGCGGGCCGCTGATCAAAAGCGGCCCGCCGAGACGCAGCGGCCCATCATCTGCAAACTGTCAAAGAACGGCGCCGGTTACCCGGCGAAATCACGCCGACGCACTACACCGGGGCATCGGTCCAAAGGACCCCACCGAGTTCTCCCGGTGGCGAAAGAAGCACGGAGCCGGAGACTGCGACCCCAGCCTGAGCCGCCAGGATTCCGGGATTCCGGGTCGCTTGCTGAAGTGGAATTTGCCGGAATATGTGGAATTACGGGGGATTCTGCTGCTCCCCCGTGGAACGATACCGGCACCCAAACCGGCTGAAAAACTGAGGTTGGAAGGAATCCTTGGCCCAAACGTAGGAGTCCGACGTGCCAAGCTCGGCCACCGCGGGCGAGAAGGTTTGTCGCGGTACACGAGGACTGCTTGCGCCGGGAGCAGCAGAAATCTGGCACCTCCGGGGTCAGGCGCTTCTGAACGGGCGAATCCAATTCTCATGCGTTTGTTATCCGTTAACGAACGTCGACAGGCTGTTGGGTCATTCTGGCGCTTTCCTGTTTATTTTAAGTAGTCCAGGTATTCTCTGTGAGCATTCTACGTGTAGCCACCTCGTTCGTCAATGGCATCTAATAAGTCTATAAGCGGCCAAGCTATTGACCCGCATCTGCAAATCCGTGTTTGCTGCACGCCTCGGCTCCCAAAGAAATCGCGAGGCATCACGCCGCCGCCTGGGAGAAACTCCTGCCAAAATGGAAGGATGTTGCCGACCTCGGCTTTGTCTTCGCGCCCAAAAATCCACTCGGGCAGCGGCACCGGATGGTGCATGAATTTTACGGCCTGGAACTCCACTTGCCGCGCCAACGCGGAAAGCGCGACTCAGAGCCGCCAACTCCATAAAGGGTGCGTACGCCGGCGCGTGGAGTGCGGGGTTTCAGCGGCAGGGCCGGCCTGATTGGTTCAGCTCTAGTTCACTGCGGCGCGGGAAACCGCGCTGTCGGTTCAGGGTCAGAACACCCGCAGGACGGCTCCTGTCCGCTGCCACAAAAAGAAAAGCAGGCGACTCAAAAAACTCGCTGGCCGGAATCTGCTCAAAGATACTTCAGCCCGGGAATCGGAAGATCCGGTAAAAACCGGCGATTCCACCCGTGGCTTCTGTAAACCAGCTCGCAGCCGGAGCCTGGCTCCTGTCACCACAAGCCCAGGCCCTGCCCTGACCTTGCACTCTTTGCGTCACTGCGTCCTCCTCCTTTCGTAAAACCGTGCCCACACGGCAACGCTCCTTCCTTGACCTCGTTGCACACATGCAAAATATCCCCTTGCAGAAATCTGATACTCTGATCCCCTTTTCTTGCTTATAGCGAGGCCTGGAATTGGCCCGATCTTGGGAAGGCTGATGTTCCACTGATTGAACGGCCCACCTAAGTCGCCAGACGACCCCGCGTTGGTGAGGAACAAGCCGCCGCCACCACCAGCACCGCCGCCAACAACAAAAGGTCTTTGCCCGGTGCAGGGGACCGCCATCGAAGGAGCGGTTGGTCCACCAATGAATCCGCCTCCACTGACGAATCCACCCGTACTCCAGCCCCCGGAGCCGTGGAAAACACCGGCACCCCCTGAAAGATTTACCCCTCCCCCGAACCCGATCCCGGCCTCACCGCCGCCGACTCCAATCACGCCAACTCCAATTAGGCCGTCCGGGTCGATGACGTTGAGCGGAGCATTGCTCGTAAACTCGTAGAGGTTTAGTCCAACCAGGAGTTCGCCGGGGAATCCTTGAACATTGCTTCCTCGCCTCAGGAATCCAGAGTTCATGCCGACCCGTCCCGTCAGCGGGTCTCTATTTAGCCACCGCTGGAGGCCTGCATCATAAAACCGATAGCAAGGCATTCAGCTTTATTTAAAAAAATAGTTTCGGCTAATTGCGACAAGCTCTGCCAGAGTGCGCACATCCGGAGCCTTTGGGTCTGCCTTGAAGAACTTCCTCAAGCAGCTCTCAAGTTCGGTAACGTGCTCTGGTTCCGCCTCAACGGAATAGGCAACCTCGCCGCCACGCACGAACAGAGATATCCTTCTTCCATCCGCATCGTAGGCCCGGTACTCGCTGTTCTTCACGTCAACGGGTTCAACCCAAGCAAGTGCCGCACCCACATCCGGAAAAATCCAAACGTCACCGCGGTTGTCGAGATAAATGGGTGGCTTCATCAAAATCGATCCCAAAAATCCCCATCGTGCGGGGAGTTATCCCAGGGGCGATGCCGACCGATACCCTGACCGGGCGGCGTTTGCCCGTTCGGACCCGGCTTACCGCGACGGTGATAGTGCGGCAACTCACGGTTTAACCGACAAGGGGTCAGTCCCACGTCTTTATACTTTCCGTAGCAGTTTTGCCAGGTAAGCAACGCTGCCGGTCTGGAGGTTTTCCGCGATCCTCCTCAGAGGGACCGTTGTTTCCTTCCGCAGCCGACGCGCAATCTCCACCTTGCGCGAATCACCCTTGCTTAACTCAGTGAAATCGACTTTCGAAAGTTTCAGACGCCGAATCTCCTGGGCGACGATCCGTTCGGCCTTCTCTTCCTCGCTCTCCTGCAACTCCGCTCCGTAATGGGAAGGCCCAACACGCTCACTCATTTTCGCCAGGAGCTCGCGGCGGAATTCATCGCGGCCAATCATCCAGCCGCGGCGGACCGCTTTCCATTCCCCCGGATCGTCTTCCGCCCGCCGCCGAGCTTCCATTCTTCTTTCGAACTCCGCTCGCCCCGCCGGGCTGTCCTTCGGAATCCCGTGCGCACCCAACAACCGTTCCACCCGCAACCATGGCCATCGCCGGGCCGGCGATAAGAGGTACTCCGGATAACTGCTCCATTGAAAACCTGAAAGCGCTCCGTTCTTCGAAACCAATTTCGCGCGCACTGGGTTTAAATGGACGTAGTCGCAAACAGTCTTCAAGTACCCGTTTCCGCTTCCATCCACAATGAGAGCTTTGTAACGTCCACTAAACAAATGGCCGAACAGCTTGTGGCGCCGGTTAAAACGCGCTGTGTAGGTGCCCAGGAACCATTTCATCCCCGCCACCAGGTTCGCACGGGGCGTCTCGATCACCAAATGAAAGTGATTTGGCATCAGACAATAGGCAAACACCTGCCAACCGGTCCTTTCGCACGTCTCGGCCAAGGTCTCCAGAAATAACTCGCGATCCTTCGCGGTGTAGAAGATCTCCTCCCGCCGATCCCCGCGGTTCATCACGTGATAAATCGCACCGCAATATTCCACGCGCAATTTCCTCGCCATCCCCCAATGATCCTCTCCGAACTCGAGCAAATCGCAAGCGTAAAGTATACAGACGTGGGACTGACCCCTTTATGACCCCTTTAGGGACTGACCCCTTTATGCCCTTTATCATTAAGGTCCACAACATAGTTTACCGGCCGTCCTTTAGCGTCCCGTTCTCCCGTCCCGTCGATAAAAACAAATGAATGATCAAACAGTCCGCCGCACGAATGCGCGGAGCGCCGAAGATCATAGACGTCCAAACCATCTCGATCAACGAGCGTTGTCGATTGGTTTCTGACGAACGTGTAAAGATTCCATCCGCCCCATTCCCCGATTGGGTCTCTATTTAGCCATCTCTGCAAATTCGCATCGTAAAACCGATACCCGTAATAGTACAGTCCCGCATTCTGCTGATACTCCTTCGAAGAAAAGCGGAAGCTGTTCGCATCCGCCAGGGGGCCGGACTGGCCGAGCGTGTTCCCGTAAGGATCGTAGCTGTACTTTGCCACGGGAAGCTGCTGCTGGTTCAACAACATCGTGACGTTCCCGCCGCCGTCGCCATGGTAATAAGCGACGGTGCCATTCACATGGTCCACTCGCGCCAGCAGCCCGCCAATTCCCCCGGCTCCCTCAAGGGTGCCACTCAGGTCAACGCCCCGGACGTAGGTCACCCGCGGCACGTTGAACTGGTTCAACTCCTGCACCATGCGCCGCCCATCGTAAACGTAACGCGCCTCGTCCGTTTGCCCCCAACTGCCACTGCGCCAAGTCCACTCCCGCTTGATCCGCAACCGGTTCAGGCCGTCGTAGACAAAGTCCGTCTTGGCAGAGGTCCCGGCAGCCGAGTTGGTAATGGTGACACTCGTCAGTTGATTTTCCTGATCGTAGACAAATGTCCGGGCGCCATCGCTGGTCAAATTCCCGTTTGCGTCGTAGGTGAAGGAGACCGGGCTCGGGTAATTCGCCGTGATCGTGTTCGTATCCGTCCGCCCCAAGGGATCCGAAGCCACCGCAGCGTAGATCGTGTTCGTCGGATCAAACCCCGCCCGGGCAAACGTGGCATCCGCATACAGGCTCGCGCCGAGACCATTGACCGTCACGCTGCTGACATTCGTGCTGGTCGTTGCGCCGGCCACCGTCACGGTCCCGGTCCGCGTCACGTTCGACAATTCGTTCAGAACGTTGACGACGAACGTTTGCCCAAGATCCTTGTTTGATCGGACATTCAAGTTTCCAGCCGGATCGTACTGGTACGTCAGCTGTTCCTGCAAGCGGTTTGTCCCGTTGCTTTCCTTGCCCAATGCGGACTTCAATTGCCCCACCGTGTCGTAGCTGAAGTTCCAAAAGTTTCCGGCCACATTCGTCAACGCAGTGCGCTGATGCGCGGCGTTGTAGCCGTACTGGTGCAGGTTGAGCGTCGTTCCCGAGCTGCTTCTCAGGCGGGTCTCAGTCAGACGCGCCGCCCCATCGAACGAGTTGGTGATGATCGAACCATTGGGCAGGGTGACCGTCTGGAGTTGACGCCCGGCTCCCAGGTAACCGTAGTAAAATGTCCCCAGGCTCGCAAGGTTTTGCTCGAAAAGAACACTCGTGTAGCGATTGGCGCTGACGGTGTCGTAGACAACGTCCATCCTTCCGCTGCTCGGCGAGAACAAGATGTAGCCAGATTGGAGCCTCGTGCCTCCACTGTAAAAAGAAACTACAGAAAACACGCCAGTCCACGGAGCTGTTTCGGAAGATCGCTGGGAAAACTCGCCGCACCAAACATAGCTGAAGGCTGATGTTCCAACGGCGTCACTCATGGACTGCAGGCGGTCTTCAGGATCGTAGGCAAACGTGTTGGTAGCGCCCTGGCTGACGTAGCGCACGCGGGTGAGATTGCCCACGCCATCGTAGTCGTACAAGGTGGAACGGCTCAGGGAATCCACCCGATTGGACAGCCAACCGTTCGGGTAATAGCTGTAATTGTAGCTGGCGCTGGCGGCGTCGGTTTTTGACGAAAGCCGGCCTTCAGGGTCATAGTTCCAGGTAGTGACGTGATTGTTACCGTCCGTCAACGTCTTCAGATATTTTCCACAGCCATCACTCAAATCGATTGCCGGGGTTTTTTCGCCCCTGCTGCGGGGGCCGTGTAGCAGAGTTATGCAATTCGTTCCAGCCTCTTGTAGGAATCGGTTCAATCCTTTCAGGATAGGAGGATTTATGGCCGGTGACTTCCCGGGGTAGCTCGTTCCTCGCAACCCCGGGCTTTTGTGCGTACATGCCGTTGGGATGTTTTGCATGGTGCGAGAGGCCCAGCGGGAACGGAGTTGATCGGCAATGCCAATGGTTTTTCGGGGTCTGGGGCACAGCCTCTACTTAGGTTGAACGGCGGGGTGAGCCCAAACCCACCGTAGCGCCCGGCGCTGCGCGCGGTTCGGGCGCAACGGTGGGCTGTGGCCGGGGACCTCTTCGAGGTTCGGGGAGAAGCTGGTGTGACAAGGATCGGACCTCGCCCCAATTCAGGTTTCGGCAAGTCCCGACCGATTCGCAGCGCCGCGCCACAACCTCTCCGAGGTTGATTGGGTGGTTTGTTTCCAATCCCACCGTAGCGCCCGGCGCTGCGCGCTGTTAGGACGCAACGGTGGGCTGTGGCTGTGAACCTCTCCGAGGTTTGGGGAGAAGCTGGCGTGGCAAGGATCGGACCTCGCCCCAATTCAGGTTCCGGCAAGCCCCAGGCGATTCGCAGCGCCGGGCCACAACCCCTCGGAGGTTGATTGGGTGGTTTGATTCAAATCCCACCGTAGCGCCCGGCGCTGCGCACGGTTCGGGCGCAACGGTGGGCTGTGGCCGGGGACCTCTCCGAGGTTCAGGGAGAAGCTGGTGTGACAAGGATCGGACCTCGCCCCGATTCAGGTTTCGGCAAGCCCCGGCCGATTCGCAGCGCCGCGCCACAACCTCTCCGAGGTTGATTTGGTGGTTTGATTCAAAACCCACCGTAGCGCCCGGCGCTGCGCGCTGTTTGGGCGCAACGGTGGGCTGTGGCTGTGAACCTCTCCGAGGTTCGGGGAGAAGCTGGTGGGGTAAGGATCGGACCTCGCCCCAATTCAGGTTTCGGCAAGCCCCGACCGATTCGCAGCGCCGCGCCACAACCTCTCCGAGGTTGATTTGGTGGTTTGATTCAAAACCCACCGTAGCGCCCGGCGCTGCGCGCTGTTTGGGCGCAACGGTGGGCTGTGGCTGTGAACCTCTCCGAGGTTCGGGGAGAAGCTGGTGGGACAACGATCGGACCTCGCCCCAATTCAAGTTCCGCCAAGCCTCGGCCGATTCGCAGCGCCGAGCCACAACCTCTCCGAGGTTGATCGTTTGGGGGTGATTCAAAACCCACCGTAGCGCCCGGCGCTGCGCGCTCTTCGGGCGCAACGGTGGGCTGCGGCTGTGAACCTCTCCGAGGTTCGGCGAGAAGCTGGTGTGGCAAGGATCGGACCTCGCCCAATTCAGGTTCCCCCAAGCCTCGGCCGATTCGCAGCACCGCCACAACCTCTCCGAGGTTGATTTGGTGGTTTGATTCCAAACCCACTGTAGCGCCCGGCGCTGCGCGCTGTTCGGGAGCAATGGTGGGCTGTGGCTGTGAACCTCTCCGAGGTTCGGGGAGAAGCTGGTGTGACAAGGATCGGACCTCGCCCCAATTCAGGTTCCGCCAAGCCCCGGCCGATTCGCAGCGGCGGGCCACAACCTCGCCGAGGTTGATTGGGTGGTTTGATTCAAAACCCACCGTAGCGCCCGGCGCTGCGCGCTGCTCGGGCGCAACGGTGGGCTGTGGCCATGAACCTCTCCGAGGTTCGGCGAGAAGCTCGTGTGACAAGGATCAGACCTCGCCCCAATTCAGGTTCCGCCAAGCCCCAGCCGATTCGCGGCGCCGGGCCACAACCTCTCACGAGGTTGATTGGGTGGTTTGATCCTAAACCCACCGTAGCGCCCGGCGCTGCGCGCTGTTCGGGCGCAACGGTGGGCTGTGGCTGTGAACCTCTTCGAGGTTCAGGGAGAAGCTGGTGGGACAAGGATCGGACCTCGCCCCAATTCAGGTTTCGGCAAGCCCCGGCCGATTCGCAGCGCCGGGCCACAACCTCTCCGAGGTTGATTGGGTGGTTTGATTCAAAACCCACCGTAGCGCCCGGCGCTGCGC
>CAZMKE010000056.1:0-32543 GCA_964566945.1 uncultured Verrucomicrobiota bacterium | reverse complement strand
GAATCCCACTTTCAAACCGGCGGAATCACACCACTTTCATTCCGCCGCTGACAGTTCGCCAAGCGCTCCGGCGAGATCAGCAGAATATCAACTTCGTTGCGACCCAGCGCCTGCTCGATGTTCTCCCACTCCTCCTTGTTCTCGGAATGGATCGTTAAAGCCCGCACTCCCATCCGCTTGGCCGCCGCAATTTGATTACGCATTAACGCGAGCAACGGGGAAATGAGAATCGCCGGGCCCGCACCCTGGTCCCGCAGCAGCTTCGTCGCGATGAAGTAGACAAAGCTCTTACCCCACCCGGTCCTTTGCACCACCAAGAGGCGACCTCGTCCCTCCACCACATGCTGGATCGCCGCCCCCTGCCCATCTCTGAAAGTGGCATTTGGATCCTTCGTCGCCGCGCGCAGCAACTCCGCCGCCCGTCCCGAATCGTAGTTCATAATCTTTCTCCCGCCGCTCCCGCTAAATTTCTGTCAGTCCGCGATCCTCCTCTCCTTCACCTCTGCCTTCGCAGCGCCGCATCATCTCAGCGACTCAAAACCTTTCCGAATTATCGCAGCCATGAGCTTCCGGCGTTCGATCAAGAAATCGTCCTACGTCATCAACTCCCAGCCGGGATGAAGTGCGTGCCTTTCGTGCATTTCCTGCCACTCGTCCGGTGAAAAACGGACACAGATAGCCGGAACGTACTCGACCGGGGGAGTGTCGCTAATCGTGACGTTTTCAGCCACTCCAGGAGGGCGAAAATTGGCGCATCTGGTTGATGCGCTTCAGGTCGGTCACGCCCTGGGCTTCCAGCCACGCGCGTAGGAAAAGATGGCGCCCATCCCAAAGTGTTCTCGCACAAGAAGGTATCGGACTTGATCGACCCTGCCATCAGGTCCAGGAGGAAAGGCACGGGAGCAACTCCGGGTTTCGCGCTGAAGAGCTCTCGAGATTCGCCGGGAGGGTATCCGCCGCAAACCATAACTTGGTTTCAAAGCCAAGCACAGCGTTGCCATTCTTCTTCGCTTTCTCCTTACCCGCCATGAGCAGGAGATTTCATAGCAGTACCGAGCGATAAGGGAAGCCCTCATCTTTTAGGCTTCAGCCTTTCCCGCAGGCGGTTGACAGGAAGAGCACTTTGGAAGTAGCTTCTGCATGTGACCAGTAACCTTCAGTTCCGGTCACTGAGAACGACCCCTGAGAGCAGCGCCACCTTTTGGGCTCTGCCCTCAGCAGTCAACCCGGTGTCCAGCCGAAACGCCCCCGTTCACGCCGGGGTGCGTGGGCTTTCTTGTGTAATTCTCGGCCCCACGAATGATAATCGCGCTTTACCGCGATGTATCCTAATCTACTGGAGAAGCAAGAATGTTGGTGTACCTCCAGTTTCGCAAAAATTCCGGGCCAGTTTTCTGGCATTGGCTGAGCGAAACTCTTCAATTCAGGTCACACCTTTTGCTCCACAAATAATTGAACCAGAATTATATGTAATTTTGATGGATGGGAAACCCAGACATTTCTCTCCCCGGAGGATCCCCGTGGACCGGCCCGCCCCTGTCCCACTTTTGGTTTTGGCGAGCTCAGTCCTTCTCTCTGTTCCCTCTGTTTGCTCCTGTTCAAGCTCCCAGCTCTTGTCTGGCTCTGGCCATCTCGCCGAGGAGGTTGTTACGCCCAGGGGCCAAAGGTGTTACCTATGTATTGACCGAGCCGCCCTCTGCTCCACGCTCCATGCTCCCATTAGTCTACATTTCATGCGTAAATTATTGATTTAACATTCTTAACTATCCACCCCCATGCCAGTGAGAGCCAATATTGCAAGCAGACCCAGCCTCAGCGCGTCCCATGATCGAAACACCGTTACGCATCAACCGGGTAGTCATGTTTTCCCCAAGAAACCGCCGGAAAATCGCGTTTTGAAAGTGGATTATCGTTGACTTTTGGTGGGGTAAAGTGGCAGAAAGTGGGTTGCTGTGGCGGGATAAGGGCGCGTGTGTCGGCTCTTATCCCGTATTTTGCCTGTGAACCAAGCCGCGCCAGTGCTCTACAACTCAATCTACCGCCATGGGGTGGATGAGAAGCGGCGTTTACAGATCCCGGCGAAGTGGCGCCCGGCCGAGGAGAACTTCCAGTTCACCTTGCTCCTGCTTCCAAGTTCCTCCACGAAAGAGCTTTACCTTCTGGTCCTCCCTCCCGAGCCGATGGCCGCATTGCTCGAGAAACTGAAAGCGATGCCTTATCGCGATCCGAAGGCGGATTCGCTCCGTCGCCTGCTCGGGAAAAATTCCGATCAGGCGGTGATGGATAAATCAGGCCGGATCTGCATCCCGGAGCCTATGGCCCGTGGGGCGGGCCTCGAGCGCGATGCGGTGTTGATCGGCTCTTGGGACCGCTTTGAAATTTGGAACCCGGATCGTTACGAAGCCACCAGCCGGGTTGATGACGCGATGGCTTCCGAGGCATTTCAACTCATCTGACCATGAGCCTTAAACAATTCCTGGCAGTTGGCAGAAGTTTCGCGGGATCTCCGCGAGAAAAGAGCCCGTTCGAGATGAAGAAGGACGTGCGGCTCCCGAACTTTGAGAATGCCCCCCGGTTCGCCGCCAAACCGGCGGTGCCGGTGCAAACCGATTGGTTGACCGAAGCGGAGCATCGGCCCGCCCTGCCGGAACCCGTCGAAGCGCCCAAATCTCCTCCCGCAGCCGCCAAAATGAAGACCCAAAAACGATCCTGGCTCGAACGAATCACTTTTGGCTGGCTGGGCAAACGCCACGCCGGGGGCAGCCTGGTGCAAGCCGAAATGAACCTCGAAAAAGTCCGGGTCATGCGGAACGACTTGCGCGACTCCGATCTCGAAGTGGTGGTGAATAAAAAAGAAAAGTTCGCCCTCCGTCCGTTGAAGACGGCCGCACCGGCGGAAGCAGTTTCCGTCCGGGAAACTTCCCCGGCCAGCCCGGCCCCAAAAAAGAAAAGAGGGGAATGGACCGAGTTGACGGCCAAGCTTTTTGAAATTGGCCAGCAGTAGGTATGAACCGTGCCTGCTTTCTCTCACAAATCTGTTCTGGTTCGCGAAGTCGTAGCAGCGCTGCGACCCGCGGACGGCCGGCTTTTCCTCGATGGAACGTTGGGAGGGGGTGGTCATGCGAAAGCGCTGCTCGAAGCCAGCGCCACGGCGCGATTGATCGGTCTGGACCGGGACGACGACGCTCTGGCCGCCGCCACGGAACGGCTGCAGCCCTTCGCCGGACGCTTCGAACTTCATCGGGCCAATTTTGTCGAGATGGAGCAGTTCACCGGCCCGGAGAGCTGCGACGGCGTCTTGCTCGATCTCGGCGTGAGTTCTCCGCAACTGGATTGGGCCGGGCGCGGGTTCAGCTTCCAGCAATCGGGGCCGCTCGACATGCGGATGGACCGGCGCGACCCAGTCACCGCCGCGGATATCGTCAACACCTGGCCCGAGGAAGAACTGGCCAACCTGTTTTGGGAACTTGGGGAGGAAACCGCCTCGCGCAGAATCGCCGCGGCTTTGGTGAAAAGGAGGGCTGTGCGGAAATTTGAAACGACTCTGGATCTGGCCCAGTTCATCGCGGAAACCGCCGGGCGTGGACGCCAAAAGATCCACCCCGCCACCCGCGTGTTCCAGGCCTTGCGCATGGAGGTCAATCGCGAACTGGATGCGGTAGAGGATGGCATCCAGGCGGCCTGGCGCGTTCTCAAGCCGGGAGGAAGGCTGGCCGTAATCAGTTTCCATTCCCTCGAAGACAGGGCGGTTAAAGAGTTCGGCCGCGCCCTCGAACGCGATTACTTCGTGGAAGGAGACGTGGATCGTCCAGAATTTCGCCAACCCAAGGCGCCCGAAGGCCGTTGGGTTTCCCGCAAGCCAATGGTCGCCTCCGAAGAAGAACTCGCCGACAACCCGCGGGCGCGCAGCGCCAAACTGCGCGTCCTCGAGAAGCTCTCGCTGCTCGAAACCGCAGGGAGGCCCGGATGAGCCGCCGCAAATCGGGTTCCATCAAGCCGAAAACAATCGTCGCCAGCATTGCGATCTGCGCGGCGGTCTGCCTGGCGGGCATTGGCTATATCTGGGCCAAGACCCAGGTTTGGGGTCTGAGCCGGGAGATGAAACGACTGGAAAACCGGCGCGACGAATTGAAACGCGCGAATGACGCGCTCGAACGCACCTACGCCGCGATGTGCACCGCCCGGGAGCTGGACCTTCGCGTCAAACAGTTGAACCTGGGGCTCGCCGCTCCGCAACCCAATCAAATCATCCGCTTGCAAGAACCTGTGCCGATCGCCCGGGCGGCGGGCGACCGGAGAATCTACGCCGCGGGAAGGAGCGAGGAATAATGGCGCGCAAGAAAGCCCTCACCCAATCTCTCGTTCACGCGATGCAGATCCGCCGCCTCTGCTTCTTTGCCGGCTGCATCATCACCGGTTTCTTCGCGCTCAGTTACCGCCTGGTCGACCTCCAGCTTTACCGTCACGAAGAACTCAGCGAACGGGCCAAGGACAACACCGAACGCACCTTCGTCCAGAAGGCGCGCCGCGGGGATATCCGTGACATCCGCGGAAATCTCCTGGCGACCAGCAAGGTGGTGCACACCGTTTGCGCGGACCCGGAAACTCTGGGGACCAATTACATGAGCGTGGCGCTGGCGCTCGCGCCAGTTCTAGAAATTCCCCTGCCCGAGCTGGCCGAGAAGCTCCGGCCCCGCATGCGCACCAACTTCACGGACAAGGCCCACCCGGCCGAGCGGACGAATGAAACCGGCTCGCTCTCGCCGGTGCGCTGGGTGGTGCTCAAGAAGAAGATCGAAACCGAAAAATGGGATAACGTCCGAAAAGCGCTGGACGAAGTCTCGTTCGGCGTCGACGAAACGAAACTCAAAAAGACCGAGCGGGCTCGTTACAACCGAATCCGCAACAAAGGCGTTTTCGACGAGCCTGAAGAGGAGCGTTTTTATCCGAACAGATCGCTGGCGGCGCACGTCCTGGGTTACGTCGGAGAGAATGAGACCCTGAACGGATCTAAGACCGAGACCGCCATCGCGGGCAAGGACGGGGTCGAGGCGTCCTTAAATAGCGTGCTGACCGGCGTCCGCGGCTGGCGCCAGACGGAAACGGACAGCTTGCAACGTGAAGTGGTCCTGTTCCGCGAGCAGGATGTCGCCCCGCGTTCCGGCCTCAGTGCCGTCCTGACGATCGACGCTGGAATTCAGCATATCGTGGAGGACGAACTGGCTGGCGCCATGGAGAAACACAACCCGGCGAGCATCTGCTCCGTGGTCGTTCGCCCGAAAACCGGGGAAATCCTGGCTTTGGCTGTCCTGCCGACGTTCGATCCCAACGGCCCGGGCGATTCCGGGCCGGACGAACGCCGCAACCGGGTGATCTGCGACGTGGCCGAACCTGGCTCGACCTTCAAAATCGTGGTGGTCTCCGCGGCGCTGAACGAACGCCTGCTCGATCTGGAGACGGAAATCGATTGCGAGAATGGCCACTTTTTCTTCGGCGGAAAACTGCTGCGCGACGAACATCCGGCCGGCTTGATCAGCGTGGAAAGAATCATCGCCAAATCCTCGAACATCGGCGCGGCCAAGATCGGCCTGCAACTCGGCAAAGACCGCCTTTACGAATACATTCGTTCCTTCGGCTTCGGGCAGCGCACCGGCATTCCCCTGCCGGGCGAAGTCAATGGCATTGTCCATCCCCCGGCGCGCTGGAGCGGCGTCTCCATCACCCGCGTGCCGATGGGTCAAGGGATCGCTTGCACGCCCATGCAGATGGTCATGGCAATGTCGGCCCTGGCGAACAACGGCGTGCTCATGCGGCCGATGCTCGTGGATAGCTTCGTCGATGAGCAGGGCCATCAAACCGCAAAATTTCAACCGCAAGCGGTGCGAAACGCGATTACCTCCGAAACGTGTGCCAAAATGGTGCGGGCGTTGAAAACGGTCGTTTCAACGAACGGCACCGGAACGAAGGCGAAGCTCGCCTACTACACCGCCGCCGGCAAAACGGGCACCGCGCAAAAAATCGTCGATGGCCAGTACGTGCGCAACCGGCATTACTCCTCGTTCATCGGATTCTTCCCGGCTGACAATCCCGAGCTGTGCATCTCGGTCGTGCTGGACGATCCCCGCAAAGGCTATTACGGAGGAGAAACGGCGGCGCCAGTGTTTCAGCGCATCGCCGAACGCGCCGCGAACTACCTGGCCATCCCGCCGGAACGGCTTCCCGGCCAAACCCTCTCCGCGAATCTGACTCGCGCCGCCAACTGATGCAACTGCGCTCCCTCATTCCCGCCCTCACGCCGCTGAAGATCGAAGGATCGCTCGCGGCCCAGGTCACCGGATTGGAATTCGAGCCGCGCCGCGTCGCGCCGGGCAACGTGTTCTTTGCCCTGCCCCGGGCCGGATACGACGGCCACAGCCAGATCGAAACGGCCGTCGCCCGGGGCGCGTCCGCCATCGTCTGCCGCCAGCGCGGAGCGATGAAGCAACGCGCCGCCCTCATCGAAGTGGCCGACACCCGGGAAGCGCTGGCCAAAGCTTCCGCCTTCTACTTCGGCCGCGCGGGCGAGCGCCTCCGAGTCATCGGCGTGACCGGCCACGCAGGAGCGTGGAAAAGCGCCTTTCTCCTTGCTTCCCTCCTGCGGGCCAGCGGAATTAAAACCGGCCTGATCTCCAGCTTCCGTCACGAAGTTGGCGAACGACGCCTGCCCTCCGGCGCGCCGCCCGAGAGTGCGGACATCCAGCGCCTCTTCGCGGAGATGACGCGCGCGGGCTGCGACACCTGCGTCCTGGAAGTGCCTGACGTCTCACCCGCGGCCCTGCGGGAAGTGCCGTTGGACCTGCTTGTCGTCGCGGGAGAAGAGGAGAATTTCTGGAAATACTCCGACTACATGCACCACGCGATTTCGCGCCGGCCCGGCTGCGCCATCGTCAACCTGGATGCCCGCGCCGGCCGCGAAACCGCCTGCTCTGCTCTTTTCGACTCGCAGGTGACCTTTGGACGTTCGAGCGCAGCTCAGGTGAGCGCCCAGGACGTCAGTTTCTCTCCTCAATCCACCGCAGGGATCCTCTACATTGGCAATGAATCTGCCTCTTTCTCCCTGCCGCTGGCCGGCCGGGAAAATCTGGGGCATTTGCTGGCTGCCACCGCCGCGGCGTTCGCTCTGGACATCCCCGCTCGGGCAATCTTCGACAGTCTGGACGGAATCTCCGCGCCTCCAGGATCGTTGGAATTGATCTCCGAGGCCGGCCGTTTCCACGTGTATGTGGATGAAGCCCGAGACGAGTCCAACCTTGAGTCGGCGCTGCGATCCTTGCGGGAAATCACCACCGGCCGCGTGCTCCTGGCCCTCGGGGCGGGCGAACGCACCACGGGACGTGAGCGGTTCCAACTCGGGCGGATGGCCGCGCAACACGCGCACTATGTGGTTCTGACGAGCGACAACCCGGGGCGGGAAAGCGTGGAGCAGATTTGCGGGGCGCTCGCGCAAGGCCTGGAAAACGGCGGGAACACCCGCTACCACTTCCAACCCGATCGGGCCGAAGCCATCGGAGAGCTAATCCGTCTGGCCCGCGCAGGAGACGCCCTCCTCATCAGCGGCAAGGGAGATCGCACTTTTCAGCAGTTGGTCAACACCATCGTCCCGTTCGATGACCGGCGGGTCGCCCGGGAACGGCTCCGGCAAAACCATTTTCCCCGGAACCGGATCGAGAAGGGGGCTCTGGTCCCGGCTTAATGGAATCGACCTCGCTCCAATTCATTGCCGAGGCCTGCCAGGGCCGGATCGTGCACGGCAGTCCGGCCAGCCTGGTGCGCGGCCTCTCCACCGATTCTCGAAAAATCGAGCCGGGACAGCTTTTTGTCGCGCTCTCAGGCCCGAATTTCGACGCGCACGCTTTCCTCGGAGACGTGGCCGCCCAAGGTGCCGGAGCGGCGCTCATCGACGAAAGGCGTGCCTCGTCCCTGCCCCCGGAACTTCCGGCCGTGGCCGTGGCCGACACGCGGCGGGCTCTCGGGCAGCTCGGCGCCGCTTATCGTCGGCGCTTCACCGCGGCCGCCGTCGCGGTGGCCGGGTCCAACGGGAAAACAAGCACCAAGGAACTGGCCGCCGCAGTTTTGAGCCAAAAACTTGCGACCCTGGCGAGCGCCGCGAGTTTTAATAATGAAATCGGAGTGCCTTTAACTCTGCTGCAACTCGAAGAAAAACATCGCGCCGCCGTCCTGGAAGTGGGAACCAACCACCCGGGCGAACTCCGCCCTTTGCTGGAGATGATTCAGCCCTCCGCGGGGATCATCACGAGCATTGGAAGGGAGCATCTCGAGTTTTTCGGCTCCGTCGACAAAGTCCTCGAGGAAGAGGGATCCCTCGCCGAACTCCTCCCTCCCCAAGGCTTTCTGGTGATCAACGGGGAGGGCTACGGCGCCGACGCCCTCGCGGCCCGAACCCGCGCGCGCGTCATTCGCGCCGGCACCGGCCCGAAGAACCATTGGCGGATTTCAGCCGTTGCCATGGATGCCCAGGGCACTCGCTTCCGCCTGGAGTGCGACTGGCAGGATTTCTCAGGTGAGTACGTCACAAGACTGTTAGGCAAGCATCAGGTGGTGAATGCCACCTATGCGGTAGTGGTCGGGAGGGAACTGGGCCTGGGCCGGGCGGAGATCCAGCGTGGACTGGAAACCTGCTACGGCGCCAAGATGCGTCTCCAGCTAAAGCAGATCGATGACTTCCTGGTGCTCGATGATGCCTATAACGCCAACGCCGATTCAATGCACGCGGCGTTGGACACCCTGCAAAGTTTTCCTTGCCGGGGAAGGCGCATCGCGGTGCTGGGAGACATGGCCGAGCTCGGCGAGAGCAGCGCGACTGCCCATCGGGAAATCGGAAGCCGGGCGGCGGCGGGGAAGATCGACTTCCTCGTCGCCGTCGGCAAGAGCAGCGCGATCATGGCCGCAGCCGCCCGCGACGGCGGCCTCCGGCAAGTGGTGGATCTCGCAGACATTGATCAAGCGGGCCCGACGGTCACCGAAATTGTCCGGCCTGGGGATGTCGTCCTGGTGAAAGCCTCACGCTCGACGCGCCTGGAGCGCGTGGTAGAATTTTTGACGGCACGTTTCGGAGCGGGGCCAGCCGGGGTGGGGAAAGCCTGATGTTCTATTATTTGACGCAGTATCTACGGATGCGCGGCGAGGGAACCGCCTGGGCGGATATCGTTTCCCCCTTGCGCGTGTTCAATTACATCACTTTCCGGAGCGCCGGGGCGGCCGTGACCGCGCTCATTCTCAGCTGGCTGCTGGGCCCAAGCGTGATCCGCTGGCTCAAGCGCCTTAAGTTCGGCCAGAACTACGTGGACAAAGCCGAGGAAGGCGGCGGAATCGCCGCCCGCGTCCTCAGCAAAAAAGGGACTCCCACCATGGGCGGCCTCCTGATCGTGACCGCCATGGACCTGGCCGGCCTGCTCTGGGCGCAGTGGAATGAACTGGTGGTGCTCACCCTGCTCTCACTGATTGTCCTCGCGGGGCTGGGGTTCTACGACGATTACGCCAAGATCACCAAGCAGAACAATCTCGGGACCACCTCGCTTATCAAACTGGCGGTGCAGACCCTCCTGGCCGGATTTATCGGCGTTTATCTCTGGCTCGTCCCAGACACGAGCAAATTGATCACCGAGGTGACCGTTCCCTTTTACAAATACCCGATCGTCACCGGCGCGGGCGTCCTCGGCCTGCTGATCGCGGTGTTTGCGATCGTCGGCAGTTCAAACGCCGTGAACCTCACCGATGGCCTGGATGGCTTGGCCATCGGCTGCACCATCATCGTCACCACCGTTTTCATTGTTTTCACCTACATCGCCGGCAATTCCGAACTGTCCCGCTACCTTCAGGTTCCGCACGTCCCGGGGGCGGGCGAGCTGACCGTCTTCTGCTCGGCGATGTTCGGCGCGTCGCTCGGCTTTCTCTGGTATAACTGCCACCCGGCCCAGGTTTTCATGGGCGATACCGGCTCGCTCGCGCTGGGCGGAGCGCTCGGGATCATGGCGGTGCTGATCCACCAGCCCTTCATCCTGCTGATCGCTGGCGGGGTTTTTGTGGCGGAAGCTGGATCCGTTATCTTGCAGCGCGGCTGGTTCAAGTACACCCGGCGGACCCGCGGCCAGGGCGAACGCATCTTTCTCATGGCCCCGCTGCACCATCACTTCGAGAAGAAAGGATGGTACGAATCGCAGGTGGTCACTCGATTTTACATTCTCTGCATTCTGTGCGCCTTGGTGGCGCTCAGCACGTTGAAGCTGCGGTAAAGTAAAAAATGGAAGAGTTTTCCCAAAAGCAGGTGGCGGTGATCGGCCTCGATCCGAGCGGACTGGCGGCGTGCCGGTTGCTCCGGAGCGTCGGCGCTCGGGTGTCCGCTTTTTCCGCTTCGTTCGAGGCGGCGCCTGCAAAGCTGCCAGGCGAACTGGAGTCTCTCGGTGTCAGCCTGGGCAAGCCCGCCGGGCCTCCGCGAGGATTCGATTGGGCGATTCACAGCTCACAAGCGAGCCGGAAAGATCCTGCCGTCGAGCGCTTCGCCCAGGCCAGCGTGCCGATCCTGAGTGATCTGGAGCTGGCGGCCCGCCGATTTTGCTGCCTCAGTATTGCCATCTCCGGGACGAACGGCAAAACAACCACGGCCGAACTGGTGGCGGCCATGCTCACCCATTCCCAACGCAGCACGGTGCGCGCCGGGGCCAGCGGGGAGCCGGTTTGCAATATTGTCGAACAAAGCCGCGAGCTCGATTTTGTGACACTGGACTTGAATTCCTTTCAGGTCGAATCCATCGAACACTACAGGCCCGCCGTCGCGGTCATCACCAACCTGCGCAGCGACCATCTCGACCAATATGGACGTCTTAGTGATTATGCCCGCGCGGTCGGACGCTTGTTCCAGAATCAGCAGGCCTTCGACTGGGCGATCATCCAGAGCGAAGCCCTCGCGCATTTGCGTTCCCTGGACGTGAATATTCCCTCGAAAATCATCACCTTCAGCGCGAACAATCGCCGGGCCGACATTTTTCTCGACCACGGCCTCCTGGTGAGCGCCCTCCCGAACTGGACCGGCCCCCTGTTCAACATGGAGCAATGCCCGCTCCCTGGGCCGCATAACGCCGAGAACGTCATGGCCGCTCTGGCCGTGGGCCATATCCTGAAACTGCCGCTCGAAGAGATGGTCGACGCGATCAAGGCCTATCGGCCGGGGCCGCATCGCCTGGAGCTGGTGGGAGAATCGGACGGAGTCCGCTACATCAACAACTCCAAGGCGATGAACGTCGACGCTGTGGCGCAATCGATCGAGGCGCTGGCCGGCGGCCGAGCGGGCGAGCCGAACATCTGGTTGATCGCCGGCGGCCGGGACAAATCCCTTGATTATCATGACTTGGGGCCGCTCCTGGCCCGGCGGGTAAAAGGGGCTTTTTTGCTGGGCGAATCGCGCGAAAAACTCCGTGCCGCCTGGAGTCTGTTTACTCCTTGCACGCTGGTGGATTCGCTGTTAGAAGCAGTCTCGAAAGCGGCGGAGCGCGCCGAGGCTGAAGATTACGTTCTGCTGTCCCCCGCCTGCTCCAGCCTCGATATGTTTCAGAGCTACCACCATCGCGGTGAGCTTTTCCGGCAGGCGGTTCAGCAGGTTGTGAGCCGAGCCGATGTAACCCATAAACGGACTGAGTCCGAGAGCCGTTCCATTGCCGATTGAAAAAACGAATTCAATCTGAATTTTTTCGTGAGTCTCCTGAGGGGCTCGCGAAGCGCATATTTTTCCTCAGAAGCTTAAGATCGCACTCGTCAACATGAGCACTCCGAATCCATTGATTCCCCAAGGAACTTTCCAGGCGCAAGCCGGCAAAGGCGCCTCGAACGTTCGCATCGCCGTCGCCACCATTGTCGCCATTCACGTCGTCTTCTTCGGCGGCCTGCTCCTCCAAGGCTGCAAACCTACCAAAACCGCCGGGGGCGCCGCGGGAGACACGAACACGGCCGTCACCAATCTCACCCTGCCGCCCATTGATTCCGGCGCTCTTTACTACACCAACGCCAGCCACCTTCCGCCCGACACGACCGGCGCGACCGCCTCGAACACCCTCGGCTCCAGCAGCCTTGGGACCGGATTGCCGGCCGAAAACCTGGTCAGCCCGGCCACGAATCTCTCCCGGACCTCGACTCCGGGCCTGGGGGCCAATCTTGCGCCGCAGGATCAAGGCGCGAATGCTGCGGCTGGCGGAACCGGAACGCGTGAGTACACCATCGTCCGGGGCGACACTTTTGGGAAACTCGCGACCGCAAACGGAACAACCGTGGCGGCCATTCGCAAGGCCAATCCCACCATCGACCCGGCCAAGCTTCGTCCGGGCATGAAAATTCAGATTCCGGCGGCCAGCGCGACTCCCGCGGCGACCAGCTCTGCATCCGGCGCGACCCCTGCCGGTGACACCCAAGCCGCCGCAGGCGGAACCGCTTCCACTGCGGCCGGCGGTGACTCGTATACCGTCAAGGCCGGAGACACCCTCACGAAGATTGCCAAAGCTCATGGCATCACCGTCAGCCAGCTCCGCTCCGCAAATAACTTGAAGACCAGCGGCCTCCGGGCTGGACAAAAATTGAAGATTCCGGCGCCAAACCCCGCCGGAACCCACGAGGCGCCCAAACATAAAGTGAAAGCGAGCGGAACGAACTCGGTTCAGAATCCGTCGCACTAACTCCTCCGGCGACCGGCCATGAAAACGGCTACTACGACTTTGATCCTGTGCGTGGGCAGCCTCATGGCACTCGGAATGGTCATGCTCTATAGCGAGAGCATGGGCAAAGCTGGCACGCACTACCTCACCATGCAGAGCGCCTGGTGCGCTGCGGGTGTTCTGGTTTGCCTCACGGCCGCGCTTTGCGATTACCGCTGGTTGAAAAAGATCGTCTGGCCGTTGCTGATCATCTCGATCCTGGCGCTGTTCGCGGTGCTGCTCATGCCTCGCATCAATGGCAGCCGCCGCTGGATTCCCCTGGGCATCGCGAATTTCCAGCCTTCGGAATTGGCCAAGCTCGCGCTCATCACCGCGCTGGCCTATTACGGGGAAAGGCATCAGCGGGACATTCGCACCTTTTGGAAGGGACTGGTGATCCCGGGGTTGATCGCCCTTTCCGTCCTCGGCCCCATCTTCATTGAGCCGGACCGCGGCACCACGATTCTCCTGAGCGCCGTCACCGGTTTTATGCTGCTGCTGGCCGGGGTGCGCTGGTTCTACTTCATCCCGCCGGCGATTGGAGGCGTCGCATTCATGGTTTTGGCCCTCATCTCAGATCCGCTGCGCATGCGCCGGATCTTGAGCTGGCTTCATCCTGAAGATCATAAGGCTGGCGTTGGCTACCAGGCCTGGCAGGGGATGATTGCCCTCGGTTCGGGCGGGGTCACCGGCCTCGGCTTGGGCAACGGCCGCCAGAAGCTGGGCTTTGTTCCCGAGAACCACACCGACTTCATTCTCTCGATCGTGGGCGAGGAACTGGGCCTGGTCGCGACCCTGGCGGTGATCTGCGCTTTCGTGATTTTCGTCATCTGCGGCGTTTACATCGCCTGGCAAGCCCGCGATGTCTTCGGCCTGCTGCTCGGCAGCGGCATAACTTTCCTGATTGGACTGCAAGCGCTCATCAACATTGGCGTCGTCACGAGCGCCTTGCCGAACAAGGGCCTCCCGCTCCCATTCGTCAGCTACGGCGGATCGAGCCTGCTGCTCATGTTGCTGGCCATCGGTGTGCTCATCAGCATTGCGCGGCTGGGCGGCGACCCGGCGCGCGAAGATGACGAAGTGGAAGAAACGGACTTGCGCCACACCCAATTCGCCTGATGCAACCCATGCCTGCCGATCGACTGGTCGCGATAGCCTGTGGCGGCACAGGCGGCCATTTATTTCCCGGTATCGCCATCGGGGAAAAGCTCCTCGATCGCGGTTGCGACGTGACCCTCTTGGTTTCGCAAAAGGAAGTGGACCAGGTCGGAGCCCGGACCAGCAACGGCATGCAATGCCTGAGCCTGCCCGCGGTTCCCTTATTGAAGGGCAACCTCCCGTTTTTCCTCAAGGCAACGTGGCAGAGTTTTCAGATCGTTCGGGCGGCGTTCCGCAAACGGCGGCCCACCGCAGTCCTGGCCATGGGCAGCTTTACCAGCGCCGGACCGATCCTCGCCGGCAAACTGGCCGGAGCGAAAACCGCGCTGCATGAAGCCAACAGCATTCCGGGCCGGGCGAATCGCCTGCTGGCCCCCTGGGTGGATCACATTTTCATCGGCTTCTCCTCTGCCGCCAATCAGCTGCGGAACCGCTCCGTGCAGTTCACCGGCACGCCCGTTCGGCCGCAGTTCCAACCGCTCGACCCCGCCTCGTCCCGCATGGCCATCGGTCTCGATCCCAAAGGTCCGGTGGTGCTGATCATGGGAGGAAGCCAGGGGGCTGCCGCCGTGAACAAAGCAGTCCTGGGAGCCGTGCCCGCCCTGATCGAGAAAGTTCCCCAGGTTCAGTTTCTCCACCTGACTGGAGGCGCGAGCTACGAGAGCATCGCGGCGGGATACCGGCCGCTCACCAGCCGCGCCAAGGTCCTGCCATTCCTCACCGAGATGGACCTCGCCCTCGGGGCGGCCAGCGTCTGCGTCAGCCGGGCCGGAGCCTCTTCCCTCGCCGAGATCGCCGCGATGGAAATACCGTCGATTCTCATTCCCTATCCAACCGCGGCTGACGACCACCAGTATCATAACGCCCGCGCTTTTGCCCAGGCCGGAGCCGCCCGGCTGATGCTCCAATCCCAATTGCGGACCGATCTGCTCGCCCAATCCATTATCGAACTCATCTCCGATTCGTTCGTGGCGGACCAAATGCGGGCGGAGTTGCGAAAGTGGCATTACCCGGACGCGGCGGATCTAATTGCGGCCACCCTGCTGCGCGGAGCCGAGGAACAAATGGAGCCGGACGCGCAGACCGGCGTCCTGAAACTCAGGCACGGATGAGCGTTGCTGCCGTCCAACCGATTTCGCCCGCGCTTCTCCCGGAGCTGAAGCGCAAGCTCAGCGGGGCCAGCGTCCTGCGGGAGAACGAACCGCTCTCCAAGCGCACCACCTTGCGCGTGGGCGGCCCGGCCGACATCTACCTCGAACCGGCCGATGAAGCGGATCTCGCGCGCGCCCTCGAGCTTTGCGCCGGTCATCAGGCGCCCTGGATGATGCTTGGCCGGGGTTCCAATCTCCTGGTTCGGGATGGCGGCATTCGCGGCGTGGTCATCTCCCTGGGCGCCCCTTTCTTTTCCGAGATCAAGCCAGCGGGCGAACGGATCGCCTGCGGAGCGGGAGCGCGCTTGCGCAACGTGGCGTTCGAAGCAAAAAAATCCGGCCTCACCGGCTTTGAGTTCATGGAAGGGATTCCCGGCAATATCGGTGGCGCGCTCCGGATGAACGCCGGAGCGATGGGCGGCTCGATGTTCGAGGTGGTCGAATCGGTGCGCCTGATGGATTCCCAGGGGAACATCCTTTCCCGGACGGCAGCCGAGATCCCGGTGGAATATCGAAACTGCCCCCTCCTCAAGACGCATGTGGCGCTCGCCGCCACGCTCGCGGGCCGCTCCGCTCCGCGCGAGGAGATTGACCGGAAGATGGACGAATGCAGCCGCAAACGGTGGAGTTCGCAGCCTGCGGCGCCGAGCGCCGGCTGCATCTTTAAGAATGCCCCCGCCGTGCCCACCGGTCGGCTGGTTCAGGAGCTCGGGTTGAAAGGCGCGCGCCGCGGCGGGGCGATGATATCGGACGTGCACGGAAATTTCATTGTCAACGAAGGCAATGCGACGGCTCGCGATATCCTCGCGCTGATCGATCTGGTGAAAGAGCGCGCGCTCGCCGAGCGCGGCATTGAACTGCATACGGAGGTGCAAATCGTCGGTGAAGACTAGGCCTCTCAACATCACCGTCATGCTCGGCGGACCCTCCGCCGAGCGCGAAGTCTCACTGCGCACCGGCCAAGCCGCCGCGGGCGCGTTGCGGTCCCTGGGCCACAACGTGACGGAGCTTGATCCCGTCCCGGGCGCCTGGTCCCTGGAAGAGAACACCGACGTCGTTTTTCTGGCGCTGCACGGCACCTACGGCGAAGACGGTGCGGTGCAAACGGAATTGGAGAGGCTCGGGGTTCCTTACACCGGCTGTGATTCGGCATCCAGCCGGGTGGCCTTCGACAAGGCGGCGACTAAAGAACGGTGCCTGGAAGCGGGCGTGCCGACCGCTCGTTACGTGGTGCTCCGGGATGCCAGCAGCCCGCTGCCGGGCGCGGTTCAACTCCCCCTCGTGCTCAAACCGGTGCGGCAAGGCTCCAGCGTCGGGCTGCGCTTTGTGAACCGTCCCGAGGAATGGGCCGAAGCCCTGGCCCACAGTTTGCAGTTTGATTCCGAAGTGCTCGCCGAAGAACGCGTGCTTGGCCGGGAAACGACCGTCGCCATCCTGGACGGCGAGGCCCTGCCGATTGTGGAGGTGCGGCCGAAAGCGGGCGCTTACGATTACTCGAACAAATACACAGCCGGAGCGACTGAATATTTTTGCCCGGCGCCGTTCGACCCAGCCGCCACGTTGCGCATCCAAAAGGCCGCGCTCGGAGCGTTCCACGCGGTCGGAGGCCGGGATTACGGCCGGATCGACATCATGGTCACCCCGGATGAACAGCCGATCGTGCTCGAAGTGAACACGCTGCCGGGCATGACCGAGACGAGCCTTCTGCCCAAGGCTGCGGCCGCCGCCGGAATTTCCTATTCTGAACTTTGCCAGCGCATGATCGACCTCGCCTTGCGCAGGTCGTCCGTCGCGGCGTGAAGCGATGTGGGGACGGGGTAAAAAGAACAAATTCGAACGCCAATGGCTGCTGGACGTGCGCTCGCGCTCCGGCCCGTTGAAGGCGGTGCGCCTGCGCATGGCCATCAGCGCCCTCGCCATCTCCGCTGGGATCGTTCTCGCCCTCTTTGTCAGTTGGAAGGGCGGCGAATACCTGCTCGATCAATACGTTTACACGAACCCATCCTTCGCCATCGACCGCATTGACATCCAGAGCGACGGCATCATCCCGGTGGAGCAGATTCGCGCCTGGGCCAATGTGAAGCACGGCCAAAATCTTCTCGCGCTCGACCTTGCCCGCATCAAACGGGACCTGGAGCTCGTGCCGCTGATCGACTCCGCTTCGGTCGAGCGAGTCCTCCCGAAACAGCTCATCATCCGCATCCGCGAACGCGAACCGATCGCGCGCGTCGTCGTTTTCTCCCCCCGGGCCGGGGACAACCTGCTGGAACCCTCGCCGGTGTATCTGGACGAACACGGCATGGTGATCCCGCCCGTGCTGCGGGCGTTGAACACCCCGGCTTTCGACAACGCCACCCGTTTTGTGCCGACCATCACGGGCATTTCCGCCGCGGCCTTCCGCCCGGGCCACATTGTCGACTCCGCGAATGTCATCGCCGCCCTGCAGTGGATTCGCGCCTTCCAGCGCTCCGAGATGGCCGGCCATGTCGAAGTCCGCGCGATCGATGTCTCATCCCCTTCCGCCATGATCGTTTCCACGGAACAGGGAAACGAAGTCACCTTCGGCTACCGCGATCACGACACGCAGCTGGCCCGCTGGCGGAAAGTCCACGATTACGCGGGAGGACAGACTCGGCTGATCGCCTCGCTCGATCTGGCGGTCACGAATTACGTTCCGGCGATTTTTAACGATCTGACCAACGGGCTTCCCCCGCTCGTGCGCCCGGCTCAACCTTCACCCTACAGGAAAAAGCATGTTTGAACGCTCCTCCACCATTGTCGGCCTGGACATCGGAACCTCCAAGGTATGCGCGGTCGTTGGTGAAATGACGGACGCGGGGGCGCTGACCATCGTCGGCCTGGGCCAGGCAAAATCGCGCGGCGTGCGCAAGGGCGAGATCGTCGATTTTTCCCTCGCCCAGGAGGATATCCGCAACGCCATCGTGGAGGCCGAGCAAATGGCCGACGTCGAGATTCGCAGCGTCTACCTCGGAGTGAGCGGCGGGCATATCCGCGGGTTCAACAACCGCGGCTTCCACCCGGTGGCTTCCCACGACCGGGAAATCATCGAGCCCGATGTCGAGGATGCGATCAAGAACGCCAAGACGATCAACCTGCCCGCCGAGAACCGGATTATCCATGTGGTCCGCCAGCATTTCCTGGTGGATGGCCAGGACGGCATTCTGAACCCGGTCGGCATGTTCGGCGCCCGCGTGGAGGTCGACGTCCATGTGGTCCACGGCTTGTTCAACCGCCTGCAAAACCCGATTCGCGCCGTCAAAGCCCTGCAACTCGAGGTCGAGGACATCGTTTTCAGCGGGATCGCCTCCGCCCTGGCGCTCCTCACCACGCAACAGAAGGAACTGGGAACCCTGGTCATCGACCTTGGCAGCGGTGTCACCGATTACGCGGTTTACACCCGGGGCGTGATCAAGCACACCGGCGTCCTCGCGGTCGGCGGCGATCATGTCTCCAACGACCTCGCCTACGGCCTCAAAGTCCCGCTCGGCCGCGCCGAACAGCTCAAGATCGACTTTGGCGCAGCCCTGGTGGATGAACGTTCCAAAGGCCAGAACGTTGCCCTCTCCAATGACCTCGGGATGCAGGAAAGAACCGTCAGCCTCGAGCATCTGCGCCGCATCATGTCCGCGCGCCTCGAAGAAATCTTCGAAATCATCGCGCACGAACTCGAAGAGGCCGGTCTCCTGAATCAGATCCGGGAAGGCGTCGTTCTCTCCGGAGGCTGCTCCCGCATCCCGGATGTTCAAAAGCTCGCGGGCCGGGTGTTCGGCCTGCCCGTTTACCTCGGCCGGACCAATTCGATCAGCGGCTTGAAATCGGCCCTCGACCAGCCCGAATTCGCCACCGGAATCGGCTTGGTGCGCTACGGCTCGTTCGAGTGGAAAAAAAAATCGGGGCAGAAAAGCTCGCTGACGGGCGGCCTGAAAAAGTCGATCAACCAGATTTTTCGGTTAACCGGAGCGGCGAACTAAGGAGACACCATGTCAGAATCCCAACAACTGCAACCTTCCCGGCAGGTCCGCGTGAAAATCGTGGGCGTGGGCGGAGCCGGCTGCAACGCCGTCGACCAGATGTTGCAGACCGATCTGGCCGGCCTGCCCCTTGCCCTGGTTCACACGCACGCCCGGGTTCTCCAGCAGCACGCCACGCCCAGCCGCATTCTGATCGGGCTGAATCGCACGCACGGCCTCGGGACGGGCGGCGACGCCGAACTCGCGCGCGTCATGGCCGAGAGCGACTACGGCCAGCTTTGTGAACTGGTCAACGGCGACGAGCTGGTGTTCGTCATCGCCGGGTTGGGCGGCGGGACTGGCACCGGCGTGGCCCCGGTCGTGGCCCGGGCCGCAAAGGAAGCGGGCGCCCTAGTCATCGCCATCGTCACCACTCCCTTTGATTTCGAGGGGGATCGCCGCCACAAACAGGCCCAGTTCGGCCTGCAGACCCTCCGCTCCGTCGCCGACGCCGTGATCTGCCTGCCGAACCAAAAGCTTTGCCGCCTGCTTGAAGCCAACGCGAGCATCGTCGAAGCGTTCGCCCGGACGAACAGCCTCCTCGTGCAAGGCATTCGCGGCCTCTGGCAGATGCTCACTCAGGCCGGGCTCATCAACGTCGATTTCTCCTATCTCTGCTCCGCCTTGCGCGGCCGCCACACTGAAAGCCTCCTGGCCATGGCGGAGGCCACCGGCCCCAACCGCGCCCGCGAAGCAGTCGATCAGTTGTTGAGCAATCCGATCCTCGACGGCGGTTCCGCGCTCGGGGAGATGGACCAGGTGCTCGTCAGCCTCGTGGGGGCGCAAAACCTGAGCGTCTCCGAAATCACCGCCATGATGGATCGCCTCAAGCGCGAGACCGACGCCGAGTTGATTTTCGGGACGGCGGTCGATCCCGCTTCCCAGGATCGTGTTTGCCTCACCGTCATTGCCTCGAAGTTCTGCAAATCGGCCAGCCAGCCGGTGATCGATGCCGCCACGCAATCTGTCCGGCAGGTGACCTCGACGGTCTCCAGCTCCGATTCCGCGCTGGTCGAGGACGAAACCGCACCCCGCCCCACGCCGCGCTTCATCGCGCCGCCGCCGGAAAGCACCCCGGAAAAGACGCGTGAGCTGCTGGAAAAGCAATCGACCTCCAAGCTGCGCCGCGGCGCTTCGAAATGGAAACAGGAAATGCTGGCATTGGAGATTGTGTCCCGAGGCCGGTTCGAAAAGAGCGAACCAACCATTCACCGGGGAGCTGATTTGGATGTGCCAACCTACGTCCGGCGCGGCGTGCCGCTCAATTGACCTGCCCGCCGGGCGGTTTGCTAATTCGCCGGAGTTTCCGTCACTGCGGCCACGCGCTGCTGGAGCGAAGTAATCCGGCCTTCCCAGAACGCCTTCAAGGATGGCGCTTCAATCAGCAGCCTGCGGTAGAGCTTCAGGGCCGCCGGAGTATTCCCCATGCTTTCCGCCAATCGCCCTCCTTCGAGTCCCGCCACTTTGAGGAAGTACGGGTCGGGCTCCTGCCCCTGGTCGCTGGCATAAACGACGTTCAGAAAATGATCCAGCGCCGCCTGCTGCAATGCGGCGCGCTCCCCAAACGGCCTGCTTTCCGCCAGGTTTTTCAGGGCGAGCCCCAGGCCTGTCTCAGCCTGGTTCCGCGCGGATATCGGCACCCCTGGGATTTTTGAGCCCAGAACCGCCAGATACGCATTCGTGGCATCCCGGTAACTGTCCGCGTAAGCCGGCAACGACGCGAGCTGCAGATGGCAATCCCCCTTTTTGCCCAGGGCGAGCACCGCCAGTTTGTTGGAAGGGTATTGGGTCGCCACCCGGTCGAAAACCTTCGCTGCCTCGATGAAATTGTAGACGGCGTTGGTGCTGCTGCTGATCGGCTCCTCCAGAAAAACATCTCCCAAAACGAAGTAAGCCTCCGCGCTCAGCTCGCTCGGGGCATTGGTATCGACGCTGAGCGTATTGATCAGATTCGTGAGGTAGCCGCGCGCGTCGCCGTAGCTCTGCCGCTTGAACGCCGTCTTCGCGGCCATCAGCCGCGCGTCGTAGGCGAGGCGGCTGCCGAGCCAGTTCGTGTTCTGGAAAACTTTCTGATAGTTCTGCTCCGCGGTCGGCCATTGCTCCTGGCCAAAGTAGAAGTCCGCCACCCAGGTCTGAGCCGCCGGCGCCAGGGGATTCGTGGGAAACTGCGCCACAAAGTTGGTGAAAAGGTTGAGCGCGTTGGTCGTCTGCCCCGCTTGGTCGAGGAGCGCCGCCCGGCGGAATTCGACGGCGGCGCGCAGGACATTGTTGGTGTAGGTCCGGAGCCACTCTTCATGCCGCTTCAGCGCGGTCTCGATGTCCCCCTCGCTCCCATAGCTGCGCGCCTCGGCAAACCGGACCTCGGGAGCCAGCAGCGATCCCGGATAATTCTTCACGAAATCTTCAAACACCGCCCGGGCGTCCGCGTTTTTCCCATCCGCCGCCAGCGCCCGGCCATACAGGAAAATGGTCTCCTCGGTGGCCGGGTTATTCGGAAATGCGTTCCGAAATTCATCGAGGAACGCTTTTGCGCCGGCGTAATCCTTCAGCTCAATGCTGGTGCGAACCAACTGCCGATACGCCTTGTCGAGCAGGGCGTTTTTCACCTGGGGCAGATCGGTGTAATTGCGCGCCACCGCCAGGTAATTGCTCCGCGCCGTCGCCGCGTCCTTCAAAAAGAATTCGGCATCGGCGATTTTCAGATACGCCAGCGCCTGATCATCGGATCGCGTCAATTTCTCCGCCGCTTTGCGGAACGCCACCTCGCTCTCCTGGATCCGCAGCGGGCGCTCGAACGCCGTTCCCTCCTCCCAGGCGCACCACCCCAGGTTCATCCAGGCCCGGCCGAGCAGGGTCGAATTGGTGTACTGGCCGAGCACCGCGGAGAGATGCGCCCGGGCCTGCGCGAGCGCATTTGTGGCGGCCGCGGTTTGCCGCCGGAGATCCGGCAGGTACTGGCGGAAGCTGTCGAGCCAGAGCTCGCTCGCCTTGATCTTCAAGAGATCGGCCGCCGGTTCGTTCGTATGCGTTCCCAGATACAACTCCAGCCGCGCGAGCGCGTTGGTGGCGTTCCCGGCCGTCGACAGCAGCTCCACGCTCTTGAGCAGCGCCAGCCGCTTCTGATCCACCGGCAGGCCCTCGATCAATCCGATCTTCTCGTAAGCGCCCACCGCGTCCGCCGGTCGGTTCAGCTTCCGGTAAACATCCCCTTCCAGATTCCGCGCCTGGGCCTCCAGCAGCGGCTTTTTCGCCGCGACCGCCGCGGCGAGCGCATTGGTCAGCCAGGCCAGCGCCGGCTCCGGGGCCGGGCCGGCAAAATCGAGCCGGGCCAGCAAAAAGTTCTTTTCCCATGCCGCCTCGAACTGGTCGTTCCGAGGCGCAATCTGCGTCAGCACCGCCCGCGCTTCCTCGGGCCTGCCCGCATTCATCAACGTTTCCCCCAGGAGCAATGGGCCGCGCAGAGCCAGGGGATCACCATTGCTCGCTTTGGCCAGCTTCTGAAATGCTCCGTCCGGCGCCTGGAGCAAAGCGATTGCGCGCGAAAATTCCTTGGCTTGCGCCGCGCAGAACGCCTCAAGGTAGCTGGCCTTCAGCGCCAGGGGCGAGGCCGGAAACTCAGCGGCTGCTTTCCTGTAGTAATCCGTCGCCTCGACGAAGTTCCCCAGCTCGCTCAGGCATTCGCCCGTCCAAAAGATGTATTCCGCCTTTTGGGCGCCAGCCCGCGGGAGGTTCTGCTTGAGCAATTCGGCCGCCGCTTCGTACCGCCGCTGAAAAAAGCGGGCCTGCGCCTGCAGCAAAATGCTCGTGCTCAGATTCGTGCTCGCCGGAAAACGAGCCGCCAACTCGCCGAACTGCTGCTCCGCCCGCTCATAGAACCGGTCGTTGAATGCCTTGCTCGCTTGCGAGAACAGCTCCGCCTCATTGTCGGCCGCAAATGAAGCGCTGCCCACCAGCATCAGAATGGCGATTAAGCTGAAAACTCGCAGCATGCGAGCTGTTACTCTGCCATTGCGAGGCGAAATTTCCACGCCTTTCATCATCACAAACCACGGGCGCCGCCAAACTCGCCCCCGGTGGTTTCGGGGTGAAAATTCGGGACCCAATCCATCAGAAAATATATTGACACTATTTAGAAGCCATCCTTAATGCTCTTACACACATGAAAACCATCCCCTCCCTCCTCGTGCTCCTTGCTGCCGGCTTGGTGCAAGGCGCCGCCTTGCATGCCCGCGCCCAGGAACTCCCCAAAAAGCAGCCGAACCTTCTGACCATCATTCGCGAACAGGTGAAGCCCGGCCACAACGCTGCGCACGCCCGCAACGAGCAGGGCTGGCCTACTGCCCTGGAGAAAGCGAAGCACCCCTACTTCTACCTGGCGTTGAGCTCGATCAGCGGCCCAAATGAAGCCTGGTACATCATTCCCTACCAATCTCACGAAAAGATGGGAGACGATTTCAAACGGGCCGACGACGATCCGGTGTTGAGCGCCGAGATCGACCGCTTGTCCACCGATGACGGCGAGCACCTGACGGGAACCAGCACCGTCCACGCGCTGGCCCGGCCTGATTTGTCCTACGGCGATTTCCCGGACTTGGCCCAAATGCGGTTCTACGAAGTGACGACCTACACCGTTCGTCCCGGCAGGGAGTCGGATTTTGAAAAGGTGGCACAGGCCTACATCGCGGCGCGGAAACGCGCGGGCATCAAAACCGGGTGGCGCGCTTACCAGGCCATCGCCGGCCTGCCCGCTCCGAGTTACCTGGTGATCGGGTCCGTGAAAGCGCTCGGAGATTTGGATCAGTTTTCGAGTGATCACGGGGCGACCATGAAAGCCTCGACCGCGGAGGAAGGCGAATTGATGCAGAAGGGAATGCGCGAAACCGTCATTCGGGAAGAGACCAATCGTTTTCGTGTCGAGCCCAAGCAAAGCTATATCCCGGCGGAAACCCGCAATCAGGCGCCCGATTTCTGGTTGAAGAAGTAAACCGCCGGATCGGATTTCTCTCGATCCGCTTTTGCGGTTTTCACCCTACGGATGCGGTCGGTCTGCCGCTGGCTTTTCGCGCGTGGCGGTAGCCTGCGGGCCGAAACGAATATGGCGGCTGGCATAGCCGATTTGCTGGTCGCCATTTAAAAGCCGGAGGCTGGCCCAGGGCAGCGCCGTCGCCAAAATCAGGGTAGCCAGTCCGCGCCAGGCGAGTTTCGACCACGGAACAGAGCTGACCTGGCCGGCAGGCAAAGTCTCGGCCAACCCCGGCGCGCGCAAGATCAAGGCCGTGCAGAGAATCGCGTTCACCTGAATCACGCCCTCGGTGATCAACCGCTGTGGAGCAAATCCCACCAGGGCTCGCTCAAAATTCCCAATCACGATCCACCACAGAAAAACCAGGTAGAAAAGTTGCGCCCGGGCCAGAGGCGATCCGCCAAGGAGACCCCAGGGCCGCTCACGCCGGCCGAACAGCACCGAGGCGATCAGCAATCCTGCCAGAACATACGCCAGGGCAAACCAGCCCTGCGCGCTCATCCCGTACAACTCCGCGGGAACCGCTTTGGCTCTGATCCAGGTTTCGACGTTCTTCTGCAGGTTCAAGTAGGTGATCCCTGCCAACACGAACCAGAGGCCTGTTCGCTCGGCCCAGAAGGAGGCAGGCCCCTCTGGTTGCTCCGTCACCGGCCCGGCCACGCGCCGCACAGCCAGCATCATCGCCGCGATGCCGAGGCCATTGATCAGTCCGTAGCTTTGCTCGAGCACGCTGTGCCAGTTCGTCGTCCATCCGGTATCGACCCCCAGCAATTTCAGAAAGTCCGCGAAGGCGAATCCAAATCCGCCCCACAGACCGGCCACGAGCCCCGCATAAAGCAGGCGGTGCAGCCGCTGGCCCGCCAGAAAGACCACCAGCCCGACAGCCATGCCCAGGCAGCCCGCCCAGTTGTCACCGCGGGGCGGCGTCATCCGCCATCCCAGCAGCAATACGAAAAAGGCGAACCCGCCCCACCACCCGACGCACAGATGCGTCACAAGACTGGCGCCAAAATCGAACTGCCGCCGCACCAGCGCCCAAGCCAGCGTGACCGCCAGCGCCACGCTGATGCCCAGCCAATCCGTATCGTACCAATAGAGAGGATCGCGGTGGCGGAAGTCCGGGTCGACATGGATCAGCCGGCCGGCCAGAAAGCCCTGTAAACACCATCCGGCAAAAATGGCGAAAACCAGCGGATACAGAGCGTTCAGCTGCGCCCGCGTGGCAAACGCCGGGAGCGCCGTCCCCACCCCGCCAAAGATCGCCCAAAGAAATCCGATCAGAAACAGGCAGGCAAAACCGTAAATGACCGAAAGCGAGTGTCCGGAATGGGTGTAAGCGATCACCTGCATGTAGGAGATGCTCCCCCCGAACGACCAGCCCACCGCGCCGAAGAACGCGAAACTCCCCACCCGCTCCAGCCAATCCGCCCGGCCGGACAGAATGACCGCGGCCAGCGCCGCCAGCGCTCCCGGAATCATCGCTCCGATCTCATGACCAAAATTACCGCGAATGCCCCAGCCGACCGACAGGGAGAGCCCCACTCCCAGGGCCAACGGCAGCGTTCCACGTGCGATCATCAAACAAGGAATAGCGAAGAGCGCGCGAGGGAGCGACAGAAAACAAAAAAGGAGCCGCCAGCAAACGCCAGCGGCTCCTTGTGAAAGAATCAGAAGTTATTTCTTCTTCTTGGCGGGCGCCTTGGCTTTGGCCTTGGCTGCCTCGCTGATCGCAGCCTGCGCCGCGGCCAGCCGCGCCACAGGCACGCGGAACGGCGAGCAGCTGACATACGACAGCCCCAGCTTGTGGCAGAACTTCACGGAATCCGGATCGCCGCCGTGCTCACCGCAAATCCCGAGCTTGATGTCCGGGCGGGTGGAGCGGCCTTTTTCAATGGCGATCTCCATGAGTTTGCCCACGCCGGTCTGGTCGATCGTGGCAAACGGATTGCGCTTGATGATTTCCGCTTCCTGGTACGGCCCGAGGAACGAGCCGGAGTCATCGCGGCTCATGCCGAGCGTCGTCTGCGTCAGGTCATTCGTCCCGAAGCTGAAGAACTCCGCGGTGTGCGCGATCTCGTCGGCCGTCAAAGCGCCGCGCGGCACTTCGATCATCGTGCCAACCGCGTAGCTCAGCTTCACCTTTTTCTCGGCCTGCACCTGCTTGGCCACTTCGTGCACGATCGCCACTTGCAGATCGAGCTCCTTCTTGAACCCGACCAGCGGGATCATGATTTCCGGACGGCATTTCACGCCTTCCTTGGTCGCATCCGCTGCGGCTTCAAACACCGCGCGCGCCTGCATCCGGGTGATTTCCGGATACTTGATTCCGAGGCGGCAGCCGCGGAACCCGAGCATCGGGTTGAACTCGTGCAACTCGTGCACGCGGTTCATGATCTTCTCCACCGGGATCTTCAGCTTGCGCGCGAGATCCATCTGCTGCTCTTTGGCGTGCGGCAGGAATTCGTGCAACGGCGGATCAAGGAAGCGAATGGTCGCCGGCAATCCCTTCAATTCCTTGAAGATGCCGTGGAAGTCCTCTCGTTGATACGGCAGGAGCTTCGCCAGGGCCGCTTCGCGGGCTTCCAGCGAATCCGCCAGAATCATTTCGCGCATCGCATCGATGCGGTCGCCTTCGAAGAACATGTGCTCGGTCCGGCAGAGGCCGATGCCCGTCGCTCCGAACGCCACCGCGTTCCGGGTCTGCTCCGGATTGTCCGCGTTGGTGCGAACGGACATGCGCGACGCTTTGCCGCACCAATCCATCAGCTGCTTGAAGCTCTTGAATTTCTCCGTGGCCTGGGCGGCTTTGTCCCCGTGCAACAAGCCCGCGATGATTTCCGACGGCGCAGTCTTCAACTGGCCCGCGTAAACCGTCCCGGCCGTCCCATCGATCGAGAAGAAGTCTTCCCCTTCCTTGTAGGTCTTGCCGCCCACGGTGATCGTTTGATTCGCGTAGTTAATGTCCAGGCTGGCCGCGCCGCACACGCACACCTTGCCCATCTGGCGGGCAACCAACGCCGCGTGCGAGCTCACCCCGCCGCGCGCCGTCAGGATGCCTTCAGCTGCGATCATGCCGCGCAGATCTTCCGGCGACGTTTCCACGCGCACCAACAGGACCTTTTCGCCCTTGTCCGCGGCCGCCACCGCGCGATCCGCGTTCAAGTAGACTTTGCCCGAAGCCGCCCCCGGACCCGCAGGCAGGCCCGTGGCGATCGGAGTCGCATTTTTGACCTCGGTCAGGTCGAACACCGGGGCGAGCAACTGATCGAGCTGATCGGCCGGGTTGCGTTGCACCGCGGTCTGCCAGTCGATGAGCTTCTCCTTGACCATGTCCATGGAGAACTTCAGCCCGGCCATCGCGGTCCGCTTGCCGTTGCGCGTCTGGAGCATGAACACTTTGCCTTCTTCGATGGTGAATTCGAAGTCCTGCACATCCTTGAAATGCTTCTCGAGAATGTTGCGGATGTTATCGAGTTCCTTGTAGGCGTGCGGCATCTGCTTTTTCAGCTCCGCCACCGGTTCCGGCGTGCGCACGCCAGCCACCACGTCTTCGCCCTGGGCGTTCATCAGGAATTCACCGTAGAACTCCTTCACGCCGTTCGCCGGGTTGCGCGTAAATGCCACGCCCGAACCCGAAGTCTCGCCGGTATTGCCGAAGACCATCGCCTGCACGTTCACCGCCGTTCCCCATTCCGTGGGGATGTTGTATTTGCGGCGATACACAATCGCGCGATCGTTCATCCAGGAACCAAACACCGCGCCCACCGCGCCGCGCAGTTGATCCCACGGGTTGTTCGGGAAGTTTTTCCCGGTCCGTTCCTTGACCAGTTCTTTGAAGCGGCGCACCAGCTCTTTCAGCCCGGCAGCGTCGATCTTCGTGTCTTCCACGTGATCCTGGCCCGGGAACAGTTCCGCCTTGAGATGCTCGATGACCGTTTCGAACGGTTCATGATCTTCACCCGGGCGCTTCTGCACGCCCATCACCACGTCGCCATACATCTGGATGAAGCGGCGATAGCAATCCCAGGCGAACCGCTCATTCTTGCTCGCCTTCACCAGCGCGAGAACCGTCTGGTCGTTCAGGCCGAGGTTCAAAATCGTGTCCATCATGCCGGGCATCGAATCCCGCGCGCCGGACCGCACCGCCACGAGCAAAGGCCGCTCCAGATCCCCGAACTTCTTGCCCAGGATCTTCTCCATGTTCGCCACGCCGGCCTCCATTTGGCCCTGCAGCTCCTTCGGGTAGGTCCTCTTGTGGTCGTAATAGTAAGTGCAGACCTCCGTGGTGATCGTGAATCCCGGAGGCACAGGCAGTCCGATTCGGGTCATTTCCGCCAGGTTGGCACCCTTGCCACCCAGGAGCGGTTTCATCGAGCCATCCCCGTCGGCCTTCTTGTTGCCGAACAGGTAAACGTATTTTGCGGCTTTAGGCATAATTCAAATAGTCGAATTCAGTCGTTTTCTTCGGGAAAATCCGAAAAAACCGAGGCGGGCAACGTATCAAAGCAAGCATCCGTGTCAACGGGAACCGGGCCGGGCCAAAATGACGAAAATTAACCCTCCTGCAGGACGTCCGGAGCCCTGTTTCCAACGGCAAAACAGCCGGGAAACCGAAAAACCGCGCCGTTGCTGTCGGAAGGGCAACGGCCCGATTTCTCGTTTTTCCGGCCGATTACCCGCGTTTTCACCCATCCAGGCTCAAAATCCCCTTCCCCAACGAGGCGCCGGACCACCATCCGCCAAGGTCCCGGCAGCCGTCCGGATCCCACCGCCCGCACCTGATTACCCGGCCCGGAAGGCGACAATCGCTGCTAAGAAGTCCGCAAAATATGACGTTTTCGTCGCCCCAAAGCTCTCCGCCTCACCGGTGGGGCGATGCCGCCAGGGAACTTCGAGGGGCACCGTCCTCGAAGCGCGCGAACAGTGCCGCGCGCGTCAGCAAGCGGTCCGCACCCCGACGCTCACTGTGGCCGCGGTTCCTCAGGCCCAGAAATCGAGAGGGCGATGCTGCCGCAGAGCCTCGCTCCAAACTCCCCGCTCCCAGCTCTTCCTTTGGCTCCAAGCTCCGCGCTCCTCTTTAGCCTCAGCACTTGACGCGATTTCCGGGGTAAAACATAGTATTACACATGGTCAAGACCATCAGTAAAATCGGCAACTCCCACGGCATTGTCCTTGATGCGGCGCTGATGGATCTGGCTCATCTCAAGGCGGGCGATCAATTGAACGTTGAGGTCCACGAAGGGGGGACGATCACTCTGACCCCGCTGCGGCCTCGCCCGTCACCGGCCGAGGTTTCCCAAGTCATCCAGTCCACCCTGAAGGATTACGCCCGCACCATGAAGAAGCTCGCATGAGCGCTTCGCCCGGGAATTGCTTCCACTTGAGCGTGGAAATCGTCCGGGAAATTCACGCTGAAGCCATCGCGCGGTTTGGCGGTTCGGAGGGGGTGCGGGATGCCGCCCTGTTGGAATCCGCCGTGGCCGCGCCCCAGGCCAGCTTTGGTGGCAAATCGCCGTATCACGACCTGCCCGAAGTCGCCGCGGCGTATTTGTATTACCTCTGCCGCAATCACCCTTTCGTCGATGGCAATAAACGGGCGGCCTTTGGCAGTGGCCTGGTTTTTCTTCGCCTGAACGGGATCGAGCCCAGGCCTGACGGGCCGGAATGGGAACAACTCGTTCTCGCCATAGCCACCGGCGCCCTCGACCGGGATCAAGCCACAACCAGACTTCGCGGACTGTTGCGGAAAAGCGGAAGGCAAATGCCAAGGGCGAAAGCCGAAGGATGAAATAAAAACGACCGGTCGCGCGAAGCACGCGGAGACGCGGCGGTGGAAATCCTCCGGTGCCGATCCTCTTCGGGACGAGAGACAAACTTGGCTTTCATCCGGTTTATTAGGTGCAGCTGCCGCGAACAAAACGGGCCGTCGTTCAGAGGTGAACACCAGAGCCTCGGCACTCTCTCCCTGTTTACGGGAGGGCCGGTTCAGTCTGAAATTCCGAGCCGGGGGATTTTAGTGTGAATCAGTGTTGGTCTTCAGCGCTTGGGCGGTCATCCGTGCTGCACGCGGATCACACATCGATTTTCGCCCATTTTCGGAGGGGAAATGGTGGCGCACTTTGATCCGGCCAGCCCTTTGTGAGAATATACCCGCACGGTTTTGCGATGGAGTTTGACCTCGCGGGTGATTTTACGAATCGACCCGTCTAGACGGCAGCCCGGAAGGGGGGTTCAATACTCCGATGGGATCAGCGTTCGCCGCGTTTCTTTTCCAGCGCCCGCCGCAAAAGCTCGGCCTCCTGAAGCAACTGCGGCTCCAGTTCCGCCAGGCGTCTCGGCAAATCCATGCTGCCGTGCTTGATGGTGAGCACGTAAACGCGGTCGCCGCTCAGGGTACAGACCAGAAAATGTTCGCGCACCCGATACAGGCTGAAGTCCGGAGAGATGCCGTCCTTGGTCCGAAGCAATTTAGGGTTTGCCCGCAGCCGGTTCAGCCCTTGCTCAATGTCGTCCAGGTAATTCTCGGCGACAGCTTTTCCCCAGCGCTCGACCGAGGACCGCTCGATGCCATGCAGGTCACGAAAGGCCCGTCGGGTGAGACTGACGGAGGCCATTTACTTCCAGCCACGTTTCTCGCGGCGATCCGCCTCTTTGCGGGCGTCCTTAAGGCTGCCCTTAAACTCGATCACCCGTCCCGCCAGCACGTCCTGAAAGCCCTCCACGATGCCGTCCCGCATCTGGGCGGCTTCCTCGCGGGCCTTGTGCTCCCGCAGGACACTGCGAACAAACTCGCTGGGGGTGGCGAACAACGTGCCATCGCCGGATCGAGCATCCACAAAGGCGCGCAACTCATCGGTGAGGGACAGATTCAAGGTGCTGGGCATGGCGGAATTCCCGAAGTTTATCGGCTTCGCTCATTATCAGATGCCTGGCAATATATGTCAATAACCGCCATAACCGCCAAACTTGATATATAGAGAACAGGCGGCGGGGAGCGAGGAGCGCAGAGCGGAGAGAGCGAAATCCGAAGGCTGCGAGCGGTTCTCGGTTGTCGGGGATGAAGCCCGGGAGGGGCACGGTTACTCCACCACACCGCCGCGGCGAGCGCTCGACTGCGAGCGGCCCGCCGAGGCGAGGCGGCGCGTCACACATTACCACTGCAAATTGTCAAAGAACCAGCGCCGAAGAACCGGCGAAATCATCTGCCATCGACCTCTCGCGTCGAAGTCCGAATAACTTCGAAAATCCCCGAATCATGCGGGTGGGATGAGGCTTCCCGGAGAAAAAGAAGCGCTCGGAGCGGGACAAAAAAGTTATCCGATAGGTGTTCTCGGCTACCCGTTGCGACAGCGCGGAGTTTGGAGCCAAAGGAGGAGCCGAGAGAACCGAGCAAAGAGCGCGGAGCCAGCAAGAAAAGGAGTTGAACAGCAAACGGAGAAGCTGAACAAAAATGCGAGACGAAGGGCGAAATGGCCGGAGCAAGCCGCAAACAAATTATCGGATAGGCGTTCCCGGTTACCCGATGACCGGTTGAGAACGGGCGGATGGCGGATTTTGGAGTGGGCCGGATCATCGGACTAGCTATCACCACTGTTAAAAGGTTAAATCAAGGACTTACGTTTTTCGCTCTGTTGTTTATCAATTACTTACGTCACTTTCGGGTTTACGGAGACGCAGAACAAAAATGCGCCAATCGAAGGACACACGGATGAAAAGAGGGACTTGTTCGTGCGGAGCACGCCGAAACCGCAGCGATGGAAATGATCCGGTGCCCATCCTTTTCGGGAAGAGAGACAAACTTCATACAGTTTTTTGAGTGAAGTGCCGTAAAGGAATGGTCCGCCGTTCAGGAGGAACGACAAACACGCGGAGGTCCCCTGGTTCACAGGAGCGCCGGTTCAGACTGAAATCCCGAGCCACGGGATTTTAGTGTGAATCGGTTTCCTTTTTCTACGAGAGCTTCACATTTCGAATCTGAATGTATCCCTTGAAGCGCTATTTTTCAACAATAAAAGCGAATAGTAGACAGGCTCAATTTGAACGATCAAACCGAGGGAAGGCCGAGAATTCTCGGCCACAGCTTTTCCCCAGCGCTCAACCGCTCAACCGACTACCGCTCGATGCCACGCAGGTCACGAAGCGGGTGAGACTGACGGAGGCCGTTTACTTCCGGCCACGTTTCTCGCGGCAAGCCGGCGCGCTAAAGCCTCGACTGGCGCGCCAAAACCCTCTACGTTGGCTTAATGAGGCTCACGGCCGAGATCGGAAGCACCGCGCTTCCCGACCTGATCAAAGAGGTTCAGGCGGGCAATGAGGTCTTGCTCACGCAAGGCAACAAGCCCGTGGCCAAACTCGTGCCCGCTTTGGAGCGCGTTGCCGCTCCCCCAACCTGATACGGTTTCCAGAGTTATTCAACCGGGGGCGAGGAGAGCCCCGGGAATCT
>CAZMKE010000055.1:0-33005 GCA_964566945.1 uncultured Verrucomicrobiota bacterium | reverse complement strand
GAAATTTCTCCCACAGCCCACCCGCGGATCACACGTTGTTCCTAAGACGGATACTTCCGAACACCCCGGGTAGCTCGCGCCTCGCAACCCGGGGCTCAGGCGCGGCAAAGCCCTTCAGGCTTCCGGCAAAGCCAGGATGACTTCTCGACCCTCGATCTGACTTTCGCAGCCCTCGAGAATTTTCGGGCTGGCAGGGTCCAGCATCGGACATTTTTCATTGATGATTTGGCATCTGTCATGGAAGCGGGGATGCTGGGAGAGAAAGTGGTCGGGGCGGTGAGATTTGAACTCACGACCTTCTGAACCCCATTCAGACGCGCTACCAAGCTACGCTACGCCCCGACCGAGAGCGGAAGATGCTAACGTTCAGCGGGTTGTTTTCAACCCTTTTCTCGCCGAACGAGCAACGGGACGCTTATGTTACCTTAAGAACGATCAGGGTCAAATCATCCAGTTGCGGGGCGTTTCTGGTAAACTCCCGCAGGGCGCCGTGCAGGCGCTGGACGATTTCGGCGGCGGGCAAATGCCGATGGTCCTTGATGAAGCTTAAAACCCGCTCGACGCCAAACATTTCCTCCTCGGGGCCGACCGCCTCTTCAAAGCCGTCCGTGAGCATGAGAAGGATCTGGCCGGGCAGAAGAGGGATTTCCGGGCTTTCGCGATAGGCGGTATCCCGCCGCAGGCCCAGAGGAATCGCGGTGCGCTTGAGTACGGCCGCCACCTCGCCGGCCGCGGTAAACAGGTAGCACGGGATGTGGCCGGCGTTCACGCAAGCGAGCGTCCGGCGGGACGCGTTCAACCGGGCCAGAAACAAAGTGACGTAGCGCTCGGGGCCGACATCCTCCGCCAGAACTTCATTGGCCTGGGTGAGGATGACGCCTGCATCCGGAGTGGCCTTGGACAGAATCCGCAAGTAGGCGCGGGTTTCGGCCATCAGCAAAGCCGGACCCACCCCGTGGCCCGTGACGTCGCCCACCACGAGCCCGAGGCTGTGCTCCGGCATGGGGAGAAAATCGAAATAATCCCCGCCGGTGGCGTCCGCGGGAAAGGATCTCCCGGCGATCTCAAAGCCCTCGAGCTGCGGGGCGGACTTGGGGAAGAGGTGCTGTTGGATGTCGCGCGCGATGCGGAATTGCTCGTGGCTCTCCCTGAGTTCCGCTTCGGCCTTTTGCCGCTCGGTGACATCCCGAAAGAAGACAACGAACCAGGCCTGGTTGTTGAACTCCATGTGGCTGAAGGCGGCTTCCACCGGGAATTCCGTGCCGTCCTTCTTCAACCCCACGGTTTCCCGCGCGCGCCAATTCTCGCCCGGCGCCGCGGATTTGAGGTAGCGCTTGATGCCGCCACGAGTCGACCAGTGGATTTCCTCGGGCTGCAGGATGAAAGCCTCCCGGCCGGTGAGTTCATCGGGCCGGTAGCCAAAAACTTCCTGGACGGCCGGATTCGCCAGATGAATAACGCCGTCGTGATCGAAGAGAATCACGGCATCCGTGGCGGTCTCCCACAGCAAGCGGTAGCGCAGTTCGTTCTCGCGCAGGGCTTCCGCGGTTTGCCTTCTGGCCTCGCGATTCCGCGCCTCCCGGAGTTCCCGCTCGATCACGGGCGCCAACCGGGCGAGATTCCCCTTCATCAGGTAATCGTGCGCCCCGGCCTTCATGGCCGTGACGGCCGTGGTCTCGCCAATCGCGCCGGAAACGATAATGAAGGGGATGTCCCGGCCGGCCTGCTGCACCATTTCGAGGGCGGCCGGAGCGCTGAATTGCGGCAGGTTGTAGTCGGCCAAAATGAGATCCCACGAGCGCGCGAGGGCGGAACGCAACTGCTCCGCGGTTTCGACCCGCTCGGACTCCACTTCGTATCCGGCCTTGGCCAACATGCGGAGCAAGAGAGTGGCGTCAAAATCGGAATCCTCGATTAAAAGCACCCTCAGAGGCGTGGCCATCATCCCATCCTCGGTTGGGACTGAGCCGCGCGTCAAGCGCGGCGAAGTGGCGAGATGACGCGCGACACGCCGGCTATCAGAAAGCCCGAAAACCGCAGCCGGTGATGGGCGCCGATAGAGGCAAACCGCTGAAGCGGCGAATCCCCAGGATGAATCCCGGGTTTAAGGCAAATTGGGCACTGGCCAGGCCAGGGAACGAAACGAGAAGCGGGCTTCCCGGTCGGTCGTGGGGCCGCCTCCGGCCCCCGGACTCGCGCCTCCTACTGCTTCGCCTCGATCTTGGCCCAGGTATCTTTCAAGGTCACGGTGCGGTTGAACACGGGCTTTCCCGGCGCGGAATCCACCGGGTCCACGAAGAAATAGCCCATGCGCTCGAATTGGAATCGAGTCCCGGGCTGGGCTTCCCCCAGGCTCCGCTCGAGGCGGGCGTTCGGCAGGACCGTAAGTGAGCCGGGATTCAGGAAGGTTTTGAAATCCCTCCCCTGCTCGTCCGCATCAGGCTGCTCGACGGTGAAGAGGCGATCGTAGAGGCGGACTTCCGCGGAAAAGGCATGGGCGGCCGAGACCCAATGAATCGTGCCCTTAATCTTCCGGCTGGCGGTGGCCCCGCCGGCTTTCGAATCGGGATCGATCGTGCAGTGGAGTTCCTGAATCTCGCCGTCGGGGCCTTTGACCACCTGCTCGCACTTGATGATGTAGGCGTAGCGCAGCCGAACTTCGCCTCCGGGGGAGAGCCGGAAGAATTTCTTGGGCGGATTCTCCATGAAATCGTCGCGCTCGATGAAGATCTCCCGAGAAAACGGGACTTTGCGGGCGCCGGCGTTGGGATCTTCCGGGTTGTTGACCGCTTCCAGCTCTTCAACCTGGCCTGCGGGATAATTCGTGAACACCACCTTGAGCGGGTTCAGGACGGCCATGCGGCGCTCGGCCACCTGGTTCAGATGATCACGGATGCTGTGTTCCAGCAGGGCGATATCGGTCACGCCGTTGAACTTGGTCACGCCGATCGTCCGGCAGAAATCGCGGATCGCCTTGGGCGTGTAGCCGCGGCGGCGGAAGCCGGCGATGGTCGGCATGCGGGGATCATCCCAGCCGATGACCAACTTCTCGGTCACCAACTGGAGCAGCTTCCGCTTGCTCATGACGGTGTAGCTGAGATTCAGCCGCGCAAACTCAATCTGCTGCGGGTGGCAGGGAGTCTGGAGGGTGTCCAGAAACCAGTCGTAAAGCGGCCGGTGGACCTCGAATTCCAGGGTGCAGATCGAGTGGGTGATCCCTTCGATCATGTCCGACAGGCTGTGGGCGAAATCGTAGAGCGGATAGATGCACCAGGCGTGCCCGGTGCGATGATGCTCAAACTTGCGGATCCGGTAGAGGAGCGGATCACGGAGATGAATGTTGGGCGAGGCCATGTCGATCTTGGCCCGGAGAACGCGCGCGCCATCCGGGAATTCCCCGGCGCGCATGCGGGCGAACAGGTCGAGATTCTCTTCGACCGAACGATTCCGATAAGGGCTCTCCTGACCGGGGGCGCTCGGGGCACCGCGGTACTTTTGAATATCCTCGAAGCTGAGGTCGCACACGTAGGCCTTGCCCAGGCGGATCAACTGGACGGCGAATTGGTAGAACTTCTCGAAATAATCCGAGGCATAGTACTTGTGGGCGCCCCAGTCGAACCCGAGCCAGCGCACATCCTCCTGGATGGAATCAACGTATTCCACATCCTCGCGGGTGGGGTTGGTATCATCGAAGCGGAGGTGGCACCGGGCGTTGGCGTACTCCGCCGCGATGCCGAAATTGAGGCAGATCGACTTGGCATGGCCGATGTGCAGGTAACCGTTGGGCTCAGGCGGAAAACGGGTGATGACCTTCTGACCGTTTTTGCCGGTCTGGAGGTCCTGGTCGATCATCTGCCGGATAAAATCCTTCGGCGCTGTTTCCGGGGGGGCCGCCGGGCCCGATCCATTGTTGCTCGTCATGCTTCCTCGCTCACTACAAGGCGCGGGAAGATAGCAAAGGCTCCGACTAAAGGGTAGCGCTAATGAATGCGACGCGATTTGACCCATTTTTGAATTTTCACCGCGAGCCGCCCCCAACTCCCGGCGGCGAGGGCTATCGGACAGAGAAATTCGACTGGCGCGATTCCAGCGGCGGATTAAACAAGGGAGGTGAGCAATTACGATTGGCCCGAACGCTTTAAAGCCGTTTTTGACGCTGCTTCCGCCCGGTATCAGGCCGGCGAACGGAATCCGCAAAAGCTGGTGAACAAGGCCGAGACCGAGTTTTTGGCCTCGATCGGCTGCAATCCGCAGGAATTGTTCGATTTTGTGGACGACGGCGTCCGGTACGGCGAGCCGAATTTTGAGACGGTGCTCCTGACGACGGCGGTCCGGCGCGAATACTTCCTGATCGAACAAGGGGGCGTTCCGAGTTCGCACGTCATTTCGATGGATGACCTGCCCGCCAAACGGGACGAGGTCGACGGCATCGCCTGGCTGCCGCGACTCATTGAAAAGGCCCGCGTCAAGCTCCGGGGCGAAATGCCGCCGGACTTGATGTATGGCTGCGGCGGGGACCGCCCGTTCCTGCGGGGAGTGAACGTTGAACTGGCGGAATTTCTCCGGGTGGTCTGGTTTTACGGGGACGACAACCGAAAGATCGTGGACTACGTGAAAAAACGCCGCGCGGCACTGAACCGGTCATGACCGAGGAGCCGCAACGTCCATCAACCCGGCCGCGCAAATCCGGCGTGGTAGTGCCGCATCGCCCGAAATGGCATGGGGAAATTGCCGCCCTGGCGATCTGGGCGGTCGGGCGGAGCCTGTCCGCCACCTGGCGGCTGCAAGTGCGCGACGAAACCGGCCTGCCCGCCGGGCACGACCGCCCGCTGATCGCGGCGATCTGGCATAACCGGCTCGCCCTGGCGATGCCGATCTGGAGGTCGTGGCAAAAACGGCGTCCCGGCGCGCAACTCGCGGCGCTGATCAGCGCCAGCCGGGACGGAGCTTTGCTGGCCCGAACGTTTTCGTACTTTGGCGTGAAGCCGATCCGGGGCTCATCCAGCCGCCGAGGCGCCCAAGCGCTGCTCGAATTAACCTCCGCGTTGCGATCGAACCTGAATGTCGCGATCACTCCGGATGGTCCGCGCGGCCCCAAGTACCGAGTGCAGCCGGGCATCATCTCGCTCGCCCAGGTTTCGGGGGTCCCGATAGTCCCGATCGGGGTGCGGGCATCCCGCAAAAAGGAACTACGGAGCTGGGACGCGTTCCAGATTCCGTATCCGTTCGCCCGGTGCGAAGCGGTGCTGGGCCCGTTGATCCACGTTCCGCGCAACGCCACGCCGGAAGAACACGAGCAGGCCCGCGGCACCCTGGAGAGCGTGCTTCTGCAACTGAACGAAAGCCAGCGCTGAGCCGGAGGGCGAAACGCTCTCGCTCTTTGGCAGAGGATCACGGATGTTTTTGGGCGTGGGAGTCCGCCCTTTTGTGAAAATTCATGGCTGTTTCATTTTTCGCTCGCCAAACCTTGCACGATTTCTGCTAATTTCGAAGCGTTGACACGTGTCGGAGCGGTCATTAGTCTACCGCGAACCTTATAACGCAAGAACGCATCGCATGTTACTGAAGATCAGTTTGGGACTCGCCGTTTTGGTCGGCCTGGTGACTTTGTACGTCGCCCATTTCCAGGTAGCCGGAACCATCAGCACTTTGCGTCAGGACCTCAGCAGCACTCAGACCTCTTTGCAGACCAGCCAGCAGAATGAAGCCAAGCTGAACAAGGATCTCAAGACGGTGCGGGCGCAATTGGACGACACGGTGAAGGTTCTCGGGGAAAAGACGAACGAACTCGCCCAGGCGCTGTCCAAAGCCCAGGAACAACAAGCCCGCGCTGATAAAGCGAGCGCCGACCTGAACACAGTCACCGGCGAGCGCAATACCGCGCAGCAGGAGCTGTCGCAATGGCGCCTCTTCGAAATGTCACCGGAGCAGATCCGGGGCAATCTCAGCCGCCTCCGCTCGGTGGAACGGGAACGGGATGTTTTCACGGCGGAAAACAAGACGTTAAACCGGAAGGTCGAAAGCCTGAAGAACGAGCTCTTTCGCTACACCGGGGAAGGCGAGCAGGAAGTTCAACTCGCGCCTGGCACCCACGGCACGGTCGTGGCGGTGGACCCGAAGTATGATTTCGTGGTGCTCGATATCGGCGGGAATCAAGGCGTGATGGAGCGCGCGAAGCTGCTGGTGAACCGCCAGGGCAAATTGATCGGCAAGGTCAAAATCACTTCCGTGGAACCGAACCGCTGTATCGCCAATGTGTTGCCTGAATGGAAGCAGGAAGGCTCCGAAATCATGGAAGGCGATCAGGTCTTTTTCTAAGAACCGTGAAGAACGCGAAGGCACTCTTTCTCCTTTCACTGCTGCTGGCCGCGATGGCAGCGGGCTGTGCGAGCACGGAGCCGGAAAACACCTCCGAACGCCCCTGGAACGCTCCCAAAAGCTGGGAGAACGGCCTGCCGGGCGGAATGATGCCGCGCTACTGATCCCGGCGCGGGCTCAGCATCCTCCCTATTTTTGAAATCCCCCACGCGCGAAACTAATCGTTCGCGCGTGATTTTCGCTCATCAAGCGCGTCTGTTCAGGCGCGGAAACGGCGGCTGACGCAATCATCAAACCGTTTTAAGAGAAGCGTCCGCTCCGACTCGACTTCCGTGAGTTCCATCGCCCGCCTGAGGTGCTTCGCAGCCGCGTCGAATTCGTTCAACTGGCACTCAAATTCAGCCAGAACCGCGTAAAGGTATTGGTAGGAATCAAGGGCCTGCTGGTTTTGAATCGCCTCGATGGCTTCGAGGCCAGCCCGGGGGCCAGCCACATGGGCCACCGCGACCGCCCGGTTTAGAGCCACCACCGGGGAATCATCGATTTCAATCAGGCGATCGTAGAGCATCAAAATCTGCCCCCAATCGGTCGATTCGAAATCCGGCGCGGCGCTATGAGCGGCCGCGATTCCCGCTTGGAGATGGAAGGCGCTCACCTCGCTGCCGGCAGCGGAGCGAGCGAGGTGGAACATGCCGCGAGCGATCATCGACCGATCCCAGCGGGACCGGTCCTGCTCTTCCAGGCGTAAAACATTCCCGGCCATGTCCGTCCGGGCCGGCAGGCGGGCTGCGTTCAGCAGCATCAACGCCGCGAGCGCGTGGACGCGAGGGAGGTTGCCGATGGCATGCCCGGCCAGGGAAACGGCCAACCGGATGGCCTCGAGGCAGAGATCTTCCCGAACGAGTTTCTCTCCACTCGACGCCTTGTACCCTTCGTTGAAGAGCAAATAGAGGGTATGCAGGACCGCATCCAACCGCACGGGCATTTCCTCCCGGGAAGGAATAGCGAAAGGAATCCGCAAATCCCGAATCCGCTGCCGGGCTCGCGTCAGGCGTTTGTTGGCGGCCGCTTCGGTGGCGAGGAAGGCCTTCGCAATTTCCGCGGGGCTGAACCCGCACAGGGTTTTCAGCGCGAGGGCCGCTTGGGATTCCTGGGGGAGCGAAGGGTGGCAGCAGGCGAACATCAAGCGCAGACGGTCGTCCGTGAGTTCATCATCCGCGCCAGACAACCGCTCTGCGCCGGGCTCCGCCCCCCAATGCTCAAACATCGCCACGACCTGCGGCTGCTTGTCGAGAAACAGCTTTTCGCGGCGGATCACATCGAGCGCCAAGTTCTTGGCGGTTTGGGTCAGCCACGCGGCGGGATTTTTTGGGACGCCGTAGTACGGCCAGGTTTTCAAGGCGCGCACCAGCGCTTCCTGCACCACATCCTCCGCCAGTTGCAGGCGATCCACCCCGAAAATACCGGTCAAAATGGAGACGAGCTTGCCGGCTTCGTGCCGAAAGAGATGATCCGCCAACTGCGGGATTTCCCCAGTCGGCGGACCGATCGCGATCTCAGGCCTGGGGTCCACCTCAAGCCGCCGCAGCCGCGAGCAAGCCAGCCTGCTCCGCCTCTTCCAACCGTTGCCGCACGGCGCACATAGCGGCGACCGGCCGGACTTCCACATCCACGCCGTAACCGAGGCCAGGGCAGCCCCGGGCGATTTCCACAGCTTCATCCATCCCGGACACGCGCAGGTAAAAGTACCCGCCAATCGCTTCTTTCGATTCCGCGAATGGCCCGTCGACCACGTTGCGGCCCTTGCCGGTCACCACTTTTCCTTCATCCATCAAGGGATGGCCGGAAAGCGCGCGCCCGTCCTTGATCAAGCCATCGAACCATTGGTACCAGGCGGTCACCACGCGCTGCATTTCCTCTGCGGACAATCCCTTGTCCCAGACCGTCCCGCGGAACAACAACATGTAATCGGATTTCTCAGTGCTCATAGGTCCTCGATTAATTGGTTACTTCGCCGCCGGGTCGGTCTCCCAAAGCCCGAACATGTTCCCTTCCGTGTCCTGGCAGATGGCGAAGTAGCCCATCCCCGGGACCGCGGTCTTCGGCAGGCAGACCTGCCCGCCAAGTTTTTGCGCCTTGGCAGCGGACTCGTTCACCGAAGCGACGGAGATGTAGCTGGTGATGCCCCGATGGCCCGGGTTCTGCCGCTTGATCACGCCGCCATCGGGCGAGGCATCAGCCCCGCCGGTGTCCAGATGCCAATACTCGGCCGGGCTCGGCATGCGGTCGCTCTTCCAGCCGAACAGCTCACCGTAGAACGCGCGGGCCCGCCCGCAATCGTCCGCCGGAATTTCAAACCAAACAATACTTGCCGGGATGTTATTCATGCTTTTGATATTCAGGGTTGCGACTTTCAAGCTCCCTTCACGCGCTTCAGCGTGCAAGGATGGGCCGATTGCTCCTCCCCGTTGGCCAGGGATTTGCAGCTGGTGGTGATCGTATCCGGCCCGTCAAAATGCAGGGACAACGCGTGCATATGCATCTCCGTTTTGGTGTTGATGCCGCACGAAGCGTCAAAATCGAAATTCAGGGTCGTCTCGTCCGCGCTCTTGAGCGTCATGGCCGGGCGGTTGCCCAAAACGCAGTAGTGCGTCATGGAAAGCTTGCCGCCTTTGTCGTAGAACATGGTGACCATTTCCATGGCGGTGTCGGGGAAGCAACGCTCTTCGAGCACCGTTCCGCCAGCCAGCAAGCGATACTGGACCGTCATATCGATCGGGCCCTGGCCGATATCAGCCTTGCCCTTCCAGGTTCCCACCAGGGATTTCATTTTTTCGAATTCTGCCGAACCTTTTTTCGGCGCGCCATCGGGAGCGCCCGCAAAGACGCCGCAGGCCAGGGCCAGCGAGCAGATTCCGCCGATCAGAGTGGAGATTCGTTTGATTTCTTTCATTGTCTTCATCGTTTTTCCTTTTTCTTGTTTGAACTGTTACTCTCTCGACGAACGGGGTGCGCGGGAAAGGACAGCGCCTGACAAATTTTTTGGCAAGGGGAAATCAGAGGGAGCCGGGCCGAGGCCAATTCGGGGAGGGCCAGCCATCCCCTGCCAGGATGCGCAGGAAGATTGCGCAAGCAATCGGCTGATGATTATGCTACTCTTCAGCAATCGCAGGAGCGCCCCGAGGCGCGCCTGCGGCAGAAATACTTGTCCATGACAGAACAGCCGAACCCAGGATCAGCCACGCCCCCGCCGCCCAGCAAAGGCCGGTTGCTGATCGTGGATGATGATTTGTCGTTCCGCGACGGTTTTGCCCGCCTCCTCGCCAAGCAACATTTTGAGTGCTTGCTGGCCACAGACGCGGAATCTGCTTTGGGAATCCTTGAACGGGAGCTGGTGGACGCGCTGATTTCCGACCTGCACATGCCCGGAGACTCCGGGATCGGGTTGGTCCGGCGGGCCGCAAAACTGCGCCCGGGTTTGCCAGCCTTTCTCCTGACCGGACAGCCGACTTGGGAGACTGCCGCGCAATCGATCGGCCTCCGCGTCGCGGGTTACATCGAAAAACCGCCGGTGGTGGCAGACCTGGTCGTCCAACTGGAACAAAGCATCGCGGCTTACCATCGGTTGCAGCTGGTGCAGTCGAGCCGTCAGCAGTTGCAGGCTTGGGAGCAGCAACTCGCGGTCCTGGAAGAGGAACTGGTCCAGAACAAGCGGGAAACGAGCACGGGCGATTACCTGCGGATCACGCTCCGGAATATTGCGAGCCAACTGGCGGAGTTTGCCAGTGCGGCGTGCTTGCGGGCTGATCTCGACAGCACTGGACAGGATATGCAAAGCGCCGCGCTCGTGGCCGCGCTGCGGAAGACCATAGGCGTGCTCGAGGAAACCCGCAAGAGCTTCAAGAGCAAAGAATTGGGCGAACTCCGAAAACAGCTTACTTCCCTGCTGCAAGCGACCCATTCCGGAGAGGTCCCGCCTCAGGCCAGCTCTGCGGAAACCCGTCCGAGTTAAGATCTTAAGTTTTCTCCCCCGCTGCCGATACCCACGATGAGGCTCGCAGATTGCGCTGTGGGCCAGCTTTCTCGGGCAGGACATATGGGCCTGTCAGACGGAGGCACATCCGGAGCAACTTCCTTCTCGGAGGGCGGTTCGCTGCGGAGGTGCCTCCTTTTTCTTTTCCACAGCGCAACTGCAGCCAGTTATGACAGCAGTTGCACCAAATTCGGAAGCGGCCAAGCTGGAGTATTCCAAGCTGACCCAGGTTCAGAAACTCGCGGCGTTCCTCCTCCTGCTGGAACCGGCGAACGCCACGACGATCATGAAGAACCTCGACGAGCATCTGCTCGAGAGCGTCGCGGCGGAAATGACGAACCTGCCGATCGTTCCGCAGCACCTTCAGGGCGAAATCCTGCGTGAGTTTTCCGAAATGGCCGTCGAAGCGGCTGCGGGCGTAGCGGGAGGAGCCGATCTGACGCACAAGCTCCTGGAACAATCGGTGGGGCTGTTTCGCGCTTCGGAAATCATGAGCCGGGTTTCCTCGGTCCGCCCGCCGGTCCCGGCCATCCAAAACATCATCGATATGGATCCGCGGCGGATTTTCAACCTGCTGCGCCACGAACAGCCGCAAACCATCGCGATGCTGCTCAGCTATCTCACCCCGGAAAAATCCGCGAGCGTGCTGGAACTGCTCCGCCCGGAAATCCGGGATCAAATCCTGGAGCGGATCGCGACGCTTTCTCCGACCAGCGCCGATGTGGTGGAGGATGTGGTGGATGTGCTCTACCGCAATTCGGGCGGGCAGAGGGTCCGGCTGGTCAACAAGACCGGCGGGGCCAAGGTCGCGGCGCAGGTGTTGAATGCCCTGCCGAAGAACATCAGCAAGGCGATCATCACCTCCCTGGGCGAACGCAACGCCGAGCTTACCGAAGCGGTGCGCCAGAAGATGTTTACCTTCGAAGATCTCAGCCGGTTGGAAGTGCGCAGCCTGCAAAAGATCATGCAAACGGTCGATATGCGCACCCTCACCATCGCGCTGCGCGCCGCGAACGAACAGGTGCGCGAGACCTTGCTGGGGGCGATCTCCAAGCGCGCCGCAGACAATGTGCGCGATGAACTGCAGCTCCTGGAACCGCTGAAGCTCAAGGAGATCGAAGCCGCCCAACTGGAAATCGTAAATTCAGCCCGGCAGCTGGAAAGCGAGGGGGAGATCGATCTGAACGAGATCAACTGACGGCGCCCGCGCCCGATTCATTTTCAAACCTATGGCCTCAGTCGAGTCACCCGCCGCGGAACAAAAATCCGAAACGGTCTCGCAAAGCGAGATCGAGCAGCTTCTTTCCCAATTCGGGGCCGGGGAAATCCCCTCCGCTCCGGCGGCCGACGCGTCTGGCAAAGCGCCGGCCGCCCTGGACGATCCCTCGCGCTACAGCTTTCCCGAACTCTCGTTTTTCTCCGCGCTCGAACTGCGCAAACTGCGCGTCCGCCACGAGGAGCTCATCCGCTACATCGGCGCGCAATTGGCCAGCTACCTGCGCCTGGAATGCGTTCTCCAGATGTCGAAGCTGGAGGCCATGCCGTTCCGCAAATTCATGAACTCTCTCGGAGAGCCCACGGATCTGACCCTCTTTGAGCTGACTCCGCTGCGGGGCACCTGCCTGCTGGAAATCCCGCCGCGGCTCGGCCTCTGCCTGGTCGATCGCCAGCTGGGCGGCACTGCGTTGAAGGTCGATAATTCCCGGAACCTCAGCGAAATCGAGGTCAAGCTGGTCTCCCGCGTGGCCGAGGTGATCCTGACGGAATGGTGCAGCTATTGGAGTTCGATGCTCGATCTCAAGCCGGTCATTGTGGGGCACGAGAGCAACAGCCGCTTCGTGGAAAGCTCCGCGCCGGACACCATGATGCTCGTCCTGGGGGTGACCTCGTGGGTGGGCGGCGAGATCATGGATGAAATGCAACTCGCTTTCCCCCACTACACGCTCGAACCATTGGTGCGCAAGCTGGCGGCCCAATCCAAGCGCGAGGAAACGCCGAATGCTGCTTCGGCCGCGGGCAAATCCGCGGGCTGGAACTCTTCCCTGGATGATCTGCCGGTCGGGTTGACCGCGGAACTCCCCGGCATCCCGTTGAGCACCCGGACGCTGTCCGCCATGCGGCCCGGTGATTTTATCCCACTCGATCCGGCCGTGATGAGGAAGGTGCTGATCAGGGTGGGCGGAGTGCCAAAATTTCGCGCAGAACTGGGTGGCTCGGATAACCGCCGGGCCGTGCGCATCGCGGGCCCACTCAAAGCGCGAAAAGCCTGACCTGATGAATAAGATCACGAAACTGCCTGAAACACCGGATACTCCTCGAAGCATCCTGGTGGTCGATGACGACGATCGCGTCCTTCTGTACCTCTCCCGCCTCCTCGGAGCCATCGGCCATACGCACACCTACACCGCCGCCTCTGCCGCCGAAGCACACCAAACCTGGTCACGGCACTCTTCCAAAATCTGGCTCCTGATCACCGATTTCGTAATGCCGGATGAAAATGGGGACCTTCTCGCGCAAAAACTTTTGAAGCAAAAGGCGGATCTTGGGGTCCTCTTCATCAGCGGAAATGACCCCGCCTCGCTCAACTCAAGAATCGAGCTTAGCCCGGGAAAGAACTTTCTCCAGAAACCTTTTACGACTGCAGACCTGCGGCAAATGGTGCAAAAGCTTCTCATCGTCCGGAACCAAAGGGTGCTGGACGCTCAGAAGACTCCGGCGAGTCCAAGCTCCCCGCCCCCCCCTTCGGCAGAGCCAGTTGTGCCTTTCCCCGCGGAGCAGCCGGTCGAAAGCGTGAGCAGTTAGCAGCCGTATTTTCGGGCCGCCTTGCCCGAAATCTCAAGAAAGATCGTGTTGGAGCGGGAGAGCGAAGCGGCCAAAGACAAGCCTGCCTCCCCTTATCCGCGCTTGCAGCTTGAGGACTCGAAAAGGCCATCGGAAAACCGGCTCCAACCCGGCGGTTCCATTCGAGGGCTGGATTGGCCCTCCTTGTCTTGTGCGTTACCCGGCATTAGTTTTCGCTTTATCAATTCAAACGGCGGCAATACGCTCCCACCACTCAAATTTGTGAGTTGCGGTTTCGCAAGCAAAGGTAATCCAAGTTGTTTAGGGCAGGATCGCCTCCCGCCTTGGAGTCCAGATCCGTTTACGCCGGTCCCTTCAGGGAAACAGAATTCATGAGAGCCCAACCCCAGGCTGCACCCACCAACATCAGTGGAACTGCCGCAAGTGCCCCAACAGAAACGCCCCAGATTGGGAGCGACGATCTGGCGCTCGCCGTTTTCAATTCACTTCCAGCCCAGGTCGCAATCGTTGAGTCGAATGGCGTGATCATCGCGGTCAATCAGAGCTGGGAGCACGGCCCGGGCGAAAACCCTCTTTTGAGTCGGGAATGCGTGCCGGGCTTCAACTATTTTGCCTTTTGTGCCACTGTCCCGGGCGAGCACCAAACCACCGGGCATGCCTTGGTCGCTGGCGCGCGTCACGTCCTGGCTGGCTCCCAGCCCGATTTCCACCTGGAATATCGCTACTGCGCCGCTCTGCAAAGGCGTTGGTTTTCCATCCGCCTGACTCGCCTCGCGGCCCCGGGGCGGAACCGCGTCGTCGTCACGCTGCAGGAGATCACCGCGCTCAAAGCGGCGGAGGAAGAACGCGCGCTGCTCAGCACCGCCATTGAGCAGGCGGCGGAATCCGTGGTGATCACTGACCGCGCGGGCATGATCCTCTACGTGAACCCGGCCTTTGAAAAAACGACAGGGTACTCGCGCCGCGAGGCGATCGGCCAGAACCCGCGCATTCTCAAGAGCGGCCGGCACGACGGGGCTTTCTACAAAAACATGTGGGACACGCTCCAGCAGGGCGAAACCTGGCACGGCAAATTCGTCAACGTGCGCAAGGATGGCAAGCCCTACACCGAGAGCGCCACGATCTCGCCCATCCGCAACAGCCAGGGCGAGATCGAGCACTACGTGGCCCTAAAACTGGATATCACCCGCGAAGCCAGGCTGGAGGAACAGTTCCTCCAGGCGCAAAAGCTCGAATCAGTCGGCCGTTTGACAAGCGGCGTGGCTCACGATTTTAACAACATGCTGTCGGTCGTCATCATGCAGTGCGAGCTGGCAGCCCTGAGTGAGAATCTGGCCCCGGAGGTTCACGACGCGATCAAAGAAATTCGGACTGCCGCGCAGCGGGCCTCCAACCTCACCCGGCAGCTTCTCCTGTTCAGCCGCCAGCAACTGATGCAGCCCCATCTTCTGGATCTCAACGATGAAGTCGCCTCTTTGAGCAAGATGCTCCGGAGAATCATCGGGGAAGATGTAAAGCTGGACCTGCGCCTTCCATCGAGCCCCATCGGCGTCCGGGCCGATGCCACCATGCTCGATCAACTCCTCCTGAACCTCGCGGTGAATGCCCGCGATGCCATGCCCAACGGCGGCCGGCTTTTGATCGAAACCGGAATCAAGAGTGTGGACGAAGAAGTAGCCCGGGCTCACGGCCACGAGGCGGGCGGCCTTTACGCCTGGCTTTGCGTCAGCGACTCAGGCTGCGGCATCCCAAAAGACATTCTGCCAAAAATCTTCGATCCTTTCTTCACCACCAAAGAGCCCGGCAAGGGCACCGGACTGGGCCTCGCCACCGTTTTCGGCATCGTCCAGCAACATAAAGGCTGGATCACCGTCTACAGCGAACCTGGGCGTGGCACCAATTTCCAGGTTTTCCTCCCGCTCAGCGACGTCCAGCCAAAAGCCGCCGACGCGAAAGCCGCCGCGGCTCAGATCAGCCAAGGGACTGAGACCATCCTGCTGGTCGAGGATGACCACATTCTCCGATCGGTCACCCGTGCCACCCTGGAAAAGAATGGCTATCAGGTCCACGAAGCCGCGAGCGGCCGGGAGGGGCTGCAGATCTGGCAGCAACACGGGTCGAGCATTGACCTGCTCCTCACGGACATGGTGATGCCGGAAGGGATGACTGGCCGGCAGCTGGCCGAAGAAATCAAAGTTCGTTCACCGAACCTCAAGGTCATCTACACCAGCGGCTACAGCGCGGAAATGTCTGGAGTCGAACTTGCGCTCCATGAGGGCGAGAGCTTCCTCCAAAAACCCTTTTCGCGCCTCGAACTTCTCGAACTGGTGCGAGCGAAGATCTTTCACCGAGCGTCGCGTTAGCCGCCCGATCGCCGCCTTTTCTCGCTGACAGACGGGCGGTTCAAAGAAAAACCGAAGAAGCCCTTGCGCCCACCGCTTTCGCGTCTATATTGCTCTCGCTTTCAAGGAACGCGGGGTGGAGCAGCCCGGTAGCTCGTCAGGCTCATAACCTGAAGGCCGCAGGTTCAAATCCTGCCCCCGCAACCAATTGAAATCCTGCCATTTAACTCGCTAACAGCGAGTGACCCAGTTCCCCAGCGATCTTGGCATCTATCTACCCCAACGCAACGCAACCTAGGGCAACGGGCAAAATCCGGCAACAAACTGGCGACTGAAAATGGCTTCGTTTCCTCCAAATGGACAATGATCTCGTGAGCACTCCGCACGGCCCCTTCGGCTGATAACGGGCGTTTTCGCTGAAAATCCCCATCGGGTTCGATTCGGGTTCGATTGGCTTCGTTTTCCGTGCCTCCAGCTTCCGCGGCGCCAGCCCCAATGCACAAACCGCTTCACCGAGCACCGAGCGGTAGACTACCTCCCAACGGTTCCGGCACGCCCAGCGGGTTGCCACGAAAACAGATGCCCCGCCCACTGGACGAGGAAGCAGGAGGAAGCAGGTCATTGCCACAAGGGAAAAAAAGGGGCCAGGATCCTTGAATAGCGGCGACGGTGGCGGGGGCCAAGGCAAAACCGACGCGGCCATGAACCTCCGAGGCCGCAACGCGATACGGCACGGGGGGCTTAACCGAGAGGAGTTTGCGCAGGAGCGGCTCGACACCTGGCGTGCCAATGGGGAGGCGTGATCGCCGTCGGAAACAGGCATGCAACCGGTGCTGCTGGCGGCGGCGGGCAGCGGCGCGCAGGTAGTGGCCCTGGCGAAGACTTCACCTCTGCGGAAAGAAGCGAGGACTTCGCAGATAGGAGGAGCCCCGAGGCGGTGAAAGATCTGGCGGTATGTTTCTCATCACGCGAAGAATGGACCAATCCCGGGTTGGACGAGCGCGGCCGGTTGGCCCTGCGGGCTTTCTGTCGGCCTTGGCTACGCTCTGGCCTCCTCCAGGCCCGCAGGGCCAAGGATGTCCACGTTTGCTCGCACTCAGCAACCACCGCCTGTCGGGCCAGTGTTGGCTCTGTCCTCCGCCCACGGGTCTGCCTCTTCATTTCCTCTTTCTGCACCTTATGTCACTCAAGCTATTGAAGCCCCCCGTGCATTGGGACACCGAATATTCCGAATGAACCCGGCCCCGCCACGATCTGCGTCGTCGATACGAACAGGTCCGCCTGCTAGCCCCCTCTAGCCCACGGCGCTGAAATGGCCGGACCACGGCATTGATGATGCTGCCGTTGACGATATGGCTTGGCGCTCCACCTTGATCGTCCGTCATCCGCCATGCACGCAGGGTAAGAAGTTGCATCGACTCAACGGCCTTCGTCTCGCCAACTAACGCCCGCATCAGAGCACCTTAAGATCAACTTCACCCCCTCCACGCCGATCTCCTCTTCTGCTCGCCTCAGTACGTCCTCGCATTCGGAAGTCCATTCTCTGATCCAAGGCCTCGCGCCCGGGAGATCACCGAGAAACGTCGTGAACCGCACCGCTTCTTTGGGCATCGATTCCAGATTCGGTACAATGATGCCCTGGCGCCCGGGACTGTAAACGAGTAGCAACCGGCGCAACCTCGACAAATCCCTCTCCTTCATATGGTGCGCTGGCACGAATATTGCGTCGTCCAGAACGAAGATCCCGCCATGCCAAAGCTCGAGCACGAAGTCCTCCATCTTCTCGACCGCACCGGTGACGAACCAAATCGTGAAGAGCGCTACTTGGAGGTTCACCGCCATTTCCGGCAGGCCATTCTTCTCCATGCGCAGACTCATCTTCCGGACAATTTCTACGTACTGTGGATGGAGCAATTTCAAGTATTTACGTTTGGATTCCAAGATTGCATCAGCCCACTTTTCACAGCATTGGCGTCGCCTAACCTCTGCCGGCAGAGGCAGCCCAAGATTCGCCCGCCAGGCCTTAGTCGCCGGGCAGGAGAAATCGAAGCACCGGGTTTCGAGACTACTCTCATCGCATTCATCTTCCTTATATACGCATGAGCCGAAGGATATCGTGCTATTTGGCTTTCGCCGCAATTCCGAGGGAAATTGAGAGAAAAATTGTATACACGTCAGCGGATAACGACTCGGAGAATGCCCCAGTAGATAGTGTAAGATGAGTGAGAGACGAAACTTGGCCAATCAACGAAATGCGCTTCGCAGTACGGGTCCTCGTACCGAGATTGGTAAATCCCGGTCGCGGATGAACGCGAGCAAGCACGGCGGATACTCCAGACTCTGTATCGAGGGCGAGGATCAAATGGAATTAAAGAAACTTTTGCTCGATCTGCTTACCGAGTTCAATCCCTCGGGTTTCGAAGAAACGTTGCTGGTAAACGAAATCGCTCAAGTAATTTGGCGAAAAAACAGGTTCAAGTTGGCGGAGGCGAAAGCGATCGAATCGTATTCGTACGGAGACTTCGGCAAAGGCGAGGAAAAAGGTGATTTCGGAACGGCGATTGCACAAGACGCTGGAGCATACTGCAGCATCCCCCGAGCGCTAGCAGCCGAGGCCCTCCTGGACCGAAGGCTCTGGAAGATGTTCGACCGCCTCAGAGGACTCCAACAGACGCGTACCGAGGATTCAAGGAGGGGCCAGGGCCGTCCGGCCGGCGACACAGGACGCTCCGCGAACGTCAAACACCAGGCATCGTCTGATGACTCCGGAGACCCGACAACACCGGAGAAATCGTGTCAGGCAACGAATTGATCCGAAAAATGTGAAACGGCAAAAAAGACGCCGGCTTGCCCCCACCAGACAATGGAATAACAGAACTTGCGAGCCATTGCGGCCTACGGCCAACTTGAGGCCGATTTCCGGCCGGCCACGCATCTTCGCTGCCATCGGACTTTGCGCGACTCGCGATTCTCGCCGTCCAAACGGCTTCCAACTATCCGGGGCAATTGGATCAACGTATTCCTCCAGAGGCGAAAAGAGCAGCCTCTGGGTGCGCGAGAACTACCTAAGCGAAGCGCGTGTCGACGGGCGGGCGGAATGGAGCAATCTCGATCCCGTGTGTCACTCATTGTAACGCGAGGCCGAGCCAAACCCGGTAACAGGGGCAATGCGATCTCGACGAGATTGCAAGACCCTGCCAAATTTTTGAAATGGCCTACGACCTTTTCATCTCTTACTCGAGAAAGGACAATAGACCGCAGAAGCATGGGACGAATGGGATGGGTGACGGCGCTACGGGATGAGATTCTTGCGGATCACCGCCGTTTCTCGACCGAGCCGCTCCGCATTGTCTTCGACAGCTCGGAGATTCGCGACATGGATGACTGGAGAGACCGCATTCTGGAAGGACTCCGCCACTCCCGCATCCTGCTCGTGTGCCTCTCCCGGATTATTTCCTAAGCCCGCCCTGCCTTTGGGAAGGAATACCTGAAGCGACAGGTCCACTCGCTGATGCGGCACGACAGTGTCGCGCCGATCTATTGCGTCGAGGCCCCGGACAGCGACGAGCGCCTCAATGCCGCATGGGCCGAGGCGGTGACTCGCAAGTTGGTTACCTCCGCCGAGCGCCCGATTTGGGAGAATCGGTGGAGGAGGTGGAGGGCGCCACTCTCGATCGCCCCAACTGGGTGGACTTGAAGCCGTGGTTTCCACACGGGGTCTCAGCGCTGCGTGAGGCTGCTGTGCGCGAGAAGGTCGCGGCGCTGGGCACGTGCTTGTGGGAACGCATCCAGCGCGCCCGTCGCGCCAGCGGCGTGCCGGGGAATCTCCGCCGGCTCAATCCCCATTTCCTTGGCCGCGGCACCGAGCTAAGGGAGCTGCATCAGAAGCTCGCCCTCGGCGCCGTCGGCATCGTGACCGCGGTGCACGGCCTGGGGCGGGCAGGGCAAGACGGAGCTGGCCACCGCCTACGCCCACGGCTGGGCAGACAGTTACCCCGCCGGCCTCTGGGTGCTGGGCGCAGAGAGGAGGAAGGAGATGCTCCCGCTCGTGGGCGAACTCTGCGCTGATCTCCAGATTCCCCTCGCCACCGGCCCGGATGAAACCGCCGAGGCCCGTGGCCGCCGTGTGCTGGCGGAGTTGAAGGCCCGAGCAGATGCCGCCCGGAACCGACACCCCGGTCAGCCGTGCCGCCTGCCTGCTCCTTCTGGATAAGGTCTCCGAGCCGGCGCTGCTAGCGCAGCCCCAGCTCGCGCAGCTTCCGCAAGGGAATTGGCTCCGTGTCGTCGTTACCACGCGAGAGGGGCCGGAGAAACTCCCCGCCTCCCGACAGCAATCCCCGGCCTTCATCAACGTGGATGCCCTCAGCGAAGACGACGCAACCCGACTGATCGAGGCTCATCAGGTGGAGACGGGCGGGCAATGGCCCGATTCCACCGCTGCGGCGGATGGGGCGGCGGCGCGGGAGATCGCGCGGGAGCTGGGTGGCTTCACCCTGGCTGTGGAAAGCGTGGCTTTATACCTGGGCCTGCACTCTGAGATCCGGCCTGCGGACTACCTCGCCCGGCTCCGGGCGGAGGGGCTCACGGGCGTGGACAGCCTCTCTGCGGATGCGGAGGTCTCAGCGCAGATGGAGCACCGGGAGAAGCAGTTCCCTCACACCCGCTGAACGCACGGCCCTTGATTACGCGGCGCTGCTCCCGCCGGACAACATCCCCTAGCCGTGGCTCCGCGCGATGGACCCGGAATCGGAATTCGCCGCGCGCAACCTGTCGGTGAGTTTGAACATCTTGGGAGATTTTCTGGCAAGTCGCGGGTTGCCGGGGGACGCGGAGCAAGCCTTAGGCCATTTCCAGCGCAGTCTGGAAGTCCGCGAACGGCTGCTCCTGGCCAACCCGCAGTCGGCGCAGGCCGCGCGCGACCTGTCGGTGTCTCACCTCAAGTTCTTCCATTTCCACCAGCACCGGGGCGAGCAGCAGCTGGCGAGGAGGAGCCTCGCAAAGTGTTTTGCCATTCTTGATTCCTTCACGGCTCAAGGTCGCCCGATGGACGCCGAGATGCGTGGCCTACACGAACAACTAAAACCAATCTTCCGTCCCGGTCCGTGAACGCATGGGACACGTCCCGGTTGGTGGCGAGGCCTCAGTGGGGCAGTCTCAGCATATCGTAGGGGAGCGCCGCGCTTTCAGGAAGATTCTTGCCGCCAGCCAAGCGACATCCTCCCGGTGGTCCATTTTGTCCATGAGCCGGGGATTAGCTGCCTCGCGCGAAGAGTGTTTTCCTCTCGAGGCTGCCCAGCGCTACCGGCAGGCCGTGGACGGTGCGCATCGAAGGGGCACCGGCAGGATATTCGACGAAGACCGACGCTTGGACGCCTTTTTCGCCCAAGAGCGGTGTAAGTGAGATTCGAGTCGCTCGCCAGCCACCACGGAATCTGGATTCGACAGGAAGCTCAGCCTTGACCGAAATAGCTTTCGGAACGGTGAACGGTCTCTCGTCGCCTTTACCGAACAAAGTAATGATCAATCAACGGCACTGTAACCGTAATGGTTACTCCCTTCGCTGGGGCGCTGCTTATCTCGAGTTTGCCTGACCGCTTCTGGAGGCGATCACGCATGTTGGCGAACCCATGATGGGATTTTCCGGAACGATCGATCAGACTCATGGAGGAACCGCGCCCTTCAAGAACAGTGTCCGCTGCAAACCCCCTTCCATTGTCCGAGAGCGACATGATCAGCTCGAGCGTCCGGGCCGCGCCATGGCCGATTTCACAAATTTGAAGACTCACCCGCACTTGGGTAGCATGGGCGTGTTTGCTGACGTTGTTGAGTGCTTCCTTAAAAACCAGGAAAAGGTCCCGTCGCAACTCGGCATTCAGGCGCAGCCGGGCGCAGTCTTGAGCGGAGTCGAACTCAAGCCCGATATTGAGCGGGTCGAGAAGTTCCCCCGCATACCGCCGGAAGTAGCTCGCGAGGTTGGCAAAATCATCGAACTTGGGATTCGTAGCCCACACAAGTTCGCTGATGCTATCGACCAAATCGCGCGAGATGGAGGCCACATTCTCGATCCTGGAGTGTGCCTGCTCAAGGGTGGGCTGCTGACGTGCGACCTCGCTCAACAAAGCGATGCGAGTAAGGCTGGCACCAAGATCGTCATGCAGATCCCGCGCAATTCGCTCGCGTTCGCGGCCGACCGCAGCCTCCCTTTCCAGTCGCGCAATCCGTCGCTGGATCTTGGAGCGATACCCCTGGATGCCCGCCCCCCCCAAGGCCAGGGCTCCGGCGCAAATGGAGTAAAAAATCCCCGTCTGATAGAAGAAAGGCGTGAGATAAAACGGGAACTCCTCCGGCGCCGCGCTCCAAATTCCATGCGAACTGGCCGCGTCCAGTTGAAAGGCGTAGTGCCCTGGAGGGAGAGAGTCGAATCGAGCGAACCGTTGCGCGCCGATATCGGTCCAATCCTTGTCTTTTCCTTTCAGACGGATGCGAAACCGAACACGCTCGGGTGCGTTGAACTCGGCCGCCGTGAAGCGAAAGAGGAGAGAACTCCCGCGGCCCGGGCGAATACGCAATTCCTGGCGGCGCTGCGGTTTTGGTTGACTGCTACCGCCCGTTGCGGCGGGCAGTTCCCGGATGCCGGCCTGGGGCAAGCGAAGTTGTCCCGCCGCTGAAAACCGTGGAACATTACTGAAAAGGATTTCACCCTCCGCGCTCAGTTCTTCGATTTGCGGCGCAACCGGCCTGTCGTCCCAAAGTGTTCGGCGTGGTTCGACCACGACGACGCCCTTGGTGGTTGGAAACCAAAGCCGGCCGTCCCTGGTTTTGCAGGCATTGGGAGAGTATCCACCGTTACCCTCCTCGCTCCGCATGCCATCTTCCACGCCGTAGTGGACGCAGTGCAATTGCTTTCGCTTGCCAGCGGCAACCTCGTTAAGCTCTGCCTTCTCCGCCCAGAAGATTCCGTGATGGCTGCCAAACCAATACCGGCCAACATCATCCTCCAAAAGCGACAACGTGAGATCACTCCAGAGGCTATTGGTGGTCGTGACGGCTGCCCCTCGACCATCCTTGTAGCGCACCACTCCCGAAGCTTGCGAACAAATCCAGAGCGCTCCATGCTCGTCCTCGTGGAAGACCCCATGGGGGCCAGCGCCATAGCCAGCGGGGAGAGTGAGCAATTCAACCAAATGATCCCGCTGAAAATTCCAGTCGCTCACGCACGAAACCCATAAAGCATTATGCGAGTCGAGGAAAAGAACCCTTACATCGCGTGCAGGGTAGTTAATAAAGACGCCGTTCGTCCAAAGTGAAACGAATTTGCCGGGAGAATCCTGGCCAGATCCACAGGCGATCCAGAGTGCGCCCGTCTTCGTCGGTGCCAGTGAGGAAATGTCGATGCCCGGAAAGCCCTCTGCCGCCCCCATTCGAACGAACTTTCCATTTTCCAATCGGTGCAAGCCGCCAAGCTGGTTGTACGCGGGATCGGTCTCAGTGCCCACCCAAATTTGCCCATCCGCGTCCTCGCAAATAGAACGAACCAGCGGACAGCCCAAGCCTTGTTCCCTCGAAAAGATTTCCGACCCGGCATCGGTCAGATGGGCGACGCCCCCCTGCGTTCCCACCCAGACGCTGGCGTCACGGCTTTGGCAGATCGTCCACACATCTTCATTGGGCAGTCCCGCCTCCTTCCCAAGGGTTACCATTGACCGGGGTGAAAGATGAAACAGTCCATCAGCTTGGGTGCCTACCCAAAGGCCTCCCGCTTGATCGGGGCAGAGGGTTTGCACCCTGGGAAAATCGCTGCCATCGACCAGTACCTCCCGCCGAAGCGAATCCCCGCTGACCTGCCAAAGCCCGCAATCTCCCCCGATCCAGATCTGACCGCCCAAATCCTCGGCTATCGCCATGATGTGGCCTCCGTGGTCGGGCCCGGTGATCGTATATACCTTTTCTTCCTTGCCCCGGTGGCGATGCACATCTCGGTGGAAGCCGCCGAACCAGATGTCTCCTCGAGAATCGCTCAGAATGGAGCGGGCGTTGATAGGAAGATCCGCCCCGCCGGTTAAGTCTTCCAGGTGTTCCTTGGGGAAGTTCCAACAAAGCAAGACAGGGGAGCTTAGGGTGTGCCGAAGGCTCCAGAGCAATCCTGAACGATCCTCCGCGAGCATGATCAACGGAAAGATCACCGGAGCGTTAAAGACCTTTGCCTCAGTGACACAAGCCAGCGCACTGTCATACGCCACCCACATGCCCAAATCCCCATGCGGATGCAGAGCACTCACAGCTGGTGTGCCTCTTCCTCCATCCACCCCCAATTCGATCCGCTGCAGTACGCCTTGGCTCCAGAGGAATAGCCCGCCGCGAGTTCCAATCCATAAAGAACCATTCGCGTCGGACGCGAGGGCGCTGCAAGTGATGTCGCGAAAGATGCAAAATTGCATTCCATCAAAAGAGACGAGGCCGTTTCGCGTTCCGAGCCAAAGATGCCCGTCCCGGGTTTGCGCAAGGCACTGAATCAGGTTTGCGGGCAGTCCATCCGCAGTGGTCCAATGTCCAATTCGCAACCCTGGTTTGATTTCGAGCGGGCTCTGGCCCACCGCCGAACTTCGCGTCGGGTATGTTTCGGCGTTGCTCCGTCGACCCGTCAACGCAAACAGGAACAATAGGACAGTTGCCGCAAGAGTTGTGCTCACTCGATCCAGAAGGGCTTACAGGATTTTTCCCACAATAATCGACGCTTCTTTCACCCATGCAAGCATTGTCTTGCAACCCTACCCTCCCCTTCCCGATCGACCGGAACGAGGCGATTTCGAGCGCTACCGCCTTGATCTCACGTGCGGGTTTGGCATTACTTTGAGCATGGCCTCCGCGCGTGAGTGAACGTGAAGCTTTTCGTAAATCCGTCCGACGTACGTCCGCACGCTGCCGAGGCTGATGCCGAGCCGATCCGCTATCTCCTTGTACAGAAAGCCTTCCGCCAGTCCAGCCAGGATCTCGTCCTCGCGCGGTGAGAGGCGCCCAAGCTGTTGCTCAACTTTTAGCGGAACATGAAAACAGTCCACCACCCGCCGCGCAATGGTGGCAGACATCGGCGCCCCGCCTTCATGCAACTCTTCAATGGCCTCAAGCAGCTTGGTCGGCGGGCTCTTTTTGAGAACGTATCCGTTTGCCCCGGCTTTGAGCGCATCGAAAATGGATTCATGATCCTCAAATACTGTTAGCATCATGATTCGCGCTGAGTGCAATGATGCTTTGAGGACGGGAAGGATTTCGATCCCGGACAGGCCTGGCAGGTGAATGTCCAGCAGAACTACGTCGGGTTGCAAATTCGGGAGGATCTCGAGAGCTGACTCAGCATCTGCGAAACCGCCAACCACGATAAATCGTGCGTTGTGATTCAAGAGGAACGACAGAGATTCGCGTTCCACCTCAGAATCCTCGACAATGACGACCCTAATCTTCGCACTATCTGCGGAACGCGCATCTTCTGTTTGAACGTTTCTCGATTTTCGCAATTTCAGCAAATGTTTAAAACTTTCTCAGAAGAGCTCAAGACATTCCTTGATATCCATCATCACTACTTCGTTGCAGTCCAACCCGCAACCGGGAATTCAAATTTCGCGGTTAACGTAGCTCCCCTCGTAAACTGAGTATCAGAAATCCGGCTTGCATCAATTTCGAGAATTACCTCATAGGCCACTGAGCTAGGGACCACCCAGCAATCACCAAAGTAACGGTCCCCTCTCACCGTATGGTATTTCCATGAACCACATAAAACACGGCTGCCTGAAGATGCACCCGGAACTTTAGCCACGTCTATCAAGTGAGTAGCTGGCAGGAGAAAGGCGACAAGTCCGCCGTCGCTATTTGTCGCAGATATGTTCTGGTTAAAAGCTAGTGACGCTTGGACGCTCAGCGTATCTCCCACTCTCCGCGTCCTGGCGTCCAACGTAACGGCGCTTTGCGACAAATTGTGGCTCAGCTGCACGGTGTTGCCCCACGCGGTAATAATCGGTAGCTGGTTTGAAAGAACATCACCAACTTGCAGACTTCCGACTTGCAGCTCTCCATTCACCCTCGCATTGCCCGTAACTTGCAAATTGGCAGTTCGTGTATCGTATCCAACATATACATCGCCCGAGTTCGGATCGGCGTTAAGCAGAATCGGCTTCCCGTTCAAAGCCTGCAGATGCAGCGTTCCTTTAGAGAAAAGAGTCCGGTTATCCTCCAGGGTGATGTCTGATCTCGGTTTGAGCTGATCCGCCTCCACGCTGCCGGTAACGTAGAGATCCGTCGTCCCATTGTTTCCGATCTGAACCTTGCCAGAATTGGCGTCGGAGTTCAAAACCAATGGCTGGCTGTTCTTGGACTGGATGTAAAGCCTCCCGTCGGATTCGATTGTCGAGGTGTCTTTTAGGGTAATGCCGCCATCGAGGACAGCGTTAGCGGACAGTCCGCTCGCCTTGAAAGCAAATGGCGCGCTCAAAATCTGCTGACGCGGCGATATCACATTTGTATCAACCGTAATCTCCACCCAACGATCCGATCCGCTAAAAGCGGAGGTGAGCTTGGTGCCGACGTCGTCGGCCGGGCCCAACATCACATTAAAACTCCCGTTCACCACCGGGATGCGCGACAGCGTTTGGGGCCCCCATACCCGGTCCGTTCCATTCGACGACGCAAAGACACTGAAGCTCAGCCGGTAGTCCTTGGCGGGCACCTCCAAGCCCTGCGCATCAGTCAACTTGCCTTGGTAGTTGATGAGTTCCGGAACCGTTTGCCCAATTCCAGTGACAACGAGCATGGCAAAAACGAAAAGCGATCTGACAGTAGAATTCATTGGGTCACCAAATTATCACGACGTTTCGGCTCAAGTTTGGGCCGCCCTGTGCTTAAATCATCGGTCGCGCATTGCCTGCAAGCTTAACGCTTGTGCGCCCGGAGTTTAGTCGGATGAACTGCGTACAAAATGGGGAAAGACGGAAAGACGCCAACCGCGCGGATTCCCATCAAGGCACGCGCCAGTAGCCTGGAGCCGATCTACTTCACCGAAAGAGCCTCGCCACGGCCTCCGACTGTGATCTGACTTGGAGTTTCTCGTAAATGCGGCGGAGGTACGTCTGGACGGTTGCGACGCTCAGGTTCAACTCAGCAGCCACCTCTTTGTGTCTTCTCCCTTGGGAAATCAGTTCCAGGACCTGCTTTTCCCGCGGGCTGAGGGACTCCAGCTGAGGGCTGGGTTCCGGTGCCCCGTGAAAGGATTCAACCACGCAACGGGCAATCGATGCGGACATTGGCGACCCGCCTGCCGCTACCAATTCGATGGCCGCGAGAATCTCATTGGGATTTGCCGTTTTCAGCAGATAGCCGGAAGCGCCCGCTCTCAAAGCGGCAAATACCTTGCTCGTATCCTCTTCGATCGTAAGCATGACAATCTGGATCGAGGGAGCCCTCTTTTTCAGTTCCCGGGTGCATTCGATTCCTGAAACGCCCGGAAGATTCAGATCCATCAAGACGACGTCCGGCTTCAAGGCCACAAGATCCGGGATTACCTCCTCACCCGCTCCGAACACGCCGCAGCAATCCAGGTTGTGCGTCAATTGGAGCACAGCCCCCATCCCTCGCCGGAAAGCTGCCTTGTCATCGACAAGTGCAACCCGGATCTTCTTTTCCATCGGCATAGCAGTCCTGATTATCAGCTTTAAGGCATGGGAAAACGAGCAATAATCGTCGTTCCATGGCCCGGAATGCTGCTCACACTGAAAGTCCCCGAGAGCTTTTCGACGCGCTCTTGTAAATTGATTAGGCCGGATCCCCCTCTTCTTTCTCTTGTGTCGAAGCCAATACCATCATCGATCACACTGACTTCAAGAAAATCGTCGGAAACATCAAGCTTCAGTGAGACGGTTTTCGCCCTTGCATGCTTTCGGATATTTACCAGGCACTCTTTTGCCACGATCAGCAACTCGCGCCGGATAGACGCTGATACGGCAGATGGCCCGGTACCCGATGGCAAATCGAGCCGGCAAGACAGTCCGGCCGATTGGCAATTTCGTTCGGCCAGTTCGGCCAAAAAGGTATTGATGCTTTGGGTCGTGTCACAGCGGGGATTCGTGGCCCAGGCATGCTCACGTACTTTGTGCGCCAATTCTCGCGTTTCTGCCGCCAAGATTGGCAATTGATTGCCATCGACCATGCCTCGCGTTTTCGCGGCCTCCAACTCAAGTGCGATGCCGCTGAGGCTGGACCCCAAGTCATCGTGCAAGTCGCGGGCGATCCGAGCACGCTCCTGTTCCAGGGCAGCTAAACGTTCCGCTTTAAGTGCACGCCTTTGCCAACTCAGCCGCCAGATAACGAACCCGACACCGAGCCCAAGCACGCCTGCAGCACAGAAGACCGGGAACCAGGTCGTTTCTGTGAAGGTCGGAAGTATTGATAATTGCAGACTTGCTCCTGTGTCGTTCCAATAGCCACGGCTGTTGCACGCGCAAACTTTGAAAACGTATTTGCCCGGTCGCAGATTCGTGTACGGGGCAGTACGCTGCTCGGAACGGACATAACACCAATCATGGTCGTAATCGTCCAGCTTGTACTTAAAAATGGCCCTCTCCGGTGCGACAAAAGTATTGGCGGTAAACCGCACCTCTATGGCCCGGCCTTTTCCGGGAGGAATCTGCACAGCGCTCCGATCCGCTGAGCTGCCTGCAATCGCCGCTAAGCGGTGGTCTGGATTTCCTGAATCGTGTAGGACACTCTTACCATCGGCCAAGACATCCTCGATCAGTACTGGCGGCGACTTCTCGCTCACGCGGACGCTTTCCGGATTGATCACCGCCAGGCCCTTTCGGGTCGCAAACCATAGGCGACCGTCCCTTGTTTTGCGGGCTGAGTTGAAGTCGTCGGAAGTTTCGCACATCAACATTCCGTCGGACTCGCTAAAGCGGATCGGATGAGCTCGGTCCAGTTCGCCCGTGGCCACGCGCTTTAGCTCGGTATGCGAAACGCGGTAGATGCCTCGCATACCACCGAGCCATAGAAATCCCAAACCATCGTCTAAAACCTGATTTACACGGTCTTCAACCAAACCTCGGTGCGTATCGTAGGTGAACGGTGCCTTTCCGCCACGAAGCAGCCCTTTTTCGGTCCCGATCCAAAACGCACCCTCCGAATCCTCACAAACGGCATGAATCTTGGCCGGAGCTCGATGGAGAAGAGGTCTTTCCACCTCTGAAAAGGCGCTGTCAGCTCGCTCCACGCTGGCGCCATTTGCGAACCAAAGTTGACCCCGGCGGTCAGCGAAAAAGCCCTCCGCACCGGTTGAACGTTTTAAGAGCTCCACCCGGCCACTCTTCACCTCATAAATTCCGGTCGGAGTTCCAAGCAAGACCCTCCCGCTTTCGTCCACGTGAACTGCCTGCAATCCGCCCATCCAATTTGCCACTTGCAAATCCGACACAACAAATTTCCCTTCATTCGATCGGGTGACGCGCGCTAAATAATCCAGGTTAAGCCAAGCCGCTCCCTTGCCTTCGGCAGCGATTCCGTGAACTGCCTTTGCTTTGAACAAGGGGTAATCAGCAAATGGCTCGACCATGCCATCTTTGCAGACCGCGATACCCACCTCTGTTCCCACCCAAAGAGATCCGTCACGTCCCTCATCGAGACAATGGATGTCCTCTGTGGGGAGTCCATCGCTTCTCGCGTAGACCTGAACGGTGCGAGGCCGCACGCAAACGAGTCCTTCGCTCGTCCCGATCCAAAGATTATCCTCTGCGTCGTTGAAAATTGCTTTGATCCCGTCGCGGCGGGGGCTAATATCGATATCTACTTCCTCCCACCCCGCTTCCCCTCGGCGGTATAGCCGGCTGTCCCGAGCACCGAGCCAAATTCCGTTAACGGCGTCTTCGTGCAGGCAATTCACCCAACCGTCGGTCATACCTTCCTCTCCTAAATTCTCCCAGTGCCCCTCTGTGCCTCGAACGACCCCGTGGTCGGTTCCGATCAGCCATTCGCCTTTTGCAGACTGGCGCACGGCGGTTATATACAGGCTGTTCGCGAGCCCGGGAAAGTCGTAGTTCTCCAACCGCTGAAGTTCCCCATCCCACTTTCGTCGCCAAATCCCCCTGCCTAAAAGAACCAGGCCAGTCGGCCCCTCGGCAGCCCATTGAAACCGGTCGCCATCCTGTTTCAACCCTTGCTCACCTCCGAACAGCGTGATCTCCCCGCCCTTGAGACGCGCAGTTCCCACCTCCGTTTCCATCCACAGATCGCCATTTCTTGCCGGGAAGAGACGCCAAACCTTTCGGTGCGGCAGGCCTTGCGCCACACCGAAGCGCTCGAACTTACGATCTCGGTATCGGAAGAGGCCTTCCGTAGTCCCAATCCAGATGCCTCCATCGATTCGGTCCCGGGCAAAAGCGGTCACGCCCATGTGCTGGGGAACCAAAGCATCGTAGACTTCGACGAACCGGACCCCGTCGAATCGCACCAACCCATCATTCGTTCCCACCCACAGGTAACCGTCATCACTCTGTCCAATTGACTGCACCTGATTGCTGGGCAATCTCTGTTCGGTGCCCCACCGACGGACCAAGTATTCAGGTCGACTATGCTTTAGGGGGATTGCGCAAAGGTTCCGACAATTGAAAAATGAGAGCACAACGATGATCATTAAAATATTCAAGCGATGGATCACTCCTCAACAAACTCGGAATTTCCAGGCATCCTGGCGAAAGCCCGTTGAGAGATCTACCAGTTTAATCCGCCGTCGGCTACGGCAAACAAGCCCAAAGATCATTGCCATCCAAAGCAGCAGGCTGCAAACCTTCTCAAGCGCAATGATCGAAGCCCTGGGCATGCTTCGAAAAAACGGATGGGGAATCCGGGTAATTAGTTATTGGTTTATGAGTTCAAAGTCAAACGGCGAGAGGCTGGCCAGCGCGGTATGGGAACGCTGGCGATTGTAGAACACTTCGATATAGTCAAAGATTTCGCTTTTGGCTTCGGCGCGGGTGGCGAATTCACGGCGGTAGATCAGGTCCATTTTGAGCGTGCTCCAGAAGCTTTCCATGAAGGCATTATCGTAGCAGTTACCCTTTCTGCTCATGGAGGCCGTCAGGTTGGCTTTGGCGAGGGCGGCGCGGTAGTCGGCGGAGGCGTATTGGACGCCGCGATCGGAGTGGAAGAGTAAACCCGCCGGGGCCTGCCGGTGCAAGAGTGCCATGGCCAGAGCTTTTAAAATGAGGGGGGTGTCGATCCGCTCGCTCATGGCCCAGCCCACGATCTTCCGGCTATAAAGAGCCAGAATGGCGGCGAGGTAAAGCCAGCCCTCGGCAGTCTCAATGCAGGTAATGTCAGCCACCCAAATCTGGTTGGGCCGGGTGGGTTTGGGCGCCGTGGCCAGGCGGTTGGGAGCGATGGGCTCGTCATGGTTGCTGTCGGTGGTTTAGACGCGGTAGCGGCCCTTCTGGCGCCCGCACAGGCCCATTTCATTCATCAGACGGCGGACGCGGTTGCGGCCATGGCGTTTTCCGTGGTTGCGGAGTTCGGCCACGACGCGCGGGCTGCCATAGGTCTGGCGGCTGCGCTCATGGATTTGCTGGATCTCCTGGGCGAGCGTTGCATCTTCGCGAGCGCGCGGGCCCGGGGATTTCTCGCGTTTTCGCCAATCGTAAAACCCACTGGGAGAGACTTGCAGATTCTCACAGAGGGCAAGGATCGAATAGGAGTCTTTCATCGCTTGAACCCGTTCAAAGCGTTCGAGGACGGTTCGGAGAGAATACCCAACGTTTTTTTTAAAATGTCGCGCTGCTCACTGATGCGCGCGATTTCACGCCGGGCAGCGTCCAGTTGCGCCTGGAGATCGGCCGTGGCGCCAGCCTTCGGCCTCTCCGCCGCTGGAAGACCAGCGGCTCCAAGGCCGAAGGCCTTCTTCCACGCGTAAAGTTGATTGGCTTGAAGGCCGAGTTCCTCAGCGATCACTTCGGCGGATTTGCCGCTCTGCAGCCAATTCTGAACCGCTTCCCGTTTGAAGGTTTCGTCGAATTTGCGTCGCGTTTTGACAGGTGTTTCTTTCATGCGCTCGATAGTTCATTGTTCGCCCAATTCCCTGTCCGTCAATTCGAAGCAACCTCACCCTGAACAGAAATTGCGACAGCAGAGCTTGTTCGGGTTATTTCCTGCTGCAATAATTCTGAGTCGGCCTAAAGGACTCGTGCCATCAAGCGAACGTTCTGAAATGAGACATGCGTTCCGGCTTGGTCCATGTGGGCCAGAATTTTGAAAGAGTGTGATCCTGCAGGTAACGCTTCGACCACGAAGCGTATTGAAGAGGCCGGCACTCGGATTTCACCCCTATCGTGGCCATCCGCAATCACCTGCGCATCCACCACAGAACCGCCGTCGATCGAGAGACCAACCGTTGCATAAGCCGTTGGGCCAAAAGAATCGTGGGTAACGCTGATATAGGATTCTCCTCCCTGGGCGAACACGCCTGAGGAGATCAATGAAATCTCGACCGGCCCACCCGTGGTAATCAGATTTACGGACAGATTGGAAACATCATTAAAATTTAACGAACTGACGTCAACGGAAGAAATCCGGCTAAACTTTACCCCGGCGGCGGGAGGTTGGACCAGCTTGATCGCCGGAATGGAGGCATCCTTTAGCAGAGCGCCATCAATCTTGCCATTCGAGTCGAAAACCGCACTCCAATCCTGACCGTTCAACTTCTGCGAATTGAGAGCGGTGTTTGCCGTGTCGCTCGTGGTCGCCCTATCCGCGACGGTTGCACGACCAGCCTGATCCGCGTTCGCCGCTCGATCGGCGCTGCCGCTCGTAGCGGCCCGGTTTGCAGAATCCGCCTGAACAGAATGAATCGCTTCGAAAGCGTAAGGTGCGCTCAAGATTTGCTGACGTGGAGAAATCTTGTTCCCGTCCACCGTAATCTCCACCCACCGGTTTGAACTACCAAAAGCCCCAGCAAGTTCATTGCCCCTGTCGTCCTTCGGACCGAGGAGGACGTTGAAAGAGCCCTTAACCACTGCTGTTTGCCGCGTTTGGGGACCCCAAATCAAATTACCGGCCTGAGGGTCGTCATAAACGCTAAAGCTCAGTGAATAATCGTGCTGTTGCACTTCCACACCTTGAGGGTCGGTCAGCCTTCCCTGATAGTTTATGCTGCGGGGCACGTTTTGCGCCCTGCTGCTCAAAATAAATACCACCATCCAGATCCAACGAAATGTGCGCAAATTCCTGCTCATAGCTCGTCGCATTCAAATTCAACCGAGATTCCAAAGATTGTTCAGGGTGAGATGCTCTACCCCGCAAAAGTTCTGATTCAAACGAACAAACTTGAGCATGGTTGGACCTGGGTCGCTAGCCCGATTCTGCGCGACACAAATCTTCGGAGAATCGTGTTTGCTTCCTCTTGTCCTTCATTCTTGGGACATTTTATGCATCACTGTTAGCGGCGGCGTGAAAATGGTGGAAAAGCGCCGGTTTGAAAATACTGA
>CAZMKE010000054.1:0-33515 GCA_964566945.1 uncultured Verrucomicrobiota bacterium | reverse complement strand
ATTTCTTCAGTTTTCTTTAGTTTTTTTTTAACCGGAGTTTTCAGACAGGCTCTGACAGTTTCCAACCCTCCGGCGGAGCATCGATAGTGGAGCTGGTTAACACGTCATACCTTTCTTTGGGAGCGCCTGTAAACGTAGTGCGGAAGGTCCCGTTGCGCTCCAATGCTGCACTCCGAATCAAAACGAGTTTAGAAAAATCAAAAGCGGCTTGCTTTTCGAATATCCCCGAAGAGCCATTGTGGGTTCCACTTACTATTCGACCTCTGGCTCGAATGGTTCCTGCGGGGGGTAATAAAAGCCCTCTCAGCTCCCAACCATCAGTAATCCTGCTTCCCCACCCCAGGTCAGACCAGCTCTTCCCACCATCAAGGGACAGACTGAATGCCACATCCTGCGCTTCTGGAAGGCAGCCGCGTCGAATCAACAGGATTCGATCTTGTGTTTGCAAGAAGAGCCTCTCGTCAACAAAGCCATTGTTTAATCGCGCTATGTTTCTCCGAGCGACGTCGCCAACATGGTCGAAGTATCCAGAGATCACCACGGTTCCGTATTGTTCGAGCGCAATCCCTAAAACTGCCGGGGCATTGACAAAGCCGAGTCGGGGATTGAACTCCTCGTCTAATGTTCCATTCGTATTCAGTCGAGCAATTCCGCGCCGCTGAGCCCCATTCACCTCACTAATGAAGCCGCCTACAAGGATTCTTCCGTCCGTTTGCAGACCGATGGTAGAAACGGCGGCATCGACTTGGGCGTGAAACGACGCATCTAGGCTCCCGTCAGAATTTAACCGAGCAAGCCGTTGTTGAGAAACTCCACCAACATTAGTGAAGGATCCGGCAATGACTATCCTGCCGTCGGGCTGAATAACCGTGGTGCCTACTATGGATCGATCATTTAGTTTGGCGTTAAAAGATGAATCGACTGAACCGTCTTCATGAAGACGCGCGATCGCGGTCCGTCGAGAACCGCTTAAAGCGCTGAATGCTCCTCCCAAAATGATTTTGCCATCTGCTTGGACCGATGTGGTCCAAACCCAAGCATTCGGCCCCGGATCGAATTGTTTGTCCACGTCCCCGTTCGGTTCCAGGCGCGCGAAATAGCTGCGGGGTAAGCCAGCGACGTGCGTGAATTGACCTCCGATTAGGATGCGACCATCGCGCTGGATGCCTGTAGCATAAACATGAGCGAAGTTGCCTCCGCTGCCGTCGGAATTTGAAATTCCCCCTTCGCTCCCGGATTGAAATGTTTCATCAAGAATTCCGCGTTCACTGATAACAGCAATTCGACGGTGCCATCTATTGTTCAGCACGGTAAACGAGCCCCCAAGAAAAAGAGAATCGTCCCACCTTACGGAGCTTGCGAGGAAAACGTTATCTGCACTCAGATTGAAGTTGAGATCAGCTTCACCATTCGGTTTGAGCATTAGGAGAGAGCGATCGACTCCCAGTAACATTTTTCCGTCGGGCAGCAAGCTGATGCCCCAGGGATATTCATTGAGGGACACTTCAAAGCTCGGATCGATGTCGCCTGGTGCGGCGATGCCGGTCAGGGCGGAAACCCAGAGGAACTGCTGTAGGAGAAATTTGGAACAGAATCTGCCCACGAATTGCAGAACCGACTTGCTAAAAACGGAGCAGCGAGTGGGTGAGAATCGTGCGCTCTTCATTGTCACGCGTTAATTGAGCTACTCAACCCCTCTTTCTGTCGAGATTGAAAGACGTGAGCGAGGTCGAAAAAGGGCCCGGGTCAGTCCGGCTCCTTCCTTGGCCTCGTCGCGAAAATGCAAAATATCCCCTTGCAGCAATCTGATACTCTGACCCCTTGGAAGTTCCGCCAGCACCCCGTCGACCTCCAGCAGCCGCTCTTCCGGTTCCGGCGCCTGGACCTCGACTTCGTCCAGGGACAGTCGATCGCTGCCCCCGCCCGGGCGCAAAGCTGCCTTCTTCCGCGCCTGCTCGATCAAGATCCGCCGCATCGCTTCGTCGGGCGCCGCGAAAAAATGTCCGCGATTGTCCCACCTTTGGGACGGCTCCTTCGAAAGCCGCAAATAGACCTCGTGCACCAGTGCTGTCGCTTGCAGGGTTTGTCCTGGCGCCAGCCGCCCCATCTTGGCCGCGGCCAGCCGGCGCAGTTCCCCGTAAAGCTCGGCAATCATCGCGGCCGAGGATCTCTCCTCAGCGTCAGCCCCGGATACGGACGTGCCGGGCCTAGATTCTTCGACTTGGGCCATGTCAGCCATCATTCGTGAAATTCATTTCGAGGAAAACTCAATTTTTAGGGCTGATTCAGGGTTAGGGAGCGGGGCAAACGGCTATCCCTTGCCTAGCCGGGGTCTGCGCCCAGCGCCCGCCATTTTCCCCGGAAACAGCGCAGCGCCGGGTGCTATGGTCGGTCTCCCTGAAAGCGTCGATCGACTTCTCGGGCAGGCGTTTCCAAATGACTTCGGACCCGTCGCCAAAAAGAGCCGCGCGCGTCAGCAAGCGTCCGCCGGTCCGGATTCATGGCCAGCCATCGAGTCAGGTGATGGTCTGACGTTGCGGCCCAACGCCCCAGCAACTTGAGCTGGAGCGCTTTGATCATCGCTCCGACCGGGACGACAGCTACGAAACGAGGCGGTTGTCAACGGGCAGGACTGGGGCATCTTTTCCGCAACTCGGGTGAAGTGTATTGTGTATTGAAAGGGCCGGTATGGAACTACTTTTGAGCATCTGCGTAGGCGTGGGGCTGAGCGCGGCGTGTGGATTTCGGGTGTTTGTGCCGTTGCTCGTCATGAGTGTGGCTGCGAACGCCGGGCATTTGCACCTGGCGCCGAGTTTTGCCTGGATCGGGTCGCCCGCGGCCCTGGTGGCTTTTGGGCTGGCGACAGCGCTCGAAGTGGGCGGCTATTACATTCCCTGGCTGGATCATTTTCTGGATACCTTGGCGACGCCGGCGGCGGTGGTGGCCGGGACGATCGTGACGGCTTCGGTGGTGACGGATGTGAGCCCGTTTTTGAAATGGACCCTGGCGGTGATCGCCGGGGGCGGAGTGGCGGGCGGGGTGCAGGCTGGGACGGTGCTGGCCCGGGCGGTGTCGTTCGCCGGGACGGGCGGGCTGGGTAATCCGTTGGTCGCGACGGCGGAACTGGGCGGATCGATCCTGGCTTCTATCACCGCAATCGTGGCGCCGTTTTTCGCGCTGGGCCTGGTTGCGTTGGTGCTCGGGATTTTGATTTTCAAGTTCTGGCGGAGGCGGGCGCTGGCGCGCGTAGCCCCGCCGTTGCAGCCGCAAATTGGTTAGCCGACGCGCCCCGGCTTCGGTATGGTGCGCGCGTGCCAAAACAAAGCAGCTTGCCCAGGGAGGGGTTGCCATCCTCTGATCTCTGGCTGATTCGGGCGTGCCTGGCGGTCGCGCTGGCGATCGCAGGTTTTCTGGCTTGGAATTCGTTCCAGGGTGGGGGTGTGCCGGGGTGCGGGCCGGAGTCGGGTTGCGACAAGGTGCTGAGCAGCCGGTGGGCGTATGTTTTTGGGCTGCCGGTGAGCATCTTTGCCATTCCGGCTTATCTGGCGCTGCTGGGCTTGGTGCGTCCGGGCCGGGTGCGCTGGAATCTGGTGTTTCCGCTGGCGTTGCTGGTGCTGTTTGCCGCTCTTTGGTTTGTGGGCGTGCAGACGTTTCAATTGCGCGCCTTCTGCAAGTTCTGCATGACGGCCCATGCGGCGGGCGTGCTGGCCGCCCTTCTCTTGCTGAAGAACGCGCCGCTGCCTGCGGTTCGACCGGCTTTCGGGGTGGCTTTTGCTCTCGCCGGGGTGGCAGCTTTGGCGGCGGTGCAGACGTTTGGCCCGGAACGCGGGCCAAAACAGATCGCGAGCGCGACCCGCAGTAACGCTCCAGTGCCGGCAGCGACGAATCTTGCGCCGCTCGCCCCTTCGTCGACTTCCACATCTCCCACACCGTCCTCCGCAGCTCCCGCGGCCGGGACGAACATGGCCACAAACGGATTGATTGCAGCGCTTGCGACGAATGCGTCCGCGGTTCCCACGACCGCGTCCGCGCGGAGCACCAAGTTCACGATTATCGATGGGCGGTTCACGCTCGATGTGACGCAACTGCCGATCAGCGGGCCGGTGGATGCGCCCAAGCGGATGGCCAAGCTTTTCGATTATACCTGCAAGCATTGCCGGGATTTGCAGCATTTGCTGCGCGATTTTCGGCGGAAATATCCCGATCAGTTGGTGGTTGTTTCGCTGCCGCTGCCCCTGGACTCGAACTGCAATCCGGCGGTGAAGAAAACACCGCCCGCGCACGAAGGGGCGTGCGCCTACGCGCGCCTGGGATTGGCGGTGTTCCACGCGAACCCGGCCAAATTTGAGGAGTTTACGGAATGGATTTACGAGCCGGAACGTCCGCCGGAGATTTCCGCAGCGAAGGCGTACGCTGAAAAGCTGGTCGGGAGCAGCAATCTGGAGGAGGCCCTGCGCAACCCGGCGATCGACAACCAGATCCGGGCGGACGTAAATATTTACCTGACGGTCTATCGGTTGGTGAAAAGCGGGAATCTGCCGCAGCTCTATTTTGAGGAGGGGTCTTCCATCGGCGCCATCGAAACGAGCGTGCAACTGGAAAAAGTGATGGCGGAGAATCTCGGGTTTCCAGCGCCCGGCAAATAACGTCCGGGCGGTTCCTGGTGCCCGTTGCGAACAGGCTTCTGAGCGGGCGTTTGCCATCGGGCGGCCTTTCCGGTTATCTAAGGCGATTCGTAGATGAACATTATTGAAGAATTGCAGTGGCGCGGCTTGGTGGCGGATTGCACCGATCTCGAGGAATTGCCGAAGCGGTTGAGCGCGCAGCCCACGACGCTTTATTGCGGGTTTGATCCGACGGCGGACAGCCTGCACGTGGGGAATCTGGTGCCGCTGCTGGCGCTGCGCCGCTTTCAGCTCGCGGGGCATCATCCGATCGCTTTGGCGGGCGGGGCCACCGGGCTGATCGGCGACCCGAGCGGGAAGTCCGCGGAAAGGCAGTTGCTCACGCGCGAATTGCTGAACCACAACGTCAGCCGGGTGAAGGAACAGCTGGCGCGCTTGCTCGATTTCGATTCGAAGGTGAACCCGGCTCGCTTGATGGATAACGCGGATTGGACCGCGCCGATCAGTTTTTTGGATTTCCTCCGGGATATCGGGAAGCACTTTTCCGTGAACATGATGGTGGCGAAGGAGAGCGTGCGGGCGCGGATGGAGGATCGGGAAACGGGGATCAGCTACACGGAGTTCAGCTACATGCTGCTGCAGGCGTTCGACTTCTATGAACTGCGGAAGCAGTTCAATTGCGAGCTGCAGATTGGCGGGAGCGATCAGTGGGGCAACATCACGGCGGGGATTGACCTCTGCCGGAAAAAGATCGGCGCCCAGGTGTTTGGCCTGACCTTGCCGCTCATCACGAATGCGGACGGCAGCAAGTTCGGCAAGACGGTGGCGGGCGCGGTCTGGCTCGATCCGCAAAAGACGAGCGTTTATCGCTTCTATCAGTTCTGGATTCGGACGGACGACCGGGATGTGATCCGGATGATAAAATATTTCACGTTTCTGTCGCGGGAAGAAGTGGCGGAGTTGGAGCGTCAGCACGCGGAAAAGCCCGAAGCGCGGGTGGCGCACAAAGCGCTGGCCAAGGCGGCCACCGACCTGATTCACGGTCCCAGCGCGACGGCGGAAGCCATCCGGGCGAGCGAGATTTTATTTGGCGGCGGCTTGGAAGGAATTTCTGAAGGCACGTTCCGCGACATCATCGGTGAAGTGCCCACCAAGGAAGTGGTGCGGGCGCGCCTTGATGGAGCGGGTTTGTCGCTCTTGGACCTGCTGGTGGAGTCGGGGTTGTGCGCTTCCAAGGGGCAAGCGCGGAAAGATCTGGAGGGGGGCGGGATCTACCTGAACAACCAGCGCGAAGCAAATGTGCAACGGACGGTGACCAGCCAGGATCTCCTTTTTGGGAGATACTTGCTCTTGCGAAAGGGGAAGAGGAACTACGTGGCCGTTCAAGCGGTTCAAGCGGCTTGACGCCGGGCGGGAGCAACGGTTTCAGGGCCCCGACAACAGAGGAGCCCGATCCCGCAGCAGGACGCCCAGATCAGCCAGGGACGCAGGCGTTCTGGTCTTTGAGAATGAGTTAGATAATGCCCAGGTGGCGGTAGACGATGAAGATCACCGCCGCCTCCACGGCCATAAAGGCCACGAAACTCCCGTAAACCGCAATTAACCGACTGTATTCGCGCAAAACTTTCATAACCTTTTTGACAGTTAGCAGAGGGCGTGCCGTTTTCACTTTTAGCAAGGTTGTCGCCCGCTTTGTTTAAATTTGTCGCGTTTCGGCAAGAGGTGCGCTATATCCGCCCCTCGATGGGCTCCGAAAACCTCCTGATCCTTCTCAAAAAGTATTTTGGCTTTTCCGCCTTTCGCCCGCTCCAGGCTGAAATCGTGGGCGACGCGTTGGCGGGGAATGATTTGCTGGTGCTGTTGCCGACGGGAGGGGGCAAGTCGCTCTGCTTCCAATTAGCGGCGCTGGCGAAGCCCGGATTGACCGTGGTCATCTCCCCGCTGATCGCTCTGATGAAAGACCAGGTGGATGCGCTGACCGCGTCCGGCATCGCCGCCACCTTTCTGAATTCGAGCCTGGAGCCGGGAGAGGCCCGCGAGCGTTTTCGCGGTTTGGAGAATGGCCAGTTCAAGCTGCTCTATGTGGCGCCGGAGCGGTTGATGATGCCGGGATTCTCGGACAGCCTGGCGCGTTGGAACGTCAGCCTGCTGGCGATCGACGAGGCGCATTGCATCAGTGAATGGGGGCATGATTTCCGGCCGGAATACCGGCAGTTGGCCAGCGTGCGGGAACGCTTCCCGCAAGCGCCCATGATGGCGCTGACGGCCACGGCGACGCCGCGGGTGCGGGAGGACATTGCCGCGCAGTTGAAACTGCGAACCCCAAAGTTTTATGCGGCCAGCTTCAATCGGCCCAATCTCAAATATACGGTGAGCCCAAAAGCGGGGGCCTACGAGCAGATCCTCGAATTCATCCGGCGGCGACGGAACGAGAGCGGGATCATTTACTGCCAGTCGCGGAAGAGCGCGGAGAATATCGCGCAACGTTTGAATGAAGATCGCGTCGCTGCCGCGCCGTATCATGCCGGGATGGAAGGCACGGAGCGCGCCCGGCAGCAGGAGGCATTCCTGCGGGATGACGTGCGGGTGATTTGCGCGACCATCGCCTTCGGCATGGGGATCAACAAGCCGAACGTCCGCTACGTGATCCATTACGATCTCCCGAAAAATGTGGAGAGCTACTACCAGGAGACCGGGCGGGCGGGGCGGGATGGGTTGCCGGGGGATTGCCTGCTGCTGTTCAGCGCGGGAGACCGGGCGAAGTACGAGCGGTTCATCGAGGAAAAGCCCGATCCGAAGGAGCGCGAGGCGGCGCGGGCCCAACTGGAACTGATGGTGCATTACGCGGAGGGGAGCGGCTGCCGCCGCCGCTATCTGCTGAACTATTTCGGGGAGAAATTCGAGCCGGAGAATTGCGGGGCGTGCGACAATTGCATTTCGCCGCCCGAGGCCTGGGATGCGACGGTGTCCGCTCAGAAGTTTCTGTCGTGCGTCTATCGCATCCGGGAGAAGAGCGGATTCAGCGTGGGCGTGGGCCATGTGGCGGAAGTGCTGACCGGCGCGAAAACCGAGAAGCTGTTGAAGTGGGGGCATGACGCGCTGTCGACCTATGGGATTGGCAGCGAGCACTCGCGCCAGGACTGGGCGGTGATCGGCCGGGAATTGGTCCGCCTCGGGCTGCTGCGGCAAAACCCCGAACGTTTCAACGTGCTGGAGATGACCGAGGATGGCCGCGCTGCGCTCAAGACGCGCCGTCCGGTCATGCTCAGCCGCGCCCAGAAAGTTTCGGAGCCCACGGCTACCCGAGCGGGAAGCATCGAGTGCGACGAGGCATTATTCGCGAAATTGCGCGACCTGCGCAAACGGCTGGCGGACGAGCGGCGGGTGCCCGCGTATATTGTGTTCTCGGATGTCGCGTTGCGTTGCATGGCGCGCGATTATCCCCGCACGGCGGAGGAGTTCCGCCAGGTTCCCGGGGTGGGCGAGCGGAAGTTCGAGGAGTTCGGCGAGGTCTTCCTCGCGGCGGTCACCGATTATTTGCGCGAGAACCCGCAGATTCGGCCCGAGCCCGTTGCTCCCGTGGAAGTTCCCAGAGCCCGGACGGCGGCGTTGCGGCCGGTGAATGACTCTGCGGGCGAGACGCTGCGGTTGCTGGAGGAGGGCAAATCGATCGACGAAATTGCCGTAATCCGCGACCTGACGCCGGGCACGATTTACCAGCATGTGGTGAGCGCGATCGAAGCGGGGCGGCGTTTGGAAATTGGCCGTTTTTTCAGCGCCGAAGCTCAGGAAGAACTCCGGCAGGCATTTGCGAAATTCGGTTTTGCGAACCTGACCGGAGCGGTGGAATCGCTGGGGGGCCGGTACAGCTTCGGTCAGCTCCGGATTTATCGGGCATTTGCCCAGGCAGGCTCTTAGCGGTCTTTAACGGAGGCTAAAGACGCGCAGTTTTCTGGGTTGGCTCGCGGCGCGCGGCCCCATAAAGTCCGGCAGCCACAACGCATGAAAGCTTTAAACGCCGCTCTGCTGGGATTCTCCATTCTTTCCGGGACTTCATTTGGCGCCGCCACGGATCTGGTGCGCAGCGCGGTGCAGGAAGATCTGCCGCGCTTGCAGCGTTTTTACACGGATCTGCACCAAAGCCCGGACCTCTCGCTCCTGGAGGAGAAGACTTCGCAGCGCATCGCGCGGGAGCTGCGGGAGGCGGGATTCGAAGTGACCGAGCGGGTGGGCGGCTACGGCGTGGTGGGAGTGCTGCGCAACGGGCCGGGGCCGGTGGTGCTGGTCCGCACTGATCTGGATGGGCTCCCGGTTAAAGAGCAGACCGGGCTGGCCTACGCGAGTCAACGGAAGCAAACGAATCTGGCGGGGGAGGAGGTGCCGGTGATGCATGCGTGCGGCCATGACATGCATATGACCGTGTTCACAGGCGCGGCGCGGTTCCTGGCGGCGCATTCGAATCTGTTCAGCGGGACGCTGGTGTTTATTGGCCAGCCGGCGGAAGAGCGGGGGATGGGGGCGCGGGCGATGCTGAAGGATGGCTTGTTCAGCCGGTTTCCCAAGCCGCAGTACTGCCTGGCGTTGCATGTGAATGCCGATTTGGCGGCGGGCCGGGTGGCTTACGTGCCCGGCTATGTGATGGCGAATGTGGATTCTGTCGATATCACCATCCGCGGCCTGGGCGGGCATGGGGCCTATCCCCATCTCACGAAGGATCCGATCGTTCTGGCCGCGGAAACCATCGTGGCGCTCCAGACCTTGATCAGCCGGGAGAAACCGCCGGGCGAACCTGGGGTGCTAACCGTCGGGTCGATCCACGGCGGGACGAAGCACAACATCATTCCGGACGAAGTGAAACTGCAGCTCACGCTGCGGTCCTATTCCGACACGGTGCGCAGCAACCTGCTCAGCGGGATTGAGCGCGTCACCCGGAACATGGCCCTGGCCGCGGGAATTCCGGAGGACCGCCTGCCGACCGTGCAATTGAAGGAGGAGGAGTTTACCCCAGCGACCTACAACGATCCGGAATTGACGAAGCGGTGGGCGGGCGTTCTGGAAAACTGGCTGGGCCAGGAGGCCGTGGCCAGGGAGCAGCCGCAAATGGGCGGCGAAGATTTCGGTTTGTTCGGGCGAACGGAGGACAAGATCCCGATCTGCCTGCTCTGGCTCGGCGCGGTCCCGCAAAGCCGCATGGCAGGCCCGGGCAAGCCCCCCAGTCTCCATTCGCCGTTCTTTTATCCCGATCCCGAGCCGACCATTCGGACCGGGATCACGGCGATCGTGGCGGGAGTGCTCGACCTGCTGCCCAAGCGGTAGAAACGGGTTGAGGCTTGGGCGTTATAAAAGCGCCGCGCAATTCCCATGGCGCTTGCGCCGCGGGCGGCGGAGATTCTCAGCATGAACGAAGCGGTGATGCCTGAACCGCCGGGGGAGCGGACGCGGAAGATGCGATCGCCTGCGGAACGGCGGCTGGCGCGCATGCGTTTCCTGAGCCGCTTGCTGGATAATGCGATCGCTTTGCCGGGCGGATACCGGGTTGGGCTCGATCCATTGATCGGGCTCCTGCCCGGCGTGGGGGATTTTCTGGGGGCGACCTTGTCGATGTGGCTGATTTACGACGCGGCGCGCCTCGGCATTTCCAAACGAACCCTGGCCCGGATGGGTTTGAACGTGATCATCGACACCACGGCCGGCACGGTCCCGGTGGTGGGAGATCTAATGGACGCGGTCTGGAAATCCAATCAACGGAACATGCAGTTGGTGGAAACGGAATACCACGGGGCACTCCCGCCGCGCTCGTTCAAGCGGATCGGCCTGACATTTCTGATTATTCTGGCCGCCGTTTATGCGATCATTCTGGCCGTCGTGTTTTTGGTGCTGAAAGGAATCCTGTCTCTCTTCGGCTTCTGGTGATCACTTGGGGCGGGCCCAAACCATGGCGGCCTGCCGGGAAGTCCGGGATAGGACTTTGCCGGCGGCATCGGTCAGTTCCACTTCGATCGTGTCTGCCCGCACGAGATCACTCGGCGACTTCGCGTCGGAATCGATCCGCACGTCAATCAGTTGCACGCCCCGGCCGGAGGGGATTTCCGGGAGGGTGCTGGTGAAATAAGCGGCCGACTGCGGCGCATTCTGGTCGTAGATTTTCGCCCGCAGCTTGCCGCGGCCATTGAGCAGATTGTACTTCACGCTCACGTAGCCGGTGGAAGGATCGTTTTGTTTGAAGTCGTCGATTTCCACCAGGTTCGCGTTGGCCAATTCCCGGACCTCTTTTCCATCACCGGCCGCGCGCCAGCGGAGAAGCATCGTGGCGGGGTAAATATTGTAGCGATGGGTGTTGGGCTTGTCCGTGAGATAGACGACCACCTTGTCCGTGGTGAAGTCGCCGTGGGAGCCGGAGGCGCCAGGCGGCTGAAATTTGACGGGCAGGAGAGCAAAATTGCGCCGGGATTTTCCGATTTCCATCGGGCGGCTGACGAAATAGCTGCGCACTTGCGGCTCGCTGTCCCGCAAGACATCGATGCCGAGCATCGGGTCGGAGATTTGATCTTTGTATTCAAATTCCACGCCAAAGGTCATCTGGGTCCGATCGATGCTGCGATTGACCACGTCGACGTTCGTGATTTTGGTCTTTTTGTCCTGGGCAATTTCCAGTGAGCTGGCGGCCGGAGTGTTCGGCAGAAGGGCGGGGGCGGTGGTGCTGCTTTTGACCAGAGCTTCGGCCTGGGCCTTTTCCTCCTGCAGTTTTTTGGCGGCGAGTTCGGCGGCGGCCTGGGCGAGCGCTTCCTGGCGCGCCTTTTCTTCCGCCTGTTTGCGGGCGGCGGTTTCCGCCAGGGCTTTTTCTTCGGCCACTCGCTTCTCTTCGGCCAGCCGCTTGGCCTCGGCTTCCGCTTTCAGCCGGGTTTCCAGCCGGGCTTTTTCTTCGGCGCGCTGCTGGGCCTCGGCCAGTTTGCGTTGCTCGTCGCGTCGTTTGGCGTCAGCCTCCGCTCGTTTCCTCGCTTCCTCGCGATCGCGGGCGTCCGCGAGGGCTTTGGCTTCTGCTTCCGCTTTGGCCCGGGCGATGGCTTCCGCGCGCTTCTGCTCTTCCTCCCGGGCCTTTTGCTGCGCCAGTCGCACCTCGTCGGCCTTTTTATTCTCCAAAGCAATGCGCTCCGCCTCGGCCTGGGCTTTTTGGCGGGCCTCCTCCCGCGCGGCCGCCTCGGCGCGCGCTTTCTCCTCCGACTCCTTCCGGGATTTCACTTCAGCCTCAGCCAGCAGGCGCGCTTTCTCCCGAGTTGCGGCCTCCTGGCGAGCCTTTTCCTCCGCGGCCCGCTTTTCCTGGGCGAGCTTATGGGCCGCAGCGGGATCGGTTGCGGCCAGAGGGGCTTCCGGTTTTGGCCCCGGGCGGGCTTTCGGCCCGTTCGGATTGCCCCAATTGATATTCTTCAAGAACGGAACGGCGGTCAGGATGGCCGTCCCGCTTTGGTTCAGGATCAGGATTCGCAGTTGATCCGAGGTGAAGACCGCAGGAACGCCCGGCTCATCGTTGAAATAGCGAACCCGGAGGGTGATCGTGCCCCGGCCGCGGCCCACCGTCACGGGGTCCGCTCCGAACCACGCCGAAACGCCCTTCTGTCCCTTTTTCCCGATGACCGGAAGGATCTGCGCCACCGGCCCGCCGAACCCATCGTAGCTATAGTCCATGGTCAGGTGAGCCTCGGCGCCGTCCGGGCTTTGTTGGGAGATCCGGAGATTGTCGATGCCGCTGCCCAGGTTTTGCTGGGCTCCAAACGGGCTTCCGGGCTGGATAATGACCGGTTGGGCCAACAGGGCGGGCCACCCGCTCAATTGTGCCACCAACAACCAAACAACGCTGCGTTCCAGAAATTTCATCGAAAAATCACGGCAAAAAGGACTGCTCTCGGTCTTGAAGCCTATCATTTAGATCGGAGAAGCGGAATACTCCTTTAGGGGGCCGGATGGGCGGACGGCGCGCAGGCCCGCTTTTTGGCTGCCTTTTGGCTTGCCTGAAGCCCGGAACATGCAAAATGGGAGCCGATGCAACGATTACTGGACGGGGTTCATCGGTTTCGTGAGGGCGAATTTGGGAAGTATCAAGCGATGTTCCGGCGTTTGTCCCGCGAGGGGCAGAAGCCGCATACCCTGTTTATCACCTGTGCCGATTCCCGAGTGCTGGCGGAGTTGATCACGCAGAGCAATCCGGGCGATCTTTTTGTGGTTAAAAACGTTGGCAATATCGTGCCGCCGGCTGAAGGGGGAGGAGAGTTCAATTCAACCGCGGCGGCGATCGAATTCGCGGTGGAGATTCTGGAGGTGTCGGACATTGTGGTGTGCGGGCATTCGCAGTGCGGCGCGGTGGCGGCCTTTATGTCCGGCGAAAGCAACACCAGCCTCCCCCATCTGCACAATTGGGTGCAACTGGCTGCTCCGGTGCGCGAATTGATCGATTCCAACTACGGCCACTTGAAGGACGACGAATCTCGCCTAAGGGCCGCCGAGGAGGAGAATGTCCTTTTCTCCATCGAACGGGTGCGAGGCTACCAATGTGTGCAGCGCCGGTTGGCCGAAGGAACCCTGCGGCTGCACGCCTGGTTCTTCAAAATCGCCTCGGGCGCCCTCTTCGCCTATCAGCCCGACCTGAGGCAGTTTGTCGAGATTTCCCGGGGCTAGCGGGAGGCGATTATTTCTCCTTGTCGGGCAGGCGGACCAGCCGAATGTCCTCAAAGGTCGCCGCGCCCGTCGTTCCCCGAAACTCGCAGACGATCTGCACTGCGCTGAGCCCGTCATCGAGCGTGAAGTCGTGCGCCAGCGTCTTCCAGTCGTTCGATCCGAGAAGGCGTTCGGTCGAGCGCTCCCGGCCGACGCGGATTCCCGCGCCGCCTCTCGGATCGCCAAGATCCGCGACGATGCCCTCCGTCTTCACCCGGGTTTCGACTCGATAGCGTCCGGCCTCCAGCCAGATCTGGCTGCGCCAGGTTCCGATGCTGCTCCCCTCTTCCGTTCCGAGTTGGAGCGAAATGCCGTGGCCGGGGCTGTTCGTGCGCGACAGCAGGGGGCGTCCGAAATCCAGTTTGGAATTCCATTGAGAGGGGAGAGCGAGGCCGGCGGCGTCGAACTTGATCGGTTCGAGCGGAACGGACAGCTGGTCATCGAGGCTGCGGGCGCGGCGGACGATCAAATCCGCGAATCCTTGCGAGGCTCTCTCCTGGTCACGGGCTCGGTCTGGATCTTTCTTTTGCAGCACCGGCTGAATCTTGGCGGAGAGGGCGCGGACCCGGTTGGTGAGTGGTTCGACCTGGAAGACTGATTGGCGCAGTTCCTTCAGGCGGGCAAAATAACGGGCTCGAAACTCCGGCACTTTTAAGACGGCTTTGGATACCATGCCCTGCAAAGGCGGAATGATCGATTCATCCGGCCTCGAAAGCATTTGATCCAGGCCGTGGGGCATGAACACCATCTTGCCGCTTTCCGGATCATGGTAGAGCCGCCAATTGTTGCGGTTTTGGGAGTAGCCGTCCCAGTTGGCGAGAATGGTGTCCAGCGCCATGCAGCTGATAAAGCGGTTGACGTCCAGGGTTTCGTCCAGCCGTTTGCGCTGTTTGTCAGGATCGCTCTCCCTGGCGGCCGCAACCAGCGCCAGCCGGTCCGATTGATCCTTGGGGTTTTCCCCGCTGTTGAGCACGAGCTCCGCGTCGATGTCTTTGACAAAGCCCCCATCGTAAAGGTGGCCGTTCGGATTCTTAAAATGGCGTTTGAGGAATTGTTTGTTGAAGCCCTCGACCAGAACGTAAACGCCCAGATCGCGGCCGTTGAGTTCGACCGTGACCTGGGTTGCCCGCGGGACCGGGACGCCCGCTTTCAGGAAAAGTTCCCGGGAGAATTGTTCGCTGATGAAGGTCGGATCCTGCACCGAGTTGTTCAGGCTCAGCTTGGTCAGCCCGTGGAATTTCTGGCCGGAATTGGATTTGTCGAAATTGAGCGTCATGGCCGGATTGTCAGTGATCGGCCGGAAGCTGCCCGCCGAACCTTTTAAGTGCAGGGCGACGTTGGTGAAAGTCGTTCCTCCTTCGCGGACCGTGACGGGCACGTTTTCGCGGTCACTCTGCGGGCCAAACCGCCATTCGTATTTCTTCAGCTTCTGCAGGGCCTCGGGGCCAATTTCCACCTGGATGTGCAGCACATTGGTTCCGTCGAAGAGCGGGCTGGTTTGATCCGGTTTGCCTCCGGACGCGGCTGGAGTTGCGGCGAAGGCGCTGATGAGTGAAGCGGTCGCGGCGCAGGCAAGGAAAAGGAAAGCGGGCTTTTTCATGGAAATCAGTTGCGGTTTGCTTCGGCCTCGGTGATTCGTTCCAAAGTCAGGGGCATCGGGTTGCCGAATTGCTCCCAGGTTCCCTCGATCGATTTGCCGTCGGCGGACATTTTGGCTTCGTACTTTCCGCGAATGGCCCGCCATTCCATCTTCAGGGCCGGGGCCGTGAACGAAGCCGCGCTGGCCGGAAGCTCTTTTGCTCCCTGATCAATGCTCGACAGCGTTCCGGCGTACGATCCATCCGGGGTCCGTCCGATTTTGAGGACGAGCCGAAGCTTGCGGCCGGGAATTTCCAGCGCCCCTTTCCAATAACCGCGAACATCTTGAGGCGTGTTGGCGTCCGGGCTGAAGGACAGGTTCTTCGGCAGCAGCTGGAGAGGCTCCGCGAGGCGTTGGAATGCCAGGGAGTTGCTGCGGCCGCCCTGCAGCCAGGCGCCGGACAGTTCATTGCCGTTTTGGCTGAGAGTGGCTTCGAAGGTGCTCTGAAAGCCCTTCCATTTGATCGTTGCCTTGTCCTTCTCGGTCGTCACGGAATTTGCCGGAATTCCTTTGGAGCCTTGTTCCGGCAAGTCCAGCGCCGCGCGGAAAGTTCCGTCGGGCGCGCGGCCAATCCTCAGGCCCGCGATCAATTTCACTCCGGGACCAAAGCCTTCGATTTCACCCCTCCAAAATCCGCGGATATCCTGAGGCTCGTCCTTGCCGAAGGCGTAGGCCAGTTCCGGCTCGGGCGTGTCGGGGTGAGTTGATCGCTTGAACACCAGTGGTTCGGAATGTCCCCGGGGGCCCTGCTCAAATTCCCCTTCAATCTGATCGAGGCGGTCGTTGACCTTGCCGTTGTAAGCGGTGTCGAATTGGTCGATCTCCAGTCGGACTTGGGGCGCATTGAAAAGCACGGCATCCACCCGCAGGTCTTTTTGACCTTGGTCGGGCAATTCCATCGTGGCCTCCACCCGACCGGCAGCATTGGTGGTGATGCGCAGGATGAGAGTGAGCTTGGCCTCAGGCATGGCGAGAGCACCCTCCCACTTGCCCAGCAGATCAAGGACGGCCGGCTCGGACCCGGCGGCGTGCACAGAAACCGCCAGCGCGATCGCGATCACGAAAGATTTCCAGTTCATTGGTTCTCCATTAGATGGACGTTGCGGCGAACAGTCATGCGGGCAGATGGCAAAAGTTACAAGATCGTTACGCTTCCATTGGGCTCAGCGCCCGGCAACGGAAAACTGCCGGAAACAGGGTTTAAGAGGTTCTGGCCAGGTTGGGGCGCGAATTGGGATAACGCATCTTGCGATAGAGTGCGCCAGCGAGCCCGCCGATGCGGCCGGCCAGCCCGACCGGTTCGTGGGGTTCGTAACGCCGGAAGGCGTATAATGCCAGCCGGGCCGGGAGTTCGTGTCGCGTGCGGCGGATCCAGTAGCCATTGTTCAAGAGAACCAGGGGGCAGAACCCGCCGATGATCCAGGGGAAGGTTGGGGTCAAGTTCGTGCCAAAGATGAGATTGGCCAGCGCGATCACAGCCGTTCCCCCCAAAATCGTGAGCGCGGGCACGCCAATCAGCCGCATCGCCGCTGCGCTGCCTGCTTTCCGGGCGTTTTGCGTGGTCACCACGCCCCAGATGGCCAGGCGAAACGCGGTATAAAGCCCGAAAAGATAGAAGACGAGCGCAAGGACGACCGCATACAGGGCGGCGCCGGGCGCATCCGCCAGGCGCAGGAGGGCCAGGAGGGCGACGTGCAGGGCGGCCACCAGGAATATTGGAAAGCGGAACTGGCGGAAGGCCGCTCGCAGCTGCCCTTGGATGATCTCTTTTGTGCTCAACGGGGTGGAGATGAGCATTTCGAGAGTGCCCTGGTCCTGTTCGGCGAGGAGTTGGGCGGCGCCACCCCCCGCCGCCATCATTTGGTGGATGAAGTTGAGGAGAAAGGCAAAACCCAGCAGAGGAGCCCATTCGTAATTATTCATGCGGTAAACCCAGGCCGCGGTCAGGAGCAGGACGACCGTGGCCACCCAGAGGTTGATCTGCCTGAGGCGGTCTCGGGACGCGAGCCAGAGAAACGCGTTCGAATCCAGGAGGCGATCCCGGAGCCGCTTCCGGGCGGCGGGCGATCCAAAGGATAGCCTCTTCCACCACCCCTGCAGGCTGGCTGTCGATCCCGCCGGTTTGTCCTGCCAGCGATGGCGCAGGCACAGAGTGGCGAGCGCCAGAAAGAACCAGCCCGTCAGATGCAGGCAGAGGATGTTTGGCCAGGGGCCGCCCGCGGTTCCGATTGCTGGGCCAAAGGCGAAAAAGAAAGGCGCGTTTAAGGAAAAAAGCCTCAGGCCCTGGGACACCCACAACGGGCCTTTGAGGATCAGGATGAGTTGCGCCACGAGCGGCACTCCCCACCAAAGAAGCATGACCATGGAAGTGGACCATCCGGCCGCCCGCTTCTGGTCCAGACTCAGCGTCGAAACAAACAGCCCGATGCAGGTCGTCAGGAAAAGGGTGTTGGCCAGCGACACCGCCACCGTCCCCACTTGGGCTGGGCCGATCCCGCCGACAATCATCAGAAGGGAAAGGAGGGGGAAGGTAACGAACAGCGTGAAAAAGGCAGAAAGACCATGGGCGATTAATTTTCCGGCGGTGATCTGAAAGGCGCTGAGATGCGTGAGGAAAAGCAGGCTCAGGGTCCCTTCGCGCTTTTCGCGGGCCACGGAGTCCGAGGTAAGATTTGCCCCCATGAAAATGCACATCAGCGACAGAGCCTGGCTGATGCCGCCGATGAACTGCTGCGTGCTGCCGATTCCGGCGCGGGAATAGATCACGGCAAATCCCGCGCCCGCCACCAGTGAGCCCAGCCCGGTCATCATGCGCGCCCGATAGGCTGCCGGAGACCTCGCCAGAACGAGCATCTCCCGATAGGCAATCGGCATGTGCAGCATCCGGGCAGGATGAGGATCGCGCAGATTCCGGGCAAGGAGAGATCTCTCGGACCTCGCTCGCCCTCCTTGGCCGGTGCGCGGAGAGCGCCGCGCGCTGGCCTTTCTGGCGGGAGCCTGAGATAACAGGCGCATGAATCACTGGGTCAAACGCTCGGCTGCCGCTTTGTCCGCGGCCGCCGCGATCATTGGCTGCTTGGATGCGGGCGTTGCCCGGACGAGCGCCCTGGATTTATCGCAGTCGGCTCTCTTCATCCCGCCGGATGCGTCGGCCGTCGAGAAGAAGGCGGCGCAGATTTTTAACGATGAGGTGGCCAGGCGGACGCAGATTCGCCTGTCACGGCGCGCCTACGCGCCGGACGCCCCCGCGATCTGCCTCGGCATCGCCGCGGAACTGCGCCGCAGTTTGCCGGGCGCCGAGAATTTCACCCGCCTCGATTCGGCTGCGGCGCCGGAAAGCTTCCAGATCTGGATCGACCGTTCCGGGCCTCAGCCGCGCTTGATCGTGGCGGGCGCGGATGATCGTGGAGTGCTGTTTGGCGCGGGCTATCTCTTGCGCAAGATGGAGCTGAACCGGGGCCGGCTCTCGGTGCCTGACGATTTTCAGGCCGCGACCGCGCCGAAAATGCCGCTGCGCGGGCATCAACTGGGCTATCGGCAGAAGACAAACTCCTACGACGGCTGGGATGTCCCGATGTGGGAACAGTACCTGCGCGACCTGGTGATTTTTGGCTGCAACACCATCGAGCTCATTCCGCCCCGCTCGGATGACGACGCGGACAGCCCCCATTTTCCGCTCCCGCCCATGGAGATGATGATCGAGATGTCCCGCCTGGCCGGCGAGTACGGGCTCGATGTCTGGATCTGGTATCCGGCGATGGATCCCGATTATTCGGACGAAAAGACGGTCGAAGCCGCCTTGAAGGAATGGGCCGGGGTGTTTCGGCAATTGCCGCGCGTCGATGCGGTCTTTGTTCCCGGCGGCGATCCCGGCCATACCCAGCCGCGCTATTTGTTCCGGCTGCTGGAGAAGCAGGCCGCCAGCCTCCGCCAGTACCATCCGCACGCGAAGATGTGGGTGTCGCCGCAGAGTTTCGGTTCGGAGTGGCTGGAAGAGTTTTTCGATCTGGTGAAAAAGGAGCCGGATTGGCTGGCTGGAGTGGCCTATGGACCGCAAGTGCGAATCCCTCTGGCCGAATTGCGGGCGCGGCTGCCGCAACGTTATCCCATCCGGGATTATCCGGATATTACCCACAGCCGCCATTGCCAGTATCCGGTCCCGAACTGGGATCTCGCTTATGCCATCACCGAAGGCCGCGAAGCGATCAACCCGCGGCCCACGCAGATGGCCCGGATTTTCCGCGCCACCACCGCGGCTTACAGCGCGGGATTCATCACTTATTCGGAGGGGTGCAATGACGACGTGAACAAAGCGGTTTGGAGCGGGCTGGGTTGGGACCCGGAGGCGAATCCGGAGGAGATCGTGCGCGATTACAGCCGCTACTTTGCCGGTTCCAGCGTGACCGAGCCATTCTCCAAACTGGTCCTCGGTCTGGAGCAGAACTGGACCGGAGCGATCGAAACGAACGGCGTGATCGAGGCGCATCTGGCCGCCGCCCGGGAACTCGAGGCGCAGGCGACGCCCCAGCAGAAGTTGAACTGGCGGTTCCAGCAGATTCTCTACCGCGCCTATTATGATGCCTGGGTGCAGCGTCGGTGGCGCCACGAGTCCGCTCTGGAAGCGGAGGCTCTGCAAAAACTGCGCGCCGCGGGAGCCGGCGGATCGCTGGCTGCCCTGCAGGAAGCCGAGGCGATTTTGGACCGGGCGGCCAGCCAGCCGGTGGCGCCGGAGTTGCGCGCCCGGCTTTTCGAGCTGGGCGAGGCGCTCTTTCAGAGCGTGCGCATGCAGTTGAGCACCGAGCGGTATCAAGGAGAGCCGGGGCGGGGATCGAACCTGAACGAAATCGACGAGCCGTTGAACAATCGAGCCTGGCTCAAGGAACGGTTCGCGCAGATCCGCCGGATGAATTCCGAACCCGAGCGGGCGGCCGCTCTGCTGGCCATCGCGAACTGGAAAACGGTTCCGGCGGGCAGTTTTTATGATGATCTGGGTGATCCACGCCGCCAGCCGCATCTGCTGCGCGGGGTTGGGTGGGAGAAAGACCCCGGCTTTTTCCACACGCCACAGGTCGGGTTCACCGATCGCAAGGCGCGCGACGCGGTTTACCCGATCTCCTGGTGGCAAAGCGCGGAGAATCTTTATGACGAGCCGCTGCGGATGCATTACGACGGGCTCTCCCGGCAGGGGCGCTACAAGCTGCGGGTGGTTTACGGCCGTTACAAGAACAACGCCCCGGTGCGCCTGATGGCCAACGGCCAGACCGAAGTGCATGGCTGGCTCAATCGCCCGGGCGAACTGTTGGAGTTCGACCTCCCGGCCTCGGCCACGGCCAGCGGTTCCCTCGACCTGACCTGGTTTCCCACCGTCGGCCGCGGCGGGAATGGGCGCGTGCTGGACGTGGCTGAAGTGTGGCTCCTCCACCAGGAAGGCCAGTAGCCCTGAGTTTTAAGCGCCCTGGCTCACGATTTCCAACCGCCGCCGAGCGAGCGGTACAGGTCGACCGCGTTTACCAGCCGGGCGGCCTGGAACTGCAGCAGGCTCTGCTGCGCGGCGTAGAGATCTTGCTGGGCCAGCAGCACGTCCAGGTAGTTGTCCACTCCCTGGCGATAGCGCGCGTTGGTCAGGTCGAAACGCTTTTGCTGGGCGCCCACCAGAAGGATCTGGGCGGAGAGCTTGGCGTCGACGAACGATCGGGTTGCCAGGGCATCGGCCACTTCCCGGAACGCTCCCTGAATGGCGCGCTCATAAGTGGCGATCTCAATCTGCTTCCCGATCTGCGCGGCGTCGAGGTTCGCTCGATTGCGCCACCCTTCGAAGATCGGCACCGTGATTTGGGGCGAAAAACTCCAGGTGCTGGACGGTCCGGTGAAAAGATCGGACAGGTTCGCGCTGGCCGTGCCGGCTGAGCCGGTCAGGGTGATCTTGGGGAAGAACGCCGCGCGCGCGGCTCCGATATTGGCATTGGCCGCTTTCAGATTGTGTTCCGCTGCCACGATATCCGGACGGCGGGTCAGCAGGTCGGAAGGCAATCCGGAAGGCAAGTCCGTCAGCAGCCGTTGTTCGCTCAGCTTGCGGCCCGGGGGCAGGGTGGACGGGAGCGGCTGGCCGGCGAGGAGCGTCAAAGCGTTTTCCGCCTGGGCGAGCAATTGCTCAAACGTTGCGATGTTGACCTGGGCGGTTTGGACCTGGGCCTCTGCGGTGCGCAAGTCGAGTTCGGAGGCCACTCCGGCCTCGAAGCTGCGCTGGTTGAGATGATAGGAATTCTGCACGGCTTGCAGGGTCTGCTGCGCCACCGCGCGGGCCTCCTGGAGCTGCAGCAGCGTCAGATATTGCGAGGCGACTTCTGATATGAGAGCGATCTGTGCGCTCTTCCGCGTTTCCTCCAGGGCCAGGTATTGTTCCAGGGCCTGGCTCTTCAAGCTTTGCACCCGGCCGAACAGATCCACTTCATACGCGGCATTCAGGCCCACGGTGTAGCTGGTGAGCGTAAACCCTTGCCCCACGATGGAACCCGTGGCGGGAAAACGCTGGCGGAGTCCCGAAGCGCTCGCATCGAGGCTGGGGAACAGGGCGGCGCGCTGGATGCGATATTGCGCCCGGGCTTGCTCGACATTCAGGGCCGCGATCCGCAAGTCGCGGTTGTTCGTCAGGCTCAGCTCGATCAGCGCCTGCAAGCGCGGGTCGTCGAAGAATTGCCGCCAGTCCATATCAGCGGCGGCCAGATTATTCGTGCCGGACGGCTGCCCGGGGAACGCGGCGCTGACAGGCGCGGCGGGCCGCTCGTACTTCGGCGCCATCGTGCAGCCCGCGAGGGCCAGGCCGGTCAGGCAGGTGGTGCAGAGGATTCTCTTCATGCGGTCTGTTGGTTTCCCGCGAGTCCGGCAGCGAGAGGAGCGGAGTTGGCTCGCGGTTTGAAAATGCGCCGGATCACCACGTAGAAGACCGGGACGAAAAAGATGCCCAGCACCGTGGCCGCCAGCATCCCTCCCGCCACGCCGGTGCCGATCGCGTTCTGGCTCGCCGACCCGGCGCCAGTGCTCACGACCAGCGGCGTCACGCCGAGGATGAACGCGAACGAGGTCATGAGAATCGGCCGCAAACGCAAATGGACCGCCTCCAGAATGGCTTCGACCAGATCACGCCCGGCTGCCTGCAGGTCCTTGGCATATTCGATGATCAAGATCGCGTTTTTGGTCGCCAGGCCGACCGTGGTCAGCAAGCCGACTTTGAAATAGACGTCGTTTGGCAGCCCGCGGATGTGCGCCGCCAGCAAAGCGCCGAGAATCCCGAGCGGCACGATCAGAATGACGGAGAAGGGAATCGCCCAGCTTTCGTAGAGCGCCGCGAGGCAGAGAAACACCACCAGGAGCGAGAGCGCATACAGGGCCGGCGCCTGGGAGCCGGAGAGCCGTTCCTCGTAGGACTGGCCTGTCCATTCGAACCCGATGCCCGCGGGCAATTGCCGGGCCATCTCCTCCATCGCCGTCATGGCGTCGCCCGTGCTCTTGCCGGGAGGGGCTGCCCCGACAATTTCAATGGCCGGGAATCCGTTGTAGTTCTGCAGCGCGGGCGAACCGTAAATCCAGCGGATGCTCGTGAAGGCGGACAGGGGCACCATCGTGCCCGTCCGGTTGCGCACGAAGATCTGCTTCACATCCTTTTCCGCCATGCGGTAGGGCGCGTCCAGCTGGACGATCACTCGTTGCACCCGGTTGCCGTTAATGAAGTTGTTGACGTAAGCGGAGCCGAAACACGACTGCAATGTGGTGTTGATGTCCGCGAGGGAGACGCCCAGGGAGGTCGCCTTGATCTCGTCGATGTCGATCTTCAGCTGCGGCGCATCTTCCAGCCCCTGCGGACGGACCGCCACGACGTTCGGATTCTTTGCGGCCAGCCCGAGCAACTGTCCGCGGGCCTGCATCAGTTTCTCGTGTCCGACGCTGCTCAGATCCTGGAGTTGAAAATCGAACCCGGTCGAATTGCCGAGTTCCGCAATCGCCGGAGGATTGAGCGGGAAGATGATCGCATCCTTGATCGAGGCGAACGTGCCGAATGCCCGCCCGACCACCGCTTCGACGGTATGCTCCTTCCCTTTGCGTTGGCTCCAGTCTTTCAGCCGGCCAAATGAAAGTGCGGAGTTCTGCCCGCGGCCGTTGAAGCTGAAGCCGGCCACCGTGATGAAGCTCTCGATCTCCGGTTGCTTGAGAAAATAGTCTTCGACTTGCTTGAGAACCGCGTCGGTTCGCTCCTGGGTGGCGCCGACCGGCAGCTGGATGTTGGTGATGAAATAACCTTGGTCTTCGGCCGGGAGGAACGACGACGGCATCCGGGCGTAGAGCAAACCGACCGCCCCGACGATCAGGAGAAACACCACCATCGCCAGCCCGGTCTGCTTGAGAATGCGGCCCACCAGGCTCTGATACTTCGTCGTGGACCGGGCGAATGTGCGGTTGAACCAGCCAAAAAAGCCACGCTGCGCGTGCTTGTGCCCTTTCTCCACCGGCTTCAGCAGCGTCGCGCAGAGCGCGGGTGTCAGAGACATCGCCAGCAGCACGGAGAAGAGCATCGAGGAGACCAGGGAAAGGGAGAACTGGCGGTAGATCGTTCCGACGGACCCGCTGAAGAATGCCATCGGAATGAACACCGCGGTCAACACGAGGGTAATTCCAATCAACGCCCCCGTGATCTGATCCATCGCTTTGCGCGTTGCTTCCAGCGGCGAGAGTCCTTCCTCCGCCATGATCCGCTCGACGTTCTCGACCACGACAATCGCGTCGTCCACCAGGATGCCGATGGCCAGCACCAGGCCGAACATGGTCAGGACGTTGATCGAGAAGCCGAACGCCAGCATCATCCCGAAAGTCCCCAGGAGCGCCACCGGCACCACAATGGTCGGAATAAGCGTCGCGCGGAAATTCTGCAGGAAGAGATACATGACGAGGAACACCAGGAGAATCGCTTCCAGCAACGTCTTGATCACTTCCTCGATCGAGATGCGCACGAAGGTCGAGGTGTCGAGCGGATAATCGACCCGCACGCCGGGTGGGAAGAACTTTGCCAGATTCGCCACCTTGGCCCGGACCGCGGCGGCGGTTGTCAACGCGTTCGCTGAGGGACTGAGCTTGATGGCGACGGCCGCCGAAGGGTGTCCGTTGACGCGGGCTTTTGTGCCGTAATCCTGCGCGCCCAGGGCAACCCGGGCGACATCCTTGAGGAGCACGCGCGAGCCGTTCGGATTCATTCGCACGAGGATCTGCTCAAATTCTTCAACCGTCCGCAGCGTGCTCCGGCCCTGCATGATCACGTTCAGCTGCTGGCCCTCGACCGCCGGGTTGGCGCCGATCTGCCCCACCGGCACCTGCACGTTCTGCTCCTGGATCGCCGCGGTGATATCGGCCGGAGTCAGGCCAAAGCTGTTCAGTCGGTCCGGGTTGAGCCAGACGCGCATGGCGTATTGCGAGCCGAACATCATCGCTTCGCCCACGCCGGTCACGCGGCGAATCGGGTCCAGCACGTTGGACGCGATGTAATTGCCCAGAGCCACTTCATCCAGGCTGTCGTCCACCGTCGAGAGGGTGAAAAACATCATGAAGTTGCGCGTGGCCTTGGCGACCACCACGCCCTGGCGCTGCACCGTGTCCGGCAGGCTCGGCGTGGCCAGTTGCACTTTGTTTTGCACCTGCACCTGGGCGACGTCCGGATTGGTGCCCGGCTTGAAATAGAGCGTGACGGTGGACAAGCCGGACGCGTCGCTGCTCGAGGAAAGGTAGAGGAGGTTGTCGATCCCGTTCAGCTGCTGCTCGATCACGCTGGTCACGGTATCCTGCAGCGTTTCCGCGGAAGCGCCCGCGTAGTTCGCCGTCACCGATATCGAGGGTGGCGCCACGTTGGGATACTGCGCCACCGGGAGCTGAGTGACCGCCAGCCCGCCGAGCACCATGATCAGGATGGAGACGACCCACGCAAAAACGGGCCGGTCAATGAAGAAACGAGCCATATCCGTTTAGAGGGTGGCGTTGCCGCTCCGAGGCTCGGCCGCCGTGGAAACGGTTGCCGGCTGGAAGGGGACGGGTTTGACCGCCGAACCGGGAGGAGCCTTCTGCGATCCTTCCACAATGATCTTTTCTCCGGCTTTCAGGCCGCCGCCCACGATCACCTTCGAGCCAATCTCCCGCTCGATGGTGATTTTCCTCAGCTGCACTTTGTTCTGGTCGTCCACCACCAGCACCGTGGCATTGCCGGCTGCGCCTCGGGCAACGGTGCGTTGGGGAATGACCACCGCGTTCGTGATCAGCCCTTGCACCACCATCGCCCGGGCGAACATTCCCGGCAGCAGGATGTTCTCGGGGTTGGGGACTTGCGCTCGCAGCGTGACCATTCCCGTTCCGGGGTCCACCGAGACGTCCGAGAAAAGGAGCTTGCCCGGGTGCGGATATTTGCTGCCATCCTCCAAAGCCAGCGTCACGGTCGCCTCCTGGGGAGCCACTCGCTCGATCGCCCCTTTTTCCGCGGCGCGGCGCAACCGCAGGAGATCGGTGCTCGATTGAGTGATGTCGAGATACACGGGATCAAGTTGGCGGATATAGGCGAGGGGAGTCGCGTCGCTCGCGCTCACCAGCGCTCCTTCCGTCACCAGGGCTTTGCCGATCCGTCCGGAAATCGGCGCGGTGACCTGCGTGTAACCCAGGTTCAATTGCGCCGTATCGATCGCAGCTTTGTTCGCCGCCAGTTCCGCCTGGTACTGGCCGTAGGTGGCGGCCGCCTCTTCATACACCTGTTTGCTCACCGCGTTGATTTCCACCAGTTCCTTGTAGCGATTCACTTTCGCCTGCGACTCTTTCACCCAGGCTTCGGTTTTCGCGTAGGCGCCCTTCGCGCTGTTCAGCGCGGCTTGCAAGGGCGCCGGATCGATCTGAAAGAGCACCTCTCCTTCCTTCACGTTCGATCCCTCCTCAAAAAAGCGCTTCAGCAGAATCCCGGTGGCCCGCGCCCGCACCTGCGCGTCGCGCATCGGCGTGATTCGTCCGGGCAACTCCGTGGTCAGGGGCAGCGATTCCGTGGGGACCGTCAGCACGGAGACCTCCGCGGGCGGCGGCGCGCCGGGGGCGGCGGCTTGTTTCTGCCCGCAGCCCGCTGCCAGCAGGAGCAGGCCGGCGGTGATGGAACAGGCGGCTCGGGAGCGCCCTGGGTGAGTTGTCCTCATACGTAAACTATCTAGCCTTGAAGCCGGCCGCCGCGAAGGCCACCAGCTTCCTTGTCTGTTCTTCGACACTTGACCCTTCGGCCCACGGGGGCAGAAACCGTTCGCGCGTGAGCAGCCAGTGATGGAACGCGCCAAATGTGAATTTCATTCTCCAAAATATTTCCGAGCGGGAAAGGTGCGGCAGCGCCTTCAAGAGAGCATCATCGAGCTTCTCCGCCAGGGGATCAAACAGCCGCCGCAACAGAGCTTCCACCTCCGGACGCGGTTCAGCTAGACATCGCCCGAACAACTTGGCAAATGCTTTTCCTTCCTTTTCCCCCTTCCGGCAGCAGCTCAAGGCCGGGAGGATGAAGGCTTCCAGGATCTGCTCCACTTTCGGGGGGCGCGCCCCCGTCTGGCGCTGCAGTTGATCGATCGCCTCGATCCGGGCGTCGTTCAACGGCTTGATCCGCCGTTCAAACACCGCCCCGATCAGCTCTTCCTTGCCTCCAAAATGATAATTGACGGCCGCGAGGTTCACTCCGGCGGCGTCGGTAATGTCCCGAATGGATACCCGGTCCAGCCCCTCCTCAGCAAAGAGTTCCTCGGCGACATCGAGAATTTTGGATTTGGTGTCCGCGCCGGGGCTCATACAATCGTTTCAAACGATCGTTTGAATTCTGCTGGATGTCAAGGGACTGTTTCCTCCCGGGCGGCTTTTGGCGCCGGCCCGCGCCGCCCGGCCCTTGCAGCTTCTCTTTGACACCTTCCCCAATGTGCAGAAACATCTTCGGCTCAATCGAGCATGCGAGAACAGATCCGGGCTTGGACCGAAGCATTTGAGACCTTCGTTCTCGAAGTTATTTTCGAGGAACGCCGGGGCAAGCGTGCCGCGCTCATGCGGACGTTTCTCTACGTCCTCTCGAAAATCTTCCAGGTGGCGGTCAAGTTCCGGCGCTTCCTCTACAATGTTCGCATTTTGCGGGACAGCACCCTCGGCGTGCAGGTCATCGCGATCGGCAACCTGACCGTGGGCGGAACCGGCAAGACGCCGGTGGTCGAGAAATTTGCCCGCGAATTGCAGGATCAGGGGCGGCAGGTGGCCATCCTGTCGCGCGGCTATCGATCGAAGCCCACCCCCTTTGGCACGCGGTTGATGAACAAGCTGCTCTTCCGCGAAGATCGGACGCCGCCCCGCATCGTCTCGGACGGCAAATCGCTCCTCCTCGATTCGGACACCGCCGGCGACGAGCCCTACATGCTCGCCTCCAACCTCCGCGATGTTGTGGTGCTGGTGGATAAGGACCGGGTGAAGAGTGGCCGTTACGCGATTGAGAAGTTCGGCTGTGATACGCTGCTCCTGGACGATGGGTTCCAATATTGGAAGCTGAGAGGGCGCCGCCGCGACATTGTTTTGATCGATTGCCAGCAACCGTTTGGGAACGAGCGGATGCTCCCGCGCGGCACGCTCCGCGAGCCCCCCAGTCACCTGTCACGAGCCAGCACCATTTTTATCACCAAGAGCGACGGTAATACCGAAGGCTTGCGCAAGCGCATCGCGCAGTTCAATTCCACCGCCCCGATCATTGAGTGCATTCATCATCCCCTTTATTTCGAGGATGTGTTCACCGGGGAGCGCCATGGCTTGGAACATCTCCGCGCCAAGCGGGTCGCTTCCCTGAGCGGGATCGCCCAGCCCGAGAGCTTCGAGAAAAGCCTGACCTCGATCGGGGCCGAATTGGTCTACTCCAAGCGATTTGCCGATCATCACCGGTTCACCCAGCAGGAAGTCATCAACGCCATCAATCGCAGCAAAAAGCGGCAGGCCCAGATCATCGTCACCACGCAAAAGGATGCCGTTCGCTTCCCCAAACTGGACCGGCGCGACATCCCGATCCTCTTCATGCGCGTGGAAATCAAAATTCTGAAGGGGGCCACCGATTTTCACGATTGCGTCCGGCAGATTTGTTTCCGCTAAGTCAGGCTGGCCGGGGCGCAGGGGGCGGATCGTTTTTCAGTTTTTCAAGGATGACACCCGCCTCAAATTCCCTTTCACTCGGGCGCATGTTTTCTCTCCAGAACAAGACCGCGCTCGTCACTGGCGCCGGCTCAGGAATTGGCGCTTCCATCGCCACCGTTTTCGCCCAGGCCGGCGCGGCGGTGATCGTCGCGGACATCCAGGAGGCGGCGGCGCGCGCGACCGCCGCCCAAATCGTCGCCGCGGGCGGTCAGGCGGAAGCGCTCGCGCTCAACGTGGCGGAGGAAGAGGCGGTCGACCGGTCTGCGCGGGCGCTGCAGGGGAAGCGCATCGATATCCTCGTCAACAACGCCGGCATCGGCCATGTGGGAACCATCTTGCAGACCAAGGCCGACGACCTGGACCGCCTCTACGCCGTCAACGTGCGCGGTGTCTTCAACATGTCCCGGGCGTTTCTCCCGGCCATGCTCGAGCGGAAATCGGGCAACATCATTAATCTCGCCTCCATCGGCGGCGTGGTGGGAATTCGGGATCGGCTCGCCTACTGCACCACCAAATTCGCCGTCGTCGGTTTGACCAAAAGCATGGCGCTCGATCACGCCCAGCAGGGCATTCGCGTGAATTGCATCTGTCCGGGCCGCGTGGAAACGCCATTTGTGGCCGCCCGCCTCAAGGAATATCCCGATCCCGAGAAGGCCTATCGGGAAATGTCCGCCACCCAGGCCGTCGGCCGCATGGCGCGGCCGGAAGAGATCGCCCACGCCGCCCTTTATCTGGCGAGCGAAGAATCTTCATTTATTACGGGCACGGCTTTCTTGATTGATGGCGGGTGGAGTGCTGGCAAGTAGCTGAAGGGCAATGAGAAACATCTCCGTCACCGCCAAAAAACGCTTTCCCGAGTGTCCCATATGGATACGAGCGGCGCCTATCGCGTCGGCGCGGAATGTGTAGAATAGGATGTTACCGGTTAAGTTGGCGCCGCGGTGCGACGATATTTTAATTGTCTATTTTGATGGGAGAGAGGCTGAACAGTAATGAATTCCGTTCCTTCAGGCGTCGTGGCTGAACGCGTTGAAACCCAAAACGGCGTTTTGGTGCCGGGCGAGAAATCCAATTCGCAGATCGTCCATGATCTGCGGAATGTCTTGACCGGGCTGATTGGCAACGTCGGTCTTCTCCGCGATCATCCCGATCTGCCGCGGGAGTTGATGGACACGCTCGATTCCATCGAGCTTTCCGCCGTGAAGGCGCGAAATCTCAGCCTCCAACTCGGCTCCGAATCGGGCTCCAGTTACCGCCCGGCCGAAGGGTCTGTTCCAAAAACCAATGGCGCCGCCGTGGCGTCTCCCAGTTTGCCGCCGCCGGTTCCCGGTTCGGCCGGACGGATTTTGGCCATGGACGACGAGCCCGGGATTCGCGCGCTCCTCTCCGCCGCGCTGCAGCATTTCGGCTACAAAGCCACCACAGTTGCCGATGGGGCCGACGCGGTGCGTGAATATCGGCGGGCGCTCGAAGCGCAGGAACCGTACTCGGCGGTGATTATGGATTTGACCGTTCCAGGCGGCATGGGCGGGAAGGAAACCATGCAGGCCCTCAAGGAGATTGATCCGGCCGTGCGGGGGATTGTCTCGAGCGGCTACTCCACCGATCCCGCCATTGTGGACTTTCAGCAGTTCGGCTTTGTCGCCCGGGTGGACAAGCCCTATCGCATCCAGGAACTCGGCGCCATTCTGCGCCAGGCCTGCGAGGCGAAGGTCAATTAACCCTTCTCCTCCAGCGCCACCCCCGTCGCCCGCAGGATCGCTGCCCGGTATTCCTCCTCGCCCAGCACGCGCGTTTTGGCCTGGCAGACCTTCTCGAACCCCGGAAAGTTCCACAGGTTGGGGAAATTGCGGCATTGTTGCGGCTTCACCGGGTTCACCCGGCAGTCATCCCCTTCCAGAAAGATGCATTCCCCGCCCGGCTTGTCTTCCAGCGCCAGCCCCTGCCGATCCCTGGCCAGCCGCGTAAAGTGCTGCACAAACTCAAACTCCGGCATCCCGAGAAAGCCCGCCAGTCGCGTGATCTCCGCTTCGCTCAGGCGGACCTGGCCTGGCCAGCGGCAGCACGCCGTGCAGCGATCACATTCGTAAAAAATCGGCATTGGCGTAAGATGCTGCGCGCGGCCGCGAATTCAACCGGCGCGCGATGATGACAGAAGAGAAAAAATCAACCGGTCGCGGCTGCGTCTTCTACGGTTTTCTCACCGTGGGGCTCGTCTTTCTCGGCGTCATAGCCGGCATTTATTTCGGCACGCGCAAAGCCGTGCAATACGCCATCGAAACCTACACCACCAACGCTCCCGCTCCCATTCCTCTGCTCCAATTGCCTCCGGCGGAGCAGCGAACCCTGGCCAACTCCCTGCTGCAACGCTTCGAAGCATCCGCCAACAAGCAAGGCCCGGCTGACCTCGTGATCGGCGAGGACGAGTTGAACGTGTTGATCGCTCAATCCGCCGACCTGCGCGCCTACAATCGCCATGTTTACCTCCAGCCCCAGGGCCAGGAACTCAAAGCCTTCGTCAGCCTCCCCCTCGACCAGTTCAAAACCTGGCAGGACTTTGCCCGTAAAATGGGAGGCGCCGCCTACTCCGGTCGCTACCTCAACGGCCTCGCCTACCTCAACCTCGTGGTCACCAACAATTCGGTGAAAGTCGCGCCGCGCAAACTCGTGGTCAGCGCCAAGAGCCTGCCCGACCAGTTCATCGCCCAGTTCCCCTGGTCCACCCTCACCGAACCAATCAACACCAACCAAAACTTCCGGTCCGCCCTCGAGCGAGTCGACAGCGTCACCGTCCAGGACGGCAAAGTGCACATCAAATTCCGCCAGTAAACGGGAAACATCGCTGAACCCCGCTCGGCATCGACACGCCGGGCGCCTTTATGACGGAACTAGCACGGCCGCTTGCGGGCCTCGGAGCCCCCCGATCCCGGTCGCGGAGCGACCAAGTGATCGTAGCCGTGGGTTTCAACCCACGGACCCGGCCACGGAACGAAACCGCGTCGCGTAGTGACGCCTAAATCCTGGATGGGTCGACCCCGCGGCCCCATTCTGCCCCCCCTGAGCGCTCGAGCCCGGTCGCGGAGCGACCCCGTGATCGTAGCCGTGTGGTTTCAACCCACGGACCGGCGACGGAACGAATCCGCGTCGCGGAGTGACGCTTGAATCCTGGATGGGGCGGGCGCCGCGATCATCCCAGGGTTGAACCATCGTTGCGCACGGCCAATCATCCGAGCGTTTTGCCGCGAGATCCGCTTTATTTTTATTTCCCCGCGAAAATGGCGTTTGCTGACGCATCGCAATATTGCTATATTCGCTTGTGAAAGCAGAAACCCATGCCGATGACGCGGGTCATATTCTTTCGGGACGACGCTGGCTGCGCACCGGTGCTGGACTGGTTGCAGGGCCTCCAAATGCACAACCCCAAGGCGTGGGCAAACTGCCGGGCGAAAATCGTGCTCTTGAGCCAGGCTGGGTGCGAGTTGCGACGACCGGCGGCGGATTTCTTGCGGGATGGGATCTACGAGCTGCGAGCCAAGCAAAGCCACGTGCAATATCGCATCCTCTACTTCTTCCATGGCCGGAACGTGGCGGTGCTCTCGCACAGCCTCACGAAGGAAGACACGATCCCGGTGATCGATATCGAGAGGGCGCTGAAACGAAAGAGACAGTTTGAACAAGATCCGGAGAAACACACTTATGGCGAAGACTGAGCAAAAATCCCAGAAGACGACCGATGCTGTGAAGATTTTGGATCGGATGATGGACGGCAACGGCCCGCTGCGGCAATTGGCCAACGAAGCGGTGGTGAATGCCGAGGTTGCGCAACTCATTTATGACGTTCGGACGAAGGCGAAACTCACGCAGAAGCAACTGGCTGAAGTGGTGGGAACGACCCAATCGGTCATCGCGCGTTTGGAAGATGCAGATTACGAGGGGCATTCCCTCTCGATGTTGCAACGGATTGCCACTGCGGTGAATAAACGCCTGGAAGTTCGTTTCGTTTCGCCCAGTCGCAAGGCGGTGGCGTGAATTTCTTCTCGCCAAAACATGTTCAAGTGCGGCCCCAGGTGCCTGGCTCTGCCGAACCCTGACTCTCTGAACCGCAGATCCGGTCGCTGACCCCGCAGCCACCTTCCGAACCTTCTGAGCCCCCGAGCGCGGTCGCGGAGCGACCAAGTGAGCGTAGCCGTGGGTTTCAACCCACGGAACCGACGCCGGAACGAAACCGCGTCGCGTAGCGACGCTTGAATTCCGGATGGGTCCATTTGCTTGAATTCGGACCATTTTGGAACCTCGCCGGCACCGGCGGCACCAAGGAAAGGCCTCGCTTTGCAAATGCCGTGGTAACGTGCAATTGACAGTAAATTGCATGCATATGATCAACGTCGGCGACATTCATTCCTTGTCTGATTTTCAGCGAAACGCGAAGGATTACGTTTCACGGCTCAAGGAGACGGGAAGGATGTCGGTTCTCACAGTGAACGGCAAAGCGGAACTCGTTGTGCTCGCTGCTGGCGCATTTCAGGAGCTCGCGGAAAAAATAGAGCGAGCCGAAGCAATTGAAGGAATCCGCCGTGGTCTTGCGGATGCAGATGCCGGGCGAGTTCGTCCTGTTCGCGAAGCCGTTGAAGCCATTCGCAAAAAGCGCCGCATTCCACGGGCCTAGTGAAATACCAAGTCCTGATCACTGCATCTGCGGAAGCAGACCTGGACGAAGTTTACTGCTGGCTTTCGGAGCGTGCGGCGGAAGCAGCCGTTAAGAATTTGGACTTCGCGGCGGTAACTTCACCGCCTGGATGCCGACTGCTTCCAGGATGCTGGAGAAGGTGGAAGAGAATTTCGTGTCACGATCATGCAAGAGATATCGGCAGCCGCTCAGGAATCCGCCGTCCGCGAAGTTGATGTTCCGCGCCATTTGCTCCATCCACCTCCTGTCCTCCTGTCCGGCGTCGTGGTGATTCCCGCGATGCGCACCTCGCGGGAGGCCACTCGCATTAACGTGAGCACGTAATAGGTGATCAAACCCGAATTCGCGCCAACTCATTGTGCTCCCACGATCTGGGGCGGGAGCAATACCGTGGCGTTTCGAGAGATTTGCCACAGTCTGGTGGCTGACCTCGTGGTCGAGATTTCTCAGCGCACCAACAATTCGGCGATTCCGCGATATCCCCACGTACGATTCTCCTTCGCCCTCTGCAGGACGAGGTTTTCGATCTAATCACTGGTCGCGCCGACCTTCAGGCAATGTCTCGCGCCTCTCGCAAATCGCTGCGGTTAGAATATTTTGTCACCGGTCACTGAAAGTGTACCGCCTGCGGTCAGTTGAAAGTGTACCACCC
>CAZMKE010000053.1:0-33951 GCA_964566945.1 uncultured Verrucomicrobiota bacterium | reverse complement strand
CGTCAGTATTTTCAAACCGGCGCTTTTCCACCATTTTCACGCCGCCGCTAACAGGGGGCAACCAGAAGATTGAACAGGAGGTAACAGAGGGCTGCAAGAAGTGCGAGATTCGAAATGCGAAGTGCGAAATCAACACGAGGAAAAGGGGCCAAAGGGGGCAGTTATCGGTTGAGGGTTATCGGCTACCGGTTGGGGTGGCGACCAGAAAATTGAACAGGAGGTAACAGAGGGCTGCAAGAAGTGCGAGATTCGAAGTGCGAAATCAGCACGAGGAAATGGAGCCAAAGGGGGCAGTTATCGGTTGTTGGCTATCGGCTACCGGTTGGGGCGGAAGCCAGGGATTGAACGGGAGGTAACGGAGGGGGAAGTTTAGAGGCAAATCTCGCTCCGCGAGGGTGAGGGAACGGCGCGATTGCTTCAGGGGGCATTCGGGTTCGCACCAGTTCCCGCTGGATCAAGGAATCAGGGGACGACAAACCAGGGGCCGTCGACCCGCGTGGCTTCTTCCAGAGTTCCAATGTATTCGACGTCGATGGAATCGGAGGCCTGGCTTTTCACTTTCAGATTGAGGGCCCGGTAGAAACGAGAGACTTCATCCGGTTGGAGCAGGACGCTCCGGCTGACCAGGGCGGTCTCGCAGTCGTCCAGGACGCCGTTGCCATTCACATCGCCGATGCCGAGGCTGAGTTCGTAGGCGTCGGAAATTCCGTTGCGATTGCAATCGTCCGGTACCGGTGCCTCGCAGCTATCCGGGATGCCGTTGTGGTTCACATCCGCGACCAGACCAAGGGCGATTTCGCAGATGTCCGGGATGCCGTTTAGGTTGCAGTCATCGAGCGTTCCGTTGGCGAGTTCCACGGCATCCGGGATGCCGTTGCCGTTGCAATCACCAGCGGTCGGAAGCCCCACGATCCGATCGATGAGAGTGGTGTTGGTACCGCTGTTATACTGGGCGACCAATGACACGCGCGGCCCGCTGGACAGCGGTTGAATGTGCAACTGCGAGTAAGAACCAGCCGATTCAATCGTTACCTCTGTAGCGGGCCAGCGTGGCGCCCCCTGTGGAGTTGTCACCATGTAATAGATGGAATTGACGTCACCGCCTTCGACCCAGGCCAAGAGATAAAGAGGATCGCTGACGGAACCGACCGAAGCCAATTGCAGGTCATGCATCGCCCTATTCGTGGCTATCGTCACCGGTGCAGGCCATTTGTCACCGTCGGTTTCCCGAACGGCCAAGAGCACAGAATTCGTCGGCGATTCCCAGGCGATGGCCCAGTGGTTTCCAGGGACGCTGCTCAGAGCGACTGGACCTTCCACGGTGTCTGCGGCCTGGGAAGTCGTCCACCACGCGCCGTTCCATTCAAGGGTGAGGAGCTGCTTTTGGCCGTTGGCCACCGCGAGCAAGGCGTTGCCATCAGCCTGGCCTGCCAAGGCGGTGCTCTGAATCGTTTGTGTCGGCAGCAGAGCCACCGGATCGCCCCAGTTTGTTCCATCGAAAACGGAGGACCAGACGGTCTCCTTCAAATGCTGCGGCCCGTCGGTGGTGGATTGCCAGGTCAGAATGGCCTGCTTTCCTGCTAGGACCATCTTGAGATCGAACAAGGCGGCATCCTCGATCGCCAAAATCACCGGGGAGGTCCAAAATCCCCCATCGGGAGTCGAGATCGAATACTTCAAAACGCTGCTCGGGTAGGGGTTTCCCAAGTCTTCATTGGCAATCTCGCTCCAGGCCACGATGAAGCTGCCATCCGTCTGCCGTGCCATGGCGACGGAGAGGATCGCGTCTCCAGTGGCCACGGGCTGTGGGCTGTTCCACTGGTTGAGGCCCCTGGTCGTCAAATTGAGAGTCGTTTGCCCGGTTTTTGGGTCCACCGTAGTAAAGAGTACCGACGGGGTGGATCCTCCCAGAGTGCTGACGGAGCCTGCACGATAGGAGTTTTGGACCAACGTGCCGCTGTTTCCGAGAAACCGATAGGGACCAGCCGTGGCGGGATTAATCACGGTGTAGGTGATGTGAAGCGGGCTGAGATCCATGAAGCCGGGTGGATCACTTGCGCTGAGTCCATGGAGGGCCTCTGCCGAACCGCTCTTACCCCCGAACTTGAAGTCGAACGGCAGGGCGTCCCATTGCCACTGCTTCTCGTAACTGAGAGCCCACGCTTTCAAAGCGACCTTAGCGACGACACTGAGCGCCCCTGTGATCCGGGTGAGAGGCGGCCAGGCGAACTGGTCGAATTTGAGGGTGACACCGCTGCTATCCGGCGAGTTGCGCGGTGCGCCGAGTTGGACCCCAGCCGAACCTTCGGCGCGAGCCGTCCCATAGCTGGCGGAAAGGAGGAAGCCAGCGCCCGCTTTGAGAAATACTTTCAGTTCTCCTTTGGTCCGATTCGTCGGCGTGCCATTGAAGTCGTAAGGTGCGCCCTGCACCGGGGCACTGACCGTTGTGCCGCTGATCCTCGGATAGCTGGTCACCCTCTCCACGGAAAGCTTCGCTCCCGCTCCAATGGACGGCACAAACATGACCTTCATCTCAACTCCGGGAATGCTGTTGGCAATAGTCACGACCTGTCCGACGTAAGGGAGTCCTGTGGCAAACCGGGTGATGTCAACGCGAAGGGAAGCATCAAAGGAAGCTTGCGCCTCTATTGTATAACTCATGGCCGAAATGGCATTGTTGCCAAGCCAGTCGGAGTCCAAATACTCACTCCGGCCGAACTTGGCCGTCTGTTTAAAATCGAATTTGGGTTCAATCTTCCCGAGCTTTTCGATAAATTCTGGGAAAACGCCTGCCAGGCGATCCGCAGCACCACCCGCAGCCTGGTTCAGAAGATCCTTCCCACCCGGTTCCAACCCGGGCACGGGGCCACTTTCTCCGCCGGTGAGAGACGCCTTCTGATCCTTGCCGGTTACTTTGAACTCCGCGGAGAGGCCGGATATTGTGGTTCCGAGGAAAGAGGGGGCAAACATCATGGGACCATTGGCCGCATTGGTCTGGCCGATCTTCAGCTCCATGCCCATGACGTATTTATAAACGAGAGTTGCGTCGAGGCTGGTATCACTTTCGACCGCTTGCGGATCGACCGCGATTCGGGCCTCAAACGCCGTGCTCGCCTCATCGATTTGCAGCTCGCCCTCCCGGTATTTGCCCTTCACGTCATACTTGAATTTTCCGGCGCCTGCCACATACCCGATGATCTGCGTAAAGGCAGAAGCCCAGGAAGGCAGATTTAAGCCCTGCAGCGGTTTCTGTCCGGCTGGCAACTGATAATCCTTGATCGCCACGCCGCCGTTTTCCGTAAAAGCGATGACCCGGGGATTGAAAACACCGCTCGGCATCTCCCATAGGTTCAACTTGCCGTGAGCACGATTCTTGTCGATGCCTTTCTGCCCTAAATGCACCATTTGATGGATGACATTATAAGGTTCGCCGCCCCTCGCAGCCTGTTGAATGTCATTGAGCCATTTCATGACTGTCACATAATTTATCGCAGAGGGTGGATCGACCGAGGCGAAAGCCTGCTGGTTCGGGGAATTGGCCGGGGTATCCTTGAACGCTCGCCGATCCACCAGCCAGACCTCTGTTACGGGATCCTCGACGGTAAATTGCTCATCGGGTCGTTGGCTTCCATCCGCTAGCATGGTGCCCTGCAAGCTGTAAGAATAGGGCTTCGTCTGCGTGTCCGTTTTCCAGGTGACCCGCAGATATTCCCTGGCTCTCTCGAAGCCCGGCCCGGTGATGAGTCGATCCGAGGGATCCGCACTGACGAGCACTCCCGGCAGAAAGAGCCCGTATCGATTCAGAGCAAAATTATTAATGGTGGGTGGTGGAACAGGTGCAATCGTCAAATTTGTGGTGATATCCGGACTGGTCGGTGACGGCTGGGGCAAGCGGATTCTTTGAGGGATGAAACCGCGCCGGCTTACATCCAGGTAAATCGTTTCGGGCACAAGGTTGCCCACGCTGAAGGAACCGTCATCCGCGGAAACCGTTTGGCCAACCGGGTTGCCGTAACGATTCCGCATGATGACCGAAGCCCCGGGCACCGGACTCGCCGGACTGGTCGCGCTGGTCAGCGTGCCCTTGACTTGCATGGCGCGCCGAAGCAGGACATCCACCCTGACGAGGCGAGTGGCGGCGTCTTTGATTCGCACCGTGCTGGAGACGTAGAACCACTGCGGGGTGTTAACAATCCCGGTGGGGGTCGGGCTATCGTCATGTGCCACCTGGCCTCCAGCCGGCCGCGTGCTTTTTGGGAACTGAACCGTCACGTTCGGAATCTCCAAATTCGGATCGTTCACGCTATAGGCGTGAAGATCCAGGGTGTAAGACTTCGGCACATCGGGTGCCTTGTTCGGGAAAATGTTCGCGTCTGGTCCGCCATTGTAGGAGGTAAACGTCTGGGATCCACTGCCCGCCATCGAGAACCAGCCGGGCGTGCCGTAAGTTCTCCAGATCGTGTAGGATGGGGCCGGAATCCCGCCGGTGAAAGGGTTAAACGAGAACAGCTTGCCCGGCAGAGTACTCATTCGGAAATACTGCGGGTTGCTGGTCCCATCTAAAAAGTAGGCTGGTGGGGTGTTCTGGTCGGGCATTCGCCAGTCGTAATCGTTAATCGTTATGGTTCCTTGAGCGGCCCACTGTGGCGTCAGCGTAAATGCCTGGTCGTAATGGTTGATCCCCGGGAAGAAGTAAGAGGGTGAATAGGGCGCCACCACCGGCAGATCTCCCGGTGAACCCCAGGGCGCGATCGTCACGGTCACTGGTTTGGTCGCATACTCACCGGAATCAAGAGTCACGTTGTAAGTGCCGGGCACCAGGTTCTTCAGGATATAGAGATTGTAAAAGCCGCCGTCGCTAACGGTCGTTCGCACCGTCGTAGGACCCGTCGCCAGCACCTGCGCTTTCACATCGGCCAGGTGGTTGTACGGAATCGTCTGGACCGAACTGCCGTCCGGTTGCATCGAGAGCACCAGGCCCAGGCTTTGAAATGGTTCGCCCTTCGGCAGAATCTGCCCCACCAGGTTGATGAAGTGCTTATGCAGGAACAGATCCACTTCATATTCGTGCCCGGAGTCAAATCTCAGCCCGGGCCCATGGTGACCATCCTCGTAGGTCGAGTAAGGCCACAGGTCGGAATAGGGCCACGGCCCCTCACCGAGAGCGTTTTGCGCAGTCATGTCGGCGAATTCAATGTTATGTCCGCTATAGTCCGTCATGTCGGGAATCTTGATCCCGAAGATCCCGGGCGGAATCAGGATGGTGAAGTGGCCGGCCGGGTCACTATCCACGATAAAGGTGTTATTTGTGGTATCCAGGAGCTTGATCAACTGATGCTCGATAAACTGGATTCCGTCCTGGGCGATCCGGTGCCATACCCGGTTCTGGTGCGGTTCAAAGGGCTCCTCTTCCACCCGAGCTTGTTCGTCCTCCGCCGAAAGCCTTCCCTGGACGCGAGCTAAAATCGGATCGAGTTCCAGGGCGACCTCTTCAGTGGTGTCATCCTCAGCTTCGATATAGGTCTCGCGCAGCTCGTAATCCACGTGGAAAGAACTCGGGCCGGCCGGGAGCGGTCCGTTGCGAGTGGGTAAACCCGTAATCGTAGTCCCATGCTTCACCCGAATGTAGTAGGAGCCCGGTAAGAGATTTTCGAACAATGCGGACGCCGTATTGGCGGGATCCGCGGGATCCGGTTTCGTATTCAGCTTGCGCTTAATTCCGTCCGTGGCGGAATCAAAAATTCCCTCAAGTTGCACCTCGGCCCCGGCGACAGCGCTATTCGTTTGATAAAGGGAGGAGAGAATTACTTTCACTTTCGTTTCCCGTAAGGTGATCTCCACATTTGTGGCTCCGAGCTGGCCGAAATCGTCTGGGGTGACGAACGCCTGCGTTCCATCATAGCCGGGGGCGTCTACATCCACCTGCCACTGGATGGGTGGCAGGTTCTTGAACGTCGCGGTTCCGTCCGTCAAGGTTAACAACGATGTCGCTGGCACGAGCACCGCGGGTGGAGTGTCAAAACTCATGCCCGTGATATTCACCACAATATTCTGCAGTGGTTGATTCGGTTTGTCCGCCACCGGATCATACCCGGTCACGGTTACCTTCAGGTCCGTCAGATAGGGGTCGAGAAAAACCGTGGCGGCTGCCGATTGATTGATGCGCACCTTGTCACCCAGGATCAGCCAATTCCCGTTTGCCTGGGGCTGATAGACCAGCGTTTGCCAGCCAGTTCGGCTGATCGTGAAGCGGTAATACCCATCCACCATGGTGCTGGCTACGGCTGAACCTGTGGCGTCTGCAGTCAGGTTCACCACGTTGTCCGGTCCGCCAGCAAGGTTGTGACCCGGCTGCCAGTACTCGATTTGAATATTGGCCCCGACCAGGTTGGCGGCAGTCTGACTGCACCACACCTGAAAAAAGATATCGAATGCTACCTTCCCATCGATCGGATTGAGCTTGATGGCCTTGTTGGTGGTGGCGCCGCTGACGACCGTGAGATTCGTGGTATAAGGAATGTATTGGAGCTGATTCACTCCCAATTGGTATTTTTGAGCTGCAACGTTCGTCAGCGTGAAGAATCCGAATGGGTCCGTCGTCGTCTTGTATTCCGGATTTCCATTCGCGGGGACAGCGTCAAGGGTGACTTGGGCGTGTTCAACGGGTCGGCTGTCCGCAGCACTGACCACTTGCCCGCGCACCACGCCCGGGGCCGGCTGTGCGCTCGCGGAAGGGCTGGAGCCCAGCAAGACAATGCAAAACAAGACCGAGGCCAGAGCGAGACAAGTCGTTTTCACCGGGACGTTTTCGAGATTTTGCGCGGAAGCGGCGCAGCGCTGGAGCTTTGCGCTTCTCAAGGCCGGACGCGCCGCGATCACAATTTTCCGCTAGTCCGGATGGAGACAGAGCGGGATAGATCTGTCAATCGAATTCAGCAAAGAGGTCAAATCTCACCGAACTTCGCCCGTGAAGTGCTTGTTCAAAAATGGAGACGCGGAGTTCACGCCACACACGATTAGACGTGAACTCCGCCTGGCTCCTCACACGAAGAGCGCAATAATCATTATTCAACCACCGTGGTTAGGGTCGACCCTTCGCGGGCTGGCTGGGTGAGCCGGACCGCGCCATCGGCTTCCAGAGTGAGGAATCCGTTGCCTTTGTCCAATGGGACGGAAAGCTTCCGCGTGGCCGGATCATATGTTCCCTGGACCGGTGCGTAGGGGCCTTCCACCCGCTGGGCGGTTTTTGGCAGGATGGTGATGGTGGGGTCGTTGGGCGCACCCTTGAGCGGCGAGTTAAGATAAGGGAATCGGGCGGGAAACATGCGCGCATCGATATAGGCGCCGTCGGTGAGAGGGGCGTCTCCCACGGGGGCACTGGCCGGCGGCAGGAGTTTGCCCATGGCCACGCGCAGAGTGATGTCGACCACGTCGTCACCGGGGCGGCGGCCGTTCGGATAGCCGGCCAGATCGGCCTTGCTCGCGTCCAGGACGCCCTTTTCGATGCCCGCAATCACGCCCAGATTGTTCTGTTGCTCGCGCGGGGTCGCGGGCACGGCGGTGTTTAACCGCAGCATTTCGCCCGCGCCACCGTTCTTGTTCAATCCGTCGACGCCCGTGATAAAGACGGAAACGAGGTCACTCCGCGGAAAGAGAGTGGGCGCGGGGACGCCGAAGAGCAACTCCAGCACCACCGGAAAGGTCGGATGGGTCACGTAGTCCGCGAAGTTCGCCAGATCATCCTTCGGTTCGGAGGCATTAAATTTGTTCTTATCCTTAAGGCCGATCACCAACTCATTCACGAGCGGAGAGGCCAGGCGGGAGACCTGGCTCAGTTGTCCATTCTCCCTTTTGCTCGCGGTCGTCCAGGCTCCGATGGTCGTTCCGTTCCCCCCGGCGAGGAGAAAGTCTTTGGGGATCTCCAGAATGAAGGAGGTCACGTTGGCATCAGCCAGCAGATCCTTGCTGCCGCTGATCGGGCCGAGTGGATTCAGGTTCAGCAGATCGAAAATCTCGCCGAGATTGACCACAAACGGGTCCTTCCGCTGGCCGACAAATACCTTGCCCTTTTGGGTGCTTCCGGGCAGGGCGATCTCGTAAATGTAACTTTCCGCGTAGGTGTTATAATCGGGAAAGGTCTTTGTCCCGACGTAATCCTGAGGTTTCGTGAAGTTGAGCGTGCCTGTGATGGAATTTGTGATCGGGATGGCCGAACCTGTGCGGCGCGGCCCCTTGATGACGGTCAAGGTGTAGCTTTGATCGATGTTGAGGGAGGCGTTATTGGATGCGGTGATTGGGGTTCCGACCGTCGCAAGCAGGGCGATGGCGTTTGTCCGCTGGTTGCCCGCGGGCCCGACCCGCAGAGCCAGGTCGCGCGGCGTGTTCTCGATCTTGAACTGAAAGGTAATATCCTCCACGGCGTCACCGGTGTTGTCGACATGGATCTCGTAAACTCCCTCGGATTCGAGCTGGAAGTAATTCGGCCCTCCATAAGGGCTTTGCAGGGGGAGGTAATTCGCAATGAAGGTTACATAGTTTGATCGTCCCGCCTCGTAGCTATTGAAAGCGTAAAAGTCGGTCCCGTCCTGTTTGGGGGTTGAGGTGATCAAGGGCGCTTCTCTGTGGCTGGAGGCGTTCAGAGTAAGAGAGCCGGCACACAGCGCGGCCATGGCAGATAGGTAGTAGTATTGTTTCATAGTATTAAGTCAGCATTGGTTATTTGACTAACGCGGATTGATACGCAGCAGGCGAGTGACTGGATGCATCGGGCTCCCGGAAAATCGCGCAGGGCGTTTTCAGGCCCCTGAGCGAGGACGGGTGGTGGAGAATTAAGAGTGCGGGGAAAGCGACAGCCCGGCGCGGACAGCAGGCCGTGAAAATATGCAAATTGCCAGCCGGCGGCACGGGTCAAAAAGAAGAGACGGAGGGATTATGTCGGGCTAAAACCGAGGAGGGAAAGAGTAGAGAGCCGGAGTTTAAACGAGACTCCAAACGAGGCGGCAGAGGGGGAGTTGAGACCTGCTTTTCCGGGGGGCGGAGAGGTGGACGGACATTCTGCCGTCATCTCTTCATGATCCAATCGGCAGTGTGTTCACAACGGATTCCGCTGTCATTCAATCGCGCTGCCGCGCGTTCTTTTTGAAGAAGGATGACGATCCCGGGTGGGGCTTTGGGAGGCAGCCGGGCGGGCCTATTCGTAGTCGCGGGAAGCAACCATGACGAGCAGGGTGCAGCCCCCCTCGGTGAAGCTTTCCCGGTGGTCGCTGCCGCCCTCGGCATGATGGAAATCGCCGGCGTGGAGCACAGCACCCTCGACATGAAAATCGCCTGAGAGAACAAAGCACTCTTCCGGGCCTGAGTGATGATGGCCGGGAAAATGCGCCCCGGCCTGCAGTTGGTAAAGTTTGACGGAACCCCCGCCTTGCTTGTTGGCAGCCAGGTTTTTCACCCGAACGCCGGCCACGGGAAGGTCCTGCCATTCCCCCTCGTTCGCCCCAATCGAGTAAAACAACGGGTGTGTCGACCCGGCGCCTGGCTTTTCCAGAGCATCAATCTGCGCAAAAATCCTGGCTTTTACCGACGGCGCCGGACGGCGCCGGGGAGTGGAGGCCACCGCGACGAGAGCGGCGACATCTTTGAAAGACTCGACCTCCGCCGTTCGCGCGCGATCTGCGGCCGCAACTCTCTGCAGGTTATCCTGCTCCTCAGGTGGAAGCGCACCCGCGGCATTTAGCGCAGCCAGTTCCGTAAACGTTTCGTTATTCATGTCCGCTATTTTTCCTGCTGCTGTTCTGGGAAATCAGACCGGCGCCGCGATCATTTCGCGGAGTTGGATCATGCCTCGGCGAATTCGCGCTTTCACGGTTCCCAGCGGAACCTCAAGGCGCTCCGCGATTTCGCTGTGGCTCAGGCCTCCGAAAAAAGCCAGATCGATCGATTGACGCTGTTCAGCTGGCAAGCGGGAGAGAGCATGGCGCACGTTTTCGGCCGTCTCGGAATCGATCAGGAGATCTTCCGCGGTTTCGCCGAAATCCGGATCGGTTTCGAACTCCTGGGTGACGGTCTCGAGCAATTTTTGGGCTCGCGCCTTGGCACGGACTCGGTCGAGCGCCCGACTGCGGGTGATCATCACCGCCCAGGTCAAAGGCTTGGATAAATTCGGATTGTAGGAACCGGCCCGCTTCCACATCTCGACGAAAGCATCCTGCAACACCTCTTCCGCTGCAGTTTCATCACGCACCACCCGCATGGCCAAGGCAAAGAGAACGCCGGACAAGCGATCGTAGAAACAACCGAATGCTTCCCGATCCCCCTGCGCCACACGACTTAACAATTCGACTTCGGTTGGGTCGGCCATGCTCCCTGTTGATTTTACCCGGCTGTGTCCAGCCGCCAGCCCCGGATTCTTGATCGGTGAAATTCCGGCGGGCGGCAGGATAAAAATCTCCGCGGGGTTCCTATCCAAATTAACATGCATACGCAAGTTGTATCTCGTGGGTCACTCAGACCGGCTGATCGTTATACGGTCCTCGGTTTTATCTGGATGCAAGCCATGAAGAGTTTTGGACTCGGCCGGAAATGGGAAACTCGCTGGCAAAACGGCGATATTGGGTGAGCAACTGACAAAGTATTTTAAGAATGCATGGCGTGACTTCTTTTGTTGTGTGCAAATCCACGCGGTTGATTCGCGGAGGACATTGTTCCTTTCTCCCCGCTCCACACTCCCCCGGGCTCGGGTGTAACATGGATCCCTCCAAGCGCGTCTAACCTATTACACGCATGCTCGCTCCGGTGGCATCTTCTGAGTGGACCTACGCCAAGGCGGCCCACCTCCTGAATCGGGCCGGCTTCGGTGGGCGTCCCACCGAAATTGCCCGGCTGGTGGAACTCGGCCCAGAAAAGGCGGTTTCGTCCCTGTTTGAGTTCATCAAGACGCCGGGCCCGCTCCTGCCCGACTGGGCGCATCCCGATCCCGGCCGTTTCGCGAAGCTTCAGGCCATGCGCGAAGCTCCCGAAATGCAAAAGAAGGAGCTGCGCCGGGAAATGGCCGGGCAGCAAAGGCAGTCCCTGCTCGATTTTCGTCAATGGTGGCTCGAACAGATGGTTGCGGGGCCGGCGCCTTTGCGGGAAAAGCTGGTCCTGTTCTGGCATGGGCATTTCGCCACCAGCGCCCAAAAGGTGAAGGACGCCTGGATGATGATCCAGCAAAACGCGATTTTCCGGGCCAACGCCGCCGGGAACTGGCTGACGATGCTCCGGGCGGTGAGCAAAGATCCCGCGATGCTGGTGTGGCTCGATCAGGCGGAGAGCCGCCGGGATCATCCGAATGAGAATTTCGCCCGCGAGGTGATGGAGCTTTTTACGCTCGGAGAGGGGCGTTACACCGAGAAGGATGTGACTGAGGCGGCGCGCGCCTTGACCGGCTGGTCGATCGACCGGGTGAGCGAACGCTTTCAATTTCGGCCGTTTTTTCACGATAACAGCTCGAAAACGATTTTCGGCCAGACCGGATTTTTTGATGGCGACGACGTTTTGCGCCTCATTCTGGCCCAGCCGCAGGCGGCGGAGTTTATCGCGCGCAAGTTGTGGGTCTTCTTCGCGAATGACAATCCGGAGCCGGCGGTGGTGCGGGGCCTGGCCGCGATCCTGCGCGATCACGGGTACCAGTTCCAGCCGATGCTCGAGGCGCTTTTCAAAAGCGGCGAGTTTTACAGCAACGCGGTCATGCGCCAGCAGGTCAAGAGCCCGGTGCAATGGCTCGTGGGCAGCGCGCGACTGCTGGAGCGCGATTTGCCCGGCCCGCAAATCACGGCGCAACTGCTCCGGTCGCAAGGACAGGACCTGCTGCTGCCGCCGAACGTCAAAGGATGGGACGGCGGCCTGGCCTGGATCACCACGAACAATCTGCTGAACCGTTACAACAACGCCTACTTCCTGATCTTTGGCCAGAACCCGCTCGCGCGGAACGGCAAGGCGCGCCCGAAGCTTAAGTCGAGCGTGGTGAACGTGCAGCGCGTCTTTCCGGACGAGGCCCGGACGGACAAGGACAAAGCGCTCGCGTATCTGGAACAGCGCTTCATTCAGGGTGCGCTCAAGCCCGCCCAGCAGCGGGCCTTGCGCGAATTTCTGGAAAGCGCTGGAGAATTGGATGATTCCGACCTTTTGCACGCCATCCACCTGGTGATGGCCACTCCCGAATATCAACTCGCCTGATTCCTATGTTGAAAACCCGCCGTGAATTCTTTCGCTCCGCCGTGCTGGGCGGCGCGCTGAGCTGGACTGTGCCAGGCTTCCTCGCCGAGACCTTCCACCAATTGCACGCCGAGGCCCTGGCAAAATCGGGTCAGATTGCCACCGGGAAGGACAACACCATTTTCGTTCTACTGCAAATGGCCGGCGGGAACGACGGCTTGAACACGGTCGTTCCCTACTCGAATGATCATTACCTCAAAGCGCGGCCAACGCTCGGCCTGCGCGAGGGAAAAGTGCTCAAGCTGAACGATCAGTTCGGCTTGCATCCGAGCCTCGGACCGTTCCAGGAATTGTTGGACCACGGCAACCTCTCGATTCTGCACGGAGTGGGCTATCCCAATCCGAACCGCTCGCACTTCCGCTCGACCGAGATCTGGCAGACCGCGAGTGAAGCGGGGCAGGTCGAGAAATATGGGTGGCTGGGCCGCTACTTCGATAACGCGTGCCCGGGGAGCGATCCGGCGTTTGGGATCGCCCTCGGCTCGCAGATGCCACAGGCATTTGCCAGCTCGCGTCACCTCGGCATCACCCTCCAAAACCCGGAGAACTATCGCCTGGCCGCCGGGGATGAAAGCGAGATGGGAATGGCGGCGGAGAACTCGATCAAAAAGCTCAACGGCCCCGGGGCCACCGCGCCGGAGGGGCCCGACCTCGATTCCGGAGGGAGCATCGGCTCGATCGCGGGGGCTGGACCCGCCAGCGTCTCTGCGCTCGATTACTTGGAGCGCACCGCTTTGGATGCCCAAGTCAGCTCGGAAAAAGTCCTCGAGATCAGCCGGAAAGTGCAGAACCAGGGCAGTTATCCCGGCTCTCCGCTGGCCAATTCGCTCAAACTCATCGCGCGCCTGATCGGCGGCGGCATGTCGACCCGCGTTTATTATCTCGCGCAGGGCGGGTACGACACTCACACCAACCAGGCGCCCGCCCAAGAGCGTTTGCTCCGGGATCTGGCGGCATCGGTCAAAGCATTTACCGAGGACCTGAAAGCCCAAGGCAACTTCAATCGAGTGCAGCTGATGACCTTCAGCGAGTTCGGCCGCCGGGTGAGCCAGAACGCCAATGGCGGCACGGACCACGGGGCGGCGGCGCCGATTTTTATGATTGGGGAGAAGGTAAAGGCTGGCTTGGTTGGCCGTTTTCCGAGCCTGGCGCCCGCGGATCTTGTGAACGGGGATATCCGCTTCACCACCGACTTCCGCAGCGTTTATGCGGGCGTTCTGGAAAAATGGCTCGGCATCGAGTCGCAGCCGATTCTGAAAGGGAAGTTCGCGCCGTTCCCGGCGTGAGGGGCCAGGTCAGTGGACGAATGGCGCCTGGCTCTGTGGAACGGGCGAAGCGCGAAGATCGGATCGGCCCGCGCGGACTTTGGAGACCCCTGGAGGGGAGGGAGATCAGGAAGGCACGAGCCTTTAGGCTCAGAGAAGTCCCGCTTTGATTTTGGGGGCTGGGCGGGTAACGTAGCCGCGCTTTTTGAGGATGCGCGCTTTTTTGGTAGCGAGGAGGTGGGTGCTGCTCTGGCTTGTGCTGGCGACGGGTCTGTTCCACGCCGAGGCGGTGGAGAAGATCATTCGCGAGCCGGTGGAGGTGGATTACAGCGTCGATGATCCGGCTTTCCGCGACACGATCAGCCACCATCTGCATGATCCGCTGGTGCCCGGGAACAAGATCCAGGAGTTGGTGAACGGAGATGAGATTTTCCCGGCGATGCTGGAGGCGATCCGGCAGGCGACCAACACCATCACTTTCGAGAATTTCATCTGGCGCTCGGGCAATTTGAGCGATCAGTTTATCGAAGCACTGGGCGGCCGGGCCCGCGCCGGGGTGAAGGTGCGTTGCATTGTGGACGGTTTCGGCGCCTTCAAGTTCAAGCACGCGGACCGCAAACGCTTGCGCGACTCCGGGGTCCGCCTGGAGATTTTCAACCCGATGTTTCCGTGGAACTGCTGGGAGTGGAATCATCGGACGCATCGCAAGCTGCTGGTGGTGGACGGGAAGGTGGGGTTTATCGGCGGGATCTGTTTGTCAGATTCCTGGCTGGGGAACGCGACGCAACCGGATCATTGGCGGGACACGGAATACCGGGTGGAAGGGCCGGTAGTGGGGCAGATGCAAGGGGTGTTCATGGACAATTGGATGCGGTGCACTTCAAGAGTGCTGCACGGTCCGGATTACTTCCCTCCCCTCGAGCCGCGAGGCGAGTCGCTGGCGCAATGTTTCAAAGCGGGCCCGCGGGATGGCGCGGAGAATGCCCGCCTGCTGTACCTTTACTCGATCGCCGCCGCCCGGAAGACCATCCGCCTATCGCATTCTTATTTTGTTCCGGACAATCTGGCGGTCGACACGCTGGTGGAAGCGGCCAAGCGGGGAGTGAAGATCGAGATTATCACTCCGGGGATTATTGATTGGAACATGGTCCGGCGGGCCGCTCGTTCGCGTTGGGACCGCTTGATGGAGGCGGGCGTCCAGTTTTATGAGTTCACGCCGGCCCGGTATCACTGCAAGCAGATGATCGTGGACGACACCTGGGTGACCTGCGGGTCGATCAACTTCGATGACCGTTCTTTCCGGATCAACGGAGAATCGAACTTGAACATTTATGATCCGGCATTTGCCGCCCGGCAGATCGATATTTTCGAGCGGGACAAAGCGCAATCGGTCCGAGTGTCTCGGCGGGAATTCCGGAAGCGCGCCTGGTACATCCGGGCGGTGGAGGGTTTCTGCGGGATCTTCCGCGGGATGTTGTAGTCGATGTGGTAATCCGAAGGATTTCGGAGAGATTCCAACCTTCGCCAGGCCTGCCTCGAGGAGAAAAGCAGGCCTGGCTGTTTGGGTTGGTGTGTTCTTAGCGAGGTAAATCTTCAGCCCTAGCACCTCCGGGGGGCGCTACTAGCACTATCAAGTCGAGACAACGATCCGAATTTCGACTCATACTTTCGGCTGATGTTTTGCTTCTTAACAGACAGGCGCTCCCGCGACAAGTGGAAAATCGTTTTTCCGGAACCTGAAGATTCGACCGGCTTCTGATGAAGGCATGGCCGGGCCGGGGCCAGGGAACGCGTTGGACAGATAAAATCCTCCTCTGTCATCCTGCGCCGGTGGCGAGAAAGCGGAATCGCAGTTTTTTGGACGCAGTGGAGATCAGCGCGACGATCGTGTTGCTCCTGTTCGCTGTCTTCTATTTGAATCAGTTTGTCGGCGGCCGGTTGAATTCGTTTGGCGTCATTCCCAGGACTCTGCGCGGCTTGCTCGGCATCTTCTTCAGTCCGCTGCTGCATTACAATCAGGCGCATCTGACCACCAACGCCGTTTCTCTTTTCCTGTTGCTGGCGATTCTCTTTTCGCACCGGGAGTATCGAGGGGAATCGGTCTTCATCTGGATCTGGCTGGCCAGCGGCTTGGGGACGTGGCTGATCGGCCGGCCGTCGGTTCATATCGGGGCGAGCGGAGTGATTTACGGGGTGGTGACCTACCTGATCGCTTCGGCCTGGTGGCTGCGCAGCTGGCGGTCCGCCCTGTTCGCGCTCCTGATTCTGTTTCTCTATGGAGGAATCTTTTACGGCATGCTGCCGCAGGCCGGCTTTGTGTCGTGGGAAGCGCACTTGAGCGGGGCGGTGGCGGGGGTGCTGGTGGCGCGGTCGCAGCACGAATGAGTTGACAGGAGGAGGGGATGACTGTAATTTCTGAATAGACAGAAATACTGAGCTTCGATGGAGTCAGCAGGGAACGTTCGGCTCTTTTTTTTGAGGTGGTATTTCTGTCACAACGGAAACAACAGAAATAAGAGATTGTTGGTTTTTGAGAAAGGACCTCTATGAATTGGACTATTGTCACCTACCTGGTTTACCTCGCCATTAGCATCGGGCTCACCGTTTGGGTGGCTCGCACCTTGCACAAGAACGGCCGGCTGTTTCTGGTCGATAGCTTTCTCGGGAACGAGCCGCTGGCCGATTCTGTGAATCATCTCCTGGCGGTCGGCTTCTATTTGATCAATATCGGCTACGTGACTCTGGCGCTGCGGTATGGGGCGAGCGCGGCGAGCGGCCAGGAAGCGCTGGAACAGTTGAGCACGAAGGTAGGCCAGGTCCTGCTGGTTCTGGGCGGAATGCACTTCTTCAATCTCGCCGTTTTTTCCAAAATGCGGCGGCGGGGCCTGAACTTGAAAGCCACTCCTCCTCTCCTGGCGTGAAAACTCCGGCAGGCTGAGCGAGCTGGGGATCGAGCCCGGGATTGCGCCGCCGGCGCTTTCCCGGGCTGCCGGCAAAATTCACCAGCCTGGGAAGGGCGGAGTCCTTGAAAAGGTTGTTGTTCGCCTTATCGGCTCTTCAGGTGCTTGTCGAAGAAGGCCAGCATGGCCTGCTCGGCCTTCTCAGCGTCAGCCCCTTTGAACCCGTGGCCGGCGCCTTCGAGCGTGAGCAGTTCCACTTCCACGCCGCAGGCCTGCAGCCGGTCGCGCATCCAGACGCCCTGTTCGTAGGCGACGTATTTGTCTTCGGTCCCGTGCAGGATAAGCGTGGGAGCGGCTGATGGCGTGACCCAATTGAGAGGGCTGGCCAGGATGTGCTTTTGACGTTCTTTCGCGAGGTCTCCCCCGAGCCAGAGCGGCAATACCTCGGCGGCATCCACGCTTTTGCCGTAGGATTTCGTAAAGTCGCTCGGGCCGTAGCGATTCACCACGCAGGCCACGCGGCTGGATTGGTTCGAATTGCCTTCACTGCCTTCGAATTGAGGCACGCCCGCGGTCACTCCGAGGAATTGCGCGAGATGCCCTCCGGCGGAGTCGCCGGTCACGCCGATGCGTTCCGGGTCGAGGCCATACTGGGCGGCGTTGGCCTTAAGCCAGCGAACCGCGGCTTTCACATCATAAATCGCCGCCGGGAACTGATATGCCGGCGCGAGGCGGTAGCTGGCGCTGACCGCAACATAGCCATTCTCGGCCAGCCGGAGCAGCAGCGGGTTGTAGCCCTCGCGGTTGCCTGCGCGGAAACCGCCGCCGTGAATGCAGAGGATGCAGGGAAGGGGCGGGCCGGCCTTTTTCGGCCGGGCGATGTTGAGCTGCAGATGTTGGCCGTCCGGGTTGGCGTATTCGACGCCGCGTTCGAACTGGACGCTGTCCGGCACAACGAGCTCGGCCGTGAAGCCAGGCCGGATGGCGAAAAACAGAACGACCCAAGCCCAAAAGAATCGTGGTAACATGGCCGCGAGTATGCGGCGCACGGCGGCAGCGTCAAGCGATGGGCGCCGGGATTGCCAGGGTGTGGCCGGCTCGCTTGCGCCTGGGCGTCAGGGACCTTTAGTGCGAATGCGGGCGGCCCGTGCCGCACATGCCGCAGGAACCGGGATTGCCCGAACAATCTCCGGCGGGCGCGGTCTGGCCGGCGACGGATGAGGCGAAGACCGACAGGTTCTTGGCGATTTTCGTCGAGCCGCAGTGCGGGCATTTGGTCCCCTTCCAGTTGCTGGAACGGACGAGGATTTCGCTATCTTTCTTGCAGGCTTCGCAATGGAACTCGTAAAGCGGCATGGGAGGATCATAACGGATGGCCGTTCTTTGTGCCAGCCTGCAAGCCCGGGTCCGCTGGATGCGGGACTCGGGGCTTGAATCGGGTTGATTGAGTTGGGGTTGAACTGGCTGGCCTTTAAACTAGGCTGAGCCCGGCGCATGAGGAAAACAAAGATTATTGCGACGCTCGGACCGGCCACGGAATCCCCGGAGATGATCTCCCGGATGATTGCGGCCGGGGTGAATATCTTCCGGTTGAACATGTCTCACGGCGCGCATGATTGGGTGCGTGAGGTGGTGGAGCGGATTCGAACGGCGGCCAAGGCGCAAGGCGCTCACACCGCCATCCTCATGGACACGCAGGGCCCGGCCATTCGCACGGGCGATCTGCCCGCCGCGCTTGACCTTCATCCGGGCCAGAAGTTCTGGCTCACGGTCCGCGGCGAGACGAGCGAAGAGCTGCACTCGGTCGATGTGAACTACGACAATCTGGTGAATGACATCAGCGTCGGAGACACGGTGCTGGTGGATAACGGCGAGATCGAGATGAAGGTGCTGGGGAAAGACCAGAACCGGATCGAATGCGAAGTCCTGACCCGGGGAACCTTGCGCAGCCGCCGCCACATCAACCTGCCGGGAGTGAAAGTCAATCTTCCCGCGCTGACGGGGAAAGATTTGGCGGACGTCGCCCTGGGGTTGGAACTGAAGGTGGAATACATCGCCCTCTCGTTTGTGCGCGAAGCGAAGGATGTGCGGCAACTGCGCGCGGTGGTCGAGCGCGCTCCGGTTCAGCCGATTCTCGTGGCCAAGCTAGAGGATCAGGAGGCCGTCCGGAACATGAACGAGATCATCGCAGAAGCCGACGCGGTGATGGTGGCGCGGGGCGATCTCGGCATCGAGATCCCCTATGAAGAACTGCCGATCGTCCAGCGCCGGATCGTCAAGACCTGCCTGAAGGAAGGCAAACCGGTGATCGTCGCCACGCACATGCTGGAAAGCATGATTGCGAATCCGGTGCCGACGCGGGCGGAGATCACCGACGTGGCAAACGCCGTCTACGAGCAGGCCGACGCCATCATGCTGAGCGGCGAGACCACCGTGGGCAAATACCCGCTCAAGTGCGTCGAGGTTTTTGACCGGATTGCGCGCCGGATCGAGAAGAGCGGCGGCGCCAACTTTCAGGTCAACGCGGATCTGACGACAGCGCGGCAGAAATTGGTGAAGAGCGCCGTGGTGATGGCGAATGAAGTGCGGGCGGCGGGCCTGCTCGTGTTCACCGTGCGCGGCACGATGGCCGGTTATGCGGCCTGGATGCGCCCTCACTACTCCCGCATCTTTGCAGTCTGCCCGAGCGAACAGGTGGCGCGGCACATGGCTTTGAATTGGGGCATTTACCCGATCGTGCTTCCCTTTCGACAGCGGGAGTCGGAGCCCTTGATCGGTGAAGCGCTGCGTGTTCTGGCCTCCGCCGGTCGTTTGCAAAACGGTGATCCGGTGGTCATCGTCAGTTCCATTGCGGCGGGAACCGGCCACGTGGATGCGATTCAAACGCGCGTGGTGGGGCAGATGGAAGACATCAATCCGGACGTGCCGGAAATCTAGCCGGGCGCCTCTGCGGCGAACGCACAAACAGACAGCATGGGAATGAATTGCTTTGTTACCGGCGCTTCCGGGTTTATCGGATCCAACCTGGTGCACGAACTGGAGGCGCGCGGGCATTCGGTGAAAGCCCTCCTGCGCCAAAACAGCGATCTGCGGGGGCTGGAAGGGGCGCAGTATGAATTCGTGGAAGGAGACCTTGCTGATCGGAAACGGCTGACCGAGGCGATGCGGGGCTGCGATTGGTGCTTTCACGTCGCGGCGAGTTACCATCTCTGGATGAAGGATTACGCTCCGATGTATGCCGCCAACGTGGAGGGAACGCGTCATGTCCTGCAGGCCGCGGCCGACGCCGGTTGTTCGCGGATTGTTTACACGAGCACGGTGGGGTGCATTGGCTTGCCCCAGGACGAGGGGGGCAAAGTGACTCCGACCAACGAAGAGAGCCGCGCCACGCTCGAACAGATGAGCAACCATTACAAACGCTCGAAATGGCAGGCCGAACAGGTCGCTTTGGATCTGGCGCAAAAAGGCTTGCCCATCGTGATCGTCAATCCGAGCGCGCCGGTGGGACCGCGGGATGTAAAGCCAACTCCGACCGGGCGGGTGATCGTCGATTTCCTCAACCGCAAAATGCCGGCCTACCTGGATACCGGGCTGAATTGGGTGCATGTGCGGGATGTCTGCGCGGGTGAGATTCTGGCGGCGGAACGGGGCCGGGTGGGCGAGCGCTACATTTTGGGGAACCTGGAGGGCAACTGGACATTGCAAGAAGCTTTCGCGGTGCTGGAGGAGCTCACCGGCGTGCGCGCTCCGCGGATGAAAGTGCCCTATGCGGTGGCCTTGACCGCGGCTTACGTGGACGAAGCGCTGGCCGGGCTGACCGGCAAACCGCCGAAAGCGCCCCTGGGAGGAGTGCGCATGGCGAAGTACAAGATGTTCTTTGATGCGCGCAAAGCGGTGACCGAACTTGGCCTGCCGCAGACTCCGCCCCGGGAGGCTCTGGCGGATGCGGTGAACTGGTTCCGGGAAAAGGGCTACGCCCGGAATTGAGGGGGCAGTGTGCAAAGCGAACATCGTCGAGATGCCAGCCATCCGGCCGGTTGCAGGATCGCCGTTGCGCTGGCTCGGACTCGGTTTATATTGTTGTAAATTCCTAATTGAGAGCGTTAGTCGAAACAGCGGGGAAGAGGACCGAGCGTGTATTTTTGGTGGGCGTTGAACTGAAGTCCCGGAGCAAGTGGGACGTTCAGGATTCGCTCGCGGAACTGGCTGAGCTGGCGGTGACCGCCGGCGCGACCGTTACTGGATCCGGCACGCAAAAGCTGGAGGCGCCCGTGGCCAGCACGTACATTGGTTCAGGCAAAGCCCAGGAATTCGCCAAGTCGTGCAAGGAAAACAGCGTTGATACCGTTATTTTCGACGATGAACTTTCACCCGCGCAGAGCCGCACGCTCGAGCGGGTCTTCGAGTGCAAGATTCTCGATCGGACTGCTCTGATTCTCGACATTTTCGCCCAGCGCGCTCGCACGCGAGAAGGCAAGCTCCAGGTCGAACTCGCTCAGTTGGAACATCTCCTCCCGCGGCTTACCCGGTACTGGACCCACCTTTCCCGGCAAAAGGGCGGAATCGGCATGCGCGGCGGTGAAGGTGAAACACAGTTGGAAGCTGACCGTCGCAAAGTGCAGGAGCGGATTGATAGCATTCGCGAAGAATTGGATCTCGTCCGCCGGCAGCGCGGCACGCAGCGGGCGGGCCGGCAGCGCAGCAATTGGCCCCTTGCTTCCATCGTCGGTTACACCAACGCTGGCAAATCGACTTTGCTGAACCGGCTCACCGGCGCGGAGGTGCTGGCGGAAAACAAGCTGTTCGCCACGCTGGATCCGACGACGCGCCGCCTGCGCTTGCCGACCAACCAGAATGTGCTTTTGAGCGATACGGTCGGTTTCATTCGGAAACTGCCGCACGATCTGGTCGAGGCCTTCAAGGCCACCCTGGAAGAAGTGGTGCAGGCGGATCTGTTGCTACACGTGGTGGATGCCAGCCATCCGCATTGTGATCGGCAGATCGAGTCCGTGAACGCGGTTTTGGCCGAGATCGGGGCTTCCGGGAAGCCTACCCTGATGGTTCTCAACAAGATAGATCAGGCTGAGCTCCAAACGGTCGATCGCCTGCTGGAATTGCATCGCCCTTCCGTGGCCATTTCAGCCAGAACGGGCACGGGCGTTCCCGAGTTGCTGAATGCCCTCGGGGCGGAGCTGCGCCCGATCCGCGAATTCCTGGAGCTTAACGTGCCGCACCACGCCTCGGACGTGATTGCGCGCCTTCATTCGGTCGGGCAGGTGATCGAAAGGAACTACGATGGAGACACCGCTCGCTTCCGGGCTCGGATCCCTCCCCATTTGCATGCGGAGTTCGCGCCGTTCATTGTGCAGGAGTTGCAAAAGGCTTGAGTTCGCGCGAGATGCAAAAGTGTCAGCTTTCTTTACAGGTCCCCGAAGTTTTCCAAGATTTATTTCGTGGGTGCCTTGCTCTGAGGTAAGGGAAATCCCTGATTTTCTTCGATTTAACCCGCCCGCAGCCTAGTGGTGGAATGTTGGTACATTAGCTGCTTCAAGAACTTGTCCAATTGTTTGTGGTTGGTCGTGTCCAACTACTCATTGCTAACAGTCAAGTGACGCGGCCCGAGACGCGGACATTTGGATACTTACAGCCCTGGAGCTTTTAGTTCCGGGGCTTTTCCTTCCCGCATGATCATTTGGTTCCAATTGTGGTTTGGGTCCGGAACGTGAAGCATCGAGAAGCTTGCCTGCCGCGCCAAGTCTTGTTATCTGAAGGAGACACAACCCAAATGAAACTTGCTTTCCTATGCGTCGCAGGGTTCGTTTTCCTTTTGCTGATCCTGGCTTGGGGGATGACGCAGATTCATTTTCGAATCGGGAGCAAGCATTTGAAGGTCCTCCTTTTTGGGTTGACGATTCGTCGGGTCGCCCTGGCCAACATCGCCTACGCGTCGAAGCGCGAACCGAAAGGATTCGCGGAGCGTTGGTACAGCACCTTCAAAACTTCCCATCGCCTCCTCACCGTTGAGCGGAAGTCCGGACTCGTCAAAAGATTCTGCATAACCCCGCAGAATCGCTACGTGTTTCTCGCCGATTTGAAGCGTGCCGTTCGACGGGTTGATCCGGCTGCGGAGTGGGCGGCGCTGAGAACTTATCCAGACGGCAGCGCGGATTCCGGGAGTGCTCGCGCCGAGAAGGAAGATGAATCGATCGAGCCGGCCCGGGAAGCGCAGGCGTCCGTTGATCCCGGTTGACACCGCCCGCGGGTTCGACACATTCAGGGCCGGTGCAGTGGAGCAATTTACAATCCGCGGAGACTGATTCGCGCGAGGCCGCCTGATGGCAGGGTCGTCAGAGTCCATTGTCATGCGGATCCTCAAGCGCCTGGCCCACGGCGTTTATTATTGGAGGCTCTGGTTTATTTACCCGCAAATCGCCCTTTTCGGCATTTGCGTTTGGTACACCTTCGCGCGGCTCGAGTTCGACATGTCGCGCAACAATCTGGTCGGCTCGGACAAAAAGTACCACCAGATTTACCTGAAGTTTAAGGAGGATTTCAACGTTCGCGACGATTACGTGGTCGTCGTCGAGAGCGAGGATCTGGAGAAGAACCGGCAGTTCGTGGAGCGCCTTGGGGCCAAAATGGAGAGCGAGACGAACCTGTTCGCGGACGTCTTCTACAAGGGCGATCTGAAAATGCTCGGACGCAAGGCGCTCCTCTTCATGGACGAGCCAACCCTGAATGAGCTGCAGACGACGCTGAAGGAATATCGGCCGTTCATTTCAAACTTCGCCCAGGCGACCAACCTCAATTCGATTTTCACTCTGATCAATCGGCAGTTTCGCAGCTCCAGCACGCAAACCAATGCCGAGACCGATTCGTTGGTCAAGGCGATCCCCGCGTTGCAGCGGGTGGTGGACCTTGCCACCGATTCCATTCGGCGGCCTGGCATGCCGCCTTCGCCCGGCGTGACCGCGTTATTCGGCGGCGGAACCGAGGCGCAGGAGCAGCAATACATCACGTTTGCCCATGGGCGCATTTATCTGGTGAACGCCCGCACGGTGCGGGAGGACCAAGGCGCGGAGGGCGTGGAGCGCTTGCGACAGTTGGTGAATGACACCTACGCGGAGGTGCCGGGGGTGAACGTGGGGATTACGGGCGAACCAGTGCTCGAATATGATGAGATGCTGCAGTCGCAAAAGGACTCGACCGTCGCCACCATCATTTCCCTCATCATTTGCGCGGTAATTTTCATCGTCAGCTACCAGGAAACCGGGCGGCCTCTCAAAGCCACGGCGGCCCTGATCGTTGGCCTGGGCTACACCATGGGATTCACCACGCTGGCGGTGGGGCATCTCAACATTCTGACGGTCACTTTCCTGCCGATCCTGATCGGTCTGGCCATTGACTTCGGGGTGCATCTGATCACCCGCTACGAGGAGGAATTGCGGCGAGGCGAGGCGCAATTTGTGGCGTTGCAGAAGGCGATGGTGAATACCGGGCTGGGCATTTTTACCGGATGTCTCACCACTGCGGGCGCCTTCTATGCGATGAGCTTCACCGATTTCAAAGGGATCAAGGAGATGGGCATCATCACCGGCAGCGGCATGGTGCTTTCGCTGATCCCGATGATGACCATGCTGCCCGCCCTGATGCTGCGAGGCGTGCAGAATAAAATCGATCAGGAAGAGCACCCGCACAAAAGCGTGCGCGCTCGCTTGGAACGTTTGTGGCTGGATCGGCCAGTGGCCGTGGTGGTGGTCGTGGTGCTGGGCACGCTGGCCGCGCTTATCCCCATCCGCAAGGTTTACTTCGATTACAATCTCCTCCACATGCAGTCAGCGGGGCTGCCCGCCGTGGAGTTTGAGCAAAAACTGATCGATTCCGCGTCGAAGTCGGTCCTCTACGCCGCCGTCGTGGCAAGCAACCGCGAGGAGGCGCTTAAACTCGATTCCAGCCTCACGAATCTCCCCACCGTGGCGAGCGTTGACACCATGGCCAAGTTCCTGGTCGGCGATCAATCGCATAAGTTGCAGGTGGTCGGGGAGGTGAAAAAGGATGTGGACGGCATCCAATTTGCCCCGACCGACCCGGAGCCGGTGGATATTCCTGAACTCAGCCGAACGCTTTGGTCGCTGCATGGCTATTTGGGGCTGGCCTTGCCGGAGGTGCAGAAAGAGAACCTGCCCGAGTTGGAGAAGAACCTGACTGCGTTGCGAAAAGCGATCGAGAACCTCCGCTTCACCATGCTCAACTCCAATCCGCGCGAGGCTGGGTTAAAGCTCGCCGCGTACCAGCAGGCGCTGTTCGAAGATCTGAAAGAGACGTTTCGCATCATCCGCACTCAGGACAATTCCTCCCCTTTGACCGAAGAGGGCCTGCCCTCGAGCCTCCGCTCTCGCTTTATCGGCCGCAACGGCCTGCATTTGCTCCAGGTTTACCCGAAGCATGACGTCTGGGAGCGCAAGGAGCAGGAAGCTTTCGTGCGCGAGGTTCGCTCGGTGGCTCCGGATGCCACGGGCACGCCAGTTCAGTTGCTTGAGTACACCACGTTGCTCAAGGACAGTTACATTCAGGCCGCCTATTACTCCCTCGGAGCGATCATCATCATGGTGGCGGTTCATTTCCGGAAGATCAGCGCGATCATCCTCTCGCTGGTCCCGGTGGGGGTGGGGAGCCTTTGGACGGCCGGCTTGATGGGGTTGTTCAACATCCCGTTTAATCCGGCGAATATCATGACCCTGCCGCTGGTGGTGGGCATTGGCGTGACCAATGGAATTCATATCCTGAACCGATTTGCCGAAGAGCAGAACCCGAGCATTCTCGCCCGCAGCACGGGCAAGGCGGTCATAGTGTCAGCCCTGACGACCATCGCCGGATTTGGCAGCCTGATTCCCGCAAAACATCTTGGTATCCGGAGCCTTGGATTAGTGATGTCAATCGGGGTGGCGATGTGTATGCTCGCGGCGGTGTCCTTTCTCCCAGCGATCCTGACCTTGATGATGCGCTATGGTTGGGGAAAGAAAAAACCCAGTGGCGACAATGCACAATCGACACTGGGTCGGGAGGAACCGAGGTTAAACCTCAATCTGAAAAAACCCTAAAGCGAGTGAGTTGGACAGTCAATACAAAACTGCGGATCCACGGTCAAAAACGGGTAAAAGAGGCCATAATATCGAAAGCGTTAACGTTATCGTGTTTTTGTGTTAAGTTTTCGTTGCTTTCCTTCGGCGTGATTTCTGACCTCCGGAGCGAGGAATCGGCCAATTTTCAGCAGAATTTACCGATCTCCCCTCATTTCGGACTGATTTACGACGAATTCCCATTAACTTTAGCGTCCGGAACGCGGACTGAAGCCTTCGGGCCGCTCTTCGGCTACGAAAAGACCGGTTCGGCCTCTTTGCTCAACATTTCTCCCCTGTTTTCTCTCTATCGGGACCCCGCCCTTGAGCAGACCGAAGCGAAGTTTGGTTATCCCATCCTTTCCTTCGAGCGATTTGGGCCGGAATACCGTTTTCATTTGTTCCAAGTGATCTCCTGGTCGGGCGGCCAGTCGGTCAAGGGCGGGGATACGAAGCGGACGACGTTGTTCCCGATTTATTTCCAGCAGACCTCGCCCCGGCCGGAGGAGAATTACACGGCGGTGATTCCATTTTACGGGCGCCTGAAGAACCGGTTTTTCCGGGATGAAGTGTCGTTCGTCATGATGCCTCTTTATGTGCAATCGACGAAGAAGGGGATGGTGACGGAGAATTTTGTCTTTCCGTTTTTCCACCTGCGGCACGGGAACGGGGTGACCGGGTGGCAATTCTGGCCGCTTTACGGGACGGAACACAAGGAGATCACCACGACTACGAACCATTGGGGCGATGCGGTGATGTCCCCGGGGTACGACCGGCAGTTCGTGCTCTGGCCTTTCTATCTGAACAACACAGCCGGGGTTGGCTCCACGAATGTGCAGAAGCAATTTGTGCTGCTGCCGTTTTATACCAGCCAGGTGTCGACCAGCCGGGTGAGCAAGAGTTACGGGTTTCCCCTCGGCGTCACTCACACGATCGACCACGAAGCGAAATATGAGGAATGGGACGCTCCCTGGCCGCTCGTGGAGTTTGCGAAAGGGGAAGGGAAACAGACCCGCCGCGTCTGGCCGTTCTTCAGCGAGGCGAAGACCGCTTCGGCGGAAAGCGATTTTTACGCCTGGCCGATCTACAAATACAACAAAGCCAGCGCTGAAGATTTGAGCCGCGAGCGGACGCGCATCCTGCTGTTCCTCTACTCCGACACCCGCCAGCAAAATGGCACCAATCACACGCTGCTGCATCGGCGTGATCTCTGGCCTTTCTTCACCTGGCGCACGGACGAGAAGAACAACACGCGGCTGCAGGTCCTCTCCATTCTCGAGCCGATTCTGCCGGGAAATAAAAGCGTCGAGCGCGTTTACTCCCCGATCTACTCGCTCTATCGCGAGGAACACAACGGAACCAACGGCGACGAGAGCCGCTCCGTGCTGTGGAATCTTTATCGCTCCGAGAAGCAGGGGGAAACCCGGCGGCAGAAAGCCTTCTTTGGCTTGTTTCAGCGCGAGAAAACGGCGGAGCGGACAAAGTGGCGGGTTTTCTTCATTCCGTTCACCACCCATCCGAAGCGGGCGGAGTAGGCGAGGGCGATGGCTGGTTCGTATTCGTTTTGTTTAAACAGTTGAGCGGACCTTCTGTCTCCGCTACAACTCCTGCATGCACCCCAGCAAGTTGCTCTGCGCCCTTTTGATTGGCTTCAGCGCTTCGGCGGCCGATCTGCGGATCGGCATGATCGGCCTCGATACTTCGCATGTCACCGCGTTTACCGAACTGATCAATAATCCGACCAACAAACAGCATGTGCCGGGCGGCAAAGTGGTGGTGGCGTTCAAGGGAGGGAGTCCGGACATCGAGTCGAGCGCTTCGCGGGTGAACGGCTACACGGAGGAACTGCAGAAGAAATACGGGGTGCGGATCGTGCCCACGATCGAAGAGCTCTGCCAGGAAGTCGATGCGGTGCTTCTGGAAAGCGTGGATGGGCGTCCCCACCTTGAGCAGGCGCGGCCTGTGATTGCCGCGCACAAGCCGCTTTTCATCGACAAGCCGCTGGCTGGCTCCTTCAAGGATGCTGTCACCATCATGAAGCTGGCCCGGCAGGCGAAAGTGCCGTGCTTCACCTCGTCTTCTTATCGTTTTTACGAGAGCCTGCTGGAAGTGAAGAAGGCTGATGTCGGCCAGATCAAAGGGGCGATTTCCTACGGCCCTTGTTATACCGAGGAACATCATCCGGACCTTTTCTGGTACGGCGTTCATGCCTGCGAAGCGCTTTATGCGGTTCTCGGGACGGGCTGTGAAACGGTCACCCGCGTCACCACCAAGGATACGGACGTGGTCACCGGCATTTGGCGCGATGGCAAGGTGGGCACCTTCCGCGGATTGCGGAACGCCAGCACTCCGCATGCGGTGATTCTCTTCGGCACGAAGAGTGTCGCCTCCCAAAAGGGGAGTGGCGATTACGCGCCGCTGGTGCGGGAGATCATGAAGTTTTTCCAGACCGGCATCGCGCCGGTGCCTGCGGAGGAAACGCTCGAGCTGTTCGCCTTTATGGAAGCGGCGGACGAGAGCAAACGCCGGGGCGGCGTGCCTGTGAAGCTGGAGCCGATCTCGCTGGAGTGATCCGGCGGCCTGGCTATCCGTTATCCAGCCGTTCCGAATCGCTTTTTGCGGGCTTCCACTTCGGCCGGCTTCGGCAGGATTTGCTCAATCAGGCTTTGCTGGCTCTCTTCGAGTGATTCGAGCGTAAAGCGGGGCGTCAGTTCGATGCGCGTTTCCGCGGTGGCGATCATCTTTTCCGGCGTCAAGATCACACAGACGGTGGCGGTCTGCTCCACAGTGCGCGCCATCCGATGCCAGGTGCTGGAAGGAATTCGCCTGAGTTGTTTGGGCGCGCAGCGAATCAGGTCAATCGCCAGCACCGGGATCGTGCCATCGTGCAGCAGCAGGTCAGCGGCTTTCATCGCTTCGGGAGTGCTGCTGCAGCGCACCCAGAGAAATCGAGCCAATTCCGCGTTGCCCAGCCCGGCTGGGTCGAAACAATCCGCCCCATCAATCAGGGCGGACCACTCCCCGTTCCGGCTGGCTTGCCGGATCAGCGCCGCCAGGAGCAGGGCACTCCCGCTTCGCAAGCCGGTGCTGATCACTTCCGTCAGCGCGCTCTTGGCGAAGCCCCCTTCGAGTTGCAGGTCGAGCTGGGGAACGCCGCTCGGCCAGCGCTGGACCAACCGCTCCGGAGATCCCGCGGCCATGCGCACGCCGGGGAACTTCTCGGCCAGAAGCCGGCGCAACTCGATCACGTTCTTGGGATTTTTCGTCGTCACGCCCGTAATTCTCCGTTCAGGGGGGAGACAAATATAGACGCACCCCCTCCAGTTCGAAACGGCAAATTTCAGACGGTTCTTGAGCCAGATTGACCCGCAAATTGGGGGAGAAGAGCAAAAACGGACCGGGTTTAAGCCATTTTCCGGCTCTGAATTCTCGTTGACGCTCGGGGGTTCACCGATAACATTTCCCGCTCTGCTCGCTTTTGAGCTGATTTGGAAAGTGAAATTGTATGCCAGTGAAAGTTGCTATTAATGGTTTTGGGCGCATCGGCCGTCTCGTTTTTCGAGCCCTGGTCGAACAAGGGATGGTTGGCAAGGAAATTCAAGTTGTCGCTGTCGGTGATATCGTCCCGGCAGATAACCTCGGCTACCTGCTGAAGTATGATTCCACCCAGGGTCGCTTTCAGGGAGAGGTCAGCTCGAAGAAATCGGCCGCTGACAAGGCGGAAGATGATGTCTTAGTCGTTAATGGCCAGGACATTCACGTGGTCAGCGCCAAGGATCCTTCCGGGCTGCCCTGGAAGCAGCTCGGGGTCGATGTCGTCATCGAATCCACCGGTCTCTTCACCGACGCTGAGAAGGCCAAGGGCCATCTTGTGGCCGGGGCCAAGAAGGTCGTCATCACCGCCCCCGCCAAGAACGAAGACATCACCGTCGTGATGGGGGTGAACCACGAGAAGTATGATGCGAGCAAGCATCATATCATCTCCAACGCCAGTTGCACCACCAACTGCCTCGCTCCGCTGGTGCATGTCCTTCTCAAGGAAGGTTTCGGCATCGAAGAAGGCCTGATGACCACCATCCATGCTTACACCGCCACTCAGAAGACCGTGGACGGCCCGAGCAAAAAAGATTGGAAGGGCGGGCGTTCCGCTGCCATCAACATCATTCCTTCCAGCACCGGCGCCGCCAAAGCGGTCGGCCTCGTTTGCCCGGAAGTGAAAGGCAAGCTCACCGGCATGGCGTTCCGCGTGCCCACTCCCACCGTTTCGTGCGTGGATCTCACCGTCCGCACGGTGAAGGAAACCAGCTATCAGGAAATCTCCGCGGCGATGAAGAAGGCCAGTGAGACCTACCTGAAGGGCTTCCTCGAATACACCACCGATGAAGTGGTCAGCACCGATTTCATCCATTGCAAATCCTCGTCGATCTACGACCAGGGCTCGGGCATCGAACTCAACAAGCGGTTCTTCAAGCTCGTGAGCTGGTACGACAACGAGTGGGGTTACAGCAATCGCGTCGGCGACCTGCTCCGCCTCATGATCTCGAAGGGTCTGTAAGCGTTCCCCTCCGGATTTTTTCGCCAAGGGCGGGCTTCGGCCCGCCCTTTTTGCTGGGTTAACCTTGGAAAACCCTGGCCCGCTCCTCCGGGGTCAGCGCGCGCCAGGCTCCTTCCCTCAGCCCAAGTTCGTTCAGCCTCAGCCCGCCGATGCTCACTCGCAGCAAACGCAGAGTGGGATGGCCGATGGCTGCGGTCATGCGCCGCACTTGCCGGTTCTTCCCTTCGATCAGGGTAATGGCCAGCCAGACATCCGGGACATTCTTCCGAAAACGGATGGGAGGATCGCGCGGCGGGACGGCCGGTTGCGGATCGAGGATCGAGGCCACGCAGGGCCGGGTTGGGTGACCCTGGATGGCCACGCCACGGCTGAGCCGTTCCAGGCTTTCCAAGGCAGGCACGCGTTCCACCTGCGCCCAGTAGGTCCTGGGATGCTCGCGGGCTGGGGCTAGCAGCCGGTCGTTGAGCCCCGGTTCATCGCTCAGCAGCAGCAACCCCTCCGAATCCGCGTCCAGCCGCCCCAGGGCATACACCCGCTTGGGAAAGTTGAATTCCGCCAACGTGCGGTTGGGCGAACCGTCCGGCGTGAACTGGGAGAGCACGCCGTAAGGCTTGTGGAACGCGAGCAGCATCGCTGTATTGCACCAACCGCCCGCTTGGGATGCAACTATTTGCTTTCGTTTCGCGTCATGGAAATGAACATTCTCACCATGCAACGAAGCGTCAGATGGCTCATCGCACTCGGCCTGCTCCTGACCTCTGCCTTCGTTCTGGCGGAGCATTGGCGTAATTCCATCGGCGGGGAAGGGTGGTGGGAAGGGGCCGACAAAGCCAAGACCGCCCGCGAAGCTCCGGTCCGCGTGGAGCCGGTCCCCGTCTGGACCAATCATCCCGGTATGACCCGCGATGCCTTCACTTTCGCCCGCGTGCGCTACACCCGGCTCACGCGGGGAGGGAAAGTCTGGTGGAACGGAGGCTATTGGTATTCGGATATGCCGGACAGCGATCTGAACCTCTCCTTTCGGTTGCAGCAGCTCACGTCGCTCAAGGTCAATCCCAACGGCCGGATCATCGACCTGACCGACAAAGAACTCTACGACTACCCCTTCATCTACATTGTCGAGCCGGGCCTGATGATTCTCGAGGATGACGAAATCTCGGTTCTGCGGAACTATCTGCTCAATGGCGGATTTCTGATGGTGGACGATTTTTGGGGGACCCCGCAATGGGCCAATTTCGAGCGTGAGATGAAGCGGGTCTTTCCCGAACGGACCTTTACCGACATCGAAACCAACCATCCGCTTTTCAGCATCGTTTTCCCCCTGGCCCGGCCCAAGGAACAGCTCCAGGTCCCGAATGTTCGAATCGGCCGTCGCGCCGCTGAAACGGGCGTCACCTGGGAATATCACGAAGGCGAGGAGTGCCGCGAGGTGCATTTCCGAGCCCTCTTCGACGACAAAGGCCGCCTCATGGTCTTTGCCTGTTTCAATAACGATCTGGGCGATGGCTGGGAGCGGGAAGGGGAGGACGAGTACTTCTTCCGCCGGTTCGCCGAAGGCATCAGCTACCCGCTCGCAATCAATATCATCTTCTACTCCATGACGCATTGATGCGCCTGCGCCGGTCGCGGTCGCACGGTTGAGCGGCTCGGCTGCTCAATGCCCGTTCCATCGCGCCGCGATTCACTTCCCCACGCTTCCCGTCTGATTGTCTCGGTCCTGCTGGCCGTGTCGCTTCGTGGCCGAAAGGGATCGCGGCAGAGTTTTCCTCTACACTTTTGGGGATGTTGGAAGCATCGATCTCTCAGGCAGAATTCAGGAGTGCCTCTCGCGAAAACAGTCATAAAACACGAATCCCTTGAGGAGATTCGTAAGGTAAATTTACGTAAAACATCAGTTAAGAAAACTGATTTATTGAATATTAACAACTTATAATAGGCATGTTTTTTGCTAATGAACGAGGCCTCATGAACAGTATGAAAGCAATAAAACCAATATCACTCGCGCTCCTGATGGGCTGCGGGATCTCCCAGGCGCTGGCCCTCACCACCGGCAATCTCCTCACCAATCCGGGCGCAGAAGATGGTTCGCTGAACGGCTGGACGCCGGCCGGCGCCTCGAACCCGACCGTAGACGATGGAACGTTCAACCCCGGGTATGGCGTCCATTCGGGCTCCTACGATTTTCGTGGCGGTACCGGTCTCTCGGGAACGCTGACGCAGAACGTCCTGCTGACCGGCAATCAAGGGGTGACCGACTCGTTGATTGATTCGGGTACGCTTTTCGCCACTTTTTCGTTTTTCGAGAACAGTCTGAACCAGGGGTCGAATTCTGATGCGGCGGGTGTTTCCCTCTCCTTTCTGGATGCCTCGCTGTCGCCGATCGGGTCAGCCTCTTCCGGGGAGATCGCGTCAGTGAACCCGAACAACTGGACTCCGTTTTCGGACACGGTCGCCATTCCCGCTGGCACGCGCACCATCAGTTACCAGATGGTTTTCACCCGGCACGTCGGCAACGATCTGGATTCCGCTGTTGATGACAACAGCCTGGTGGTTAAGTCCAGGGAGACCTCCCAAGGCGTGCCGGATGCGGGCTCCACCGCCGTCCTGGCTGGACTGGCCACCCTGGGCCTGGTGGCGATTCGCCGCCGAGTTGCCTGATGGCTGGGTGGTTGGAAGGGGAGCGAAGAGCGCGCAGCGCGCAGCGCGCTCTTCACGCCGTTCTGGCCGTTGTGGAGCCGTTCGCCAGCCTGCCCCCAAAAACTCTGACGCGAGCCCGGAGCTTTCCGGGCTCGTCCGTTTTTCTGCCTCCTCTCTTGGCGTCAGAAGTGAGCGAGTGCGAGCCCGGCTCTTGGCGGCGAATGGAGGGCGGCCGGCGTCATCGGCCTTGAATCCTCCGTCCGGCCGGCTGCGGGCCCCCCGGCCAGCTTTCGGGGAGATTCGTTATTTCATCTCGTCCGGCGCTTGACGCCGTCGAAAACTGCGGCAACATTTGCCCCGTCGTGAATCGACACATCTCGCGCCAGCAGATCGTCCAAAAGCCAGCGCAGATTTGAGCGCGCTTAGCTCAGTGGTAGAGCATTACCTTCACACGGTAGGGGTCGTAGGTTCGAAACCTACAGCGCGCACCATCTTCCCTTTTTTCTTTTGTGCCAGGATGTTCCTTTGTTTTACGTTTTTCAGAGAACTCATGCCATGTTGCAGGAATTAGGGGCGGTGCCAGTGATTGTCCCAGTTTTCCGGGCATCGATTTTGTTTTGCTGTCCATGATTTTTCCGATCCCAAAGCGCACGTTTATTGCGGGCACAATGATCATGGGCGCAACCTTGAGTCTGTTTGTAGCACTAGGCTCGATGCTTTATTCTTGGCACTTCGTGCGGACCGCGTTGCGGGCTCAAGGGCGGATCATTCAAATGGTCAAGCGAGATTCAGAAGGCGGGCCGACTTACGCGCCTGTCTTCGTTTTCCGGGATAAATCCGGCGGAGAGCACACGATTCATTCTTCGCTGGCGAGTTTTCCTCCGGAGCATCAAGTGGGCGACTCCGTGATTGTGTTGTACGCAGCATCTGACCCAACTGACGCGAAGATCAAAACGTTCCTTTCACTTTGGGGCCTTCCTTTCGTAAGTGGCCTGATTGCGGCAGTGTATTTTCCACTTGGCGCAACGCTTTGGTATTGGCCACGGATTTGGAGGAGTATCAGGGGAGACCGCTCCGCGTCACAGAGCCCATAATGTGAGCCCGTTTTTGCCAATCACCGATCTGTGTGGCCGTCCTCTGCGTCGGCAACGTCTACTGCCTTGCGTTCAAACGTATCCGTCTTGGCAACGCCGGATAGGCGGAGAGGAGTGGGGATGAGAAGC
>CAZMKE010000052.1:35044-35823 GCA_964566945.1 uncultured Verrucomicrobiota bacterium | reverse complement strand
GAATCCCACTTTCAAACCGGCGGAATCACACCACTTTCATTCCGCCGCTGACACGACGCCTTGGAACGAGGACCTTCCGGAGCGAGATAGGCCATGGTTCCGGCGAAGGAATAAGTGCTGTCGCTCAGAGTCATCAGCCCGATGTCCGCCAGCTTGGGCCGGCCATGCACGAAGATGATATTGTCCGGCTTGATATCGCGATGCAGCAGGCCGGCCGCGTGCACCTGCTCCAGGCCCGCGGCCAAGGCGGCCGCGTACTCGACACAAGCCCTGGGCTCGAGCCGATCCCGGGCCCGCAAGACGGAGCGCAAAGTTCGCGGACGATACTCAGCCGCTGACAGGCCGGGGAACTCGTCATCGTTCCGCGGTTGAAAGGGGGAACCTGTCCGGGCGTCGTCCGCCAGCTCCATGCTGTAATAGAAGTAGCGATCCTCCGCATCCCGCCCCACCGCGACAATCCGCATCAGGCTTGAGTCCTTATGCGAAATCTCTTCGTAGTGCTTCAGCGCTTTGAACTCCCGCTCGTAGCCCCGATCCGTTTCCGCGGGGCTCTTCCCGCGCGCGATGATCTTCACCGCCCGCCACTTTTGCATGGCGTCCCGGGCCAGCCACACCTCCCCATAACTTCCCATCCCGATCGGCTCGTAAAGCGTGTGGCTGGAAATCTCGGGCGCGACAGATCCCGGTCTGAAGAATGAGCCTTGCGCACGCATATTACCCAAGGCGCAGAATCCCGCCGCTCCACGGCGAAGTCAACCTAATTACCTTTACCCGAAGAG
>CAZMKE010000052.1:0-34944 GCA_964566945.1 uncultured Verrucomicrobiota bacterium | reverse complement strand
CGTTTAAGTGCGTTTAAGTGCGTTTAAGTGCGTTTAAGTGCGTTTAAGTGCGTTTAAGTGCGTTTTAGGGCTGCTTTCAGGGCGCTGCAACGATCTACAACGATTTAAGGTTACGAGGTAACGCTTCCCATTGCTGAGCCGCGCCTGTCAGCAAGCGTCCAGATGTTCCGATCCTCTTTAAACCTTCGTAATCTTCGACCCCTCCCTCACGGTCAGGGCTCTGTAGGATCAGCGGCGCTGGAGTTGCCATAACCATTCCTTCGTAGTTGCCGAGCGCCACCCGGGACCCTGGATCAATCAAAGTTCCCGGGGGCGTCGGCTGCCATGCACATAGCCCACCTGGCTGATCAGTCCCGATCAGCAACCTCACATGGACCTGTGAATCCTATAGAGCTATCCGGCCCTGCCGGCAGTTCCACCGAGATCTCCTTCCCGTCCTCCCAACCGCTTTTGATCGCCTATCGGAACATCCCAATTCGCGGGGAACTTCGAAGCCGCTTTCATTCCCGAACGGCTCGGAAAAACCTGAACGGTTTTCGACCTACCCCAGGGCCGGGCCGGGCTTGATCACGGGGTTCAACGCTTCACCGCCTTCGGACGCAAATCCCGCATCCGTTCCTCGCTGGCGATCTGTTTTCCTTCCTGCCTTAAAAGCTTTTCAATCCGATGTTTGGCCGTATAGACGTCGTTGGCCGTCGTCCGCAGATGCGACGCGGTCTCCGCCGCCCCATGCCCCTCCATTTCACTGTAAATATAAATCTGCAGGTATCTCGGATTCGCCTTCTTCCGCACCCGTTCAAAAGCAGCCTCCGCCAGATTCCGCATCCACTCCTCCTCCCAACCCTCATCAGGTTGGACCACGCTCGGATCGGCCACCTCTTCATCCCAACCGCTCTCCCCAGCCGCCTCCGGCAGCGACCGAGCCCGCCGCCGGAAGTAGTCCGCAATCCGATTTTCCACCACCCGAAACAACCAGGTCTTGAAACTGCACCTCGCCGGATCGTAGACAAACGCCGGCATCCGCCGCCCAACCCCGCTAATAATCTCAGCCACAATATCTTCCGCATCCGCCTCCGGCACCCCACGCCGCCGCACCCGCCCGTAAATCAGTCGATGGTACGTCTCAAAAAACTGCCTCCACCCGGAATCGTCCTCCATATTCCGCAGCCGGGCCAGCAAACTGGCGCGGGTTGGGACCAACTCAGTGCTCGGAGCGGCTAGATCCCGGATCTCCATTCCCCCCTGTAATCGTTGAACCGGGCTCAATCTTGCAAGAATCTTTCCGCAGTCCTTCGAACGGGCTGTTTTGCCCCATTTTGATGCAAGCACCCTAATCCTTCCACCGTTTTGCAAAGATTCTACGCAAGAAATCCGAAATGCGCACGATGACGCAGATATACAACACAAACCTCCAATTAAACACTACGCTTACGCTCGCCAGCATCGCTTGCTCGCGCTCCTCGGCCCGTCGGCAAAGAGAATCACAATAAAATGAAAACAATACTCTCATCAATCCTACTAATGCTCGTCTGGACTCTCAGCACTGTAGCGTCGGACAAAGAGGAAAAGGAGAACAAGTTAGCTCACGCGATAAAAAGCCTTTCCATTCAGGACGGCATCGTTGATGTCCTCAACGAGACGAATGGCAACATCACGCTATACATTGGTGGTCGGGGATCTGCCACTGCTGGCTTAGTTAAAATCAGCAAGGTGAAGTCGGAAGACCATGCCCTCCGGATTGCCGAAGCGGCTGCGAACCGCTCGTTTACCGAATTCATCAAGAAGAACGTTGACGCATGCTTTGGAGTAGAAGATACAATTATCGACTCCTCAATGAACCTCGACGACATAATTCAACGGATGAACTCGGTGACTGAAAACGATAAGCTTTCCAAAAACCTTCGACCTGAAGATCGGGCGGCTATCATGAAAGCTGTACTCGATCAGGTGATTACCTACATTCGCAGCTCCTCCAAAGTCGAAACCGTCACAACCTTCAGGGTGAAGGCAAACGCAAACCAGGTAATTCGCGGAATGACCCTCTTCGGTGCCAAGGCAGACCGCGACGGAGACGAAATGGTAGCAGTCAAGGTCTTTAAGTGGTCACCCGATAGCGCTGAGTTCGCGAGGCGCATCGAGCGAGGAACAACTCCCCCAAAAGGGGGCCAGCAGTTGGTCGAGAAAAGGAAGCAGCTTCCCGGGCCCGTTTATATTTCGCCCGCAGATGATTTTTAAATGATTTGGCAACCCTGCGATCGCCCATCGTATGAAGCGCCAATTCCTCTCGCTCACATTTGCTGCCGCAATACTTTCCGCGAGTCACGCCGACGTTTCGGACGAGCTTGTCGTCTCGTGTGGAGGAGGTTTGACGCAAACCGAGGCCCGCCGCGCCGCCCTGCTGGACGCAATTGAGCAGGTAAATGGCCTCCGCATGGAAGCCAGTTCTTCGACCACATCGCTATCGAAAGAACAGGTCAAGCGCATTAACGAACATCTTTCCTCGACGGCCAAAATCGAGGCCGGAACTTGGCAGGATCTCCATACGTTTGTGCATGGCGTCATTTCGAGGTACCGGGTTCGTTATGAAGGAGAGGATAAGCAAACACACCGGTGGCGGTCAGAACTCGAGGTCGTGTGTCCCAGTTATCGAAGCGATACGCCTGAACTGCAGCGGGCTATCGCGATTATACCCTTCCGGAGTGAGCAGGAGACCTACCCCATCCTAGGCGGGTCGCTGAGAGGTCCGGAACTGATCCGCCGACTTACGCAAAAGCTCGTCTCGGAAATGACCCAACCGCGGCGCTTACGAGTCTTGAATCGAGATTACGCCCCGGAAGTCAATGACGAGCTCAAACGGATCGAATCCGGTTCGCTGCGTTCCCAGGAAGTTGCGAAACTCGGACGGAGGATCGGAGCAGACCTCCTTCTGGTCGGAAACGTCAATACCTTCCAAATTTCAACCCGACCGATCGAAGCCGCCGGCAGCCTCTGGCATTTGCAAGATGCACGGCTCACCTCTCATTTCGAGGTAATTGACGTCGCGACTGCGCAAACGCGATGGTCTGATGATGTCAATCGGACTTACGATGACAATGCTCTCAGGAGACTCGGCCTGAAGGGAGATCCCGAGGCTACCCTGGAAGGACTGCTCACCGACGTTGCCCACGCGATTTCCACCGAGATTTTTGAGATTATTTCTCCGGTTAAAATTCTGAACATTCCGTCCCGCGACTTGATCACTTTAAATCAAGGGGGAACTCGAACGAAGTTGGGGCAATGCCTCACAATCTTAGGACCAACTCAATACTCCAGCGACCCGGAGAACAGTTCAGCAATCCGAGTGGATGGAGAGCCACTGGGCTTCGCTCAAATCGAGCAGGTAAATGCCAAGTATTCCATAGCGCGCATTCTCGAGGGCGATTCCACGAAGCTCTCACCAGGTCTTACATGCCGATTTGGCAATTGCCCGTCACCGCCGCTGACCACTCCAGCCGCAATCGAGCCTCCGCTTGAAATATCCAGCTTCCGGTTGTTCAACGGCTGGCAATTCCAGATCAAAAACACCGGTGGTAAGCCGATCATGGTGAAGGAGATTAAGAGGGGCATAAATGGCTCTTCCGAGAGTGCCGCATTTCGCCTCACCATAGCTCCGGGCGAGACCGAACCCTTCGGTCTGGACGCACCCTTCGAAGCGGGAGATACAGTGCAAATCTTTTGCGATGGTTACGAAGCGCCGCGCACATATCGCATCCACTGAAATCCAAAGGCCATAGTGAGGTTATTCCAATTCACTGTTTGCAGCCTGGCAATCGGGTTTATCGCCGGATGCGCTTCACCGCCGAAAGCCGAGACCTTCCGCAATCAATCCGAGATCATCGTCACAGATGCTCGCAATGCTCCTCTGGCTTGCATGGTCCTGGGTTTGTCGGCTTTCCGCTCTGGAGTCGACGCGGAGGCCGAGTCTCTCTTCGATCGCGCATTGGGGGTGAGTGGAGCCGTTCAACGCAACTTTAACGCGCGGCTCGCGCGCAGCTATTTCTGGAGTGAGGACACAAAGACCTTTATAGGTGAGGCCCATGAGCATGCATTATGCTTTTTCTACCGAGGTATACTGTTTTGGAAAAAGCAAGACTATCAGAACGCTCGAGCATGTTTCCGCAGTGCGGCGCTGGTTAGCAGCACGCGAGCGGGTTCAAGCTTTTCTCTGTTCGATTACCTAGATGGTTTTTCAAGCTTTCTGCTTGACTCCGATTTCGGAGATGCCTTACGAAGATCTCGCTCATTTGCTGTTCGTCTTAAACCCTCGGATTACGAGCACGCAAATTTATTTCTTTTCTTCGAAGTGGGAGAGGGGCCTCAGAAAGTTTCTGGCGGACAATACGGAGAGGCTCTTTCATACCAACGTCCGCAATGCGACGTCTCGTCACTGCGGGTCACCGTTGGAGAATCCAGTAAGACTATTGCCCTTTGGGAAGATACCGTCTTCGCGGGCGAAAGCTCTTCGCGGCCGGAAATGGATCGAGTGCTTTCAAACAAGGCCCACTTTAAGTCCGCGGCTAACAGGCTCTTGATTGGAGCTGATCGCCGAGGGAGCCCTGACCTTGCCGGAACATCCCTCTTCTGTGCAGCTATTGATCCGCGCGCCGACAGGCGGTCCTGGTTTAATCTGCCACAGTTTCTCGCGTTCTCAGCGGAAACATTAAATCCGGGATCGTACAAGCTGAAGGTCGAATATCTAGACGCTTACGGCCGGACGATAGATCGTCTCTCACGAGAGCAAACGATTCAGATTGAGGAAAAGCACCCCTTAACTTTGATGCTAAACTGCGATGGGCACGCGGTCACGGACAATCGTAAAATGACCTCTTTAGAGGACCTGTCACGGCTGGTACCGGATGCGAAATCTTTTCCCACGGTTGTACAGACCTTCGAGGCTGGCAAGAACGATCTTTGGGAATCGGCTTGTTCTGCCCTCATCGATCGGGAGCAAGGGTTAATAGCCGAGGGGAATAGTGGGATCATATTTAGTTTTGTTCGACGGCATGGAATCGCGGGGTTCCCGTTGTACCGTCAGTATTTGGCGCAGGTTAGCAGCATCGACAGCGGTCGCTCTGAACTGAGGTTCGTTCAGCTACTCTACTACCCGACCTACCCGGACGACCCCTTCACACCTGGATCGCAGAGGAACCTCCCTGCCGTTACCGCGGCTGACCAACCCGGCTTGCGGTTACCGCCCGAAATGCAACGGCTCGAGGAGTTTAAGCGTGAACTCCATCCTGAAATCCATGATCGGGAGAAGCGAGCTTTTCTAAGAGCCGTCGCTCAAAAGCTTTCTGAACGTCGTCGATCGCTGTAAGCAGGACGATCAAAATGGCATCGTTTCCGCGTAACCCCAGTCGTTTCGAGGCTTGGTTTCCTTTCTTGATGTCAGCAGCGGTGACGCGCTATTGAACCATCCCGCGGGGCACCGGAGGAAGCAGCGCACTCCTTTCTGGTCAGAACGGGCGGCGTCCGGTAAACGTAGGGCATGGCTTCACGTTTACAGGACAGGTGGGTTGTAATTACCGGGGCTTCGGCCGGTTTCGGGGCAGCGGCGGCGCGGGCGTTTGCGCGGGAGGGGTGCCGGCTGCTGCTCGGGGCGCGGCGGACGGATCGGATTGATGCGGTGGCGCAGGAGTGCCGGAAGCTCGGCGCGCCAGCGGCGCAGGCGCATTTCCTGGATGTTTCGAAAACGGCGAGCGTGGAGAAGTTTGCGGCCTGGGCGCGCGAGATGACTCCGCGGGTCGATTTTTTGATCAATAACGCGGGAGGCGCGCATGGGCTTGATCCGGTGGCCACGGGGAAGGACGAGGATTGGGAGGCAATGTTCCAGATCAATGTGCTGGGGGTTCTCCGGGTGACCCGGGCGATTCTGCCGCTGATGAAGGATACGCAGGGCGGGATTATTAATATCGGCTCGATTGCCGGCCATGTGGCGTATGAAGGCGGCGCGGCGTATTGCGGGGCGAAGGCGGCGGAATTGCAGATCACGCGAGCGCTCCGGCTGGAGCTGAGCGGGACGGGTCTTCGGGTGTCCACGGTCGATCCCGGGATGGCGGAAACGGAGTTTTCCCTGGTGCGCTTCAAAGGGGACAACGAGCGGGCGAAAAAGGTTTACGAAGGGGTGGAACCGCTCACGGCCGACGACGTCGCGGAGACGCTGGTCTGGGTGGCGAGCCGTCCGCCGCACGTCTGCATTGACGAAGTGTTGATCAAGTGCACGGATCAGGCGGCGATTCACAAAGTTCACCGCCGGCCAGTCGCGAAAAGTTGAGTTTGTGACCGCCACCGTCCGCAGAAGTCGAATTGCTCGCGCCGTTCGGCCGCGGGCCAGACGCCGCACTCCATGAACCCACCAGCCGCAACATCGCCGGACGGCACGGTCTCGCCGGCACCCGGCCCTGAAGAAGCCGCGCCGCCAGCCAGCCGCGCACTCCCGACGGGGCTGGTTATGCTCCCGCTGTTGCTGGCGTTCGGCTGGCTGGTGTCCAAGGCGCAGTGGTATTGGAACCATCAGCCGGACCTGCAGTTCGGCTGGATCGTTCTGGGGCTCTGCGCGTTTGTGGCATGGGATCAGTGGGAGCGCCGGCCGCCGCTGGTTTGCCAGGCGCGGTGGCCATTCTTTCTGGGCAGCCTGGCCGGGTCAGCCGTTCTTTTCACGATGCAATTGTATCAGGCGGCGTTTGGACTGACGCCAGCGGTGATGATGGGGCTGACGACCGGCCTCTACGCGATTGCCCTGGCGAATATCCATTACGCCGTGGGCTGGCCCGGAGTCCGTTTCTACGCCTTTCCCCTGCTCTTCTTTTTGATCGCGCTGCCGCTGCCGTCGTTCCTCTACAATCCCCTGGTGCATGGCTTGCAGGAAAAGGTGGCGACGGTGAACGTGGAGATCCTGAATCTCATCGGCGTGCCGGCGCATCGCAGCGGCAGCTTGATCGAATTGCCGAACGGCACGGTCGGGGTGAACGAGGCGTGCAGCGGAATCCGCAGCCTGCAATCGACGGTGATGGCGACGCTGTTCATCGGGTATCTGACGCTACAGCGCCGTTCGTTGCAGGTGATGCTGCTGGGGCTGGGGATTGGGCTGGCCATTTTCGGGAATCTGGTGCGGTCGCTTTACCTGAGCCTGACAGCGAATGCGAAGGGCCTCGCCGCAGTGGACAAGGTGCACGACAGCGCCGGGTGGACGATCCTCCTTTTCACGGCGGCCGGCGTGGCGCTCCTGGCCTGGATGTTCCACAAGCTCGAATTGTGGGCGAAGCGGGAAGAGGAAAGACTGAAGGCTAAAGGCTGAAGGGCTAGCGTCGTTCGTTGTAGGCGGGCTGGGAATACTTCGTTAACTCGAGAAATTCGGCGCGCTTCAGGAGCGGCTCGGATGGTTTCAGTTCCCTCCATTCCACGGAAAACCGTTCACCTCCGAGGCGCAGCAGGGCGGTTTCCCACTCGTTCCGGCTCCAGTCGGGCCGTGAAGGTTGAATCGAGCCCTGAATCAGCAGGCCGTGCTTGTTCCGCTTTTGCGCGGCGCCGGCAATCTTGCGGCCCTCCGCCAAAACATCGAATTTCTCCGCGCCGATAAAACAGCGTCCGGGCAGTTCTTTCGCGCAGCAGGCGGCGAGTTCGGTCGCCACCTGCATCGCCCGGAACGATTCAGCCACCCAGTCATGGACCCGCCGGTAGCTCTCCTCAGCTCGCAGTTCGTACCACTCCTGGCCGGGCGGGATGACCACGCTATAGGTCCAGTCCGCCGCGTGCGGCACCAAACCGCCCCCGGTCGAACGGCGGATCAGCGGACGGAGCGGGGTCCACGCCGAGATTTCGGCGAATTTCTGGAAGTAGCCAAAAGTGGCGGCGGGTTCCTTCCAACCGTAGAGGCGGAGCAACGGAGTGCCGATCTCCGCCGCGAACTCCAGCAGGGCCTCATCGAAAGCCATGTTCCAGGCGGCGGCGCCGAGGCCGGTGCGAGCGAGATGCCAGATGCTGCTCATGGCGCGGCGTCGCGGGAAGGGCAAAGCTCGCGGATCTCGCATTCAGCGCATTCCGGCTTCCGCGCGAAGCAGCGCCGGCGCCCATGCCAGATGAGCCAATGGCTGAACAGGGTCCAGTCTTTGCGCGGGACCAGTTTCATCAAGTCGGCTTCGATCTTCTCGGCGTTCGTTTCCCCGGTGAAACCCAGCCGATTCGAAAGACGGGCGACATGCGTATCGACCACCACGCCCTCCTCAATCTGGAAGGCGTTGCCGAGAACGACGTTCGCCGTCTTGCGGCCCACGCCCGGCAGGCTGGTCAACTCCGCCATCGTGCGCGGCACCTCGCCGCGGTGCTTCTCGACCAGCAATCGGCAGCAGGCATTGATGTTTTTCGCTTTGTTGCGGAAAAGGCCGATGCGGGAGATGTCCTTCTCCAGGTCGCTCACGGGGGCGCGGGCGTAGTCAGCGGCTGTCCGGTACTTTTTGAAGAGATCAGCGGTAACGACATTGACCTGTTTGTCGGTGCTCTGAGCGGAGAGGATGGTGGCCACCAACAATTCGAGCGGGCTGGCGAAATTCAATTCACAATGCGCATCCGGATAAGTCCGCCGCAAACCGGCGGCAATGCGCGCGGCTCTTTCCACCTTTGCTCCCAACGATTCTCGTGGCATCTCTTCGAAACTAACGGCTCAACCAACCTTTTAACGGGCGCGCATAAGGCCGGAAGGTCTCGCTCCGGCCTTCCGCTTCATTGTAGAGCAGCGCACGATAGAGGCCGAGGTTGCTGGCTTTTGAGTCATCCATCAAGCTTGCAGAATCGTTCGGGCTCATCTGGAAGAGCACGCGCAGGGAGAATTCCGCCAGGCCTTTCCGGCCGAGGAACCGCAGAACGTTGCCGTAAGTGTCGACGCTGGCGATCAAATGCACCCCATGGGCCGCGCCATCGGTGATGATCTTCACGAAACGGGCAGCCGGACTCTCAGGATCGGAGCTGAAACTGAATTCATCCTCCGCCCGCAGGCGTTTAAAATTCTGGAGATTGCGGATAAAGATAAAGACGCGAGGCAAGCCAGGCCCGCCGATCTGGCCGCTCACCTCCGCGAGCGCCTTTTCGGGCTCCGCGCGAACCAATGGATGGCGCATCTGAGCGGCAATCTCATCAAAATAGGCGCGGTCGTGAGACCCGGGCGCGCTGGTCTCCAGCAGGATAAAACGGGCATCCTCCGCCGGATATTGAGCGTCGAGCGCGAGCAGGCTCAACCCGAACAACGTGGTCACGGTCTCTTCCCGCTGCCCCACGAAGAGCAGATTGCTCCCGCTGCGGCGCTGGAAGATCACTTCGGTCGGGCCTTTGATGGCGTTAGGCGCGCCGAGCCAGACCATCGGGGCGGCGGGCGCCTGCGACGCAGTTGAGGCAAGCACCTGCGCCAGGGCGGGATTGTCCTGCACCTCGGCCGGGGCGTTCCCCGCGAAAACCACGGGCACGCCGAAGTTCAGGCCGCGGGCGCGTTCCTGGACCAAGGTGAGCGCCCGGGCGCGCTCGGCCTCCGACAGCCAGACCACCTGGAACGGGCTGTTTCCCTCCATGGCCCCGGACATATCGTTGTAGATGCCCTCGCCCGGCCGCGAGAGCAGGCGCGGGGCGGCGTTGTTCTCATCCATGATCAGGTAAGCATCGGATTCGTTCGATTGCAGCGCGATGCGAACGGCCATCTGGCCGAGAGTCGCGCGCGCCAGGGTGTAAGCGCCGCCGAGCGTTTGCGAGCCGAGGATGACATGGATCCCAAAAGCGCGGCCCTGGCGAACGATGCGGTCGAGCAGCATGGCAGCGGATTGGGCCACGCGATCCTCTTCCACGAAGAACTCCTGAAACTCGTCAATCATCACGAGCGTGCGCGGGAGGGACTGGCCCGAAGCCTTTTTGAAACCAGCCAGATCCTGCGCGCCAACCCGCCGGAACATTTCACCGCGGCGGCGCAACTCTTCGTCCACGCGCTGCAGAACGCTCAGGCCGAATTCGCGGTCGCTCTCGATGGCAATGACCCGGGCATGGGGCAGATGATGGGAGGCGTAGCTCTTGAACTCCACGCCTTTCTTGAAATCAACGAGATAAAACTCCACCTGCTCCGGGCTGCACCAGAGGGCCAGGTTGGTGATCATGACGTGGAACAACGTGGATTTGCCCGAACCGGTCTTGCCGGCAATCAGGACGTGCTGGCGAGTGCCGCGGCCGAGAGCGAGGTACTGCAGCTTGCTCGCTCCGGTGCGGCCGATCGGCACGCGCAGTTCCTCCGCGGTGTCCCAGGACCAGACTTCCTGGGCCCGAGGAGCCACTTGGGCGAAGGGCACCTCAACCCGCCCCGCGCCCCGGCTGGTTTCACCCACGCGCTCCAAAAAGCGCTTGCCGATCTCGGGCGCGGGCGGGAGGTCGAAAACGGTTTTCCCGGGATTGGCCGCGCTGTTCGCCAGGACAAAATGATTCCCGGTGTAGGTCACCACCACACCCGCCTTGCGCAATTCATCCACCAGATGATCCGAAGGAGCAGGCTGGCGGTGATCCCAATGAATCCAGGTGAAAACGCCGCAACGGGCGCCGCTGGAGGCGATCCGGAGCAGGCGGCGGGCGGCATTTTCCGAGAGATTAGCCGGGAAATCCGCGATGATGAGGACGTGATACTTCTCCGCAATATTGCCAGCCGCCGCGTTGTACTCGGCAATGCTGGCATACTCGTTCCGCAGATACATCTGGATCACCTTCTCCATGTGTTCATTCAAGTCGGAAAGGCGCTCCTCGATCTGGTCCGGCTGAGTCCAAATGCGGCCGTTGATGAGGTTCTCCTCGTAATCAGCGAGGTGAGTGATGGCGGCAAAGTTCTGCCCGAGGCTAATCGGATCAAAGATCGTGAAGGTCAGTTTCCCGGCAGGCATCACCGAGAGCAAACGAAAGACCAGATTATTGAGCGCCGCGGTAGCGGCATCCCGGCCCGGACCGGACGTTTCGACCAGGACCGATCCCTGATGCGGAAAGTCGAGAAGCAGCGGCAGCGCCAGGCTCCCAGGAGGGAGGGCCAGCCGCCGATCGTGCGGGACGGTCCCGGCGTACTTGGCGAGATCGATCTCCAGCCGGCCGTAGGGGGCCGCGTCACCAAAAGCGAGGGGAGGCTGCCAGTGATTCCAGACCGGGCTCTCCCAACTTGGGAAGCGTTCGGCCGCCCGCGAAGGTAGGCTGGCCAATCGCGCGACGCGGGGCAGAATTTCCGTGTTCCAGCCCGTCTCCAGATCGCGCCACGCAGCCGCGTTCTCCGCCTGCAGAGCCGCCACCTTCTGGCGATGATTCTCGATAATACGGGCTTTGACCGTCTCAGCCTCCGCCCGCAGGGATTCGAGCGCCTTGGCCCCGTCCTCCCTGGCCTGCTCGGTCTCGCCCCGGCGCCAATGCTCGTTGGTGGTGCGGCCGCGATGCCATTTCTGGAGGAGATGCTCCGGCCAGGCGTCCCGGGCGTTTTTGGCCTCCTGGACGGCGTTCGCCCACTCCGCGTTGAGTTCGCGCACGCGCGCGCGGGTCTCCTGCTCGATGCGGGCAATCTCACTGGTATGGAAACTCTGGGCCTTTTCCTCGGCCGCCTGGTGCAAAAAGCGCGCCCGGACAATCCGGGCGGCGATGGCCGAAGCCAGCTCCGAGCCGGACTGATACGCCGCAAAATAAAGCAGCAGGATGACGGCGAGCAGCGTGCCGGCATACGCGTAGCCCTGTTGAGCCGTCAAGGCGTAGGAGAAATGGTGAAGCGCCGGCGACAGCCCAGCCGCGAGCGCCGCCACAATCACGAACCAGACCCACAAGGGCGCCGAGCGAAACAACTTCGGCACAGCAAGGCCGCGGAACCGGCCCAGGTCGGCCCGGGCGTCTTTTTGCAAGCGGGTGGCTTCATCCAGCAGAGCTTCATGCTCGGCCGCCGCGCCGTCGGCCGTGGCGGCCTGGCGGAGCAGCCTTTGGAAAAGCGCCATGCCGCGAAAAGCCTGGCGGCTCTCCGCCGAGATCTGCTCCAGATCGGATTGAGCCTCGGCGAGTCGCGCGCGAAAATTACCGAGAGCGGCATCGTTCGCCGCCAGCAGTTCGTCCCGGCGCCGCTCCGCGTCCAGCGTCCCTTTTTGCACGGCATATTTCCGCCGGCCTTCCTCCAGATCGACCCGCTCGACCGCATGCTTCCGGGCATTGCCATGGGCGTCGTGCAACCGCCGCTCGCGATTCGCGAAGCGGGCCTGGATCCGGTCCAACCGCGCCTGCGTCTGGGTGCGGGAAGCCTCGATCTTTTGGGAGAGATCATTCTCCGCAGCCCGCATCTGCTGTTGAAAGCGCAGTTCGGCCGTTTCCGTCAGGTTCCGCTGCTCGCGGTTGAGCGCCTCTTCGCGATTGGCGAACTCCCGCACTCCGCCACGGAAAGCTTCCAAAGCCTCCAGCAGCTCCTTCGTTGCCGGCAAATCACTCACATTCGCTCCTTGCGCGGCTCAGCACCTTCTCCAGATCGTCAAACACCGGCGCCGCGCGTTCGATGTTTGCCACCAAGTCCGCCAGAAATCGCTTTTCGAACTCGTCGCTCTTCAGGTCATGCCAATGCCGCCTGGTTTCCGCCCAAGCCACCGACAATTGTTTGGTAAGAGCGACGGCCGTTTTTCCGTTGGCACTGACGTTCATGCTTATCTACTTAGACAGAATATGCCCCCACTCGGTTCAGTTGTCATTCGGCAGTCCATCAGCAAATGTGCGCCGCAGACCGTCAATGATTCGTCTTGGAAAGCGAGTGGTTTCCCCGCACAAACCAGAGACTCCGATGCTTGCACTCATCCTGATGGCCGGTTGGCTGGTCGAAGCCAGCCGGGCCGCGCTCGGCGCCGACCCCGTGGCGATTCACGGCGTCCCGCGCACCGACGCAAACTCGCGCCTCGCCCACGAACAGCTGCTGGCGAAAGCGAAGCAAGGCCGAATCGACGTCTATTTTCTGGGCGACTCGATCACGCGGCGCTGGGGCGCCACTGATCCGCAGTACCGGCCGCTTTGGCAGAATTGGCGGACGAATTTCTTCGGCTGGAACGCCGCCAACTTTGGCTGGGGCGCCGACAGAATCGAAAATATCCTCTGGCGGCTGGAAAACGGCGAATTGGACGGAGTGAACCCGAAGATCATCGTGCTGCTGGCCGGAACCAATAACGTGAGCCCGAATCCGGAAAAGGCGGATTCAGCGGAAAAGATTGCAGCTGGAATCCAGGCGCTGCTCCATGCCTGCCAGGCTAAAGCGCCGGGCGCAACCGTCGTCCTGACCGCCATATTCCCACGCAATGATAATCCGGCCGTCCTGCCGATCATCAAAGAGGCCAATCGGCAAATCGCCCGGCTGGCGGATGGCCAACGGGTGCGCTATCTGGACATCAACCACCGGCTGGCCGATCGGGAGGGGCGCTTCTTCGACGGAATGGTTAACCCGGACAAACTCCACCCGAGCGTCAAAACCTACCAAATCTGGGCGGACGCGCTGAAGCCGATCTTCACGGAAATCCTCGGCCCGCCGGCCGCGACCGATGCAGCGCCGCCGGCCACGGGTGATCCGAGCCTGCTGAGGAAGTAATCGCATCGAGTCCGGCGATCGACCGACTCAGCCCCCTCAGTCACCTCAAGCACACCGGCGGTTGCGGATCAAGCGAATGTCTTGTAAAGGAAGGCATGGCCTGCGCGGGAAATCTTCGAGCCCTTCTTGGGCTGCTCTGCCTTGCAGTTTCCTTTTCCACCCTCGGAGCCGAATTCAACCTCGAGAAGTGCAAAGCCGCCTTTATCGCGGGCCAGTACTCCGAGGTGATCGAGAAGGCGGGCGCAGCGATCCAAAACCGGGAGCGGGGCGAGGATTGGAGCCTGCTCTACGCGGAAGCCCTCTGGATGACCGGGAAATACGCAGAAGCCCGCGAGGCGATCAAAACCTCGATGCGCTTTAATTACTATGCCGTCCGGTCCCGGTTGCTTGCCTACAAGCTCTGCCGGAGCGCGGGCCAGGTGGAGGAAGCGGCCAATCTGCTCGATGAGATCAACTCCCTGGGCGGATCAAGGCGCTGGAACTACCGCCAACCAGTGGATGTGGTGGCTCTGGGCGAGGCGGCGGTTCTGCTGGGCGCGGATCCCAAGCTGGTGCTGGATAATTTTCTCAATCCGGTGAAAAAGAGCGAACCGAACCTGCGCGAGGTCTACCTGGCGATCGGCAACCTGGCTCTGCAGAAACATGACTTTGCCCTCGCGGGCAAGTCGTTTCAGGAAGGGCTCAAGAAGTTCCCGAAAGATCCCGACCTGCTTTACGGCCTGGCGGAAGCGCTCGCCCCGGAAGAGCGCAAGGAAATGCTCAAGGCGCTCGACGGGGTGCTGGAGGCGAACAAAAACCATATCAAGGCCCATCTGCTCCTGGCGGAACACTTGATTGACGCGGAGGAGTATGAAGAATCCGCCAAGCAGCTCGATTCGATTCAAGAAATCAACCCCAACCGCCCCGAGATGTGGGCCTATCGGGCGGTGATCGCCCATCTGAAGAACGACGCCGATGGGGAGTTGAAAGCGCGGGAGGCCGCGATGAAATTTTGGACCAACAACCCCGAAGTCGACTACCTGATCGGCCGCAAGCTCTCCCAAAAATATCGGTTCGCCGAGGGATCGAGTTATCAGCGGCAGGCCTTGAAATCCGAGGCGAGCTACCTACCGGCGAAGGGACAACTGGCCAACGATCTGCTCCGCCTCGGCGAAGAGGAAGAAGGCTGGAACCTGGCTGAGGCGGTGACGCGCGCGGATGCCTATGACGTGGCGGCCTACAACCTGATGAGCCTCCATGACGCCATCGCAAAATTTGCGGTCCTCACCAACGAGCATTTCACCGTCCGCATGGAGAAAAGTGAAGCGGAGATTTTCGGCCCGCACGCGCTTGATCTTCTGGAAAGAGCGCGGACCACCCTGACGAAGAAGTACGGGCTCGAACTGACCAACAACATCACGGTCGAGATCTTCCCCCAGCAACGGGACTTTGCGGTCCGAACTTTTGGAATGCCGGGCGGCGAAGGATATCTGGGGGTCTGCTTCGGCAACGTGATCACCGCCAACAGCCCCTCGGCCCACCGGATGAACTGGAATTCCGTTCTCTGGCACGAGTTCTGTCACGTGGTAACGCTCCACCTGACGAAAAACAAAATGCCGCGCTGGCTGAGCGAAGGCATTTCCGTCTATGAGGAGCGCCGGGCCGACCCGCGCTGGGGCGAGAAACTCAATCCGAAATATCGCGAATTCATCGTCGACGGAAAGATGAAGGCAATCGACGATTTGAGTTCCGCGTTCATGGCCCCTCCGAGCGGGCTGCACCTGCAATTCGCCTATTTCCAGTCCTCGTTGGTCGTCGAGTTTCTCATCGAAAAATACGGGTTGGAGAAGATGAGGGCGATCTTGAACGACCTGGGCCAAGGCAAGCCGATCAACGACGCCCTGGTCGCCAGCACCACGGACATGAAAGCTCTCCAGAAGGACTTCGAAGCCTTCGCCAAGGGCGTGGCCGACACGCTGGGCACGGCTGCCACCTGGGAGAAGCCCAAACGCGGCGCGGATGGAGCGATCGAACAAAGCTGGGCGGCGCTGCATCCCGAGAATTTTTGGGTGGTGAGCGAGAAAGCCAACGACCTGCTGGAAGGCAGCGCGGAATCGACCGGACTGCGAGTGGTGAAGAAAGGCGGCGATGCGGGGACCGAAGCACTGGCGGCCGCGGAGGATCAGCATGCCAAAGCCATTCCTTATCTGGAAAAGTCGATTGCGATCTATCCGGGCCAGACGGGCGTGGATTCAGCTTACGCGAGCCTCGCGACGGTCTATCGGAGCGAGAAGAAAAAGGAGAAAGAACGCCAGGTGCTGAAGCAATGGACCAGCCATGACCCGGAAGCGTCCGAAGCGCTTCTGCGCTTGATCGAGCTGGATTCGGCGGCCCAAGAGCCCAAGGCGGTGCTGCAACACGCCTCGGCAGTGCTCGAGATCAACCCGCTGCAGCCGGCCGCCTACCGCGCGCGCGGGGAGGCCCAGGAATCCCAAAACGAACCGGCGAAGGCCGCGGAGGCCTACCGCATCCTGTTGAAACTCGACCCGCCGGACCGGCCTGAAATTCATTACCGCCTGGGACGCCTGCTCAAGACAGAGAATGCTCCCGCCGCCCGCCGCCATATTCTCCTGGCGTTGGAGGAGGCTCCCCGCTTTCGCGCGGCGCATGAGCTCCTGCTCGAGCTTACGGAGCCGGCTCCGGCGAAGTAGCGCCCGCCGCCGCCCGCAACCGCGCGAGCAGGCCGCCATAGCGGCGCGTGGTGCGGTTATTCCGAATGGCCATCTCCAGCGCCCGCCTTTGCCCCACCAGGATCACCAACTTCTTCCCGCGGGTGATGGCGGTGTAGATCAGATTGCGCTGCAGAAGCAGGTATTGCTGCGTGGCAATCGGAATGACCACCGCCGGGAACTCCGAGCCTTGCGATTTGTGGATGGTAATGGCGTAAGCGAGAGCAATTTCGTCCAGTTCGCCATAGTCATAAACGACTTCGCGGCCCTCGAAATCAATCCGGACTTCCTTTTCCAGGGGATCCACGGCAGTGATCTGGCCGATGTCACCGTTGAACACCTCCTTGTCGTAATTGTTCTCCGTCTGGATCACCTTGTCGCCCGCGCGGAATTGCCAGCCGAACTTTTCCACCACCGCCCCGCCCTCGCGCTTCGGGTTCAGCTCCTGCTGCAGCAACAGATTCATCTCCCGGACGCCGAGAGAACCGCGATTCATCGGAGTCAGCACTTGAATATCCTGAATGGGATTCAACCCAAACCGGCTGGGAATCCTCGTCTTGATCAGTTCCTGAATGGTCGTAAGAATGGACTCCGGAGTTTCCCGCTGGACGAAATAGAAGTCGCTCTCCCCCGCATTCTCGACCTCCACAAACTCGCCGCGATTCACGCGGTGGGCGTTGGTAATGATCCGGCTGCCGCCGGCCTGCCGGAAAATCTCCGTCAATCGAGCCACCGGCGCCACCCCGCTGTCGATCAGATCCCGCAGAACGGAGCCCGGGCCGACTGAAGGCAGTTGGTCCACATCGCCGACCAGCAGCAGGCCGGCCTTGGGCGGGTGCGCACGCAAAAGGGCGCTCATCAGGGGGGCATCCACCATCGAAGTCTCATCCACCACGACCAGATCGGCCTCCAGCGGACGGGAGCTGTCCCGACTGAAGCCTCGCCCCGGTTGCACCTCCAGCAATCGGTGGATGGTAAATGCCTCCTGACCGGCGCTCTCGCCCAACCGTTTCGCAGCCCGTCCCGTTGGAGCGCAGAGCAGGCATTTTACCTTTTTCGCCCGCAGAATGATCAGAATCGTCTGGAGCAGCGTTGTCTTCCCGACCCCCGGTCCGCCGGTGATGATCAGCACGCGATGGCGCAGCGCGGAGATGACCGCTTCGCGCTGGGAAACGCCGAGCTTTTTGCCGGTCCGTTCTTCCGCCCAGGCAATCGCCTTCTCGACATCGACCTTGGGATAGGCCGGCGGGCTCTGAGCCAGTTGCGAGATGGCCAGCGCTATCCCCTCCTCCGCCGCGCGCAGGGCCGGAAGAAAGACCAGCTCATCTCCGTTGATGGTTTCGAGAACAAGCTCGCGCTTCTGGAGCAACCGCGCCAACGCTTCGGCAATGAGAGTCCCGGACTGGCCCAGCACCTTCTCCGCTTCGGCGAGCAGGATATCGCGCGGCAAGGCGCAGTGCCCCTCGCCTGTTCCCTGGCTCAGCACATACTCCAGGCCGGCCGAGGCGCGCAGAACGGAGTCGCGTGGAATGCCAACCTTCTGGGCGATTTCATCGGCCGTCTTAAAGCCAATCCCGGCGATGTCCCGCGCCAGCAAATACGGATTCTGCCGCACCCGCTCGATCGCCTCGTCCCCATAGGTCTTGTAAATCCGCACCGCTCGCGCCGTGCTCACCCCATGGGAATGGAGAAATACCATGATCTGGCGAATGATCTTTTGCTCCGCCCAGGCATCCTTGATCTTGCGGCGGCGCCCCGGGCCGATCCCCTCCACCTCTTCCAATCGGGCTGAGAAATTCTCGATCACGTCGAAAATTTTCTCGCCAAAATGGTCTACCAGCTTCTGGGCGTATTTCGGGCCGATCCCTTTAACCATGCCGCTCCCGAGGTAACGCTCGATCCCCTCCCGCGTGGTCGGAGGCACAGCGCGCAGCTTGTCGGCCCGCAGCTCAAGGCCGTGGTCCTTGTTGTGGACCCAAAAGCCCTCCGCGGTGAGCCACTCGCCCGCCGTCACGGAAGGGAGCGAGCCCACCACCGTCACCAGATCCCGCCGCCCTTTGGCTTTGACCTTCAAAACGGCAAACCCGCTTTCCTCATTGAAGAAAGTGACGCGCTCGATTAGCCCGCTAACCGATTCAACCGTCCTGGAACGTGACGTTTCGATACGGTTGTTTAACAAAGATCCCGGGAAACGGGGAGTGCGTTCGCAAAGAAAAGCGCCCTCGACGAACCGGAGCAAAACTTTGAAAAAAGAAGCTGCGGGGCCTTCCCCCTTCCGCTTTCATACCCCGGTAGAGAGCACACCTATGGATGATTTGATTCGCCGGCCCGCCGCGCGCCGGTCCCATTGGCTTTTGGACCGATCGTTGGTCTTCCTGAACCACGGTTCCTTTGGCGCCTGCCCCAAAACGGTCCTGGCCTGGGAAACCGAGCTGCGCAACCGATTAGAACGCGACCCGATCCAATTCCTGGTGCGCGATCTGGAGCCGCTGCTGGATGCGGCCCGAGCCAGGCTGGCGCAGTTCGTCGGCGCTGCGCCAGGCAACCTCGTTTTTGTTCCCAATGCAACCACCGGCATCAACACCGTGCTCCGCTCCCTGGAATTTAAAAAGGGCGACGAACTCCTGGTCACAGATCACGAGTACAACGCCTGTCGAAACGCGCTGGACTACGCCGCGGCTCGAAGGGGCGCGAAAATCATCGTCGCGCCGATTCCGTTCCCGTTCCACTCCCCGAGGCAGCTGGTCGAACCCATTCTCAATCGTGTGACGCGCCGGACGCGGCTGGCCCTGATCGACCACGTCACCAGCCAGACCGGAACGGTCTTCCCAATCGCGGAAATCGTCTCGCAACTCGAGAAAAAGGGAGTGTCGGTGCTGGTGGATGGCGCGCACGCACCCGGGATGGTCCCGTTGAATTTGCGAAGCCTGGGCGCTTCGTACTACACGGGCAACTGCCACAAGTGGATCTGTGCGCCGAAAGGGGCCGCGTTCCTCCATGTGCGTCCCGACCGCCAGGCGGAAATCCGGCCGCTGGTGATCAGCCACGGGGCCAACTCCGCTCGCACGGATCGTTCCCGGTTTCTCATTGAATTTGGGTGGACCGGGACCTGCGATCCGGCGGCGATGCTCAGCGTGTCGCGCGCCCTGGAGTTCATGGAGTCCTTGCTCCCCGGCGGCTGGCCCGCGATTATGGCCCGAAACCGGCAACTCGCCCTGGCAGGCCGGCGGCTCCTTTGCCAGGCGCTGCAGATTGAACAACCCACCCCCGATGACCAGATCGGTTCCCTGGCTTCGGTCCCGCTGCCTCCCGGGCGCACCACGAAACCGCCGAAATCCCCCCTCTACCTCGACCCACTTCAAGAGCGGCTCTTCGCACAGAAGCGCATCGTCGTGCCGGTCATCCCCTGGCCTCGCCCGCCGCACCGGATCCTCCGCATCTCCGCGCAGCTTTACAATTCCGTGCGCGACTACAAGCAACTTGCGGAGTCCTTGCCCGCCGCGCTCCGCGAACCTTGAAGAGCCTCCGCTCTCAGGAAATCCCTGAGCCTGGAATTCAGGGATCGTCCCGATTTCAACCGAGCCACCCTGGCCGTATATACAGGGTGTGTTTGCTGCTTGCTAAGGAAGTGGGGGGAAGACAGTTCGGGGGAAACCCCTATTTGCAAGTGGGGAATTGGAAAGGCGGCCCTAGGAGGGGGTCGCCTTTTTCATTTCACCTTGCTCGTGCAAAAACGCGGGCTGAGTCTTGGCCGGCTACTTCGACTTCTTCGCTTCCCACTCGAGATGCCTAACCTCCCCAGTCCAGTCCGATTCAATTTCTCCCTTGATCGAACCGTCCGCCTGCACTTTTCCCCGGTATTTGGCGGTCACAGTCCGGCCATCGCGTTCCCGCTGAGTCCGGAAACTCACCTCGCTCCCCTGCACCCGGCCGTCGCGCAACTCCGTCTCATTTTCGTTGAATGACTGAGTGCCGGTCAGTTTATCTCCAGATTGTTTCAGGTTCAGCGTAGTTTCCATCGCGGTGCCATCGGATCGTTTGAAAGTCGAGGTCCACTTGCCTGAGACATCAGCGGCTTTGTCCCGCTTCGGGTTCCAATCGCGTTGATGTTTCTCGCCGTCGTCCGTCGTGTATTCAGTTTTCCCATTGATCCGGTCGCCCTCCAGTTTCCCGCTGAAGTTGATGCGCAGCGGCCCGCTGTCTCGCTGGTAATCAATGGAGAAAGCCAACTGTCCATCGTCGCCGATCTTCCCGTCTTTGATCTCGGCGGTGCGGTTCTCCGGCGCGAGGATCTTCCCGGAAAGCTTCGCCCCGTCCTGCTTCAGATTCATCTCGATGTTCAGTGCATCGCCGTTCCGTTCATAGATCCACTTCCATTTGCCGGAGGCGTCTGGAGGAGCAGCCAGAGCCGAAGTCAGAAGTGCCAACGCACACAACGCCCGAAGAATTGCTTTCATAGGATAGGAAGAGTTTTACCCGCAAGACAGGGTTTGGGTCAATGACACAAAGAGGCCGGCGAGGTCGGCCCGAGTGGATAAAAACTGGCTCCCCAACGCCTCGTGACCTGGGCGCTCTTCCGTCCGCCAAAACCCCCGTTCAATCCACCAAGCTGCTCAACTCACCCATCGGCCGGGTAAAAGTCGCGCGGGCGGGACGCATCACGAGGGCCTCTGCCGTTTCCGGCGTGCTCTTGGAAATGGCCGCCACGGGCAGGCTGAGGACGAACAGGGCTGATCCCAGGACCGTCGCGACAAAACTCAGGGGCCGAACCACCAGCACATCGCCGGCCACCGCTTCAAAGGAGCGATCCTCGAAAGCCTGGGTGCGTGGAGCGGAAGCGGCGAGAAACAACGCCGACGTGATCAGAATCAAAAAACGTTTCATGATGCTCTGCTTCTTTGTTGGAGGATTGCGCATTTCAGGCGTGGAGTGCAACTCAAACATTGCCGGACATCACCCCCCCACCCCATCCCTCCCGTCCAGCTCGACCACCGGGTTCTTGTGCAAGGTCAACTGAGCTACCCGGGGGCCGTCCAACTGATCCACGCGCAGGCTGTAACCGCCCAAGGTGAGCGTGTCGCCCTGCTTGGGAAACCCTCCCAGCTTATGGGTGACATAGCCGCTGGTGGTGGTCACATCCTCCTCTTCTTCCTGCAGGTTCTCTCCGACCAGTTCCGCCAATTCGTGGAGCGGAAGAGAGCCCTCGATCCGCCATTCCCCGCCCTTCTTCTCGACGAGCGGCTTTTCCTGGTCGAACTCGTCCTGAATCTGGCCCACCAATTCCTCCAGAATATTCTCCAAAGTCACGATTCCGAGCGTGCCGCCGTATTCGTCGACAATAATCGAGAAGTGCAGTTTCCGATCGAGGAGCAGTTGCAACAAACGCTCCAGCCGGCAGGTGGGCGGAACATAGACAACTTTCCGCGCCACCGGCAAAAGATCCGCGCCTCGCCGGGCTTTCATCCGCATGGCGAAGAGATCCTTAAAATGGACAACGCCCAAGGTTTTGTCCGGATCGCCCGCCTCCGCGAGAGGGAACCGCGAGTAGCGCGTCTTCTCCGCGATGTCGAGGCACTCCACAATGCTGGACTCTGTGTTCAGCACCACCAATTCGCCGCGGGGGCGCATGACGTCGCGAGCTTCCCGCCGGCTCAGGTCGAGGGCGTTCAAGACCACATCGCGGCCAAGGCTGGTGCTGCCGGCCTGCTCCTGCGAGGCGGTAAACAGAAGGCGCAGTTCTTCACGGGAGTGGATCATTTCCGCCTCGCCGCGAGCTTCAATGCCGATGCGCTGGAGCAGCCAGTTCGAGCTGTGATTGAGTATCCAAATAAACGGAAACGAAATCCGGTGAAACCATTGCAGCGGCTGCGCCACCCACAGCGTGACCGGCAGGGGCTTTTTGATGGCCAGAAACTTCGGCGCCTGTTCGCCCACCACAATATGGAGGAAGGTGATGGCCACAAACCCGACAACGACGGCGATCTGGCGCCGCACCTCCGGTGAAGAAACCTTCAATCCTTCCATGAGCGGGTGCAGCAATGTCTCAAAGACCGGTTCGCCCACCCAGCCCAAAGCCAGGCTGGCCAGGGTAATGCCCAACTGGCAGGCGCTCAGAGCCGGGTCGAGGTTGTGAATCACCTGCCGGGCGACCTTGGCCCGCTTCGCGCCTTTAAGGATCAGCGGCTCGAGCTGCGTGTCGCGAATTTTGACAATCGCAAACTCCGCCGCCACGAAAAAGCCATTCAGAAAAACCAGAACGGCCACCACCACAAAATTCAGGATGAGTGCGAGGGAATGTTCCACTAGAGCTTCACCTCCCCAAAAATGAATTTGAGGATTTCCTCAAGGGTAATAATGCCGATCTCGCGCCGGTCCCGGCCGACCACCACCGCCATGCGACGCCCCCCGCGCTGCATCCGGCTTAGCGCATCGTGGAGCCGGAGATCCTCGTTCAGGTAAAAAGCCGGACTCAAGTGCTGCCCGAGCTTGTCGTTGGGCTTGAGATCCGCTTCGTAAATCAACTTCTTGGCTTCGAGAAAGCCCGCCACGCGGCGCTGCCTCGGCCCCACATTCCAGACCGGGATGATATTGAGCGCAAGTTCGCGAAACCGTTCCAACGATGCACCGAGAGAATCGGTGACCGCCAGGGCGGGAAAGCGGGCAAAAGGGATGGACAGCTGCCGCAAAGCCACGTTGTTCAGGTCAAACACGCGGTGCATCATGGCGCGTTCCTCGGTGGTCAGCCCCTCCGAGGTGTCCTCCATCAAGAGCCGCAATTCATTGCGATTGCTAAAGGCCTGTCCTTTGTAGGTGCGGCCCCCGGTCCAATGCAGGAGCAACGAGGCGATCCGCTCCACCAGGGATACCAGCGGGGATAGGGCAATGTGCAATAATCGGAACGGCGCCGACATCACCAGGCAAAGGCGGTTCGGAAATTTTCGGAACAGATTCTTCGGCAGCAGATCGCAAAAAATATAAAAAATGAAGGCCGCGGCCAGAAACGTCAGCCAGAACCAAAAGCTCCTTGCGCGCACCGCGGAGAGCAGCGCGACAGCCGTAATCCACATGGCCGCAAAGAACGCAATGGTGTTCCCGACCAGAACGGTCCAGAGAAAATTCTCGGTATTCTGCAGAAAAGCGTAGAGCCGCGCCGCCCGAGGCTGGCCGGCGCGCATTTGCTGGACAATGCGCCAGCGGCCCAGCGTAAACAGGCCCGCTTCCATTCCCGAACAAAGGAACGAAACGGCCAGGCAAACCGGCAGGATGATGAGAACCAGAATATCCATCACCGTTTCAGCAGCTCCGCCTCCACCTCCCGCACCCGCCGGTCATCCACCTTGCGAGCCGTCAGCCTCAGACCCCGGAAAGTGACGCTTTCCCCGGCGGCAGGGACATATTCGATCTGCCGAACCAGAAGACCGCCCACGGTATCCACGTCCCCCACGTCGGGCAGCCCGGGGTACTCGCGCCGAAATTCCTCAAGGGTGCAGGCGCCGCTCAGCCTCCACTTTCCCGGCTGAATCCGTTCAAGCATGGTGCCGTGAGCCTCTGGAGCCTGGAACCGTCCCAGAGTCTCCTCCAGAATATCCTCCATCGTGACCAGCCCGGCGGTGCCTCCAAATTCATCCAACACGATCGCGATGCCGCGCTGCTGCCGCTGCAGGCTCCGCAGCAAGTGCAGCAGATCCATCGACTGGGGAACAAACGACGGAAACTCGATCACTTCCTCCAGATCCGCCGTCGGATTGAGCAACAGCGCGCGCGCGTTCAGGACGCCGACGATCGTATCGGGCGTCTCGTCATACACCGGGATGCGCGTGTGTTTGATTTCGCGGGCGCGTTCCAACATTTCCTCCCGGCTCAACTCGTCGGAAATGCAGGAGATTCGGGACCGGGCTTTCATCACATCGCCCGCCGTCCGCTTATCCAGCGTGAGGATTTGCAGAAGCATATCCTTCTCTCCCTTGCCGAGCGCGCCCTGTTGCTGGGCGATGTTGAGGAGGTCCTGAAACTCATCTTCAGCAATGAGCGGCTGCGGCTTCAGCGATTTGGGCACGATCGCTCCAATGATCGCGTCGCTGATCGCCTGGCCAACCCGGCGGAACGGGCGGGTGGCCTCGACGATCACTCGCATGGCCGGCGCCACGCGCACCGACCAGAACTCTGGCGATCGGACCCCCAGCGCTTTGGGCACCACCTCGCACCCGACCAGGATCAGCACAAAGGCCGCCACAGTGATCCAGGCGCTGTGCTCAAGGAACCAGACCGAAATGCAAATGATAAACGCGTTCGAAACGGTATTGCCGAAAGCGACCGCCGCCACCAGGTCGTCCGGTTGCGCGAAAAGCGGCGCGATTTTCCGGCCAGCCTCCGGGGCGTCTTCCAGCATCTGGCGGGCGCGAAACCGACCGAGAGCGAAGAGAGCCGATTCCGCCAGGGCGAAGAAGAAACTGCAACCTGCCGCCGCCACCATGGCAGCCGCGATGCCGAACCAGCTCCAAAGCTGCATGCGGCATTTACTGTAGGGAAACGACTGCCAAAGGCAAATAAGGGATTCAGCGAAGTTTGAAATGGAACGAACCTGGCGGACGCCAACGCTCCGGCCGGCCCATCGAAAAGGAGAGAAGTGCAAGACGCGCTCTTGCCAGGCGAGATTCATATCTGCTACCGAATCTGGCGTGCCACCGTCCAGAAGGATCGCCCAGCGCAGCCATCGTCCGCAGCCCCGGAATTACCCGGCTTGATGCAGCCCGACCATTCCAGAACCCGTTGGTGGGCGCCCGGAGACTTGAATGGCTTCTTTGGCCTCGCGTTCGACAACCTCACCGTCCTCTCCTTTCTCGCGGCCACGCTCACCGGGGCTTTCGGCTTCCCGGCGGAGGTCGTCTACCGGAAGATGTTCCCGGGCAGTGCTCTCGGCGTCCTCGTCGGCGACCTTATCTACGCCTGGCTGGCGATTCGCCTCAGCCGCAAGACTGGACGCGCCGTTACCGCCATGCCGCTTGGCCTGGACACCCCTTCGACCATCGGCCTGGCTTTGACTGTGCTCGGGCCGGCCTTTCTCAGCCTGAAAGCGGGCGGACTCGGCCCAAACGAAGCCGCGCTGGGCGCCTGGCAAATCGGCGTTGCCACCATGGTCCTCCTCGGCATCGTAAAACTGGCGCTTTCCTTCGTCGGCTCCTGGGCTCAACGCATCGTCCCGCAGGCCGCTCTGCTCGGATCACTGGCGGGAGTCGGGTTGATCCTGATCGGCCTGCTGCCCATGGTGGAGATCTTCTCCATCCCCCTGATCGGCGTGCTTTCGCTGGGGCTGATCCTCTACACTCTCGTCGCCCGGCTCCCGCTGCCGGGAAATTTCCCGGGCGCACTCGCGGCGGTCGTGATTGGGACCGCGCTCTACTACGCGCTCGCCCCGTCCGGCCTGATCGGTGGAGGCGTTTATGCCCCACCGAAAGCCGGCCTGCAATTTGCCTTTCCCTGGCCTACGCTCGCGTTCCTTCAGGGATTAGGACCCGCGCTGAAGTATCTGCCCATCTCCATCCCATTTGCGATCATCACGGTGATCGGAGGAATCAACAACACGGAGAGCGCGCGAGTCGCCGGCGATTCCTTTAAAACACGGGATATCCTGCTGACGGAGGCGGTGTCGACCTTGGTGGCGGGCCTGTTCGGAGGCGTTGCCCAGACGACGCCGTACATTGGCCATCCGGCCTACAAACAGATGGGGTGCCGATCGGGCTACACCGTGTTGACCGGCCTCTTCATCGGGTTGGGCGGAATCCTCGGTTACACGACCGCCATCGTCGAGTGGATCCCACGACCCGTGATCGCGCCGGTGCTGGTCTTTGTCGCCTTGGAAATCACCTGCCAGGCGTTTCTGGCCTGCGAGCGACGCTACGCACCGGCGGTGGCCCTGACGTTTCTGCCCACCATCGCCCGGTTGGTGACCATCAAACTCAGCAATCCGGAACTCGTCCCTCCAGACCGTTTCCTCGCGGCCTTAAATGCCGCTGGAAAAGGCTTGCCGGATCTCCTTCTCCTGGTGGCGCTCGGGAACGGGTTCATCCTCACGGCCATGCTGTGGGGCGCCGTCACCGCTCGCCTGATCGATCGCGAGGTGCGGCAAGCCGCCGCCTACACGCTGGTCGCGGCCGGTTTCACCTATTTCGGACTGATCCACTCCGCCCTGCCGGACGGGAGCATCTACCTGCCGTGGGCGCTTCCGACCAAAGCGGCAAGTTTGGTGAACCAGTTCTCGGCCGCCTACGCGGCGCTGGGAGCGCTCTTTCTCGTCCTGGCATTTCAGCGGCCAAAGACGCAAACGCCGGAAGCGCCCGGCTGAGGTTTTCCGAAACGCGGCGGGCTACACGGCCTCGTCGCCCCGCTCGTCCGTCCGAATCCGCACCGCCTCGTGCACGGGCAGGATAAACACCTTGCCGTCGCCAATTTTTCCCGTCTTCGCGGATTTCAGAATAGCGTCGACGGCGGATGGGATTTGCGCGTCCGGCAGCACCATTTCCAGTTTCATTTTCGGCATGAAATCCACGGTGTATTCGCTGCCGCGATAAATCTCCGTGTGGCCTTTCTGCCGGCCAAACCCTTTGACTTCGGTGACCGTCATGCCCTGGATGCCCGCTTCGTGCAGCGCATCCTTCACGTCCTGCAATTTGAAAGGCTTGATGATTGCTTCGATCTTTTTCATGTAAACGGAAATGCTTAGTCGTTGTAGGCGCGTTCACCGTGCTCCGTCAGATCCAGCCCCACGAACTCTTCCTCGTCCGTCACCCGCAGACCCACCGTGGCCTTCAGCACCGCCAATATAAGCAACGTGGCGGCAATTGCCAGGCCAGCCGTCGCCGCGATCCCAATCAACTGATTGACCAACTGGCCCGCTCCACCCGCCAGCGAAACCGCATGCCCGTCTTTTGAGAACGTGGTGGCGATGGCCGGATTCACGGTCGGGCTCGCGAAAAGGCCCAGCAGAATCATGCCAATCGTGCTGCCCAACCCGTGCACGCCGAAAACGTCGAGCGAATCGTCATAGCCGAACTTGGCCTTCAAGTGGCTCACCGCGATGTAGCAGCAGATCCCGCCGGCCAACCCGATGGCTGCCGCCGCCGGAATCGTCACAAAGCCCGAGGCCGGAGTGATCGTTGCCAGGCCCGCCACCATCCCGGACGCGGCGCCCAGCACGCTCGGCCTGCCCTTGAGCCACCATTCCACCCCCATCCAGCCCAAAGCGCCGGCCGCGGCGGAGAAGTGCGTCGCCGCAAAAGTGGTCGTGGCCAGCTCGCCGGCCGCCAGCGCGCTCCCAGCGTTGAATCCGAACCAGCCCACCCAAAGCAACCCCGTCCCAATCAAGCTTAAGACCACGTTATGCGGCAGCATCGGTTCATGCGGATATCCGGAACGCTTGCCCAGAACAATCGCACACACCAAGGCCGACACGCCCGAGCTGATGTGCACCACCGTCCCACCCGCGAAGTCGAGCACCGGGATCTTCCCGCCCAGAGCCCAATTGAAATACCCCCCCTTTCCCCACACCATGTGCGCCAGGGGGAAATAAACCAGAGTCACCCAGGCAATCATAAAAATGACATAGGCGCGGAACTTCATCCGTTCCGCGATTGCGCCGCTGATCAAAGCCGGCGTGATGATGCAAAACATCATCTGAAAGAGCATGAAACTCTGATGCGGAATGCTGGCGGCGTAGTCCGGGTTCGGGGCAGTCCCCACGTTTTGCAGGAAAAAGTATTTCAACCCACCGCAGAACGGAGAGGCATCGCCAAAGGAAAGGCTGTAACCGTACACCATCCAGAGAATCGACATGATCGCCATCAGCACGAGGCTGTGCATCATGGTTGCCAAAACATTCTTCCGACGAACCAGGCCTCCGTAGAAAAGAATCAGCCCCGGCGCCGTCATCATCAGCACCAGGGCGGAACTGGCGAGCATCCAGGCGTTGTCCCCGGTGTTAACCTTTGATGAGGCGGTTGCGGCCTGCTCCAGCCTGGCCAGGCGATCTTCCACGCTGCCGGTGCTCCCAAAGCAGAGCAAAGAGTTGCAAAACAACAATAAAATCAGGGTAAGGCGCTTTAAATGAACGCCTTTCATGCGGATCATGCGCGTGGTTCATCTCAAATTCAGATCGTTGTGTCAACGCACTTTGCATCGGTTGCATCGTCGGTTCACCTGCCCTGCTCATTTGCACCGGGATTTATCTCATATTCCGCCCAATCCAATGGGCTCATCGCTCCGCATTTGATCCTCGCTATTGCCCCCTCTGAAGATTCATCGCCCTGACTTTTCTTTGCGCTCTTCGGGCTCTTGGCGTTTACTTCCCTTCATCATCCTGGGCCAAGGACACTCCGGGTTGCCCCAGCTCGCCTTCGCGCCGGAGGCGAGCCAGGCAATGCCGACCACAAACGCCAAATGACAAAACATTTAATCATCGCACTTACTCTCGGCTTGCTGACCGGGCTCGCCAACCGCACGGAAGCGAAGCCGTTAAAGGTATTCATTCTGGCCGGCCAATCCAACATGCAGGGCCACGCCCGGACGTCGACCATGGACTTGATGGCGGATGATCCGGCGACCGCCCAGATCCTCAAGGAGATGCGCGACGCGGAAGGGAAACCTCGGGTGTGCGAAAAGGTGTGGATCTCGTCGGTCGGCTGCGCAGGCGACGGGTGGTCGGACGTCATCGAGCAGACCGGCAAGCTGACCGCCGGCTTTGGGGCGTCACCCGACAAGATCGGCCCGGAATTTACCTTTGGCATTTACATGGAAAAGGCCCTGGGCGAGCCGATCCTCCTGATCAAGACGGCTTGGGGCGGCCGGAGCCTGCACACCGATTTCCGCCCCCCCAGCGCGGGGCCCGAGACGTTCGATGATTTCATCACCGGGCAATGGAAGAAGCGAAACCTGGATGTCGAACAGGAATCGGCCAAGATCCAAAAGAACGTCGGCGTTTTCTACCGCCACCTGATTGACCATGTCCGGAAGGTGCTGGCGGACATCAAGCGAGTCGTGCCGGACTACGATCCCAAGGAGGGCTATGAACTGGCCGGGTTTGTCTGGTTCCAGGGATTCAACGACCTGGTCGACAGTTGGACGTATCACAACGGATACGATCTCTATGGGGAGTGGCTGGCTGAGTTCATTCGCGACGTGCGCAAAGACTTGTCCGTGCCGCGGCTGCCCTTTGTCATTGGAGTGCTGGGGATTGATGGCTTGAAGGCCCCGGGCCACGTTCAGGCGTTCCGCAAAGCTCAGGCCGCGCCGGCATCCCTTCCGGAGTTCCAGGGCAACGTCGTGGCGGTGCAGACGGCTCCCTTTTGGGACGACGATTTGGCGGCCTTGCAGGAGCGCCTCGAAAAAACCAACGCCAAGTTCGATGCGGAGGTTAAGCAGAAGCCCGGGCTGAGTGAGGCGGAAAGGGCGGACGCTCGCCAGAAAGCCATGGCCGAAACTTTCACGCCGGCGGAACTAAAGCGTTTGAAGGGCATTTCCAACGGGGGCTATCATTATCTTGGCGCCGCCAAGATTCTCGCGCCCATCGGCAAGGCCTTCGCCGAGGCGATCCTCAATCTTCAGAAAAGTCCGCTCGAAGCAAAACCATGAGCTACCCCAAGCACGACACCCTGAAAAGGCTCTGCAAACTGGTCGCCGGCGCGGCGATCGGAACAACGCTTGCCACGGCCGCGGAAACGCCCGGCGAGGTCACCTTGCACGGGGAAGGGCTGCACGGCTATATCGGGTTTGGCCATGAGAAACTGCCGGCGGACGGGGCATACAACGCCGGGATGGGTTTCTACGCGGCCGTCTGGCCGCTCGTGGATCAGCCGCTGGCCAATTTCCAGATCGGCCTCCCGGGTTCATGGATTCAGCCGGATAATTCCGACAACAAGGATCAACCCCTTGCGCCGGAGGGCACGCTCGCTCGCACGTGGAAGGCACGCGGACCAACCTGGAGCAGCGTTTTTCAGACGGTCGAAGGCGGCCTCGGCTACTGGGCCGGCAACCATTTCCGCTACGGCCCGCCGAAGTTCAGCATGAACGCCACGCCCCAGTGCTATGATTACGAGGTGGGATCTCCCGGGTGGTCATTCTTCTACGACAATGAAGCGCTGCCGGACAACCGCCTGGGCATCGCCCAACTCAGCAACCGGCTGCTCATTCCTCCCGACGCGCTGCCGTTCCAAGGGCATCTCAACGGCGAGTTCCTCGGTTATTCCTGGATGGCGCTCCCCTTTACCGATGCGACCGCCGCCGATCCGCCGACCGGCGATCAGAGCTGGACCTGCTTTCTGAACGCGGGAAATTTTAAAGGGCCCATCGCCTATTACATCCCCGAGACCTGGAGCAAAATCGGCAAGCTCTTCAACTATCCCTTCCTCCATGGCCGCGGCCTCGACGCCCGTCCCGGCATCATGGGCGGAGGCGCGATGGAAATCAACACCGTGCCTCGGTTCGATGCGAAAGACTCCCAGGGAGCGACCTATTCCAAACTGCCGAAGCTGCAGTGGCCTGTCGACGCCGAGGGCCGGGCCTATCTCGTCCAGGATGTGACCTATTACTCAAAGTCGGCGCTCTACGATGCCTTTAAATCGTGGCGCGACGGCGGCCCGGCCTGCTCCGGGCGCTTCAACGAGAAAGGCTCATTCAAGCCCAAGCTCACGGCCCAAACGACGCACTACGACCAGGCCGGAAAGAAACTCGTGGGCGTGGACCGCGCGTTCGAAACCCGCATTTTCGAAGGCAATGTCTGGGGATTGCAATGGTTCACCAACACGATCAGCGGGAGCGGCCTCTTCCCCCAATACTACAAACACGCAGGCGAGGAGCGCGTGGCGGTCGCAGCGGCCGATGTCCCGCCGGAGACCGGGTTGCTGGCCCGAGAGTTCGATCTCGCGAAACCGGGCGCGCCCTACACTTCGCCTGCGGCTGGCGCCTGGGCCAAACCCGGCCCGAAAGCTGGCCCCTTTACCGCCCGGCTCGCGGACGGCTCGGTCGTCACCTACTCCTGGTATCGCTTTGTGGATCAACCTTCCTTCCAGCAGTACCACTGGAGCGAAGAAAAGAAAGCCAGGCTGCAGGCATTCGTCGAGAAGCTGCACGCGACGTGGCTCACCGACCGCGACTACATGCCGCCGCCCAGCCGCGGCAAACTGGCCAGCCTTGACCCGGGGCTCTTTGTCGCCCCTCCGAAAGGATTGGAGGCGGGCTACGTGCCGATTGTGACCCGCCAGGAGAAAGCGCCTTGAACGTTTTAAGAGAACAGCGCTGAGGCGCTGTTCCTCAGCTTACTGTAGGACTGTAAGCCTCGAGAGATCGGCCAGAAACTCGCACCCGCTTAATTTCCTTCACCCCACCCTCCTCGCCTCCTCGAAATTCGCCAATTGGATTCTCGCCATCCAGCGGGAGAGCGCTTGGGCCTCGGGATCCGTGATTCCCAGGCGAAGACCCGGTGGGAGTTCAAAGGAGTTTCCGAGTGTACAACGGTACAACGCCGAAGCGCGGCTGGCAGCGGCCTTGGAGCGGGAGGAACCGGTCCAAAGTCCCGAAGTCCGAAGGCCAAAGGCTAGGTGCCCCTCGGAGCGGACCAAAAGTGGGACAGTGGCGGGCCGGTCCGCCAAGGTTCTCGAGTGCAGCGAAATGTGGGCATTGCAACCAGCAGAGTCCTAACATCCTATTTTTGAGCGCGTTACATTTTACCAACGCACCTCCACAGACGGATTTGGGTTTGCGGCGTTCCAGGAAACTGGCCCAGAATTTTTGCGAAACTCGAGGTACACCAACATTTTTACTTCTGCTGTTGATTGTGATTTATTATGCGGGACGTAGGTGCCGCTATCGTCCAATGCGTGGGGGGGGATTAAAGGGAAGAAGCCCGATACGTCCGGTTGGGCGCGGGTTAAATATGTTAAATCAACAGTTTACACACTATATGTAGACTTTTGAGCAATTTTTCGAGCGCAGCGGAGGGTAAACGGCTACGACCTTGCGGTCTCGGCGGGCCGCTGATCGAAAGCGGCCCGCCGAGACGCAGCGGCCCATCATCTGCAAAATGTCAAAGAACGGTGCCGGTTACCCAGAGAAATCACGCAGACGCCCTACACCGGGGCATCGGCCCAAAGGCCCCCACCGAGTTCTGCCGCTGGCGAAAGCAGCACGGAGCCGGAGACTGCGGCCCCAACCTGAACCGCCAGGATTGCGGGATTCCGGGTCGTTTGCTGAAGTGGAATTTGGTGGAATATGTGGAATTACGAGGGATTCTGCTGCTCGCCCGTGGAACGATGCCGGCACCCAAATTGGCTGAAAGGCTGGCTTCGGAATGATCATTGTCCCAACGGTAGGAGTCCGACGTGCCAAGCCCGGCCAGGCGGGTCAGAAGGTTTGTCGGAGTACGCAACGGCCGTTTCGCCGGGGCCAGCAGAAATCTGGCATCTCCGGGGTCCGGCGCTTCTGGACGCGCGAATCCAATTCTCATGCGTTTGTTATCCGTTAACGAACGTCGACAGGCTCTTGGGTCATTCTGGCGGTCCATTGTTTATTTTAAGTAGTCCCAGTCTTCTCATTGAGAATTCTACGTGTCGCCACCTCATTCGTCAATGGTGGACGAAGACAACTTGGTAGAGAACGCAATCCGGCCCACGTGTCAGCGGCAAGAAAAACTGGCCTCTTTTCAGGTCCGAAGAAGCCGAGACGCGCAACACAACAGTGTTCGAGCTCGTCCAAAACTGCCAGATGCACGGCATCGATCCCTCCGCCTACCTCAAGGACGTGCTGGAGAAACTGCGAACCCTGATCAATCAGCAGGTCCCACAACTGACGCCCCTCCAGTGGATACAACGGCAAGCGGGTGACTGTCAAGCCGCCTGAGTGGCTGCAAGAACGGACCACAAAAAAAACGTCAGAGTTGATTCGGGCAAGCGATTAAGCCCGTTCCCCAATGAAGCAGTTCCAATCGGTCACGCATCAATGCAAGCCAAAGCGAATGCTCGATGCCTCGTCATAGTGCTCAAACGCGCTGCCTGTATTGTAAGGTGGGTCGATCTAGATGCCCTTGATTTTGCCGGTAAAGTCCTGCTCCAGCGCCTTGAGCGCGAGCAGATTGTCGCCAAAGATGAGCTTGTTATTGAAAACGTCCTGCTCCGTCACGCGATGCTGCGCGTGATATGACTTCACCGGGTCTTCCAACAAAATGCGCGGCTCAAGTTTAGGGCGGTTCTCCTTCACTATCCAAGTCAGTTCAAGTGTTTGTTTTCTTCCGTTTGACATTGGCTGGCCTTAAAAAGGAACGTCGTCGTCCTGGCTTGGGTTAGTTTCCGTTGAAGCGCTTTCGGCAGAGGCAGATTTTGGAGTTTCGGCTTCTGGCACCGACGTTTTGCCCTGCCAATTTTCTGCGAGAGTTTTCCAATCAACCTTGCGTTCGACAGGTTTATCACTTGCATCCTTGCCTGTCCACACCGCCCAAAAATCAGGATCATCCGATTGCGGTTGTTGGTTTTTAGGCAACTCGCGGATATGGGTTAGGATCGGCAATTCAGAGGCCCAGCCAAGCAGGAAGGCATGGCGCGTCGGCAAGACTGGCAATTCTCGGAGAATTCCGCGTAGATGGTCTGGAAGCAATTTGCTCACTGCTTCTTGGTCTTTGTCGTTGCTGATTCGGTGAAGCAGGAAACTGTTACATTGAGACAATACCGTCTGTGATAACTCGGAAGGCCGTTGGGAAGAAAGCACCAAACCGAGGCCAAACTTTCGGCCCTCTCGCGCTATCCGCTCAAGAACGCGGCAGCAAGTTGCAGCAGAGGACTGATCTTCCGAGTCATCTCTGTAACGACGAATGAACGTGTGCGCCTCTTCCATCACAAGGACGGTCGGCAGGGTCTTCCCGTCCGGGTGTGATATTCGATACCTTTGCAACGCTTCAAAAACCATGCGTGCGACAACTGCGGTAACAACGTGGATGATTTCCGACGGAATGAGTGAGAGGTCAACTACGGTAATGCCATTGCCCGTATCCGATGAGCCAATATGATCCTGAAGCCATTTGTCGAGTGTCACGTCTTTCGATTCGCCGACAATTTTACGCATCTGCGTGTCGGCCAGCATCGTTCGGATGCGGATTATGAGCGTATCAATGAATTGAGAGACACTTTCTTGGTCGCCCAAAACCTCTAGGCGGTTTGAAAAATCCGCACCATCAAACGGTATGGGTGTGTTTTCGCCTGGGCCGTCATGGTAAACGATGCCGCCTAGTTTGTTAATCGCCGCGTGGATAGCGGTGGCAATTTCAGTGACCTGGCCTTCGGTGAAAGCCTGATAGTATTCAACCGTCTCTTGCCCCTTCTTGAATGTCTTGAACGTCGCCGCAAGAGCGGCGTCCATCTTTGCAACAATTGCGGCCATTTCAGCAGCACAGTCGGGAAAACTGTTGGTGTGGGCGGCAACATCTTCGCGAGTTGCCTTCAGACTGTGACCAAATTTGGTCGCTTCGTCTTTGATGGCATTTGAGCGCAGACTTCCCCTGACGCTGATTAGCTGCGAGTGTCACCGGTCACTGAAAGTGTACCGCCTGCGGTCAGTTGAAAGTGTACCACC
>CAZMKE010000051.1:0-36155 GCA_964566945.1 uncultured Verrucomicrobiota bacterium | reverse complement strand
GCAATGGCAATGGCAATGGCAATGGCAATGGCAATGGCAATGGCAATGGCAATGGCAATGGCTTGGGCCACGGAGGCGGGAGCGAAGGAGTAGGCCGGGGATCTGGCCCTGTCCAGCCAGGCAAGATTGACGACCGCGACGGACCGATCACTGTGATTCTGCCCAACGGCAAGCCCCGCCACTTCCCGCCCGACCCGCCGCATCGCCCGGTAACCCCGCCGCATCCGGTGCATTACAACAAACCGGGCCACGACGATTGATTCATTAGCCCACAGTTTCTGAAATGCAGAACGCCGCTCAAAAAACAATTTGAGCGGCGTTGCAATTTTCCCTTTTAAATTCTCCCGTACTGCCCAGTTGGTCCACCCCGAAGAGGTCTTGGACCCGAAGGCCCAAGACCGCCTTCACCATGTTGCGTAACAGGGAGTGTAGCGTCGTCCGGGAAACCAAGAAACCCGGATGTTTGCCCTGCTACGCGTTAATAACGTAGTCCTCTGCCGCCGGTTTTCCACAAATTTTTCTTGGCGTAACAAACAACATCCACCAATACACAACACACTAACCATCAACATCTTAATAAACTGTTACGCTTAATACTTTCAAAAACAGAAGAAAAAATCGCAAAAAAGTTTCCATCAAGACTGAGCGGTAAGCTGCCGGACGAGCTCGCGATGATTCACTTTGCCCGTTCCCAATTTCGGGATTTCCGCGACCACACGCAGCTCCCGAGGGACACAAAGATTCGTCAGCCCTTTGGCTTTAATCGCGCCGCGGATTTCCTCGAGAGTCAGGCGGTGCTCGTTGGTCACGGCGATCAACGCCTCTCCTTTGTCCTCATCCGGACGCGTGATGACCGCCACCTGGCAACGCAGCCCGTACTGGGGAAAAGCGCCTGCCAGAGCATCTTCCACCGCGGTGAGGCTGACCATCTCGCCGCTCACTTTGGCGAAGCGCTTGAGCCGGCCGCGAATGAAAAAGTAGCCATCGGGATCAATGCTCACGATGTCGCCGGTGTCGTACCAGCCGTTGAGGGCTTTGAACGAGGCATTTGCGTCCGCATTCAAATATCCCGCCATTACATTCGGTCCGCGGACGAACAGGCGGCCGGCGTTCTCCACGCCCTCCACTTTCTCCAGCCGATATTCCATGCCAGGCATGATCTTGCCGACGGACCCGTACTTGGGCTGCAGCGGGGTGTTGACCGCGACGCAGGGGGCGCATTCGGTCGCTCCATACCCCTCCAGAACGCGCACACCGAAACGTTGCGACCATGTTTGAGCGGTGCTTTCCTGCAGCTTTTCCGCGGCCGCGAACAGGTAGCGCAAGCTCCGAAAATCGTAAGGGTGGCCCTTGCGGGCGTACCCGTTCAAAAACGTGTTGGTGCTCAGGAATATTGTGCAGTAGCGGTCGTAAAAGGCGGTCGGCACCAAGCGATAATGCAGCGGGGAGGGATAGACGAAGACGTAAAGGCCCCGCACCAACCCCAGCAGCAAGCCCACGGTCAAGCCGAAGCTGTGGAACAGAGGCAGGCAATTGAAGACCCGATCGCTGTCCTGCATGTCGGTCACCGCCAGCATCTGGCGGACGTTGGCGAGAATGTTCTGGTGCGTGAGCGCCACCCCTTTGGGCACCCCCTCGGAACCGCTGGTGAAAAGCACCACGGCTTCGTGCTCGCGGGAAAGATCGGCATTGCTCAGGCCCAACGAGAAGTGCTGCCTGACCAGCGCCAGGAACTTCTGGCTGCCGGTGATGCCTGCCCGCAGATCTTCCAGGAGAACAATCCGGAGGCCAGCCTCTTTCAGCGGTTCAATGTTCAGCCGGGCGCGTTCCAGAAAGCTCTTGGAGGAGATGATCACCTTCAAGCCAGCCAGTTGGGCGCAAGCCAGCATCGTGGCGGGGCCGGTCGAGAAGTTCAGGATGGCGGGCGTGCGCCCGAGTTTCCAGAGGGCCAGCAGCAGCACGGGCAAAGCGCAGACATTCGGCAGGAGGACTCCCACGCGTTTTTCGGAAGAGGCACCCGACTGCGCCAGCGCCTTGGCGAGCAGTCCGCCGCCAACGAACAGCTTTCGGTAATTGAGGCTCTGCTGGAGGGCATCTTCGAGAATGACTTTGCCGGGCATGAATCCGGCAGCGGTGGAGATCGCCGAAAGCAGATCCGCCGGGCCAAACTCCATCTCAGTCGCGAACCGCTGTTGGACAAGCTGATCGCGCAGCCAGCCCGTTAGGACCTGCCGGGCGTGCGTGGTGCTGACCTCATGCAGGACCGGTGGGGCGAGCAACTCGCTGAAGTGGGCGGATACGCGGGGAAAGAAAAGTTTCCGGTCTTGATTGGGCGAGTACGGGAGGCGTTCCGCGCCCCGAAGGTAGCAGGTGATGACCTTTGCCCCGGTCTTGAACAGGAGAAAGCCGGTTCCATCGAACAGTTTCATGATGTTACCCGTCCGCGAGAGGCGGCCCTCCGCGAAGAGCACCAGGCGGCCGCGTCCCTGCAGGAATTCCGCCATCCGCTTCACGGCATAAGGCGACCCGGTATCGATCGGAAAGGTGTAACGATTGATCATGAGCGCCCGGTGCAACCCACTGGCCTGCGCGGTCACGCTCGAAGTGACGAATTTCCAATCATCGTCCAGCACGCTCCAGAGAAAGAGCCAGTCCAGCCAGGAAACGTGGTTGGGCACCAACAACACCGGCCCGGGAGCTTTGAGCACCTCGACGTTGTAAGCCCGATAACGGTAGAACAACCGCAGGATGACACGGAAAAACTGTTTCATCAGTCCCTTTCGCCGGGTTCAGTATCTTGGGGAGGCTGCCGCACGCAAGCCAAAGCGGCTGAATCAGCCCCAGAATCGCGTGCGATCGCTCGAAACGGGATAAACCTCGCATTTCCCGTAAGTTCCCCGGACGCGAGACGTTGCCAGGCAACTCCTTGCGCCCGGAGATCACACTCCCCCCTTTTGCCGCCCGCGATTGGCCAGATAGCTGCTAATACCTAGCATTTATGAAAAGAACCTGGGTGTTAACCCTCATTCTCGTGGTGGCGGGGTCGGTCGCGCGGGTGCAGTCCGCCAATGAACCTTCCTTGAAGGAGACTTCACAGCTCGCGGCTTCCCTCGATGAACTGGTGGACCAAAAGCCGGTCGGGGACCAGGTGGTCCGGAACGGGAAACGAATGAAGGTAAAAGTGGCCCCGGTCCAATTAAAGCTGCTCACGCCCGTGGCGTCCAAGATGCTCGAAGTCGATGAATCGAAACTGAGCGGCATGCTGCAGGAGAATCGCGAACTGCTCAGCCGGATCGTTTACGCCCGGCTGCTCGCGAAGAAAACCGCGCGCACGTGGGATGATGTGCTCCGAACGGAAAGCGGCCGCGACATGCTGGCGGACCTGCAGGACGCCCATGTGCCTTTGACCGAGATCTACGAACTGCTCGACAACCTTTACACGGAACTGTCGTTTGCCGCGCTCGATTCGCCGCTGGAAGAACCCAAGCCCGCGAAGAAGCGCAAGCACTCGTAAGCTTGTTTTCAGGCGAAAAACGCCTACCGTGGACTGACGTCGATCAGACATGGACATACAAGCAGCGCTACTTTGCGATTCCGCCACAGACTATCGGGGGAAACTGTGCATCCTGGGAACTTTCGACACGATCCTGACCCAATCCCTGCCATCCACCCATCCCCATTGCTCGATCGCCCTGCGAATTGTGTTTCGCGACTCGGATGAAGGAACGCACCGGCTGAAACTCCGGCTCATTAACGAAGACGGAAAGAACATCCTGCCTCTGATCGAGCCGGAGTTGCATGTGAAGCTCCCCGAAAACGTCTTCTTTTACTCCCGGAACCTCATTTTCAATCTGCAGCAGATCAAATTCGAGCAAGCCGGGCTCTATTCGATCGACGTCATGATCGACGAACAGATGATGGCCCGGATTCCTTTGCAAGTGGTCCAGAGCAAAAAGGATTGAGCGTTGCTGCCGCAACATTCCGGCGGCACACTGCGCACAGGATTCATGAACAACTCCGAAAAACCGCTCTTCGGCCTTTGGGAAACCCGGACCATCGCAGTCGAGGGAATGACCTGCGACCATTGCGCGCGGGCGTTGACCCGTGGCCTGCAAAAGGTGCCTGGAGTAAAGGAGGTCCGGGTGGATCTCGCCGGGGCTCGGGCCGAAGTCACTTTCGACTCCACGAAAGCCGGCCTGCCCGCGATTGAGGCGGCCATCGTCCACAGCGGCTACAAACCGGGCGCGGAGATTAAAAAGTAGCCGCCCCAAGAACTCGCTCACGCCCCTTTCGACGGAATCCCAACGGACGCCTCAATCGATGCCCCCGGATGCGTATTTAGGAATTGAAGGCGGAGGCACCAAAACGACCGCCCTTGCCGCCACTGCGGATGGGCGGATTGTGCGCCGCGTCCAGTGTGGCCCCGGGAACATCCGCCTTCTCCGCGCCGATGGCCTGACAAAACTCTTCTCGGAGATTGCTAAAGCGCTTCCCGCTCCGTCCGCCATCGGGATCGGCCTGGCAGGAGTGCGCACGCCGGCCGATGAGGCGAACGCCTTAGCCGCGGTCCGGTCTGTTTGGGGTGAAACGCCCGCCGTGGTCACGCACGATTTACGGATCGCGCTCCGGGCTGCCCGGACGCCGATCGACCGTGGCGCGCGAATCCTGGTGTTGTCGGGCACAGGTTCCTGCTGCTACGGCGAAAACGCCCGCGAGCAGACGGCCAAAGTGGGCGGTTGGGGGCATTTGCTCGGGGATATCGGCAGCGGGTATGACATCGCGCTGCGCGGCCTCCGGGCAGCCATCTTTCATTACGACCGGCACCAGCTCTGGACGAGGCTCGGCACGAACCTGCTCCGCGCTTTGGCCCTGAACGCACCCGAAGCGTTCATCGATTGGGCCCAGGATCAGAATAAAGCCGCGATCGCGCAACTCGCCCCGGCCATTTTCGACGCCGCCACTGCGGGGGACGCGCTGGCCAAAGAGGTTCTGCGCAACGTGGCGGCGGACCTTGCCCGGGACGCAGTCATCTGCGCGGGACGCCTGAGCGGGCCGGCCGAGCCGGCGGTATTTGTCATGGCCGGCAGCGTTCTGCAGCGGCAACCGGCCTTTGCCCGGGCGATTGGCCGCCAGATTCAGGCAGAACGCCCCCACTCGCGCATCACAATTCTGGATCGCGAGGGAGCATGGGGCGCGGCGCAATTGGCAATCGAACGGGCGCAGCAGAAACCGAGCGCAAAACCAGCAGCGCCGAAATCCGCTGCCAGGCCAGAGCCCAGCCTCTACGTGCCGGAGTTCGATCCGAGGCTTTCACCGACGGAGCAGCGCAATCCCAAGTCAACGAAGCTGGATCGCCTGACCATTCCCGCTGCCGTCAGCCTGATGATGGACGCGGATGCCGAGATCGTTCCCGCCCTCCGCCAGGAACGGCAAGCGATCGAACGGGCCGTTCGCCTGGCGTCCGCCTCACTGTCCCGCGCAGGCCGAATTCTTTACGTCGGCGCGGGAACCAGCGGGCGCTTGGGAGTCCTCGATTCCAGCGAATGCCCGCCCACCTTTCGGGCCAGCCCCGAAATGGTGCAAGGCATCATCGCGGGCGGCCAAACCGCGCTGTGGCGAGCGGCGGAAGGAGCCGAGGACGACGGTGCGGCGGGCGCGGCCGCGATAGCCCACCGGCAAGTCGCCGGCAACGACACGGTCATCGGCATCGCCGCCAGCGGGAGAACTCCGTTTGTTTGGGGAGCGCTGGCTGAGGCCAAAAAGCGGGGAGCGCGCACGATCCTGGTCTGCTTCAACCCGGCATTAAAAATCGCTCCGGGACACAAGCCCGACGTGGTGATCGCGCCCAACCTCGGTCCGGAAATCCTGACGGGCTCGACCCGCCTCAAATGCGGAACGGCCACCAAGCTGATCCTGAACATGATTTCCACCCTCGCCATGGTGCGCCTGGGCAAAGTGGCGAGCAACTTGATGGTGGATCTGAACCCCTCCAACGTGAAGCTCCGCGACCGCGCGATTCGAATCGTGAGCGACCTCAGGAAGTGCAGCGCGACGGAGGCTGAGGCCGCCCTGGAAAAGCATCGTTGGGTGGTAAAAGACGCCTTGCAATCCCTCGGCCGCAAGCGTCGCTCGGCCGCCCGTTAAGCCCGTCCGGGAACCGCGAGCAGAACGCGGGCATCAGAGGCCGCCCGAAGGGTGACTCGTTCCAGCTCGGCCGGCAAAAGGCAGAATTGGCCCGCGGCCAGCGCAAGGCTGCCGTCGACCGTGACCGCGCCCTCCACCACCGCGGCCACGTGCACGGACGGCAAGGCGAGCGGGAGTTCGGCCCCAGGCCCGATGGAGACAATCTCAACGCGAAACAACGGATCGTTGACCAGCACCTGCCGGGCGGAGCCATCCGGCCGGATGGGCTGCGGCTCGCGGTCCGCGAAATCAATGCTCTCGAGCGATTGGCTCACGTGCAGCTCGCGGGCTTGGCCCTTCGCGTCGCGACGATTCCAATCAAAGACGCGATAGGTCGTATCCGAGTTTTGCTGGATCTCAAAAATGACCAACCCGGCCCCGATCGCATGGACCCGGCCACTGGGCAAGAACATCGCGTCTCCCGCGCGCACCGGCACTCGATGAAAGCATTCCGCAACGGAACCCGAGGAAACTCTGGATTCAAATTCGGCCCGGGTGGCTCCCGGCTTCAGGCCCACGAACAACTCCGCGCCCGGACGAGCCTGGGTGATGTACCACATCTCCGTCTTGGGGTCGCCGCCCAGCGCTTTCGCCTTGCTCGCCGGCGGGTGCACCTGAAGGGACAGCTTGTCTTCGGCATCCAGGATTTTCACGAGCAACGGAAATCGGCCATGCAGATCCGCTGCTTCCCCCAGCAGCGCCTGCCCGTGAGTTTCCATCAACCAGTGCAAGCTGCGTCCGGCCAGCGGTCCATTGGCGATGATGCTCTGCGCTTCCTCGCGATCGGATATTTCCCAAGACTCGCCGATCGTCGCGCCAGGGGGGAGCGCTTTGCCGTAGAGAGTCTCGATCCGGCGGCCTCCCCAAATCCGCTCCTGGAAAATCGGCTGAAAAAGGAAGGGATACAGCCTCATCCGGCCGCCACCTGCTCCCCCTCCACGACCGCGCCGTAGCGGCGAAACTTCTCGTAGCGGAGCCGGAGCCGTTCGGCCGGGGCCAGAGCCAGAACTTCGTTCAGATGCTTGAGCAGAACATTCCTCAACGTCTGCGCGTTCGTCGGCAGGTCATTGTGCGCGCCGCCGAGGGGCTCGGGGACGATTTCATCCACCAATCCCAATTCTTTCAGGTCCTTGGCGGTGATCTTGAGCGCCTCCGCCGCCCGCGCCGCCGCCGAGCGATCTTTCCACAGAATCGCCGCGCAGCCTTCCGGACTGATCACGGAATAGTAGGCATTCTCCAGAATCAAAACGCGGTCCGCCACGCCGATTCCCAATGCGCCGCCGGACCCGCCCTCACCAATCACCGCCGCCAGGATCGGCACTTCGAACAACATCATCTCGCGCAGATTGACCGCAATCGCTTCGGCGATGTGCCTTTCCTCCGCGCCAATCCCCGGGTAAGCCCCGGCCGTATCGATCAAGGTGATGATCGGCAGGCCGAACTTGTCCGCCATTTTCATCAAGCGCAGCGCCTTCCGGTATCCTTCCGGGTGGGCTGATCCGAAATTGCGTTTGATGTTCTCCTTGGTTTCGCGGCCTTTTTGCGTGCCGATGACCAGCACCCGCTGCTCGCCCAGCTTGGCGAAGCCGCCCACGATCGCGCGGTCATCCGAGAAAAGCCGGTCCCCGTGCAACTCCGAGAAGTCGCTGAAAGTGCTCTGAAAATAGTCGAGGGAATAAGGCCGCCGCGGATGCCGCGCCAGTTGGACGCGCTGCCACGGATTCAGATCCGAGAAGATGTTCTTCCTCGTCTCTTCAATCTTCTTCTCAATCTGCGCAATTTCCTGGTCCAGCGAAATGCCGGAATGCTTTTTCAGCTCTTCCAGCTTCCGTTGCAGATCGATAATGGGCTTTTCAAACTCGAGGTAGTGTTTCATGCGGAAACAATCAGAGCGTTAACTTTACCGGCCAGAACGCTCATCCGCAACCAGATCCGCCAGGCCGACGCCCGGCCTGAAACTCAGAATGAAACCGGAGTGATCCGGTTACGCTGCGGATTGGAGCGTATTCACGAGGTCCCTGCCGCTGGTCGGAGGAGGGAGTGGTTTGCCCTGTTGACGATGCAGTTGAATGGTTTCTTCCACGCTTTCGCAAAGTTCCGCGAAAACCTTTCTTTCATCACTGCCGTGGCAGCCGCCGAAAAACAGGCCGGGGCAGCTTCCGACGAAGCATTGATCTTCTTCGGACCACTCCACAATTTTGACGTATCGGGCGCTTTCGCTCATTTGCGCAGCTCGCTCAGCGCGAGCTTCACCGCTTGTTCGCTATTCCGCAGCTAAAAACACGCCCTTACTGCCGCCACCAGCACTCCGGGGTCATGGTCCAGACCGCGTTCGGCTTGAATCCGCCGATGCGCGGCGAGATCAGGACGGGCGTCAACTGGTGGAGCAGCGGGACAAAGGGGGCATCCTCAACGATCATTTGTTCCACCCGTTGATAACGGGAGTAACGCTCTGCCGCCACCAGGCTGCGGTCGGCCTCTGCCAGGAGGTCATTCACTTTGGGATTGTTGTAGTAGGCAAAGTTGTTCCCGCCGGCATCTTGAATGCGCGTTCCGTTGAACAGCACGTCCAAAAAATTACTCGGATCCGGATAGTCCTGAGACCAACCCAAGTAGGCGCATGCCACCCGATGGCGGGTTTGCACCGCGGTGTAGAGGACGGGCAGGGACATTTTTTTCAGGACGGCCGTGATCCCGACGGCGTTCAAATCCCGTTCGATGGCAATGACCGCCCGGCCCCAGCGGGGATCGTCCTCGGTGTAGGCGAGTTCGAACTTCAACCCGTCCCGATACCCGGCCTCCGCCAACAATTGCCGCGCGCGTTCCGGATCGTAGGGCAAGCCCTTAAGCTCCGGGTTGTAGCCCGGCATCAGAGGCGGCAGGATTCCCCGGGCTGGCGTGGCCCCACCGCCCGTCAAAGAAACGAGGCGGTTTTTATTGACCGCGTGGTTTACCGCCTGCCGGACTTTCAAGTTGTCGAACGGCGGGATCTCGGTGTTCATGGCCAGAAAGTCGGTGCTGGCTCCGGCCACGAGCTTCACGGTGTCCTTGAACTGAGCCGAACGCGAGAGGCGAAAAAGGTCCGGCAGCTGCACCAGGTAAACGGCGTCGAGCTCGCCCCGCTCCAGCATCATTGTCTGCAACGCCCGATCTCCTCCGATCATGACCTGGACGCCGTCAAAAAAACCTTCGTTCGGGAGGTTGACCACGGGGGATCGTTCGAAGCGCATCTCGATCCCGCGCCGCCATTCCACCAGCCGGTACGGTCCGCTGCCAAAGGGATGGAGCCAGAACTTCTTCCCTTCGGCCTCGACCACGTCGCGCGGCACGGGCGACGCGAAGGTCATGGCCATCTTCGAAGGAAAGGTGTAATCGGGCTCCGTCAGTTCGATCACCAGCGTCAAAGGGTCAGGGGCAGACAGGCCTCGCACCGTTTTGGCTTTGCCTTGCTGATAATCTTTCGCTCCGACAATCCCGGTGTAAAAGGTTTCGCCCGGGGACTGGGTGTTTGGATCGATGATGCGCTGCAGCGCGTAGATGTAGTCTTCCGCTTCCACCGGCCGGCCGTTCGCGAAGCGCACCCCCGGTTTGAGGTGAAAGGTGTAGGTTTTCTGATCCGGTGAAACTCCCCAATCGGTCGCCTGCTTGGGATAGACGATCATCCGCTCATCGAAATCGAGCAGGCCGCGGAAGACGAGCCGCCCGATGAAAAGGCCCTCCACGTCATAGCAAATCGCCGGGTCCATCGACTGCGGGTCTGCCGTTCGGCCGAGGTGCAGCGTGCCGCCGCGCCGGGGCGTCACGCCGGGGGAATCGGCCGCGCGGAGGCTCAAGGCCAAGCCGGTGAGGCCCGCCAGCAGAATTCGCAAATAAATCCGGAGCAACTCCACTGCAGTCGGTCGCGCAGAGCAGCGGAGGTCTCCTCCGGCTGACCAGGGCCGATCCTACCGTTCCGCGCTGCGCCTCGCAACAAAACGTTCCTGTGGAGAGGTTTAGATTGTCCCCGGGCGGCCAGGTCAACCGGCGATGCTCAGGCGAAACCAAGATTAGCAAAGGCTTAGGCAACTGTGGTGGAGCAGATTTTGTTATTTGGAGTTCCATAGAGGGAAAGCGGATGAGCACCGCTCTTATGCCGGACCTTAAGTCAACAATTGAGACCAGAAAAACTCGGCGGAATCTCTCATGAAAAATACCTCTGTTGCGCTGTTTGTCGGAACGCTGCTGCTGGCAGCCAGTGGCGGCGCGCCTGCCAATTGGGCTGCGGCTGATCCGAGCCCCAATGTCCTGACCCTCAGCGTGCCCAGGCAGGGGGCCACGACCATGTATTTCCGCGGGGGCTCCGGGCCGTTCATCATCCAGATGAAGAACACCCTGGGGACCGGTGCCGCCTGGCTCGCGGTGCCCGAGGCGAACATTAGCTTGGTGGAGAACAATATCTACATCGCCACCTTCCCGAAATCCCTCGATCCGAACGCCTTCTACCGGGTGGTGAGCGAAAAGGAAACGATCACCGACCTGAAGGGGTGGACCATGCTCGTCCAGGCATCGGCTCCGGCCAATGGCTCCTATTTCGTGCCCGGCGAAGCGCCGCAGGTCACCGTTCAACTGCTGGATACTTTTGCTCAGGGAATCACGCCGAACAGCTTCTCCAGCTTGAATCTGTATCTCGCCGGCCCGCAAGAACCGCAGCAAACGGTTTCCGCGGTCAAACTGTTGAACGCCAGCACCGACCGGAGCACCCGCACTCACCACTACATCGACCTGAAGAAGAATCCCGGAGTGGCGCTGAAGAACAACATCCTCACTTACAAGCTGAACCCGATCAGCGATGAAGCGCCTGGCACCTACTCCGTCAGCGTCTGGGCCGCCCTGGCGTCCGACAATATTCAGCAGGTCATGAAATTCTCCACGATCCAGATCGGGACCGCGCAAGTGGAAAGCCCCGTGGTGACCAAGACCGAATGCGCCGCCTGCCACGAAGGCACGATCAGCGGAAAGATGTACATGCACCATATCGATCCCGGGTTCTCCCCCACGGGCAACTGGGCGCTGGACTTTCAACCGGTCGAATCGTGCAAGAGCTGCCACAATAACAACGGCTACGCCGCGGTGAAGGACGCGAACGGCAACTACATTTCAGACGCGATCGTCCGCCGCGTGCATGGCGTCCACCGCGGCAACGGATTGAAACTCCCTTTCAACACCAACTCGGTGAACGGCGACTTCCGCAACTACACCAGCCTCGAATTCCCGGCAGAACTGAAGGACTGCTCCGTTTGCCATACGGACGATCGCTGGAAAACCCAGGCCTCCCGCCTGGCTTGCGGCTCGTGCCACGACGACGTCTGGTTCGGCTCCAAGACTTCCCTGCCCGTCGGCATGCGCGTCCATGATGGCGGGGAGCAGCCGAATGACGATCGTTGCTTCAAGTGCCATGATCCCGGCGGGGCGGATGACCTGGGCATTTCCATCAGCGTGATGGACGCGCACAAGATCGTGCAACCCGGTTTCAAGAACCTGGTCTCCCTCCAACTGACGCCACCCGCCAACGGCAAGTATTACGTGAATGGGGAAGCTCCCCAGCTCACCATCCAGGTCCGGAACAGCCTCACCGGCCAGATCGTCGACCCGAACACAATCATCGAGCCTCTGATCTCGACCAACGTCGCGGCCAGCGAATGGAAGCGCGGCAATCTGTATGTCTCGGGTCCGCGGGCGGACACCGTCCCCGTCCTGACCACCGCCGCCGACCATCCGAACGCCAACGGCTATTACGCGAACAACGATTTCCGCGTCCGCCGTGATGCCACCAAAGAAGACCCGAAAGTTTCCCGCACCTCCGATTCGATCGTTTATCAGCTCAGCGCCATCCAAAGCCTTGCGCCGGGCACCTACACCGTCTTCGCGGAAGTGACGCCGAACGCCGGGCTGGGCGGCTGGGCCTACCTGAACTTCCAGATCGGCAGCACGAACATCGAACCGCAAGTGGCCACCAGCTGCACCGATTGCCATCGCGATCGCCGCATGCATGAATCCTCCTTCGCCGTCACCTACACGCCGGACATCTGCAAGAGCTGCCACGACAATCTGCACCAGATGAAAGGCAAGATCGGCTGGAGCGCCGCCAACAACGGTTTCGGCGCGGCTCCCCTCAGCCGCCGCGTCCATGGCGTCCATTTCGGCAAATACGTTTCCAAGCCGAAGGAAATCCACGCGAGCGTCGATTATTCCGACGTCATCTTCCCGCAAGACGTCCGCAACTGCACCAAGTGCCACTCCGAGAGCAGCACCTGGAACGACAAGGCCTCCCGCCTGGCCTGCCTCGCGTGTCACGATACCGACAGCGCGATCAGCCACGCGGCGATCAATACCTACGATCCCACCCCACAAGATCCCTGGAGCGGCGACGAACAAGAAACCTGCACCGTCTGCCACAGCCAGGACTCGGCCTTCTCTCCGGCCAAAATTCATGCCATCTCCAACCCGTTCGTTCCTCCGTACCCCCGAGAGTAACTAACACACAGAGAGACAAGCATAGACACCGCGGCTCCCGCCGAACCTCCGGCGGGAGCCGTTTTCGCTTGGGCGGGGGCGGTTTCTCATTTTCTCTCTCACGCCGCGCGCGAGACGGGTGAGAGAATTTTCTCACGGGATAGCGCCCAGGTGAAAATGAGAAATGAGACGTGGCGAGCAAGAAAGCCGGACGGCCGCAACCGACCGCGGGGCCTGCGCGGGTGAGGGGCGCGCACGCTCCGTTCGTTCTCAGTACCCGACCCGATAGTATCTTTTCTGCGAGCTCAGCTGATCGCGCACCGTTAGTTCGCCATCCACCCCAAAGACATTCGTTAAAACGGTCCAACTCCCGCCAACGATTTCCGCCGTCCACAAGACCGAGTAGGTGCGGGAAACAGAGGCCGGCCACTTCAAATCAACGGATTTCCCTGAGAGCTCGATCGAAACGACCGGCGCTGGATTCAATTCGTATTCAACGACAAATCCGGGCGCGTGCCCTGCATTTCCGTCCGCCAGATCATTCCAATAGTTCGCAATGTTGGTGGAGCCCCCATACTGAATGCGATCTTCATTCCCGCTGGTATTGGTGGGCTGCCCCGGAGCCCAGTTGCTGAAAGCGAAAGGCTCGTGAGTGCTCCACGTCCACCCGCCTGCCGGCTCGATTGAATCGGGCAATTGCAGGCCGCCAAGCCAGGGTCCGAAATACTTGTTGCCACCGAGGATCCAAAACTTTGGGTCGCTTGCCAGACCGAACACGAACGCGTTCTCTTCCGCAGATGTGATCGACGCCAGGTATCCGCCCCGCGCCAGAGCGATGGCATTAGCGTCACTCCAGGAAATGCCGCCTTGCGCGAGAATCACCTCATAGTAATGGCCGTTGGCCGCCCAGTATTGGCGGACTGGAGGAGCAGGCCTTGTCAAGACACGCACATAATCTCCAGGCGACCCGGCCGCCCAGTTCACCAGCAGCCGGGACGGATGATTCGGATCGATGGTGGCGGAATCGCCCGCTTCAAGTCCACGCTTTGCTGGACTGAGATAGTGCACGACCGCGTTCGTCAGGTAGTCGCTGGCCAGCAGATTTGATCTGCTGGTGATGACCCCCACAATCTCGCCGCTGAAGTCCACATATCCAATCTGGTGCGGGATGCCCGGGGGGGGATCGAAAAAAACGTAATGGCTGGCCAGTTCGGTTCTTGCAGGAATCGTTCCGGGCTGGCCGTCGAGCGATACATCAACATCAAGCGGAGAGGCTCCAATAAAATTCTGGCTCTCGTCGAACCCGAACAGGTTGGGGCTGTTGAAGGTATCGTCCCCGACACTGTTGGGCTGGCCAAGCGGGTTGGGCAGCGGGATCGGTAACTTTTCAAAGTGGCCGCCCGCGGCGAGCGAGTCACCCCCGGTCACTTTGCCATCCACGATTGTGCCGAAGACAGGCTTCGGCGATAAGCTCGCGAGGACGGCGGTCAGGACGGTTCGGATCAGGATTCGATGGAATTTCATGGTCTCTGTTTTGTCTAATTGCTTTTGAAGTCTCTGCCGGAAATCGGTCCAACAACGTCACTGGGAAAGGCCCAGTCCCCTGAGCACGCGCTCGGCTTCCACGAGATTCCAGACGGACACTTCTCCCGTGGACCGGGAAACCGCCAAACGGTCGCCCGCGCGCGCCCAAGCCAGCCACCAGATCGTGCCTTTCTGGTCGTGGAACGAATACAGGAGCTGGCCGTTCCTGGGATCATAGATATCCACGCCCAAGGCCGAGGCTGACAGCAGGGCCAGTTTTGATCCGTCCGGGCTGAGAGCGAGCGCGTGGGGCGACCACAAGCGAGGATTCTTGCGATCTGCAGTGGAAAAGCGCGCGATGGTCTTCCCGCTCTCAAGAGCCTGCGTCACGACATCCCCCTGGCCGACGACGTGGAGCAGGCTCTGCCCGTCTGGCGTCAAGCACTGGGATTGGGTTGAGAAATAGTCCCCGGCGGCAATACGCCTGGGCTGTCCGCTCCGGGTGAAATCCCAGAGGTAGATGCCGCGCCTTTCGCGCGCGCCGCGATCGAGCACGCTGACGGACTGCGAATCTGCCGACCAGACCAGGCTCCACCACTCGCCACCGCCGCCGAACGACTTGGCCTGTCGGATCTCAGGCAGGCTTGAGGCTCCCGAAGACGGTTGGACCTCCCAGATTACGATGCCGTCCGCCAAGTCCGGCGAATTCTGCGTCCCCGCCGTTGCCAGGTAACGTCCGTCGGGGCTGAAAGCCGCGACCCAGACCGGTCCGCCGCGGTCGTTGCCCAACTTCGCGAGCAACTTGCCGGTTTGGGCTTCCCATAGGGTCACCCCATGAGCGTCCAAGCAGGAAGTTACGATCCATCGCCCATCCGGACTGTAATTCACGCTTTGACCTGTTCCCGGCAGCGCAATGCTCCAGAGGGGCTTGCCCGTTCTTGAATCGGAAACTGTGAGTCCTCGATCTTTGTCCACAGCGGCGAGCTGCGAGCCATCCGGAGAAAAGCTCAGGCCAGGAACTCCGCTTCGGAAGATCGGCAGCGAAACCCTCTCAGTTCCAAGATCGAGTTGATACAGTCGCGCGTGATACACGCCTGCGGTGAGCAAAATTCGGTCATCAGCGGAGAAGTCCGCCTCGACAAGCCAGTCCGGGTCCTCAAGGCTCGCCGTCTCTTCGCCGCGATCAGCGTCGAAAAGCCGGGTGCGGCGCAATTGGGTCAGCGGCAGGGAGACAAGATGGCTTTTCCCGAAGGCCGGGCGCGAGGGACCACTGTAGTGCTCGCGCGATACAAAAATCTGCTGAAAATCCTCCGTATCGTAAATCGCGCTGCCTGTCCAGGACGCGCAGGCAAACCTTTTTCCATCGGGACTGAAGTGCAAAGCGGATAGAGGTCTCGCCAACCGCGGGGCCAACTCGCTCAGCAGAACGCCGGATTGAACGTTCCAAGCTTGGAGCGACGGCCCCCGCGAGACTGAATCGGTGAATTCGACCGCGAGCAATCGGCCGTCCTGGCTCAAGGCCAGCTGATCGATCCGTCCTTTCGGCAACGGCACGGTCTGCACTTCCCGGTCAGTGCGCAGATCGAACAATTTCAGACCGGCGGAGCTATCTTGACGAATCGCCAGGAGGTCGCCATTCCGCGAGGCCAGGCAGTCCAAAGCGCCCTCCACGGTGAGGCGTTTCGACTCCTTCCAGCCCCCGTCTGGCCCTGCATTCCAGATGCAGACCACCCGGCGCTCGAGCTGTTCGGGGAGAGAATGCAGCGAAATCAGCTGATCGGCCACCAGGCTAAAGGCAAAACTCCGCAAGGCCCCGCCCGGCTTCAGTCTTCCAACTTGCTCGCCGCCGGGGATCTGGCGCAGGAGGATCGAGCCATCCGAAAGGGCAAAGGCCGCCACCCTGCCCATCCGATCCATCCGGGTGCGTTCTATCTGCACGCCTGAAGGAAATCCAGTCCACGTCCGGGGCGAGAGGCCAACGAAGTCCCCGAGGCAGGACGATGCCTCCCGGCGCAATTCCCCGAGATTCTTATTGGTGACGTCGAGCCGCAGGGCGTCCCGAATCAACGAGAAGACCGGCTCGCGGTAACCGACGGCGCGGACTCCTCGCAACGCGCGGGCTTGGTCCACGAAGGAGTCGTAAAGATGTTCCTGCGCGCGGCTGCGTTCCTGCGCCTCGGCCGATCGCGCCGATTCGGCCGTCGCCCGGGCTGCCATGGCCTCCGCCCGCAGGAACGACTGGTGCTGCTCCGCTGCGCGCGCGCGGACAGCCTGCCGCAGGGCAGTGGCGAAACCCAACAGCAGAGCCGCGAACACGGCGATGCCAGCCGAGAGCGCAATTCGGTTCCGAACCACGAATTTCCGCACCCGATAGGCGGTGCTTGCCGTCCGGGCCAGGACCGGTTCGCTGCGCAGATGCCGTTCGATATCGGCCACGAGTTCGCTGGCCGTCTCGTACCGCCGGGATCGGTCCTTCTCCAGGCATTTCATCACGATCCAATCCAAGTCGCCACGAAGCCGGTCGATCCATTCCCGCACTTTCGCCGGTTGCGCGAAGCCAGGGCTCCCGCCAGACGAAGCTCCGGAGTCTCGCGTTTTCGTGGCCGCCTTGATCTGCAGACTGAGGCGCGTGGATGGACGATGCGGCTCCGTTTCACGAATCGTGCGCCGTGCTCCGTCCAGCCCCTGAGCCAGCAATTCCTTGCTGTTGAACGGAGTCTCCCCAGTGAACAACTCATAAAGGAGCACGCCGAGCGCATAAATGTCGCTCCGCGTGTCGATATCCGTTTGGGCTTCAGCCTGCTCCGGGCTCATGTAGGCCGCCGTGCCGATAAATTGCCCGTGTGCGGTGAATGCCGTTTCCCCGGCGATGGATCCTTGCAAGGCTTTGGCGATGCCGAAATCAATGATCTTGGGCACGGGTGCACTCTCCCCGGGGACCACCAGGATGTTCGAGGGCTTCAGGTCGCGGTGGATCACGCCTTTTTGATGGGCGTGCAGCACGGCGTGACAGACCTGAATAAACAAGGCCAGGCGCACCTCGACCGACAGATTTCGCTCCCGGCAATAATCGGTGATGGGCACGCCTCGCACGAGTTCCATCACGAAGTAGGGCAGCCCGCGGTCAGTCGTTCCGGCATCCAGCACCCTGGCGATATTCGGATGCTCCATCATCGCGAGGGCCTGCCGCTCCGCTTCGAAGCGAGCGATTACGCTCCTGGAATCCATGCCCGGCTTGATGACCTTGAGCGCCACCTGGCGTCGCACCGGCTGCTCCTGCTCAGCCAGGTAAACCACCCCGCACCCGCCTTCCCCCAGCCGCTCCAGCAGTTTATAGCGTCCGATCGCGCCGCCCGTGGGGATATCCAGATCGGGATTGCCTAGCGGGGCCTCGCTAGTGCCGGGCCTGCCCGCCGCTTGGAAAAGCTTTTCCGCCTGATCGGAGGCAGCCAGAAGCGCTTCTACCTGGGCTCGCAGCCCGTCATCCCCTCGGCACGCCTCGCGCAGACAACTCTCCCGCTGCTCGGGAGTTGCGCACTCCTTGGCGGCGTGAAAGATAGTTTCCAACCTGTTATCGGCAGAGTTCCCCATAAAACGCTTTCAAGCGCTCCAGTCAGTAAACGCGAAAATGTCCGGCCAAAACGGACATCTATTTTCAGAATCGAATCCCGTCAGTGGGTCATCAACTGAAACAACCGCGCTTTCGCAATGGTCCAGTGACGGCGCACCGTCTTCTCCGAAATATCGAGCAGCAGCGCAATCTCCTCATTTTCCAGCCCGGCATAAAAGCGGAGTTTAACGACCTCTGCTTTGACGGAGTCCTCACGAGCAAATTCCTCAAGGACCTCGTTAACCTTCAGGTTGAGTTCATCATCGGCGGCAGCGGGAATCTCAAGAGAACTGATATCCACATGCTCCGCGCCAGCTCCATGTTTGCAGGCTAGTTTCCGCCGGGCGCGATCCACCAGGATGCGCCGCATCGCCTCGGCGGCCACGGTGCAGAATTGGTCGGTGTTCTTCCACGCCTGATTCTTCTCCCGGACCAGGCGCAAAAACGCTTCGTGCACCAGGGCGGTGGCCTGGAGCGTCTGGCCCGGCTTTTCCCGAGCCATCTTAGCCGCTGCTAGACGACGCAACTCATCATAAACGAGGGGAAGCAATTCCTCCGTCGCTTTGGAATCGCCAGAGTGCAGGCGTTGCAGGACTTGGGTGGTTTTGCTCATCGAGGCAACCCTAGCTGCCTAGAGTCGGAATGGGAAGCCACCGCTGGCTCCGAAAAATCGCGAACCTAAAAGGCCTAGTCTAGCGTTCTCGCGGGGGGAACATGGCGAGGGGCGCGGAGCGCGGCGTTTTCTCATTTTCTCTCTCACGGCGCAGGCGAGACGGGTGAGAAGATTTTATCACGGGATGGCGCGCGAAAGTGAGAATAAGAGCCCGAACCGAAACCCCAACCACCACAATGCGAACCCAGGAGGGGTTCAGGGCCACAGCCCACCATTGCGCCTGGAAAAAGCGCAGCGCCGGGCGCTATGGTGGGTTACGACGGCAAATACGGCATCAACCTCGGAGAGGTTGTGGCCAAATGGCAGCAAGCGCGAGGTGCGGCCGGCCGTGACCGATCGGCGAGACCTCGGTGGGCGGCAATGGTGAGGGGCGCGCCGACGTCGACAGGCGCGGCGCATAGTCGGCAATTCGTGCCCGGGATTTTGGTTCGTGGGTTTGTTCGCAATCCGGGGCATTCCCTCACCCATGGACCCGAACCGGGGTCCAAGGCCACAACCTCTCCGAGGTTGATGTGTGTTTTTGGGGGAACGTCTACCCAACGTAGCCGCTAAGCGCGGCAACGTTGGGCTGTGGCTGGGAACCTCTCCGAGGTTCTGAACTTTTGCGCGAACACGTGCGCTCACGGCAAACCGAAGATTGCCATCGCCGAAGCCGTCGTGGCAGCATCTCCTTGAATGTCCCAGGCGATCTCCGCGGCTTATTTGCACTTGATCTTTTCGACCAGGGAACGCCGCCCGTTTTTGCGCGACCCGGCCTTGCGCGCCCGCTTGCATGAGTATCTCGGCGGCGTGTCCAAGGAACTGGATTGTCAGCCGGTGCGAATCGGCGGGGTCGAAGATCATGTTCATTTGCTTTGCCGGTTCAGCCGCACCCTGTCGCAGGCTGATTGGGTTAAGGAGCTCAAACGCGTCTCCAGCTCCTGGCTGAGGCAAACCGAGCCGGCCTTTCAAGATTTCGCCTGGCAGGGAGGCTACGCCACATTTTCCGTCAGCGTGTCCAATCTGGACCGGGTCGAGCGTTACATCGCCAAGCAGGAAGACCACCACCAAAAAATCAATTTCCAGGACGAACTTCGTTTGATTCTGCAGCGGCACCAAATGCAGTACGAAGAACGTTACTTGTGGGATTAGCACTCGGCTTAACTCGGTGCGCGCAAACCGCACGCCGGCACGCAACGCGAAGCCCGGAGGGGTTCAGGACCGCAGGGATTCCCTCACCCATGGCCCGAACCGCGAGACCGAGGCCACAACCTCTCCGAGGTTGATGTGCTTTTTGCGGGGAACGTCTACCCAACGTAGCCGCTGGCGCGGCAACGCTGGGCTGTGGCTGGGAACCTCTCCGAGGTTCTGGGGGAGAACGAAAAATGCCAACTTGAGCCCGAAACCCACCGCAACTCGAACCCCGGAGGGGTTCAGGGCCACAGCCCACCATTGCGCCCGGAAAAAGCGCAGCGCCGGGCGCTATGGTGGGTTACGACGGCAAATACGGCATCAACCTCGGAGAGGTTGTGGCCAAAATGGCAGCGAGCGCGAGATGCGACCGGCCGAGACCACCATCACGCGCCTCGCGGGCGGCGACGGCGGGTGCGCACCGATGGCGAGGGCGGGCGAATCGTCGCCAATTCGTGCCCGAGATTTTGGTTCGCGGGTTTATTCGCAATCCGGGGCATTCCCTCACCCATGGACCCGAACCGGGGGTCCGAGGCCACAACCTCTCCGAGGTTGGTGTGCTTTTTGGGGGACGTTGACCCAACGTAGCCGCTGCCGCGGCAACGTTGGGCCGTGGCTGGGAACCTCTCCGAGGTTCTGAACTTTTGCGCGAACACGTGCGCTCACGGCAAACCGAAGATTGCCATCGCCGAAGCCGTCGTGGCAGCATCTCCTTGAATGTCCCAGGCGATCTCCGCGGCTTATTTGCACTTGATCTTTTCGACCAGGGAACGCCGCCCGTTTTTGCGCGACCCGGCCTTGCGCGCCCGCTTGCATGAGTATCTCGGCGGCGTGTCCAAGGAACTGGATTGTCAGCCGGTGCGAATCGGCGGGGTCGAAGATCATGTTCATTTGCTTTGCCGGTTCAGCCGCACCCTGTCGCAGGCTGATTGGGTTAAGGAGCTCAAACGCGTCTCCAGCTCCTGGCTGAGGCAAACCGAGCCGGCCTTTCAAGATTTCGCCTGGCAGGGAGGCTACGCCACATTTTCCGTCAGCGTGTCCAATCTGGACCGGGTCGAGCGTTACATCGCCAAGCAGGAAGACCACCACCAAAAAATCAATTTCCAGGACGAACTTCGTTTGATTCTGCAGCGGCACCAAATGCAGTACGAAGAACGTTACTTGTGGGATTAGCCCTCGGCTTAACTCGGTGCGCGCAAACCGCACACCGACACGCAACTCGAAGCCCGGAGGGGTTCAGGACCGCAGGGATTCCCTCACCCATGGACCCGAACCGGGGGTCCGAGGCCACAACCTCTCCGAGGTTGAGGTGTTTTTGGGGGACGTTTACCCAACGTAGCCGCTGGCGCGGCAACATTGGGCTGTGGCTGGGAACCTCTCCGAGGTTCTGAAACCGGCAGGGGTTAGTCGCCACAGCTCACCATCCCGTCCGGGATTTGGGTTCGCGGGTTTGTTCGCAATCCGGGGATTCCCTCCCCCATCGCCCGAAGCGCGGGTCCGAGGCCACAACCTCTCCGAGGTTGATGCGTGTTTTTGGAGGACGTTTACCCAACGTAGCCGCTAAGCGCGGCAACGTTGGGCTGTGGCTGGGAACCTCTCCGAGGTTCTTGGGGGGAGAATGAGAAATGCGAACCCGAACCACGACCACCGCAACGCGAACCCCGGAGGGGTTCAGGGCCACAGCCCACCATTGCGCTCGGAAAAAGCGCAGCGCCGGGCGCTATGGTGGGTTACGACGGCAATTAGGTTATCAACCTCGGAGAGGTTGTGGCCAGATCGTCGCGAGCGCGAGATGCGGGCGGACGGGACCGATTGGCGAGACCTCGGTGGGCGGCAATGGTGAGGGGCGCGCCGACGTCGACAGGCGCGGCGCATAGTCATCAATTCGCGCCCGGGATTTTGGTTCGTGGGTTTGTTCGCAATCCGGGGGATTCCCTCCCCCATAGTCCCAACGACGAGACCGAGGCCACAACCTCTCCGAGGTTGATGTGTGTTTTTGGGGGGACGTTTACCCAACATAGCCGCTGGCGCGGCAACATTGGGCTGTGGCTGGGAACCTCTCCGAGGTTCTGGGGGAGAACGAAAAATGCCAAATTGAGCCAAAGCAAACGCAATGCGAACCCCGGAGCGGTTCGTTGGTCGGGTCGGCCCGGGTCGGCCCGGGTCAGCCAGAAGTCGGCCAGAGTGATCCGGGTGATCGGGATGATCCGAGGCTCGCCGTGAATCTCCAAGTCGGTCCCACATCTTCTCATTTTCTCTCTCACGCCACCTGCGAGCCGGGTGAGAAAATTTTCTCACGGGCGGGTCGCGACGCCGGGCACGGGGTGAGAATGAGAAATGAGAAAGGGCCGCGCCGCGCGGGACGGGTCTCGGCGGTCCGGCGCGGCGCGGGGTGTTGCCGGGGCTAATCCAGGTCGGCGCGGTGGAGGATGCTGCCTTCGAGGCGGACGAGGTTGTCTTCCAGGGCGCGCTGGATGATGCGGTAGGCGGAGGCTTGGGAATGGCCCCGGGCCACGAGCTGGCGCGCGGCTTCGTTGCGGGGCTGGGGTTGTTCGCAGAGGTCGAGCAGGTCGTCCTCGGGCCGCCGGGCCGGGCCTTCGGAGAGCTGGCGCTGCCACGCCTGGTGGTCAAAGCCGGGCTCGGCTTCGTAGATCATGGTGGCGGGATTCAGCCGGGCGGCGAAGGGCGCGAATTCCTCGCCATTCGAGCATTTGCCGCAGGAGACGACGAGGCGGGCGTTGTCGTCGCCGCTGGCGGGGGCGAGGTTGATCTGGCCCCGGGTCCAGGCCTGGAGGAGTTTGGAATTGCGGCCGAAGCTGGAGCGGTCGAACCCGGTCGCGCGGGCCGCCCCGGCTTTGCCGGTGAGGGCGTGATGGAGCACGACGACGGCGCGGTCGGCCCGGCCTTCGGCGCAGAGCTGGGTGATGGCCTGGCAGGTGTTGCGCATGTCGCCATCGCGGTTGAGGTCGCCCACGCCGAAGCAGTTGAGGGGATCGAAGCAGACGACGTCGGGATCGATCTGGGTGATGACGTTGCCGAGGCGGGTGCGGACGCCGGGCTGGTCGAGCTGCACGAAGCAATCGTCCGCGTGTTCCACGGTGTGGATGTAGAGGCGGGAGGCGACGCGCGTCCAATCGTCTCCGAGCCAGGCGCGCAACCGCTGCAGGTCGGTCTGGAGCCGCCGCTTGGAATTCTCGGCCTGGAAGATGAGCCATTTCAGGTCGGGCACGTGCACGCGCAGGCCGAGGAAGGGCCGGCCGGTGATGGAGCACGCGGCGAGTTGCAGAAGCAGGCGGGATTTGCCGATGCCGCCCGCGCCGAGGAGGGTGAGGCTCTGGCCGCGCGCGAGCAATCGGTCGCCGAGCAGGTTGTCATTATCCACGAGGCTTTCTTCGAGGAGTTCGGCAGCGGTGCGGATGGTGAGGGCTTTGGGCGCGGTGATTTTGCGCATCTGGGCGAAGGCGGTCTCGGCATCTTCCAGGAGCTGCCCGGCGGGCGCGCCTTTGTCCCCGGCGGCCTGGAGAAGCCGGCGCGCGACGTCGAGGGCGAGCCGCCGTTGTTGCATTTCCTTGAGTTCCTCGATGAAGAGGGGCAAGGACCAGACGCTGGCGACGGCATCGGGCAAGGTGGCGATGTAGACACGATCGGCGGCCGGATCGGTGCAGTTCTGCCCGGCGGCAAAGCGGTCCATGACGGCGAACATGTCGACGCGTTGATGCGCTTTGAAGAGCTTTTCCATGAGGCGGAAGAGTTCCTTGTGCCGGACGTCGTAGAAGTGACAGCTGGTGATGCCTGCGGTTTCCAGAAGGTTGAATGCCACTTTCTCGTCGAGTAGAATGCAGCCGAGAGTTCGAGCTTCCGCTTCGAACGAATAGCAAACATCCATCCCCAATTCCCTACCCTTGACCGGTCCGGAGGAGCTTGCGTCGCGCAACTCGCGAATGTTGTGGATCTTGTGTGAATTACCAGGCGCTGTCGGTTGTTCCCCGCTGGGCGGGAGACAAACGGCAGCGTCTGCCGATTGAACATTATATGTATTCATTGCGGCGTCAATAGAATACTTTTATGAATACTTGTAAAGCACTCTTTTCTCATTTTCTCTTCTCAACCGCAGGCCAAGGAACGGGAGAAAGAGTGAGAAACGGACGAGAAAAATCCTGGGCGCGCGGTGAGAATGAGAAATGAGAAAGGTCCCGGCCCCGAGCCACGGAAGCTCCCCGGGGGGGAGGAGCCGCGCTTTATTCGTAGCGGAGGGCCTGGATGGGATGGAGCTTGGCGGCGCGCAGAGCGGGGAAGAGCCCAGCGAGAACGCCAACGCAGGCGCTGAAGAGGACGGCGACGATCATCGCGTTCGGGGTAATCTCCGGAGTGTTGCCGGTGGGGGTGAGCCAGATCAGGAGCTGGACAAAGCCGAGGGAAACGATCAGGCCGGCGAACGCGCCGACAATGGCGATGACCACGCTTTCCACGAGGATTTGCATGAAGACGTCGAGGCCGGTTGCGCCCACGGCTTTGCACAGGCCGATCTCGCGGATGCGTTCGTTGATGCTGGCGAACATGATGTTCATGATGCCAATCCCGCCGACGATCAGGCTGATGAGGGCGATCACGCCGCCGCTCAAGCGGGCATTCTTGATCTGGCTGTTGATGTTCTCGACCTGGTTTTCCTGGGTGCGGAAGTTGAAATCCTCAATGCCGCGGTGGGTCATCATGAAAACGTTGCGAGCCTGCTGGAGGGCCGGTTCGAGCAGGTTCATATCGGCCACCTTGAAGTCGATGTCACTGAGGCGGGGATCAGGCACGCCGGTGGCGTCCCCGGCGGACTTGAAGCGCACCCACATGGTATTCAGGGGAATGTAGGCGGTCATGTTCTTGCGCATGAAGGCCCAGCCTCCGCCGCGCGGCCCCCACCCTTTCTTGCGTTTGGGCCCTTCGTCCTTTTCGGGCGGCTTGGTCTTGGCGAGGGCGCGCTCCTTGCGGATCTGCTCGCTCATGTATTCGGTGAACATCCCAATGATCGTGAAGGGCTGGCCATTGACGTTGATCGTTTCACCGAGGGGCACGATCTCGCGGCCGGTCTTTTCCGGCGAGCCGAACAGTTCGTCGCGCAGCCCGGTGCCGATGACGACGACGCTGGCCGCCATCTCGTCGTCGATCTCATTGAAAAAGCGGCCGTACTGCACCGTGTGCAGGTTCATTTCCATGACGGTGGGCCAGGTGCCGACGAACTCGGAAGGGACGACCGATTTATCCGCGCGGGCGAGGACCACGCTGCGGAGCGCCATTTCCGGGGAGACAAGGCGGAGCATGGGCGCGGCGGCGCGCAGGGCCATGACATCCTGCATGGTCCGGCCGGGGGCTTCCTGGGCGAGATGTTCCTGCTCGGGCGGGACGTCCGCCTCTTCGACGAGCACTTTATCAGCTCCGCCCATGGCGATCATCGTTTCCTTCATGCCGTTCTCCATCCCTTTGGTGAGGGCGGCCATGGCCACGAGGCTGGCCACGCCGAGGATGATGCCGAGCATGGTGAGAAGAGAGCGCATTTTGTGCGCCCAGATCTCCTTGAAACCGACGACGATGGTGTTCAGCAGGTGCATCAGTCGTAACGCAGCGCCTGGATCGGGTTGAGGCGGGCCGCTTTGAAGGCGGGAATGAGCCCGGCCAGAATGCCGACGCCCGCGCTGAAAGCGAAGGAGATGAGCAACGCGCCGGCGGTGACGATGGGGGTATTCTCCGTGGGAGCGAGCACGCCGATGAAGCGGACGAGCAGGAACGAAGTGACCATGCCCGCGATGCCGCCGAGCACCGCAATGACCACGCTCTCGATCAGAATCTGCACGAACACATCGCTATCGGTCGCGCCGATCGACTTGCGAATGCCGATCTCGCGCACGCGCTCGGAAATGCTGGCGAGCATGATGTTCATGATGCCGATCCCGCCCACGAGCAGGCTGATCCCGGCGATCATCCCGCCGCTCAAGCGCGCGTTCCGAATGAAGTTGGAAATATTCTCCGCCCAATCCTCCTGGGTGCGGAAGCTGAAATCCTCGATCCCCTTGTGCGTGGTCATGAGCACGTTCTGCATCTGCTGGACCGCGGCGCTCAGGTCATCAATGGTGGCAATCTTCACTTCCAGGCTGGAGAGGCGGGGATCAGCCGCCATGGTCGGCGCGAGCGACCCGCGAGACCCGCTCGGCCCGCCCCAGCGCCCGTCCGGCGCGGCCCCGGCGCGCATTTTCAGCCACATGGTGTTCATGGGCATGTAGACGGTGTTGTTCTTCAGGCGGAAGACGAAGTTCTGCCCGCGCCCGCTCCAGCCGCGGCTGCGTTGCGGGCCGGTCTGCGCCTGCTTGGGCTGGGCCGCCTCGATCTCGCGCCGCTTTTTGTCCTGCTCGCTCTCGTAGCGCTGGAACATGCCGATGATCGTGAACGGCTGTTGATTGATGTAAATGGTTTCGCCGACCGGGATGATTTCCTTGCCGGTCTTCTCGGGCGAGCCGAACAACTCGTCGCGAATCTCCGTGCCGATGACGCAAACGCTGCGGGCCATTTCGTCATCGATCTCGTTGAACATCCGGCCGTGCGCGACCACATGTTCGTTCATCTCGGCGGCCACGGGCCAGACGCCCGCCACGTTCCACGGCCGCACCATCTTGCCATTGGCGGTGATGCGCGTATTGAAGCCGCGCATCTCGGGCGAGAACTTGCGAATGAGCGGCGCGCTGGCTTGGAGGGCATAGACATCGTTGATCGTCACGCCCACCGCCTGATCGGCCAGGTGCTTCTGCTCGATCGGCACTTCCTGCGGCTCGACCCTGATCTTTTCCAGCCCGCCGATCGCGATCAACGCCTCTTTCATGCCGACTTCCATCCCCTTCACCAGGGCGGACATGGCCACGAGGCTGGAGACGCCCAGAATGATTCCGAGCATGGTCAGGAGGGAGCGGAATTTGTGCGCCCAAATCTCCTTGAATCCGAGGCTGATGGCACTCAGCAGGTCCATACTCTAGAGCGCTGCAGACGCTTCGGAGGCGTCCGCCAAACGGTCGAGCCCGGCCAGGGTCGGGTCCACCTTTTCCGAGATCTTGCCATCGCGGATTTCAATGCGGCGGGGAGTGACGGCCGCGATTTCGGGATCGTGCGTCACGAGGATGATGGTGCGCCCCTGGCTGCTCAGGGACCGGAACAGATTCAGGATGGCCTCGCCGGTGTGAGAATCGAGGTTGCCGGTCGGTTCATCCGCGAAAACGATCTTCGGGTCGTTCACCAGGGCGCGGGCGATGGCCACGCGCTGCTGCTGCCCGCCGGAGAGCTGGCTGGGCCGGTGCTTGCTGCGGTTCTCCAGCCCGACCTTGCGCAGCGATTCCATGGCCCGCTCGCGCCGTTCGCGCGCGCTCACGCCGCTGTAGACCATGGGCAGCTCCACGTTCTGCAGCACGTTGAGCTTGGGCAGCAGGTTGAAAAACTGGAACACGAACCCGATCTTCCGGTTGCGAATCGACGCGAGTTCGCGCGGACTCGCGCCCTGGATCATCGTGCCATCGAGGCGGATCGTTCCTTTGCTCGGGCTGTCCAGGCAGCCCAGGATGTGCATGAGGGTGGATTTGCCGCTGCCGGACGGGCCGATGATCGAGATGAATTCACCGCTCTCGATGTCGCAGGTTATCCCGTCCAGGGCTCGGATTTCTTCGCCGCCAAGATGGTAGATCTTGTAGACGTCCCGCAGTTCGACCAAGGGCATAGAGAAGCTGGATTAAGTGCGTGGACTGCCAGAAGTGGCAGGACGGGCATTGGAACCGCCGGAACTGGCTCCGGCAGCCTTGGGCGCGCCGGTTTCCTTCTTGCTGGCGGAGGCGGAACTGGCGGGACCGGTCTTGCCCATCTTGGCGAGGCGCATGGTCTCTTCCTTCGGCGGTTCGACCGCCACGATTTCGCCCGGGTTCAATCCGTATTGCACTTCAGCGTAGAAAAAGTCGGAAACGCCGATGGAAACGGGACGCCGCTCGTAGTCCTCCTCGCCGCGTTTCACATAAACGTAGCGTTCGGTCTTGTAGGTCTGCGGGTCGCGCTCGGTAAAAACCGCCGCGAGGGGCACCGCCACCACGTTATCCGCCGAGGCCACGGGGATCTTGATATTCGCGGTCATGCCGGGGCGGATGCGCTTGTCCGCGTCCTTCAGGAAAATACGGACGGCAAAGCCTTTGATGTTATTGCGGATGGTCGCTTGCGGAGCGATCCGCTCCACCCGACCGAGGACGGTCAGCCCGGGCACCGCTTCCACGGCGACTTCCACCTGCTGCTCCTGATGCAGGCGGGAGATGTCCGCCTGGTTGATGTGGGCGTTGATGATCAGGTTGTGCAGGTCGGCGATCGTCAGGACTTCCGTGCCGCTGTTAAAGCCGCCCGAACCGGACACCGCCTGGCCGATCGAAACCGGCCGGGTCAAAATCGTGCAGTCGAACGGAGCGAGGATTTTCGTCTTTTTCAACCCTTCCTCCAGCACCGCCAGCTCGCGTTGGGAGCGTTCGAGCGTGTTCTTGGCCAGGTCGAATTCCGTTTTGCTGTTCTCGAAAAGCTCGGTGGAGATCAAATTGCCGTGAGCCAATTCCGAGGCCCGGCGGTAATTCCGTTCGGCTTGATCCACCTGCAGCTTGGCCCGCTCGACCTCAGTGTCTTTGGAAAGCCTCGCATTCATCAGCTCTTTGTCATCGAGCGTGAAGAGAATCTGGCCTTTCTTCACATTATCACCGATGTCCACCGGCAACAGGTCAATGAGCCCGTTGATTTCCGGCTTCACCGAAACCTGCTCGGCCGGGCTGATCTCGCCCGCCGCCGGCACGCTAAAGCGGATGTCGCGCTGCTCGACAAGGGCCGTCTTCGGCCGCTGATCGGCGGTCGACGCGTCCGCTTTGGCCCGCCACGCCGGGAACTTTCGGACGGCAAAAACGCTGCTCAACCCGACGATCAAAACGATAATGATCCACTTCTTCATTCGCTGATAGAACTCAACCTGCGTAGGCCATACGCGCTTGGCAAAGCTTTAATCCTGCCAAAACGGCCAAGACTGATTTCGAGTCACTTACAGGTTTTCCTCCAGGTACTGACTCGTCAAACCGGCAAAAAATTCATATATTGTTCGGGTGAAAGGGAGGAGCATGCTCGATCGGTTTGTCAGTGAGGTCCTCCCCCTGGTCCGAAAACATCTGGAGCGCGCCCTGGTCGTTCGTGACTGGATCCGTCCGAACGAGGAAACGCTCCACCTGATCCTGGCCGGCTTTGTCGGCGTTCTCGGCGGCCTGATCAACCTGGCCCTCTACGAACTGGCCGAAATCGCCATGCGCCTTTTCTTCGCCCACACCGGGGATGTGGTGGAGATCGCCGAACTGATCCCGTGGTGGCAGCGGCTGGTCATTCCGGCGATCGGCGGAGTGGGCGCGGGCTTGTTGCTTTACTGGGGCTTGCAACTGGTTGGGAACCAAGGCGCGAGCAACATCCTGGAAGTCGTTGTGTCCGGGAACGGGCGGCTGCCCATGCGCACCGCCGTGGTAAAAACGCTCTCCTCCCTGCTCAGCATCGCCACGGGCGCGTCGATCGGCCGGGAAGGCTCGATCACGCAAATGAGCGCCACGGCGGGTTCGAAACTGGGCCAGATCGCCGGCTGGCCGCCCTACCGTTTGCGCCTGCTCGTGGCGTGCGGCGCGGCCGCCGGGATGTCCGCCGCCTACAACGCACCGATCACCGGCTCGCTCTTCGCTGCGCAAATCGTCCTGGGCAGCTTTGCCATGAACCTGTTCGGGCCGCTGGTCTTTTCTGCCGTGGTTGCCACCATGGTCTCGCGTTACTTCTTCGGCATTAAACCTTTCTACGAAGGCCCGGCTCACGACTTCACGCACATCTCGCAATTGCCCTGGTTCGTGGTGCTCGGCGTCGCCTCCGGTTTTCTGGCCGTCGGGTTCCTGCGGCTCCTCCGGGCGAGCGAGGATCTCTTTGCCCGGCTCAAGCTCCCGATCTACTGGCGGCTCGGGCTGAGCGGCCTGTGCGTCGGCGTGCTCGCGCTGCAATTCCCGCCGGTCTGGGGGAACGGCTACGGAGCGATCACCCGCATCCTGCACGAGCCGATGACCCAATGGTTCCTGCTCGGCCTGTTCCTCGCGAAGCTCCTGGCGACCGCTGCGGCCGTCGGCTCGGGCACGGTCGGCGGCGTTTTCACTCCCACTCTCTTTCTCGGAGCGGCGCTCGGCCATCTTTTCGGAGCCAGCCTGAACACGCTCGACTGGTCCTCGCTCCCGTCCGGCGCGTTCGCGATGGTCGGCATGGGGAGCGTCCTGGCCGGCACCACGCACGCGCCGCTCCTGGCCATGATCATGATATTCGAGATCAGCCTGAATTACTCGATCATGCCGCCGCTCATGCTGGCTTGCGCCATGTCCACCATTGTCAGCCGGGGGTTGCAGCGCGACTCGGTCTACACCGAACCGCTCCGCCGCAAAGGCATTACCGACCAGAGCGACGACGAACGGGTGGGCGCAGCCACGGAAACGTTCGTGGGCGAAATCATGCGCGAACCGGTCCCGCCCGTCCGGCCGAACACCCCGTTCAGCGAACTGGCCACCCGCTTCCTCACCAGCACCAACAATTTCGTGCCGGTGGTCGACGATGCGCAGCGGCTGATCGGCGTGGTGGCCCTGCACGACCTGAAGGAATATCTCCATTCCGGCGCGGAGATGGTGGCGGTCATCGCCGTCGACATCATGCGCGATCCGCCCGCGGCTCTCACGCCCAACCAGAAGCTGATCGATGCCCTGCCCACCCTGCTGCAGAGCGAGCTGCGCCATGTTCCCGTGGTGAACAACCCCGCCGAAGCCCGGCTGGTCGGCTCGGTCCTGCGCAGCGAAGCGCTCCAGCTGATTTCCGACGCGGTCGCCGTGCGCAAGGTGCGCTGAACCGCCTCGATCGCGGCCGTTTGCGCAGCTCCGCCCGGTCCCGTATTCTGGCCCGCACATGGCCGCGCTTGTGAAAATCTGCGGAATCACCAACCTGGAAGATGCCCTGGTGGCGGTCCAGGCGGGCGCGGATGCCCTTGGGTTCATTTTCTTCCCGAAAAGCCCTCGCTTTGTCCCCGCCCGCACCGTGGCGGACATCACCGCGCGCCTGCCCGCCTCCCTGCTGAAGGTGGGCGTGTTTGTGGACGAGCCGATCGAATCGGCCCGCCGCCTCATGGCCGAGGCCGGCCTCACCCACGCCCAACTGCACGGGGCCGAATCGCCCGAATACTGCGCGCAGTCACCCCTCCCGGTGATCAAAGCCTTGCGCGTGAAAGACCAAAGCAGCCTCGCCAGCCTGAGCCAGTATCAAGTCCACGCGTTTCTCCTGGATAGCTACGTGCCCGGCCAGCACGGCGGGACCGGCGAGAAGTTCAATTGGGACCTGGCGATCCAGGCCAAGGCGTTCGGACCGCGCATCCTGCTCGCGGGCGGGTTGACGCCCGAGAATGTGGCCGAGGCGGTCGCCACGGTGCGCCCCTACGGAGTGGACGTCTCCAGCGGCGTCGAATCCTCCCCTGGCCGCAAAGACCACGCGAAAGTGCGGGAATTCATCCGGCGCGCCAAAGCCGTCCCGTAAAGGTTTGGATTGAACCGGGGCGCGTCCTTTGCGACAACGCCTCCATTCGGACCGCTATGAGAAACTGGAACCCATTCCTCACCCGCGCTCGTCTGGCCGCCCTGCTGGCGGTTTCCCTGCTGAGCGCGCCCGCCTTCGCCGCCAGTTCGAACTGGACGGTCGGCACGCCCATCGTCAGCTATTGGTGCGGCCCCGCCCTCACCGATGCCGTGGCCGAGCAGATGGCCCAGGGGGGCTGGAATCTCGTCTGGTGCGACGAAGCCGGGCTCGACATCGCGCACCGGCACGGCCTGCGCGGCCAGATCCAGGATGGCCTGCTCGGCCCCGCCACGCTCGATGATCCCGCGCGCAAACAGCAGTTGGACGCCCTGATCGCCCGCGTCAGCAAGCATCCCGCGTTCTACGCCTACTTCATCACGGACGAGCCGAGCGCCGCGCAGTTCCCCGCGCTCGGGCGGCTGGTCGCCTATCTCAAGGAGAAGGACCCAGCCCACCTCGCTTACATCAATCTTTTCCCCACCTACGCCACGAACGAGCAACTCGGGAACAAAGGCGGCAAGGTGGCCGCCTACACCGAGCATCTCCGCCAATTCGTGGACCAGGTGAAGCCCGCCCTGGTCAGCTACGACCATTATCAATTCTCATTATCAGGTGATAATCCGGAATATTTTCTCAACCTCTCGCTTGTGAGAAGAGAATCGCTCGCCGCCCGCCTGCCCTTCCTGAACATCGTCCAGGCCAGCACCTGGGCTCCCAAAGTCATGCGCGTGCCCGGGCCGGAGGAAATGCGTTACCTGGTCTACACCACGGTCGCTTATGGCGCGCAAGGCATCTCCTATTACATCTACACCTGCGCGAATCATCTTGGCGGAGTGGCCGAAGCCGATGGCACCCCCACCCCGCTCTACCACGCTCTCAAAACTCTGAATCGCGAGTTCACGGCCATCGCCAGCCAGCTGCAGCCGCTCCAGTCCCTCGCCGTTTACCATGCCGGCATGATGCCGCCGGGCGCGGAACCGCTGCCGAAAGAGGCCCCGATCACGCTCGATCCGCTCCCAGCCAGCGCCGAGTATCAAGGCCGCGAGAGGGTCAAAGGCGCGCTCCTGGGCTATTTCGGGCCGGCCGGAGGCCAGGTCACCCACGCGGTGCTGGTCAACCTCGATTACAAGAACGAAGCCTCCTTCACCCTGCGCGCGCCTGGCCCGGTGGAACTGTTCGATGCGGCTGCCTCCGCCTGGTCCCCTGCGGGCGGCCCCCGCGCCACCGTGAAACTGGCTGGCGGGGCGGGCCAGCTGATCCGGATCAAATAACCGGTCCGCGCCGAGTTCCCGCGGTTGCCCCGGGGTGTTCCGGACCTGCGCTGGAACCGCTTTCCGGTTGAATTCGGCCAGATTTCGATTAAACATCCGCTTTCTTTTTGAGGCGAAGCCTCCAAACCGTAGAATGAAGAGAACACATCATTGCAATGAACTGCGGCCTGCGCACATCGGGCAGACCGTGACTTTGGCCGGCTGGGTCCATTCCCGCCGGGACCTCGGCGGCCTGATTTTCGTCGACATCCGCGACCGCGAAGGACGCACCCAGACCGTTTTCGATCCCTCGGATCTGCCCAAAGATGTGTTTGAAAAGGCCTCCAGCCTCCGCAGCGAATCGGTCATCACCGTCACGGGCAAAGTCCGCCAGCGCCCCTCCGGCACCAACAATTCCAAGATCCCGACCGGCGAAGTGGAAGTGATGGCGCAATCGTTCGAGGTGCTCAACCTCGCTGAAGTGCTGCCATTCCCGGTCGACGATCCGGAAGTGTCCAGCAAGGTGAACGAAGAGCTGCGCCTGAAATATCGCTACCTCGATCTGCGCCGCCCGGACATGGCCCGCAACCTGCGCCTCCGCAGCAAAGTGGCCACTGCCACCCGCGTCTTCCTCGATGAACAAGGGTTCCTGGAAGTCGAAACGCCGATTCTTTTCAAGAGCACGCCCGAAGGCGCGCGCGAATTCCTCGTGCCCAGCCGGGTGCATCCGGGCGAGTTCTACGCCCTGCCGCAATCCCCGCAACAGTTCAAGCAGATCCTGATGGTCGCGGGCGTCGAGCGCTATTTCCAGCTCGCCCGCTGTTTCCGCGATGAAGATCAACGGGCCGACCGCCAGCTCGAATTCACCCAGGTCGACCTGGAAATGTCCTTCATCGAGCGCGAGGACATCTACAACCTGATCGAAGGCCTGCTCAAGCGCGTCTGGAAAACCGCGCTGCACATCGACATTCCCACCCCGTTCAAGCGCGTCTCCTTCCAGGAAGCGCTCAACCGCTGGGGCATCGACAAGCCGGACACCCGGTTCGGCATGGAACTGGTCGATCTCACCGACGACTTCCGTTCCAGTTCCTTCAAAGTTTTCAGCGGCGCGATCGCCAACGGCGGCGTGGTCAAGGCGCTCAACGCCAAAGGCATGGCCGACGCCACCCAGGGCCAGATCGAGACCATGACCGAATACGCCAAGAGCTTTGGCGCGAAAGGCCTCGCTTTCATCAAGGTCGAGAACAAGGAATGGAAATCGCCCATTGTTAAATTCTTCTCCGAAGCCGAGAAGCAAGCTCTCACCGCCAAGCTCGGCATTGAGGAAGGCGATCTGATCCTTTTTGCGGCCGACCAATGGCTCAATGCCTGTGAAATTCTCGGCCGCATCCGCCTTTATTGCGCGGAAGTCCTGAAATCCAAGGGCAAGCTCTCCATCCCGGCCGATCGCTTTGATTTCCTCTGGGTGGTCGACTTCCCGCTGCTCAGCTTCGACAAGGAGCAAAACCGCTGGTACTCCAGCCATCATCCGTTCACTGCGCCGGTGACCGAAGACATCCCGCTGCTCAAAGCGGATCCGAAGAAAGTGCGCGGCCAGCACTACGATATCGTGGTCAACGGCACCGAACTGGGCGGCGGCTCCATCCGGATTCACCAACCCGAAGTGCAAAAAACCATTTTCGAGGAGATCCTCCAGATCCCGCCGGACATGGTCAAAGCCCGCTTCGGCTACATGCTCGAGGCCTTCCGCTACGGCGCTCCGCCCCACGGCGGCATCGCCCTCGGGTTCGATCGCCTGATCGCCATCCTCTGCGGAACGCCGAGCATCCGCGACGTCATCGCTTTCCCGAAAACCGCCAAGGCGACCGATCTCATGACCGAGTCGCCAGCGCCGGTCGAGCCGAAGCAATTGCGGGATTTGCACATTCAGCTGCGCGTCCCGCAAAAAGACACTCCGGCATGAGCCGCGCGCTCGCTGTCCTTCTGTTGGCGGCCTTATCCTCCACCGGTCGCGCTGGACCGGTGGAGGAGCTTTTCACAAAAAATTGCGTCCCCTGCCACGGCAAGGATGGCCGGGGCAACACCCCAGCAGGCAAAAAGGTCGGGGCGAAAGATCTGACGGTCAGCAAGACCAGCCCGGCAGAAATCGAGAAGCAGATCAAGGAAGGCAAGCTCGACCCCAAAGGGACCGCGAAAATGCCCGCGTTCGGCGGCAAGATCTCGGAGGACGAGATCAAAAGCCTCGTCGATTACGTCCTCCACTTCCGCAAGGCCAAGCAGCCTTAGAGCTGCAAATGCGCCCAAAGGTCTTCGGGCTTGAGGCGCATGTTGATGTAGAACGGGCCAAACTCGCCGTAGCGCGCGCTGACCTCGTCGAAACGCATCTCGTAAACGATATCCTTGAGGGCATCCAACTGGTGCGCCATCAGGGTCACGCCCCATTCCCAATCATCCAGCCCGGTCGACCCGGTGATCAACTGGCTGATCCGCCCCGCGAATTTCCGGCCGACCCGCGCATGGCCGGCCATCAGCTTCTTCCGCGCGTCAAAATCGAGCATGTACCAATTGTCGTTCCCTGAGCGCCGCTTGCTCATCGGATAAAACGCCATCACTTCCCAATCCGGCAGTTCGGGATAGAGCCGGTACTGCTCATACTCCGCCTGCCGCTTTTTCCCCGCTTCCAGGCGCTGGTTGTAGGCTTCGGTGCCCGGCTGCAGCCCTTCCTGCTGCAGCGCCCGCGTCAGGTCTTCATCCGTCGTCACGTATTCCGGCAGTTCTGTTACGCTCAGAAACGAATACACCGGTTGCAGCGTGCCCGCCGGAAAACAGGCTTCCAGCTCCCGGTGCATCTGGCTCAGCTGCCCCAATTCCAGCGCGTGGAGCATAAACACCAGGTCCGCCTTCCCGCCCACATTCACGTAGGAAACCAGGCGCGGGTGCGACGCCGCGCTGTTCCTCGAGCACAAGCCTTCCAGCCGGGCTTGGGTGAGTTGCGATTCGCCATCCACCAATTGCGACCACTTGACGCGGTCAATCCGGTAGAACGCGTGCATCACATGAATGCCGCGAGTCAACTTTATCGAAGGAACTGCCATAAAATCAGTCGATTTGGAGCGCGTGCTCCAGCAAATGAGGGAGCTGCGGCAGCAGCGCGTCGTCGTACGCCACCAGGGTCGCTCCGCAGCGCGTCGCGTCCGCATGCAGCTTCTGGTCTTTCGCCGCCGCAAAGCCAATCACCGGCAGATGCTCCGTCTCCTTGTCCGCCTTGATCTCTTTGATGATCGCGCAGATGTCCGCCTTGTTCGTCACCAGGTCCAGGATCGCCACCATCGGCTTTTCGCGCCGGGCGGTTTCGCGGAGCAATGCCGCTTCCGTCACGGTCTGCACCCGGTAGCCCAGGTCCTGCAGCCGGTTGACCAGCTGGCTCCCCGGCATCAGCCGTTCGTAATGAATGATCGCCAGCGGTTTCGTCATAAGGCGGGGAATTGAATCAATCTTCCGCCGAAAATCAAATGACAAACGAGGCGATTCTCGCCGGCGAATTGAATCAAATTAAATGTGACCCAAAAGAGAGGGAGGGGGGCTGGGGGAG
>CAZMKE010000050.1:16194-37440 GCA_964566945.1 uncultured Verrucomicrobiota bacterium | reverse complement strand
ATCGTTTATCTCTTTCGGCTTCAATCCCCTACTCACTTTAAAAGGCGCGTCCTATTTTCATCGATTTGACAAGCCGCTCGATTTCAAGAGGACCGGCGCCCGGACTTCAGCAGGGCAGGCGAACCACAAAGGTGCTTCCCTCGCCTTCCGCGCTCCGGAACGAGATCGTCCCCAAGTGCAGGTCGACGCACCGCTTCAAAATCGTCAAGCCGAGGCCGGTGCCCGGAATATTCACGGCGTTGGCCGCACGATGAAAACTGGAGAACAGGCCCGGCTGATCCGCGGCTGGAATTCCAATCCCGCGGTCTTGCACCTCGAGAATTACGACCCCGGGTTCGCCTCTCACCGCCACTCGCACCGGACTGCCGGGCTCGGAATATTTTACGGCATTCGAGATCAAATTGGAGAGGATGATCTCGACCAGATTGCCGTCCAACCGAACCGTTTCGGGCACGCCGGTGAACTCCGCCTCGATCGGACATCGACGCTCCGTCGATTGGCGAATCTGATCCACCACGCGGGAGGTCGACTGTTTCAGGTCGACCGGGCCCAGGCAGCATTCCATCCGGCCGGATTCGGCGCGGCTGAGCAGCAGAACCTCCTCCATCAAGTCCTTCATCCGCGTGGTGAACTGGGTGATTTCCGCGAGATGCTGGGCGCGCTGTTCCGGCTTCAGCCGGTCCGAATAGGCTTCAAGAATCTCCGCGTTGGATTGAATGACGCCGAGCGGCGTGCGGAACTCATGCGAAACCATGGAGACGAAGTTGGACTTCAGCCGGTTCAACTCGCGCTGCACTTTGAGCTCCTGTTCCTGCTCCAAGCCCAGGGCTTCGGTCCTCACAAATTCTTCCGCCAGGCGCCGATGCCGCCGCAAAGCCAGCGCCGCCAGGATCGCGGTGACGGCCGGAGCGACAATCCCGGCAAGCATCGCCTTGATCAATCGCGGCTCCGCGGCCTTGGTCGCGCTTTCACCAAAAGCAAAGCCGGCCAGGGGCGTCGTCAAGTCCACTCCCAGCGGCTGCAATTCGGCCTTCAGCAAGTCCAGATCCCAGATCTGGGCCACATTGTTATACAGAGCGGCGACCAAGCGCCGGTTATCCAGAGAAAGGCGCAGAGCGACAATCGCCTGGGGATCAGGCGGAGTCAGCGTCGCGAGCGTCTGACCCGTGGCGGTATCGAGCAGGCCCACATGGTGCCGGCTCACCGTCGCAGCCAGCCATTTGTCATCGCCGGAAAAACACATGGCGCCAGACAATGCTCCGAGCGCCGGGAAACCGCGCTGCCACACTTTTTGCCAATCAGCCGTGCGCCACATCTGGTATTCGCCCTCGCCACAAGTGAGGAGGTAACGGCCGTCATGACTGAAAACCAAGCTCCCCGGGAACGCAGGCAGATTTGTAAACACCGTTCCTTGATGGGCGTCAAAGACCAACGGACCTTTGCCCGGGCCGTAGCCAAAGGCCACTCGTTGTCCGTCGGGGCTGATCGCAAATCGTCCTGAACCGGTGATCCCGCCGCCCCCCAGTCCGTAAGTGAGATGCTCGCCCGGATTCAGGAAGACAGGCTTCTGCTTCCCTTCCAGATCCACCATCACGATTCGGCGGTCATTCAGATCGAGGCAGGCGGAGCGGCCGTCCGGCGCTGCCGCGATATGGCGGATCGATATATTCTCCGGCGCCGCCACAGTGGCGGCCGGGCTCAACGCAAAGTCGGGCGACACGCCCGGCCCGGATGACCGCGGCTCGATCGAGAAGCGCGTCACCAGCGAATTAGTCCCGCCCGTCAGAAGGGATCGCCCGTCGGGCAGAAACGCCAAAGACCGGGTCTCCGGCATCGAAAAGAACCGGGCATGGCCGGACGGTTCGAGATCCCAAATCGCTAGGCCGCCCTGTTGCACCGCGCCAAACCATCGGCCATCCGGCGACAGATCAACGCGCACAGCGTCTCGATTCAATTCCCCCGGGCCGGCTACCGTGCGAAAAGCTCCCCCGTTCACGAATTGAAGGATCGAGAGCTTCGTGCGGTCGGTCAGGCAGGCCACCCTCTGGCCATCCGCGCTAAAGGACAGGCCGTTGCACTCGGACATGCGCACAACCTCCCGGCCGCTGCCGCAGTCCCAGAAGATCGTAACATTGTCCAGAGACGAGGAAAGGAGCCGGTCGCTGCCAGGGCTGAACTGCAAGGTGGAATTGCGCTCGGTGTGGTTCCGCAAAACAAAAAAGCGGCGTACCTCGCGATTCCAAAGATAAACGTCGGTGGTTTCGCTCGCCGCCGCGATTTTCAACCCATCCGCCGAAACCGCCAGCATCTTGATCCGTTCGGGGGCCTCCACCTTCTCCCCGAATTCGCCGCTGTCGAGCCGCACCAGTTGCAGAGTACTCCCGATCGCGACAACCGCCTGATTTGTCCCGGGCATGAATTCGAAGGGAGCGCCCGCTGGCACGCCCGCGGAGGGGCACTCCCGGCCTGTCGCCACCTCGACCACCACGAGCCTCCCCTTATTTTCGAAATCGTAAAAAGCCAGCCTCTGTCCCTCGAAACTCCAGTGAATGTCCGTGGCCCGAGGCGCGGTGCTCGCATGGCGAAACATCACTTCGCCCGTCGAAAGCGACCACGCCGCCACGCTCCCGTCCCGCAAACTCATGGCAAAATAGTTTCCGTCGGCGCTGAACAGGTACCCCCAGACGCGCCGATCGCGCCCCGCCATCGGGCCCAGGCCCGCCGCCTGCCGGTCCAGCCGGAGCAACTCGCGACTGTCGGAAGCGTTGAAAATGCGAAAGTCAGCATCGTATCCGCCGACAGCATATTGATTGAGGCCGGGAGCCACCTCCACCTGGCTTGCGCCGGACGGCAGATCGACCAGGGTCTCCTTAAGTTCCAGATCGGACAGAACCAGGCCGGCGATCGCTTCATCCCGGACCTCGCGGCAAACCTGAACCGTTGAGGCGCTCCGAATGGCTCGGAGCGCGTCCGCCCTTCGGCCCACCGTGCCGCTCAACCGGGCAGCCCGAGCCTGGGCCAGGTAAGCTTTCCACAAGCGCTCCCGCCCATCCAATTCCGCGAGTTCCGCCCTCCGCTGGTTCTGGGTGGCTCGAAATCCCGAATAGCCCGTCAGGCCAGCCAGGATCATCGCGGCAAAGACCACTCCGCCCAGGGCCCAGGTCGATCGCCGCAGGCTCTCGCGCAGAGAGCCGTCGACGCGGGCTGGCGGCCCGTCATCGGCCGGACCAGCGGCCAGCCCTCGGTTCGTTTGCTCGTTGTCCGCCGCGTCCGCCACGCTGGTTAGTTCAAATTATTGGCGAGCGGCGCTCTCGATGGCTCTCCCGGAGCGCCCATTTTCGCGGCGGCCCGCTTCATGACACCGGCCACGGTCGAATAAGCCAGCGCCCAGGCGGACCGTTCCCGTGCGCCAAAGCCATCTCCCAGCACGGATTGCAGCATATCGAGGAGCGCGGAGCCCACCGTGTCGTAATGCTCGTCGCGCACGCCGTAACCGAAATGGCGCCGCCCGAGCGATTCCAGCGCAGGGATCAGAACCTTTGGAGTTTCCAGCGAATCCACAATGAAGCGCAGGGATACCATGAGCTTTTTTCCCTGGTTCTCAATGTCGCCGCGAAAGAGAGGGCGCACTCCAGGATCAAGTGCAAACAACCGCTGGTAAAAGGTTAGCGCGGCAATCGTCCCCCTGGCCTCAACCAGCGCGAAGGTTTGTCGCAAGAGCTTGATTTCCTCGGGTGTCATAATATCGCTCGATGGCAACGTAACTCTTCGTTTTCGGCGGCGACATGCAACTTTGGTTGTAGGCGGCTGGGTTTACATTGCCCGCTCCGCTTATCTTTGCCAACTTCAGCTTATGAAGAAGATCTTGGTCATTGAGGATCAACCCCAGGCCCGCCGGAATCTGGTCACCATCCTCGAAATGGAAGGGTACCAGGCGGTGAGCGCGGAGAATGGCCGCCTGGGTTTGGAGACCGCCCGCCGAGAGAATCCGGACCTGATCCTCTGCGACGTGATGATGCCCGAAATGGACGGCCACGCGGTGTTGTCCGCCCTGCGCACCGATCCGGCCTTCGCCACCACTCCATTTATCTTCCTGACCGCCAAAGGTGAAAAGATGGATGTTCGGACCGGCATGAATCTGGGTGCGGATGACTACCTCACCAAGCCAACGCCGCGCGAAGAATTGCTCGCGGCGATCGACACCCGCCTGCAACGCGCCGAAGCGCACGCCGCGCAGGTGCGGGCAAGCGCGCGCGGTTTCGCTCCGGATTTCTCTTCCCCCCTCCCGCTGGAAAAGCTCGGGCTGACCCCGCGGGAAGCCGAAGTGCTGCTCTGGGTGGCTCAAGGAAAGACGAATTACGAGATTGGCATCATCCTGAGCACCGCCGAGGCAACCATCAAACGCCACCTCTCGAATATCTTCGAGAAACTTGGCCTGAACAGCCGCAATGCCGCCACGCTCTGCGCGCTCGAACAGCTTAGCGCCGGCAGCACCGTCCGCCAGGCGTTATAGTCTCCTTCCCACGGCTGGCAATTCGCCAAACGGCGCCAAAAGGCGCATGGACCTCCGGCTATTGACGCGACCCGGAGGGAGATGCTTCCTTCTCGGAAGCCAAATGAAATCCTGGTTACACGCTTTGCTTTTCTTCGTGGCCGTGAACGCCGCCCTTCGGGCGGAAAACTGGCCGCAATTCCGCGGGCCGGACGGACAAGGCCATTCCGCCGAAAACAACCTGCCAATTCGCTGGAGCGCCACGGAAAATGTCGCGTGGAAAACCCCGCTGCCGGGCGAATCATGGTCTTCGCCCATCATTTGGGGCGGACGCGTCTTCGTCACCACTGCCACGGACGGTGGCGAATCCTGCCGGGTTCTTTCGCTGGATCGCAAAAGCGGGGCCATTCTCTGGAATACCGAGGTGTTCAAGCAAACCCCGCGTCGGAAGGAACAACGCAACTCCTACGCCACTCCTACGCCCGCCACCGACGGCGAGCGCGTCTATGCCTGCTTCGGAGATGGCAGCTTCGCCGCTCTCAATTTCAACGGCGAGGTGGTTTGGACCAATCGGGACTACAAATTCTACGGCCAGCACGGCCTCGGCACCGCTCTCAGGCTGCATCAGGGCGTGCTCCTGATGGCCCGCGACGGCAGCAACGAGGGCGAGGACAAAAAACTCGGCTGGCAGAAGCCCTGGGACCAGTCCTACGTCCTCGCGCTGGACGCCAAAACCGGCCGGGAACTCTGGAAAACCGGACGCGGCCTCTCGCGCATCTCGCACGGAACTCCCCTGATTTGCGAACACGAGGGCAAGACCCTCGTAGTGAGCGAAGCCGGCGATGTGGTGCAGGGTTTTGATTTTAAAACCGGAACCCGCCTCTGGTCCAACGAGGTGATCGGCGAGGGCAAAGTCCCTTCGCCCGTGGTTGGCAACGGGCTCGTCTTCACCGCGGGCGGCTGGGGCGGGAAAGAGACGATCAAGGCCTTCAAGCTTGGCGGCAGCGGTGATCTGAAGGAGGCCAATCTCGTCTGGGAGCAAAAGAAAGGGATGCCCAAAGTGCCCTCGATGATCTACGTGAAGCCGCACCTCTTCGCGATCACCGATGGCGGCATCGCCTCCTGCTTGCAGGCGGCCACCGGGGAAATCATCTGGCAGGAACGGCTGGGAGGAAATTTCTCCACGTCGCCTGTCGCCGCCGGCGGGCGCATCTACTTTGTCAATGACAACGGCGACACGACTGTGATCGCAGCCAGCCCGGAGTTCAAAGTCATCGCGAACAACCCTCTGGGTGAAAAGGTCCAGGCCTCCCCGGCCCTGTCCCAAGGGCAGATCTTCATTCGCACAGAAAAGAATCTTTTCTGTTTCGGGCAGCCCTGACCGGGTGAGTGCTGACGACCTACGGCGAACCCGGCCGAGTGTAATCCGTCTCCGGCAGCGGCGGAGAGTTTGGCCAAAGCGGGCGCTGCTCCGCCTGGCCTTCGGCAATCGGGAACCAAAGCGTGAACACCCAGCTCGCGCGGTCAAAAACCTTGAACCAGCCCGGTGAATGGAAAATCGCCGCGAGCGGCGGGGGAGAGGACAGAGCCTCGAGTCCGGCAAGATCCGGCGGCGGAACGCCCGCCACGGCCCGCCCTGCCACCGTCACCAGGCCGACCCACTCGTCCGCCTCGTGATGGAGAAGCCATGCGCTCGCTAGGGATCGGGCTTGGGCGGCAGCGGCAATTTCCGGCCCGGCCTGCTCGAGATCCTTCGCGGCAGACCCCGGCGCGTGCCACCGCTCGTATCGAATGGCCACATGCCCGCCGTGAATCCCGGCGAAGTCGTGGGCGTACAGAACCCTCCAGGCATGGCCGATGGGGTTCAAGAAGCAGGGCCGGTCAAAGAATCGGGTGCCGCCCAGGACAAATTCATTGGCGACCCTCGACCGGTAGCTCTCAGCAGCCCTCGACGGTGCCGAACAAATAGCGCCCGCCGCTCAGAATGTGACCGCTGGCCGGATCGAGCCGGACCGGCAGGTGCTTTTGCCGCAAGCCCGGGCGGCGAGCCATATGCTCACGGTCCCTTTCGATAGCCGCTACGACCTGATCAGGTGGCACCTCTCCTGGAATCGCAAAATCGACCGTAACAGCTCCCGCCGCACGAATAGGACCCATGGAATAGTTCACTGGCGCATTCGTGGCTCGTTCGTAGCACACCGAGAGGAAATACGCACTGGCGCCAAAGGAGAACCGAGAGAAGTGCGGCCTCTTCAATCAGCAGTGGCAGGGAGGACAATGCCTGCTTTCCCCAACTCTTGCACAATTCGCTGGATCTGCCGGCGGTGTATCCCAAGGTGTCCCGCCGCCAGCGCGTGCCATCCGCTCGCGGTCAGCGGGCCAAACCACGGGTGCGGGTAGCGCGGCGCAAGCTTCAGCCTTGCGCCCCCCAAATTCCGGATCGCCTCTGCGCGCGACCGGAGTTCATCGCACGAACGCTCGTATTCCTCCGCCACCCCAGCGCCCGCGTCCGGACTCGGTTTGACTGCAGCCGTGCTGGCTCGCCCTTCCGGCACAACGCCGTTCGAAAGGCTCGCGATCACGCGGGCGATCGATCGATGCACAATCCGCAGATGGTCCAACGTCATCCACACCGACCAATGTCGACTGCTGTCCTCCATGCCCGGCAGCCGCGGGATCAGGACCCGGCGGGCCGCAATCTCCTGCGACAGGCCGCGCGTCGCCGTCCGAATCAATTCGCGCTCCCGCTGAAAGCTCGCGTCGAACGAAGTGAAGCGGCCTGTTCGAAGCCGCCAGGCGAAGAGCAGGCGGGCGATGGTGAGTTCCAGCGGGGGCAGTCCCGCGCCCGGCGGCGCGAGCACCGGTTCGGTGGTCGTATTCACGAAGCCAGCTTGCCGTATTACTTGCATATTGCAAGTAATAATACTTGTCGATTGCAAGTGTTCTGTGTGGCACGTTTTTCGCATGCGAACTGCCGTGCGCAAGCCAGCCCGCACTCAAAGCCGCCGCTCGCCCTGCCCGGTGGCGCGCCTGCTCGATATTGCCGGAGACCGATGGACGCTGTTAATCATCCGGGACCTGATGCTCGGCCGCAGCCGGTTCCGGGACTTCAGCGCCTCGCCGGAAGGAATCCCCACCAACATCCTCAGCGAGCGCCTCGAACGGCTGACCAGCCACGGGCTGATTGAGCAAATGCCCGCGCCCGACGGCACCCGGCGGCTCGCCTACCGGTTGACGGAAAAGGGCCGGGACCTGCGCGCGATTCTCGAAGCGATGCGCGACTGGGGCTTGAAGTGGGAGCCGGGAACGAAAGTGATGCGAACAGCCGCCGCGGATGAACCTGGCCTTAGTGCAAACCGCTGAGAAGCCGGACCCGCTTTTCTTCCGGAATGTCCGCCGTCTGCAGAAGCGCCCGGAGCGTGTCTCGGTCAGTTAGTGGCAGCGCAGAGAGCCGCTCCGATGCGTTCGGCTCGTAGGCAAGATAGGTAACAGCGGTTTTGAGGAACTCAGCGCGGCGCCGGTCATCCTGGCGCAACTGATTGAGCCACTCCATCGCACTTTGAGGCTGGGACTGGCACCAATTGGCAAACGCATCGCTGCCGCCCTCCATCTGATGTTTCTCCGGCAGGCTGTTGGCCCATTCCATCGCATCAATCGGGTTTTGCCGGGCGAGGACGCGGCCGCAAACGACGTAAGCGGAAGCGGGCAGATCCTCGAACGGTGTGGCCGCGAGAAAAGCCGCCATGCTCCGCGCGTCCGAATCCGCCCAGGTCCACGTGAGGCGATCCAGCACGCGCCCTGCCGCATCCGCATCGAGCGTGCGCAGCCAGGCCAGGGCGTCAGGCTTCACCGGCTCTGTGGCGGAAATCGAGTCGGGAAAGAACTTCCGTGCCACCTCCACCGCCGCTTCGGACCGGGCGGACGAGGGCGACATCGCGCTCACCAGGCGAGCCGCGGCCGTGGGATCCTTCTCGGCGGCGCCCTTGAGCACGCTCGCGGCAGCCTCGGTCAGGCTCGCGCCACTCAAGTTTTCCTCGGCCCAAGTGAGAGCGGAGGCCGCATCGCTTTTGGCCCACTCCGCCACCACCGGACCGCTCAGGCGGTTGCGGACCGCCGGATCTGCGTTCAAAAGCCAGTCCGCTGCCGCCGGCAGATCGCGGCCCGCCCAGCCCTGGAGAACGGACGCCGCCAGGTTTCTGCCGGCCAGGCTGTTCTTTTCCACGGCAAAGGCGAGAGCCGCGGCGGGATCAGACTTGCCCCACTCTTCACCCACCGTTTTCATTGCTTCTTGTCCGGCATAGCCCACGGGCGTCGCGAAGAGAAACTCCGCGGCATGCCGAGGGTCCGCCGCCGCCCATTTCCTCACCCCGCGCATGCTGGGAGAGAAATTGCCGATGTTCCAATCCGCGAAGAGCCGCAGCCCCGCTTCGGGATCGCTGCGCGTGATTTCCGCCGCCGCTTCCCGCCGCCAAACATCCCGCATGGGAAAAGGAGGAGCCTCCTTTAAGGCCTTGGTCAAACCGGCCGCGTCCCGCTTCGCCCACTCTCCCACCAGGATGTATCCGAGCGTCTCAACCGGCAGGCCGTCAACCGGAGAAGCATTGGCCAACATCTCAAATAGGCTCTTGGGGTCGAGTTCCAACCAGCGCAAGGCGAGCAACCGCAGAGCGATCTCATCTTTGCCGGCCAGGCGGGCTAGGCGCGGAAACTCGCTCACCGGCATCCGCTCCAGGGCCTCCATCCAATAGAGCCAGCGCGTCACACCGGTCGCCAGCGAAAGCTCGCGTTCAAGTTTCTGGGCGGGCGAGAGCTCGCGCGCCTGAGGCGCCGCGGAAAAACGGGCGTCTTCGCCCGCGCCAATCGTTGCAGGCGCGGCCGGAACTCCGTTTTCGCCAAGCCGCCGGCGCCAGATGAACCCGATCGCCAGCCCGATCACGGCGCAGGTTAATAGAAGGAGGAAACGACGGAACATTTTCATCATTTTCCTTTTTTAGCCTGCAGCCCGGCTCGGGCCGCCGCCCGATCTGGCTCTGGCAACGAATTCACCCAATCCAACGCCGCGCTCGCGTCCCGGTTCTTCCAGGCAGCCGCCACCTTCTCCAGAGATTGCGCGCGGGAATCGCCCGTTGGGAGAGTTTCCGCCCAGGAGGCAGCGTCCTCCGGGCTTTGCTGCGCCCACGCGCGAGCCACTTGCCCCAAAGCTCCTCCGCGATCTCCTTCCGGCAGGAGCGCCGCCCGGCCCAGCCAGGTTTGAGGGCTTTCGAGATTCTCGCCGCTCAGTTCCCGAAAAGCGCTTCGCACCAACGGAACGCGCAGCCGGTCCGGAGCGTTGGCGTAGAGCTTTTCGAAGCGCTGCATCTCCTGCCCCCCGTTCATCAGCGCGCGGGCGACCTCGTCAACCTCTGCATCCCCACCCGCATCCGCGGGTAAATCCTTCACCAGGCGCAAGGCCAGATCCGGATTTTGCCACGCCGCCGAGTCCAGCACGCCCGTTCGGAGCGCGCGGACATTATCACTCGGTGCCTGCTGCGTGACCCAGTCCCAAACAACTTCGCGCAAGCCGGATGACCGGTTCAACAGGGCGCTCTCCACCGCCGGGAGCAAGCTGCCCAACGCGCCGCGGTCGGACAGCATGGAGAGAAAACTGGCCGGATCGGAGTTCAAGCGTTCGGTGACCGCGTTCGATAGGCCGCGAAGATCCTCGTGCGAAACTCGCCCCGGGTTCGCCGCCAGCCAGGAAACGGTGGTTTCAAAATCCGCATCGGAAGCGGCCCGCAGAACGCGCGCGCCGGTCGTGCTTTCTCCATAGGCCGACCGGCCTCCGGGCGGCACCACTCCCAGTCGGTCCAGCGCGGCCATCGGGTCCACCGCCGCCACGCTGATCAGCGCGGCGCGGACCACTTCATCCCGGCTCGCGTCCGGCGGCAGGCCTTTTGCCCAGGCGATCGCTCCATCGAGATCGGTCCGGGCCCAGGAGCGCGCCACACCGGCCAGGGCTTCACCCCGGTTCGGCCCCTCGAAGCTCTCGGCCAGCTTGCGAACCGCCAGGGGATCGCGATCGGCCACAATCGCAAACGCTTCGGAGATTGAAGTATCGTAGAAATCCTCGTTCTTGGGCAACCGAGCTGCCGCCACCGGCAACAAGTCCGGTTCGCGCCGCGCCAGATCCGGCAGCGCGCGCCGCACCCATTCACCCCACGGTTCCACCGTAGGAGCCTTGGTCACCGCCGAGCGCGGATCCAGCGTGAACCACTCGTGGAAGAACTGCTCGCACTGCCGCGAGTCCCGCCCTTTCACCGAAAAGAAGGCCAGCGCGGACTCCGGGCTGATCTGCGCCCATTCCGCAATCACCGCGCTGGTGAAGGCGGATCGGCGCAGCGGATCGGTCATTTCCTGGACCGCCTGATGAATCAAAGGCATCGCTTCCGCGCCGGACCCGTACCGCTCATGCAGAGCCCGCCATTCCGCGAAAAGCACGCTGCTCTGGAACGACGGACCGGCGCGCGGCTCCGCCGCCGTTTGGACCACCGGCTCACGACTCGGCATGGATGCCCGCCCCTCGGTCCGGGCGGCGCTCCATTGGTAACCGATCGGAATGCTGAGCACAGCGACCAGGGCCGCGGCTCCCAGCAAAGATTTTGACGCACTCATGGTGGAAAGAAGGGATGCTGCCGGGCCAAAAGCTCCGGCCGCGAGGCCGCCGGCATGGGAAGCGAAGGCGCCCGCCGCAATCGCCCCGGGCGCGGCCAGAGCCCCGATAGCCGCCGCCACTGAGATCGTGAAAGCCGCGGTCGGCCCTTTCCGCTTCAGGACCGTCTCAATTACACCCTCCACGCGCTGCCGCAGCATCTCCCGCCCCCGCGCCAGCCGCTGCTTAACCGCATCTTCACCCACGCCCAGGACCTCCGCCACCGCCTGAACGGAATGGCCTTCCTGGTAGTAGAGCACCAATGCGGAGCGATAAAGCTCCGGCACCCTTTCCAGAGCCGCCCGCACCAACGCGCTCTCTTCATCCGAGACCGCGTGCTCATCGGGCCGCCGGGCTTCATCCACCAGGTCGAATTCGGGCGGGATCACTTCCTCCCCTCGACGTCGGCGGAGTTGCGCCAGAGCTGCGTTGCGCGCAATCTGGGCCAGCCAGGCCCGCAAATTCCGCGGTTCACGCAAGTCCGCAATTTTCTGCCAGGCCGTGAGGAACGCCTCCTGGGCGGCATCCTCGCTGGCCGCGAAATCATTCAAAATCCCAAAGGCGGCGCTGCAGACCAGCGCCTGATGCCGCGCGACGATCTGAACAAAAGCCGATTTGTCACCCGCTCGGGCAGCGGCCACCAGCATCGCGTCCGGTTCACTTCCCAACACGTTGCCTCGGTGTTTTAGCATGAGTAACGACACGTTTGCACACCGGGTAGATGCGCGCAGTTGAAAATGGGTGACAAATTTCGTGCGGAAAGGTTGATTTTGATCCCGAGGAACATCTCGCCATTGGCTGGTGTGGAAGCGATGACCGAATCGGCCGGGCCATAAAGCCTTAGACCGCTCTCAACCCATTCTATCCTGCCGCCGGATCGAGAATGCCCCAGTAGCTCTCCGGCGCCGCCGCTTCCAGATTTTCCCCGAGCCACATGCGCACGAGCGGCCGCTGGACCTCAAAACCAAATTCGCTGGGAAGATCGGGTGCCGATACCCGCTCGGGCACGTCCCAAAAAGTCGGTTCAGTCGTATCGCTCAGCAGCGCGGAAACCAGCTCTGCCGCGGTCTCGCGGTCCGGCGCCACCACCGGTCCCAACTGGTTGGCGCGCGCGCCCGCCCGGAGGACCGCAAAACCAACCGGCCGCCCGCGCCCGCCTGCCACCACCGTGCGCCTTGCCTCGGCGCAAACCGCATGGAGCAGGTCGGCCCGATTTACGCCGAAAGCCTCCTGATCCAGCCGAACAACCCCCCGGAAGTCCCCACTGGCGAGATCACGAACGGATTCCGAAGCCGCGATCGGCCTGGCGGGCGGTTTCCCCTCCCAGCGTTGAAGAGTGAATTCTCGTTGAAAGCCGGATCTCGCGTAGAGCGGCTCGCCCTGGGGCGTCGCATCCAGTTTCACGCTCTGAACTCCGCCGCTCTGCAGGAACCCAACCGCCTTCTGCAACAGCGTGCCTCCCACGCCCCGTCCTCGGAATTCCGGCGAAACAATCAGCATCCCAATCCAGCCCAGCTCTTGGCCGAACTGGATCGTGGTCACGGTCCCGACCGGCTTTCCTTCAATCTCAGCCAGAAAGCAGCCATCGGGGGACAATCGCAGAAAACGCAGCCAATCCTCCGGGCGCTGATTCCAGCCCACCGCCCTCCGCAGTTCGTCGCAGAACCCAAGATCGCTCAGTTGGAGGACCCGTAGATGCATCCTGCTCTCCGCCACTCAACCAGCCCCGGCGGCCGAAGTCCAGTTCCCGGCTCCACTGGACGAAGCCGGACCCAGGTTGCCCTAGGGCTGCGTCACATTCACCGCGCGATCGAGCACCGGCGCAACCGTCTGGACGGACCCATCCGGCCATTTCACTTCCAGGCGTTCCACCTGCGTCTCCTTGCCCAGACCGATCGTCACCGGCAGCTCCGATTGCGCGAGATAACTCCGCGTCGGAGTGACCTGCCGCCAGATCTCTTTGCCCTTTACCACCGCATGCACCCACGCGCCCAAGGCGTCGTGATTGCATTTGGTACCGGTCAGCTTCAATCGGAGGAAATGGTTCCCCAGGTTCTGATCGTTCCGCAGGAGCAGCGGCCGGCCGCCCGTTTGCATCAGGATCACATCCAGGTCCCCATCCCCGTCGATATCAGCATAGGCAGACCCGCGGCCCACGATGGGTGTGAAAAGGTCCGGACCGGCTGTCGCCGCGTCAGCCGGCGCGAAGCACCCGGTCTTTGTCGGCCCGCAGTTCCAGAACAACTGGGCCGCCTGCCGGTACTGCTGGCTCTTCTGAATCTTGCTGATCTCTTCCTCGAGGTGCCCATTCGCACTCAAAATATCGAGCCGGCCGTCCAGATCGTAGTCAAAGAAGAAAACGCCGAACTTCAGCGGCAGCCGGCTCGGCGCACCGATCCCTTCGGTCAGGGCTTCGTCCGTAAAGAGAATCTCTTTGCCCGGTTGTGCGACATAGAGCGCGCTCATTTCGTTCGCAAAATTCCCGATCACAACCCCCAGTGAGTTGTCATCGCGGTAGCGCGCCGCATCGATGCCCATCGCCCCGCGCGTTGCGCCGAAACTGTCGAAAGCGATACCGGACCGGCCGCCCACTTCCTTGAACGTGCCATCCTTCTGGTTCAGGAAGAGAAAGTTTTGCACCGTATCATTGGCCACGATCAGATCCATCCAGCCGTCCCCGTTCACATCCACCGCTGCCACCCCAAGGGATTTTGCCGCGGGCGCCCCCGTCGCCGGGTTCTTGATCTGGACGCCAGCGCTTTGCGAGACGTCCGTGAACTTGCCGTTCCCATCGTTGCGATACAGGCAGGGAAACGCCCCCTGAAAATCTTTCGGCTGCCCGTAGGCCCGGCCGATCCCGACCAGCTTCCAGCCCACCTGCATGTCAATTTCCGGCGACCAGCGGACATATCGGCCCACGAACAAGTCCAGATCGCCGTCATTGTCGTAATCGAACCAGGTCGCGCAAGTGCTCCACTCCTTCTCATCCCCGCCCACGCCCGCTTCCGCGGTCACGTCCTTGAACTTCCCATGCCCTAGATTCTTAAAGAGGTAATTGCGACCCACCGCGGTTATGAAAACATCAACGAGGCCGTCATTGTCGAAATCACCAAAAGCCGGAGCCATCCCATAAATCGGCACGTCCAGGCCCGAACCAGCCGTGACATCCTTGAAATTGCCTTTGCCGTCATTCTCGTAAAGAGCCGCGGTGGTTGGCTGCTTGCCCGCCGGAGTTTTGCCCGGCCAGAAAGTTCCATTAATCAGCAGCAGGTCCTGGTCTCCGTCATTATCGAAATCGAAAAAGCCCGCGCCGCCCCCCATCGTTTCGGGAAGCAGCTTGTCGCCCGCCGCCCCGTTGTTATGAACGAAGTTCACCCCCGCAGCCGCGGTAATGTCCGTGAATTTCACCGTCGGCACCTGCACCGCGGCAAAGGACTGCGCCACCGGAGCATCGATCTGGGTCACCTTCGGCGGAGGCGGCGCCGGCTTCCTTTTGAGAACGAAGAATGCGCCGGCGCCCGCTCCGATCAATAAGACGAGCACCACCGCGGACCAGCGGAAGGCCCGCGCGATCACGGCATCATCATAATGCTCCAGTTCCTCGCCTTCTTCGGGCGGTTTCTGCGACGGGGGATTCATGGGTTCAGTTGTTCTGGGTCAAAGCCCGGGGCGGCGCTTCCAATTCGAAAGCTCCGGCCCGTTGAAGGTTGTAAATGACGATCGATTGCGCCGCGTGGTCGGCCGCCGGGTTTTTGGCCCGATGGATCGCGATCGACCGGTCCCGGGCGTTGTCATCCGGCCGGTAGCGCTCATGCAGTTTGCGCTCTTCCTCCGCCAGCTCCTGCTGGCCGAGTTGGGCGTAGATCAAGGCTAGGTTGTAATGAGCCGTCAGGTTTTCCGGATCGATCTCGAGCGTGCGCTTGAAGCGTTCCACCGCTTTCTTCAGGAAGTCCTCCTGTCGCGCTTTGTCTCCGCGCTCGAGCTTGGATCGCTCGAAATAGGTCTGCCCCAGCTCATTGATCACTTCGTAATCGAGGCTGAAATCAAACTGCCTTTGATCCAACTCTGGGTATCGGTCCTCCAGCACGCTCCGGAACTGCTTGATCGCGTCGTCGAGAAAGCCGTTTTGCTTGTTCACCATGCCGGTGAACCAGGCCACGCTCCAGCGGGGCGCCGGCGGGTTGAACTTCACCGCCCGATCCAGCGCCGCCACCGCGTCGTTCAATCGTCCTTCCTTCAGGTAAACCCGCGCCAAGTTCAGCGGACCGTCCGAACGCCCCAGTTTTTCCACTTCCTGGAACGCCGCTTCCGCCTGGATAAGTTCACCCTTCTCACTCCCGGAACTTCCTTCCAAAAAGAGCGCGATGCCGTAGTCATTCCAACGCTGCCACGGATCAATCGTTGAAGCCGGATTCTCCGCTTTTGCAGCCAGGCCCGCGATTGGAAACACGATCTTGTCCATGCCGAGAACCGTGACCGGCAGATCGTTGGTGTAATTCTGGCCCATCACATACTGCATGTAGGTCGTGTCGAACTTCCGGTAGCGCAGGCTCATCTCCACTTCCAAAGGCTGGGTGACATTCTCCGGCACCGTGAATTCGAAGTGCACCACCTGCGCCGCCCCCGGCGGAATCTGGTGGTTGTACAGGGGCGTGAAAATATCCTGCGGGTTCCGGCGATCAATCCGGTTTCCGTTCCGGTCCAGCATATAGACATTCACAAAGTGCGACCAAGGATCCACCCGGTTGAAATCGCCCATTCCGCCGGAGCGCCCGATCACTTTCCCGCCGCTCGATACCTTGCCATCCACCCAGACCTCATTGGAATCCACCGTGCCCTGCGTAAACGGATGGCCCAGTTTTAAGGTGCGCAGCACCACTTCCAGCAGGTATTTGCGGCCGGGCTTCAAGACCGGCACTTGCGGGCGGAGCGGCCCAAGCAGCGGGCTGTCGATCGTACCCCCTTCCTTCACGCCGAAAATGTCCACGCGCAGGCTCCCCTTCAGAAAATCCTGGTGCGCCTTCACCGTGGCGCTATCGCCCCGCAAATGCGGCACGCCGGTATTGGCCGAGGGAAAGAGATGATTGTGAATGGTGAGATTCTGGTTCGTGCCGATGAACTTCGCCCCAAAATCATCGGAAATTTGCGCCGGCATGTGGCAGTTATTGCAGTTCAACTGCGCCTTGGGCGGATAATAAAAGCTGCGCGCGTTGTGGCCGGACACGCCGCTTAGCAAATAGGTGTCGTACGAGTTCTGCCCGCGCAGGAATTCCTTATATTTGTTCAGCTCGAATGGGATGCTCACCTTGTGGCACGTGGAGCAAAACTCGGCGCTCTTGTGCAGATCCTTCAGGAACGTTTTCTTATGGAAATCCGGCTTGGCCTTTACCAGTTGATTGTTCACGTATTGCAGAAACGCGTTCGTGCTGAAGGCGAACGGATAGTGAATCGGCTCCTCGATCGTGTAATCCGCATTTCCGCGCGGGCTTTGAATGTGCGTGATGGAATGGCACGCGGTGCAGGTCAGCCCCGCCTGCGCGGTCGGATGATTCACATCGTCAAACTTCGGATCGTCGAAAGCCCCGCTGAAAAACGGCACCACATCGTGACAACCCGCGCACCACCGGGCAGCTTTCACATTGCCGTCTCGTTCCAACGCCACCTTGCGCGTTTCCCGCACGCTGAACAGATACGGCTTGTTGTTGAAGGAGCTGAAATGGTGCGCGCTGTGGAACCACCCCTCGTACGCGTCTTTATGACATTTCAGGCAGTAATCATCCATCATCAGCGTTTGCGCCGGAATAAAGTTGCCGGTGGCCGTCCGGGCAAGGGATGGTTCGAAATACTTCACCCCTTCCTTCGGCCCGGCCACGTTCCATTTCCGCGGGTCCTGCGCGTGCAACAACACCATCGCCACCACCACCGCGGCCACCGCGCCCGCCCAGCTCAGTCCGACCTTCCACTTGATGCGCGGCCCGGCCAGGCGGTGCAGGATATACAGCCAGATCGTCAGCAGCGGTGTGATAATGTGCGCCCAATAGGATAGGGACCGCGCATTCGGGTTTTTAATCTCAAATCCCCCCACCCGCATCAGGGCCACGCCCGAAAAGAGCACCACCAGGCTCACGATAAACAACGCGTAGCCCACTCGCACCGCACGCTTGTTCGGTCGATCATGGCTGTTCTTGATATGAATGATCCCGAAAACAATGACCGGGAGCACCAGGACCAGGCCCAAAACCAGATGGGCCAAAAACATCATCTGGTAGAAATAGTTCTGGTAAAGATAGCCGGTCACCGACTCGAGAACGGTAATGCTTAGCAGGTAGGCCGAATTGGCCCCGGTGATCGCCACCAGGCCGAAAATGGCATAAAGAAGCATCCGCAGGCGCGGGCCAACGGAACGGACATATTTGCGTTTTTGCGGCGCCGCGGGTCGCGACGAGGAGTCTCCTGCGTCCATAAGTTGCTGGATTCGAAGAAGGATACCGGCCTCTCCAGGAAATCGGGGCAAACTGGGGCGATTTGCGCCTCCCAGGGGTGAGCCGCCGCTTTTCCGGGGCGAAATGGCCAGCCTCCTGCCTTCCGTCACAACAAAGAATTCTCCCAAAACCCGACGCAAGCCTCGTTTGCGCTTTCCAGGGCCGGGGTGTACAAGAGACAGAGCAGCCTATGGCCTTGACACCGGTTCAAAAGGAGCTCCGTGCGATCGCAGCGGATTACCGTCGCTATCAGATCTTGCGGGGCCTGAGCTTCTGCTGGGCTGCCGTCGCCGCCGCCGGTCTCCTTCTCCTCGCCGCTTACGCGGTCACTGGCCTCACCGTTCCGTACCTGGCCGCATTCCTGGCCGCCGCCGCTTTGGTCGCGGCCGCCGGGGTTCTTTGGCGCAACCGGCGGACCGAAGTCGCCCTGCGCGAAATCGCCCGGTTGATCGAGCGGGATGATCCGCGCTTGAACACTCTTTTGCTCGCTGCCGCGGAACAGCAGCCCGACCCGAAAACCGGGGAGTTGAATTTCCTGCAGGAGCGGGTGATTCGCGAAGCCATCGAAGCGAACAAACGCGCCCCTTGGAACCAGCGCTTCGCCCAACGCCTCGCCTGGATCCAGACCGCCCACCTTCTGCTCCTTTGCCTTCTGGGCGCCGTCCTGTTCGCCTCCGGCCTCGCCTCACCCCGCCGCGCCGCCGCCGTTCTCGCGCGCATAGTTTCCGGCCTCGAAATCACCCCGGGGAATGCCAGCGTGGAAAAAGGCAGCACCCTCGCCATCCTCGCCAAGTTTCAAGGAACCGCCCCGGGCGACGTCACCCTGGTCTACCAAGCCGCCGGCGGGGAAGAGAAGAAACTGTCGATGGCCCGCAGCCTGAGCGATCCGCTCTTTGGCGTCACCCTGCCCGAGCTGCACGAAAAGACCGTTTACCATGTCGAATACGGGGGCAAGCAATCCCCGCAATATACGGTGGATGTTTTTGAGTTCCCCGATCTCCGCCGTTCGGACGTCGAGCTGAAGTTCCCGGCCTACACCGGATTCCAACCCTCCAAAATTGACGACACCCGGCGCGTCAGCGCGGTCGAGGGGACGGACCTGCACTACACCTTCTTCCTCAACAAGCCGGTCCGCACCGCCCGCCTGATCGGCACCAATCAAACTCAAATCCTCCTCACCAACGTCCCCGGAAACGCCGTCTCCTACGCCACCGACTTTGCCCTCCTGCAATCGGGCAAGTACAAGCTGGAACTAATCGATGAAGCGGGGCGCACCAATAAAATGCCCCCGGACTTCACTTTCGTGGCCCTCGAGAATCAACGCCCGAAATTGAAGCTCAAGAGCCCGCGCGGCGACCAGCGCGTCTCCGCACTTGAAGAAGTGGTTTTCAACGCCCAAGTCGAGGATGACTTTGGCCTGGCTGGTTATGGCCTCGCTTACCGTCTCGTCGGGCAGCCCGCGCAGGTCCTCACTCTCTCGCCCACCAATCAGGGGGGCCTTCTCACCAAGCCGCATGAATCGCGAGACTTTTCCTGGCTGCTCTCCCTCGAGAAACTCAAGGTTGAGCCCGGCCAGATGGTCAGCTATTACCTCTGGGCCGAGGATATCGGCCCAGACGGCAAACCGCGCCGCACCGAGAGCGACATGTATTTCGCCGAGGTCCGGCCGTTCGAAGAGATCTTCCGCGAAGGCGATTCCAGCAGCGGCCAGCAGCAACAACAGCAACAGCAGCAGCAACAACAAAACCCGGCTAATAAACTGCTCGAGCTTGAAAAGCAGATCATCACGGCCACCTGGAATCTGGAGCGGCGCGAAAGCGGAACCAAACCGAGCGGGGCCTTCAAAAAGGATGCCGAAGTCGTGCGTGACTCCCAGAAGAGCGCCTGGCAGCAGGCCGAAGAGCTGAAGGAAAAGCTCCGGGATGAAAAATCGCACGCCATCGCCGACACCGCCATCACCGCCATGGATTCCGCCGCGAAAAAACTGGCGGACGCCACCCAACAGAACAGCCCGGCCGCCCTGCCCTCCGCCCGGGATTTTGAAGAGACTGCTTTCCAGGCCTTGCTCCGGCTCCAGGCCCGGGAATACCAGGTTTCCCGCAGCCGCTCTTCCAGCGGCCAGCAGAGCAGCAGCCAGGAGCAGCGCGCTCAGCGCCAACTCGATCAGCTCGAACTGAAGGAGGAGCAAAACCGTTACGAAACGGAAAGCCAGGCTGCTCCCATGCAGAGCCCGGAACAACGCGAGACTCTGCAGGTCCTCAATCGCCTCAAGGAACTCGCCCGCCGCCAGCAGGACATGAGCGAACGGCTCAAAGAGCTGCAAACGGCCCTGAACGAAGCCAAAACCCGTGAAGAAAAGGAAAAGCTCGAACGGATGCTCAAGCGCCTGGAAGAGGAGCAACAGCAGATTGTTCAGGACACCGACGAATTGCGCCAGCGCATGTCCCAGCCGGAGAACCAATCCCGCATGGCCGACGCGCAAAAGGAATTGGATAAAGTTCGCCAGCAAGGCCGCGAAGCCGCCGACCAGTTGCAGCAGGGCAAGGTCGGCCAGGCGCTCAGTTCCTCCGCCCGCGCGGAAAAGCAACTCCAGCAGCTCAGCGATGAGTTCCGCCGCTCCACCTCGAATCAGTTCGCCGAACAGATGCGCAACCTGCGCCAGCAAGCTCGCGACCTCAGCGAAAAACAGGAGCAGCTCGAACAAAAACTCAATGAGACGCCGGAATTGCGCCGGCGCACCCTGAGCGAGGACGGCCCGAAAAAGGAGATTGCCGAGGGGATGGCTCAGCAACGATCCGCTTTCACCAATATTCTGAGCAACATGCAGCAGATTACCGAGCAGTCCGAAGTGGCCGAACCGCTCCTCTCCCGCCAGCTCTACGACACGTGGCGCAAGACCGCTCAGGCTGAACCCGAGAAAACCCTTCAGAACGCCGCGCAGGCGCTCGATCGCAACATGCTCCCCCTCGCGCTCGACGCCGTGAAGAAGAACGATCCCACCATCCGCAACCTGCGCGAAGGTGTGGAACAGGCGGCCAAGGGCGTCCTCGGCGATGAAGCCGAATCCCTCCGCTTCGCCGAAAAGGAACTGCAGGAACTCGCGGACCGGGTGCAAAAGGAACTCAATCGCGGAGCGGCCACTTCCGCCCAAACTGGCGGAACCAACATCACCCGGCGCGCGAGCGGTGCGGGCGGCACGAACGGAGCGCCGTCATTTGCCCAGGCGGGATCAACCAACCAATTCGGCGGAAATCAGGCCCAGGATAGCGGACAGGAGGCGAACGGGAACCAGCCCGGAGCCCGGCAACTCGCCCTGAATAATGCCCAGAACGGCGACCCGCGCTCCGCGGCCGACAACCCCGCTTCGAGCCAGTCGCGCCGCCGCTCCGCCAGCCAAACCCGCGCGGCCAATGGCGAACAAAACCCGGACCAACAAGGCGAGCCTTCCGACCCGAACGGCCAGCAGCAAGGGCAGCAAGGGCAGCAAGGGCAGCAAGGGCAGCAAGGGCAGCAAGGCCAGCAGGGACAACAAGGCCAGCAGGGACAACAAGGCCAGCAGGGACAACAAGGCCAGCAGGGACAAC
>CAZMKE010000050.1:0-16094 GCA_964566945.1 uncultured Verrucomicrobiota bacterium | reverse complement strand
AAGGTCAGCAGGGACAACAAGGACGAGGACAGGGACGAGGCCGTGGCCAACCCAATCAACCCGGTCAGCCCCAAAACGGCGGCCAGCCCGGTCAACCACGATTTTTTGATCAGATGGCCAACGGCGGCCGCGGCGGCGGCGGAGCCGCGAGCGATGGCGAGTTCACTGATGGCCCACTCACCGGGCGCGACTACACCGCCTGGTCCGATCGCCTGCGCGACGTCGAAGAAGTCCTGCAAAATCCGCAATTGCGCAACGACGTCGCCCGCATCCGCGAAAACGCCCGCTCCATGCGCATGGAATACAAACGCACCGGCGCCGCACCCAACTGGGATTCTCTCAACAGCGACGTCATCAAACCGATGCGCATCGTCCAACAGCGCGTCGCGGAGGAACTCGCCCGCTACGGCGGCAAGGATGCCGTGGTGCCCGTGGACCGCGATCCAGTCCCGCAAAAATACACCGACCTCGTCAGCCGCTACTACGAACGCCTCGGCAAAGACTGAGTTCGAGAGGTAGCCAGCCGTTCGGAAAGAAGCCTGGGAGAGCCAGCCATCCGCTCCGGGCCGTACCCCCTTACTGTTCGCGGCATGAGCCGAGCGAGAATTGAAAACAGGTGCGTGGGAAGTTCTTATCAAACCAGCGTGAAGCCGAAACAGGCGTTGAGCCGCTGCACCAAGACGCGGCGGCGTGCCGTGGCAACACGACCCCGGCTGCGATACAATCGGTCCTTCTCCACGGTCAGCGGCCAACCAGTTTCTGCAAATGCTCGGGATAGCGCGCTCCCTGCAGCGTGATCTTATCGGAGGCGGCGTTGATTTCGCGGAGATCTTCAGGCGTCAGTTGGACGGCAGCCGCTCCGAGGTTCTCCAGAAGTCGCGGCAGCTTCGTTGTGCCCGGGATCGGCACGATCCAGGGCTTTTGCGCCAGCAGCCAGGCGAGCGCGATTTGGGCCGGGGTCGCCTTGATCCGCGCCGCGATGGAGTTGAGCAGATCAACCACCGCCTGATTCGCCTTGCGAGACTCGGGCGAAAAGCGCGGCACGACATTCCGAAAATCCGAGGCATCGAATTGGGTGTTTTCGTCAATCTTGCCCGTCAGAAATCCCTTGCCGAGAGGGCTGAAGGGCACAAAACCGATTTGCAGTTCCTCCAGCAACGGAATGATTTCCGCCTCCGGTTCCCTCCAGAAAAGGGAGTATTCACTCTGCAGCGCGGTCACGGGCAGGATGGCGTGAGCGCGGCGAATGGTTTTCGCCCCGGCTTCCGAAAGGCCAAAGTGCTTCACCTTGCCGGCTTGAATCAATTCTTTCACCGCCCCCGCCACCTCTTCGATCGGCACGTTTTCGTCCACGCGGTGTTGATAGAACAGGTCGATGGCATCGGTCTTGAGCCGCTTGAGCGAGGCCTCCGCGACCTCCTTGATATGAGCGGGCCGGCTGTCCAGGCCATCCATCCGCTCTCCGTTCGGCCCGATTTTGAACCCGAACTTCGTGGCGATCTTCACCCGCCCGCGGAAGGGAGCGAGCGCTTCGCCTGCCAGTTCCTCATTCTTGAACGGGCCGTAGATTTCCGCCGTGTCGAAAAAGGTGACTCCGTTTTCGACCGCCGACCGGATCACCGCGATCATCGCCCGCTTTTCGCCTGCCGGTCCGTAGCCGGAACTCATGCCCATGCAGCCGAGGCCGAGGGCCGAAACTTCCAAATGACTTTTCCCCAGTGTCCGCTTTTGCATAATTCAACTCCTTCCATTCCTCGTTCCAGCGAGCCTTCTGCGCAGACGGGCGCGGCCCCCCCTACTTGACGGGCCGTGTCAGCCCCAGCGATTCCAGCCAGAAATAGAACTCATCAATCCAATGGTCGCTTGATTTCCCCTGCTTCCGCATCCCGAAACCATGGCCGCCCGCGCTAAAGACGTGCAGTTCCGGCTTGTACCCTGCGGCCTTCAGCGCGCCGTAGAATCGGGTGACCAGCGGCTCCGCGCCCGCATCGTCCTGCGCCACGGCCAGGAAGATGGGCGGCAGCCCCTGCGGAATCGGAGGCGTCTCATTGAAAGGCCCGCCGTAAATCGGAGCCGCGTAGTTCGGTCGCGCCTCCGGCTGCAACACGACCGCCGAGGTCAGAATCGCGCCCGCCGAAAACCCGGTCAGCACAACGCGCTCGGGAGAGACGCCCCACTCCGCGGCGTGGGCGCGCACCACCTTGATCGCCTGGAGACCGTCCGCGATGCCGTGCTTGCTGTACTGATCGATCAGACTGCGATCGCGCGTCAGCGCGCCGAGGGCCGCGCTCGCGGCCTCAGCCACTTGGGCTGGCTCCCGCCCCTCGACTTGCAAAAGCCGGTACTTCAGCACAAACGCAGCGACGCCGCGGGCCGCCAGCCATTTCGCCACATCGTGTCCTTCGGAATCAATCGACAGCCACACAAAGCCCCCGCCCGGAGCGATGATCACCGCTGTGCCGGTTGCCCGGGAGGGGTCCGGCTGATAAACCGTCAGCGTGGGCGCGCTCACGTTCATGATGCGCTGGCTGCCCGCGGCGCCAATGACCGTTTCCGGCTGCTTCCATTCCTCAGAACCGGGCGCGACTCCGGGCCAGAGTTTGATCACTGTTTTCTCGCGCGCGGCCGCCAGCGCCGGCTCCGGTCCGCTTTTGTTGGCCTCCTCTGCGACTGCCGAAGTAAAAAGGGCAACCGCAAAGAACCCCAGCGCGATGATGGATTTGAGATGCCCTCCGAACATCGGAGGAAACGCCGGGATTCTACGGGCTGTCATGAATCCACGATAAACCAAACGAAAACCCCGTCACTAGCAGAACGCGCCAGATCCGCGCTCCGTTGCTCTCCGCCCCCCTGCTTTTTTCTCTCTCGGCTTTTAGCCTTGAGCCCTTAGCCTTCAGCCTTTTCTCCCCCCGCCCTCACGCCGTCGCCGGCTTGGCGCCAGCGATTCCCGGTGTCGCGGGAGCGGACGCTTTCGGAGCGGCCGACCGGAAGCTCTTCCAGTAGCGGGCTGGGACCAGGCACAGCCCGATCAGGATCAACTGGCTCGCGTCAAAGGCCATCAGCCACTTGAACGCCCGGTCCATAAACCCGTAGGAGTGCAATCCCACCCCGAGCATGTTCACGCCGAACCAGGAAAAGCCGGTGACAATGTTCCCAAACAGGGCCAGCCCCATCATCCCGCGTTCCCGCACCATTCCGCCCCAGCGGGCGTGCAGGACGATCGCGCACCAGATCACAATGATCAGCGCGCCATTTTCCTTCGGATCCCAACCCCAGAAACGGCCCCAGGATTGATCCGCCCAGATGCCGCCCAGAATCGTGCCGACAAAGCTGAAAAGCGTGGCAAAACAGGTGATGCCATAAACCATCCGGTTCAGGCTCTTCCCCGTGGCCGGCAGTAGCGTGGTCGTAAAGAAACCGCGCAGCACATAAACCACCGCCAGGAACCCCGCCACAAACATTGACGAATACCCCAGCGTGATCACCACCACGTGCGTCGCCAGCCAGAAATTCGTATCGAGCACCGCCCGCAACATCTCCATCGTATCCCCGCCCAGCGACAGGTTATGCGCGATGATCAGCGTGGTCACGCCCACGGCCGCCGCGGTCACCCCGCCAATGCCATCCCGCCAGACGCGCTCCAGAATGATCCCGAGCACCGCCGCGCCCCAGCCGACGAAAATCGCCGAGCTATAAAGATTCGTCACCGGCGGACGGCCCTCCAGGTACATCCGGAAGATCAAGCCCGAGGTGTGAATCACCAGCGCGAGGATGAGCAGCTGCACCGCCGTCCGGCGCGTCCAGGCCGCCCAATTCATCCAGAAAGCGCAGCCAAACAGGAACGCCAGCAGGTAAATCGAAATGCTCTTGATGAACGGCTCATACGTATTGAAGAACCGTTCCTCCGATCCTTTGCGCAGCTCCTTGGCAAAGTTGCCGGCCAGGGTCGCCCGGTAATCGGTCACCGCCGCGTTGAACCCGATCGCATCGTTGTCCCCGTACGCATCCGCCATTTTGGCATAGTACAGAATCGCCGGTTGCAGCTCGCCGCTCCGCAGCGACTCCATCAGACTCGATCCGACCTTCATCCAATCCTCGCGGCTCTTCGCCGCGGTGTGCGGCGGCACGATCAGCGGGTAAGCCACCTGGCTGAGCATGTCGTAGCGCTTGAAGAAAGCGACCATCGGCTGCAGATCCTCTTCCTTGAATTGCTGCCCTTGCTGCCGCCGGTTCAGCGCCTCCAGCCCGGGCGCCAGCGATTTCTGGAAGGTCTGAATTTCGTCGCTGAAGTTCGCGACGTTCTCCGGGCGGATGCTGTTCTTCACCGCAAAGTACAGGCCCAGCGCCGAGTTCAGCTTCACGAACCCTTTCTCCGCCGCGGTCTGCGCCTGCTCGGCAATTTTCTGGCTCTCAATGCGGCGCGCCTCCTGTTGCACGCTGCCCCAGCCCTCTTTCAGTTCGTTAAAGCTGAAATATTTCCGGTCCGGCGAAAGTTTGAGGCTGCTCAAGACTTCCAGGTTATCGATCCGGAACACGTAGCGCTTGTCTGCGTCTTGCGGACGGGTCATCGCCTCGAGCATCCATTCGATCGCGGACATCTGCTTGGCTTTTGACAATTCGAAAAATCCCAGTTCTTCCTGGGGACGATCCGCCACCACCACCCGGGCTTTGCCCCGCAGGATCAGGAGCGCATTGCGCGCCACGGAGTCGAACGGCTGGATCCGGCCATTCAGCAGCACCGGCAGTTTGGAAAAGCCTTCCAGGTCGAACGCCGTTTTGTTTTTGCCGTCGCGAATCCCCCCGATCACCCAGCAGGCCATCAACGCCGTGATCGCCCACGGCAACCATCGTTGCCAGCTCTTCTCTGCAGTTTGGTTGTTGTTCTTCATGCGATCCTCTTCCGCGCAAATGCCGTCAGATGCGACACAAATTGAATGAGCAGGCCCAGCGTCACCAGTGAGCACGCCAGATACGGCGTCAGCCAGCCCGGGTTCCGCACCACCTGCAGAATCGAGACTTTATCGCCCGGTTCGAACCCGCCCTGATAATACGTCTCCCCGCCGTAGCGCAGCGGGTTGTTCATGTAAATCTTCACCTCGCGGTTCTCGCCTGTATCCGGCCGCAGCACCTTCACCTGGCTGGCGAAATTCTTCGGGATATCCGTCCCCTGATACCGCTCGTGCGTGAAGCTCTGCAGCTGCACCGTGTACGGCTTGTAATACCGGATCGGCCGCATCGTCAGCTCATAGGGCCGGCCTTTATACGTGAACCGGGCCGGCGCGATCAGGCTGTCGCTGAATTGCCCGCCGAAACTCTGCGCCATCACCGCGATCAGGTTGTTCTCCGTCTGCCAGTTCGAGACCGCAAACGGCCCTTTCACCCCTTCGTCCGTTTCGATCGACACCGTGGCCGCGGGAATATTCCGCTTCTCCATCGCCACCTGGAAAGGCTGCTGCACAAACGCCAGCTTGCCCATCGTCACTTTCGGATCCGAATTCTCGTAAAACGATTCCACCTTCACCTTGAACGGCAGTTGCGCGTGCGAAATCTCCTTCTTGTGCGCCAGCACGCCCTGCGGCACCGCCACCACCATGTCCGTTTTCGGGTCGCTCACATCCACGATCGCCAGCTCGCTCGCCCGATTGCTCTCCGAGTAATTCCGGCTCGCTCCCTCCTCGATCCGCATGTAGCTCTCCACCTGGAAAAGCTGCGTCACCAACTGGCCCACCAGCAGCAGGATCAACCCCGCGTGCGCCACAAAAATGCCGAACTTCCTCCGGCTCAGTTCAAACCGCTTGATATGCGCCGCGATCAGGTTCACCAGCAGCACGCCGCCCAGCAGGTACCCCCCCGGATACACGGGGATTTTGAAACTGCCGCTCTCCGGCTTCCACCAGATAAAGTAGCTGTTGAAGAACTGGTCCTGGACAACGTACAGACCGAGTTTGACCTGCGCGATCGTGCCAATGAATACCAGCCCCAAAGCCAGGGCCAGGCATAGGACCGTCAAGCGCAGCGATGTGAGTATATCCAGGACCTTGTTCACGTTTGAATCATCCTAATTTGCGTTCACAATAAACTTCAGGAAAGCATCCTTCTCCTTGCCCACCGCGGCGTCGTCTCCCAGCAATTTGTAAAACCACGTCTCCGCCCCCCGCGCCACGGCCACCGCCACCATCCGCGCCGGTTTCCCCGAGCGGGCGTTCACTCCCTTCACGTCGATCAGGTAGGAATCCTTGTTCCCGTTGATCTCCAGCATCTCCGCCGATTTCTTCGCCTCGTCATCCGGCAATGGCGGCAAACCGAGCTGGCCGCGCCACCGATTCACATTCCCCACCAGGCCGCCCGCCGCACCCGGCAGCTTGATCACCGTAATGTCCGCCGATCCATCCGGCCCGCTCACGCCGTAAGCGGTCGTCACCATCGGCCCGGGAGCTTTCTGCTGCCAGTTCGCCGGAACCTGTCCTTTCGGGCCATCCGCTGCCGGCAAACGGGTCGCCGAGGCGGCCGTGGCGGCCGTCGTGACCGCACCGGCACCGGCCGGAGCTTCCGCACCGCCCCCTTCAAATTTGATCGAACCGAGGAAAGTGACAAAAGTCGGCTTCTGTTGCGCCACCAGATCCTCCGCGCCCGTCATCTTCACGAACCACAACACCCCCTGGCGCTCCGCGATCGCTCCCACCGTCCGCAGGTTGAACTTCTGCTCCCCTTTCGGAGCCTCGCTCACCATCTCGAACAGCCGCCCTTCGGCGTCGCCCACTTCCACCGCCTGACCTTGGGTTGTCACTTGGTCCTTATTTAATGGCTGCAACCCCAGCTCTTCTCGCCACATATTGACACTTTCCAGCTCAATATTGCTCGCCCCAGGCAAAGGAATGACCATCACCTTCGCCACTTTGCCCGCCTCGCCACTCACCTCGAAGGCCGCTTTTCGCATCCCATCCGGGCCCATCTCCTTCCAGCCCGTAGGCGTCGTCCACGACAGTTTCGGCAGCGCCACCGTCCCCTGCATCCCATGCCCCGAATGGTCATGTCCTTCCGGTGCAGCTGGTTGCGAAGCCACGGGCGGAGCCCCCTCCTCCTTCGCCACCCGGTACGTCTTCACCTCCGAATCCCCACAGCCCGCAGCCAAAAAAATGACCAGCGGCGAAACACCCAGGGGAAAAAACCTCTTCAAACCAGCCAAAGCAACACTTCTCATTTTCACACCAATGATAAACAACCGAAGATAACATTCCATTGACGCCGTCCAGCGTGGAAATATTTTCGGCAGCGAACAAAAACCATACCTCCTTGTGAAAAATTTCACAACCCCGCGCTTTTCCCGGCCTTCCCTTGCCACCACCCCAGCAAAAGCCAGCTCCGGTTTGCTCCGTGCTCCGCGCCCCCCGTTCCCTGCTTTTTTAGCCTTAAGCCTTGAGCCCTCAGCCTTTTCTCGCTGCTCCCTGCTCTCCCCATCCTTTCCCTTCTCTGTGTTCTTTGCGATCTCTGCGGCCGAATGTCCCCTTAAAGTCCTTTCCTTTGCACTCCCTGCGCCCTTGCGCGGCCCTTTTTTTTAGCCTTGAGCCTTTTCCCGCTGCTCCCTTCTCTGTTCACTCCGTTACCTCCTGTTCAACCTCCCCTCCCGAATTGCTCCAATCTTTGCGCTCCCTCCGCTCCTTCGCGGCAGAATACGCCCTCCGTCAGCCCCCCATTCCCCTTTTTTAGCCTTGAGCCTTCAGCCTTCAGCCTTTTCTCGATACTGTTTCCTTGCCCTCGCCCCCTTTCGATGCTAACAATTCACTCCGCTCCGTGCGGGTGTGGTTCAATGGTAGAACGTGGGCTTCCCAAGCCTGAGACGAGGGTTCGATTCCCTTCACCCGCTCCACTTTTCAATTTCCTAGCAAAACCCGATTTTCTTTTGGGTTTCGATGTTTTTCCTCCTGTTTTTAAGAACAAAAGTACGAACAAACAGAAGAGATTTCGGCAATTCTGTATTCTGAAAGTTTTGGCTCTCGGATTTGATGAAAAGACCGATTCGGATCGCTTTTTCAAATCTACCCTGCTGTTGTTCTCGGTCGTCACCGGACGCAAAAACGACGAATGGATTATGGACTCACGACCAGTTTTGCACACCCTAAAGCGGTTTTCGGCTCACCGTGATTCCATTGGCCGCATAAACCGAAATTAGGTGAAGTTCTGCGAACGATTCATCCGCGTCGTCTTCCTCTATCGACGACAGCCAAAACCAACCTGGACACTGACATTTGTGTTCATCTTCATTTCCCATTGGTTTGCGATCCCCGCACGTCAAACAATCCACGTGAAACCTACGACATTTATCACATTTCCCAACCCTCCATGTTCGAGGGGCTGCTATTATCTGTCCATTTTCTGATCCAATCTTCTGGAGTCCCAGAGTCGCTTGAGGAAATCCATCCCAGAATAGATATCCAGCACATCCAGCAGCGCAGCATCTCTCAAATCGAAGGGGTGCAAATCGCTCGAGGACCTCCAATGGTAAAAGAGAAATCGTAACGGCCTTTTCCGCCCTTCGTTTCGCGGCAACAGTAAAGCCCGATGCGCAGACTAAATACCCATGCGCGACCCCGACATCCTGCATCAAACCGCGAAAGGCTTCTACGTGCGTTACGTCAATCGCGCGCGCTCTCTTTTTTGCATCAACAATCATATTCCGACTGCTATCAGCGTCGTGTCGAGAGGCGATAAATAAATCCAATTGCCTGCGCCGTCCGCTGATGCGCCCCTTAACCCGTGCGTTCGGAGTTACACAGAAATCCGTGCCCAACTGTTCCGCCACTAACTTCGAAACAAACCTCTCATATTGCTTCCAATCGTGATTCATGACCTTTTGTCGGTCTGACGAACGACCTTCAATTTCCGTAAGACCTTTTTCATAACCTGATCGGGACATCGCAGTTCATGTTGCCAAATGCGCAGTACGCGCCACCCACGACTAGTGAGTTCCCTTGTAACTTTTAAATCACGATTCGAATTTCGAAGAAGTTTTCTTTCCCAAAATTCCCGGTTTGTCGCAGGTTTAGTGCCGTGTATTGGACAGCAATGCCAAAAACATCCATCGACAAAGATGGCGAGTTTGCATTTCAAAAAAACGAAATCAGGCGAGCCGAATCCTTGGTAATTTCTCCGCCAGCCGGTAATTTTGTGACGCCGAAATAACAGTACGAGAGCACCCTCCGTGGCACGGTTACCGCGGGATCGGACCCGACGCATTATTTCCGATCTTTTTTGCGATGAAAACGTGTCCACCAGAAGAACTATTTTAATGCTTCCACAATGCGTGTCTTAATTACATCTCGAACTACCTGTGGATAATCTGGAACCCCATGCCCGGCCAGTTCACCGAAAAGTGCGCCTATGAGGGGAGTGAGAAATGGTTCGGACATTGCGCAAACACGCTCGTATCCACCAAATGCAGCATAGTCGAGGCGACATTCGCGAATCTTGCTTATATCATCGCAGGCACCGGCTGGCGCCGGAACTTCGATGCTGATGATTTCTTTTGGAAACAAAAGAAAATCGGTGATCTTTCCGGCCAAAGGCACGAATGGGAGGAGAATGCTGCCCCCGAGTCTGTCGGGAGGGTTCAACAATGAAGTGCCAACATTATTGAGTCCACCGACCGTAAACTTTTTAAAGTTAAATCGCTTTTCGAGTTTGGCTTCTTTCGCGACTGCGAAAGCCGGAACCAGATTGATGTGACCACAGTTCTTGTTCCACAGCCGGTGCAAATCGCAGTCCGCAGTCACAACTAAGAACAATTCGTCTTTATCCTTAATCTTGATGATGTCTCCTCGGCGAACCACGTCATCAGAGGGCTTATAATACAACCGATACGACCAAAGGGAGATTGCGGCAGTTTCTGCCTCTTTGTCCGTCGCTTTTATTCCTTTGCCGGCTACCTTTAGAGAAACGTCTTGTGAATTCAGATCGTTACGGAGCTTTTCCGCTACCAAATCAACGAGTGCGTTCACCTTTTCCGTTTGGATGCCTTGTGCATTCGCGATTTCCAAAAATGCCGGGTCTTCGAGCAAATGAGCGCGCAGTTTTTCGACGACCAAATCCCTAAATTCGATTTCCGTCGTCCCTTGAGTTGAGAGCACTCCCATCACATGGTCGATGGAATTTTTTCCGAGTGAAACCAAAATCTCTTCGACGGAGTTTAACGTCGTGGTTCGAAGCTTAGACCCGAACGCATAGGAGAAATTCCTTTTCCGCTTCTCCTCAACTGATTTCAGTAATTCCGCTGAATCAACCTTGCTCTTTTCCTTAACATCCAAACGCGATTTGAATGGCAAGAATTTCTCCGTCGCTAACAAGGCTGAAATCTCCTCCAACTTGTCGGCCCCAGTGTAAATTTGGACGATACAATATGTCCGTCCCAGAATATCGAGCAGGTATTGATCCGTACTATTTTGTTGTCCAGCGTAGTCCCAATCAAACACGACGACATCGGGACGGATCAGGCGATTGTCAAATTCCTTCAAAAAAAACTCAGGGTTGCGGGCTGCACGGACATTCCACTCAGTATTTGCCGCCGTGACTTTATCCAAAAGGTCGCGAACCTCCGGTTCCGGCCATTGAATTTTAGCGTCATCAATCAAGTGTCGAAGAGCCGGATGTTCCAGAATATCTTCATTCCGCACGATGCCGCCGGATAGGACAGGGAGAGCGTCGTCGCTCACATACAAGCTGTATTTATTCATTTTCGTCCCCTTTAGGAACTCGTCCGAAGTCTAAAATGAATTGGGCACCCGGCAGGTCAGTGGTTTGGGCAGTGTGAGCTTCATATGCATCGCCTCCCGCAGTCCGCATATAATATTTGCAGATATAAAGTCCCAGTCCGCTGGCGGGCTCACGAAGACTATATCCAGGCTGAAATAAGTAGGGCCGGATCGCCTCATCCAAACCCGGTCCAGAATCAGCGATCAACACGGTTCGATCCTCCGCCGACACCTTGATTTTGATCAATCGCTTACGCTCATTAGTCGTATCAAGCCAATAGCAACTATTATCAATGAGGTTTGAGATCACTTGGACAATGGCGCCGAAGCGGGCAAATACCGGAAAGTCCTCACCTCCTTCGAAATCCATCGTAATCGTGGACTTTTCAAATCGCCGCTCGGACAACGCTGCACAATAGCGAATCGCCTCGCCGATATTGAATTTCTTGGGCTTTTCATTTCGAACAGCCCGCACGGGCCCGAGGCGCTTTAATTCTGAGCCCAATGCCTCAGACGATTCTTGCAGCTTTTGAAGTTCCTTCTCGTCCAACTTCTTTGTTCGAATCAGTTTAGAAACACTGTAGTAAAAGTTGCTGGTAATCTTCGCTAACTCATGAACTGAAACTGCAATCGCTAGGCCAAATCCAGCCTGCTCTGCCAAGAGGTCTTGAACCTCTTGCATCATCTTTAAACTCTTTTGAAGATTCTTAAGAGACCGGCTCAAATCAACGAGTTTCTCGGCTCTTTCGGTCGGGGTGCCGAAATCAATAAGTAGCTGAAGTGGATCGTTCTCAACATCGTACTTCCTGGTAATGTTGCTGATCAAGTTTGAGCTTTGCTTGGAGAGGTCCCCTAATTTCTTAGGATCGCGAGTGAGGCCGGCTGTGAGCGCGTTGTATCTTTCTCGTTTTCCTTGAAATTCGTTTTCGACGAATAGGACGATCGCACGAACTAACTTTGATAGATCGCGATAAGCTTCGTTGTTGATCATTCCTTGTCGGTCCGTTTTGTCAACAAGTCGGAGATTGCTTGATTGATCAATTTCCAGATTCCCAATCATTTCGCGGTACGACAATCGATCACCGCTACGGATATGCCGTTTCGTAAGTTCGAGCCAGTCTACTTCTGCTCCCCATTCCGCAGGGAAAATATTTAGACCGTCGCGGAAAATTGAAATTCCGCCGTAAGTGTCGAGGTATTTTACGAAATCTGTCTTGTCGGGGCCTTCAATCCAGGGAGTCGCACGGTACCAAAAGTCCACGCGCAGATAGAATGCTCCACATTTTGGGTCGCGAAATTCTTTACTTCCCGGTCCCAGGAGCCAGTAGTCCTTTTCGAGCGATCTTAATGGAAAATCTTTACGAGGAGGAGGGTTCTCCGCTGGAAGGGGCACAGACTTAGGAGGATCAAATTTTAATTCGAGGTCTGCAAAGCCCTTTTCGTCAACCAGCGCGACAATTGAAAATATCGGCGGGAAAATTTGAGGCCAAGGTCGTTCCTCTAAATGCTCTACCTGTGGGCATTCAAATTTAACATCAAACTGCCCCGGCGCGTGTGACGGTGACCGTAACTTGTGCAGTGCCCGAGAAATTTTTCGAACGATGTCCTCACTGAGCGGGTATTCTTGCCTCCCAGAGTAAGCCACGATTCGTGTCCCAGAATTTGTTTTTCCGTAGTCGCGGGTTGGCGATTGTCGTTTTAAAGCGACACCCACCGAATCGAGATCGATGGCACGACCGAGGGCCGCTGAATCGAATTGATCCCAGTCGATTGAGAGCACGTATTCGTAATCGTTATCAGCTGTTTTTGTCGTGATAAGGACTTTGCGACCTAAGCGGTGGGTGGCAAATCGACCAACACCTTTTTCACCAAGCGGCAACCTGCCCCCGTGCTCTGCTTTAAGAGTCTTAACGAGCATGTTAAAAGTCCCAAGCGACCCATGTTCGATTGCTGCTTGACGCTCCTGCTTCAACCGCGCTTTCACATCGGTTTTAATTGTCGAAGCGGGACGAAGCCAGCCATGCTCAATTGCGAAACGATCCATTCCTCGTCCGTTGTCTTGGATTACGACGACCGGCCCAGGAAAAGCTGAATAATAGTACTCTTCTGTTTTTGGCGGCAAGAGATCGAGACCTTCTATTCTTACGGTGCACTTCGTCGCCCCTGCGTCATACGCATTCTTAACTAACTCCAAAATACCGACTTGCTCCGATGAAATCAGTTGCTCGCCCAGAACTGTCAACAAATGAGCATCGGCTGTGAAATTGAGTTTGATTCCGCCGTCCAAGCAAATCCCGTCGAGGACTTCTGGAGAAATTCTCCGAACGGCGTTTTGCGAATTATACGTGGGGCCAGATTCCCGCTGTTTACCATCCGGCCCTTCAAATTCGACAACATCGGTGAATGTTTTGTAGCCCTTAATCTCGCAGAAATAGCAATCGGCCTCGCGGCGGTCTGGAAAAACTTTGCCCGTGCGGCCAAACCCAAAATAAACACCGTCGCCTTTCTTTTTGGGTTCGTAGTAAACAAATTCCGAGCCTTCAACTGACAACAATTTCAGATACTTTTTCGGAAAGTGATAAAATTTTCCGATGAAGTCATTGTATTTCGTATCGTCCCGGTTTTGCAGGATGACGAGACAGTTACGATCCGGTGCGCTCACATTAACTTTCTTGCAGGAATTTGATTACTTTCACCGCGTGCCGGCGAATAAATTCAGGGGGCAATGCATTGCCAATCATCTGAGCGGCCGCGGATTTTCCACGTTCAAGCGAAAACTGATAGTCTGGAGGAAAACTTTGGAGCAAGGCGGCTTCCCTCAGGGAGATCGCGCGATTCAACGTAGGATGCAAAAAACGTCCTTTTGATGGATTGAAACATCCACCGGTGATAGTTGGGGAAATTTCGTCCCAGGCCATCCGCCCATATACGTCCTTAAATCCATCGCATCGCTTGTGGCATGGGAGCTGATACTCCTCTGCCAGGTCTCGACGGCTGCCGCCATTCGGTGGAATCATCGCGATCAAATCCTGAATCCGCTTGGAACGATGCTCCTTGATGTTATGCAGTGGATCGTCTTTCGGGATTTTTTTCAAAAGGGTAAAAGCTTCGCGCACGGTCTTGCGACGTTGTGCGCGGGTGCCAAAATCGACAGATAGGGATTTACCAGCCAAAAGAATGAAACGCTTTCGCCTCTGCGGAACTCCATAATCCGCAGCGTTTAGGACGTCAAACGAGCAGCAGTAACCGAGTTCTTTCAGTTCCACGACTAATGTTTTGGACCGCTGATCTTTTGCCAAGCCAGGAACGTTCTCCATCATTAATGCTTTCGGCTGCATTTCTTTAACGAAACGCAAGTACTCGAACACCAAATCGTTTCGATCATCGTCGTCCGACGCGTTACCGTTCAACGTTTTCATTGTTGAAAATCCTTGGCACGGCGGACAACCAGCGAGGAGATCCAGTTCTCCTTTGGAGATTCTTAGTTTGTTTAAAACGTCCGGAACATTTACGTCCCGAATATCATTTTTCCAAACGGTCACCTCAGGATGGTTGGCCTCGTATGTCTTCGCTGCGAGATCATCAACCTCCACGGCCCCAATGACTTCAAAGCCCGCTTGCTTCAAGCCGAGCGTCAAGCCGCCACAACCAGAAAAAAGGTCTATTGCTTTGGGTTTCACCGCGCGGATGTTCCAAATCAAACCCAAAATTGTCGAGGTGAATTTAGCGTCCAAAAAGGAAAAAGGGGTCGGCTAGAGCAACGCCACATCCCAAAAAAGGGGTCTGACTAGAGCAATGCCACATTCCAAGCGCGGCAGGACAGTTCAATCTTTAAGCCTGCCCTCCCAATTTCCGCTTGCTGTGATGCTTTTCGGAAACCCGATCGTTGACACAGAAAACACTCTGGGACTGCATCTCATTCGTGACCAGAAATCCTCAACTCCGATCAGTGGGAAGGACATCTCAGCGTGAACATGCGCAGGCTTTTCCTTGCGAGCGTTCACGCTTTAGGCAACGTTCACGCATACGTGAACAAGGCCGCAAACATGAACACAACAATCCTGTCCGGATCCAATCAGTTGACACTTTAAGCACTCTGCGACTACATTGTTTTAGTGACCAGAAATTCTCAGCTCCGGTCACTGGAAAGGACATCTCAGAGCTGCGCCGGCATTTCGGCTCAGCCCTCAGCGGTCAGCCCCAGTGCCCCTCCGGCCGCAGTCCCAACCCCGGGGCCGCTTCCCTTTCCCGGGCCTTTCAACACTCGGATTTTTTTAGCCTTGAGCCTTCAACCTTCAGCCTTGCCCCATCTCTCCAAGCTCTCTGCTCATCTCGGACTTCGGACTTCGGACTTCGGACTTCGCCCGACTGTACCTCCAGTTTCACAAAAGTTTTGGGACAGTTTCGTGGAAGCGGCCCAACCGGACCTCGCAGTTCTGGCCCCTCGGGTCGCTCTGCAACCCGTTGCCAGAAAGACATTTCACATCGATATGAGTGCAACATTGCACCTGCCGCGCCCAGGCCCCGGCCCGTGGGCCGGCCCGCAACTGTCCCACTTTCGCCCTGCGTTTTGGTCCACCGCGCTGCCCCCTCCCGGGGCGTATCCCGCATGCGACAGGCCCGGTTCCAACTTTCATCCCCAGGCGCCAGGCGACCGATTCAGGCCGACAGGTTTCAAACTTGTTTTCCACGTATGCGATCCGGGAACCCGATGAATTCCGGAGGCACGCTGCGTTGATATCGCTCCAGCACTTGCTGGCTGCGCTTGTTCTTTGACATCTTGCCGTTTGACCGCCTCCCGGCGGGCCGTTCCGCGCGCGGCCCGCCGAGAGTCCGTCTCCAGGGGAACAACTTGATCCCCGGTGCCCGCTCCCAACCGGAGCTTCACGGCGTCACCTCGATATCGTTGAGCCACGCTTCAGGCCTGGCCATAACCGGAAGAAACGCCCCAGAGCGCCCGAACGCTTAAAAACCTGAGAATCTCAAAGCCTCTCCCAGTACGCTCTCTCCATCGCCCTTCCATCAACCGGCTCGTTGGGTCGCCTTCCTGGCCAAAGTCGCGAGCGCAAGCTCCATGACGCCGACAGACTGCGCCCGGTCCACGTCCACGCCGTGCCGCCTGGCAATCCATTCTGGTTTCATGTAGCTGAGCCATGTCCGGCCGGACTCGTCCTGCCACACCAGCACTTTCAGCGGCAGGTCAATGCCGATGGTTTGATTCGACTGCATCAGCGGCGTCCCCGCTCTGGGATTTCCGAAGATCAACAGCTCCGTCGGTCGCAGCGCAAGATCGATCGTATCCGTCTTAGGAACAACGTGTGATCCGCGGGTGGGCTGTGGGAGAAATTT
>CAZMKE010000049.1:0-40160 GCA_964566945.1 uncultured Verrucomicrobiota bacterium | reverse complement strand
GAGCAAGGGATTCTTGTCACCAATTTCCAAAAGATCCTGGACGGCATGGCCGGGGAGATTCCCGGCGCTGCGGCTCAAAGCCCTTCCGTCCTGCACGACAGCCTGCTGGATGCGGACTATTTCATCGCGGTCGCCCGTTCTTTGTTGGCCGGCCAGAATGTGGCCTCCAAAATGGGGCAGGATGCGCGGGTGCAGACCACCTTGAACAGCGTCAACGGCCTCCAGTTGAACACCTGTTTTAACCTGTTTGGGGAGCCGCGCGGTGTCGATTTCTCCCAGTTTCAACCCCGCGGCCATTATCTCGATTACGCTTCTGTCTACCCTCCATTTTCGAATCCATTTACCAACTATTTTCGCTGTCTCATGTGGTTGGGCCGCATCGACCTTCGGATCGCCGGGGGACCTTACATGGATTCGGACTGCACCCCCGAACATATGGCCCCGCCCAGAGAACTGGGCACCGCCATTATTTTAAATCAACTGCTGCGCGATTCCGGCCAATTCAACCGCTGGCAGCAAAGCGAACGGCTCATTTCCGCGTTCGTCGGCTGGACCGACTCGATGATCTTCGCACAATTGGGCGATCTGCTGGAGGCGGCAGGCATCCACCGATTGGCCGATATTGCAGATCTCAACACGCTCCTGAATTTTCAATCCCTGCTGCAAACCGGAACAGTGGGAGCGCAGAACATCAATAGCGATTATTTTGTCTCGCCATTGGGCGGTCCACCCGCCGCCCTCCCGCATTCCTTCACGGTTTTTGGCCAGAAATTCACCCTCGATAGCTGGGCGCTCAGCCAAATAACGGCGGATCGCATTCTTTGGGTCGAGAATGGACTGACGAACAAGGTGGATCGCCGGGTGCCCAGCGCTATCGACATCGCTTTCGGCGTCTTAGGCAACAATCAGATCGTCCCCAATCTGGCTGCGCGCATGACCAACGCCACCGGTGCGACCAACTACCCCGCCCCTTTTCGGGACGGCCTGAACTATCAACACAATCTGGCTGCGGTGCGAGCCGTGATCGAGCAGCAGCCCTCCTCCGCCTGGCGCGAGAACATCTACATGAACTGGCTCGACTCGCTCCGCGAACTTTCCACTCCCCTCGCCAATGACGCTCGGCAGCCTGACGCCCTGCGCACCCACGCTTGGGCCATGAAGGATGTGAACACGCAACTGGCTTCCTGGACCGAACTCCGCCACGACACGACTCTTTACGTCAAACAGTCTTACGCCAATAACTATGTCTGCTCTTATCCCAAGGGATTCGTTGAGCCTCGCCCCGCCTTCTGGCAACGCCTTGCCGAAATGGCGGGCACTGTCGCTGTTCTCCTTCAGACCACGGATTATGGATCTCAGACGAACCTCCGGTCCGCGCAACTGGCGTTTCTCGCCCACTTTTCCGACATCGCTAAGACCCTGCAAACCATGAGTGAGAAAGAACTCCGTCAGGAGCCTTTCTCGCGGGCGGAAGAAGATTTCATCTCCTCCACGCTGGAAGGCCAGCGCGGCTATGCGGGCTATTGGACTATCCGTGACGGCTGGTATCCCACCATCTTTTATCGCTCTACATACGCCTCTTCCCTGCCCGTGTCGTTCGACGAGACTTTTGGGGCAGTTCATTGGGACGCGCTCGTGACTGATGTCCATACGGATGTCCCGTGCGATGTCTGCGGCGACCCCGGCAGCGTGCTCCATGAAGCCCTGGGCAACGCGAACCTGCTTTTGATCGCGGCGAATTATGGCACGGATCGCTGCGTGTATGCCGGGCCTGTGCTGAGCCAGTTTGAGTTCCCGGTGATCGGCGCTCCAACCCGCCTCACAGATCAGGATTGGCGGATCCGCATGGCGAAGGCTGGATTAGCTGATGGTCTGGATGCTTCACTGTTCACCTACTTCGGTCACGATCCCTCCCAAATCCCGCCTCCCCCCGATTGGACCACCGATTATCTCGTGCCCAAGGAAAGCCGATGATTCACTTCATTCGCACGCAAGTCCTCGCGCTCGTTCCCCTCGCTGGCCTCATCGCGTTCACTGTCTTGCCGGCGAGTGCGGCTCCTGGCGACCTTCGCTGGAGTTTTACGGCAGACTCGGCGATCCGCTCCTCTCCGGCTTTCGGCGCCAATGGCTGGTTATTATTCGCCAGCCTCGCGGGAACGATTTACTCGATCGACCCCGCAAACGGATCACTCCATTGGAAAACCAATACCGGTGGCGCCATCTACTCGTCGCCCACGGTTGCCACCGACGCCTCTGTCTTTATTGGAGTATCCAACGGCTTGCTCGCGCTGGATGGTTTCACTGGCGCCAAACGATGGCTCTATCCAACCGCGACGAATCTCCCCCAAGCCGTCTATGCAACGCCTACTTTGAGCCCGGATGGAAGCCTGTTTTCCCTTAGCATCGCCGGGATTGAGTTTGCCTTGGATGCAATTTCTGGAAAACCGCGTTGGACCGGCAGCCATGTAAATTTCTTTGCTAGTGACTCTTTCCCAAACTTCTCCTCGCCCACCTTGGACAAGCGGGGCCAACTGTTTTTTGGGTTGGGCGGTCGGCAGTATAATGGTCCGTCTCCCCGCCCCATCTTGGCTCTAAGTTCCATCTCCGGCAGCCTGGTATGGAGCAACGCGACTCTGAACCTTGTGCAAAGCAGCCCCGCGATCGGTGAGGATGGCACCGTTTTTATCGGAGCTTTCGACAAGTTCGTCTACGCCCTCGATCCCCAAACGGGGGCGCAGAAATGGGCTCACCTCACCGGAGATTCGATCTCTTCTTCACCGGCGCTTGGTCCAGACGGGACCCTCTATGTCGGAGCCAACGACGGCATTCTTTACGCCCTCGATTCCCAAACCGGCGCGGAGAAATGGCGCTTTCTCACCTTCGACACGATTCACTCCTCGCCCGCTGTCGCTGCCGACGGAACCGTTTACATCGGGTCGCAAGATCAGAAAGTCTATGCGATCGACGGAGCGACTGGCGTGGAGAAATGGTCATTCGCCACCGGAGGATTGGTTCTCTCATCACCGCTGATCGGCCCGGACGGAACGGTTTACATCGGCTCGTATGACGGGCGGCTCTACGCCTTCGAAGGCAGCGCTCCTCTGGCCCAAAGCGCGTGGCCGATGTTCAAAGGCAATCCGCGCCACACCGGAGCGGCGGCCGACTCGCAACCGCTCCATCTGCTCCGCCCTCAAATCTCGGCTGCCGGCTTTTCGGTCAATCTGGCTGCCGAGCCGGGCCGTAAGTATCACCTGGAGTACAAAGACGATCTTAACGCAGCCGCCTGGACCGCCTTGCCCTCCCAGACCGCCACCAACGTCCTTCAACCCCTGCAGGACCCAGGAACAAACTCAGCTTCCCGCTTCTTCCGGGCTCGCTCAGACTGAGCGGCCAACACCCCGGCTACTTTTTGAACTCAACGACCATGACTTCAAACGGGCCATCCGACAGATTCTCCTCAATGTGCCGGGCTTTCCCGCCCCAATTCACGTCCCCGGCGGAGGCCTTCAGAGTTTTGGCCGAGCCATCAGGCGTCGTGACTTTCATGTTGCCGTCCGTCAGGAACGTAACCACTCGATTCAACGAGTGCTCATGGAGCACCCCTTTCTCATGCGGCTCGTAGCGCGCTCGCAGCACCCGCACCTGGTCGTTCTCCCACTCCACGTGATAGCGCTTCGGGTCGACTTTCACGGGATCAAGGGAGGATTGTTTGAAGCGAGCCGGACCGGATGGGCTCGACTTCAACTCAATCTCGACAATCCGAACCGGGTGGTCGCTGGCATTGAAGCTCGCATGCAATCCAGTGACCGGGCTCCAGAGAGCCTCCCCCGCTTTGAAGTTCAGTTTCTCCACCCGGCCGTCCAGGTTGGTCAGCGTCATCTGCCCGGCGTCCAGATAGACCATGACGCGATTCATTTTATGCTCGTGCAGCGCGCTCTTCGCGCCGGGAGCGGACGTCACGACCAGCACGCGGGCCTGATCGTTGTCGATCACGGGGGCGCGTTCCGCCGCCCGCACTGGCGCAAGAATCGACAGGAACGGCAAAACGAGAATCGCTGCGCGGAGATGAGTGAACGAGGATTTCATGGGTTACGGAGAGTGTTTCGGAATCCACCCGGTGTCAAAACCTTCCACCCCCGCTTTGCTGGCTAAACCGGAGGAAACTTATCGCAACAGATCCAGGGGTTCGCTTTGTTTGCTTGCCGGACCCCGGAGAAGCGCCTTAAAACGCGGCTGTGTTCAGAACCACTTTTCTCCTTGTGCTGGGCGTTGCGCTGGCGGGCCGAATCACGTTGGCCGGTGAGCAACCTGAATCGCTGGAGCGCGCGCTGCGAGAAGCCGGGGCCAATCGCACCGAAATCGCCCGCGCCTTGCACGAAGCGCCGGAACGGCAGCGCGGCGCCATGCGCTTCCTGGTCGAGAACATGCCGGCGCCGGATCTTCAGACGCTCAAGGCCGCCTATTTGCTCGAGAATGCCGCGCTGGCTCACGAGGCGTTTGACGCCGCTCCCTGGCGGGACCTCATCCCGCTCCCGATCTTCCTGAACGACATTTTGCCGTATGCCTCGGTCGACGAATCCCGTGACCACTGGCGCCGGCGCATGCATGACCTCGCCGCGCCGCTGATCGCGGACTGCAAAACGCCGGCCGAAGCGGCGCAGCGCCTCAATCAAAAACTCTTCCCCCTCACCGGCGTGCACTATTCGACCCAGCGGCGCAGCGCCAATCAGGGCCCTCTCGAAACGCTCGATTCCAAAATCGCCACCTGCACTGGCCTTTCCATCCTGCTGGTGGATGCCTGCCGCGCCGTCGGCGTTCCGGCCCGGATCGCGGGAACACCCCTCTGGGCCAACGAACGCGGAAATCATACCTGGGTCGAGATCTGGGACAACGGCTGGCATTTCGCCGGGGCCGCCGAACCCGACCCGGCCGGACTGGATCGCGGATGGTTCGTCCACGACGCCTCGCAAGCGACCAAGGATGATCCGCGCCACGCCATCTACGCCAGCAGTTTCGCCCGGACCGGGCTCGCCTTCCCCATGGTCTGGTCGGGCAACGTGACCTTCGTCTCCGCGGTCAACGTTACCGATCGCTACACGCCCAATCACCCCGCGAACGATCCGGGCAAGACCCGCCTGCTGGTAAAAGTGCTCGATCGCCCGGCGGGCCTGCGGGTCAAAGCCCGGGTCACGCTCAGTTCCACTCAGAATCATCCTTCAAGCCAGGAAGGGTACAGCCGGGATGAATCGGCTGACCTGAATGACATTCTCCCTTTTGAGATCGAACGTGGCCGCTCTTACGAAGTGCGAGTCGAGGGCGCCGCCCGCCCGCAAACCGTTCGCGGCGGCACAAACGCCCAGGAGCTTGTCATCGTCACGCTCGCGGACAGGCCGCTGGCCCGGCTCCCCTCCCAAATGTGCTACGCGCCGCCGCCGATCAAAAAAACGTTAAAAGCGCCGGATGAAAAGCATCTGCGCCAGGAACTGGCTGCCTACTTTGCGGCCCCTTTCGAGGAGCGGGAGCAATGGAGATTCCCACATTCCCTCGATCTCCTGCTGCAGGAAAACGAACCGGCAGTCCGGCGAATCGCATGGGAAGCCTACCGTCAATCACCCGCTCTTGAAGCCAGCCGCGAGGACTTCGCGCAACGACAGGTGAGATATGGCAAGCACCTCAGCCCCTATGCCGTCAAGCAAGTGGGTGTGCGCCCGGCCAGCGGTTGGCCGCTATTCATCGCCATGCATGGAGGGGGCGGGGTTCCTCCCGAAGTGAACGACAGCCAATGGAAGCATATGCAGATTTACTACCGGGATCACTCTGAAGTCGGCGGCTACCTCTATCTGGCCCTGAGAGCGCCCAACGACAGTTGGAACGGCTTTTATGACACTTACGTTTACCCCCTTGTCTCCAGCCTCGTAGAGCAGTTCCTCGCGTTTGGCGAGGTCGATCCCAACAAGGTCTTCGTGATGGGCTATTCCCACGGTGGTTACGGCGCCTATGCGATCGGCCCAAAAATGCCTGACCGCTTTGCCGCCATTCATGCCAGCGCCGCCGCGCCCACCGATGGCGAGACGACCGCCCGCACTCTGCGAAACACCCAGTTTACCGCCATGGTCGGCGACAAGGATACCGCTTACGGCCGTTACGATCGCAATCTGAAGTTCCGCGCCGAACTCCAGGCGCTGCGCGGCCAGCGAACGGATATCTACCCGGCCGCCATCCAGGTCATCGAAGGGAACGGCCACACCGGCCTGCCCGATCGCGATAAGATCGTCGAGATGTATCCCGCCGTCCGAAATCCGGTTCCGACCGAGCTGACCTGGAGCCTGACCGACGAAGTGATCACCGATTTCTACTGGATCCACTGCGGCGCCCCGGCCAAGAAGCGCGAAATCGATGCGCAGATTCACGGCAACTCGATCAAAATCACACTCAGCCCAGAAGTCCCGGAGATCACTGTTTTTGTGGACCAACGGCTGATCGACTTCGAGAAACCCGTCGCACTCGAAATAAACGGCAAACCGCTCCCGGCGCGCCGTCTGCGCCCCAGCCTCCGCACCCTTTGCCAAACTCTCGAGCGGCGGGGAGATCCGGAACTGGCGTTTAGCGCCGCCGTGACGGCATCCCCCGTAACGAACCGCTGAGACCGTCCTGTCCTGATCTCAAGGTTCGATGCCGATCGATATATGCTTGGTTTCGAGGAAGGAATCGAGCCCCTCAATTCCCAGCTCGCGCCCCCAGCCGCTGAGCTTCACTCCGCCGAACGGAGCCTGGGTCGCGGTCGGCACGCCGTCATTGATGCCGATGGTGCCCGCCTCCAACTGGTCCATCAGACGAAAGGCTCGCGACAGGTCTCGAGTGAACGCATAAGCGCTCAGGCCATACGGCGAGCGGTTCGCAAGGCCGATCGCCTCCTCTTCACTGGCAAATGGAAAAACCGGCAGAACCGGCGCAAAAGTTTCCTCGGTCGCGCAGAGCGAATCGGGTGGCACATCCGCCAGGACCGCGGGCTCAAAAAAGAAGCCGGCCCTTTCCGAAATCCGTCGGCCGCCACACAACAAGCGAGCGCCCCGCCGGACGGCGTCATTCACATGCTCTTCCGCTTTCTCCAGCGCTGGGACATCGATCAGCGGACCCATCGAGACTTCCGGATCAAAACCATCGCCCATTTTCATCGCCTTCATTCGTTCCACCAGCGCGACGACAAACCGCTCGTATATCCCGCGCTGCACATAGACGCGGTTCGCCGCAATGCACGATTGTCCGGTGTTCCGCAGCTTCGCCATCAGAACTCCTTCCAACGCCTGACCGAAGTCCGCGTCATCGAACACCAGGCACGGCGCCTGCCCGCCCAGTTCCAATGAGAGCGGCTTCACTTGCTCGGCCGCGCCGCGAATCAAGACCTGTCCCACTTCCGTGGATCCGGTGAAAGTGATCTTTCGGCAGAGGCGATTGCCCAGGAACTCCGCGCCAATCTCCGCCGCTGGGCCCTGGATCAGTTGGAAGACATTGGCCGGCAAACCAACGGCATGAACGCATTCGGCGAAAACCGTCGAAGCGAGCGGCGTCTGCCGGGCCGGCTTAAGCAAAACGGTGCAGCCCGCGGCCAGCGCTGGCGCCACCTTGCGCACCCCAAGCATCAACGGGAAATTCCAGGGGCCGATCGCGCCAACCACCCCCAGGGGAGATTTCACCACGAGATTCCTCTTTCCTTCCACCCAAGGCGGTATGACGCGCCCGTAACCACGCTTGGCCTCCTCCGCAAACCAGCGGACATGGTCAATGGCCATGGAAGTTTCCGCGCGGCTTTGGCTGAGCGGCTTGCCGTTCTCCTCGGTGATGGTTCGGGCAAAAACCTCGGAACGCCGCTCCATTTCCACGGCGAGCTTTTGGAGCCATTCACTGCGCGTGCGGGCCGTGAGCTTCCGCCAACTGCCAAAGGCAGCGTGAGCCCGGCCAATCGCGGCGGAAACGGCGGAACGGCCAATGAGGCCGATGGAGGCGAAAGCTTCACCCGTGGCCGGATTGACCACGGCCTGAGTTGAATCCCCAGGAACGAACCGCCCGTCCAAATAGAGAGGATAATGCGTCATGCGATATCCACCTCATTGACAACGGGGCCGCTTGATTCGTCAACCCTTGTCGAGAAGCGGCCTGAAAACAGGCAAAGGTTCGAGGCGCGTTACGCGTGAACCAGCGCGGTCGACCGGCGCAAGCCCCCCAGCACTCCCCCGAAACCGTCGTCCACTTCCACGCCCCTGGCTCGGAGGGCCGCCTTAAAGATGCCTTCGGTAAAGGTCTCAGCGGTCGAAACTCCCGCTCGCACGCCCCGCTTGGTCACAAACTCGATCACCGCTTTGCCATCCTTGCGGGTATAGCAAGTCAGTTGATGGGTCTTCTGCATGACCGAGCAGACTTTTTCTGGCGTAACTGGCCCTCCCGCCTGGAGAAGGACATGGCGAACCAGAACTTGCCGCTCACACGGACTTAACTGCTGCCAATCAAATCTCATAAGCGTACTCCTCACACTCCACTCAAAATTGTAGCCAAATTCACGCGGAGGGGAAGATGGATAATTAAAAAAGATTTTCCGTTCGGTAGAATTTCTTGTGCAGCAGCTTACGCGAGGCCCGCCGGGCGCTAACGAGCCGGCGACAGTTCCCGGCCCGCATTCGCCCGACCAGAATCCAGCCGAATGCGATAGAATCGCCCGGCATCACGGCGCGTCTGAATTCGAGCGCTGAAACGATTGGAGCTGGCTTCCATAACGGCGGTCTCCACCTGCCAGGCCTGCATGTCCACCGAACTTTCCACAGTGAAGCTGCCTGAAGCGGTGCAACCCCATTCCAGCAAGATCGAACTCACCGAGGCACTACTGAAAGCGCTGAGCGCTGGAACGCGCAGCCCCGAGATCAGAACCAGGGCGCCGATGGACGGCGCCGTTCCGACGATGGTCCCGCCACGATTCACAAAAGCCCCGGTCTTTATGGCGCCCGAATTGTTAATCGTGCCGGAACTCTCCAGCGTGAGTGTGCCGCCAACGCTGAGTATGGCATTCACGTCCGAGACTCCCAGGGTTCCCTGAACGTCGATCGATCCGCTGTAAATGCTGGAGTGATCGAATGAAACCGACGCTCCAGAGCCAATCGTCAACACGGAACTTCCGGAAATCGTTGAGGCGCCGAGAAAGCGCCAGTCCAAATTGGACAAAAACGCGTTGGCCGGAAGGCTCAATTCGTTAGCGCCTTCGAATTGCACAACGCCATTCCCGGCCATCGTGCTCCCCGTTAATAGATCAAGCGCGCGCTGGGGAGAACTCCCGTCCAACCGCAACCGCCCGCCATTCTCGATCTCCAGCGTCCCGGCCACCGTCAGGCTTGAAGGCTGCGTGAAATTCACCAGGCCCCCGCTGAGCAACAATTTGCCCCCGGCTGGAACGTTGACCGGCACCCGCACCACTGCCTCCGCCGAGCAGGTGGGACAGGCCGAATCCGCGAACACCTCCCACAGTCCTGCATTCTCCACCCGGCCCGAACCTTGCAAATCAAACACGTTGTTGCGGGAAATCCAATGCAGCGTGCCGAAGTTCGTGGCCGGCCCGTTGAGCGCTACCGTGGTGCTGCTGGCAACTTCCCAAACCGCCCCAGCGCGCACCACCACATTGGTCTGGAAGCTGACCGTCCCGCCGCCCAGCCGCAGCGCCCCCCCGTTCTGCACGTCCACCCGGCCGATAAAGTTCGCGCTGCTCACACTCAGCGTGGCGTTCGTCGCGATGATTACCGCGTCAGAACTGACCGTTCCGCTCATGCTCCGGTTCGATCGGACCGTGTAGACACCGGGAATCATCAGCTGCGCGCTGTCAAAAACGTTCAACGCCACCGTGCTGTCAAAGTCGCCCGGCGCCACCAGCCGCGAGCTGCCCTCCAACTGAACCCGCCCATCCCCGGCCAACACGCTCCCAGACAACAACACCAGGTCCCGGCTTGGGTTGCTTCCATCCAACCGCAACCGCCCGCCATTCTCGATCTCCAGCGTCCCGGCCACCGTCAGGCTTGAAGGCTGCGTGAAATTCACCAGGCCCCCGCTGAGCAACAATTTGCCCCCGGCTGGAACGTTGACCGGCACCCGCACCACTGCCTCCGCCGAGCAGGTGGGACAGGCCGAATCCGCGAACACCTCCCACAGTCCTGCATTCTCCACCCGGCCCGAACCTTGCAAATCAAACACGTTGTTGCGGGAAATCCAATGCAGCGTGCCGAAGTTCGTGGCCGGCCCGTTGAGCGCTACCGTGGTGCTGCTGGCAACTTCCCAAACCGCCCCAGCGCGCACCACCACATTGGTCTGGAAGCTGACCGTCCCGCCGCCCAGCCGCAGCGCCCCCCCGTTCTGCACGTCCACCCGGCCGATAAAGTTCGCGCTGCTCACACTCAGCGTGGCGTTCGTCGCGATGATTACCGCGTCAGAACTGACCGTTCCGCTCATGCTGCGGCTGCTGCGCACGAAGTAAGTGCCGGACACAAGGAGTTGACCGGCATCGCGCAGATTGACGCCCAGGGTCGTATCCAAATCCCCGGGCGCGATCATCCGATTGCCGCCTTCGACCTGAATCGAACCATCCCCGCGCAGCACGCTCCCGTTCAGCAACGTCAAGTCCCGCCCCGGATTGGATCCATCCATGCGAAGCCGTCCGTCGCCTTCGATATTGAGCTGGCCGGAAACGGTCAGGCTCGAGGGTTGGGTGAAATTCACTAAGCCGCGGCTCAACAGGAGCAGGCCAGCCTCCTCGACCGGCAGGCGAACGATCGATTCGGCACTGCATCCAGGGCAGCCGGGGTCGGCGAAAATCTCCCAGACGCCCGCGTTCTGAATCCGTCCCACCCCCTGCAAATCAAAGACGTTATTGCGCGAAACCCACGTCATCTTTGCTTGGTTGGCCAATGGCCCGTTGAGCACGATCGTCGTCGAGGAATCAATTCGAAACTCTCCAGAGCGCACCTCCACCGCCGCCCCGATAGTTGGGTTCCCCGCCGTTCTCAGGACGGCATTGGAACTATTGCAAACAATTCCCAAAGCCGCGGGCGAAACGTCGACCGAGACAACATAATCGGCGCCGGTCGCATCAATAACTCCCACCTGCCCAGCACCAGGAGTCCCGGCGGTCCAACGGCTCGCGTCGCTCCAGTTTCCGCTCACGGGCGCAGCCCATCGCGTCACCGCAAGGTTCGGCTGATCCTGCACATGGACCCGCACCGCGAAAGTCCCGGAATCACCGTTGCGCGCCGTGCTGCGAAAATTGAGCGCGTACTCTCCGGCGGCATCGTGGAGCGGATTCAGTTCGATCGTAAGACTCGCTGCCCCATTGCTCGACGTGTTACTCGAGGTCCGGCTCAGCACCGAAGCAAACGCCGGAATCGCCTTCGGGCTCGCGAAATCGAGCAAACTCACCGACGAATTCGCGGACTGAGCCTGCACCGTGAAGGAAATCCTCTCCCCCTCGATGACTGTCACATCGCCGGGGCCGCTCAAAACCACCCGAAGGTTCGCCTGCAGCGGATCGGGATCCACACTGTCTATCAGGCCGTCACCATCGGTATCCGGATTCACCGGATTTGTTCCCCGTGCCACTTCCAGGCCGTCGGACAAGCCGTCGCCGTCCGAATCCGGATTGGCGGGATCAGTTCCCAGAGTTCGCTCCTGGCCATTGGTCAATCCGTCATGATCGAAATCTTCAGAGTCCGGATTGGCCGAAAAAGGATCCATGCCGCGGTCTGCCTCAAATCCGTTGAGCCAGCCATCTCCATCGTCGTCCGCGCCGCGGGGTCGCACGTTCAGAGAGGAGACTGGGAAGACGAACGGCGGGGCGCCGGCATGTTGGACCGTGAGTCTCACTTGCGCGGAGGTCGCATTGGTTCGCAACAAAACGCCGACCGCAAAAGCGCCGCTGCCATCCGCTGGGATGACGATGGGAGTATCGCCGTTCACGGTGATTTGGAGAGAGTCCGCGCCAAAACCAGGCTCCAACGCAACAGCGACCAAGATCGATTGGCCCGGCACGATTGGCGTGCCATTCGTCGGCGTCATGCTCCGCACCGCCGAAGTGGTAAAGGCGATCGCCAGCGGAGTCTTGAAGGGGGCGTTGCCCGCGGCATCAGCCACGTTGGCGCTTACCGTGGCGGTGTATTTCGTTCCCGGGGTGAGCGGAACCGCCGGCACAATCACCAGATTGCTCCCATTATTGTCGAGGCGGAGAGAAAACGGCGCCAATCCGCTTGCGGTCGTCAGGCGAACGGTGTTGGTGGTGACTGTTGCCGGATCCAGCGCTTCGTCAAAGACGTAAGACAACTGCGGAAGCCACAAGGAGACCTGCGGAGTGTTGTTGGTCAGGCTGCTCGAAAGCAGGATCGGGGCGCGAGTGTCCGCTATGCGGAATGCGGTGGCGGCCGTGCTTTGGTTCCCGGCGGGATCGGAGGCAGTCACGGCCACGTTCAGAAGCCCTCCCGCGCCAATCGCCGCAGTCAGAGGCAAAGTGAATCGGTTTGTCCGCGGCGCATTTCCCACTCCGGCGCCGGCAGCCGTTTGTTGAGCGGAAATAGCTCCTGACAAGACTACCGTTAGCGAAATATTCGTGCTGTTGTCGAGCGTCAGCACGTCAAGGAGAAGCGGGCTGGCTGGGTCCAGGGTGCTATTGGAGGGCGGGCTGAGAATGCTCACCTGTGGCGGCAGCGTATCCGCGATCGCGACCACCAGATTCGTCTCCATTGAACGAATTCCCAGATCGTCCGTCGCGGATGCGGCAAACGTAATCGCGGCGCCGCCGAAGGCCGCCGAAGGAATGACAAAACTAAACGACCGAGCATCTCCGCCGTTCAAATTGGTGGAGAAAGTCAGGGCTCCGCTCGCACTCAACGACAATTGCGCCACCGCTCCGTCATCGCTAGCCGCCACCTCCACCGTGAGCGTGTCTCCATTTCCAACCGGACCGGAAACCGGTTTCAGCCGACTGAGCTGGACAACGGGCGGCTGATTGGAGACCACTGCGATGACCAGCTCCGCGACCGGCCCATCGTTCCCGAATCGGTCCGTGGCGATGGCCCGCACCGTGGTGCTGCCAGCAGACGGAAGCGTCACATTCACCCGGTAAGGCGAGTTCGTGGAAGTTCCCATCGGAGTGAAATCCTGAGTGAACCGAACGGATGCCCCAGCCTCAGCCGCCGCCAGGATCGCTTCCACCGGAACTGACCGGCCGGCGACCGGGCGAAGTCCGCCCGCGATCTGCAGAGTCGAAATATTCGGGCCAAAAGTGTCCAAAGTTTGGAACGTGACGATCAACGGATTCTCCCTCATCAAGTTGCCTGCCAGATCGCGAATCCCGCCAATCGTCATCGTATAGGTCGCATTCGCGTCAAGGTCCGCCGCGGGCGTGAACACCAGGGTCTGCCCATTCAAGCCGGTGGCCGCCGTTCCCGGCACCGGCCCGGCCGGTCCGCTAACCGTAAACGAAAACCCAGCCGCCTGAATCGGCTCGTTAAAAGCGAGCCGCGGAATCGACCGGGGATCAATCTGCACCGCTCCGTTCGTCGGAAAGATCGAGATGAGTTGGGGAGGATCACTATCAGCCGTCGTGAAGGACGCGAGAAACGGGGCAGCCAGCGGGCGTCCCACGAGATCCTGAGGGCCACTCCCGACCACCTGGCCGAGTGCATCCTTCCGATCCCCGTTGCTGACCACCACCTGGTAGGTCGTCAAACTTCTTAAGGGCGAAGCGGGCTTCAGCCGTACGATCCGCGGCACCCCGTTGGTGTCCCGCGCCAACTGAACCGTCGCCGCAACAATATTCGTGCCGCCCTGGAGAAAGATGCCCGATGCCGAGACCGTGTTGCTCGCCAGCGCTTCGTTGAAGCGCAATTCCACGACCAGGTTCACCGGCACGTTGGCGCTGGTATCCGGGGGAGTGACCGAAATCACGTGCGGACTTTCCTCGTCCATTACCAGCGTCCCGAGGTCGTTGGTCTCCCCGTTGGCGGTCAGCTTGCCGCCCTGCCGCGCGATTCCATCAAACTCCAACGCCGAAGACGCCAGGAGAAAATCCCGGACCGGGACATTCTTGAACCCAAAGCGCCCCAAAGCATCGGTTCGGGCGAGGAAAGCGCCCAGAGTCGAGCCCGGAAAGGACAGCGTGGCATCTTCGCCTGCCACCGGCGTGATCCCATCCGCGCGCACCAATCGTCCAATGACCGCTCCACTCTGGGCCAGCCTCAGATCGACCGTATCCAACTCCCCATCTCGCCCGATCGAACCGGCGACACTCACGCCGAGCAGGCCAAACGTGGTCGAGATCTGATAGTCGGCGACCGCTGCGTTGTCGAATCGATACCGGCCGCTCCCATCGCTAAACACCGTCCGGCTCAGATCGCCGAAAGGAGCGCGCTGGCTCAGCGCCACCGCAGCGCCCGCGACCGGCGTTAATCCGTCACTCTGCAGAACCTTGCCCGTGATCGATCCGATGCCCGCGAGCGTCAGCGTGGCGGTTGCGATCTGCCCGGCAGAGGCGACCGTAGCGTTAGCCTCAGCGGCGCTGCTGTCCTCGCTCGCACTCTGCGAACGCGCGACAATCCGATAGCCATCCAGCGGCAGGCCGTCGAACCGAACGCTGCTCCCGGTCAAGCTGTCAGCATTCAGCTTTTTCGAGCTGCCGCTGATCGAAACGGTGACGTTGGTGGCGGGAACCACTCCCCCAGGCCGCAAGACAGTGACCACGATCGATCCCAGCGGCTCGAGCGCCACACTGATTTGGAACGACGCAACATTGTCGGGCAGGACCGCTTCGTTCTTCCCTTGCAAGTGCGTCACCGGATCCTCCGCCTTGAGTGAAAAGGCCCCCGCAGGAGAACCGGGAAAGGAAAAAGCCCCATCCGGCCCGGCCGTCACGCTCCGCGGCGGAGTGATCCCATCGCTGTAAGCAGCGGTCACCAGCGCGGCCGGGGCCACGCCTGCGCCGTCACTGGCGATTACCGTGCCATGGATCTCACCGCGGGATTGTTCCACGAGCACTACCTCGTTCGTCTGGCCATCGCTCGACAGAGTCGTTATCGCGGCCGCGCCGATCCCTGTCACCGGGTCATGGCTCACCAGCCGATACGTCCCCAGCGGAACCCCGGAAACCGAAAAGGAGCCCTCCAGATCCGTCGTGGCGAAACCCAGTTCGCCCACAGCAACCTGGGCAAACGCCACAGGCGTCGTCAGATCGCGGCGCACAAAGCGCCCTTGAATCGTTCCGACCGGCCCGAGCCGGATTGTGACGATGTTGGTGCTCCCGGCTGAAACCGCCGCGCTGACGCGCCCTTGCAGGGTGGTCTGACCGCTGAGCAATTGAGCGTCCACCGCATAAGCGCCTTCGAAGAGATTTTGGAAGAGCAACCGGCCGGCGCTATCGGCCGCCAGTTCGCCGCGGTCCTGGGGATAACTGCCCTGCTCGAAGGCAACACGCGCGCCCGCTGCCGGAGATCCATCGTTTTGCAGCACGTTCACCTGCAATGCACCCTTCCCCAGCAAGCGGATATTAATCAGGTTCGTCACGCCCGGAAACACCGCCACGCTCCCCGCCCCCACCCCACCCGTCACGTCATCCTCCGCCTCGATAAAATAACCGACGCCAGGTTGTCCTTCCGTGCTGACGGCTGGGAGGTTAAACTGATTCCCAAAGGCAAACGTTCCGTTCGTGAGGGTTGTCACTTGGAAATCGCGATCCCGGATTTTCACCTTTACCCCGGCCCCCATCGGCGTTCCGTCCGGACCGAAAATCGTCCCGGCCAGACGGCCATTTTGATCACGCGCCGACGGAAACTGCAGGACAATGTTCGTGGCGTCCGGCTGCAGGTCGCTCGTTTTGCCGCTGGTGCTGACCACCGTGGCAAAGAAGGGCGAACTCGCCTGCAACCCCCAATCCCCGGCCAGCACCTGACCCACAAAAGCGAATGTCCCCAACGCCGGGTCACTATTCTGCTCGCCGCGAACCATCGTCACCGGAGAACCATTGGCGGAAGGCCCGATGCCCGTCAGGCGCACCCGAGCACCGATCGGCACTCCCTGCGAGTTGAGGACCGTTCCCGAAACCGATCCCTGTCTGAGGAAGCGAATGATGATATTCATCACCTGGCCGTCCGCGACCAATTCCGTGTCCGTGAAGCCAAAACTGGCGGGATTAAAATTCGCGCCCTCGCCATTTATGAGAGGATCCGCCGCGCCCGTAAAAATGGCGAAAGCCTCGCCAATCGCCGCTTGCACGTCCCCTTCTGAGGACGCTTGATCGCCGATCGTGCGCAGCAGACCCGTGACATCCGTATTAAAAACCGCTGGCGCGGGCGCGCTAAAAACGTATCGCCCCAAAGGAAGCCCCTCGAAAGCAAACGAACCATCCGATTTCACCGGCACCCAACTGAAGCCGCCCTGCTGCGGCATCGCCACGTTGATATTCGTCACCGCGCGAGTCCCCGTCTCATCCACGACCCGCCCCACCACGCTCCCGGCGGCGGGGAACGAGACCACCACAAAGTTGTCCACCCCTGGCAGCACAGTCACCCGCGCGCTTCCCACCCGGGGGAAGCCGAAGGCCGGCGTGGAGTTCGGAGCCTCCCCTGGGCCTGTGCGCTCCACCCCGGCGCTGATGATCCGGTCTCCCGTCGGCACGCCAGCCAGGCGAAAGAGGCCATTCTCGTCCGTGCGCACCAGCGCCTCCCCGCCGCTCACGATCGCATTGGCCACCGGCACACCCAGCGCCGTTTCCACCCGCCCGGCCACCACGCTGAACCCCTGCAACGTGACCGTCACCTGATTGGTGTTTCCCGCCACCGCCGGGATGTCGCGCCTTTCCCCCTTCCGCTTCCCATCCAGCGAGACCGCCACCACATCATACGTGCGCGCAGGAACATTCGTGGCCTGCCAGAACCCGCTGCCATCCGTCGACGCCACAGCCACCACCCCGCCAAATTTGCCCTCCACATACCGGCCCACGAAGACCGATGCTCCCGTGTGCGGTGTCAGACTATCGGCCTCCAGCACCCTCCCGGCCAGACCCGTTCGTGCCACCGGCGCCTCGCTCAGCACCACCACCACATTCGTTTCCCCTCCCGGCACATCGATCGAGCCGGACACCGTCCGCGACAGGCCCGCGCCGTTATCCGCCGTGATGCCGAATGAGCCCAGCGGCACCCCAAAGAAAGCAAACCGCCCGGCGCTGTCCGCAAACACCCCGCGCCCCAACTCCCGCGAATCCGGGTCCGGAAACAAATTCACCGCCGCGTTCGCCGCCGGCGTCACCCCATCCGCGCTCACCACCACACCCTGCACCGCCGCCCGGCCGCGAAAACGCAAAGCCACCGGCACCACCGCCCCCTCCCGGCCGGACCCCAGAGGCACCAAGTCCCGCAGCAACGCCCGATCCAAACCCTCCGCCTTCGCGATCGCCTGCGGCATCGCCCCCACCGCGAACGCCTGCAACAAGGAGCTTTGCGCGCTCCCGGAGTTCGCCAGATCCAACAGCCGGTCCCGATCCACCCCCTCGTCGCCACCGGCCGCCATCACCGCCTGCACCGCCTCTCCACTCAGCCCGGAGGTATCCGTCGCCGACACCGAGTAAGGAATCCCAGCCGACACATAATCGAAATCGAACCGCCCCCCCTCATCCGTCAACACCTGGCTCGTCCGCACAGTAAAAGGCTCGCAATCAAACCCCGAAAACTGATCGTACATCGTCAGCGTCACGGGGATTCCCGCCGCCGGACTCCCATCCGCCCGCGCCACTCGCCCCCGCACCGCCACTCCGGCGAACGCGTCACTCTCCACCGCCCGAGTCCCGTCCGTCACCGGGTTCCCGCGCGGGTCCGTCACCGCCGTCACCGTCACACTTCGGGGGATAATCGCCCCAAACGGTCGCTTCATGTTCAGCAGCGCCACCCGGCCTCCGGGTTGAATCTGCACCGATCCCGCCCCATTTCCGTTGTCCAACCCATACGCCCCCGGCACATTGACCTCCTCCTGCCTCATCGGCTTCGAAAAAAGAATCGCCAGAATCGTCCCGTAATTCGCCGGGGGCAGGCCCGGCACCAGCGGCGAACAAGGCTTGGACGGCCGCCCCGCCTGCACCGTCAGATCCTGAATCGCCGAAATCACCGCCGGGGGCAATTCATGCACCGCCGCCGCCCCCCCCTCCAGCGTCGCCCCCCCGCTCCCGTCGCAGCTCAACTCCAGGCGTCCGTCCGTCCTGCCCAGGCCGTAGCGGAAGCAGCTATTCCCGTCCGCATTCGCTATATCCCAGGTTAATCGCGAACCTGTCCCGTCCGCATTGATCCGCACGACGGACAACTCCAATCGCGGAACCGCGCTCGTCAGATGCCATTCCAACGTTCCGTTCGTGCTCAAAGGCGCCACGCATAAGAGGCCACGCCCGCCGGCATATTCCGCTGCCTGCGGGATCCCGCTGGCGTCGACGGTTACCGTGCCGATATCCGTAGACAGGGTGATCGGCGCAGCGGAACTGCTCGACGACGCAAACACCCAAGCCTCGCCTCGGCCGGCCAGATCGGCGCTTTGCGCTCCTAGGCGCGCCGTCGCATCTGAGTTATCGTTCTGTTCCAAAGCCGCAAAGATCGCGTCTCGAAACTCCCGCCCCGCATCCGTCTGCCGGACGATCTGATCGAATCCTTCATTGAAGCTTCGGGCGCCCTGCCAATCGAGCAAAAGATCCATCAACACTCGCTGCGTTGGATCATGATATCGGATGCGCTGGCCAGCCTCCGCCAATTCCAGAACGCGCGTCGTCACCACGGACTTGTTGATCGGCTTCACTCCGGGCGGCAGCTGGGGCGCCGTCGCGACGCTCAATGCCTGGCCCAGAACCCGATTCGCCGCCGCCAGCAATGCGGGCGGGAGATTGGTCGCGAAATCCGGCATCGCGATCATATCCGGCGACAACGCCACCCCGCGCTCATCCAGCCCCACCCGCAGCCGAAACCGACCGACCAGGCTCTCATCGCTCGTCGTCAGATTCGAAAAAGTGATCGCCCCCGTCCGTTGCGCCCGGATCCGGAATTTGGCTGTCGCCGTTTCCCCCGGTTGTATCGTTCCCAGCACCACCGTTGAATCACTCTCCAGCACCCCGCCGCTGATCGCCGCCGCCGGCAGCGTCACTTGCACGAGATTCGCGATCGCGCTCGACGTGTTCAAAACCGTGACGAATGCGTCGTAGGGCTCTCCGGCCCGCACCGTGCGCGGATGCGAGAAAGCCAGCGAGAATTTTGGGTTTCGCACCAGGACCGATCCCGCGGCTTTGCCTCTGACCTTTACGATTCCCGCAGCGAGCCCTTCCAGATCCGCCGTCAACTCCATGTCCATGACGTGCAGGCCCTCCTGCAGCCCTTCCACCAGGAACTCACCCTCCCCGGTTTCACCCGGCAGCAACCGGGCCACATCGTCCGCCGTTCCCCGGATGCCGTCCGGCCCCGGCCGAACGACCGCCTGAATGGGCTGCACGATTTTATTCGGGCCCACCCGGGCAAACCGCAAAGGATCATCTCCCGGCAGATCATAATTGGTGCTCAGAATCAAGTCGGGACCCGGGGGAAGGTGGAGCGTGGCCTGGATATTCGCGGCCGCCAGGCCGGACCCAGAGGGAGCCGCATTCTCCGTGAAAATCTGCACGCTAAAAAACTGATTCAGGAATCCTATATTGCCCGGAATAACCATCAACGCGGGAATCGGCGGCACCGACAGGCGCAAATCGCCGCCGTCGCCTTCCTCGGTGGGCTGGAAGTTGATGCCTTGCATCTGGATGTTCAAACCGCCGGTTTCCAATTCCGGCGGCAAATGCGCGGAGAAAGCCAAATCCTGATTGATCGCATCCGCCTGTTTCAGTCGCGCCTCCAGCTCCGCGGCCGGAATCAACTCGCTCGATTGCGCAAACCGCGGGGCGACCACCGGAAAGGTCACTGGGATGGTTTTTCCATCGAGAACGAAGCCAACCTCAAACTCCACCGCCCGGAAGTTTTTATCATCAATGACGATCCCTTTGTCCCGGATCTCATCGAGCGTCAGGGGGCGCGAGGTGACCCGCGAGACCAGCAAATCATCAAACACATGAATTGGCACTCGGTTCGGGCTGCCTTCGAGCACCGTCGCTCCGCTCCCATCCACCAACTTGATGTCATTCAGCTCGTAATCCCCCACCAGAGGCAACGGCGGCAAGAGCAACGCGTCATTCGCCTGCCCGATCACCCGCCGAGCCGGAAAAGACGGCCCGCGGAGGATTGCCTCCACATGATTACCCGAGCTATCCGCGCCCACTAGATCAACGCGGACCGAACCGGCAATTCCTTTGGGAACAGAGAGGACGGGAGGCGAAACAGACAATCGTGTCCCCACAACATGGTATTCGAGAGTAACCAACGGGTCTTCAACCGCATCGAGCCGGATCGAGCAGTAAATCAATGCGGTGAATAGAACCCAGAACTTCATTTCTCGAACCACCACGGATTCCTCTTCTTCCAGATATGCCACGGGTGTTGAATGCTGCTTGCGTACTTGGACTCCAGGTGATCCAAAATAATGGACGGACCATAACGCAAATAGTCCGAGAGCATCGGAGAGGTTGTCGTGAGAGTGCTTCCACGTATTGCGAGCTCAATCGCCACCTCGTCGGAAAAAGCGCCAAACTCCTCCTGCAAAACGCGGAAACCCGCCAAACCCTCAAACAGCTCCCGATCGGCCACGGATTGCACTTCGACGCCCAAACGCGCACTCCCCATGGAACGCCTGCTGAACGCGTGACTCAACTCGTGAAAGAGGGTCAGCTTTTCCTCCAAAGCGCGGGAGGAATCATCCAGAAATCGTGTGCTGAGTGTAATGATTGATTTATCCGTCTCCGGGTCGAAGAAATGCTCACCCCACTGGCCGGAAGGAAGTTCGCCATACCGAATTTCCAGCTTGCCCTTCTCCGCGGCTTCACTTCCCCAGGTAGTGAGTTTCTCGATCACGCCTTCGCCACGAGTTCTCAACTTTCGCAACTCCGCTCGGGTTGGAGCGGCTCGTCGCAATCCTCCGACGGGCCGGCCCGCCGCGGTCGCCGTCCGCTCCAAAGCCTCTACCTCCACTACGCCCGTCACCTCCATCGCCTTGGCCGCCCGTCGGCGCTCCAGACCCGCTAGAAGTTCGGCCGCGCTCGTTTCGACCTCCTTCGCCGCCATCCGGCTGCCTTGCCTGCCCCCTTTTAGGATGAATTCTTCCAACAGGATCGCACCGCCCCGGGCCGTGATATTCGCCGTGCCCATCGGATCACGCGCCGAGGCCGGAGCGTTGCCCAAACCACAGTACGGGTTCACGCTATCCTGGTATGCAAACGGATCCGGCTCGATGAAACTCCCGGTCAGAGGGTTATAAAAACGGCCCCGCATGTATATCAGGCCCAAGTCCAATTCCGCATACTGGCCTTGAAAGCGGAAAGGATTCCCCACCGGGCTGGTGGGCTGTAACGAAGGTCCTGTATTCGTTACGCCACTCGCGAGCCGCACTCCCGCACTGCCAGCCAGCGAGACGATTAAGGACTGTGCGGCGTTGCCGTTACCCCACGAGTCAAACAGTTTTCCCGCTGCCAGTTCAATCCCTACCGAGCCAGAGACGCGTCCCGAGGGCGTAAAACGCACAACTGTCCCAAAAGGCACACCGCTCGCACTCTCGACATAGCCCACGTCACCGTTGACGGTCGTCCCCCCTTGACGGACTACAATCAATTGAGACAGAGGGCCGGCGCTTGCCGCTAAAACAGTGCCTCCTGAGGTGATTGGCGGGAGCCCAGAGGCATTGACCGGCGGCAGGACCGGTTCAGAGAAAATCAACAGAAAGCTCCCGGTTTGTTCTTCGACAATTTGCGCAATTTGAGGCGAGGCGGCGTCTCCAAACTCCACCAATGAAAAGCCCCAGGGGTCATAATGCATTCGCTCGACGACGCGCCCGTTCCCATCGACAACCGCCGTCACCGAATCAACGTTATCGTGAACAAAGTAATGGCGGCGCAGGACATTTGAGCTGTCCGCAAAGTCGGCGGCCATCGGCGTGTCTCCTTCCGCGTAATAGTAACGAGCCAACAGGCGCGCCGCTCCAGTAATGTCATATTCTTCGATCAAACGTTCCCCGTCCCACACCAATGCGCGGTCCCCAAGGACGGCGCCACCGCTCTTGCTCTCTTTGCGATGCAAAAGGTGGTCCGGCCGATAGTGAAACGTGAAATCCGATCCGTTGCGCGACGCCTTCACCAAATCGCCCCTCCCACTATGCACCAGGTTCGCCGCCTGCTCCACGAAGCGCCCATTTCCATCCAACATCAGATGACGCACCTGGAGGGCGTTGCCCAGCGCATCCGGCGCTCCGCGGCTAACGCCATTTATCGACTCGGCAAAGAGAAACGCATCGTGGCCGCCAATCGTCCCAGGGAACGGCGCGAAAGAAACCGGTTTCGGCTCCAGGGCGTCAACCAAGGTGCTGCCTGAAAGCAAATCCAGCCCGCCGCTGTCATAGACGAAAAACCGGGCGGCATAGCCCGGGCGCAAGCCTTGTTCGGGATTCAGCCCGGATATGGGAACCGCAGTTTCTCCGGGAATCGCTGGACGGGCGCCATAGTGAACCCTCTTCAACCGATTCGCGCCGTCATACGAAAACAAATCCGCCCGGCCCTGCTCATGAATCGCCTGACGGGCTAGAAGATTGTTTGCTCCATCCCACAGGAAACGCCATTCACTCAGGAGCGCGCCGTCCGCGGTCCGCACCACTTTGGAATCCACCAGGCGTTTCCTCAAGTCGTACGAGCGAGTTTCAGTAATTGGCCCCCTCGTGATTCTCACAGGCTCCGACGCACCGGCGAAGAGCGTAGCCGTCCAGAGAGGACTAGCCTCGCCATTAATCGAGACCGATTTCAGGCGGCCGCTGTTTTCCCTTACTTCATTCAGTTTCACTCCTGAAGGGTAGGTGACCGACGTCCGCGCTCCATCTTCCCGAATGGTTGCTTCTATCGTGTAAGGCCCGCCTGGCTCGTTGTAAACTGCCTTTGTGAGCGGCCCCAATTTGTCGTAGGTGTAGGCGGCAGTTGACCGCGCCGAATGCGTCGTGTAATCGATTGACACTTCCCGTCCAGCCGCATCATAAGCCACATTTTCCACGAGATAAGCCACGCCGTTAAAGCGCGTCTCGTCTTTCGTCACACGCCCCTGGCCGTCATAAAAAACACTTTCACTGCCGGAACCGGGAAAACTCACAGTTGCGGGCAGGTTAAACACGTTGGGATCCCTGAATTCGATGGCAGAACCATCGCGCAAAGTCAGCTTCGTCATTCGCAATCGCTTGTCGCCGTACTCATAGGCATGGCCACGGCCGCCCCGGTCCAGAATCGCCGCCGGCCGTCGATTTCCGTCCATATGATAATCCGTGCGCAACGACTCTGGTTTTTCTACTCGCAGCAACTCCCCGAGCGCTGAGTATGCAAAATGGGTGACGTTTCCGAGCGCGTCCGTGCTCGACGACGGCAAGCCATCCAGACGGGGTGCCGGCGTTAGCTTTGCCCCCAACGAGTCCGATAAACCGGTGACTCGATCCAATTGATCATATGTTGCACCTTGCTCAAAAACGGTGCCATCCTCTGCCGAGGAAATCTTCTCCAGCAGAAAACTCTCATTCACCGTAAAAGTTCGGGTTGCCAGGGAATCCTTCTTCTGCGCCAACCGACCCGCCGCATCGGTTGCCACCGTGACAATGTCGTTCGGCCCATTGATCGTCACCGTCAGGCCGGATTGGCCTGTCCGATATGTGTAATTGATCGTGGCATTAGCGGACGTTCCTTTCCGCAAGATCTGCAGAGGCCTCCCAAACCCGTCAACGTCAACCACAGAAAAATCCTCGACCCCGCCCCCGCTCGCGGCGCTTGCAGCCCGGGTGCGCAATTCGCCGCCGTCGAAATAGGAATAGATTGTTGTCTCATCGCCCTTGGAGCCGGGCCGAATCACTTGGACCGGGCGATCGTGCCCGTCGTACGTAATCTCCTGGATAATCGGCCCCACGCCGAACGTTGCGTCGGTGCTCACCTTGGATTTCCGGAGGTTGCCATTGCGATCGTAGCTGTAATCCGTCGTCCGCCCATTGACGCTCACTGCAATCCGCCGTCCGAGGTGATCGTACTTTATCTGCTGCACTTCGCCCGCCGGCAGGTGGATCTCCTTGGTCCTGAACACCTCGTCTGGCACGTAGGTTGTCTCCAAGGCAATCCCGCCCTGCCCGGGTCCAGGTTCCACCGCGAGATACTTTGTGCTCGTCAGGAAATTATTCTGATTGAACTGCCGTGACACTTCGCGCGTTACGCCACTGTCCACTCGAATCCCCTCGTATACCTCATTGCCATTCTCGTCGTACGCGTGTGTGGTTTGCTGTCCGTCACGCCGCGCGCCGAGCACAAGCAGCCGGGAGTCGTAGCTCATCTCCACTGGACTGCCTCGCGGCAGGGTTATTGTCGTAGCAGTTCCCAACTGTCCCGCAATTGTCCCGTCGTAACCAAAGCGGGTAACCAGAGGCCCAACCGCTTCGGAGAGGGGATAACCACTCGTAGAATCATAGGACCAGGACTGCGCGATCCCGTCCGGCGTCGACGCCGTCAGCACCTGCCCATATTCATTATAGGTCCACCCACTGGTCGCTCCGCCGCCGTAGTCGATGCTTGCCAGATCCCGGTTATCCGAGGTCACCGTGTAAGTGATGGTTTTCCCATTGGCATTCTTGGCCGCCCCTTGCGGAATGTTGTAGCGCTGCTCGTAGGAACCGAAACTCGAGGTAATTACTGGCCCGCCCCGGCTGCCCGGACTTCGGGTAATCTTCCGAAGATTCGCCCTGGCCCGAATCAATGAATTTGGAAAATAGTCGTACGTGGTAACATCTCCTTCAGGACCGGCCACCGTCTTGATCAGCCCTTCCGGGGTGTAGGTGATGCCGGACGCTGCCTCGTCAGCGTCGTGACCGGTCTGGCTTACCCCAGACACTCGCCCGTGCTCATCAAACGAGAAGCTCGTTCGGCCCTGATCTGCGCGGGTTCCCTGGTTCGCTCCTGCCGGAGTCGCCCCGGCTTCGGCCGAATTCGACGGGTCAACCGTCACTCCAACGGCGCCCCCGGCCCCCGTTCCTGAGATTACTACCGGCTTGCCACCCGAGGTGTTCAAATTGGCGGTGAAAAGAGCGCTGCCGCTGTTGCCGCCACCGGCCCCAGTGCCGTTGCCTTCCACCACGCCCCGGAAGCCGGATTGGCCAGCCGAATCCATTAGATAAACGGTTGTCGGGTTTCCTTGAAAGCCAACTTTTCCGGCGCTGCTGCTCGCAGTGCTATCGGTCTCCGGATGCTGGACCTGTTGCAGCAATCCTGTGGGAAAATATTTGTATTTGGTGACTCGCTTGGCGAAATCACGCAAAGCGCAGATCTGGCCCGCGACAAAGGCCGAGTCAGTCACCTGATCGAGATCGGAATGCGTATCTCCGGCGAGGCGGTAATATCCGATTTCCAACGCCCGCGGAGGATCGGTGTTCACGCTCAGGTCATTGATCCGGATCAATTCTCCCCGCGTGTTGTAGTCCAACGCGTGGATGTTCTGGTCGTACTTGTCCTTGATGCGCAGTAGCCGCCCATCAGCGGCATACCAGTACTGACTGCCTCCGGGAGTCAGACGGCAGAACTCGCCGCTCGGGAACCGATAGAGAATGTCGAACACCCCCTTGGTATTCGGATCGGGCACATAGAAATCGCCACCGGCATCAAACCAGCCTAATTGCTTTGCCAGCGGATCATTGGCAATCCCGTCAGGAGCAGCCGACCCTTTGGATTTGAACAAGATGACGTGCCCTTCGCCATCGATCAGTTGAACGTCGCCCGATTCGGCAATGGTGCTGCGATCAACCGTGTTGCGCACCACCACCGGGGCCTGGCTCCCCGCTGGAAAGAGCGATGGTTTGAACTGAACGAGGCGCTGATTGTAGTTGAAGTCCCAGCCCGGCCCGAACGGCCCGTGATGCAGATCCTGTCCAGCGAGTGTCCGGACAAAGGCGATGGGCATCCGGCGACTGGGCAACTGGAGATCCACCTCCGTCGTCCGCATCTCGCCGTTGAGCGCGTTCACAAGACGGAAGGTCCCAGGGAACGACAATTCCGCCCCGGGCGGCGGCGGGTTATTCCCGGGAATGTACGAACCGGGCAGACACTCCGCGACCACCGAGGCCACCGGCAGGATGAGTTTGGCCACGGGGTCCACCGTATCGGCGAACAGGCCGATGGCCGGATTGGCAGACATGATGTTATCCAAGCTCGCCCGAAGCGAATGTCCGCTCCAGAGGATCGGGCGGTCTTTGGCCAACGTTTTGAGTTGCGCCGCCGTGGCACTCTCGCGAATCACGGCAAAGGGCTGACTGAGGTAAAGGTTATAAAACTTGCTCGCGGGATCGCTGCTCAGCCGAAACGCGGTCAGCTTCGAGACCGGAGGCCGAAAATCCGCGCCATTTTGATCCTTGCCGCCCGTGGATCCGGAGTCTTGCTTCAACGCTTGCAACGTCGCGGGATCGACGGCTCGCACCGGGGGAAAACTCAGGCCCTTATCTTTTAGAGCGAAGCCTCCGTCATTCAGCGACTCCAAAGCGATGGTCAATTCAGCCCCTGAGCCTCCCGGACATTCGACCAGGACATGCGAGTGAACGATCGGCAATTTCTGTTCGACGGAGGACACTGCCCCCCCTTTGGCATTCAGGCGGGCCAGGGGAATCCCGCTCAGGGGCCGCAAAGAGTTGAAAGCTGCATTGAGCTGGGGGTCGCTGCCGACCAGCGCCTTGGGATCCACCAGCGTGCTGGCGCTGGGAAAGATGACGAAGCTCAACCGCGGCGCCGTCTGCACCAAAACACTCCGAGCCCCAAGGTTCACCAGGCTGACACCGATGGGCTCACTATCGAGCGTCCGGTTTCCACTGCCCCCCTGCGGGATAATTCCCACCACGGCGGGATGCATCCGCGTCGATTGGCCTGCAGTCCCTGGACCACCCGGTCCGGTGGCCAGAAGATGAGCGGGATCGAGCAGAATGAGATGCGTAGCCGTCGCGAGAGCGAGCAACCCGTCCGAACGGCGCGTAATCGATTGAGGCAGCCCCAAAGCATCCGGAATCTCGATCGGATCGCCTTCCTGCGAAATCTGCGGATCGGCTGGATTGGCCAGGTCCACAAGCACCACCTTGCCCTTCTTGTCAGCATCCGGCGCCATGGTGACCAACGCCAGCGATCGCTTCTGCGGCTGACGATTAATCTCAACCGTCTGTCCCAACAGAACGAAAAGCCGCTTGGGCCGCGATCCCACATCGAACCCCAGGATTCCAACTTCCTCGGGCAACGACTTCCCATTCACTCGCAGCGTCCGATAGGCGGGAGCTGTCGGAGCCCGGCCCGGATGCAGGGGATCAATGCCTCCCGTGGTCACCTCGGCTGCAAATCCAAAGTCCAAGGCCAGATCTTGAATCAAGCCAGGCTCACTCAGGGTGAAGGTGGCTTCCTTGCCGAAGAACTCGAGAGGATCATGCTCGGGATTTGGGAGCAGCTCATTGAGCTGAACAAAGGAGCCATTCTGGTCGAGATCCAGGCCTGCGAAGCCCGCCGCCGGAAACGCGCCGGTTTCCGCAGGAGTCCCGTTGAACCCCACCATCATCGCCTGCAGATTGACCAACGCCGACGCCTGCAAATCCGAACCGCTTTCCACATAACCCAGGTAGGGAGGGCTCCAAACGACCCGGCTGACGATCGTGTCTCGCAGCGTCAGCAGCGCTCCAACCACTCGCTCCGGACTCGTAGGGCTGCTCAAATCAAACACCCGCAAAAACTGCCCGGCGAAGGTGATATTCCGATCAGAATCCACTGTTTTCGTTCCCGCATCACCTCCCACGACGGCAAGCAGGTCATTGGTATGCACCGTCGTATCATGCAGGCTGCGCTTGTGCGGCCAGTTCTGGATCAACACCAGATCACGAGGCTCACCGATTAGCGGAACAAATCCCGCGCGCCCCTGCCCGGCAAGCACATCATCGATCTTGTAGATGGCAATGCCTGGAGATCCGCCTCTTTCCAATGCATAGATGAAATCACGGCTGACCACCACTCCCCCTCCGTTTTGCATCCCGGACAGCGACAAAGTGCGGCTGACGGGAGGCTGAAAATTGAGGGAGTAAGATTGATCACCGCGGTCGAAGACCGACTGGTCGAAGTGATTGCCGTTTAAATCAGTGATCGCGGAGGTCAGGGTCAGCTTGACCGGCGACGAGTCAGGATAGAGCCCGGGAAATATCTCCAAGGTTTGCTGGTCGGCGCTCAACGAGAAGGATGGCGGCGCGATCGGATTCGGTTGAAAAACAATCGCGCCGGATCGCTCGATGCTCCTCCGGTTCAAAGGCTCGCTGAATTGCAGAATGATTCGGCCGCTCGCTGGAACCGGTCCGCCATCCGCGAGATTGGCCCGCAGGACGCAAGGCCCGACCCTGTTGGTTGGATCGGCCGGCGGCAAGGCATCTGGAATTGACGGCTCCCCCTGTCCAAACCGCACGAATAGTACGGCATTATCCGAAATCGTTCCCCCTGTTACGGTCTGGGTTGCCTCCAACCGGAGGAGAGCTTGCGCCGATTTTTGGCCGGTAACCGTAGCGGTCATTTCGGTAACGCCATTCCCCAAGTAGAGCTGCTTGAAATTGTCGATCGTGATATCGCTATCGTTGATCTGCTGCCCGGCAACGCTGGAAGCCACGGCGTCCTTCACCGGCTGCTTGAAATTAGCCTCTCCATTTCCTGAATAAGCCACCGCCCGAATCTGCGCGGGTTGGCCGAGAGCGGGCGACGCGGGCTGGACCGACGCCTCCACCTTCAGCGCCGGCAGCGGACTGCCGTTGGCCAGCGGCCCGGAGAAAATCAGGTTGCGGGCGAAAAAGGGCAACTCCCCGACGTCGACCCCGATTTCCGTGAAACTCAGCCCCCCCACGAGCACCTGATGGTAGCGAGGATGAATCGCGACCAGAGAGTAACCGGGAACCGAAGTGAACGGCACCGCCGCTTCGCCCACCTTCACCGGAAGGGCCAGCGCATAGACTCCATGCTGATCGCTCGTCGCGTAAACCGCCCCAGCCTCAATCCTTCCAGGCACGCGACCGCCGGCGCCGCCCTCGCCGACCGGTTTGGCGAAAACGAACGCGCCGGCAACCGGCTTGAAAATCAGGCTGTTCGGGTCGCTCAGAATCTTGTCCACCCGCCCGGCCACTCCGGGAAAATTGCCAATGAAGCCCCCCGCCAGCATGGCATTAATGATCTCAGGCGTGGTCGGCAGATTCTTGGCCAGATCCGCCACGGGCTTCTTCGCTTCCACCGCCCGTCCGGAAACCACGACCGGCTTCCCGCCGAACAGCGCCAGAGTGACGTTGAAGTCCAGGACGCCCTGGAGCAGCATGCCGGCAAGGCCCGCAAACGGAGCCGTGTTCGAAAAAGCCTTCCCATCCTTATACCGCAGCTTGTCCACCAACTGGTAAGCCACCACTCCCTCGACATTCTGCGGCGCGAGCGCGCCCAGCGATGCCTCCTCCGGATTTTCCCCCTGCGGCAAACCCAGCGTTGCCGGATCCACCGGAAACGAGAGATCCACGCCACTCGTCGGCACATCCCCCTCCGCTTTGAAATGAAACGCCTGCAACAGTTTCGCCCCCTGCGGAACCGTCCCCTTGGTTGCCGCCAGCAGATCGGCCAGCGAAGTCATTTCCACCTTGAACACCGAGCGCTGGCTGATCGCGTTCGGGCTTACAATCACCTGCACCGCGCCCCCATCACTTTGCGCTTCCAGAATCCCGCCGCCGTTATACAGACCCACCCGCCCGTCATCGAATTGCTGACGGCTCACCGGCACGCGCGTGCTCGTATTGTTGCGGTTCAGAAACACCGCACTCACCAGATCCTCCTCTCCCCCTCGCACGAACCCGGCAAAGCTCCCATCCACCTTCGAGAGCACCGTCGCCGTCTCACCTGTCGTTTCATTCACCAGGATCACCGCCACTTCCGGCTCGGCCGTGCCCGGCGAACCGTAAGCCACCACCACGTTCGTCCGGTCCGCCGCCTCGAATCCCACCAGCAACGGGCGCACATCGATGCTGCCTGCCTTCAAGTTCTGCGCACCGGGTTGAAAAATCGTCAACTGCGCGGAGTCCGCCCGAGCTGCGTCCGCCAGCGTGGTAAAACGAAAAACATTGTCGCCCGCCAGCGGAAGCCCTTTCCCATCCGAAATGGTCCTGGCCACTTGCAGCGTGTATTTCGTCCCGGCATTCAGCGGATTGATCGGCAGGAGGCTCGCTTCCGTATTTCTCAGATTCAGGGTCAGTGTAGCCGTCACCGGCTGGCTGTTCGTATCGAGAAGCTGAATGCCAGCCGTTCCCAGACTGCCCGGATTGATCGGTTTGCTAAAGCCGACGGTGATCGAAGTGATCCGCGGAACATTCACCGCATTGTTCGTCGGATTGAGCGATACGATGCTCGGCCCGATCGGCACGGGCGCCACATCCGCCCGCGTCGCCGGTTGCGCATCGGCCACCGTCAGCGCGGCCTCCCCGGTATCGCTCGTCCGCGGATCGGTGACGGACAAAGTCACGTCCCCCTGCCGCGCCAGCAGCCCGAACGAGCCGTCCGCCGCAGAAATCGCCAGCCACGGTTCCCCCTTCACCCGCACCGGCAGCCCGCCAGCCGCACGCCCGGACGAGTCCCGCGCAGTTCCCAGGATGAGGGATTCCCGGCCAGCCGTCTGGACCAGGAGGTACTGACCGGCCGCACGCAACCCGCTAAGACGGTCTCCAGTGCGCGGCTCCGTCGAGTTGAGACGCCCGGCATCATCCGTGACTAGGCGTTCGATCGGCTGCAACCCGGACCAGCCGAGATCGTAAATCACCCGCGCCAGCACAAACGAGGCCTTGGCCGCCAGGCGGCCCGCTTGCACCACCAGATGCTGATCCGCGCCGACGCCGGCCACCGTCAGTTCGAACGCAGCCGCCGCCGCCAGATTAGAGGAAATCAGATCTTGAAAATTGGCCGGGTCAAGACGCCGCAGGACGGCCGCTTGACGGCTGCTGACTGCGCCCGCGCCCGCCAGAATCCGCAGATCCCCCGCACTCACCTGCCCGCCTTTGGGATCAAACACCGCGCCCGTGAAAGCAGCGGGAGCCAGCACATCCACCTTGATCACCCCTTCCGTCAATTCCTCGGGACCGAACAAGAAAACCGGCCGCAGCGGAAAAATCGCCTGCAACCCGCCCGGCGCAGAGCCGTCCGGCCTTTGGAACGCTGAAATGAATGTTTCGTAGAGGGGCGGATGCCGTGCCGACGAATCATTCAAGCGGTAGGTTTCGGTCAACTCGCACTGCAGGAGCAGCCCGCTCGGCGCGGGCCCGGCGGAGTTCGTGACATTGACCCGCGCGAGAGCCGTCACCAATTCCGGAGCCCGGCTGGCCACGCTGGTGGCCGGATCGACCGCCCCTGCGGCAGTCCAGGAAGCTCCATCGCCTGCGCCGACCGTCGTGGCTGGCAAAGGTTGCCCTGCCACCGCGAGCGGCGGGGCGGCAGCGCCCAGATCCGCCACGGCCAGAACGTAAGCGCCGCTGGAAGCGATTGGCAGGGAAAGAACGTTGGTTCCCTTCCCGGGCGACACTCGAGTCACTTCCCACAGCAGTTTGGTTTCATTCCACTTCACCAGGGCTGCCGATTCGCCGGTCCTGAGCGGTGCGCCGGGATTCATGCTGGCCGTCAGCGGCCTCGCGGGCTCAACGCTGAACTCCAGCCAGAAAGCCTGCAAAGGACTCCAACCGGCGGGCAAAGGCGCCGGCAACGTCTGGGGGGTGAGTTCCGTCAAGACGGCAGTCGTGTCGCCTGACACCGCGCCAGCGCCGGCAACCACGTCCAGCGAGTTCCCATGCAGCAGGCCCCCGGCCGACGGAGTAATCTTCAAGGAATGCAGGCTCCGGGCGGTCAGACGGGGGGATGGAATCACCGCCACTTCGCCCGTCCGCAGCGTCTGCGAGCGCCAGACCGGCAGATAGCTCGGCGCGGAAAACCTCCAGCGGCTGGCTCCGGGGATCTGGCCCAGCGTCGCCACGCCGGCAAATGGGTCAGTCTGCAGATTCGTCGTGCCATTCGCTCCCGCTTCCTCGATTTGCACGCCTGGAAAGGGTTGCCCGACCTCCGTGAGCGTTCGCACGATCCCCAAACCGCCCGCCGCGCCGCTGCTTTTGGGGGCTGCAAAGACACGGGTCGCAACCAGCGGCAACCCGGAACCGCGGGTGAAGGCGAGCGTCCGCCCGTCGCTGGCCGCGCCCGCTGCCAGTTTTCCACTGCCCACTTGCGCGCTCAGGTCGAAAAACGGCCGGGCCGGGGCGCTGCTGTCGAGGCCGTCCGGAGATATCGGCTGGGAACTGCCGCCTTGCGCGTCCAGCACCAGCACAAACGGGCCCTCCACCACCCGGCTGCTCCGATTGGTCAGCAGGACCTCGAGATTCCACAAATTCTGCGCCCGGTTCAGCCGAACGGAATGGAAACGCGCTTCCACCTCGCCGGTCACATCCTCCAAAGTCAAAGTGGCGCCGCCCAGAGTGAATTGCGCCTCCGCCGCGCGAACCAAGCCTGGGCCGGCCCACCACGCCGCAAGCAACAGCATTTGAATGATCGCGTAAATCTTCATTCGGTGTAGGCCAGGACCACGAACTCTCCGAGAACGGAGACGGTGCTGATCCTGCTCGACTTATTCCCATTCAGCCGGAAGAACTGCTTTCTCCCGGTATTGTGAATCGTGAAGGTCCGATAAGCCGGATCGAGTAAAGCATCCGGCACCGCGCTGAAGGTCCCATCCACCTCGCTGGCGGCCATCAGCTGGAAAACGCCCGGTGTTTGCCCGAATTGAATGAAGATGGTTCCACCGTCACCCCGCCGGATGTTTGCGATCAGGGTGGAGCCATCGGCCAGCACCCGGTAAAACCTTTGAGCTCCGCTCATGCTCGCGGTGAATGTCCTATTCGTCACATCCAACCGGGCGGACGCCTCCTCGAGGTAGGGTCCCGCGGGGTTGTCCGAGCTGACCAGCTTGAATCCGATTGGAACGGGTGGCGCTGACTCTCCCTTCAGTTGGACCGCCGTGAAGTAAGCCAGAGAGGCGGCCTGATTCAGATTGTCGACGAGATCAAAAAACAGTTTCACCGGCCCGGCCGCCAAGGCCGCGGGCAAGGCAAAGTTCACTGCGAAAGCAAAGCGCGTTATCAACCCGGTCGGAGCGCTGGCCAGAAAATTCGTGGGGGCATGCGACAGATTCGTGACCAAAACTCCACCCGAAGTTGCGGGCGCCCATTCCACCCCTGTCCGATCCGCCGTGAACAGGACCGCGGACAAAGTGCCCTCCGTGTTGCCCACCGTCAGAGAAAAGGCATCGAAAAGCGCATCCGCCGCGTCCGGTTCCGCCGTGGCGAAGCCAAAATCAAGCGACAGCACCGGCGAATTCGCGGGGACGGCAGTGAACGGCACCATGAGGGTCACGAGCGGACTCCCGCTGCCGGTCTGCAAGAGGGTCAGATCACCCTTTGTGGAAATGCCGCTCTGGGCGAGGGCCAGCGCGGCGCCAAAATACTGCAGAACACACCCTGCAAACAGGCATGCTATCCACCGGCATTCTCGACGCAGGCATTTAATGGTTCGGGGACCGGACATCTCCCTTCGTCAATCGCTTCCGGAGATAGGAACAGCAACGGGGACAAAATATTACCGTATTTCTCCAGATTCGCGCGACCGCCAGAGAAGCAGGCAGGATTCCCATCGATCGCGACAGTTTTACGCAGCGGCCGCCTTATTTACAACCGCTCCAGTGCCGTCATTCGAGCAGCTCTTGACGTTCAGGTAAAGCTCTAATGAAGGTCCGGAGAAATAAAAAAGCCCTTCCCGCAGAGCAGGAAGGGCTCAATCAAGCAAGAAGCTCGATTAGAACTTGTAGACGATGTTCGCGGTGAGCGTCACAGCATCCGAATCTTTGCCGGTGCCGTGATAGATCTCGTCTCCACCCATGTTGTGGTCCCAGCGAACTTCACCCCGAGTCACGACATTCGCCCAGAGCGAATAGTCGGCAGTCAGCGTCAGAGCGCCGAGTTTGTTGTCGTCGGCGCCCGGAGAGGCGTACCAAGTGCCCACACTGCCTTCGGCGTACTCGGCACGAGCGTTCAACTTGAACTTCTCGGTGAGGGCGTAGGAGGTGTAGAAAGCCGCAGTCCAGGCATGAGCGTTCACGCCCAAGCCAGGGTTCCCGTTGCGGTAATCCAACGCTGCACCGACCGAGAGAGCCTGGATCGGAGTGTTGAGCGTCGCACCGAGGTAATAGCTGGTGGTGTCAACCCCGTTGAAAACAACGGTGGAGGTCGAGTCGCCGTAGACGATGCCCGCGTAGAACGAGGATCCCTTCAGGGAGCCAGCGCTCTCAGGCAGAGTCACAGTCAACGAACCGAGATAAGCTTTGCGTTCCGAAGCGTCGTTCGGGTTCGGGCCCGCAACGCGGTCGTTAATGCCACCGGTCCAGCCGTTGGCAATACCACCGGAAACGCTCACCATGTCGGTGATCTTGTAGCTCAAGAGCACGCCAGTGTGGTGAGTCGGTTCAATGAAGTAACCGTAGGAACGGCTGAAGTTCGGGTTGTTGACGCTTTCAAAGACTTCGTAGCCGATGATCGTGTCCCAAACACCGAGCTTGATGTCGAGGCCATTGCCCACCGGAGCGCGCAACGCGACATACGCCTGCTTGATGTTGAAATCCGAACTGCCGTCCGCCACGCCGCCGTTGCCGACGGTGCTGTAGTAGTTGGCGTCAGGGCCGAAAACGAGGTCAGCCTTGTAGCCCGCAGACCACTGGCCTTCATCGAGGGGCTTCTCGAGCACGAGCTTGACAGCATGCAAGTTGAAGCCGTCGAGCTTGTCAGGAGAGCCATCGAAAGTGCGTCCCGGGATTCCGGCGCCATTGTCGTTTCCGATGCTCCAAATCGCCGACGTGTCCACATAACCACTCAGCGTGGTCTGGGACAACGCGGTCATAACCTGGTGCTGTTCTTCGGCCTTGACGGCCGTCCCGGAGCTAATAACTCCAGCGCCGGCCAAAGCCAGCGTCCACATATTTAATTTCATTTAGGTTCCTCCGCTAAGTATTTTGTGCATTGTCACCTGCAAGGGTGACGCGCGGCATTGTCGTCAAAAAACGGGTTAAGACAAGTAGTTTTTTGCAAATACCCTGAACTCAATGAACCCCGGCGCCTCTATTTAAGGGCACTTTGTTCCGCCAGTGTCATTTCTTCGATCATCCCGCGGAACGAATATTCCCGCGTCCAACCCAGCAATCGCACCGCTTTGGAGGGATCGCCACAGAGGCTCAACGATTCCGCCGGCCGGATCAGACGGGCATCGCGTTTCACGTAATGCTGCCAATCCAGATGAACGGCCGCAAACGCAATCTCCACAACTTCCTGAACCGCATGTGTTTCCCCAGTCGCGAAGATGTAATCCTCGGCTTCCGGATGCTGGAGGCAAAGCCACATTCCGCGAACGTAATCCCGGGCGTGCCCCCAGTCCCTTCGGGCGCTGGTATCCCCCAGAAAAAGCTCCTTCTGCCGCCCCAAACTGATGGCGGCGGCCGCTCGGCAAATTTTGCGCGTCACGAAGTTTTCGCCCCGGCGGGGCGACTCGTGATTGTAAAGAATTCCATTACAGGCGAAGAGGCCGAAAGTTCGCCGGTAAACGGTCACCATCTGCGTGGCGAAGGCTTTGGCCACTCCGTAAGGGTTCACCGGCGAGATGGGGGTTTCCTCGGTTTGCGGCGTGGTTTTCGGCGCGCCGAAGATCTCGCTGGAAGCCGCATGAAAGAACCGCGGCTGCCTGGGCAGGTCTCGAATCATCTCCAGCAGGCGCAAGGTCCCCAACGCCGTCATTTCGCAGGTGGACTCCGGGATTTCGAAGCTCAGGCCGACGTGGCTCTGGCCGGCCAGGTGATAAATCTCGTCCGGCAACACCCGGTTGAGCACGCGGCGCATGGTGGTGGCGTCGCTCAGTTCGCCGTAATGCAGGAAGAAACGGCGATTGTAGATCTCGGCATTGTGGTAGAGGTGATCGAGGCGCGAGCGCTCCAGCGTGCTGGTGCGCCGCACAATGCCGTGCACCTCGTAGCCCTTTTCGATCAGCAGGTCTGTCAGGTAGGACCCATCCTGGCCGGTGATTCCGGTGATGAGGGCTTTGGGCATGTTACGAGGTGACTTTGGCGCGGCCTTCCATATGGTCCCGCAGCAGCTTGATATCCGCCTCGACCATCAGCTTCACCAGATCGACAAACTTCGTTTTCGGCTCCCAACCGAGCTTTTTCTTCGCCTTGCTGTAATCGCCAATCAACAGATCGACTTCCGCGGGCCGATAATAGCGGGGATCGATTTCCACATGCTTCTGCCAGTCGAGGCCTGCGTGCGCGAAAGCCACATCCAGAAATTCCCGGATGGAATGCGTCTCGTTCGTGGCGATCACATAGTCGTCGGGTTCATCCTGCTGCAGCATGAGCCACATTGCTTCCACGTATTCCCTGGCGTAACCCCAATCCCGCTTCGCGTCGAGATTGCCGAGATAAAGCTTCTTTTGCAGGCCGGCCTTGATGTGGGCAATGGCCCGCGTGATCTTCCGCGTGACGAAAGTCTCCCCCCGCCGCGGAGACTCGTGATTGAACAGAATGCCGTTGCTGGCGTGCATCCCGTAGGACTCCCGGTAGTTCACCGTGATCCAGTAAGAATAAACCTTGGCCGCGCCGTACGGGCTCCGCGGATAAAAAGGCGTGGTTTCAGTCTGCGGAACTTCCATCACCTTGCCGAACATCTCACTCGATGAGGCCTGGTAAAACCGCGGCTTCAGACCCAGCTGGCGGATGGCCTCCAGCAAGCGCACCGTTCCGGTGCCGGTGATATCGGCGGTGTATTCCGGGCTGTCAAAGCTGACGCGCACGTGGCTCTGGGCCGCGAGGTTGTAGACTTCATCCGGCTGGATTTTCGCCAGAAGCCGGGCGAGCGCGCTGGCGTCCGACAGATCGCCATATTCGAGGAAAAGCCGGCGGCTGGCTTGATGCGGATCGGAGTAGATTCCCTCCAGGCGGCCGGTGTTGAAAGTGCTGGCCCGCCGGATGATCCCGTAGACCTCATAGCCCTTTTCCAGAAGCAGTTCGGCCAGGTAGGAACCATCCTGCCCTGTGATGCCGGTAATCAGCGCTTTCTTCGACATATTCGGTGGGCGCAGCCTGCAAGAATTCCCTTCCCCTGCGCAAGTGCCGAATCATCGCGCGGCGACGATTCGGCACTCTCAACCTAAAACCAAAATAACGGCGCGTCCTTAGATCGGCTCGCCGCTGGACTGAACCAACTCGTGATACTTCTTCACGAGGTCGCGCGTGCGCGGACCGGGCTTGCCCTCGCCGATTACCCGGCCGTCCACTTTGACCACCGGCACCACTTCGGCGCCCGTGCCGGTCAGGAAACATTCGTCCGCGTTGAACACGTCGTACCGGGTCAGGTTCGGCTCGCTCACCTTCAATCCACTGCCGCGCGCCAGATCCATGACCACCCCGCGCGTGATCCCGTACAACGCACCAGCGCTCAACGGCGGCGTCAGCAATTCATTCCCCTTGATCAGGAAGAGATTGTCCCCGGTGCATTCCGCCACGTACCCCTCGTTGTTCAGCATGATCGCTTCCTCGCAACCGCCGTTATTCGCCTCAATCTTGGCCAGAATGTTGTTCAGATAATTCAGGCTCTTGATGGCCGGATTCAACGCGCTGTGCAAATTCCGCGTCGTCGGCACGGTGATGATCGTCAATCCGTTGTCGTAGTATTCCTTCGGATAAAGCTGGATCTTGTCCGCGATCACGATCACGGACGGACGTTTGCACTTGTTCGGGTTGAGCCCGAGCCCGCCCACCCCGCGGGTCACCACCAGGCGGATGTAGCCCTCGCGCAGACCGTTCTCGCGGCAGGTCTCGACCACCGCCTTGCAGACCTCCGCGTGCGTCATCGGAATGGTCAGCAGAATGGCCTTGGCGGAGTAAAAAAGGCGGTCGATATGCTCCTTGAGCTTAAACACCCGGCCGTTGTAAGCGCGGATCCCCTCGAATATCCCGTCCCCATACAGCAGCCCGTGATCAAAAACAGACACTTTCGCGTTGTTTTCATCAAAATATTGACCGTCGATAAAAATCTTCATTTTGGCGGCGCTACCTTAGGTGCGCCCCCCAAGAGGCGCAAACAATTTGCAGGCCCATGCCGGTGAACTCGCTGGGCTCCGCAGAGAAGGAAGTGCGAAGGGCGAAGGGCGAAGTGCGAAGTGCGAAGGGCGAAGGGCGAAGGGCGAAGGGCGAAGGGCGAAGGGCGATGGGCGAAAGTGGGACAGTGGCGGGCCGGTCCACCGAGGTTTTCAGGGGCGAGACCCGTCTTATCGCTGCATTCGTCTCGGGTGCAAGGTTCGATTTTCCAACGAGTTCTGTCGTCATCAAGAGAGTCCGAATCCGGATCTTCCAGTCCGACAAGTTCCAGGAAAGTGTCCTAGAATTCTTGCGAAACTGGAGGTACAGGGAAGTACGAAGTACGAAGTGCGAAAGACGAAAGACGAAAAGGGCCGGAAAGAGACAGGAGAGGCCAAGCGGGGGCAAAAACCCAAACACCAAATGCCAAATCGAAGCGAGGCACTGCTGGAAAGCCACGGGAAGGCAAAGCTGCCCGGGGTTTGGGGCGCGGCTGACGAGTCACTGGTGGCGACTGCTGAGAGCAGAACGAAACTGCGGCGCTGCTCTGAGGGGTCGTTCCCAGTGACCGGAATTGAACATTCCTGATCACGGGAGACATTATACTTTAAGAGTGCTTTTCGTGTCAACCGATTAGGATGTAGACACGTGGATATGGGAGAAGCTTGGAGCTGGGAGCAGAGAGCCAAAGGGAAAAACCCCAAAAGCCAAACGCCAAATACCAACGCAAAGCGCGAAAAGTTCTGAAGTGGAATTTGGTGGGATATGTGGAATTACGGGCTTTTTATGGTGGAATCTCATGGAACCTGGGAAACTGGCCGGACGGGCATCGCCGAACTGGGGTCGAGGTCCGGTTTGTATGAACGCAGCTGTTCCGCGAAGCGAAGATGCGGTCTCGGACAAGCTCAAAGTGGCGTTACGCACCGACATTGGACCCAAAAGTAGACGACATTCAAACCGTTTGTCCAGTGGCTTCCACATTAATAGAACACTCTTTGTGTAGACTCCCTGTAACCTTTTCGCCCAAATTCACGCCATGACTCCGCGGTTTGCAGTCACCTTCCAAGCACCGGGGAAGGACGGGTGGGGAGTCTTGGGGATCAACGACCGGGCTCTCCATGTCGGCAGGGCAATGTGGCAATGCTCTAGTCGCACCCCTTTTCCCCCTTTTCCCGTGCCGTCGCTCTTCACGAGATCACCGACGTTGCCGTTCCCGTCGTAGGTGTAGAAGTGGTAGACGGCGGAGGCCGCATGCTCGGTGAACATGAGCAGGCCGCCGATGCCGCCGACCTCCTGCGGTCCGTCGGGTTCGGAGCCGCTCAGGTCGATGCCCCAGGTGTAGGCTGCAACTGTTTATCCTACCCTCTTACAGCCCGGAATTAAATCCCAATGAATATGTGCGGCACGATCTCAAGAGCCAACTGGGCATCATCGGTTCCTCATGCGAGAGAACTCCGCCGCTGGTCGTTGAGCCGTTCGATCGCCGCTCGCAGCGACGGGATTTCGTGACGAACCTGATCTTTCAGAGCGGATTCAACTTGCACGAGCGTCTGCAGCAGGAGTTGGCCAAAAAGCTCTTCTCTTCCGCGCGCGTCTCGTGACCGATAGTCCTCATCAGTTACCTCGACATATGCTTGAACATCGTTATGCCTATTCGAATACTGGCTCACCTTGCATGGAAACCGCTTCTTTTTCCAAACAGGGTCGAACTGTGTCAGCGGCGGAATGAAAGTGGTGTGATTCCGCCGGTTTGAAAGTGGGATT
>CAZMKE010000048.1:0-41280 GCA_964566945.1 uncultured Verrucomicrobiota bacterium | reverse complement strand
CGTTTATCTCTTTCGGCTTCAATCCCCTACTCACTTTAAAAGGCGCGTCCTAGCGTGACGGCATGCCCCTGGGGATTCCCGGAAAGGCGCAAATGAAAACGGCTGCCGGGAAAAACCGGCAGCCGCTCGCAAGGGGCTGTGTTAGCTGGGGCCGTTGATCTATTTTTTGAGGCGATAGAATTGCGCTCCGCCAGTTGCCTGCACTGTCACGGTGTTCTGCCCATTGGCGGGCACCACAGGCTGGGATACGGCCTGCCAGTTGGCACCGGTTCCCAGTTTGCCGCTCGATTCCAGGGCAAAGCCCGTGATCGCAGCGTCCCACGAAAAGACCAGCGCGTTGTTGCTGCCCTGGCTCACTTTAAGGGATGGCTGGCTTGACGGGGCCTGGAAATACTTCGCTTCGAAATACGACTCCACCTGGGCGCGTTCAGCATCGCTGAGCGCCCGCGCGTAAATCACCAGTTCGGCCATGCCGCCTTTGAAGAGAGTGACGAAGTCGCCACGGGTGCCGATGCGCAAGGGCGCGCCGGTGTCGGCTCCAGCCGCGGCCAGCCCGCCGCTGCCATTCTCCGCGCCACTCAGGTAATGGGTGGCAGTGCTCCCGGCCAGTTCATAGCCAGCGGTCACGAAACTGCCGCTGGGAATGGGCGATGCGCCGGTAAACTGGGCAAAGTTTCCCGAGGGATCGCCGTGATAATACCGGGGCTCGCCCGTATTCGGGAGCAGATAGTAGTCATTGGCGGCGGGCAGATTTCCGGCCGTCTTGGCCCAAACCGCCCGGTAGGTGTCGTAGTCCGCCACGTTGATCACAAAGAAGGTGGAGATATCCCCAGTGATCGCGACCGTGGGCGAACTGGCCACTTCCAGGTAATCGTCCACCCCGTCGAACGTGAGCGTTGGCAGATTGTTCAAACTCGCTGGACTTAGGGCGGGAGCTTTGGTGCTGTCGGTCTGGACAGCCGTATTCTTGTTGCCGGATGCGTCCTGCCACTGGGTCACGGCGCCGGAGGCGTTCGTCGTCACGCCGCTATCGGCGCGCAACCAGAGCGCCAGCGCGATCGTCGGGATCGGAGCGGTTTCGCCGCCGGTAACCGTAAAGGTGATCGGAGCCGAAGTCGTGGTGGCGCCGAGGTTATCCGTGGCGATGGCGGTCACGGTGACAGGCCCGGAGAATTTTGGAGAGTACTGAACGCTGAAGGGAGATGTGGCATCACTGCCGATCGCCAGGCCATTCGCGTAAAAGTCGACTCGCGCCACGCTGCCGTCCGCATCTGTCGCGGTGGCGGTGATCGAGATCGCCCCGCCCGCTGCCACGCTGCTGCCATTGGCAGGCGCGGAGATTTTCACGGTGGGGGCGTTGTTGCTCAGTTGAACGGAAGGAATGTTGTACTTGGCGGCGAGATATTGGCGGACGTTCGACAGGTCGCTGTCGGACAGCGCTGCATCGTAGATCAGGATTTCCGCAATGTCCCCTTTCATGCGGGTAAAGAAGTCGTCGCGCGTCCCGATTTTGAGATTGGTATTCATGTCTTGAGGCGTCAGCGTGATCACGCCCGTTCCGTTCGGCGCCCCATTCAGGTAATGAGTCACGTTGGTCCCGGCCTGTTGCACGCCAAGGATGATGGGGGTGCCAGCTGGCACGCTGCCCGCGGCGCCCACGCCTTGGTTCACGTTTTCGGTGTCATTGGTGGTGTATCCGCGCAGATAGGCCGGGACGCCCGATCCTTGGGCCACGTAGTAGTCTGTCGGCCTCGGTTGGCTTCCGGAAGTTTTGGCCCAAACCGCTCGATAGCCGGCAAAATCGTCGAAGCGCACGACGAAAAAGGTGGAGAGATCCCCGGTGATGCGCACCGAGTCGTTGTCCGCGATATCCATGAATGAAGTGCTGCCATCAAAATGCAGCGCCGGCTTTCCGCTCACCGAGGAGACGGTCGGCGCTTGAGTTTCATCGGCCTGCACCGCGTCATTCTTGCTCCCGGACTGGTCCGCCCAGGTGGTGATCCCGCCGCTTGGCCCCACCGTTGTGCCGGCGTCGCCGCGCAGCCATACTTTCAGGTGAGAGCTTGCGTTCAGCGTTGGAGCGGAGGCGGCGGTCACGGTGATGGAAACGTTGGTGGACGTGGTGGTGGCGTCGCGATCATCCGTGGCGACCGCTGTAAAGGTGACCGTGCCGGCCGTATCGATGGTTACTGGAAAAGTGTAGGGCGCCACGGTCGCGGTGCCGACAGTGCTGCCATTAGCGAGCAGTTTCACCTTGGTGACCACGCCGTCCGGATCACTCGCAGCCACGGTCACGTTGACCTTGGCCGGAGCGGCGACCGTCGCGTTGTTGGCGGGCGCGGAGATCGACACCGTGGGAGGCGTGTTCGTGATTCCATATTTATTCCGCAGATAATTTACGGCATTGTTGACATCGCTGTCGCTGAGCGAATCCCCGTAGATCAGCAATTCCGCGATGTCCCCCTTCATTTTTGTGAAAAGATCATTGCGCGATCCGATCTTCAAATCGGTGCCGCCATCGCCGGGCGTGACGGTAATTTCGCCCACCCCATTCGTGCTCCCGTTCAGATAGTGGGTCATGGTGGTTCCGACCTGGCGGATTCCGATCACCGCGTAGGTGTTAGCGCGGATGGGCCGTTGCCCAGCTACATTCTGAAAGGCGCTCCCATCGCCTCGGAAGAGCTGCGGGATTCCGCTGCCTGAGGAGAGGTACCAGTCGTTGGGCGCCGGAATATTGCCGCCCCCACCAGCGGTCTTGCCCCAGATCGAATTGAAGGTTGTGTAGTCGTCCACCCGAATCACCGCGAAGCTCGCGATGTCGCCCGTGATTTCCAGCCCGGCGGAATCCGCCACGTTCAGGTAATCCTTGGCGCCATCGAAACGCACGACCGGCTTGCCGTTCAAGGCAGCGCCGACCAGCGTAGGTTTCGCGGTATCATCCGCTTGCAAGGCATCGTTCCCGTTGCCCGATTGGTCTGCCCACTTTTCGACCAGGCCGGTTGCGTTGGTGGTGACGCCCGCGTCCGCTTTGACCCACAACTGCAACGAGTTGGTGGGGGGGGTGGACTGGGCAAACAAATGGCATGCAGTCTGGCAAGCCACGGAAAAAGCGACAAAAAGTCGCGCAGCCGCAAATCTGTTCATAGAGAATTCCTTGGTGTCAGCGGAGCTTCTACGCAGTTCGGCACCTCCAGGCAACACTAAAGTGGGCTGAAAAATTGAGGCGAGCGAGGCTCCCAAACGGTGGTTTTCCAGGGAAGTGTCCCGGTAATGCAAACTTTTTGGCTTTATCGGATCGGCTAAACAACTACGCTCACCGCGATTGCGGTTGTTGTCGCATAACGGACTCGCAATCATGCGGCCGCTCCTCCGGGACGAGGAGCGGCTTTCCGTTGTTATTAAGGTCAGCGGGCAGCGTCGCCGGTTGGCTTCTCCGGACCGGCCTTGAAAGGATTTCTTTCCGGCGCTTCTTCGTGGGGCACTCCGCTCAGGACGGCGCGCAGCAGCCAGTTCATCGGCGGCACCCGATGTCGCATCCAAACACTCATCGGCTCTGGTTTGGCGCCCAGCGCCGCCTTCGGTTCGAGCGCGGTCCGCCCGAGGGAAAGCCGCTTGCACCCGAATTCGATCGCGTGCTCGACCGTGGAATGGAGCAGCCGGAGGTAGATCGGCAGGCCCGTTGCAGCGGCGGACCGGTCGAAACCGATATAGTAGGCGATCGCGGTGTCGCCATTCTTGAAGCTGGTGACAAAGCCGAGCAGTTCCTCTCCGCGCCGCACTACCGTGCAGCGAAAGTTCGCCCCGAGTGCCTGCGCCAAAGCCGGCAGGTAAGCTGGCGGAACGGTGACCAACCGCACCGCCGCGTTCTTCTGGACTTCCAGATACAATTCGTGGAGACGAGCGGACGAGGGTCCGAGGTCCGCCAGCGGCTCGATCACACAACCGCCGCTGGCCAGCTTTTTCAGCTGATCTTTCGCGTTTCGACGGTATTTGGCGTCCAGCGCCGCCAGATAGCCATCGTAGTTCCGCCATTCCGGCCGAATCTCCAGGATCATGTTGGGCTCAGTTTCGAGCGGGCGGTAGCTGAAGGTCTCGAGCGCTTTCAAGCCGGTTTCGTTTGCGGTCAGATCTTTCACCATGGCCACGCTGGTTTGCCCGGACAAACGCTCAGCCCGCCGGATGCGATAAAGCGCATCCGCAATGCCCGGCCAGATCTCGGCCGGCTCTTCGCCGGGCGCAAAAGCGATTCCATGAAATCCCCAGCAGAGCAGATTTCCCGCGACCAGCATGCGCTCCCGCAGGTTGGCCATGGCCATTTCTGAGAGTGGGGCCACCGCCTTTTTCAGGAGGCGTTTGGGAGACCGGCTCGCCTCGGGTTTTCCGGCCTTGCCCAATTGTTCCCCGGAAAAGTCCAGGATCTGGACGGCGACGGCACCCACAGCCTTGGGACCGCGGAAAACGAGGGCATAGCGCGGTGCGATATTCTCCGGCCCGTGCTCCTCGATCACTCTGAGGACTTTGCGCTGGAGTAACACGCTCGCTCCGCGCGTCAGCTGATCCCAGCGCTCAGGATCGAGGTAATCGATTCGGTCGGCCAACGCGAAGCCGAATCCGCTGGGTGAATGCCTCTGCCGATGTGATGAATGAACTTGGGAAATAGCCTCGAGAACGCGGCCGACCGGGCTTTGAGGGACCTTCATTACGCCGAAATATTGGCGGAACCGCACCTTTCTGGCGAGAAAGGAAAATTGGCTGTCCAGGCTAAGGCCAGCGTTTGGGATGCGGTCTTTGGGGATCGGCGGAGGGCGCAAACGGACTTTCAGAAAAAATCTTTGAGAACAGTTGGAAGTGGTAGCGCGTACGGGAATCGCACCCAAAGCAAGTTACTTCGCGTATTTTCGCAAACATGCGTTCTGATTCGGTAAACAGGGCCTGAAATGCACATTTTCAAGCAAGGCTGTGTAGATGCGTTTTGCCGTTTTTGCGAACCAAAACGAACCTTTTTTGTGCGGAATTGTGCGGATATTTGAAGGCAGACCAACAGGTTCCTCAAAACCCGTTGAAATTGTTGGCGTCCCGCGAGAAGGTGCCGTACTTGCCGCGCATTAACGATACGTAAATCGCAGGGCATTTGAAGATTTCGGCTATTGCTCGGTCGTCCAAGCCTTCCTGGACTAATGCGTCGAATTTCCTCCGGAGGCACCAGGGAATCAACAGTTCTACCGCTGCATAGCCGGCCGCGTATTCCGACTGGATCTCAGCATCGACCGCGTTCGGAATTCCAGCGAGCAACGCTTCAGCTAGTGCGATGGGATCGCTCGTGAAGTGCTTGTGATCGGTGTCGATCAAAAGATGTGCAAGCTCCTTGCATACGACGTAACGAGTCCAACAGATGTTCAGGTCTCGCTTATAGGCGATAACCGAATGATGTTCATAACGCCGTAGCATCCCCCAAACTCGACACCCCAAGTTTTTTGGCTCGAGATCTATTCGGTGAACCTCGCCCGGCGTGACGTGGCGGGCAACAACCCCAATTAACGTCTGCTTAAGGTGGACTGGCGGAGTTGGAACGATGCCAATATCAAGAATCTCCTTGTAAAGGTTCCGAACGATCAAACAAACGTCAACGAAACGATTCCCCGATGGCGAGAGCATCCCCCAGTCCCGCCCCTAAAACACTCGGTCATCGGCGACAACTGGCGCAGCTAAAGCGGCGTTCACTTCGCCGAAAAATTCTTCCAGAGTAGATTCAGAAGTGTTTCCAGGGTAGAACTTTAAATCAATCAACCCTCTCTGGCTCCGTTCTTTGGAATACCAATCCAAAAACTTAGCAGCCTCCGGGCAGGCGCTACGGTTGATGTTTTCTTTCGTCATGACGTTTCCCAGCAATTTTACTATCGGTGCGTTCTCCGAAAGATTAAACCTCATCTGAACGCGAGGGTTGACCCTTGTTCAGAGAGCGAGTCGGATGACACCACAGGCAACTCCATCCATGCCTTATTTTTTTGTAAGAGTCAACGAATTTCTCGGTGAGGAGGGGTTGGCAGTGGCGGGCAAATTTGGGTTATTGCACTGCGTTGCCCTTCTTGTTGCCCCCCCCCACAACTTTTGGAATTGCCTTCCCGCCCGCCTTCCTTGAACCTCTCATTGTTCCTGTGCAACCAGGAGCCGCCGTTTGTTAGCCGGACCACGAATCCGGTGGCGAAACAAAACAGACAATAATCCCGGTTTTGGATACCGCGTACGGGTCGTGCCGTTGCGGGACAAGCGTTGCAGCTTCCGAGGCCGGGATTGTTTTTGTACCAAACAGAATGAAGAACAAATCAGTATCAACCGCCCGTCGTCCCCAAGGTCAGAATCTGGCTGTCGCGCCCAAAAAGTCCCCCACCGATCAGTTTAGGGCTTGGCTCCAGGCGTGCCCCGGCACTCCGGACGAAGAGGCGATTTCGATACCAATTACCCTAACCCTGAGCCTTGCCGGATGGCTGGCGGTCGCTCGGGGTGCTGCTTCCGAAAATGCGAGCCTCGCCGAGTTCATCGGTGCGAAGGTCGTGGACGCGTCCGTTGAAGGCTTTTTGGCTGCTGCCCAGGGGGTGGAAAAATGAATCCTCAGCCTTCACCGCGTCAGCCATTGGGCAATGACAAGCGGGCGCAAATCGTATTCCGCAAAAAGGAGATCGGGCCGAATGACTGGGATTTCCCCGCGCTGTTGATCGACCGGAGCGGCGCTCAAAAGTTGGTCCGATGCGTAGAGTTCCAGTTTCCACCAGAGAAAGGATAAGCCATCCCGGCCCGTTCGGGAGTATCGCGATAGCCCGCCTCAGCATTTGGGGCGGGTTTTTTATTTCCCCCCATGTCTCACCGCGCCCGGCTCGTCAAAGTGCGCCCTGCGCGAACGTTGGCCAAAATCAGGGGGCTCTAGCGGCTTCCCGCCAAAGCTTTTTTGTTTGCAGATTCGCGATTTGGCGCAAAAGCTAACTGTTATGGCTTTAATTCCTTTTCGACACCTCGCCGCGCTTGCGTTCGGGGCGGGTTCTTTCCTCTGCGTGGCTTCGTCCGCTGGTCAAATCGTAATCCCCATCGAGGGTGATGGTTTTTTCTTCGCCACCCAAGGGGCCAATGTTCCATCCGGGCATTTTCACGGCACAATCACCTATACGGATACGCGAGGAATCCCCGACGCGGCAGGGGGCTTTATGGCCGTTTTGCTTGGAACAGTTGATGGATACGGATTCCAATTCAGCAATGATGGCGGCTTCTTCGAGATTTTTGACTTTCAAGTCGATCCTGTGACGGGAGAGTTTCGAAGCTTTTACGGGTCCACTATTGCCAACGGCTCTCGCTCTGACTTTCACCCGGTAGGCTACGAATACCAGAATCACTTCTCCTTCGAGTTCGATTCCACCGGGCATGGATTCTTTGACTGGAGGGCGACGTACGTAGACTCTCCAAGTGATCGGCCAACAGATAGTGCTTTTGCCTCCGGAACGTTTGGGCCTGTTCCCGATGCGGGCAACACCGCGCTGTTGCTGGGGATTTCGGCGTTCGGTTTTTGCTTCATTCGAAGGCTGCCGTCTATCGTGTAAGCCGCCGGGCGAACAGTGTTTGAGGGGTCCAGGGGCTTATGATCGTAACCACAATTTGTCCGCACTGCAAAATCACAACGGAGCTTTCGCTGGACGAGGCAGAAACCGACGTTTTCGAATGCCAGCATTGCCACAAATCATTCTCGCACGACGTCCGCGCACCCAAGGTTCCACCGCCCCCAAGTGGCGCAACGTTCGCATCGGTTTTCAAGATTGTGCTTTACGTCGCCATTTCGCTTTGGATTCTCAGCTTTCTATTCTGACTGGACGGGCCGGGTTGTCCCAACCGGGCAGCCCCGCTTAGCGTCCTTGTCGCGCTCGCCTTTTCCGTACATTTGTACGGATGTGCGGTGCAGATTGAAACGCGGAAGGCCAGGGGAGATTCACGAAGTGCGAAACAGCCACGCCTATTACCTGCCCCGAGGGCTCGACGAGGGCGACGCGGTGAAGCTTGTGCAATTTGATCGCGGATTCTGGCAGGTCGAGAAAGATGGCCGGCGCTTCGAAGTGTTTTTGTGTTGCGTCGAGACTGGCTACGAATACGAGCTTGCCGAGAACCGATGGCTACCCGAAAGCGACTGGCGAGTCCAAGCGCGGCTCCGAGAGCCAAATGAACAAGTTTCGGAACGGGCAAAACTCATCGCGAATTCAGGCTGCATTCCTGACGCGGCGTGACCGCCCTTTTCGCTTTCGAGACTTCTCGGTTTTCTGACGGGTGCCGCCAGGGCGCGCCTTCCGCTTGAACCCCAACGCTCGCCGGACCGCTTCTGGTGGCTGAGTCTCGGGCGGAAGAATCTCCGCGACTACCTCGTTGAGCCCATTCCGACGAGCCCAAACGATGATTCGCCGCTTGTGGATTTGATCGCCGGGCCGGTCCTCGGACAATAGATCATTGATCGGCAAGCCAAGCCTCTCGGCAACGATGATAAGGGCAGCGCCTTGCGTCGCCGCAGAGACGGACGCGCCATCGATAAGGACGATGAAAGCCATTTCGCTAAATGCCCACGGGCTCGACGGTCACAGGCTATGTTCCCTGCCGATGGGGCGCTGACTCGCAGAGCTTACCCGTGGACGCCGGGAAGATTGCGTCTTTCTGGCTAAATTCGGAAGCGGAAAATCGGCCGCGCCTGAACCAAACCCGTGGCATCGGCGTTCCGTCGAGTCTGGCAATCAGCGCCTGAAGCCATCGAGGCTCGCGTGGGTCTCGATTCCAAGCTTTCATTGGAAAGGGCCGGCAGAACTCGAAATGGGCTCCGCCGGCCCGGATGCTCCTCCTTTGGAAGTGCTGGCGACCGGGGAAAGGTGGTGCACGTTGTAACTCAGCCAAACTCCGAGGTCTCGGCGAAGCGCCGCAAGATCCGCCGTCTCGACCGGCCCGAGCGCTTTCAAAAGTTCGCGCAGGAGCTGCTCTTTCTCGGTCCGCGCCGGGGCGGAGGGCGGGGCACCCTCGACGCCCGGCGGTGTCGTGGCGGGAGTATAGGCGGGCGGGTCGGGAACGATTTCATCGACAAGACCAGCGGCCAGCGCTTCCTCGGAAGTGAAATACTTGTCCCCTCCGCGAAACCACCCGGCAATCTCGTCTAGCGGGAGTTTGCATCGCTCGGCCAGAATCGCTTGATACTGGGCATCAAAAGCCGCCAATCGGTCAGCCTCCGCCGCCAAGTGTTCACGGTCGCCGAAGACGGCAAGTGAACACTTGTGCACCATCACCCGGCCAGTTTGCAGAATGCGAATACGATCAGCCGCGCACGCGAAAATCAAAGCGGCAGAAAACCCGCGAAAGATCGTTGCTTCAATTGGCGCGCCCAAGCTCCGAAGGGCTTGATAGGCGGTGAACGCGGTGCCGCTACAGCCCCCGCCGCTGTTTACGAACAATTCAATGCGTGTCGGCGCGCCAAGCTCGGCAAGGAACCGCTCTACCGACGCGCCGACTCCGATTTCATTCCGAATCAAAACGCCGGCCGCTCCGCCGCCCCGGTGCTCGATGCTAAACCAGCTCATTGCAAAAAGCTCCTCAGCAGGGCGGTTGACGCCGCCGAGGGCGTAAGGCCCGACAAGACGCGCTCAAGCTCGGGCCGTTTTGCAATGACGGCGTGAAGCGTGCCAGCGTGAATAAGCCTCGGCCATTCACTCTTCGGGGCGTCGAGCATCCTGCCGATGTAATGCCTGGCCAGTGCGCCGCGCAGGCTTCGGTGATAAAATGCGCTCACTCCGCCGGCTCGCTTTCCCGCAAGGCGGCCAACAGTTCCGCCGTGCTGAGTGCTTCAAGCCGGGTGCTTGCGGCTTCGTATTGGAGCCTGTCCCGCTCGGCTTCAAGTCGCGCAATTTTCTCTTCGGTCGTCTCGTTTTCCATAAATCGTCAAGGATTAGAGGGTCAGCCCGAAATGTGCGGCGAACCCGGCGGGGGGAACGCTTTCGAATGCCATCGTTTGGTCAAAGGTTCTGTCTAATTCGCGAACCATCCGCAACAGCTTCGAGGGAACAAATTCGAGTCCGAAGTTTTCAGCGGTGGCGCGCTCGTGGGCGTCGAGGCTTTCAACGCCTCGGCTAATGGCCGATTTCGCCTCTGCCAGAATCTCGCGGTAGATCGGCTGGCAGCTGGCGAAGAATTCGCGCATCTTTGCTTTCAAGCCTCGGCGAATTTCAAAAACTTCGGCCTCAATGGCCTCCCGGCTGCGCGGCTTGCGTCCGCCGTTTGAAGATGCGGCCGAAACGTCGGCGTCGATCAGTTTTGAAAACTGCGCCTGCTCCTCCAAAAAGATGCGCTTAGGGCTGTCGCCCCCGAACCGCGAGAGTTCGTCGTGAATCCGCTGCCACTCGGCCTGCTTCTCCCGGAGGAGCTTCCGGCGGCTCGGGCTTTTCAGCAGGTCGACCCCGCCAAGCTTGACGGCCGCGCCGCGCCCCTTTGGGGCAAGAAATCCGGGGTGGGGCTCATGACGGTGCGGCGAATGTTTGGCGTTTAAACCTAGCATTTTGCGCGCTCCCGGGGACAACGCTGCCCGGCTGTTTTCTTCCGCCAGGAGCCTCGACATGGGGGGCGACACGTTCGCGGGCTGGAAGGCTGGCAGGGTAGGCAGGGAGGCGGGAGCCAGCGGCTCGCCCTTCACGGTGTTAATGACTGAATTCATAATTTTCGCAATAGGATTCATGCTTCTAACAGCTGCGTGGCACTGTTCCACTTTTTCAGAATCGCCTTTGTCTTTCGGTCTAAGGTCGTTTCCGGTATCCCGTCCATTTGCGAGGCTTCACTTAGCGATTCGTCTGCGGTTCCAAGTAGTGCCCTCCGTAGTGGCGCACCCGCTTTGCCGAGCCGCCAAAGCAGCCCGTGTAGCGCGTCCGCCGTCTTGCGGGCGACCTTGACCTCAACAACATCATTGATCAGGTCGAGAACTCTCGCCAGGGCTCCAAACGGAACGCCAAGATCGAGCAGCTCATTTTCGATTCTGTCCGCTAAGGCGTCGAACCCGTCCGGCATCGCGGAGTGTTTTAAATCGCCTTCGATCTCGTCCGCCGTCGGGTCGGATTCGTTTGGTTGCGTTGCGGTCTCCAGTCTCCCGTCCGAGGTTAGCCGGTCGAGCGAAACGTTTTGGGGCTTGGTCCAGATGTGCAACGGGTCGGTTCTGGTTTGCATTTGTGGTTTTGCTTTCATCCTTCGTGAATTGGAAACGGTTAGATTCTTCGTTGAAACTTGGGATTTAGTTGCGCTAATTCATTAAATCTCTATCAAACAGGTAGATTTTTCGAAAATGCCGGGCATCCATAAACCCGGCCCCTTTTCGGCCCCTAGTTCATTCATGCGGTTCTAGGAGTCTCCTAAATAATTTAGTGACAACATGTTATATAAAGAGAGCGTTTATTCGCTCGCATTTGACTTGTGAAGCCTTCTCTTCGCAGATGCAGCACATACACGCCGGGCGGGGTTCCAGCTCGTTGTGGGGCACGCTGGGCGGCAAGGCGACGCGATTAGACTCTTCGCGTCCAGCCAGTGCGCAGACATAACCGAGGATGCGCAATGCGGCCGTAGTTAATTCATAGAGGGTCACGCTACTACCTCACATTCGATGACCGGTTCAACCTCGGCGTAATTGCGCAGTGTCTCGCGATTGCGCCGTGATACTCTCGGCTTCTCCTTACGACCGGCACCAAGTCCACCGGTGCCGGCCGGCCAGAACACGCCGCACGAATGGCAAACGGCGAAATGATCCGCACCCACATTCAGAAGCATCGGCGATTGGCCGCAGTGCGGACACCGTCCGAATCCAAGAAAGTCTTCAATCATGCGAACTCCCTTCGTTCCAACTCTGCGTTGTAGGCTCGGCCAAAGTTCAGATGAACACCGGCAATTGCGCTGCTAACTTTCCCGAGGTCTACCGCGCACCTTTCGTATGCTAGCGCCCAGCCCAGAAGGCGCTCCCGGCGTGCAAAGTCGTCCTTGGTCCTTAACTCCATTCGATGGGCGTTGTCCTTTATCGCTGAAGCAAGACGTCTAAGCCTCTCCTCGGTGGCATCTAGTTCGCCTATGCAGTCGTCTATCGGGTCGATCAAGTGAATTGCAATGTTCATGCGTTTTCGAGTTCCTGCGCTTTCTCCGCTGCCTTGGCCAGCTTGGCCGGCCTTAAAACTGGTTTCGCGTTCGATCCAAACCGAACGATTTTTGAAGACTGGATAATGCGCCGGATTATCTGCGGGCCGTCGTCCGGGCTCATCTTGGATTTAAATTGAGCGGGCGACAGTGGGCCGGCGAAGATCGTAAGCTTTCGGTGCTTGTGGCGGTAATCGACAAGCCGGAAAAATTCATCTTCAACGCGTTCAGAGAATTTGAGCTTGTCGACCTCATCGAGCCAAAGCACCTCACAATCGCAAAGCCTCCCCATGTATTTTTCAATCGAACCGGGGGATGGTTCGCCCTTATCACGCGGCCGGGTTCTGGCTACTACCTCATTCCTAAATTCGCCCCCCTGGATAATCACCGGCAGTTCATCCGGTTCCATTTCCCGGACAATCGCCTTCATTAAAAGGAAGAGTGACCGCGTCTTCCCGATGCCGGTAGTCCCGTAGCAGAATAGCCATCGCGGTGCGGAATGGTTTTGACTACGCCACCAGCGAACGATTGCTCGGAGTGATGCCCGGTCCGGAAGTTTAGGGAGCACCGTTGATCGGTAGAGGGTCGGGACTTCTCGATACCACCAGTCGTTTGCTTGCTTGCGGGTTTCTTTGATTTCCGAAATGCGCTCCGCAATCTCGCGCTGCTCGGCCCGGTAACAGGCGGAACAAATGTCGCCATCGGTTGAAACGGAGTTGGAAGCGCAGGTTTTACAGATTGGAAAAGTCATATTCTTTTAACGCAGTTTAGCTAGGTCTTCGGCTGATAGTCCGCAGTCCACTAGTTCCAGTTCACCGGACGAAGCTGCGCCGTGCCCCGCCGCGTCAGCAAAGGCGGGAGCACGAAGCGCAGCGTCTACTGACCGAGAGCACACAATGTCTCCCCCCTCATACTCAGAAAGAGGGTCTTGATTACCCTCTTTCTTAATAGAGGGTTTACTTAAGCTCCTACTTTCAGGAGCGGTCTGTTCCTGCTTCCAGGAGCGGTGCTTACTGTTCCTGCTTTTGGGAGCGGTCTTGGTTCCTGATTTCGGGAGCGGTGAGCCGTGTCCGTCCAGTATTGTGTAGATGTGCCTGGAGCCCTTCCGCCCCTTCCCGATCTGAATAGCGAGCCATCCGTTTTTAACCAATTCATCGACCCAACCTTTGATGGAATCGTTTGAGCAGTGCATCATTTGTTGAAGGAGCCTTTGGCCGGGAAAACAGGTCCTGTTTTTTGCGGCGTGACGTCGGATGCAGTGCCATGTTCTGAACGCTCCAGCCGAGATCTTCGCAACCAAGATTCGGTCGTAATACTCACCGGAGGTGAACCGGGCAATTGGATCTTCTTCGTGAATCTCCGGGAGATCGAGTTTTCTCATTCGTCCCGGCCTTTCGATCTCAAGAATTGAAGAACAAGCGTGAGAATGGCGGGGCAATCATCCGGGGAAACCGCGAAGCCATCCCGGAACGCGCTTTCCAGATCGACCGGCTTGCCGTTTCTCTCAAAGAAAAGCGCGTGGGGTTCGGAGCGGTCCAGATGAAGCGTAATCATTGCGCCCTCAGCTGTTGTGCCCATATCGCGATTCCAGGTGCGCCAGGACCGATGACCAGCGGAAGAGAACCGCTTTTCCGATTTTGATAAACGGTAGGTGCCCGGCGTTACACCAATTTTCTACGGTGCGAGGGGTTTTCCTGAGCCGCGATGCAAGCTCGCGCTTGTTGATAAGTTCGTCCGATTGTTGCGTAGGTGTCATACGCAAGAGCCGCGACGTTGCGCAGTGGTGCCGCCTTGGGGCGGGTGGATTGCGCAAAGAGAATCCCTAAATGCCCCAACAGCCCATCGCTCGGCCCGGTATTTGCAATAAAGCCCATGACTTTCGCTGAAATCACAAGCCAGCTTGGGATTTACCCGGGAGGAGGGGGGCGTGGCTAATGGCTAAGCGGCTCGCATCCCGATGACGTTCGATGGACTTTCGGGACAAATACCAAACCACTGTTGGGCCTCCTGAGGAGTGACAACCTCCCTGTAGTTGGAAAAAAGCTTTTGCGGTTCGTGTCCACTCTCGGCGGCCACGGTGTTTTCGTTTTGGCAGGCGGCGTATCGGTACGAACAAAAGCTGTGGCGAAGCCCGTTGTGCTTCCATTTGACTCCAGATGCCTCGACCAGCTCTTGTATCGGCCGGAAGAGTTCCTTTTCGGCAAACGGGATCACTTTCCCGGCCTGTTTCCGGTGAGACGCGAGCCACTTCTGGAGATTTGGCTGGATCGGAACCAATCGGCGCGAGCGGGTTTTGGATTTTGACTTTTTCACTTCAATGAAATCGGCCTTCACCTCGGACCAATCGAGCCTGGAAATCTCTGCCGAGCGCAAGCCGGCGAATCCGCCGATGGCCACAAACGGCAAGAGATCGGGTGACGCATGGGCCAAGAGCTTTGCGATTTCAGCGGGGGTGAAGATCTCGATTTCGCTCTCATCTTCATGCTCGGTATCGATCCCGGCGAGGGGATTAACGTCTTTCGGGAAGTACCCCCTCTCTTTGGCAAAGTTGAACAGTGTGGCGATGGCGCGAGCGTAATTGACGTATGTGCGGCCGCCGACTTTGAGCGAATCGAGAAAGGCTTTCAGCTGGGTGGATTCGACGGTGTTCATGTCGCAGTGGAACGCATCCGCAAAACGATTTAAGCGGCAGGTCATGTCCGTTAAGTACCGATCGCTGGCGGGCCGCTTGTTCGGCTGGCTTGGCTTTTCCTTCTCGGCCAAAAACTCCCCCACAACCACTGCAACGGTTTTCGTCTGAACACCTCGGTGCACCTTCGCGTAAAAGGCGATTGCATCCCGGAATTTTGCTGATCCGATTTGCTTGATGGCGTTTGCGTATTCGGAGGCGGCGAAATCCAGGGCGACGCCAGTTCCATCGAGGGCGGTTCTGGCCCTGAGGTACACCAGGCGGTCGTCGTTCGTCAGCGTGATCGCATTAATCTCGCCGCTCCCGATTGCGGCATTCACGCTTTCGGCATATTTCTTGGCTTCGGAGAAGTCCGCAAACGTCTTGAAGCGCCGCTTCCGTTCGGCATCGGTCCAAACTGCCTTGTATTCGACGTAGCCGCGGCTTGTCTGGCTGCGGTAAATGGGAATGGTTACATTTCCGCTCTTAACCCGGTGCGGCCATTCAGTTGGAAGCTTCATCCGCACACAGTGTGCGGAATTGTGCGGAAAATTGCAAGGGTTTTAAGAAAAGCCAATGAAAAGTGGTAGCGCGTACGGGAATCGCACCCGTCTTTCAGCCTTGAGAGGGCCGTGTCCTAACTGATAGACGAACGCGCCACTGCGGATCGAGAATGTAACCAACGGCTGGTGGGTGTCAATTCGGGCCGGTTGCGATTTTTTGAAGCGGATCGGGCCCCGGATCGGTCTCCAAAAAGGACCTGGGATCAGTGGAACACCTGATCGATCGGAACGATGCGGACGTTGTCGGTTCGGGCCGGGATGGGATATTTCTCGATGGTCTTGTCCTCGGTCAGAATGTCGTCCGGCTTCGGAGAATTGTAGGTCATGGGAGAGGGTTTGCCGGAGAGGATGCCTTCTTTCAAGGCCTCGGCGTCCCTGGTCACGATCACCACTCGCATCAGGTTCGATTTGAGATGGCGCTTGATCGCATCGTTGACCTTTTCGAGAGTGAGTTTGGCCAGTTCGGCTTTCAAATAGTCGCCGTAATCCGGGATGCCGTAGTAGCGGCTGTCCAGGGCGTAGCCAAGAGAAGCGCTCTGGGTTTGGAGCAGGACATCGACGAATTTTGCCAGAAATTCGCGCGTGCTTTCAAACGCCTCGCGGGTCAAGCCCTCCGCCACCAGATTGTCATATTCGTAGAGAGCAGCGCGGAGGGTGAACAAAGCCTGCTCGGGCGGGACCGGCCGAATCCAGATCTGGAAGATCTGCCGTTGCCGGCCCAGGTTCGGGTCTGGCTGAAATTGGAACATGCCGCGCGGGAAATACTCGATGTAGGCGTAGTCGCCGTAATTCAGCCCGCGCGCTTCCCGCAACCGCTGATACAGGTGGCTGTTGCTCGAGCGGTGCTGGCCGAAATAGGCCTCGACCAGATTGAGGGCCGGATAATCCGGATCACCGCGCCGGACGCTGATGGGGAAGCCGAGGGAAAAAGCGGTGGAACGGGTGTCCCGTTGGACAATATCAATCCGCATCCCGGGCTCGAGTTGCGGCGGAGCGAAGTTTTGTCCGGTCGGTTCGCCGGAGGGGAGTTGGCCGAAATCCTGCCGAACCTGCGCTTCAAATTCGGGTGGGAACCCGCCAGCCAGGCCGATGACGATATTCGAACGGGTATAATTGGAGCGATAGAAATGGCGCACGTCCACCAGGCTCATTTTCTCGAGGGCGCTCACGCTCCCCAGGTTGTGATGGCCGTAGGGATGGTTGGCGTAGATGACATTGTAGAGTTGCTCTTTGCCGAGTTCTTCATCGTTTCCTTCGCGGAGGGAGACCTTCAGGAAGTTAAGCATGTCTGCTTTCAAACGGCGGAAGTCATCTTCGCGGAAGCCGGGAGTGAGCAGCATATCCCGGATGAGGGCGTAGTATTTCTGCAGGTTCTCAATGTGAGTGGCGCCAACGAAAACGGTCATTTCCTTGTCCGCCTGCGAACCAAAGCTGGCCGCGAGCGGGTACAGGCGTTTCAGGATATCTTCATAGGACAGCTTTTCGGAGCCGCCATCGGAAAGCATCGACGCGGTGAGGGCGGCGAGCCCTTCCTTCCCGGCGGGGTCAAAGGCCGCGCCGGTCCGAAATAAAATGCGGAATGTGACCAGCGGCGATTTCGATGGCATGGCCAGCACGGTTACTTCATTGGTGCTTTGCGCGCGCACAGCCAGGGCCAGGGCAAGAAACGCGAGAATGAAAAGGAGCTTTTTCACTTCGCCTCCTCCTTTCCTTTAGTGGCCAGGGTGACCACGGTGCGATTTTCCGGAGCGAAATAGCGTTTCGCGATTTCCTGGACCTCTTTGCCGGTGATCTGGGGGTAGAGATTGAACAGTCGGTCCACGGTTTGCGGTGAGCCGTTGATGGCAAGATAAGGAGCGAGGAACCCGGCGATGGCCTCGGCGCTCGTCCAGCTCAACGCGGTGGAATAACGAATGTGGGCGCGGGTTTCTTCCAGCATTTCCGCCGGAATGGTCTCGTGGGAAAACCGATCGAATGTCTTGATGATTTCATCCCGGACATAGTTGACGTCCTTGGGATCTTTAACCCGGGCAACCACTCCGAACAGCTCCGGATCCATTTGTTCATCGAACGACACCGCCAGCATATCCACCTTCTGTTCTTTGAGGACCAGGCGCTGGTAAAGCTCGGAATTCTCGCCAAACGCAATCGGCACGAGGAAATCCAGGGCGGCCTTGTCCTTCTTTTGGTCGGAATAGGCCGGGCCGTGATAAGCCACCGCGACATACGGCAGGGTGGGTGAGGGCCAATCGACCGCCGCCGAGCGGGCTTGCTTTTGGGGTGGTTCAGCAGGGATTTCAGGCTTATAGCTCCCGCGTTCCCAAGCGCCAAAATACCGCTGGGTGAGGGCCAGGGCTTGTTCGCGGTTCACATCGCCCGCCAGAAGGATCGTGCAGTATTCCGGCCGATAGTAGCGCTTGTAGAATTCGAGGCTGTACTCGTATTCGTTCGGCATGTCTTGAATATCCCGCAAGAAACCCATCGTGGTGTGTTTGTAGGGATGGACCGAAAAGGCCTGTTCACGCAGCACTTCGATCAGTTTGGAAAGCGGGTTGGCGCTATTCTTATTGTATTCCCCGAGCACGGCCAGCGCCTCGGTCTTATAGTCGGCTTCGGAGTACTTCAGATGCTGGAACCGATCCGCCTCCAGCTGCATGATTTTTTCGAGGTCAGATGTGGAGAAAAGCGCATGGTAGACGGTGCGATCATCGGTGGTATAGGCGTTGGACTGCGCCCCTGCTTTTTTCATCACGGCGTCCCGTTGCTCCGCGGTATAATGTTCGCTGCCGCGGAACATCATATGCTCGAAGAAATGGGCAAAGCCGCTCTTGCCCGGCTCCACCTCATTGCGGGAGCCCGTCCGGACCACGATATAGAAAGCGACGAGATTCTTGTGTTCCGTCGGGACAGTGACCACGCGCAGCCCGTTCGTGAGCATGTCTGCGGTCCAGGGATAAGGGAAAAACTTGGCGTTGCCGTTTGTTTGGGCAAAAACCCCTTGCACCAGCAACAACCCGCAAATGACCGGCCAAAGCTTCATGGCTCCTTTTGTTCGCACACCCGGGACGCGCCGCGGCATTCTCCTTGCCGGAGAATTGCCCATACGATGTCCTTGGCAATTCTCGCTGCGCCCCGAAGCAAGCGCAAGCGGGTTCCCTGAAAAATCGCAAAATCGCCTGAAGAGTTTGCGCAGGCGTTAACGGGCAAACTCCCAGAGGAGTACTCCAAGGCCTGGGAGGCGAAGGGAAAGAGTTGGGCCGGCGAGTTTGGATTCAACCAGCCCCTCCTCACTCAGGGTGGAAAGCCGGGAAGGCGTTTCGCTGGTCAGATTCAATCCGCGCAGGTTAAGTTTCAGCGTCTGTTCGCTTGCGCTGCTATGGGTGATCAAGATGGAGGCCCGAGCTCCATCCAGCCCGGCGAGCAGAACGCTGTCGGGGCTGGCACCCCCTTCAATCTCCGCCCGGACTCGGCTATTGGCCAGGAATTGATGAAAAAGGCGGATTCCCTGGAAAGTCCGGGTTTCGCCCCCAAACTCGTCGAAAATGCCGAACGTGCCCAATTCACCGTGAAAAAGGCAGGCGAGATCCAGCGGAACGTCTTGAAACCGCATGAGAGCACCGGTCACGAAGGCAGCGCCCTCCATTCCTGAGGATCGTTCGAAGAACTGGCGTCGAAGGGCCGGAGTCGCCGTTTTCGTGAATGCTCCCCAGGAATTGTCCGGGAGGTAGTTCCACTCGTTCAAATGGCTCTCGGCCGCTGCGAAGCCGCTGCGGTCCAGCAACGCCCGCACCCCTTTCGCCCGAGCCACTAATTCGCCAGCATCCGCCGTGTAACAATGCCAGGAAAAGAAATCGAGCGGAGCCGTCTCCGTCCGGCAATGGGCCAGGAACCGCTGGAGAAACTCGGACGGTTGAAACTCTCCCTGGGCGATTCGTCCGCTGTAGCCGAAGGCCGGCCCGCCGATCTTGAGTTTTGGATAGGCGGCTTTGATCGCCCGGGACGCGATTCCGTAAAACCGGAGAAAGTCGTCCTCGGTTCCCGTCCACATGGCCGGTCGATTTTCGGGCTCGTTCCAGATTTCGAAATAATCGATGCCGTAGCGAAAGCCGCCCGCCCACCCTTCATTGTAGTGCCGGATAATGCCGCGGGCGATTGCGGCCCAGCGTTGGGCATCCTTCGGGGGATGCACAAAGCGCTTCACCGCCCCGTGCTCGATGCTCTCGCCCAGGCGGTAAACGATCCGGGCGCCGGTCCGCTGCGCTGCGGCCAGGTAGTCATCCGTCAGGGCGAAGTCGTAGGACTCCGGCTTCTCCGGATCGGCCTCCGGGTTTCGAAAGATCGCGTGGATATCCACTACGTCCGGGTAAGGCCACTGACAGTCGTGCAGGCGGATGAACGGGATGCCCAATTCCCGGTATTTCTCCCCGAGATCGATCAGGCCGCCGAGCGCCTGCGGCCCCTTGTTCACCCCGTGCAACGGGCGGAACACGCCGTTCGTCCTGTCAAAGTGGACGACAGCGTTCAACGGTTCGGCGGGCAACACCCGGAGCGCCGTCCAGCCGCACAACGCCAGACCGAACAAAACCGCTTTTCCTCGCTGCGCAATGGAGACGATCTCAGCCACGGGATGATTTTAGACGGCTTCCAAGCCCGTGGGCGAGCAACAAGCATCGTTCTTGCGCTGCGGAGGAGCCGCCAACCCACGGAAGTTAACGGTGTTTGGAATACCAGAATCTTCCTTCAACGCGGTTGCGGTCTGTGAAACAATCAAACGGATGACCCTCTGGATAATCCTCGTCGTTCTGTCCCTGGCCGGGAGTTCAGGGGGCGATCTTCCGGCTGGCGTCCTTTTTCACCTCGATGCCGCTGGCCAGGCCGGAGGCCGGGGTGCCGCTGGGTTGCCGGGCATAGGCAATTCCCAGCCCATGGACCTTGCGGTGGCCGTCTTGGACGCGAAACCGGCGATCACTTTCCAGGCTTCGCCCGAGCATCGTCCGGTTTACCGTGGGGACGGCAGCGCGGCTTTTCTCCAGTTCGACGGCCAGGATGACTTTCTCTTTTGGAACCTAAACGCGCAGCCTCAGACGGAGCTGACGGTTTTTATCCTGGCCGCGCCCCGTACGAATGCGGGCAATTTCAGCGGTTTCATGGCTCTGAGTGATCCGGGCCAGAACGACTATATCGGCGGGTTCAACTTCGATTTTGGTCCGGCTCCGACCAAGGAGCTGAGCGTGTTGAACGTGGAATCGGCGGGCGCTGGCGGATTCCGCGATTTGCTGCAACCCGGGTTTGTCAGCTCAGGCCAGCGGCCGTTCGGCGATTTCCATGTATTCACCGCCCGCACCAAGCCGGGCAAAGCGGGCACGCAGGTTTACCTCGATGGTTTCAAGGGAGGTGAACGCGACCGGGAAGCCTCCCGGATCGGCGTGAGCCAGCTCACCGTGGGCGCGCGACTCTATTCCAACGATCCGAACCAGCCGCCATTCGCCCAGGGATTTTTCGCCGGGGCGATGGCGGAAGTGTTGATTTTCAACCGCGCCCTGACCGACCCGGAACGGCAGCAGGTGGAGGAGCAGTTGCTCGCGAAGACGGTCGCGCTCAATGCTCTGTTGCACGGCGCCAAAGGGCATGGGTTGGAGCCGGTGAAAGATCCGCCGATCGTCCAGGTCCTCGTTCCTGGCTTCACAGTGGAGGAACTTCCCCTCTCCATCGGCAATCTGAATAACGTCCGCTACCGCCACGACGGCAAAGTGGTCGCTCTCGGGTATGACGGCCGGATTCATCTTCTGACCGATACTAACGGCGACGGCCTCGAGGATAGAGACGATCTGTTCTGGGACCAGCCAACGCTGCGGTCCCCCATCGGCCTGGCCTTGCTGCCCAAGGACGATCCTCGTGGTGACGGGGTGCTCGTGGCGAGCAAAGGAAAAGTGTCGCTCATACTGGACAAAGACCGTGACGGCCGTGCGGACGAAGAGAAAGTGATTGCCACGGGCTGGAACGAGTTGTCGCACGGCGTGGACACCCTCGGGCTGGCGGTCGATCCGAAAGATGGCTCGATCTACTTCGGCTTGGGCTGCGCCAATTTCGTGGATGCCTACCAAATCGATCGGGCGAGCGGCAGCGCGCGCTATCACCTGGACGATATTCACGGAACGATCCAACGGCTTAGCGCGGACTTTTCCACTCGCGAAACGATCTGCACCGGCGTGCGTTTCACTTGCGCCCTCGCTTTCAACCGCGACGGAGATCTCTTCGCCACGGACCAGGAAGGGGCGACCTGGCTGCCCAACGGCAATCCCCTCGACGAATTGCTCCAGATCCAGCGAGGGAAACACTACGGATTTCCCCCGCGCCATCCGAAACATCTCCCGAACGTGATTGATCAACCGGCGGTCAGCGAATTTGCCCCGCAGCACCAGAGCACCGTCGGCATGGTGTTCAACGAAGGAGTCAATGGCGGGCCGATTTTTGGCCCGGCGCATTGGGCGGGAGACGCCCTGATCTGCGGAGAGTCCCGGGGCAAAATCTGGCGCACGCGGCTGGCGAAGACTCCGCTGGGCTATGTGGCTCAGAACCATTTGCTCGCCTGCCTGGGACTGCTCACCGTCGATGCCTGCGTGACTCCGGCGGGCGATCTGCTCGTGGCCTGCCACAGCGGCCCGCCGGATTGGGGCACCGGTCCGGCCGGCAAAGGGCGCATCTTCAAACTCCGCTACACCGGGCGGGATCTCCCGCAGCCCGTGCTGACCTGGGCGGCTGCGCCGGATGAATTTCGGATCGCCTTCGATCGCCCGCTGAACCCGGGCGACTGGGCTCAGGCCCGCGGCCGGGTGCGGGTCGAGGCGGGACGATACGTGAGCGCGGGCGACCGCTTTGAGGTGATTCGCCCCGGCTACCAGGTGGTCCGCGATCAGATGGCTGCGCCGCGGCGCTGGCTTGACCTGCTGGGGCTCTCACTCACCGACGACGCGCAGACGCTCGTCCTGCGCGTGCCGAAACAAGCGGAAGCGGTGACTTACGCCGTTACCCTGCCGCTGCCCGCCGCCTGGCGACAACCGCGGGGCATTCCGCAACATCCGGAGATGGATCTGCTGGCCGATCTCCATGGCCTGGTGGCAGCCGTTTCGGGTGAAAACCAGGCGCTGGCCCAGACCGTTCTGCCCGTGCCCTCGCTGCGCGCCGCGGAGCGCCTCACCCAGGGTTCAACGGAGCATGAACGCTTTTTCCGAGCGGCGCGGCAGGCCGGCGCGTCTGTTACTTACCGCGGGCAGGCGCTCGCTTCGAACCCTTTTGTTCCGGCGGTCCAACCAGGCTCGCAACTGGATTGGGACATGGCGACTGATCCATTCGCTTCCACGGAGTTTGCAGTGAGGACCCGATGGTCGGGCGCAGTGCCGGCCGACCCGAGCGGCCAGCGCCTGAAGAGACTGCCGCCCGTGACTCTCGCGGCTTCGGAAGCGGCGGCGAACGGCCTTTACCTCGCGAAAGATTCGCTCACGAATGTGCTGAACGGCCCGCGCGTCTTTGTGCCGTGGGCGGTCGAAAGCGAGAACGGCCAGACCTCCAGCGAGGAGGCGCGGGCGCAAATGCGAGGCCATTGGCTGCGAGGGAAACGCCTCTTCTTCGGCGAGGTGGGCTGTGCGACCTGCCACACTATTCGGGGGGAAGGGACCGCTTTCGGCCCGGACCTTTCGAATCTCGTTTTCCGGGACCGCGAGTCCGTGCTGGCCGACATTCTCCATCCGTCGGCCACCATCAATCCGGATCACGCCGGAACACTGGTAACCTTGAAAAGCGGGGCGACCGTGAGCGGTCTCTTGCGCTCGCCAACGGCGGATCGGATCACCCTGGCCCTGCCCGCGGGCGCGCACACGGACATTCCGCGGAGCGATATCCGGCTGTTGGAACCGATGAAGACTTCCCTCATGCCCGAGGGCCTGGGCGATCGCCTCAACCCGGAGCAGCGCGAGGATCTTCTGGCTTTTCTCCTGCAGAATCCTCTGGAGCCCGCGCCGATCACCCGGCCGGAACCGGCGCAGCCCCCGCCCCGGCGGTTGTCCGAGGTCGCCGCAGTGGTTGGCTCCATTCCCCCGCCGGCCGAAGCCCGGCCGCTCCGGATCCTGCTCTGTGCCGGACCGAAGGATCACGGCTTGAACGAGCATGACTATCCGCTCTGGCTCGACCGCTGGTCCCGGCTGCTCCGACTGGCGGACAACGTGCAAATCGACACGGCGAGCGCTTTCCCCGCCACTCAACAGCTCGCGGCGGCTGACGTGGCCGTTTTCTACAACGGCAATCCAGACTGGACCCCGGCGAAAGCAGCCGCGCTCGACGCATTTCATCGCCAGGGAGGCGGCGCGGTTTATCTCCACTTCGCCGTCGAGGGCGGGCCGGATCCGGCGGGGGTAGCCGAACGCCTCGGACTCAGCTTCACGCTCGGCTCGCGCTTCCGGCATGGCGAGTTCGATCTCGCTTTTTCGGGCGATCATCCGATTACCCGCAACTTTCCCGCGCTGCATTTTACCGACGAAACCTATTGGAACATGCGAGGCGATTCAACCCGCCTGAATATTCTCGGGACCATCCGGGAGGACGATGCGCCCCGGCCGCAGCTTTGGGCGTTCGAGCGGGAGCGAAGCCGAATCGTTGCGTGCATCCCCGGCCATTACTCCTGGACGTTCGACGATCCTCTCTACCGTGTGCTGGTGTTGCGCTGCATTTGCTGGGCCGCCAAGCAAGAGAACGTCGATCGCCTCGCAGAACTCGCCTTGATCGGTGCTTCAGTGACGCCCTGACAGAGCGGATTGCCGATGCCCAACCGGTTCGCCGCCGCTAACGCCCGACTTTTGAAACAAGGCCGCCAGTAGCACGAGCAATAAGCCGGGCAATCGATTTTTCGTGCCGGTCTTGCGGTCGGAAGGCTAAGCTGCCCGGACTGGAAAAGCATGCAGGATCCCCAACCATCGCCTCAGATCGACCGGGAGAAGTTGCGGGCGATCGTCCGCAAGATGGGAAACGAGTTGATCTTCTCCATGCTGGACGATGCGATCGAGGTTTTGCCCGAGGCCGGGCTCCGTGAGATTTTCGGGAAGTACATTGACGTCAACTCGCGCTGTCCAGTCGAAGGATTGGCCGCCAATATGCGTTTGCTCGACCAGGTGCGAGCCTTTGAAAAGGAAAGCCGGGCGGGCGAATACTACGAGTCCTTCAATGTTAATTCCCGAAACTGCACGCAATTGTCCGCCGGGACGATCGCATGGATAGCCAAATGCAGACGCCTCCTTGATCGATGGGTGGAGAGCGCTGACAAGATGGATCCCCAGGAGGCGCGCGCTGCCGTGGACGTGATTTTTGCCCTGTTCCTTCGGATTGATGAGGGGTTTGATGACATCATCTTTTTTGCGGACGAGGGTGGTTCCTGGCAAGTAGGCGTGGATTGGAAAAAGGTGTTCCCGGCTTGGTTCAAAGTGCTTTCGGCCACGAGCAAACCGGAGGAATACGCGGCGCGAGTATGGGAGATGCTGTCCTCCCATTACACCTATGGCCGGAAGGAGATGCTGACGATCGCGAGCCAAACGGCCACCCGGGATCAACGCGAGGCCTTGAACACCGTACAAGGGGCGCGAAACCCCTGAAATGCGCCCGGGATCGATGGCTTTGCAGGCCGCCTGGAAGTCCGTCGGATGAGATGATGATCGAAAGAATCGTTGCGACCCTGGCATTTAGCATTTGGAGCTTTGAGCCTCGGCGCGCCGGCCCAGGATGCTCCGGGAGTGGCCTCCTCGGTCGTCACAGTGGGCTCGCGCTAGTACGCGATCTACGACTACACCGATCCTGCGACGAAAAAGTTTCCCGTGGTGATTCCGGCGGGCGTGACGACAGTGGGCGGCCTGCTGGTGGAGTGCAACTACGCGGGTGGCGACTCGTGCGATTCGAAGGCGACCTCGGACATTCGAACTGGCTGCAAAAGGAAGAGATCGCTTTTATTTATCGGGTCCAAAAGGCCGGCCTTGCCAGCCCGGAAGACGCACCCCATCCTGCCGATCGTGATAAACGGGGCTTCTAATCTTGGCATTGTGAGCGGAGCGATCGTGCTTTTGCTGGCGGCTTCTGGTTTCGGGATGGATCGCGTTAGAGTGGAGGCGCGAATCGACGACGCGGTCGCGAAGTACGGCGTGACCGGGACGAATGTGCTGGTCGCGATTCTGGATCGCGGCCTGGATTGGCAGCATCCCGACTTTCGCCATCCGGATGGCACGACCCGGATCGAAGCCATTTTCGACATGCTCGATAACACCGGGGCGAAAGCGCCAGGCAATCCCTACGGTGTCGGCACGATCTATACGCAGGCGCAGATCAACCAGGCGCTGGCGGCCGGAACGAACCTGGCCATCCGCGATGCCGTCGGCCACGGAACCACCACCACGGGTATTGCGGCCGGGGGCGGTCGCGGACTGGCGCGGTACCGCGGGGTCGCACCGGAAGCCCGACTGGTGGTGGTGAAATGCGTGTCGGACGGAGCGCCTGCGCATGATGCGGAGCCTGCCGAAGCCGCTTACCCGAACGTCAAGGCGCTGTTTACCAATGCGGTGGACTTTGTCACGGCCAAAGCCGCCGAGCTTCATCTGCCTTGTGTCATGCTGCTGAACTCGGGTTCGGTGGGCGGCCCGACCGACGGAACGAGCGCTCTCTCCCGGAAAATTGACGCCACGGTGGGGCCCGGCAAGCCGGGATTCGCGTTTGTGACCGGATCGAGCGATGACGGCGGCGCGGCCAACCGCATCAGCGGCGTGGTGGCGCAAGACCAGGTGGTCACCATCCAGATTCAGAAGGAGGAGGCTGGCGTGCTTCAATGCGACCTTTGGTATCCGGAAACCGACCGTTTCAACGTCCGAGTCATCACGCCCAACGGGACCTTTGGCCCGTATGCCGCGCCGCGGACGGCTGCCGCCAGCGACGTCCGCACAACCGCGGATTTTCTCTACTATCATTTGGGGCGGGACGTCGATTTTGATGGGGCCGCGAACCAGAAGCGCGAACTTTGGCTGCGGTTCACCGGGCCCTCAGGCCTTTACCAGGTCGAGCTGACCGGGGCGACGATCACCAGCGGCCGGTTCGATGGCACGTTAAACCCGTCACGGTTCGAAACCGGAGGCGGGCCGTTGAATCGATTCCTGAATTTTATCGCGCCGGGCAGCATTTACGATCTCGCGGCCAGTTCGAACAACATTTGTCCGAACTCGTACCTGTGGCGCACCAACTGGATCGACATCGACAATGTTGCGCGCACGATACCGAATCAAGGCGTCATCGGCGACTTGTGGAATGGCAGCGGAGTCGGCCCTACGTTTGATGGACGGCTGGGAGTCGACCTTTCTGCGCCCGGCGACAGCCTGATCACCACCTATGCGCCGAAATCCTACTTTGGGACCTTCCGGTTTAACCTGGTGCAGAACGGCGGGGCGAATTATGGACGCGCCTCCGCCGTCAGCGCGGCTGCGCCGATTGTCACCGGCATCGTGGCGTTGCTGCTCGAAATGGATCCGACCCTGGATGCCGGCCAGATCAAAGAGATCCTCCATCAGAGCGCACGCGCCGATGCTTTCACCGGCGCCGTGCCCAATCCGCACTGGGGCTACGGAAAGGCCGATGCGCTCGCAGCCCTGGATTTGCTCCATGCCCGATTGACTCGTCTCGAAGTGTCCGGGCCTGGAACCGGCCCCCTGCGGATCAGCGCGCGTGGCCACAACGGGAAGACCTACTATTTTGAACGCAGCACCAACCTGGTGGACTGGACGCGCGTCCAAACCAACACGGCGGCCCTCCTGCCCTTCTCTATCGACGTTGCCGACCCGACGGGCGCCGGATACTATCGATTGGCGCGGTGAAACCCTGGAAGGCGTTAATGCCGTCAATCAAGCCGGGTGAGATGGGCCGTGGCAGGCGGTATCGAGGTTGATGTCGATGGTTTCGGCCGCGCGCCGGACGGGAGAGAAGCAGAACTGCCTCAAGAATATTCTTTGGATGAGTCTCTGGCTGGGATCATTGCTGCGCCAGGGATGGCACGAGTTCAATAGATTGGATGGCGACAGTTTCGCCGGGCCGCGGCTGGTCGACCGGCTCCACAGCCAAACCGGTGAGCAACCCGTGGTAGGCCGGCGAACTCTTCAGATCGAGATGATACGCATGGAACTGGCCGTCCACGTTCAGCGGCAGGGCGAGGCTCTTTTCGTGATCGAAGTGATCGTCGTCCAGCCGTTTCCAAAACACTCGCGCCGTCTTCCCCTGACCCGCGTAAGCGAGCCGCAGCGTCAGCACGGGCGCGTCTTCCGCCCTCCAGCAGCGGATGCCGCTTTCCAAACGCGGCTTCCGGTCTCCCATGTTGATTCTCCATTCGCCCCGGAGCGGAAAGCCCTGATCGGTGGCGTCGCGCACGGTCCAGTGCTGGCGGTCGTGGGTAAATTGCCAGGTGGGCGGCGCCTTGGCGGCCATTTGATTGAACCGTTTGCGGAGGTCATTTAGCTTGCCCACCATGAACTCGGTGTGGTGCTCATAGACGATGTTGTAGTCGAAACTCTCCACGTGGATGGGGGCAACGTAGGCGGTCGAACCGTGCTTCGGATCGTCTGATCTGGCATCCCCATGGATGCCGCCATGGAACTCTCCGCCGTCCGCCTTGAATACGCCGAGTCCCCAATTGTTGTCGTCCACCAGGGCGGCCCAGCCTTCCGAGGCGGTAAACCGGGTCCACGGCCAGGGCTTGTGCCAGTCATTGGTGACATGGGTGATCTTGTCTTGCGTGAAGGGACGATCCCGGGTGTAGGACATCAACCGCCAGAGTTTGGAAATCGTGTAGACGGCGGGGAGCTCCTGCGGGCAAGGGTGGTACTGGGTTTGGTCCGGGCGCTGATTCGTGCAGCGATATCGCATGTGGATCACCGGGCCTTCCAGGGTTGTCCACGTCTCGAACAGGCAGTCGCCCGGAACATTTTCCAAAGGCCACTGCATGGGAATGCACTTGATGTAGATTTCCTTCCCGTCGTTCTTGCTCTCAACCACCTTCGAAGGATTCAGGAAGCAGTCGCCCGTTTGGATCGGGTTCCATCCCAAACCAGCCCATGTCGGGTGGGGTTTCTTCTCCCCGACGACAAAAGGCCACGGCCCCGAGTAGTGCGACATCTGGATCTGCCGGCCCAAGTCCGCGCTGTTGATGATATTTCCCGGATGATCCTTGCTGGAGATAAAGGTCACCGCTCCTCCCAAGGCCAGATCCATGCCGATGCGCACCTCGCCATTGTCCAGGAAAGTCATCTTGGGCGGGGGCAGGGCTGGTGCGGCCAAGCAATTGACGCTCAAAGAAGCCAGGATTCGGCCGAAAACGAACCAACTGTTCCGCCACGTTTTGCACCGCATAACGAATGATAAGGCAGACGGCTTCATTTGGACGAGCCGAACGAGTAGAGGTTCCGGGCGGTGCGGATGAGAATGGTTTGGCCGATCAACGCGGGCGTGGCCAGGATTTGTTCGTCGAGCCTATTTTGAGCCAGGACGGTTGGGGTGTTGGCGGTGGCGTCCACGACGGTGACAGTCCCCTTTTCGGAGGCAAAGTAAACGCGGCCGGCGGCGGCAACCGGGGAGGACCAATAATCGTCCGGGGCGTTGATCCGTTCGTCCTCGTATAGGGGCTGGCCAGTTTTGGCGTTGGCAGCCGTGATGAAGCCGCCTGATTTCACCGTGAAAAGGCGGCCCTGGTAGTAGAGCGGGGAAGGGCCGTAGGGAAGGCTGCGAACGCGATTCCAGGCGAGGAGATCCCCGCAACCGTCGCCGGGCCGGAGAGCGCGGAGGGCGCTCGGAGCCTGGGAAGCTTCGCCCTCTCCGTCCGGGTTCTCTCCGAATCCTTCCTTCATAGTCAGGGTGAAGAGCAGGTTTTCACCGGCGGCGGGCGAACTCATGGCCCATCGCGCCGCCCCTGGGAAACTCCATTTTTGCCGGCCGTTGGTGGGGTCATACGCGGTGAGCGCGAAGGAGCCGGATACGATCAATTCCTCTTCGCGGCCATGCTGCCAATGAAATGGCGTGGCGCGGGCGCGCCGGAATTGGGGGCGTTCCGCGCGCCAAAGGGAGCGGCCGCTTTTTTTGTCGAGCGCTTCCACGAACGAGTCGGCTTCCCGGTCGCAGACAATGATGAGTTTGTCGTCGATCAGGATTGGCGAGGCGCTGGTCGAGAAGTCCGGTTTATCGATCGGGTGACGCCATCGCTCCTGGCCATCCAGGTCATACGCGATCACGCCGATGGAGCCAAAAAACACGTAGACAGATTTTGCATCGGTGACCGGCGTTGGGGTGGGAGTGCCTTCTTTGCCCAGATTTCGCTTCCAGAGGATGCGTCCATCCCTGCGATCGAGCGCAAGGGTTTCGACGATCTTCCCGACTTCCGCGGTGAGAAAAATCCGTTCGCCTGTAACCGCTGGCGAGGAAACACCTTCTGGAATAGTCACTTTCCAGAGAAGATTGCTCGATGGGCCGAAGCCGACGGGAGGGGTCGCGGTTTCAGAAACGGAGCGCCCGCCCGGCCCGCGGAACTGAGGCCAATCCTCACCCCGCGTGGTGAACACGCAAAGGGCGAGTGCAGTCCCAAGGATGCCGCGAAGTCGCATGGCGATGATGAATTATTGTTGGACCTTCGCTCGGCGGCGATAAAAATGCGTCGGCCGCTGAGGGGTTCCGCTCGGAGAAGGGCTCTCGGCGGGCCGCGCGCGGAACGGCCCGCCGGGAGGCGGTCAAACGGCAAGATGTCAAAGAACAAGCGCAGCCAGCAAGTGCTGGAGCGATCTCAACGCAGCGTGCCCCCGTAATTCAACGGGTTCATGGCTCGCATACGTGGAAAACGAGTTTGAAATCTGTCGGCCCGAATCTGTCGTCTGGCGCCGGGGGATGAGTATTGGAACCGGGCCTGTCCCATGCGGGATACGCCCCGGAAGGGGCAGCGTGGTGGACCACAACCCAGGGCGAAAGTGGGACAGTTGCGGGCCGGTCCACGGGCCTGGGCCAGGACCCGGCAGGCGCAAAGGGTGTGCCTGTAAAGAATGAAATGGCTTTCGGACAACGGGTTGCAAAGCGGCCAAGGGGCCGGAACTGCGAGCTTCCGTTGGGCCAAGTCCGAAGTCCGAGATGAGCAGAGAGCTTGGAGCTTGGAGAAATTGGGCAAGGTTGAAGGTTGAAGGCTCAAGGCTAAAAAAAAAGGGCACGGGAAAGGGAAGCGGCCCGGGGTTGGGACTGCGGCCGGAGGGGGCACTGGGGATGACCGCTGGAGGGCTGAGCCGAGACGTCGGCGCAGCCCTGAATGTCCTTCGCAGTGACCGGAGCTCTCCGGTAGGGATGGCGAGGAGTGCGACGTGGAGAGGCCTTTCTGTTCAATCGCTCGAAACGAACCGCTGGGCAAAGCAGAGCGAGTCGGGATCGTTCCTTGCGGATGATTTAAGATGTCGCATCCGGGACATGCAATTGCTAATGTCAAAAAGTGAACATGCATGTCTTACTGCCATGAACGCCCCTCTGGCAGTAGCGGCGGCCTCCGCAGAATTACGCGATCTGTCGACTCAATTTGGAGGACGTTCCGGAAACGCGCGTAGCAATTGGGGAGCGCTAAGGCGATGAAAGGCCGCCGAAATATTTTCGTTGGCTCGTGGTCCTTTCGGAGACCAAATCTCGCATTGTGTCGGTAGTTGGACTCGATCTGACGACATTCATGAAAGATTCTTCCAGTCGTGACGTAGAGGTCTTTTCGGAAGTGGTAGAATTGCCTGCCGCCGAACGGGTTGCGTTCCTGGAGCGTGCCTGCGAAGGAGATGCCAAATTGCAGCAGCGAGTCGAAATATTGCTGCAGATCCATGATAACGCGGGAGATTTTTTGGAGCAATCGCCACAAAAGGGGGCGATTGAATTCCAAAAGGGGGCGATGATGGGGGAAAAACCGGGTGATCGGATTGGCCGCTATCAATTGCTGGAGCAAATTGGTGAAGGTGGCTGTGGCGTCGTTTACATGGCCGAACAGGAGGAGGGGGTTCGGCGGCGAGTTGCGTTGAAAGTCATCAAACCAGGAATGGATACCAAAAGTGTCATTGCTCGGTTTGAGGCCGAAAGGCAGGCCCTCGCGTTAATGGATCATCCCAACATCGCCAAGGTATTTGACGCGGGGGCGACTGGATCCGGGCGACCGTATTTTGTAATGGAACTCGTCCGGGGTTTCAAAATCACGGAATACTGCGACGAGAATTCGCTGACGACCGAGGAGCGGCTTAACCTGTTCGTCCAAGTATGTCACGCCGTTCAACACGCCCACCAGAAGGGAATAATCCATCGGGACATCAAGCCTTCGAACATTCTGGTGACCCGAACGGATGAAGGCGCGGCTCTGCCGATGGTGATTGATTTCGGGATTGCCAAAGCCACCAACCAGAGATTGACCGACGAAACCGTTTTCACCGCCTCTGAAATGCTGATTGGCACGCCGGCCTACATGAGCCCCGAGCAAGCAGCGTTGACAAGTGTAGACGTGGACACGCGCACGGATATTTACAGCCTGGGGGTGCTTCTTTACGAATTGCTGACCGCTGCGACGCCATTCGATACGGGGGAATTATTCAAAGTCGGTCTTGATGAGGTCCGTAGAGCCATTCGTGAACGAGACCCCGTCCGCCCGTCCACGCGTTTGAGCAAAATGGCGGAGAGAGATTTGACGCTCGTAGCGCTTCGTCGCAAATCGGAGCCGCCAAAGCTTATTCGGGTTATTTGCGGAGACTTGGACTGGATCGTGATGAAAGCGATGGAAAAGGATCGCACGCGCCGTTACGAAACCGCTCACGATTTGGCTCTCGACATTAAGCGATTTCTCACCCATGAAGCCATCGCAGCGCGCCCGCCCAGCGCGACATACAAATTTCATAAACTGGTCTTGCGTAATAAGGTCTTGTTCGTCGCCATTGGCATAGTCGCGGTGCTTCTCGTCGCCAGCCTCATTTTGGTGACAGCTTCACTGACGAAGGAACGCCAGGCTCTTGGGCTTGCAAGAGCGGGCAAAGCGAAGGCTGATACTGAAGCCGCCAAGAGCCGTCAGGTGACCCGGTTTCTCGAAGACATGCTGCAAGGCGTCGGACCGTCGGTTGCCAGCGGCAAGGACACCAAGCTGTTGAGGGAGATTCTTGACAAAACAGCGGGCCGAGTTGGCAAAGAACTGACGAACCAGCCTGAAGTCGAGTTAGAATTGAGAACCCTCACCGGCCGGGTCTATCGGGAAATCGGGAACTACGATCTAGCTGCAAAAATGCATCGAGCGGCGCTTTCGCTGAATCGGGAGCAATTTGGTTCGGCCAGCGAACAAGCAGCATCATCGCTCGACGACTTGGGACAGGCGCTTTATCTGGATCGCAAGCTATCCGAAGCCGAAGGCGCTCACTTGGAAGCGCTCGGCATCCGCCGGCAGATCTTCGGTAATTTACATTCAGAGGTGGCCGCTTCACTCAATAACCTCGCTAGCGTGTACCGGCGCCAGCGGAGACTCCCGGAATCCGAGGCACTCATCCGTGAGGGGCTGGAGATCAGGCGCAAACTGTTCGGCAACGAGAGCTTGGAGGTCGCTGACTCGCTTCATAACCTCTGTGTGATTCTCGGCGATGAGGGAAATCGCGCTGAATCTGAAGCGACGGCTCGAATGCTCTTGGCGATACGACGGCGGCTGCTTGGAAACGATCATGAATTGGTGGCCGCCGCGCTATCCGATGTTGCGTGGTCGACGGGGCTGAACGGCAAGCAGGCTGAGTCGGAATTGTTGGAAGGAGAAGCCTTAGAGGTTCGGCGGAAGGTTTTCGGGGACGATCATCTCGATGTGACGCGATCAATCTCTTCCATCGGTGAGCGCATGCGAGCGCGAGGCAATCTTGCTGAGTCACACGCTGTCCTGAGTGCGGCTCTTTCGATCCAGATCAAGCTGTTCGGCGAAGACCATCCCGCCGTGTTGGATACCCTCCGCAATTTTGGTTGGACTCTTGAAGCCGAAGGCAAATGGCCAGAAGCGGAGAGTGCATATCGCGAGGCACTGATCTTGTGGCGCAAGAGAGCGGGAAACGATGGTTCGCAAGCTGTCGAGGTCGCACGGGGTCTCGTCCATGCCCTAATTCATCAGAAAAGGCATGGCGATGCGGAACAAGTCCTCGGTGAAGTACTGACTCCTAGTTTCGTCAGGAAGCCAGCGAGCGTGGAACTCCTCGCGACGAGGGCCGATCTCATGGGGAGCCTGGGGCGATGGCAGGAGGCCGCAGCCGATGCGGCTCTCGCCATCGAGCACCAACCCGCTGAACACTATCGCTACCATATGCTTGCGGCCGCCTTGGCAGCGACCCACGACCGGCCTGGCTACGAACAGCTCTGCCGCCGAATTATTGCCACCTTTACGAATACGACAAACCCCTACATTGCCGAACGAATGGCAAAAGATTGCCTGATCTTGCCACATTCTGGGGTGGAGCTATTGTCAGTGGACAAAATGGCCGACACTGCTGTCGCGGCCGGTAGAAGCGGGACGGACACGCCGATATTTCAGACATGCAAGGCGCTGTCGAATTATCGGCTAGGACGTTTTAAGGAGGCTGTTGAATGGGCGGAAAAAGCGCTCAATGGCTCGCAAGTTCACGCGAAGGCCCAAGCCTGCACCATTCTGGCCATGGCACATTGGAATCTCGGTCACGCTGACGAGGCGCGGGCAGAGCTGGCGGAAGGAGACAAATTGGTCTCGACCAGTGTTTCCGCGCGCGACAACGAAGATGTGGCAAAGGAATGGGTTGCGTGGATCCTTGCTCGGATCTGGTTGGATGAAGCAACTTCTTTGATTCGACCCCTGTCTCCAGCCGTAGAAACCCAAATGAAACGGTAGCAGATCATGGGCCTTGTCCATTACGAAGCGAGCCCGATCGATGAAGGCGGCCCCAATTTTCGGCAAGATCATGGGTGACGCAACACAACTATTGGTCGATGCGGGGCAAGGCGACGCCAAGGCAGCCGGAAGACTCCTTGAGCTCGTTTATGAAGAATTGCGCCAATTGGCCAGCAGCAGGATCGCCCGAGAGCCTTCCGGCCAAACATTTCAGCCCACAGAGTTGGTGCATGAGGCATGGTTACGATTGGTCGGTGCTGAGAACCCGAGCTTTGAGAACCGCGCCCATTTCTTTTCCGCTGCCGCCGAGGCGATGCGGCGCATCCTTATCGACCGCGCTCGGCGCAAGCTGACCATGCGTCACGGCGGCGGCTTTAAACGCGTCGATCTCGATGGGAAGGAACTGGCTGCTCCTGAAGCGGATCAACAACTTTTGGCTTTGAACGAAGTGCTCGACAAATTGGCTGGCGAACACCCCCTTCAGGCCGAGGTCGTCAAGCTCCGCTATTTCGTCGGCATGACAAATGAGGAAGCCGCGCAGATTCTCAGTATTTCTGTTTCCAGTGCCAAACGTTATTGGCTGTTTGCTCGCGCTTGGATTTTGCACGAGTTAAAAAATTCGTAACCATTTTCCTGAGCTCCAGAGTTCGGATAGTTCTTGCATCATCTTTTCCTGCCGTGCGAGAAGCCTCGCGAACGCCGGAACATTTCTGCTTCGCATTGAAGGACGGCCGGACCTTTCTGGCAGGCAACTCGGGTAAAGGATTAGGGAATTTAATGCCAATTCCATCGACGCTGCTCCCGACGATTTTGAGGCTCCAAAAGCGGAAATGAAAAGCTTTCGCGTTAGGTGAACCTTTTCATCCTGAAATCTCGCATTGTTTGGCGACGGGTGATGATGCGTGAGTTTTCGCCCATCAAGGAGATGAACACAATCGGCAGGAAAAGCGGAACGAAGTTCGCTGCAAAGGGGGAAGAAGCTTGCTCGAGCACAATTCTCGGTCGCGGTCACCTGTGCTTCCCGTACAAAGGAGAAAGGAAACTTACATGAGCCCTGTTATGGACGAATCGCCAACATTTCTGGCCGACAAGATGGATCGGACAACAAACGGGCGAAATTGTCTGGACGCCGAAGATCCCGAAGTTGCCCGCAAAGGTGACAGTAATTCCCGCGAGGACACAAATTCTCAACGGCAGCGACGGAATCTACCGGAAATGTTTAACGAATTGGGCAGAGACATGCCCAGTTTGGTCGAAGTCCAGGTGGTTCGTGTTTGGCTTTACCCGCCGCACCAGCCTTCAAATCACTCGCATCTGTTGACCAACGATTTTTCGGAGAACTTTCGTGCCAGGATGGAGGCTCCTTTGGATGATGCAGTTGCTGCCTGGCTGTGGCGGCAACAGCGTCCGCTGATCATATCTGCAGAATGTGAATCACGATTTCCCAAGTTTGCGGAACTGCTGAGAGACTGTGACATCAAGTACTTCTGTGCGATCCCCATGATGCTCGGAAATCTTCGGGTCGGAGTTCTCGGCCTCGTCAGCACGAATCGGGATGCGTTAAATCGTTTTGACGTGCAATTTCAACCACACAAAGGCTTGGACGGTGCGATTGCGGTTGGAAGACGAGACGCATCACAGCTCTCCTCCAAACAGTGCGAGACCTTCCAGAGAACGGTGGTTTCCCTCCCGGGAGAGGTATCCTCCGAAGACGAGTTCGAGGGAATTATCGGACGGAGCGCGGCGATCCGGTCCCTAGGCACGGAGATCAAAGTTGTGGCGCCAACCGACTCCACGGTACTCATCCTGGGGGAGACGGGCACCGGCAAGGAACTCATTGCTCATGCCATTCACAATTTGAGTCCGCGTCGGAACCGTCCATTCATCAAAGTGAACTGCGCCGCCATTCCCGCTGGGCTGATTGAAAGCGAACTTTTTGGTCACGAACGCGGCTCCTTCACCGGAGCCCTTGCGCGGCGGACCGGCCGTTTCGAGATGGCCAACAACGGAACCTTGTTCCTCGACGAAATCGGAGACATTCCTCTTGAACTGCAGCCGAAGCTGCTGCGCGTGCTCCAGGAGCAGGAATTTGAACGGATTGGCGGCACTCAAACGACGCGGGTAAACGTGCGAATCGTGGCGGCGACGAGCCGCGACCTGCCCCGCATGGTTGCCGAGAGAGAATTCCGGGCTGACCTCTACTACCGCCTGAACGTCTTCCCGTTGAGCGTGCCGGCCTTGCGAGAACGTTCGGAGGACATTCCGCTCTTAGTGCGTCATTTCGTGGATCTAAACGCAAAGCGCATGAACAAGCCCGTTCAAGACGTTCCGGTTGAAATAATGGAAGCTTTCCTTCGCTACTCCTGGCCGGGCAATATCCGGGAATTGCAGAATGCGATCGAGCGCGCCGTGATCCTGTCGCCAGGGAAAGTTTTGCGCTTGCCCGTCGCGGAATGGAAACAGTCATCTCCGATTTCCAGTGCGTTGCAGCCGAGTGCCCAATCCAATACCACAACGCTCAAAGACATGGAACGCGAGCATATTGTCCAGGCGCTTGCTGCAACCAACTGGGTGCTGGGAGGCCCAAAAGGCGCTGGGGCTAGGCTCGGGCTGGCGCGGACAACTTTGATCGCCAAAATGCACAGGCTGGGAATTTCGCGCGCAGAGGCTTGACCCTCAATGGCGGCTTCGCCCCAAGGCTAGAGTCCCAGGCGCGCGCATTCTCTTCCCGCTCGGCCTGCAACCAATCCTCGAGTTCATGGCCTGGCTGACGGCCACGCATATCAAACAATTGTTACGCTCGCCCACGGATCCATTCGGGAAGGGATTCGAGGGAGCATCCAAAGGTGTCGGCGCCATAATGCATATTGGAAGATTCTGGGCCGATTGCCCTGTTCCTTTTGGGCAGAAGCGCTTCTCTATTGTTGGAGTTGTTCGCTTTCTATTGACCGCCTCTCGTCGAGGGAGAATCTATCACAGCCCATGAAAACGAGAGATACGATGATCAGGGTGTAAAGAGGGGTCAGTTGGGGATCGCGGCTGGTCGTGAGATTTTGAATAGCCGCGCCGCTCAAGGCGCCTGCGAGCAGTGTGGGATTCAGGACGCGTGAACCAGCCAACGACGATGAACAGTGAGCAGATGAACGGTACCAAAGTCGCTGCAACCGCAAAGGCCAACGGTGCAGGGAAATGCATCCCCGTCACCTTTTCGGCCAATCTCCATGGCGTCTCGTGCTGTATTCAGCCGAAGCCGATGCCACTCTTTGACCTGATAGTGTGGATGTTTTCCTGACTTGGGTTTGGTTGGTTGCGTTACGGGTTGAAGCCAACCCCCGGCCAGTTTGATCAGCAGGGGCATCGCGACCCACGTGAGGACAAGAACGATGCCGCCTGCGATCGCGGCGGCGAACACAAATTAGGGCACTGCTGAACCGATCAATGGAGTTAGTGCCGCTGGCGCCAGCATGCTGACAGGCCACACGGCAATCCAGGTGAGCAATGCCATCCTGCATTGTGCCGGAGGATCTTCGGGCGAGCAAAACCAGACTTCGAGACCATGAAGTTCGCGATGTGGCGGTTTGCCTCCGATGATCGCCTTGATGCGCTCCTCCCACGCCCTGAAGAGCGGCGACGCATAGAAAGCGTCACGCTCTCGACAGCTCGCGAATGTGTGCAGAATGCCGGTTTCGGGTGACGGTGAATCAGGCTTCGGGACTAGCAATCTCGCTCCCCGCACGCCAGTGTTCGCAAAGCAATTCCGAAGGATTTCGTGGAGCGCATTTTGAAGCTCTGATTCGCGTCCCGGTTTAATCCGCCAATTTATCGCAGGATGGATGGCGTTGTTCATCGGATCAAACATAAAGTCAAAACATGAAACTGAAAGTAGCGGATACATAATCTCCGTCGCTGCCGCCAACGGCATGCACATAGTCCCCGGTAAAAGAATGAACATAAGAGGCCAGCAAGGTTACATGCCTCTGCAATTTCCATTCGAGATTTATGTCCAGGGCGGTTGTCAAGTAGGCCGGCTCATTGCTCAGGGCTGAAATTGCAACCGAGCCTGATGGAGCATAGACACCGTCCCTGCGGGAATAACGCCAGGCAAAATCCACGCCGCCATTTATCGAGACGCCTCTGCTGGGAGTCGCACTGACGGTAGGGTGAATGTCTATGAGATTAGCCGGCCGAACCATCTTGGCATCATTAAAATAACTGGGATTAGGATATAACGCATTAAAGGTTTCCAGCCTGCCATCGGTGGGATCGCCATCCCCGCTGATTACATCAAATTTACATCCGAGCCGTGGCTGCCAAGACATGCCGAAGGTGTAGCCGGCGTCGAGGCTCGCCGTCCAAGCGAGTATGGTTTGTTCACCGAAGCTGCCTACTTGCAGAACAGTATCCTCGTTCCAATCCCATCCGTTTGATTTGCCAAAGGTGCGAAACCCAAATGTTTGGCGATGCTCTTCGGCGGTAGCCGATGCATAAGTCGCCGCGTCATTAGTATCGCCAAAGTAATAAATATCAACTCCTTGGTTGCGGTGCGAATCAAACCAGTGCGTGAGATAAGCACCCCAGAAAGCTATGCTGGAATCGCTGCCCGAAATGCCGCGGGCATTTTTCACGGGTCGCACCAGAAAGAAGGTTCCTTGCCAGAGTTCACGGGAGTAGATTGCTTCGAATCCATCAAAGCGGAAGGGAATATTAGGGGCGGAGTAGTCTCCCGTTCTCGTGGCGACTAGCCGCCCTGATCCAAACATCATGCTGAAGCGCCCAGCTCGCAGTGTGACCCGATCGTCGCCCTCCAAATAAGGCACGACATCAATGAAACCGGCCGCCAGATCCAACGGGTCATCTTGGACTAGTGAAGCGGGTATTGATTCGCCCATACTCAAGCCGGAGATCCCTTCGGCAAAAACTCTGACCCGCTCGCCGAGATGCGCGTCAGCTAACAATGTGACCCGTTGCAGCCACTGGGAGTTCGGGACGGGAAGGATCCCAAAATTTGGATTATCCTGGCCTTCATATCGCTCGCGCACTTCTCCCCCAAATGTCAGATGCCAAGTGGGATTATCTGATCGGAGAGGAATGAATTTAATGGGATCGAAGACGTCGGTTCGGTTGGCCGGATCACCCAGATAACTGTAGCTCTCGTTGAATCGTAACATCTGGTAGGACGGAGGCGCGATGCATGTTTCGGGCGAAGAAGTCTCGCTTGCGAATCCCGTTAGCGGGACGGCCAAGCAAGGCAACACAAGACTCAAAGTAACGGTTTTAATCTTCACGTCAGAATGGTTCGGTTGTCGGCTTCAGTTGAGATCGAACAGGAGAAAGTGCGCGCTCGCCTCTGAGTCCAAGTGAAGGACCAGTTCATCTTGAACCATTGCGCCGTCTCCGGGAGAGAGCATTGTCCCGTTCAAGCCAAGAGTACCTGCGATCAATTGAATCCAGGCATTTCGCTTATTACGCGAGGAATGGGTGATCTTTGCATGGGGCCCCAGTTTGCCGATAAAAAGATCGCAGCCTTGATTGATCCTGATGGACTTGTTACGGCCGTCAGGCGAGCAAGCCAGCGTGAGAGCATTTTGAGGCGCGTCGCCAAATGATTCCTGCGCATAATCAGGCGGGAGGCCCTGCTGAGATGGCAGGAGCCAGATTTGCAAGAAATGAACGGGAATATTCCGTGAATGGTTATATTCACTGTGTTCTATCCCAGTCCCGGCGGTAATCCGTTGCACGTCCCCCGCTTTCATGACCGCGGCATGTCCCATGCAATCTTCGTGTTTCAACGCGCCGCTGATCACGTAAGTGACTATCTCCATGTCGCGATGAGGGTGCAGGTCAAATCCCTTGCCGCCCTGGACCCGATCCTCGTTTATGACACGCAAGCTTCGAAACCCCACCTGCTCGGGATCGTAGTAGTCGGCGAAGGAAAAAGAGTGATAGCTGTCCAGCCAACCGTGGTTGGCATGGCCGCGTTGATTTGCCAATCGAAGTTTGATCATGATGGTATGCCTGTTTGAAATGCGAGGCGCGCTATTTTTGAGAATCAATGTGCAGGCGCAGAGAGGGGCAAATACGTTTGGAATTGTGTCGCAGGAGCTCCATGCACCATGGTGCAGGCGTAGTCCACTCCCATGGCACGCGCTCCGTAATGGGGCTTCACCACATCCATGACGGCATCGTAATGTCCCCGCGCACCCCAATCGCGCTGCCATTCGAGCATCACTGACAGAGCGGTAACAGGTTTTGCTCCTGCTTGGAGGACGCGTGTCATTGCATTGTCGTGGGCAAGCTGGCTCACATCTCCGCAACAATCTGCGACGACATATATGTCAGAGCTGTCATAAATTGGCTGCACTGTTGGATGCGCAACGCAGGTTCCCGTCGAGAGCCCGTCCAGCACGATTTTTCTGCGGCCGGTCTTCTCGGCTGCCGAGACGAAATTCTTATCATCCCAAGCGTTCATCGCTGAACGCGCAATCGGCGATGGCTTTGGAAAAGCAGCCTGAGCCTGCGGCCACATGTTGCCGCTGAAACCGTTGGTTTCGACGGTGCTGAGGATGACTGGGATGGCGAAGATGTTAGCTGGCGTGCCGAGCGCGACATTCATATGGATGATGTGTTGCCGATCAAAGCTCGTGACGGCAAAGAGCATGTGAGGTTGGAGATCAATCATCGTGACGGTGCAATTATCCGGGGTCAGCAATCCCTTTTCACTGAGTGTCGGACGAGCCGTTTCGCTTTGCATAAATTCTTTTATGGTTCGTTTGCAGTTCGGACGTGGCGGAGTTTCGGGAGGAGGTTATCGCAGACGCCGTGCCAACCGGAAAATAGGGCTCAGGATCGGCGGGAATTTGAGCCTGACATTGGTAATCTGGAAGAATTCCGCGAGTCACTGTTAGCGGCGGCGTGAAAATGGTGGAAAAGCGCCGGTTTGAAAATACTGA
>CAZMKE010000047.1:0-44251 GCA_964566945.1 uncultured Verrucomicrobiota bacterium | reverse complement strand
CCCACCGTAGCGCCCGGCGCTGCGCGCGGTTCGGGCGCAACGGTGGGCTGTGGCCATGAACCTCTTACAGGCGCGCCCGGTGAGGGCACCGGGGCCTACAGGACCGGAGTTTGCAAAATTTTTGGCTCACGGGCGCAGTCAGGCACCTTGCCGATTACCAATCGGAGGCACAGCCGACTGCCAGTCGGCGCTACACCGAGCGAGGTCGTTTAAACAGACACCTTCACGAAGGGCTGCGCTCGATGCCCATGGTTTTGAGGCGAGAGATCAAGGTGGTCGGCTTGACTCCCAGGAGTTCGGCGGCGCCGCCCGGGCCTTTGATCTTCCAGTTCGCCCGGTTCAGGATCACGAGGATGTTTTCGCGCTCGCGCGCGCGGAGTTCCGCCTCGGTGAGGTACTCTTGCGGTTCGGACGCAACGGCGGGGGCCTGAGCAGGCCGGCCTTCCTTTTGCGGCAGGTCGAACTCCAGAAGGCCGCCGCGGGCGAGAATGACGGCGCGCTCGATAACGTTCTTGAGTTCGCGGATGTTGCCGGGCCAATCGTAGCCGGAGAGCTGGGCGAGACCCGCGCGGGTGAGCCGGGGCGGAGGGCAGCCCAGAGACCGAACGGAGAGCCCGACGAAATGTTTTGCGAGCAGCGGAACGTCCTCCAAGCGATCCCGCAGTGGCGCGACTTGAATGGGGAAAACATTCAACCGGTAGTAGAGATCTTCGCGGAAGCGGCCCGCCGCGACCTCCTTTTTCAAGTCTCGATTGGTGGCGCCGATGATCCGGACGTCCGCCTGGCGGGTTCGATCCTCCCCCACGCGTTCATACCGCTTTTCCTGCAGGACCCGCAGCAGCTTCCCCTGCAGTTCAAGGGGCACCTCGCCGATTTCATCAAGGAAGAGCGTTCCCCCTTCGGCCATTTCAAATCGGCCGGCCCGGTCCTTGAGCGCGCCGGTGAAAGCGCCTTTGGAGTGGCCAAAAAATTCACTTTCAAACAAATCCCGCGGAATGGAGGCGCAGTTGACGCGGATGAGCGCCCGGTCCTGGCGGCGGCTGCGATGATGGATTTCATGCGCCACGAGTTCCTTGCCGGTGCCGGTCTCGCCGAGAATGAGAACTGAGGCTTCGGTCGGAGCGACCAGATCGATCTGGCTGATCACCTGGCGGAGCGCCGCGCTCTGGCCGACCAAAGCACCGAACGCCTTGGCTTCAATCACCTCTTCCTTGAGATACGAATTTTGCTCCTCCAGCTGGGCTTTGAGCCGCTGGATCTCGGCAAAGGCCCGGGCGTTTGCAATGGCCCCGGCGATGTGGTCCGCGAAGATCCGGCCCCAGGTGGTCGCCGCTTCCGGCAGATTCTGGCGACTGAAGACGGCAATGACGCCGAGCACCTCTCCTTTAGAGACGACTGGCACGGCGTTGAACGCGCGCACCTTTTCGCGTTCGAGCCAATCGATATAACTGAGTTCGCCGGGGTCCTGATCGAGATCGCGCAAAGTCAACTGCGTGCGGGTCGCCCACACTTTCCCCACGCCGCCGCAGCCGAAGGGGATGCGCGCAAAACGATCGCGCATCTGCGCGTACTCCTCTTCCTCCTGGCCGCCTTGGAGCAGGTTGCTTCCGCCGGCCACCGCGTGGAGGCAGCGGGTCTGGTCCGGACATTCGGGACGGCGCACGCAATTCGCGCAGATATCGCCCTTATCAATCAGCCAAATGCGGACCCGGGCGACCGCTTCCCGCTCCAGAACCCACGCGACGACTTTCTTGAGCAAACGATCGAGCGAAGTCTCCTGAGCCGCTTCGAGCAGCCGTCGAGTGGCCAGACTCGAGTCAAATTCCAACTCGCCATTCATCAAGATGGCTCAAGGTTTACCAAACGGGACGATTTTTCAACCCTTTATTGGAACGATATTTCGCACAGACGATATTTCGACCCAACTAGAGAAACATCGATTATATCGTAATATCCTACTTTCCAGCCATTTAGGAACATCTAACACCTTTGGCACGGGATCTGTTTATAGGGCGATTATGAACAAAGGACTTCAGTGCCTGGCCCTCGCGGTGGTGCTCACCGGCTGCACGGTTGGTCCTGATTATCATCGCCCCAACGTGACAACCCCGGCGGGTTGGACCCGCACCCCGGTGGGTGGTCCGGCGGACCGGAAGGCCGACCTGGGAGGGTGGTGGCAGAAGTTCAATGATCCTCAGCTGAACGACCTCATCGAACGAGCCCTTCAATCGAGTCCGGACCTGCGGCTGGCTCAGGCTCGCGTGCGGGAATCGCGAGCGCGGTATGGGGTCGCCTCGGCCAAACTTTGGCCCACCGTGGACACTTCAGCCGGTTACGCCCGGGTCGGCACCAGCCATCATCAACCGGTCCTGGGGTCGATGCCGATTCCGCCGAACGTCCCGTTTGAGAACGATTTTTACCGGGCCGGATTTGATGCGGCGTGGGAATTGGACTTTGCGGGCGGAACACGGCGCGGACGCGAGGCGGCCCGGGCCGAAGTGATGGCGGATGAAGCCGCGCAGCGCTCGGCGCTGGTGACCTTGCTCGCGGAAATCGCCGCGAACTATCTCGACCTGCGCGCCCAGCAGAGCCGGCTGGCGATCGTGCGGTCGAACATCGTCGCGCAAGAAACCGCGCTGGGCTTGACGGTCACCCGTTACACCAACGGCCTGGTGAGCAACCTGGACGTCGAGCAAGCCACGGCCCTGCTCTCCAGCACCCGCGCCGACTCGTTCACTCTCGAGACCGGCATCCAGGCCTCGATCTACCGGCTCGACGTCCTGCTCGGCCAGCCGCCCGGAGCGCTGGCCGGAGAGCTGTCCCTGGCCAAGCCGCTCCCGGCGGCGCAATGGCCCGTGCCCGCGGGCCTGCCGTCCGAACTCCTGCGACGCCGGCCGGACGTGCAGCGCGCCGAGCGCCAACTCGCGGCCGCAACCGCCCGGATGGGCGCAGCGCGAGCGGACCTGTTCCCGAAATTCTATCTGACCGGCGCCGCCGGGTTCGAAAGCGTGAGCGCGACGGACTGGTTTACCGCGGGCAGCAAATTCTGGTCCGCCGGCCCGACCGTGCAATGGAGGATCTTCGATGCCGGACGCATTCGCTCAAACATCAAGGTGCAGGACGCGAAACAAGAACAAGCTCTCGTCCTTTACGAGCAAACGGCCTTGAGAGCATTTGAAGAAGTCGAGAATGCCCTGGCCTCGTACGCCCATGAGAGGCAACGCCGCGCCGCGCTCGCGGACGGAGCAGGCGCCAGCCAGCGCTCGCTCGATATCGCGCAAAAACTCTACGCCGCCGGGCTGACCAGCTTTCTCAACGTGCTGGATGCTGAACGCTCACTTTATCACGCGCAGGACCTCCTGGCGCGCAGCGACCAGGCGCTCTCCACCGACCTCGTGGCGCTTTACAAGGCATTGGGCGGCGGCTGGGAAACCTTTTCCCTTAACTCTACGACGCGACTATGAACATGGCACCAACCACGCATCCTGAATTGCAGATCGACGCCACGCCCCGTTTCCATCTGAAGGAACCGGGGCTCCCGCGCTTCGAGGCCGATGGAGCGACCGCGCTCCCAACGAATCCGCAATCCCCCTCGCCGAGCCGCCGCCGCAGAATCAAAGGAGCCCTGATGATAGCGGTTCTGGCAGCGGCGGTCTGGGGTGGGTCGGTCGCGGCCAGCCACTGGCTGAAGGTCAGCCGGTACATCGAGAGCACGGACGACGCTTACGTGGGCGGAGATATTACGATCCTGGCGCCGAAGGTGTCCGGAATCATCTCGGCGATCGCCGTGGCGGATAATCAAGCTGTGAAGGCAGGCGATCTCTTGTTGAAACTGGACGACCGGGATTATCGTGCTGCTCTGGCCCGAACGGAAGCCGCGGTCAGTTTTCAAGAGGCTGCGTTGAGGAATCTCGGCGCCACCCGCAGCCTGCAACAAGCTCTGATCGCCCAAGCCCACGCCTCGCTGGAGGCCGCGAACGCGGAGATCAGCCGGACCTACGAAGAACACGCCCGCTTCACCGAGCTGTTGAAACAAAACGCGGTGTCCGTACAAGACGCCCAGAAAGCGGACGCGGCTGACAAAGAAGCGCTCGCGGGCGGCGAAAAGGCCCGAGCCGGCCTGACCGCAGCCGAACGGCAATTGAGCGTGATCGACGCTCAGAAGGAACAAATTGAAGCCGCGCTGGCACAGGCGCATGCCGACCGCGACCTGGCGCGCCTGAACCTCAGCTACACCGAACTCAGGGCGCCGCTGGACGGGATCGCCGGCAACCGCAGCGCCCAGGTGGGCGCCTTTGCCAGCGCCGGATCGCAGCTCATCGCGGTGGTTCCAGCCCACGGGCTCTGGGTGGACGCAAACCTCAAGGAGAGCCAGCTCGCGCGCCTGCGCCCGGGAATGCCGGCCACGGTCAAAATCGATTCGATCCCGAACAAGTTGTTCCGCGGCCATGTGGCCAGCGTGGCCCCCGCCACCGGCGCTCGCTTCAGCATCCTTCCGCCTGAAAACGCGACCGGGAACTTCACCAAGATTGTCCAACGCGTGCCGGTGAGGATTGTTCTCGACCACGAGGAGGAAGCCGCCGGACAGCTGCGGCCGGGCCTGTCCGTGACGGCCCGGGTCAACACCGCGCCTGCCCGTCCGACCGAGGAAAGGAGCGCCCTGTGAAAAAGGGAGGCTGGCTCGGCGATATCGCTCCCTTCGTGGTAATGTGCGTGGGGATGTTCATCGCGCTTCTGGACATCCAGATCGTCGCCTCTTCCCTGCAGGATATCGGAGGGGGCCTCTCCGCCGCGCGGGACCAGATCAGCTGGGTGCAAACCGCTTACCTGATCGCGGAGATTATTGTCATCCCACTCTCGGGGTGGCTGACGCGCGTCTTCTCGACCCGCTGGCTCTTTGCGGTATCCGCGGCGGGATTCACTTTTGCCAGCCTGCTGTGCGGACTGGCCTGGAATATCGAGTCCATGATCGTGTTTCGCGCCCTCCAGGGATTGCTCGGAGCTTCGATGATTCCGACGGTCTTCACCTCCTCTTTCCACTATTTCCAGGGAAATCGCCGGGTCTACGCCGCGGCGGTGGTCGGAGGGATCGCCACGCTGGCTCCGGCGCTCGGGCCGATCATTGGCGGCTGGATTACGGAGGTGCTCGGCTGGCGCTGGCTCTTTTACGTCAACCTGATACCCGGCGTGTTGATCACCGGGTTGATTCCGATGCTGGTGCGGATCGACGAACCGGAATTGGGGCTGCTCAAAGGAGCGGATTACCCGGGCATCGCCTTGATGGCGATCGGGCTCGGGAGCCTGCAATATGTGCTGGAAGAAGGGGCGCGTTGGAATTGGTTCGACGATGAGGCAATCCGGGTGTTCGCGGTGGTGGCCCTGGTGGCGTTGGCTCTTTTCGTCGCGCGGAGCCTGACCTTCAAGAATCCCGTGGTGGATCTGCGCGCGCTGAGCGACCGCAATTTTCTGATCGGCTCGATCCTCTCATTCATGACGGGCGTGGCCATCTTCTCCACGATTTACCTGGTGCCGCTCTTTCTCGGCTACGTGCGCGGCTATAGCGCCTGGCAGATCGGCGTGGCGATCGCCTCCACCGGCGCCGCCTCGCTGGCGGGGGTTCCGATCTATACGTTCCTCGCGCGCCGATTTGATTCGCGCTGGCTGATGATGCTGGGCATGGCCTGCTTCGGAGCGTCGATGTTCGGTTTCAGCCGGATCACCGCGGAATGGGGCGCGCTGCAGCTGCTCATTCCGCAGGTCCTGCGCGGTTTTCCCCAGGTGTTCGCGGTGGCGCCCGCGGTGAACCTCGGCCTGGGCAGCCTGCCTCCGGCCCGGCTCAAATACGCCAGCGGCCTGTTCAACATGATGCGCAATCTCGGAGGGGCCATCGGGATTGCTCTTTGCGGAACGATTCTTAACGACCGCACCAACCTGCATTTCGCGCGCCTCGCGGAGCATCTGAACAGTTCCAACACGGGCCTGCAACAAATGATGGGCCGGGTCTCGACCGTGTTTGCGCGGGCGCATCTGGGTGATGCTGCGCTCGGCCAGGCCGCTGCGGTGAAAAGAGTCTGGCTCATGACCTATCGCGAGGCCCAGGTGCAAACCTTCGCCGACGCCTTCATAGTCATCGGGATTTGCCTGGCGGCGGCCACGGTGCTGGTTCCCTTTCTCCGCAAGGTCGCCACCGCCAGCCCGGAGTCCGCGAGCGCTCACTGAAACCCGCGTTCGCGGGCGGCTACATTCAGGTTCACAGCCTTCCGCCGCTCGATCGCGACACCGCCCGGGCGGGTTGGCTCGGCTCATCGAGCGGCTCAGCCGAAGGGATTGTCCTTCCCCGGGTCGCCGATGTAGAGTCGGCTGCGATGAGGGACGAATCACTCAAATTTCTTCAGACGCTGGTGAATACGCCGAGCCCTTCCGGCCATGAAGTGCGCGCGCAAAGGGTTTGGCTCGACTACGTCAGCAAATTTGCGGACGAAACCTATACCGATGCCTACGGCAATGCCGTGGCCGTCTTAAACAAAGGGGGCTCCCCGAGGGTCATGCTGGCCGGACACGCCGACGAAATCGGGATGACGGTCAACTTCATCGACAAGGACGGCTTCATTTACGTCCGAAAGCTCGGCGGAGTGGACCCGGCCATTACCAAAGCCCAGCGCGTGACCATTCACAGCCGCAAGGGCTCCGTGCGCGGCGTGGTGGGCAATGTGGCGCCCCATCTCACCAAAGGAGACGGTGACCGAAAAAGCCCGAAGATCGAAGATCTCTTCATTGATATCGGGGTGAGCAGCCGCCAGGAGGCGGAAAAAGTGGTCCAGATTGGCGACCCGATCACGCTGGTGGACGAGTTTGAAATGTTGCGGGGCGATCTCGCGATCGGCCGGGCGTTCGACAACAAGATCGGCACTTTTTCGGTGGCAGAAGCGTTGCGCCTGCTGAGCGAGAAAAAGAAGGGGGGACTCAAGGCGGAGATCAGCGCCGTCTCCAACATCATGGAAGAAGTGGGCCTGCTGGGCGCCCGCCAGATCGCCTACAGCCTGAAGCCGGATTGCGCGATCGTGATCGACGTCACGCACGCGACCGATTATCCGACGGTGAACCAGCAGCAACATGGCGACGTGAAGATGGGCAAAGGTCCAACGATCACGCGCGGCGGTTGCAACCACCCGGAAGTCGTCGCCCGCCTGGAAAAAGTCGCCCGCCAGGAAGGGATCAAACTCCAGTATGAGGCCATGTCCGCCACCAGCGGCACCGATACCGACGTTATTTTCTGGACGCGTGGCGGCATTCCGAGCGCGCTGGTGAGCCTGCCGAACCGTTACATGCATTCGCCGGTGGAAATGATCCATTTGCGGGACCTGGAAAAGATCCCGCAACTGCTGGCGGCTTTCTGCGGCAGCCTGAAACGGGGCGAAGAGTTCAAAGTGGCCATCTGACCCTCGGTTTATCGGGATTCCCCTGCTACCGCAGCTTGACTAAAACCACCGGTTCGGTACGGTGCGACCCATGCTGCGCCGGTCAGTTCGCGTCACCCTGTGTGTTACCGCCTTGTTGCTCATGGCGGTCAATACGCCTGCCCCCCTGGTTTATCGGCCGGGCGAAGGCTGGAGCTACGAATCGGTGGGAGGCGGCAAATGGACGCGGACGCGGGCGAAAGACCAGCTGGACGTGGCGCAACAAGCCTTTGACAGCAAGAACTTCGGCCTCGCGTTGAAGGCCGCGCGGCGCACGGTGAAAAACTGGCCTCTTTCAGACTATGCTCCGCAGGCTCAGTACCTGATCGGGCGTTGCCTGGAAGCGCAAAAGAAGGATGAACTGGCTTTCAAAGCCTACCAGACCCTTCTTGAAAAGTACCCCAAGTCGGCCAATTACGAAGAAGTCGTCAAACGCCAGTACGAGATTGCGAACCGCTATCTGGCAGGCCAGTGGTTCAAGCTCTGGGGCTATGTCCCGTTCTTCCCCTCCATGGATAAGACGGTGCAGATGTACGAGAAGCTGATCAAGAACGGCCCCTACAGCGATGTGGCTCCCAGCGCCCAGATGAACATCGGAGCCGCCCGCGAAAAACAATCGGACTTCCCGGCGGCGGTGAAGGCGTACGAAGGCGCGGCGGACAAGTATCATGATCGCAAGCCAGTGGCGGCGGATGCGCTTTACAAGGCGGCGGAAGCCTATCTCAAGCAGGCCAAGACGGCGGAGTACGACCAGAGCATCGCCGGGCAGGCGATTTCGACCTACACCGATTTCATGACGCTCTATCCGGCCGACCCGCGGGTGGCCGAAGTGCAGAAGAAGATCGCCACCCTGCGCACCGAACAGGCGCGCGGAAGCCTGATCGTGGCCAAGTTTTACGAGAAGAAGAAGCAGTGGGACGGAGCCTTGGTCTACTACAACGAAGTGCTCGTTCGCGATCCCCAATCCAAATATGCCGAAGAAGCCCGACGGCGCATCGATGAAATCAAAAAGCGCACCGTTCGCCAGACTGCTCAGAATTAGCGCGCTGGCCGTTTTCTGCTTCTTGCTGGCAGGCTGCGCCGGGTACCAGCTCGGCCCGACCAATGGCATGCCCGCGGGTTCGCGCGCCGTGCAGATCAACCTTTTCAAGAACGAAACGCTGGAACCGCGCCTGTCCGAGCCGGTGGCCATTTCCCTGCGCCGCTGGATTCAGCGGGACGGCACCTACCGCCTCGCCACGCAGCAGGATGCCGATATCGTGGTGGATGGGGTGATCACCGAATTCAACCGCTCCGCCATCAGCTTCTCTCCAGCGGACGTGCTGACCGCACGGGATTATGACCTCAGCATGACCACCCGCTTCACCGCGGTGGAACGGGGGACGGGCAAAGTGGTGATGCAGTCCACCGTGATCGGACGGACCACGATCCGCACCGGACCGGACCTCGCCTCCGCCGAACGACAGGCCGCGCCGCTGCTCGCGGAAGATGTGGCCCGCCGCATCACTTCCCTCCTGGTGGACGGGAGCTGGTAGGCGAGATTCGTCAGCTGACGACGTTTTGGGCTTGGCCCTCGAGGAAGCGCCGAAAATTCTCCACCGCCACAGTCATCAGGCGCTGCCGCGCCGCTCCCGTGGCCCAGGCCTGGTGCGGCGTAATGAAGCAATTCGGCGCGCTGAACAACGGATTCCCCCCGGCGGGCGGCTCGACTGCCAGCACATCCAGACCGGCGCCGGCGATGCGTCCTGCGCGCAGAGCCTCCGCGAGGTCTTCCTCGACGATCAACGGCCCCCGGCTGGTGTTCAACAGAAGGGCGGAAGATTTCATCAGGTTGAGCCGTTCGCGATTGATGATCCCCTTGGTGTCGGGCGTGAGCGGGCAGTGAAGCGAGATCACGTCGCTCTGGCGCAGGAGCGTTTCCAGATCCACGGGACGGACTCCGGCCTCCAAGGATTTGGGGCGATGGGCCAGCGCCAGGACTTTCATCCCGAAGGCTTGGGCGATCCGGCCGACCTGCTGGCCGATCCGGCCGTAGCCAATGATCCCCAAGGTCAGCCCCGCCAGCTCAATCAGCGGCGAGTCCCAGTAACAAAAGTCGGGGCAGCGGTTCCAGCGGCCGGACCGGACGGTATCAGCGTGGTGGCCGGCGCGATTGGTAAGCTCGAGCAAAAGGGCGAACGTGGCCTGGGCGACCGAATCCGTGCCGTAGGCCGGCACATTGGTCACGACAATTCCCTTCTCGCGAGCCGCCGCCACGTCGACGATGTTGAACCCGGTGGCGGTGACCCCGATGTAACGGAGCCGGGGGGCGCCCTGCATCACGTCGCGGCTGATCACCACCTTGTTCGTGAGCAGCGCGTCCGCCTGGGAAATTCGTTGCAACACCTCGGCCGGGGTCGATCGGTCAAAAACGTCGCACTCGGCCAGTTTTTTCAACGGATCCCACGAAAGATCCCCCGGGTTGAGCGTAAAGCCGTCCAGCACCACAATTTTCATCGGCCCAGACCATAGTTAATTTGTGCGAATCTGTGAAACTTATGCTTTAGTGAGGGCTGGCATGAACGAAATTGAACAGGAGATCCTCTCCAACCTGCGGGAACTGGATCGGCTGGCGCGAATGATGAAATCCGCCCAGCCCAAGCCGAATCTCCTGCCCGTCTTCGAAAAGCTCGACAGCCTGACCCAGAAACTCGGGCCGCAGGGCGATCCCTCACTGCTGCACTACCTGCTCAAGAAAAGCTACGAAAAGGCCCGCCTCTATCTCGAAGGCCGGGATGCCGAGAACACCCGCGGCGCCTGCGGTCATTAAGCGCCCGCGCATTATGTTGGCCGACACCATCGCCGCCATATCCACGCCGATCGGCGAGGGAGCTCTCGCCGTGGTGCGGCTCTCCGGCAGTGAATCCCCTGCCATTGCCGCCCGCTGCTTCAAACCGCTGGGTGAACACTCTCGTTCACCGGTCGACGCTCTCACCCACACGTTGCATTACGGCCGGATTCACCGGGACGGCAAAGCCATCGACGAGGTGCTGTTGGCGGTCCTGCGCGCGCCCCGAACTTTTACGCGCGAGGACATGGTCGAAATCAGCTGCCACGGCGGCATTCTCCCGGCCAAGCTCACGCTGGATGCGCTGCTCGAAGCCGGCGCCCGGCTGGCCCAGCCCGGCGAGTTCAGCAAACGCGCCTTTCTCAATGGCCGGATCGATCTCACCCAAGCCGAGGCCATCGCGGATCTCATCCACTCCCGCACGGAACTGGCGCTCGAAGCGGCGAACGAACAACTCGCAGGCAAGCTATCCCGCCAGATCGAACTCCTGCGCGATGACCTGGTGCGCACGCTCGCCCACATTGAGGCTCACATCGATTTTCCGGATGAGGATATCGCGCCGGACACGCGGGAGGCTTTGGTCCAGCGCCTGGAAAAAGCCCTCAGCTTCATGGACCGCCTCCTGGCGACCGCCATGGAAGGCCAGATCCTGCGGCGGGGAGTCCGCGCCACCATTATCGGCCGGCCCAACGCCGGCAAAAGCAGCCTTCTGAATCAATTGCTCGGACACGATCGGGCGATCGTCTCGCCGGTGCCAGGCACCACCCGCGACACGATCGAGGAAACGGCGAACATTCGTGGGATCCCCGTGGTGTTCATCGACACGGCCGGCCTGCGCGAAGCCCGGGATGAGATCGAAGCCGAAGGCATCCGGCGCAGCCGCGAGAGCCTCGAACGGGCGGAACTGATCCTGCATGTCCTCGACGGATCCGAGCCGCTATCGGCGGAAGACGGCGGGCTGCTCGGGCATCCGGCGCCGAGAAAAAGGATCGTCGTTCTGAACAAGTGCGATCTGCCCCGCCAGGCGATCGACGAAGATCTTCTCTCCGCAGGGGCCGTCGAGGTCTCGTGCCGTTCCGGCGCCGGGCTGGAACTTCTCAAAGATCGAATCCGTGATCTGGTTTGGTCCGGCGGCGTGGCCGGCGAAATGCATCAGGTGATGATCAACTCCCGCCACCAGGAAGCTTTGACTCGAGCCCGGCGGCATGCCCGCCACGGGGTGGACGCGCTGAAAGCCAACGAGACTTTGGAACTGGCGGCCATGGACCTGCGCATTGCTGCCAACGCCGTCGGCGAAATCGTCGGGAAAACAACCACCGAAGACATCCTGGACTCGATCTTCAGCCAGTTCTGCATCGGCAAGTAAGCCGGCTACCTAATTCGCTGGGGAAACGGGCCGCCCTTCGATTTATCCGGCGCCAGATTGGAATTGACTCAGGATAATCACAGTGGAGATTGAGGTTATTCTGGCGAAGCGAAACCGCCGCCACCGGCGTGGCCGCGCCCTCGCCGTCGCTTTGGGATGAGAACATCGAATTGGACGCGCGCGCTTCTTTGCGGCTGGGCAGGCTTGCTCGCACTCTGCCTTCCGCTGCAGGCGCAACCCCGCCCGCTGTGCGGCAACAGTGGCGTCCCAACCCATCGGCCCGCGCCGATCACGGAAGCGTCCCTCCAATCCCTCCCGCCGGCCAACGCTCAATCCGCGCCCGTGCCCGTCGATGTGATGTTTCTCTACTCGCCCGACACCATCACCGGCGCCGGGGATGAATCGACCCTGCGCCGCCGAATCCAGGAGGCGATCAACGAAGCGAACTATCTCTACACCAACAGCCAGATCAACATCTCGATCAACCCCGTCTACCTGGGCAAGATCAGTTATACCGAATCGGGCGACATCCAGACCGATCTGCAGAATATGGCTTTGGGCAGCGGCGCATTTTCGGGCGTCAGCTCCCAGCGCAGCGATTACAAAGCGGACATCGTTTGCCTCATTACCGAATTCGAGAATCAGGGAATTGGGGGCCTGGCCTGGGATATACCCGGACAGCGTGGAAATTCCTCGAGCGCGTTCCTCGCCATCCGCCGCCTGGCCTTGGGGGTGAATCTGACGCTCGCGCACGAACTCGGCCATCTGATGGGATGCGCCCATGACCGGGAGCACGCGGGCGACCCCAGCGATCCGTTTTACCTCGTGCGGCGCTCCTACATTTTCGGAAACCGGCTGCAGATCCAGGGCGTGACCTATATCGACGTCATGGCCTACGAACCGGGCGTTTCGCTTCCTTACTTCGCGAACCCGCTCATCCAGATTGATGGAGTTGCCCTGGGCGTGCCGGAAGGCCAGTCTCTTCCCTCCGACACCGCACGCACCATCAATGAAACCGCGCCCTACGTCTCGGCTTACCGCCAGGCGCTCAGCCGGATCGAGTTCGCCAGCGCACAATCCGAGACCCTGAAATCCGCGGGAAGCATCACGCTCAATCTGAAGCGGTCGGGAGATCTCAGCGGATCCACCCGCGTCACTGTCTCCATCCGCAGCTCGAGCACTGCTCAAGCCGGACAGGATTACGTCGCGCCGTCGACCACCACCATTCCGTTTTCCGCCGGGCAAGGGACCGCGACGTTTACTCTGCAACTGCTGGCCAGGACGACCGGGGTGAGAGCGCTGACGCTGGGCCTCGGGTCTCCGCAAGGCTCCCACGGCATCGGATTGCAGGGCGAAACGACTGTCACGCTGCGCGATCAGATGCCGGTGGTAAAAGTAGACCCGATCGTGGCCCGGGAAAACAGCGGATCGCTCTCGGTTAGCCCTATTTTCACGGGACCAGCGGTGGCGGAGCTTCCAAAAATTCCCTGGCATCTCGCGAGCGGTTCGGCGATGGCGGGCACTGATTTTCAGGACGCTCGCGGCAACCTGAAAGTCCAACTTGTCTCCGGCGCCTACCAGATCGACCCGGTCCAAATCACGATCCTCGACAATTCACTCGCTGAACCGGACAAGCATTTCCAGTTGATCTTCGACGGGACAACTCACAACGGGATCAGCTACGGCGCGGTCACGAATGACATCCAGATCGTGGACGACGATCGCCCGGGCGGACTGAGGGAGGTCCCCGGAGCGAACCTGAAGCCGGACGCCGGTTTTAGCGTGGCGGTTCGGAATGATCACAAACTTCTGGTGTCAGGCGGCTTTTCGCAGCTCAGTTCGGTGCGCCGCACCGGCCTGGCTCTGCTCAATCCGGACGGCACGCTTGACGACAGTTTCCGCCCGCCGGATCTGCTCGCCGGGCATCGGGACTATCCACATTTCCCCACGGCTTACATTGGTTCGGTCGTCCCCCTCCCCAATGGGCAATTCCTGATTGCCGGGGAGTTCAACCGAGTTGATGGCAAAGCGCGCAACACCCTGATTCGCCTCCAACCGGACGGCTCGCTCGACGAGAGCTTCGGGGCCAATCTTAATTTCGACGGATCGGTCGACGCCGTGACGGTACAGCCCGACGGCAAGATTCTGGTCGGAGGCGGGTTTGAGAATATCAACGGCGAACGACGTTCCTTCATCGCCCGCTTGAACGCTGATGGCGCGGTCGATACGACCTTCGCGCCCAATGGCGGCCCTTCCAGCAGCTGGACCGTCTTTATTCTCACCATCGGACTCCAAGCTGACGGAAAGATTCTCATCGGCGGCTTTTTTGAACAGGTGGATGGGCAGGATTCGCTCAATCTGGCGAGGCTGAACGCCGATGGGACCATTGATAGCACGTTCCAGATGAACAATGTTTCCGGGCCGGTGCGCGAACTGGCGGTGCAGGACGACGGACGAATCTTGCTGGCCGGCCTCTTCGACACCGTGGGCAACTGGGACAGCAAAAAGCTCGCGCGCCTCAATCCGGACGGCTCGCCCGACGCTTCATTCCATCCGCCTCAGCCCAACTCGGACGTGACCTTCGTGGCGCCGATGCCCGACGGCCATATCCTCATGAGCGGCGTGTTCACCCGCGTGGCCGGCGTTGACCGCCGTTTCCTGGCGCTGCTCAATTCCGACGGTTCACTCGACCCGAAGTTTGATCTCGGCTCAGGGCCGGACGACCGGCTAGGGAGTTCGAGCGTGCATGCGGACGGGTCGCTTTACGTGGCCGGGCGCCTGACCAAAATCGACGGTCTGCAGGCCGCAAATCTCGCTCGACTCAATTTCCCCGAAGCCAACAGCCTTGTGACCGGAACTCAATTGAGCCAGGGCAATCTGGTTGTTCAGGCCGCGGCGTTTCCAGGCGTCTATGCCATCGAAGCGAGCACGGATCTGAAAGCCTGGACGGAAATCCAGTCGGTCACGGCGGCAGGATTCGCCACCTCGCTCTCGGCCACAATCCAGCCCAACGCGGCCAAAAGCTTCCTTCGCTTGCGCGGAAAATAGACGGCTTTCAACGCTCGAACCGCAATAAATGGACGCTCCGCAGCGTCCAAACCCTATGACCGTCGAAAGAGTCGATCGTTTTAGCGGCTGCGGATGCTCGCGGACGCTGGCAGCCTTGGGCGTTGTTTTCGCAGGGCTTCTCCCCACGCTAGCGCGCGACCTACCGAAAGTCCGCGTCGCTGCGGATTCCAAAACCTTTGCCACCGCCGATGGCCGGAAGTTCGCGCCGATCGGCGTCACCTACTACCGACCGGGCACGGGTTGGGCGCCACAGGTCTGGAAGCAGTGGGACGCCGAGGCCACGCGCAAGGATTTCGCCCTGATGAAAGAGTATGGCGTGAACTGCGTCCGGATCTTCCTCAGCTACGGTTCTTTCTGTCCCGAGGCGGGCAAGCTGGATCCGGAGGGTCTGCGCAAGTTCGATCAACTCGTGGCGATTGCGGAAGACACCGGCATTTATCTGCATCCCACCGGACCGGACCATTGGGAGGGAACCCCGGATTGGTCCCGCGATGACCGCATTGCGGACGAGAAAGCCCTCAACGGCCTGGTCTCATTTTGGACCGATTTCGCCGCCCGCTACCGAGGCCGTCCCGTCATTTTCGCCTACGACCTCCGCAATGAACCCGAAGTCTCCTGGGACAACGCCGTGATGCGCCGCCGCTGGGCTGCCTGGGTGAGCCAGCACTATCCGAGCGTTCAAGCCGCGAACGCCGCCTGGGGCGTTCCGGGCGAAGCGCTGGAGATTCCAGCTCCCGCCAATGAATCACGCCGCGCTTTTCTGCTCGACTACCAGCACTTCCGCGAGGACATCGCCGACGAATGGACTCAGAAACAGGCCGAGGCCATCAAGCGGAGCGACCCGGCCGCTCTGGTCACCGCTGGCCTGGTCCAATGGTCCGTGCCGATCGCCCTGCCGCGGGTCGGCCATTACGCCGCGTTCAATCCGGCGCGCCAGGCCCGCTTTCTCGATTTTCAAGAGATTCACTTCTATCCCTTGGCGCGGGGCGTTTACGAGTACAAGGACGCGAACGAGGAAGCCCAGAACCTCTCCTACCTGCAAGCGACCGTCCGCCAGGTCGCCCTCACGGGCAAACCTGTGGTTGTGGCCGAATTCGGGTGGTACGGCGGCGGAAAGCCGGTCTTTGACCAGGGGAAACATCCGGCGGCCACCGAAGAGCAACAAGCGCAGTGGTGCCGGAAACTGGTCGAGTCCACATCCGGCCTGGCGTGCGGCTGGTTGAACTGGGGTTTCTTCGATCAACCGGAGGCCACGGACACCAGCCAGCTCAGCGGCCTGCTCAAAGCCGACGGCACACCCAAAGCCTGGGGCCGCACCTTCAAAAGCCTCGCGGGGAAGCTCGACAAGCTGCCGGCCCGTCAAAAAGATGGAGCGCCCGCTTTGCCCTGGGAAGATTGCATCACCAGCACGCGCGCCCAGGGCGAATTCCAGCAGAGATATTTCGACTGGTTCAAAAACCAGTAGCGAACCCGGAGCTAAGCTCCATCCTTCGCCGGGTTGTTCTCCGCCACTCGCAGAACGCCCAGAATGCCGAGCGCCACTCCCAGAGTTGTGCTGACGGCGGCGAACGCGATCTCACCGGCCTCGAGCGGTCCGCCCGCGTCGAGGCAGATGGCTACCGTGTAAGCCAGCAGCAGCAGATCGGCAGTGAAGAAGAACCACGCGGGCAGGAGAAGGCGGGCTTTTTCCGGGGCCTCTTTTTCCGCTGGCCGGGCGGCCACCAGGGTGGTCAGCCCGCGACCGAAATCAACGGGCGTGACCTTTGAATCCGAAGTTAAGGGCGAGGCCGGAACGGCAGGAACGGCCGCGGGCGCCGATGCGGAGGGACGCCCAGCCACCGACTGTCCGCCCATCAGCTGGTTGAGCCCTTTCCCGAGCGCCCGTTTCTCCATGCCCTAGCCTTTGCGCAAACGCTTCACCAGTGCCGCCATCCGGTCGGTGGCCACTTGGATCTGCTCGAGAGACGTCGCAAAGCAGCAGCGGATAAACCCTTCTCCGCACGTCCCAAATGCGCTGCCCGGCACGCAGGCGACCTTTTCCTCTTTCAGGAGGCGCGTGGCAAATTCTTTGGAACCCAGCCCGGTCGATTCGATATTCGGAAAGGCATAGAAAGATCCGCGCGGCGAATGGCATTTCAAGCCCATCGAGTTGAGGGCATTGACGATGAAATTCCGCCGCAGACGGTACTGCTCCCGCATTTCGACCGTATCCGGTTCTCCATGTTCCAGCGCTTCGATGGCCGCCTCCTGGCTGATGATGCTGGCGCAGAGCATGGCGTATTGATGCACGCGCATCATCGCCTCGACCAGTTCCACCGGGCCGCAGGCGTAGCCAATCCGAAATCCGGTCATGGCGTAAGCCTTGGAAAAGCCGTGCAGGAAAATCGTGCGCTCACGCATCCCCGGCAGGGACGCGATGCTCACGTGCTGGCCTTCAAAGGTCAGTTCCGAATAAATTTCGTCGGTGATGACCAGCAGGTTGTGCCGCAGGACCACCTCGGCGATTTTCAACAGGTCCGTTCGCGTCATGGTCCCGCCCGTGGGATTGGTCGGGAAGTTCAGCATCAGGACCTTGCTCCGCGGGGTGACCGCCGTCTCGATCGCCTCGGCCGTCACCGCAAAACCGTTCTCCGCCCGGCAGACCACCGGCACAGCCACGCCATGGGTCAACACCACGCTCGGGGCGTAGCTCACGTAACACGGCTCATGGTAGATGACTTCGTCGCCGGGGTTGAGCACCGCGCGCAGAGCGATGTCGAGCGCTTCACTCACCCCCACGGTCACCAGCACCTGATTTTTCGGATCGTAGGTCACGCCGAAATTGCGCTCCACATTCGCGCTGATCGCCTCCCGCAGGCGGAGCAGCCCCAGGTTCGAGGTGTAGCTGGTTTTCCCGCGTTCCAACGCATAAATGGCGGCTTCACGGATATGCCACGGAGTCACAAAATCCGGTTCACCGACCCCGAGCGAGATCACGCCCGCCGTGCTTTGCACCAGGTCGAAAAACTCGCGAATCCCAGACCGGGGAATGCCGCGCACATGGTCCGCGACAAATGATTGAGCTTGAAAAGGAGGCGCCATATTAACCCAGAGTTGAAACCCAACTGCCAAACGCGATCCCGGCGGCGGCGGCGGCTGCGGCGGCAAAGGCGTGAGCGGCTGCGGTTGCGTCGAGTTTGCTATTTGGCATATGGTTTTTCATACAGCTGTTTAAAAGGAAAACATTTTCCCGGAAAGGGAAAACTCAAGTCCGCAGGGCAACTGCGGACCTTTAGGCGGCGGCTTGCTTCTCCTTGCGCCGGATGATCGGCTTGGCTTCCTCCCGGACGACAGCCCGCGTGATCTTGACCGACGCGATGTCATCGGAGGCTGGAATCTCGTACATGAGGTCCAGCATCAGCTTTTCGAGAATTCCCCGCAGCGCGCGAGCGCCCGTCCCCTTCTTGATGGCCTGGGAGGCGAGTTCAAAAAGGGCGTCCTTGGAGAATTCCAGATCCACGCCGTCGAGAGCGAGGAGCTTTGCGTACTGCTTGGTGAGGGCGTTTCGAGGCTCCGTCAAAATCTGGCACAACTGATCCTCCGTCAGTTCCTCCAGCACCGTGACCATCGGCAGGCGGCCGATGAACTCGGGAATGAAGCCGTAGGCGAGCAAATCCTCGGGTTCCACCGCCTGCAGCACGCTTTGCTGGTTGAAAATGCCGTTCTGGGCGGCGTTCTCCACCGCGCTGAAGCCCATCACGCGATGTCCCAGCCGGCGTTGGATGGTCTTCTCCAATCCGACGAAGGCCCCGCCGCAAACAAAGAGAATATTCGTGGTGTCGACCCGGATATACTCTTGCTGCGGATGCTTGCGGCCTCCCTGCGGAGGCACGTTGCACACGGTGCCTTCCAGAATCTTCAGCAAGGCCTGCTGCACCCCTTCGCCGGAAACATCCCGGGTGATCGACACGTTCTCGGTCTTGCGGGCGATCTTGTCGATTTCGTCGATGTAAACGATCCCCATCTGGGCGCGTTTGACGTCGTAATCCGCATTTTGCAGAAGGCGCAGGACGATGTTCTCGACATCCTCGCCCACGTAACCCGCTTCGGTGAGCGTGGTCGCGTCGGCGATGGCGAACGGCACGTCCAAAATCCGGGCCAGCGTGCGGGCGAGCAAGGTTTTGCCCGAACCGGTTGGGCCGATCAGGAGGATGTTGCTTTTCTCGATCTCGACTTCGCTGTGGCGTTCGGAGATATCCCTTGTCGCACGATTCGAAGCCACCCCTTCGCAGCTCGAAATGCGCTTGTAGTGGTTGTGCACCGCCACCGCCAGGGTCTTCTTCGCCTGTTCCTGCCCGATGCAATAGAGGTCGAGCTGCCGCTTGATCTCCGCCGGCTTGAGCAGGTTGATCCGCGGAGCGGGGGTCTTCTTCGTGGTTTCAGCGCGCAGTTCTTTGTCCAGGACGTTTTTGCAGACGAGGACGCAATTATCGCAAATATAAACCCCAGGGCCCTGGATCAGCTTCTTTACTTCGGCATGGGATTTACCGCAGAAACTGCACAGGGTGATTTGGGTAGGTCGCGCCATGAAATTTGATAAAAACTATCCCAGAATTCGCGAGAAAGTAAATGAATTAAACGGGCGCGGGGCCTTCTTTGACCGCCGCCGCACGCTCTTTATCAGCAGCCGTCAATTGGGGCACTTCCTTGCGCGACTGGACCACGTCATCGACCAATCCGTAGGCCTTGGCCTCGTCGGCGGACATGAAGTTATCGCGGTCGCAATCCCGCTCGACTTGTTCCACCGGTTTGCCGGTGTGCTTGGAAATGATCTGATTCAGGCGCTGCTTGAGCTTGAGCATGTACTTGACCCGGATTTCCACGTCGCTGGCCTGGCCTTCCGCCCCGCCGAGAACCTGGTGGATCATGATGTTCGCGTTCGGGAGGGCGAAGCGCTTGCCCTTGGTCCCGGCGCACAGGAGAACCGCTCCCATGCTCGCCGCCTGGCCGATGCAATAGGTGTTCACATCGCAGGTCAGGAACTGCATCGTATCGTAAATCGCCAATCCGGCTGTCACGCTCCCGCCGGGGGAGTTGATGTAGAAATGGATGTCCTTTTTGGGGTCGGCCATCTGCAGAAACAACAACTGGGCGATGATCAGGTTCGCGATTTGATCATCCACCGGATACCCGAGGAAAACGATCCGGTCGATCAGCAGTCGCGAATAAATATCGTACTGGCGTTCACCCCGTCCCGTTTGCTCGACTACAATTGGCACTAACGCGTTCTGCATTTCTTTTAGCTTTTAAGTTGAACGCAAGCTAACGAAGGGGTCCGGGAGCGTCAAGGAACCCCCGGGCCAGTTTTCATCGATAAACAGCGATCCCGCAGCCATCTCCATCACCGAGCCGAATATCTCGCCTTGGGCCGCGTCCATTGATACAACAAACTCATGACAAATCCCCTCATCCGCGGGCCCCTCGCGGCCTCGATCGGCCTGGCCCTCTCTCTGACCGCCCTTTTTCCCGCTGCCTCGCACGGCGCGGAAAAGCCGATTCGCGTGCTCCTGATCACGGGCGGTTGCTGCCACGACTACGCGAAGCAAAAGGACATCCTCAAAACGGGGATTGAAGCCCGGGCGAACGCCGTCGTCGACCAGGTGCACACGGATGACTCCAGCACCAAGCCGCCTTTGGCCATCCTCGGCAATCCCGACTACGCCAAGGGGTACGATCTCGTCATTCACGACGAATGCGGCGCGGATATTTCGGACCCGGCAATCGTGGAAGGCGTGCTCAAGCCGCACCGCGACGGCATCCCTGGCGTGAACCTCCACTGCGCCATGCATTGTTACCGCATCGGCAACCCGAACGATCCCGTGACGTTGGGCACGCCTCACGGCTATTGGTTTGAATATCTCGGCCTGCAATCGAGCGGGCATGGTCCGCAAAAGCCGATTTCCATCAGCTTCACCAACAAGCACAGCTCCGTGGTGAAAGGGTTGGCTGACTGGACCACGATCAACGAGGAGCTCTACAACAACATCCATGTGTTCGGCAGCGCCATTCCCCTGGCGTCCGGCGCGCAAGTCGTCCAAGGCCGGGACGGCAACTCCAAGACCAACACCACGGTCGTGGCCTGGGCCAATCAGTACGGCCCGAAGCAAACGCGGGTGTTCAGCACCACAATCGGCCACAACAACGCAACGGTGCAGGATTCCCGCTATCTCGATCTGGTCGCCCGCGGCGTCCTCTGGGCCACCGGCCACTTGAAGGCTGACGGCACGCCGGCTCCCGGCTACGGCCCCGGCGGGAAATAGCCCGTTCCGCTCGATCCTTATCCCGCGGAACTTTCAAACCGCGCACGAAGGGCCTTGCCCCGAGGCGGACCGGTGCCGTTAAATCGCGCCCGTGTTCAGCCGAATGGGAAGAAGTGTCCGCCGCCGCCTGGCGTTTTTGCTGGCGGGGGACGCTCTTCTGCTTTTGATCATCTGGCTTTTCCTCAAGCGGGGCAGTTCGTTCGCAGAAGTTCTCACGCGCATTCCGGGGGACATCGCCCCCACCGTCCTTGCCGGCTTCGCGCTGACCGGGATCGTCTTTGCCGGAGCCATTGATCTCTCCATCGCCTCGGTCATTGCCCTGGCCGGAACCATTTTCGGGGCGCTCGTCACTCATGGCTGCCCTGCCCTGCCCGCTTTCGCGGCGTGCGCGACCGTGGCCTGGGGGGTGATGGCCTTTAACGGCTTCCTCGTTTCGCGGACCTCCATGCCCGCCATCATCATCACTCTGGCGGGACTGCCGTTCTATCGCGGCATCGCGCTCATCCTCGCGGATGTGCTCGTGCCGCACTTTTCCGGGAACATCTCCGTGCCCGCCGAGATTTACCACGCGCCGGGAAAAGCCTATCCCGGAACCATTCTCCTGGCCGGGCTGATTCTCGCAGCGCTCTGGGACGCCGCGGCCAAGCACCCCCGCCTCTGGCTCGCCTTGGGGAACTCCAGCGAAGCGTGCCACCTGATCGGCCTCAACCCGGCCCGACTGCTGAGCAGCGCCTTCGCCCTCGGCGGAATCTTTTTCGGCCTGAGCGCCCTTCTCTACGTGACCCGGGTGCAATCGGTCGAGCCGGCGCGAATGGCGCTCGGCTTCGAGCTGCAGGTGATCGCTGGCGTCATTCTCGGGGGCACCAATATCTTCGGTGGCGAAGGCTCTTATCTCGGGGCGCTGCTGGGCTCCCTTTTTCTTTATCTGATCTCGCAGCTGCTGGTTTATGCCAATGCCAGCGCCTATCTCCAGGACGCTTTGAGCGGCGCGATCATCCTGCTGATCATCGGCATTGATTGCGCGCTACATCGCCGCGCCAAACGCCTGGAGGAACTGGCATGAAGCGCGCCGCCATTCTGCTCGCCGCCCTGGCGCTGGAAATTGCCGTTTTCACCGTCATCTCCGGCAATCAATTCCACTCCCTCCCGGCGCTGCTCGCTTACCTGCAAAGTTACCTGGCCGACCTGATCGCGCAGGCCACGCCCACGCTCCTGGTGGCTTTTGGCATGACCGTGATTCTGATGACCGCCGGCATTGATCTCTCGATCGGCTCGGTCATCGCCCTGGTGTCGTGCGTGATGTCTTCCTTTCCCTCCGGCCCGGGTTTTTGGTGGACCGCGGTGCCGTCCGGACTGGCGGTGGCCCTGACCGCCGGAGCACTCAACGGATTTCTCATCGCGCTCCTGGATGTTCCGCCGATCATCGCCACGCTTGGAACGATGATTTTCTTCCGCGGCCTGTGCTTCGTGATTATGGGCGATGTTGAGAAATCTCCATTTCTCGACGTGCCGGGTTATGAAAAGCTGGGCCACTTGAGCGGATCGCTCCTGCTCGCTTCGGTCGTTCTACTCGCGGGCGGCGCCTACTTCACCCGCTCGATCTGGCGGCGGCAGATCCTGATGATTGGCGGGAACCGCATCGCCGCCCGTTACGCCGCCGTCCCCGTCGAACGGCGCGTCTGGCAAGTCTACATTCTGATGGGCGCGCTGGCTTTCCTGGCCGCGCTCGCTTTCACCGCCCGCAACGGGTCGGTCAGCGCCAGCTCCCTCAGCGGCTTTGAATTGCACGTGATCGTGGCGGTCGTGCTGGGAGGAACCAGCGTTCAGGGCGGCCAGGGAACGCTGCTCGGGAGCATTTTCGGCGTGCTCTTCATCGCGGTCATGGACGAGGGGCTGCGCGGCGCGGCGATTTGGGGCGGCCAGCATCTCCCCTTCCGCATCAGCAATCTCGAGTATGTCCTGCTCGGACTGCTGCTTGTTTTTGGCGTTGCCCTGAATACGTTTCTGGAAAGGCGCTCCGTCGCCCAAGCACAGAACTGACACGATGACTGCCGCCGGATCATCCAAGCTCGCGCGTTACCTTGGCATTTACGCCGCGCTCTGGCGCAATTCCGTCACGCGCGAGATGCAGTTCAAGAGCAACTTCATCCTCTGGATTATTGTTGAACTGCTCTGGTTTGCCCTGCAGCTCACGTTTATCGGGGTGATCTACAGCCACACCGATCACATCGGCGACTGGAGCCAATGGCAGGTCATCCTGCTGATCGGCACGAGCAACTTCATTCAACAGCTTTTCACGGCGGTCTTTCTCTCCAATCTCGTCCAGCTTTCCGAACTGATCCGCACCGGCCGCCTCGATTTCATGCTGCTCCTGCCGATCAACACGCGGTTTGTCATCTCTTTCCGCCAGGTCGACCTGGGCGGATTCATCAACGCCGCGTTCGCCCTCTCCGTGATTACGTACGCCGGCCATCAGCTCCACCTCGCGATCGCGCCCGCGCAACTCCTTGGCTACGCTTTTCTGGTCTGCGCCAGCCTGCTGGTCCACTACTCGCTCATGACGATGCTCACTGCCTCCAGCTTCTGGACCGTCCGGGCGCAAGGCATCGTTTGGGGCTACTACAATCTATTCAACATCGCCCGCCTGCCGGACGCTGCATTCCGTGGCCTCTTCAAAGCATTCTTCACCTACGCTCTGCCGATGCTTCTGGTGGCGAATGTTCCCGCCAAGCTGCTCGTCCGAAAACCAAATGACCCGGTGGAGATGGCTTTGCTTTGCGGCCTGGCTCTCGTCCTGTTTGGGATTTCCGAGGGAATCTGGAGAAAATCGCTCCGGCACTACACCAGCGCGAGTTCGTAGAAGGGTCTTGGGCGAAGCCGCCCGCGGGGCGCCGAAAGTTATGGTTTCGCAACGACCGGAAGAAGGTCACTCAGCGACCTGATGTTCCCAGGGAACAACCTGCGGAGAAACCGTCTGCGTAAGCAGCACGAAAGGCTCGATCCAATTCACGACGCCCGAAACTCGCCAGACATCGATCAGGAACCACTCGATAATCCGTCGCTGCTCCGGTCCGGGCTGCGCCTTTTTCACCACCGTGAGCGGGCGGGCCACTGTCATCTCGGTCAGCGAGGCGTATTCGTAGGCAAAGCGGATTCGCTCCCGCAGGAAGAACCGTTCCTTCTCGTCGAGGGCAGGCCAGCGGCGGGTCCGGGAAAAATCACGCACGATGGCATCGACCCGCTCCGCCATCTGCAATTCCTCCAGGCGAAGGTCATTGGCGTCGAGTACAGGAGCACTGGAAAAACCGAAGCTGACGACCTGCATGCGGCGCAAGTTCCGAAACTCACGCGCCAGCAAGTCTGTGAGGGTTTTCCACGTCATTGGCCTCAGGATAATGCCTAGGCTTAACCCAGGACGCAAGAGTAATTACAAGGCTAATCGATTGCCACTTTCCGACAGACTCAGACCTCCTTTTGCCGGCTCGGATTAGCCGCCTTAGCGCGCCCTGCTTACTGCAGGGCCGAGGGCGTCTCCACGCGTCGAAACAGCGCGTTGACATACTCTTCCAACGGCTCTGACAGCAGATCCGCCGGAGTGTCTCCCCCTTCGGTCAGCCATTTGCCGGTGGCGCTGATCTCCCGCGAAAACACCACCTGGCTGTCGGCCAGATCAATCAGGTCCACTTTGATCTGGAGGCGATCCCGCCGGCCCGACCATTCCGTATCGTGATCCTCCCACTTGGTGATGGCCGGGTAGATCAGGTAGTTCGCGCTGCGCTCGCGGGCGCTGTCGATCGCCTCGCTCACTGACTCCGGGTATTTGCTCATCGACGCGTATTTCGAATACTTGCCGATCGCGGCAAAGAGAACGTCCGCGGTCTTCTTGCCGGAGCCTTGCGCCACCTTCTTCTTGTAGGCCGCGTCGAACGGAACCGCCACGTAGATGCGCGACGTATTCCGCAGCAAAGGGGGCGGCGCGGTGGTGACGTTCTTCGTGGAGTACGTGCTTTTGCACCCGGCCATCCCGACCGCCACCAAACCCAGGGCAAGAAAATGACGCAAACGGATCATGCGCAGTAAGGAACCCGATCCGGGAGCAATGTCAAATCCACGGGCGCCGGCCTATTTCCCTTTCAACCCGACGCTGCTCGCCCGCTTCGCCACCTTGCGGCTGGTGAGCACCTTCGTCACCGTGCCGGTCTTCAGGTACTGCGCGCGCACTTTGTCCAGGATCTCGTCGCGCCGGTCGAAAAGCCGTTTCTGCGCGCGCGGCTTGTGCCGGGTGAGCATGTAAGCCGTCAGCAGCGGGAGTGACAGGGTTGAATCCACGTACGCCACCACGCAATCCGGCAGCGTGTTTGGATCGACCTTGCCCCAGCTCACCGCCTCCGCGGGCGTCGCCCCGCTCAGGCCGCCCGTGTCCGGGCGGGCGTCGGTGCATTGCAGGAAGTAATCGTGCCCTTTTTCCTGGATCCCCATCACTTCCTGGATCTGCGGCTCGGTCTGCAGCATGAAATTCTTCGGCGAACCGCCCCCCAGGATGAATACGGATGATTTGTGCCCGGACGATTTCGCTTCGTAAACGATTCCAGCCGTCTGGTTCACATCCCGGTTCGTATCGAACAACAGTTTCGAATCGCGCAACGCCATCGCGGCGACGTTCATGCCGATCGAGCTGTCGCCCGGGCTGCTCGTGAAGATGGGAATGCCGCACTCATAAGCCGTCGCCAGCACCGAGGAATCCTTCAGCTTCAATTTCCGGCCCCGCTCCGACACGTATTTGCCCAGCAGGTAATGGAATTCGTCCGTCCCCATCGTCCGCTGAAACTCCGGCCCGGCGATCACTTCCCGCACAAACGCATCGGTGTCCAGCAGCACGTTGTAATCGAACAGGATGTCGTAAATGCGAATCACCCCGTCCTTGTGCAAGGTCACGTCATCCAGGAACGGCGACCCGGCGTAGAGCTCCATGTTCAACCCGTAGTGCAGGTCGTGATACAAGTTCGCCCCGGTCGAAACGATCCAATCGACGAAACCCGCCTTCATGAGCGGGATCAGGCAGGATTTGCCCAAACCGGCCGGCGTCAGCGCCCCCGTCAAACTCATGCCGATAAACCCGTCGTTCGGCAGCATTTTCTCGGTCAGCAGTTTTGCGGCCTCGCGCAACCGTCCGCCGTTATAGGCGAGAAACGTTTGATCGATCAGGTCGGCGGCGGAAACGTTCTTCCCGATCCCCAGGGGGTTCAGGCGCGGATAGGCGGCAAACTTGTTACTCTTGCTCATGGCCTGGAAATAATTTCGATCTTCCTCCCAATTTCAACGCATTTCATCGTTTTTCTTTCTGGCGGCGGATCTCCTCAAGCAACGCCCGGGCGCACGCTTCCGCGAACGCCGGGTCGTTGATCTCGCAATCCATTTCCCGCACCGGAATATCCGAGCGCATATTCTTTCGGATCGCCCGGAACAAGGCCTCGTCCGCCTCGGGGTCATGAAAGCTCTGCCCCGGCGCGCTGATCACGCTGATCGCCTTGCGAGGAATCAGCACCGTCACCGGCCCCAGCGACGCGTTCAACTTCTGCGCGATGATTTTTCCGATCTCCGCGCTCTCCTCCGCCGAGGTCCGCATCAGGGTCACTTGCGGATTGTGCTGATAAAACCGCCGGCCCCGGAACCGCTCTGGCACCGAGTCCGGCGCGTAGAAATTCACCATGTCCAGGCAGCCGGGGGTCACCACCGCGGGCGTGCCTGTCTTGGCGGCCGCTTCCAACCGGTGCGGGCCAGCGCCCAAAAAGCCCCCGACATACTCGTCCGCCCACTCCGTCGTCGTAATGTCCAGCACGCCATCCACCAGGCCGGCCTCGATCAGCGACTCCATCGTCCGGCCGCCAATGCCCGTGGCGTGAAAGACCAGAACTTCGAACCCGGCATCTTCCAAAACCTTCCTGGCATGCTGCACGCACGCCGTGGTGTTTCCGAACATGCTCGCGACAATAATCGGCTTGTCCGCTGCGGCCGGGGCGGGCGGCGTCTCCACCATCCCGCAGATCGCTCCCGCGGCGCGCGCCAGGATCTCCCGCGAAATGCGGTTGAGGCCCGCCACATCGACAATGCTCGGGATCATCACAATGTCTTTCACCCCGAGATATTGCGCGGTGTTCCCGCTCGCCAGCGTGGACACCATCACCTTCGGAAAACCGATCGGCAGCGCACGCATGGCCGCCGTGGCGATCGAGGTCCCGCCTCCGCCGCCCAGCGAGATCACTCCGTCGATCCGCTTCTCGTGCCAGAGCCGCGTCAGCACGATCGGAGCGCCCACCGACATCGCCTTGATGGTTTCGCCCCGGTCCCGCCGCGCCACCAGCTCCTTCAGGTCGGCCCCAGCCGCGACCGCCACTTCCTCGCGCGTCACATCGGGATTGAGCTTGGGCGCACCCAGAGCGCCCACGTCAATCACGAGAGTCTGGTGGCCCTTGCGGCGAATGATCTCCGCCACGTAGCCATGCTCCTCTCCTTTCGTGTCCATCGTTCCCAGGATCGCAATCGTGCTCATATGCCCCTGCATTTTGCGCCTTTCCCCACGAAAGGAAAGGCAAGGAAATGTCCCACGACGCATGCTCGCGCGCCGAGCGTCCGCGACGCCCGGGCTCGGGCAGGGCGCAATTTCATTTACAGCAATCGCCCGCGCCGATACTACAACCGCCATAACCATGCAGCCGCTCGTCAGACTGGCATCCAACGAGGAAATCCTCCCCCTCCGCACGCTCCACCGGCAGGAAATGAACTGCCAGATCACCAAGGACTCCATTCATTCCCGATCCGGCTGGACCCGTTCCTACCTGATCGAGGTGGATGGCTCGCCGGCGGGGTTCGGATCGGTTGCCATCGCCGGCCCCTGGACCGACAAGCCCACCTTGATTGAGTTCTATCTTTTGCCCTCCTGCCGCACGCGCGCCTTCGCCTTATTCGAAATCTTTCAAGCTCTCAGCCAGCCGGACTTTATCGAGATCCAATCCAACGACACCCTCCTTTTCGTTCTCGCCTGCACCTATGCGCACAACCTCGCCACCGAGGCCATCGTCTTCCGCGATTGGGCGACCACCGCCCTGCCCGCCAACGGCGCCGTGCTGCATTGCGAAACCGCTCGCGAAAAAATTATCCAGGCGATTGAAGAACGCCGGGGCGGCCCGGAATTCGTGCTGGAGGCCGGTGGAAAGACCGTCGCCACAGGCGGTTTTCTCTTCCATTACAACCGGCCCTATTGCGACATCTGGAAGTAAACGAGCCGGCGCGCCGCCAGGGCTTCGGCTCGTACCTGGTGCAGGAACTCAAGCGCGAAGCCTACGCCGTCGGCGCCGTTCCCTGCGCTCGATGCAATTCCGACAATGCTCCCTCCCGCCGCACCCTCCAGCGGGCTGGATTCGCTCCCTTCGCCCACATGCTGGTCGGGACGCTGAAAGCGCACGCCCCGGCGCGATAGCGGGAAGCGGATGACATCGACCCAGATCGTAAATCAGCGAGCCATCGTGAGGGCGCGCGAGTTCCGCAGCTGATTTCCCTCTTGACTCGTGACTGGGCGGGCGTATGACCGGACTACAGCCGGACAAAAGTTTAACCATAGAGTCGTCTCCCAGTTCAGCTCCGCGCCGCCCGCGTGGACTCGGAGCGGCCTCGGAGGAAGATGTTTATGTTTACCGCGAAAACGCGCCGTGAGTTTCTGAGCCAGGTGGGGAAAGGAATGATTGTCGCCTCGGTGGGCCTGGAAGCGGCCGATTACCTCGGCCTCGCGCCTGCTCATGCTGAGGAGGCGCCCTCCCCCCTCGTCTTTGGCGATCGTGAACCGCTGGTTCGCTTGATGCAGGAGACGCCGATCAACGCGCTCCTGCCTGCCCTGACGGCCGAACTGAAGAAAGGCACCCCACTCCGCGAACTCACCGCCGCCGCGGCCCTGGCGAATGCGCGCACCTTTGGCGGCGAGGACTACGTCGGATTCCATACCATGATGGCCATTGGGCCGGCTTACCACATGGCCCAGGAACTTCCGACGGACACCCAGGCGCTGCCTCTCCTGAAGGTGCTGTACCGGAATACCAACCGCATCCAGGAACATGGCGGCCGGAAAGGAGAAGTGCTGCTGGATGTGCCCGTTCCTGCCGCGGGCGCCCTCGCGCCGGACGGGCCCAAGCTGCGCGAAGCGGCCCGCAACAAGAACGTTGCCGCCGCGGAAAGCCTGCTGAAAGCGGCCGCGTGCAGCGGGCCGGAAGCTGCATTCAATGACCTGCTCTACATGGTGCACGATGACACCGAGGTGCATCGCGTCGTGATGCCGTACCGCGCGTGGGATCTCCTCAACGTCATCGGACAGGACCAGGCCCACACCCTGCTCCGGCAATCGATCCACTACTGTGTTCGAGCCGAAGCGTGGTCCCAAACTAACGCCAAGTCGCGCGAGTTGCTGCCGAAGTTGCTCGACGAACACCGTTTGATGGACCGCGCTCCAGGCCACCGCGCCATGGAAGATTCCTGGGTCGACCAAATGAGCCGGACCCTTTTCAACTCCACTCCGCAGGAAGCGGCCGCGGCCGCCGCCGTGGCGCTCGCCGAAGGTGTCGCGCCCGACTGCCTGGGGGAAGCGATAACCCTCTGTGCAAATCAACTCGTGCTCCGCGATCTCGGCCGGCGGCCTTTCGAAGAGGTCGCCGGCAAGCCGGTCGGCAGTGTGCATGGCGATTCCATCGGGGTGCATGCCACGGATTCCGCGAATGCTTGGCGGAATCTGGCGCGGCTGAGCAGTCATCGAAACTGTTTTGCGAGCCTGATTCTCGGAGCCTACCAGGTGGCGTTCGACCGGGTGAATCGTGGCGGTGATTTCCTGCATTGGGAGCCCTTGCCGGTATCCTATCACCTCCAGCAAATCAAGGCCACCGAGGCCGACAGCCTCCTGCGGGAAACGGAAGAAGCCATCCGCGGAAACCTGCAAGCTCATGCCGTGGCCCTGGTCCATCGCTACGGAGAGCTCGGCTACGCCGCCCGCCCGGTCTTTGATCTCCTGCTGCGTTACGCCATCAGCGAAGATGGAGCGTTGCACGGCGAAAAGTTTTACCGAACCGTGACCGAGGAATTCAACTCCACCCGCCCGGCATATCGGTGGCGCCATCTGCTTGCCCTAACGCGAGTCACGGCCAGCGAATACGGTCGACCGGCGCCCGGAGTGGCGGAAGCGAGGGCGCTGCTGAAGGCTTGAAAGGGGTGGGCGAGGCATCAGCCTCATGTCCGCGCTAATCTCCACCAAGAGCCCCTCGGCCCCGCGTCTGGCCTGGGCAGGCCCACTGCCGAAGCTCCGAGGCTTGTCGCGCCGCCACAGCCAGCCTTCGCTTAAAGGCGCGAAGCTATCTCATTACTCCACAAGTCGAAAAAATGCCGCCCCGTTCCCTAATAAATTGCGCAGCTCCGCCAATGCGATTTGGCTCGCTCGATCAGCTTTACGGTGTCCGCACTCGCAGAACTCCGGTGACATTACAAAGTTGCTGCAAAGTTCTCGCAGCCCTACGTGGATCTGGCCGGGCTTGATGCAGCTGAGGAGGTGGAATCCAACGGATTGGCGTGCGATTCGTTTAGTCAGGGTTCGGCAGAGCCTCACCCTCCCGGGGATGATAGCGATGCGACGGTGCAAGGCGCGGAGCGCTTTTTCGTTTAGGCGGCGGCGGGAAGCGTCCGATGACTTAATTGACAGGTGCGCGTTCGTCCACCGCGAGGCGGAGGCATTCACCGCACTTGCATCGACCGTTATGTCACTGTGCAGGCGAAGCTTCTTATGCGCCCTGGTCCTTCTGCCGCGCCTCCTGGCGTTCAGAACGGATGCAGCGGATGCATTTGAGCAGTACAACACGCGCCTGCTGGCGATCGCCCGCTCGTACAACCAGCAGTATGCCGACATCCGCAAAGGCCAACGGCGGATGGCGGCCAGCCTGGCCAACGCCCGCTACGCCGAACAGCAAGTCCGGCAACTCGCGGCACTGCGGGACCGGGCGGTGGCCGAGGCCCGCCTGAACTACCAAAAGGGACGAAAACAAACGGACGGACCGGTCCTGGCCAAGGTGGTCCTGGAACCGCCGGAGGGCGAGGCCGGCAGTCCGCCAGCGCCAGCGGAAGATCCCCAAAAGGCATTCTGGGCGAAGGTGGCACGGGAAGAGGCGCAAGCCACCGAGCAGTGGGCGGCGCGAATCGAGGCGGTCGAAGGGGAACAGAAGAGTTTTTGGGCCGGAGTGGCGGCGAGGGAGTCGCAAGAGAGCGAGCTCCGGTCCGCCCAATTCAAAGCTGCGGAAGATGGGCAAGCGGCGTTTTGGGCCCGAGTCTTTCCAGCGCCGAGCCCGACCGCACATGACCGAACGCCCGTGGCGGCCGCCCGCACCGGACCACAACGGATAGACGCGGAAGCAATCGTGCCGCCTAAAAAAGCGGCGGCGGCGTTTTTAGCCGCGCGCAACCTGGCGGCGGCTAATTAGTCTGAGGGCCGCGGGCTCTTGTTCCGGCGGCCTCATCCCATTACAACTTCTCCGTAGGAGTGAAGGGCAATCCCCGCTCTCCGCCAAACTGGGCTCGGAGCCTTTGATCGCTGGAACTGCTCTCGCGCCGGATGATCTTGCGGGTGACCAACTCACCACCCTCCCTCCGGGCGCGGCGGCCTTTCATCCAATCCTCAAAGCTGATGGGCTCGTTCATCGGAATCGTAGGGACTCCGCTTTCCGAGAGTCTGGGCTGTTTCATAAACCACTTCCTCTAATTGTTGCACGCTGCCATGTTCCGGCCGCGAGGCAATCCGCAGCGTTCACGGAACGCATTTTGCAGTTCGCCATACGGTGTCCGATAGCTTTTCAGCGGGTCAAGTAAACACCAGTGGTCCCATCCGGGAATCGACGGCGTGGGATAAGGGGGGCCTCGAAGGGGTGTGAAAAATCGCGCAGGCCGAATTCCTTTGACCCTGCCGGGGGTGAGCCGGTAAGAGAAGCCACGTTCGAAAATTGTGAAACAAATCGCCCAATATCAGGATGGCCGGATGGAATTGCAGGAGGTGCCCAAACCCACGGCGCCTCCCGGAGGGGTTCTGGTTCGCCTGACCCATTCCGTGATCAGTCCCGGCACGGAAAAAATGAAGGTGGAGCAGGCCAAGATGAACCTGATCCAGAAGGCCAAGGCGCGCCCGGACCAGGTGCGCAAGGTGCTGGAGGTGGCGAAAAACATGGGCTGGAAAAGCGCGCTGGAAAAGGTGCGGAACCGGCTGGAATCGCCCAGCCCGCTGGGTTACAGCGCGGCGGGCATCGTGGTGGCGGTGGATGAAGCGAACGGCCGTTTTCGCGTGGGGGACCGGGTGGCGTGCGGCGGAGCGGAGTGCGCATTTCACGCGGAGTACGTGGCGGTGCCGGACATGCTGGCGGCCCCGGTGCCGAAGGAAGTGCCGAACTGGCAGGCGGCTTACACCACGCTGTGCTCGATCGCCCTCCATGCGGTGCGCCAGACCGAGCCGCGGCTGGGGGATCGCATCCTGGTGATGGGCCAGGGCCTGGTGGGATTGCTGATTACGAATTTCCTGAGAGCATCCGGCGCGCGGGTGATGGGGGTGGACCTGCTGCCGGCCCGGCGCGAAGTAGCGCTGGCGATGGGCGCGGAGAAGGCAATCATTCTCGGCCAGCAAAACCTGGCGGAGGAGGTGCGCCTGTGGACGGAAGGGTTCGGCGTGGACGCCGCGGTGATCTGCACGGCCACGCAGAGCAACACGCCGATCGAGCAAGCGGCGGAGGCGTGCCGCGACCGCGGCCGGATCGTGGACGTGGGGATCACGAAGATCGAACTGCCGTGGCGGATGTTCTCGGAAAAGGAAATCGAATTCCGCTTTTCCCGTTCGTACGGGCCGGGCCGGTACGACCCGAACTATGAATGGGGCGGGAACGATTATCCGATCGGGTTTGTGCGCTGGACCGAGCAACGCAACTTCCAGGCCTGCCTGCACGCGATGGGCGCGGGCCTGCTGAATCTCGAGGCGCTCACGACCCGGCGGGTGGCGTTTCAGGATGCGCTCAGCGTCTACCAAACCCTGACCACCAGCGCGACGGACATCGGCATCGTGCTGGAATATCCCGATCCGCCGGCGGAGGCGCTCGGAGCGGGCGAGAAGCCCAAGGCCGCGGCCGTTTCAACGCCCAAGCACCAAAAACTCTCGACGCCCGTTTCGCATGTGGATGTGATCGGGGCCGGCAATTTCGCCCGGACGATGCTGCTGCCGCATCTCAAAGACCAGATCCCGCTGGGGACGGTGGTCAACCAGACGGCGCTGAGCGCGAACCATGTCAAAACGAAGTTTGGCTTTCAGCGGGCGGAGACTGATGCAGCCGACCTTTTCCAGCAGAGCGCGAACGCGGGCGTGGTGATCAGCACCCGGCATCATCTGCACGCGCCGCTGGTCCTGGGCGCGCTGAAAGCGAAACGGCAGATTTTTGTCGAGAAGCCGGTCTGCCTGCGGCGCGAGGAACTGGCGGAGATTGATGCGGCTTACAAAGGCAGCGGCGCGTCCGTGCAAGTGGGCTTCAACCGGCGGTTCGCCCCGGCAAGCGCCGAGATCAAGCATCTGCTGGCAGGGGCGCCGGGCCCGCTCTCGGTGTGCTACCGGGTGATGGCCGGCAAGCTCGACCCCTCCCACTGGTACGCGAATGTGGCGGAAAGCGGCGGGCGGGTGCTGGGCGAGACCTGCCATTTCCTGGACTACATGTGCTTCCTCTTTGACTCGGAACCGGTGCGGGTGACCGCGCAGACCACCTGGCCGGCCACCGGCAAGATGGCGTTCCCGGACAGCGTGTGCGCCCAGGTCGAATTTGCGAACGGATCGTGCGGGCAATTGAACTACAGCGCCCAGGGTGATCCGGCGTATCCGAAGGAAGCGGTGACTATTTTTGCCTCGGGCGTGGTGATCGAGGTCTACAACTTCCTCGAGATGCACACCTACCGCGGCCGGAAAAAGACGAAGAAGAACTTTTCGTCCAAGGGGCATGCCGAGCAGATGGCGGCCTGGCTGCAGTTCCTTAAGGGGCAGGCGGAACACCCGCTCCCTTACGAGAAGTCCCGCACCAGCATGGTGCTGACCTTTGCGGTGCTGGAGGCGATCCAGAAGGGCGGCACGATCCACCTGTAATCGGGCGGTTCGGCCGCACCCGGGCGGAAAGCGGCGATAAAAAGGGCGTGCCGTTCCGGGTTTCACCCGGTCCAAAAGAAGTCAGGAACGGATTTATGTTAAAGCCCCCGACAATCCTGGCAGGGCTGGTCGCTCTGGCGATTGTGGCGCTGTCACTCGTTGAGCATCGGAGATTGCGCGCGCTTCAGGCGGAAAATGAGGCGTTGCGCAGCGCCGTGGACCAAGTGGAGATGCTCAAAAATGAAAATCAACGCCTCTCCAACCTGCTGGCCAAAAGCCAGGCCGGAGCGTCATCGAGCAACAAGGACCAGTCCCGCGAGGTTCTGAAGCTCCGGGGCGAAGTCGGCGCGCTGCGGAAGACGGCAGAGGAAGCGGCCGCAGCGGCTTCCAAGGCGAGCGAGGCGCCTTTGACGGGGGTGACAGCCAACCCGGAGATGAGCAAAATGATCCGGGACCAGCAGAAGATGGGGCTGGGAATGATCTACAAAGGATTCGGGGAACGGGCCAAGCTCCCGCCCGAGAAGATGGAAGCGCTGAACAACCTGCTGGCGGATCACGTGATGACCAATATCACCCATATCACGGCGATTCTGAAAGAAGGCAAATCCGCGGAGGAAATGAACCGGATCCTGACGGCGCAGGAAACCGAGACGCATGAGGCGGTGAAAAACCTGCTCGGCGAGGACGCCTATGCCAAATATCAGGAGTACAACCGCGACCTGGCGAGCTACCTGACCGCCGAGCAATTCAAGGCGATGCTGCCCGGCAGCCAGGAAACCAAAGATGCCCAGGCGAAAAAGCTGCATGACCTGATGCGGGACGAAACGCAAAAGGCGCTGACCGCCCGGGGCCTGCCCGCGGATTACCAGACTGTGCCGACGCTGAACTTTCGCAATATCGCTTCCGAGGACGAGGGGGAGAAAAATGTCCAGTTGCTGGACGACATCTACGCGAACGTGGCCTCGGGCGCCTCCGCCTTTCTGAGCCCGGAGGAACTGCAGAAGTTTGCCGAATTTCGGAAACTCGCCATCAACAACAACCGGCTCGCGCTCACACTCAATCGCAAGTTGATGGCCCCGCCGACGAAGTAAAGCCGCCGATTCAGGGAGCGGTTCCGGCGCCGTTCCCGATCGCGTCGCGGAACCGGCGGGCGGCAACCGCCACATCCGCTTCATGCAAAATGGCGGAAACGACGCAAATGCGCGTGGCTCCGGCGGCCAGAACCTCCGGCAGATTCGCCAGATTGATCCCGCCAATCGCGAACCAGGGAATTCGGACATTCGCCGCCGCCCACCGAACGTAATCCAGCGTGACCGCCCGCGCGGTAGGCTTGGTGCCAGTGGGATAAACCGGGCCGATCGCGATATACGCGGGCTCCGCTGCCACTGCTCGCTGCGCCTGCGCGGGCGCATGCGTGCTCAAACCGATCTCCGGGCTCCTCCCCTGCCCCGGCACTTGGGAAACATGGGTGTAATGTTGATCGAAGAAATCTTCCTGCCCCAAGTGGCAGATTTCCACGCCCAGTGCACGGGCCACCGAAAGATGGTCATTAATGACCAGGCGCACGCCGAACTCACGGGTCACCGGCAGGATGCGGGTGGCGGCTTCTCGAACCCGCTCAACCGGCCAATCCTTGGCGCGAAGCTGAATCAAATCGGAACCGCCATGGCAAAGAGCGCGAGCGATCTCCACTGGATCACGCCCGTGGAGATAGGCGGAATCAACAAATGTGTAGAGGCGGCACTCGGAAAGGGGCTTCACGACGCCACCCCTCAGGCCTTGTCGTCGATGAGTTCCCGGCGGGCGCCGCCGAGGAGCTGTTCGATAAAGTTCGTGGAATAAACGCCGCGGCGGAAGTTGGGATCCTGGAGGATCGCCTGTTCGAAGGGGATGGTCGTCTTGATCCCGGTGATCATGTACTCGCCCAGCGCGCGGCTCATCTTGTCCATCGCCTCGCGGCGGTCCTTGCCATAGGTGATGAGCTTGCCGATCATCGAGTCATAATTGGGCGGGATGGTATAACCGGCGTAGGCATGGCTGTCGACCCGAACGCCGCGGCCGCCCGGAGCGTAGTACATTTCCACGCGGCCGGGGCAGGGCCGAAAATCATCGAAGGGATCTTCGGCGTTGATGCGGCATTCGATGGCGTGGCCCTTGAAAGTGACGTCGCTCTGCGAGATGCGCAACTGCTCGCCCATGGCAATGAGGATCTGCTGTTTGACAATGTCGATCCCGGTCACCTCTTCGGTGATGGGATGCTCGACCTGAACGCGCTTGTTGACCTCGAGAAAGTAAAAATTCCCGGAATCATCCACAATGAACTCGACCGTGCCGGCGTTCGTGTAATGAGCCACCTCGGCCAGCTTGATCGCGGCCTTGCCCATTTTCTTCCGCAAATCCTTGAATTTGTTCTCGATCAACGGGGACGGGGTTTCTTCAACCACCTTTTGATTCCGGCGCTGAATGGAGCAATCGCGCTCGCCGAGATGGATGATATTCCCGCGGTTATCGCCGAGGATCTGGAACTCGATGTGGTGCGGGTTTTCGATGAACTTCTCGATGTAAACGGCCGAATTGCCGAACGCCTTCTCGGCTTCGCTGCGGGCGGTGTGATAGCCCTTGATCAGGGAAATGTCGTTGTGCGCCACGCGCATGCCGCGGCCGCCGCCACCAGCGATGGCCTTGATCATGACCGGGTAGCCGATCCTTTTGGCGATGGAGAGGGCTTCCTCCTCGTTCTGGATGAGGCCGTCCGACCCGGGAGGGACCGGCACGCCGGCCTTCTTGGCAAGAGCCCGGCTGGTCGCCTTGTTCTCGAGAGAATTCATCGCGCGCGAATTCGGCCCGATAAAACGAATGTTGCAGCTCTCGCAGACGTCGGCGAAATGGGCATTCTCCGAAAGAAACCCGTAGCCCGGGTGAATGGCATCGACATCGGCAATTTCCGCGGCGCTGATGATGCGGTCGATGCGGAGATAACTGTCGCTGCTGGGGGCCTTGCCGATGCAAATCGCCTCATCCGCCAGCTGGACGTGCATGGAGTTGGCGTCCGCCTCGGAATAAATGGCCACCGTGCGAATATTCAGCTCCTTGCAGGCGCGAATAATGCGGACGGCGATTTCGCCACGATTGGCGACGAGTATCTTCTCGAACATTGAGCCCTTTTTAGGTGGGACGGATTTTGAAGAGAGGCTGGCCAAACTCGACCGGTTTGGCGTTCTCCACGAGCACCTGGGTGATCACCCCGCGGACCTCAGCCTTGATCTCGTTCATGACCTTCATGGCCTCGATAATGCAGACGACGGTATCCGGGTGCACCTCCGCTCCGATCTCGATATAATTGGCCGCCTCAGGCGATGGCGCCCGGTAAAAGGTGCCAACCATGGGAGACTTGATTTCCACGTCGTTCGATGCCGACACAGCGGGCCCCGGCTGAGCCAGGGTGGCCATTTGAGTCGGAACCGGAGTTCCGGGAGGCAGATAAATCGGTGCAGGTGCTTCTTCCAGAGGAGCATGCGAACCGCCATTGGCGGATCGCTTGAGGCGGATTTTAAATTCCTGCCGCTCCAATTCGAACTCGGAAATCGAGTTCTTCTTCATCAAGTCAACGATTGCCTTGATGTCTTTTAAGTCCATGACACCCCCCGCGTCACTAGCGCGCCGATGATGTAAATACTGTTCAGGCTCATTAAGCAAAAAAGCAGCGTCGATTTCGACTCTGCTCAATCACAATCTGAATGTGGATAGGGACTGTATGAAAAAGCACCCGGACCGTCAAGAAGCAGTTTAGGTAAAGTCCCTGAGGGAGGAATAATGCGAGCAAGAATCAATCTCAAGCAGTTCTCCATGAATATTTTACAAAATGACCAAACCCATCAAACACTCTGAGCGGCTGCCTGGGGAGAGGAAGACAAGACCGGCCGGGCGCGCAACGGACCGGTGGCCATGGAATGAAGGCTTGATTCTGCGGGCTGTTGTGCGACAGTAAGGCCCGTTTTTAGATGCCACTCTTTGGTTTCCAGGGCTGGTGAGTCTTCAGTGACTTTTATCAAGAATGATTCGAAACCCGATGGTCGGGAACGGTCTGGACGAAAGTTTATGGGATCTAAAGTGTTAAAGTAAATGAGTAATAAGTTATTTGTGGGGAACCTTTCGTTCAACACAACCGAAAATGAGCTGCAGGACCTGTTTGCAGGCTGTGGTTCAGTCACAGACGTGAACCTGATCACCGACCGAATGAGCGGCCGCTCGAAGGGTTTCGCGTTTGTCACGATGAGCGCTCCTGAAGAGGCTCAGAATGCAATCCAGAACCTGAATGGCAAAGACCTCAATGGCCGGGCCATGAACGTCAGCGAAGCCCGTCCCCGTGAAGAACGCCCGGACCGTGGCGGCGGCTTTGGTGGCGGCGGCGGCGGACCCCGCGGTGGTGGCGGCGGTCGTGGTGGTGGCGGTGGCGGCTATGGCCGCGGCGGTGGCGGTGGCGGCGGACGCCGCGAATATTCCCGATAACACGACAATCTCTGGAGCGGCGCGAACACTCGCGCCGCTCTTGTCATTTGTTAGTGAATGAGCGAGCAGCATATAGAGGTTGAAGGCACGATTTCAGCGGTTTTGCCCGGGACAATGTTCAAGGTGAAACTGGACAATCAACACGAAGTGCTGGCCCATATTTCGGGCAAGATGCGGAAGCACTTCGTTCGGTTGACGGCGGGCGACCGGGTGCGCCTCGAAATGTCCCCCTATGACCTGACCAAGGCGCGCATCACATTTCGGCTTCGTTAGCCCCCCTTCTTCTTCACCAGAAGATGTCGATCTTCTTGTTCTGGCCGGCTTTGGGCTTCGTCCTCGCCGCAATGGGCATTCCTGCACGCTTTATTAGGCCACCTACGAGTTACTCCACTGGTGCATGCACCTTCCGAAGAAGCGGCATATGGAGCAATCATGAATTTTCTTCCGGCTGAACGGGCATCACTTGCTGCATCCCCGTTACATGCCCAAGGACTTCAACGTGGTGATGCCTCTGGCTGACTTGCTCCTGGGCACTAAATTTAAGGCTTTCCAGGGGCGCGAACTCAACTGAGTTCGCGGTTTTTTTGCGGAGCGCGCGGGTAAGACCGGGTGCAGGTGAAGCTCCGCCTTCAAACCTTAACGGCGACGGCGGCGGGCGGGGCCGAAATAGTAGCCGCCGCTGAGGCGGACTCCGATCATGCGGCGTTCGTGCGGAGAACGCTTGTCTTTGCCTTCGTCGAAAAGAGCGGTGTACTGGTAGTTGAACGAGTCCAGCTTCACGCGCTCGATTTTTTGATCGATAAACCGCTCGATGGCCGCCACGTGTTTGGAATCTTCGGCGGTCATGAGGGTAAAGGCATCCCCGGAACTCTGAGCCCGCCCGGTCCGGCCGATCCGGTGGACATAGTCCTGCGGATGTTGAGGCACGTCGTAGTTAATCACGTGGCTGACGTCCGCGATGTCCAGGCCGCGGGCCGCGATGTCGGTCGCCACCAAAACCTCGTAATGGCCCTCCCGGAAGCCGGACAAGGCCTGCTCGCGTTCGCGCTGGCTGCGGTCGGCATGGATCACCGCCACCGAGTGGTTATTCTTCTTGAGCACCCGGCAGATCTTGTCCGCGCCATGTTTGGTCCGGCAGAAGACGATCACCGACTCGTAGTGAACCTGATCGAGCAAGGCCCGAAGCAGATCGGTCTTCTGATCGTGCGCCACCGGGTAAATCACATGCTTGACCATCTCGGCGGGGGCGCGGCGCTGGCCAATCTCGACGGTCTCCGGCTGGTGCATGGCCCACTTGATCAACGAATCGATCTCAGGCGGAATGGTGGCCGAGAAAAGAGAGGTGTGCCGATGCCGGGGACAGCGTTGGACGATTTTGCGAACGTCCGGGAGAAAGCCCATGTCGAGCATGCGGTCCGCTTCGTCTAGGACGAGATACTCCAGGCGATCCAGCCGGACCGTGCCGCGCTGCATGTGATCCAGCAAGCGGCCCGGCGTGGCCACGAGAATGTCGAGGCCCCGCTTCAGCCCCAGGATTTGCTGGCCGTACCCGACGCCGCCGTAGACCACGGCAATCCGCAGGTCGGTCCGTTTGGCGAATTTCTTCATCGCTTCGTCGACCTGCGCGGCCAGTTCGCGGGTCGGCTCGAGAATGAGACAGCGGGGGCCGTGGGGCTGATGGCCGTGCAGGCGGGAAATGATTGGCAAGCCGAAGGCCGCAGTTTTTCCGGTGCCCGTCTGGGCACTGCCGATAATGTCCCGATCGTCCAGAATCAGCGGAATCGAGCGCGCCTGAATGGGAGTTGGCTCGGTGAAGCCCAGCGCGCTCACCGCGTCAACAACCGCATCAGACAATCCCAATCTCGTAAATGGCATGGCTGAATGTAGAGGGAACATTCGAGGATTCAAAGCCTCTTCTGAATCGCCGGCCATGGCGGCATTCCCCAGCCCTTTGGGTTTGTCTTTTCCTCCGGCCTGCCTTTCGATTTGCGCCCTGAGAGAACTTTTCCAACTTTTCCTGCGCCTGGGGGCCACCGCCTTTGGGGGGCCCGCGGCCCACACCGCCATGATGGAGGACGAGGTGGTGCGCCGGCGGAAATGGCTGACCCACGCCGAATTCCTCGATCTGGTCGGGGCGGTGAACCTCATCCCGGGCCCCAACTCGACCGAACTGGCCATTCACATCGGACACCGGCGAAACGGCTGGCGCGGTCTGATCGTGGCCGGGGCGAGCTTCATTCTCCCGGCCATGCTGATCGTAATGGCGATCGCCTGGGCCTATGTGCGGTTTGGCCAGCTGCCTCAAATGAAGGCCCTGCTCTACGGCATCAAGCCGGCCATCATCGCAGTGGTTCTCCAGGCGCTCTGGCGGTTGTCCCGCACCGCGATCAAGACGATCCCGCTCGGCCTCCTGGCGGCGGGCAGCGCCCTGGCAGTTTTTGGCGGAGTCAACGAGCTGCTGGTGCTGCTCCTGGCCGGCTTGCTCGCGATGGGCCTCCGCGGCGAACCGGAGGGAAAGCTTCGATCACTGCTGCCGCTGGCCGTGATCCAGGGCGCGCCGGCCCCGGCCGTCCTGGGGGCGGCGAAAGTGTTCGGCTTGAGCCCGCTTTTCCTGTTCTTCCTGAAGACCGGAAGCGTCCTTTTCGGCAGCGGCTATGTCCTGCTGGCTTTCCTTCGAGCCGATCTGGTCGAGCGCTGGCATTGGCTGACCGAGAGCCAATTGCTTGATGCCATTGCCGTTGGCCAGGTCACCCCAGGACCGGTGTTCACCACCGCCACCTTCATCGGGTATATTCTGGGCGGGACGCCCGGGGCGCTGGTGGCGACGTTGGGCATCTTCCTGCCGGCGTTTGTGTTCGTCGCGGTCAGCGGCCCGATCGTCCCCCGGTTGCGAAGCTCGGCCCTGGCAGGGGCCTTTCTGGATGGGGTCAACGTGGCGTCGCTGGCCTTGATGCTGATGGTGACCGCCCAACTGGCCTCGACCGCGCTTCTGGATGCGTGGACGGCAGCCCTGGCGCTGGGATCGGCCGCTCTGCTGCTGCGATTCCAGGTGAATTCCGCCTGGCTTGTCCTGGGGGGAGGCCTCGTTGGGCTGGTCAAGTCGTTTTTCTGAAGGCTTAATTTTCTTTTGATCAAACGAACGATCGACGCCACTTTGCGCGGAGTGAGAACGGCCCGCAGACCAGTTCGCCGACGCCGCACACCCGCGCCCCCGCCCGGCGCCTGGAGTGTGGTGTTGCTGGATGGCGCGCCCATCCGGCGCAAAGCGCGCCGCGAATACGAAAAAGTGCTGAGAGAACTCGACCAGGCCAAAGCAGAGGCGGAACGCTTTGAAAGCCAGGATAAGCCCCAGTTCTCGAAGTGGATCAGCGCCAATTTCGGCGCGCTGCTGACCGAGCTGCGGGAGCTGCAGGAAAAGCTTTATCACACCCAGGAGCTGGTGAACGAAGTGCAGCAGGAGTTCTACTACGGCAACTATCGTTCGATCCATAACGCCTACAAAAAGGTGATGCGCCGCCGCAACGCGCCCGACGAAATCAGCGCTGAAGAAAAAGCAGCCGCTGAGGCGGAAGAGGCCGAGTTGCGTCGTGATTTTGAAGAGATTTTCAACGAAGCGGCCCAGGAGTTTTGGGAGAAGATGGGGGTGAATCCCGAAGAGCCGGCCGCCCCGCGCAAAGGGACAAAACCCCGCCCCGCCAGCCGCCTGAAGGAGCTTTACCGGCGGCTGGTTCGCCTGCTGCACCCCGACAAAGGAGCCCGGCGAACCCCGCGGGAGATCGAGTGGTGGCACCAAACGCAGGCCGCCTACCAAAGCCAGAACGTCGAACAGCTCGAATTGATCCTGACGTTGATCGAGATCGAGCAAAGGGGAAGCACGGATGCCTCGGTGTCCGTCCTGGCGCAGCTCACGCTGGAATTCAAGAAGTCCTTAAAGGCGCTGAAGCGCCAGCTCTCGGGATTCAAACAAGATGTCGCCTGGAACTTCTCCCAGTTGGTCGATTTCAGCGGTTTGATGCGGCGCACGCGCATCCAGCTTGAATCGGAGCGGGATCACATTCTTTGGTTGCTGCAAAAATACGAACGCCAGATTGCGACGTGGCAAACCGCCACTGCCACGCCGGCGAAGCGCACCCGGACGCGGAGCGGCTCCTATCAAGACGAGGAGTGGTTCTAGCGCATGGAAACGCCAGCCTTAACAACCACCACCCCGCCCGCCGCCCCGCCCGTCATCAGCGCCGTTCGGAAGCAGCGTGCCCCAACTCTCTACGCCATCGTCGCCTTCAAACTCCTGAAGGGCGCCCTTCTGCTCCTGGCAGCGGGAGTATTTTTCAGCCTGGCCGATGTGGATCTGCAACAGCAATTCCACCAGATCCTGCAGGAAGCCAATCTGGATCCGGAAGGGAAACTCTTCGGCGCGTTTGCCCACTGGCTGGAAACCGTGACGCCGTCCAATATGCGGGTCTTTGCCACCGGCACCGTGCTCTACAGCGGCTTCTCGTTGATCGAGGGGATTGGGCTCTGGCTGAGGGCGAGTTGGGCCGGCTGGATGGCGATCGGTGAATCCGCTTTTTTCGTCCCGATCGAGATCTACGAACTCGTGGGACATTTTTCGATTACCCTGACGGTCATCCTGATTCTGAACATCGCGATTGTCTGGTATTTGTACTCCAATCGCGGCCGCCTTTTCCGGCATTAAGGCCGATTCCCGTAACCCAATTGTCACACAAAAGGCGCCGAGGTTTGCTTGTGGCCCATCCGCGGATCTGCGAAATTGTCTATAGCGATTCTAAGAGAGGTCGTTATGATTCGAATGGTGCTAACTTGGATCGGCAGCCCGTGGGCGTTTGAGCTTGCGCCCGGGCTCAACAAACTGGGCCGCAACCCCACTAATGACTTTCGCGTTTCCGATCCGTCCGTCTCCAGTTTTCACGCGGAACTGTCTGTGACCGGCGAGGACATCCGGGTGCGCGATCTTCGATCGACCAATGGAACTTTTATCGACGAGGTCCGAGTCGAGGAAGGCCAGCTTACGCCCAACAACATCCTTCGGCTTGGCAACATCCGGTTCAAGCTGGAGGAGGTCACGGTAACGCCGAGCCCAAAGGCCCCGTTGTTGGAAACCCCAAGTCTGACCGAGCTGGAATTGAAACCGAGCTGCCTTTATCACACGGACCTTTACGCCGCCTACAAGTGCGAAAACTGCGGGTCTGCGCTGTGCGCCAACTGCGTGACCGTGGTCGGCCAGGGAAAGTACGATGCCACGACCGTCTGCCCGGTCTGCCGCGGCCAATGCTATCCCCTGCCCCACCATCCCGAAGCCCAGCAGCGCCCCTCCTTTTTCCGGCGGCTGACGCAGACGTTGCGCTTGAGCTCGCACGACAAAGCGGGTCAGGCTTGATTGCGGATTACCAGGAACGGGGCCGGAGCCTTTTCCACCTAAACCCGCTTAAACCTGCCTAAGTCGGGGTCGGCGAGAGTTCACTGCGCCATCGCGTTGACTCATGGGAAAACCTTACCGGGCGAATTGAGGGGATGGAGCAGGTT
>CAZMKE010000046.1:0-44596 GCA_964566945.1 uncultured Verrucomicrobiota bacterium | reverse complement strand
GTGGTACACTTTCAACTGACCGCAGGCGGTACACTTTCAGTGACCGGTGACAATCAATCAATTCCGAATGGTCGACCCACCTCTGTTCAAGCCCGGCCGTTTCTTGACTACATTTCTCCCCTCTTCCTTGGTCTGGCTTCGGTGATGACGGAGAACAGCGGCGCTCTGACGAGACGCCGCTACAGGGTTGTAGGCCGCGCGCCCTCACGCGGGGTTTTCGAGAAACAATCAGAGGCTCGTGACCTCGTCTGCGGCGGAAAGGATGAGGGCTGAAACCAAAAGAAATTCGAAGGCCGAAGTGCGAGATGCAAACTGAAGGGTCTGGCGGCGATTTATCGGGCGCAAAATTCAATCGCAGGCCTCCCGATAATACTCAGTGAGCGAGCAATATTACTCAATGATTGAGTAATATTGACACTAGCACTCGATTCGGGCAAAGTTTGATCCGTTGGACTTTCAAAGACCAGCCGTTGCCGACATTGAGAAGGGGCTCTCGTCCCGAGTTCCGCTCCTCCAAGTAGTCGTAGGGCCAAGGCAGGTAGGAAAAAGCACTGCGGCGGCCCAGATCAAGACCCGTCTGGCGTGGCCCTCTCACTCGGCCTCAGCGGACTCAGCTCTGCCCCACCCACCGGAGTGGATTGAGACGCAGTGGCAGCTAGCCCGGCTCAAAGGCGGAAAAAAGTCGCTGCTCATTCTGGATGAGATTCAGAAAGTCCGCGGCTGGAGTGAGGTCGTAAAACGCCTGTGGGACGAGGAACGCGCGCAGAACGGGCCGGTGCGTCCGCTCCTCCTCGGCTCCTCGGCGCTCTTACTGCAGCAAGGCCTGACCGAGAGCCTGAGCGGCCGCTTTTTTCTGCACCGCTTTACGCACTGGACCTGGCCGGAGTGTCACGCGGCCTTCGGCTGGACGCTCGACCAGTGGATTTTTTTTGGCGGATACCCCGGCGCAGCCAGCCTGATCCCTGACGAAACCGTGTGGAAGCGCTACGTGAGCGATTCACTGATTGAGACCGTTCTATCGCGCGATGTGTTTCAACTTCAGACCGTAAACAAGCCTGCCCTTCTACGCCATCTCTTCGCGCTCGCGGCAACCTTCCCGTCGCAAATTCTGTCTTACACAAAAATGCTTGGGCAACTTCAGGACGCTGGCAACACCACTACGCTGGCTCACTACCTGAGGCTTCTGGAAAGCGCATTCCTCGCGTCAGGCCTGGAACTATTCTCCAAAGGCAAGGTGAGAAAGCGCGGAAGCAGCCCAAAGCTTATCCTCTGGAACAATGCCCTCATCAACGCGACCTCTCTTCGGTCATTTGCGGACGCCCGGAGAGAAGGAAATTGGTGGGGACGGTTGGTTGAGAACGCTGTGGGCGCGCATCTCCTCAATGAACTGCAGGGACCGCAATGGAGCATCACCTATTGGCGAGATGGCGATCACGAGGTCGACTTCGTGATCAGCCATGGCGTCGATATTTGGGCCGTTGAGGTCAAAAGCGGACGCTCCGACAAGGCGGGCGGAGTGGAAGCCTTTCGAAAGGCCTACCCCAAAGCCAAAATATGGCTGCTGGGCGCGGATGGCGTGAGACTTGATGAGTTCTTCTCCCGGCCGGCCCGTGACTGGTTCCGGTGAAATATCCCGAATAGCGAAGTTTCTCCCACACGACCACGCAGTTTTCGCTCCGCAAGATCAAACAATCAACCTGGCCAAGCGGATCCATCCGCCGCGTGAGCGCAGTGCAGAAAGTCAGGGTTCGACTCGAGACTCCCACCAACTTGTTGGTGAATTGTGCCAAGGAACGGAATAGTGCCTTGGCAGCCTCACCCTCCCAGGAGGCGCTGACCCCTTGCTGACGCGCGGGGCTCTGTTTGATCGACCCATCAATTCCGAATGGTCGACCCACCTCTATTCAAGCCTGGCCGTTTCTGGACTACTTTTCTCCCCTCTTCCTTGGTCTGGCCTCGGCGATAAAGGAGAACAGCGGCGCTCTGACGAGACGCCGCTACAGGGTTGTAGGCCGCGCGCCCTCACGCGGCGCGGGTGCGCCGGATGCCCGGGACGCCCGGATCAGGGGACCCGGCCTACAGCGGGATGCGATGGATTGTATTCCGTTGGGATGCTTTTTCCATGCCTCGGGCAACCTCTACCGAGGTTGAGCGCGGTGCAGAAAAGTCGGGGTTCGGCCGGAGCCTCACCCTCCCACGGCGGAGCTGACCCCTTGCTGACGCGCGGGGCTCTGTTGGGGCGCTCGTTGGAGCCAAGGGCGCACCCCCACGGGATGAGGGTGCGCTGCGGATATTCCAAGGCGGCTATTTCTTATAGATCGCATGATCGTCGCGGCCGGCGGCTTCGAGGAACGCCACGAGATCGAGGAGTTCATCGCGCGAGAAGATGTCGGCCAAGCCAGTGGGCATGGGCGAAACTTTGGAGGCGCGCCGTTCGCTGACTTCGGCCTTTTTCACCACGACTTTCTTGGAGGGCTCGAGCTGGTTCGGGATGAGGGTCAACTCGTCGGGGGTTTCGTCGACGAGGCGGCCGGTGTAGTCGTCGCCGTTCTTGAGGAAGACGGTGGTGTTCTGGAATTGTTCGGAGAGGACCTTGCTGGGATCCAGGATGCTCTCGAGGATATCAACGCGTTTGAAGCGGGCATTGACGGCGGTGAGGTCCGGGCCGACGCCGCCGCCTTCGTCGCCGAGGCGATGGCAGGCGATGCATTGGGCATCCACAAAGGCCTGACGGCCGCGTTGAAAGTTACGCTGGCCGGCCTGGCCGAGATCGTCGGAAAAGTCAGTCATGGTCCAGTTCTTGACGAACGTTCGCTTTTGCGCGGCCGGGAAGCGGCTGACGGCTTTTTGGGCCGGGGCTGGTCCGGAGACGCTGGCAAGCACCGGGGCAAGCGAGGCGCGTTCGCTCTCGTCGAGGTTGGCTTCGGCTTCCTTGAGAAAATTTTTCAGGAAGTTGCTGAAGCTGGCGCCATCGGCATAGGGGCGGCCGGCTTCATCGAACCAGCGCAGCGTGGCGCCTTGATGATCGTAGCCTTTGCGGTCGGCCGTCCAGTAGGCGAAGTATTCCTTGCGTTGATCGAGGGTCCAATGCTTGGCGGTGCGCAAGTGGAAGAGGTAATGCATGACGTCCTCCTGGGTTTTGGCGGCGCGCATGAGGGCGAGGGTCTTGGGGACGACCTCGGGCGCGCGCAGAGCAATAAGGACCTGGGAGAGTTCGCGGTTTACCCGGCCGCTGGAGCTGGGGTAGGCTGGATTGAGCTCAGCGATGGCAGCCTGCACCAGATCGGAGGAAGGAAGGGAATGGCGGGCAATGCTGACCTGCAAGATGCGGAGCTTATCCAACTGCTGGCGCTCGGAGAGGGAAGCAAACGGCCATTTGCCGAGGGCTTTCCAAACATCCGCCTGGGCGGACGCTCCGCCCACGCGAGCGAGACCGAGCAGAGCGGTTAAACCGCCATCCACCGATTTCTCGGCCAGGGCGCGCTGTTGCCAGGCGGAAAGGGGCTGAGCTTCGAGGGCGATGCGAGCGGCGTAGCGAATCGACCGGTCAGGGCTGTGCAAATGAGGCCAAACGAAATCGACCGCTCCGGCGACTTCCCGTCCGTGGTAGGACTCGATCTTGTGGCGGAGAGCACGGGCCTCGGCCCCGGCGGCGGCAGGCGTCCAGGCGGGCGCGGTGGATTCGGACCCGGTGTAAGTGACGCGATAGAGGCCGGCGGCCGTTTCACGGCCGCCAATGACGAAGTACATGGCTCCATCGTTGCCGATGACAAGGTCGGTGAGATTCAAGGGGGGCTTGGGGCGGCCTTTCTCGACCAGGCCGGCGGGAGCGATGAAATTCTCCCAGGTGGCGTTGTAGCTCGCGCCCTCGGGCGTGAGGTGAACGGCCATCAACCGGCCATAGGTCCAGTCCATGATATAGAGCGCGCGCTGGTATTTGGCGGGAAATTTGGCCCCTTTTGCGTTGGAGACGCCAGTGGGGCAGCCAATGCCGATATCGACGACGGCGCCGAGGCTGTCCGGGTGGTAATCGGGCCACTTGCCGGTGCCGTAGCGCCAGCCGAATTCGGCGCCGGAAACGGCGTGATTGAGGCGGGTGGCGCGATACCAGGGCATGCCCCAGTCCCATTCCATGTCGGCATCAAAGACGAAAAGTTCACCATCGGCATTGAAAGTGAAGTCGAACGGATTGCGGAAGCCGGCGCAAAACAGATCCCAGCTGGCTCCATCCGGGCTGACGCGGCAGATGTAACCGCCCGGCGCCATGATGCCGGTGGCGTGCCCGTTCCCATCGGGCTGGCGGGACAGAACATGATCCTCCTGGTAGTTGCGATGGGGTGATTCCGCGCCCAAACCGGCGGGCGGCTTGGTGTGGTTGCCGCACATGACCCAGAGGTTGCCGTCCGGGCCGAGTTCGACCGCGTGGGGGCCATGCTCCCCTCCTCCGGGCAGTTTCTTGACGAGCTTGATCTGGTTCCACGCGTCGCTGCCGTCATCGGTGATCTTGTAGAGTCCGGACTCAAATTCGGTGGAGTATTTGTTGACCACGACCCAGAGAGCCCCGTTGGCAAAGACCATGCCCTGGGCGTCATAAAGCGGCTTGGCGATCCAATCGCGCTTCGCGATCCGGCCATCCGGGCCGAGCGTGAAGCGCAGGAGGCCGGCGTTCGCGTTGCGCGAGGGATATTGCGGGCTGACGATCAGGCGGCCCTTATCGTCCTTGCACATGTTCACCCAGGAGCCGTCCTCCGGGCCGCCGCTCTGCAGCAGCTCGACCTTAAAATCCTTCAACGCGTAAAGCTCTTCGGCCGGAGTGGCCTGGCGAACGGTCTGGCGGGCCGGAGCGGCCGGTTTATTGTCGAGAATATTGCCCCAGGGAGCGACGCCGAGTTTGCCCAGGGAATTGGCTGTCGGCCAGGCCGCATCGTCGAAGGCGACCTGATTCCAGCCGGCGAGTTCCCGGTCTTCGGCTTTCCAAGTGGCGTCCGACACGATCACCTGCTTGGCAGCGCCAGTGGCGAGGGTCAGCCGGGCGATCAAACCCGCGGGGCTGGAATCACCATTGTAGGCCCGGATGGCAATGACATTCCGCCCGATTTTGAGGCGGGCTTTGACGTCCGCACGGCGGGGGTTGGACCATTCCTGAGCGCTGAGGACCTTCTGGCCATTGACGAAGACCTCCAAGCCATCGTCGGCCGTGGCCATAATTTCAGCGCTGGAGGCGGCGCTTTCGAGGTTAAAACTTTTGCGAAAAAAACGGGTTTCTTCATGGTCAGACTTCCGGAACCAAATCCATTCCGGGGTCTGGGCGAGCACGGAAAGCGTGCTGCAAAGAGCGATCAAAATGCTGGCAAAAGGCTTCATTGGATTGCGAGATAGTGAAGAAAGGACGGATGCGAGGCAAAATCTCTTCGATAAAATTTTGGCGCGCCGCCGTTTTGGCAGAGGCAAGCGAGAAGGGCTTTTAGGACGGAACTTTGCCGACTCGGAAGTTAACGCCGCCACCAACTGCGGCCCTGGCGGGCCACGGGCGCCGCGCCGGCCACCGATTGACCGCGGAGCTGGCTGACGAGCAACTGGCTGCGGGCGGCCTCAAGGCCCATGATGAACTCATCGTAACTTTGGAAGCGTTCGGCGGGATTCTTGGCCATGGCGCGCACGATCGCGTCGCTCGTGGGCGAGGAAATATCGGGCACGACCTGATTCGGAGGCGTAAGCGGGGTGTGGATGTGCGCAGCCACCACCGCTTCCACGGTGGGCGCCTCGAAAGGGACGCTGCCGGTAATGGCGTGATAGAGAGTGCCGGCCAGGCTGTACATGTCCGAAAGGAAATCTTCCCGTTCCCGTTTCACCTTTTCCGGGGCGATGTAGTAGGGAGTGCCCCAGATGGTGGTTTCTTCGTCCGTATTCCCCTCGGCTTTGCGGGCCAAGCCGAAATCAATGAGCTTAGGCTCACCTTCTTCGTTGAAAAGGATGTTGCCGGGTTTGATGTCGCGGTGGAGCAGGTTCTTCTTCAGGGCGCTGGCCAGAGCAGAGGCGACTTTGATGCCGGTATCGAGCACGTCCAATTCTGCGACGTGCTTCTCCCGTTCGATCCGGCTATCGAGGCTGCCGGCGTCGGCTAGTTCCATCACGAGATAGAGCTGCCCCTCGAACTCATCGAAAGTATAGATGTGAATGATGTTGGAATGGTTCAGGGCGGCCGCGGCCCGGGCCTCGCGATAAAAGCTTTCCAAGGCCTGGGGATCTTCCTTGAGTTCGCGCTTCATCAACTTGACCGCGACTTCGCGCTCCAGATTGACATCCAGAGAGCGGTAAACCGTGCCCATGCCGCCGGAAGCAATGGGGGCCCGGAGCTCGAACTGCCGCAGTTGCATCGGCATCATGAGGCTCGTGCCACACTTGCTGCACGGGGTGCTGGAGAGGGGCGCCAGGTCGCCCGGAATGAAGATCTTCGCTCCACAACCCCGGCAAGACACCATCCTCAGCGGTTTGCGGTTTTCTACGACAGCGGCCATTGGTTGATTCACTCTAGCACCTGCACTTGACCCGACAAGTTTTACTCCATGCAGTCCAAATGATTGCGTCATTGTGACCATCAAGAGATTCGTCGCATAACTCGTGCCGAACCTTTCACTCGGGCCGGAGTGTCGCTGCTGCGCAAGTCGGGTCGCGAAATGGCGTGAATGAAGCGGTGGTTTGGCAATCGAGGGGCCGGAACGAGGCGGTTAGTTGGGAGAGGCGCGCAAAATCTGGAGGCTCTTCAAGTCCGGTTCACCGCGAAAATATTTGAGCAGCAAACGCGCAAAAGCACTTTCACCCCCGGCTGCCTGAGCGAAAAGGGTGGCGCAGGAGTGCAATTTCAGATCATCGGGCGTTCCCAGAATCTCGCGGGCGGACAGACCTTCCAGCGCCAGAAGAGCTTCGGTGCATTGCAGCAAGCGCGGCCCCAGGATTGGGTGCGCGAGATAAGCCCTGGCTTCCGGCAACCCGCTGATCGCGTAGAACTGAGCCAGGGGACTTGCGCCAAGGCCACGCAATTGCGGGAAAATATACCACATCCAATGCGTGGTTTTCGCGCCTGAGCGAAGCTCGGCAAGGGCTTGGGGGTAATCCCGGGCCTGCGCTTCGACAAAGCGTTCGAGATGGAAAGGGTCTGGAACCGGGACCACGCCGGGATTTTGCCCGGCTTTTCGGCCGAGGGCGAGGCAGGATCGCAGGCGCGTGAGGGGGGTGCCCGAATGGATCAACACCTTGACACTCATACGGATTGGCCGCATCGTCACTCTCATTAGCAGGGGAGCCTACCATCGCCGCTCGTGCGGCGCGAAGGCTGAGAGTTCCGCAGTGGTGTGCGGGAGACCCGTTGAACCTGCTCCAGGTAATGCTGGCGAAGGGACTGCGCCTTCCCCACCCTTCACCGGAGCTTTTGCGGAACGATATGATTGCGGCCAAAGATTCTTTTGAACCTCACAGCACGGATGCTTTGCCGAACTCGCGCCGAGTGTACGTGAACGGGGCGATCCATCCCGAGGTGCGAGTCCCATTCCGCGAGATCGAGCTGAGCCGCACGAAGCTTTTCAACGGAACCTACGAAGTGAACGAGCCGGTGCGCGTCTATGACACGAGCGGCCCGTGGGGTGATCCCGACATCGCCTGCAACGCGCGCGAAGGCCTGCCTGCCCTCCGCCGCCATTGGATTCTGGCGCGCGGGGATGTGGAGGAATATACGGGACGCGGCGTCCGCCCCGAGGACAACGGTTACCTTTCCGAACGCCACGCCGACGATTCCGCCCGGTCGGATCGGCGGGGGAAATTGGAGATCTTTCCCGGATTGAGCCGCCGGCCGCTGCGAGCAAACGCGGGGCGCAACGTCAGCCAGCTCCATTACGCGCGCCAGGGCGTCATCACGCCGGAGATGGAATTCATCGCCATCCGCGAGAACATGGGCCGGGCGGCGGCGTTCGAGGCGGCGCATCAGCCCTCCAGCACGACGCAAGGGGTGCGGGCGTCGGCGCAAAGCGGGCCGTCGAACGTCTTGAATCACCAGCACCCGGGCCGCAGCTGGGGCGCGCGCGTGCCGAAGTTCATCACGGCGGAATTCGTGCGCGAGGAAGTGGCGGCGGGCCGGGCGATCATCCCGGCGAACATTAATCACCCGGAAATCGAACCGATGATCATCGGCCGGAATTTCCTCGTGAAAATCAATGCGAACATCGGCAACTCCGCGATCGCCTCCGGCATTGAGGAAGAGGTGGAGAAGATGCGCTGGGCCACGAAGTGGGGCGCGGACACGGTGATGGACCTTTCGACCGGCAAGAACATTCACGCCACGCGCGAATGGATCATTCGCAACTCCCCTGTTCCGATCGGCACGGTGCCGATCTACCAGGCGTTGGAAAAGGTCGGCGGGCGGGCGGAGGAACTGACCTGGGAGATCTACCGCGACACCCTGATCGAACAGGCGGAACAAGGGGTCGATTACTTCACCATCCATGCGGGCGTGCTGCTGCGCTACGTGCCGCTCACGGCCCGGCGGATGTGCGGCATCGTCAGCCGCGGCGGTTCGATTCTGGCGAAGTGGTGCCTGTCGCATCACAAGGAGAATTTCCTCTACACGCATTTCGAGGAGATCTGCGAGATCATGAAAGCGTACGACGTGAGCTTCAGCCTGGGCGACGGCTTGCGCCCCGGGGCGGTGGCGGATGCGAATGACGAAGCGCAACTGGCGGAACTGGAGACCCTTGGGGAACTAACCCAGATCGCCTGGAAACATGACGTCCAGACAATGATCGAAGGCCCCGGCCATGTGCCGATGCATTTGATCAAAGAGAACATGGACCTGCAGTTGAAGTACTGCCAGGAAGCGCCGTTTTACACGCTCGGGCCGCTGACGACGGATGTGGCTCCGGGCTACGACCATATCACGAGCGGAATCGGGGCGGCGATGATCGGCTGGTTTGGCTGTGCGATGCTTTGCTACGTCACGCCGAAGGAACATTTGGGGCTGCCGAACAAGCAGGATGTGAAGGAAGGGGTGATCACCTACCGGATCGCGGCGCACGCGGCGGATCTGGCGAAAGGACACCCCGGGGCTCAATTGCGCGATAATGCGTTGAGCAAAGCCCGCTTTGAATTCCGCTGGCAGGATCAATTCAACCTCAGCCTCGATCCGGAACGGGCCCGTGAATTCCACGACGAAACTCTCCCGCAGGAAGGGGCCAAGAGCGCGCACTTCTGCAGCATGTGCGGTCCGCATTTCTGTTCCATGAAGATCACGGAAGACGTGCGAAAGTTCGCAGCGGAACAAGGGCTGACCGAAGCCGAAGCGATCGAAAAAGGGATGCAAGCCAAGTCGGCAGAATTCGTCGAAAAAGGCGCCGAGGTTTATTCCAAGAGCTAGGCGGATCAGCGGGAGAATCGGTTCACTCCCACCGTCGATCCTGAGGGTGGGGATTTTTGGAGGGGTTTTGGAACTGGTGGGGGTTGACGCATTTATTGACGCGCCCCGGGCCGGCCTTTAATGCTTTGCGGCATGAACCCATTCGCGATCGTCCCCGGTTTCCTCATTTTCGCCGCAACCGCTTATTCGCAGGACGGCAAGCTCCTGGAAAAGAAGGCGGTTCAACTGCCCGCAGAAACCTGGTCCCGGGTGGAAAGCAATTCTCCGGGAACGCGGGAAGCGATGAGATCCGTCGAACTGAGCCAGATTACCTACTTGAGCGATGGCTTGAAGATCAGTGGGTATCTGGCGATGCCAAGCTCGGGCGAGAAGCTGCCCTGTGTCATCTTCAATCGCGGCGGCAACCGTGACTCTGGCGGCTTGCGTGAAGGAGCGGCCGCGGCGCTGCTCGGCCGCGTGGCCAGTTGGGGCTACGTGGTCGTGGCCAGCCAGTATCGCGGCGGACCGGGCAGCGAAGGGCAGGAGGAATTTGGCGGCGCCGATGTCAACGACGTGATGAATCTGATTCCCCTGCTGCAAAACCTTGCTCGGGCCGACGCCTCGAGATTGGGAATGTATGGATGGAGCCGCGGCGGAATGATGACTTACCTGGCTCTGGCTCGGTCGACAAACATCGCGGCGGCGGTCATCGGCGCCGGTCCAACCGATGTCACGCAGTGGATCGCTCGGCGCAAGGAGATGGAGACCGAGGTGCTGGCTCAATTGGTCCCGAACTATGCGAAGACCAAGGAGGCCGCCTTGCGGGACCGTTCCGCCATATTCTGGCCGGAGAAACTTTGTCCGCAGACGCCGATTCTGCTGCTGCAGGGCACCGCCGATTGGCGGGTGGATCCCACGGATTCATTGCGCATGGCCAACGCCCTGCTGGAAAAGAAGCACCCGTTCCGCCTGGTCATGCTCGAAGGTGGGGACCATGGCCTATCCGAATACCGGACTGAAACAGACCAACTGGTCCGCAATTGGCTCGACCGCTACGTGCGGGATCGAAAGCCATGGCCGAGCCTGGAGCCGCACGGCCGATAATCAGCCGTGAGCGACCGGCGCGGAGGGCCGTGCGGATTCACTTCACGAACCGGAGGGAATGAGCAACAGTACCCCAGCCAACCGGGCGAAGGAGCGTTTGGACCCGGTTTGGCGAATAAAATGACGGTTCTGGAAGCGATTCAAAAAAGCACAGATTTTCTCGCAAAGAGGGGCGTGGACTCGCCTCGATTGCAGAGTGAATTGCTGCTCGCGCACGTCTTGCAAACGCAGCGGCTCAAACTCTATCTGGATTTCACTCGAAACCTCGAAGAAAGCCACACCACCGCTTTGCGAGAATTCGTGAAGCGCCGGGGGAACCGGGAACCGCTGCAGCACATCCTCGGAGGCGCCTCTTTCTGCGGCATCGAAATCGCCGTCAATTACCACGTCCTGATTCCACGCCCGGAAACCGAACTCCTGGCGGAAGAGGGCTGGAAGTTCCTGCAGGCTCTGGAGCGCCCTTCCCGGTTTCTGGATTTCGGCACGGGCTCGGGCTGCATCGCGATTGCGCTCTGCCACTTTGCTCCGAACGCGCATGGCCTGGCGATCGACAAATCCGAGGAGGCGCTCAACGTAGCTCGAGCGAACGCCGCGCGCGCCAAGGCCGGGGATCGGCTGCGATTTCAGTCGAGCGATGGGTTTGCAGGCTTGGAGAGCGCTCAACCATTTGACCTGATCATCTCCAACCCGCCGTATATCCCCGCTGGCGACATTCCCACGCTGCAGGAGGAGGTCCGCAATTTCGATCCCCATTCCGCGCTGGACGGCGGGTCGGACGGCCTCGATTTCTATCGTTTGCTGGCCACGCAGTCGGATCGGCATCTTGCGCCGGGCGGCAGGCTGCTGGCCGAGTTTGGCGACGGCCAGGAATCGGAGATCGCCAGCATCTTCTCCCAGGCGGGCTGGGTGGTGGACACGATCCTGAACGACTATTCCGCCCGGCCACGAATTATTTCGGCCCGGCGGGCGTAGCCGAAGATTTACAATTTTCGCAATTCTGTTTTCCTGAGCCGAGATGGACAGCTTGATGATCAAGGGCGGCACGCCGCTGCATGGTGAAGTGACAATCAGCGGAGCGAAAAACTCCGTGCTGCCGCTGATGGCGGCGACGCTGCTGACCAAGGAACCGTGCGTGATCCGGCGCGCTCCCGATCTGAGCGACGTCCAGTTCATGGGCAAAATCCTGGCCTCCCTCGGCGCCGAAGTGAAATTTGATGGCTCGACCGTCAGAATCCACGCCGCGAAGATCGCCGGCTACGGCGACTACGACCTGATCCGAAAGATGCGCGGCTCGATCTGCATCCTCGGCCCGATGCTCTCCCGCCTGCACAAAGCGCAAGTATCGCTGCCCGGCGGTTGCGTGATCGGAGCGCGGCCGGTGGACCTGCACATGAAGGGAATGAAGGCGCTCGGCGCGAAGGTCACAATCGAGGGCGGTTACGTGAATTGCGCCGCCAAGCGGCTGGTGGGTTCGGATGTCTTCCTCGGCGGACGCGCCGGTCCCACGGTGCTGGGCACGGCCAACGTGATGATGGCTGCGACCCTCGCCCAAGGAGTGACGCTGATCGAGAGCGCCGCGTGCGAACCGGAAGTGGTGGATCTGGCGAATTTCCTGAACGCCATGGGAGCAAAGATCACTGGCGCAGGCAGCCCGACCATTACAGTCACCGGGGTGAAGGAATTGCACGGAGCTGAACATGAGGTGATTCCGGACCGGATCGAAGCGGCGACTTACGCGCTCGCGGCCGCCGCGACCAACGGGGAAGTCACGATCCACGGCGCCCGGATGGATCATATGGGGGCGGTGCTGGACAAGATGCGCGAGGCGGGCGTGGTTATCGATCGAAAGGGGCCATCCTTCACTGTGCGTCGAAACGGCCACTTGAAGCCGGTGGATATCATCACGCAACCTTATGCCGGATTCCCAACCGATGTGCAGGCCCAGATGATGGTGCTGATGATGTGCACTCCGGGAATCAGCATTATCACCGAACGCATTTTCGAATCACGCTTCATGCATGTGAGCGAACTGGGCCGGCTGGGCGCCGACATTGCGATCGAAGGCCCGAGCGCCATCGTCAAGGGAGGACGCAAGCTGAGTGGCGCGCCCGTGATGGCCAGCGACCTGCGGGCTTCGGCGGCGCTGGTCATCGCCGGCCTGGTAGCCAAAGGAAAAACGATGGTGAACCGGATTTACCACCTGGATCGCGGCTACGAGAACATCGACGCGAAATTGAAGAAGCTCGGAGCCTGGATCGAGCGGGTTGAAGAGTCATGAAAGCCCTTATCACCCTTGTTTTGATCGTCGGGATTTACCTCTTCGGGAAATCCATCTTCGAGCAATACAAGGCTAAGCAGAAGAAGGAGGAGGCAGCCGCGCGCTCCGTTGATTTGCCAGCCGACGGCCTGGAGGGGATGCCCAAGAATTTCGAGCCGAGCCTGCAAGCGGCGCAAGCTCAAGGCGCTGCCGCTCTCAAGCAATGGCTGCAGCGCTACGCGCAGAATATTCAAGATCCGAAACTGGCGGCCATCCAGCTGGATTATGTGGTGCTGGTGAGCCGGTCGGACCCGGCCGAAGCCAAGCGAGTTTTCCTGGCGGTGAAGCAACGGGTTCCAAAAGGATCGCCGGTGTATGAACGAGTCAAACGGCTCGACGCCACCTACGGACAGTAAAAAGACAGCGGCGGTTAGCCCCGCGCTTTGGCGGCAGGCAGTTCCACGTCGATATCAAACGCGCCGGTCACGACTTCGCCTCCGGACCTGAGCTGCACCCAGATCCGATACTTTCCCGGAGTGGGAAAGGCATAGGGAAACGCCAATTCGCGTTCGAATCGGCCGCACAGCACATCAATTGGCTTCCGCAAATCTTCGCCCCGTTCCCGGCGCGAGAACAGTTCCTGCGAAGCCATCGATATCGTGCCGGAAGGATGGAGATGGGTGAAAACCCTGCCGTCGTGCGAGCGAACCACCGCGTGGCTCCACATGCCGAGGTAGGGCTCGATGGGCAGCGGCTTGCCGTCCGCGCCGTCGGCTTCGAAGCGGAGGATTGCTTCCTGGCCTGGCGCGAACCGCAGCGGGCCGGTGACGCGAAGCAAACCGCCGTTGGCCAGCATGACCATTCGTCGAAGGTCGGAACCAATCGTCTTCGTGTCGTTGATCGACCAGCAGGTGTCGTCCTCATCGGAACGCCGCGCACGGCTATCCGGGGCCGGCAGGCTGACTTTGGAAACGAGGGTTTGGGTCAAGCCGCTCTCATGATTCACATCGGCGTAGACAGAGTATTCCCCCGGGAACAGGGGCGGCAGAACGGATTCGAAAACGTTGTCGCGGACTTTGGCCGGATGCAGGTGAGCGAAGGAGTTCATCCCCGGCTCGGCGATCAGGAAAAGGTGCATCAGCTTTCCGTGGTCCGCCACGAGCGGAGTGTGATCCGGCCAGGCGTGGTCGCCCGGATCGATCGCCACGCGGATGATCTGATTGGTCCCCCGGGTTTCGATCGAGGCCGGCACCTGCACGATCTTGTGGAGGCGATGCTCCCGGAAGCGCGCATCCACCTCGTTCCACCAGGCGTTTCCCCGCCAAAGGACGGCGCTCAGTAAAGCAGCGGCGACAAGGCCGGCGACGCGGCTCCGCCGGCGCCGGACGACATCCAGCCCGATCCCGGGAGGCAAAATGCTCTCTCGCACCCCCGCGCTGACAATGGCGATGAGAAAACAGATCAGGCCAAACCCGACGACCAGAAAACCCATGCCCATCCAGCGGGGCATTTCCAGGCGGCGGCTCGAAATGGAGTTGAAGGGAACGATCGCGGTCCCCTTCCCTTTCGGGCCTTCGACGTCGACAAAAACGCTGTAGGCGCCGAAGTCCATGACCCAAAGCTCGGTCGTCAAAAGATCCGGATCACCCTGCACCGGGTGGGCCAGGTCAGGCGGCGGCGCACCCTTGCGCCCCGCATCCCAGCGCACGGGCAGCACACCCACGCGGCTGACCGGTCCATTATGAATGCGAACCTGCACTTCCGCCCGGCCCGGGACGACGGGAGGGGGCTGAATAAAGACGCGCAATTGATACGGCCCGGCATTCCCCTCGTAGAGCACATTCTCGTTACCAAGATGCGCCCACGCGGAGGGCGTAAAGCCGAGCAACAGGACCGCGCACACTGCCAGGAGCCAACCCCTCATCGCTGAACCTTCGACATCCATTTACCGACCGCGAGGGCAATGCGGGATTTCACCATCGCCAGAATGACCGCCACCGCGATTCCGGCCACGGTGAGCGGATCCTCCTGCGGATTCCAGAAACGGAACCGGAACTCGCTCAGCTTGATGAAGTAAGGCCACCAATGATTTCCGGCGAAAAACCAGTTATCAGCGGCCGGAGAGATCAGGAACGCAGAAAAGAAATATTGAGACGACAGGAAAGCCGCCAGGAACACTCCGCCGATCACCGCAGCCAGAGCGGTCTCCCGCCCGAAGCCGCCCTGCCCGGGGGGCCAGCGCTGAATAACAAGATCAATGCCGAAGGCCGGAATAATGAGAAGCAGAGGGAAGTTAGGCGGCACCATGTGCGTGACCGGGTTGTAAATCGGGGCGAGCATCGGCTGCGCGGTGAACAGCGGCAACACCCAGGCCATGCCCGCAATGATCAGCATGTAGACCGCGGCTGCGCGCGTGGCGCCCCACCGGATCTTCGAAGCGCGAGCGGCAATCACGAGATAGATTGGGTAGACGGCGGCCGATACTTTGTAAAAGAAACTGCCGTGCTGCAGGTTGGGGTAGCTCTTTTCCGTGATGATGATGGAAGCCATGACCAGCAAAACGCCCGTGGCATAATTGAAGAGGAGCGCGCCACCGCGTGAGCCGGTGCGATTCTGATGGGCCAGAACGAGCAGCAGCGAACCGATAGCCACGGAATACATCCCGGCGGCGAGCACCGTGTGCGGCGGACTGAGAATCTCCACGTCCAGCCCGTAGGCATCGTGCCACCAGTTATCCAGGGGCGCAGAAAAAAGCATGGCCAGAGCTCCCCAGATGATCACCCAGGCGCCGAGTGGAGCGTAGCAGGGCCCAATTCGCACCGCAGCGGCGCGCTCGGCCGGGGTCCCAAAGAACGTGGCCCGCAAGGCCAGCCAACCGGCGGTCAAACCCGGCAACACTCCGCCAACGTGGATGGTGATATGGGCCGGAGTCCAGAAAGTGTCGCGGCCGATGGTGGAATGCCACGAGATGTCCCAGAGCGCGCCCACAGGAATGCAGGTCGCCGCCAGGACCGCGACCAGGCAGTACCAAGGCAACCGTTCCGTCCGGGCGACCGGCGGAGCCACTTGATCCATTGTCAAAACCGCGCTCTCCATACAGCAGATCTCAGTTTAACTGTGTTTGCCCGGCATTGAAAACCACGCCTCCACTAAAACAACGGGGCGCTCCGGAGGCAACACTGAAAAAAATGCCTCGGCTGGCGGATTATCTCTGCTTCACCAGAGGCTGCGTGCTCCGGAGGTAGGCGAACAAATCGCGGACTTGCTGCTCGTTGAAAGCGTCCAGCAAGCCTTCAGGCATTACGGATCGCCCGGAATTTTTGAGCGAGGTGATCTCTTTCTTCGGGATCAGGGTTTTTTCCCCGGCCAGGTCGCGAAGCACAATGGCATCGTCATACTTCTCCGCGATAAAGCCGGAGAGGCTGCGCCCATCGGTCGTCTCCACCAGCATGTTCTCGTAACCTTCCCGGATTTCGCCGCTGGGATTGACGATGTTCATCAGCATGGTCTCGAGATCATCCCGCTTGTAGGTGGTCAGATCCGGCCCGATCTGGCCGCCCTCGCCAAAAAGCTTGTGGCAAGCACTGCAGGCCAGTTGAAAATTCTTCTGACCCTCGAATGGGCTGCCAGTGCCACTCTGAATCGTAGCCGTCAATGAACGGAGCTTTGCGTCGACCGCCGCCTTGTCGAGATTCAAATTCGGGCCAAAGACGGCGTCAACCTTCGCGGAGAGGCTGGCGTCCGCCCGGAGTTTGTCGACGATCTCCGGAGGAATCTGCTTTCGCGTCAAGGTCCCCTGCTCCACGGCTTTCACCAGAGCCAGGCCCGATCCAGCGCGGCTGGCGAGAACGTTGTAAGCAGCCAACCGATTCTCCGCGGGCAGATAAGGCAGCAGCGCGATCAGCTCCGCCGGGACTTTGCTGTCCTCATAGAGGCCCAGCGCGGTAATGGCTTCCTTTTGCACCGACGGGTTTTTGTTTTCCCGCGCCACGGCGAGCAACGGCCCGACCGCAGGCGCATACTTGACCTCGCCAAATACCTGCACCAGTTCGCTCCGTTTTGCCCGGGGCGTGCTGGGATTCTGGATCAGGTCCAGGGCTTCCGCGGCGACCTTTTGATCCCCCTGGCGAATGGCAAGAGTCATGCTCCCCCCTCCCGCGCGGGCAATCGCCTCCCGAAGTTCCGGCGGGAGCGCCCCGATTGATCGGCCCTCATACGCCTTTTCAAAACTGTCCAGCAATTGGCGGGATGCATCGCGATCCGGGGCTGCCTGGAGGAGGCGGGCGCATGCCCGCAGGTCTGCCTGCGTTCCGGCCAGTGCATAGCGCTTGATCGCGCGATCCACCAACGTGCTCCGGACAATTGGCAGATTCCACCGCCCGTGGTTTTCAAAAAACGCGACCACGGCGTCGCGATCACTCTCGGCTTTGGCTTCGAGCGCCCACCAGAGCAAGAGGGGGATGTGAATGTCATTGGCATCCTCGTCATGCATCACCAATTGGCCGAGGATCGGGAAGGCCTGCGCGGCAGGCAAGCGCTTGACCGTGCTGGCTAACTGGCTCCGGACCTCGACGTGCGGTTCGGTTCGGGAGAGCGCGAGAACCTTTTCCTGCACCGCCTGGGTAAAGTGCTTGGAATCCCCCAGAATGCGGATGGTCCATAATCGGACGAAAGGATCTTTGTGGTCCAGAAACTCGATCGCCGCGGCGTCGTCAATCCCTCCGTTCGCCAGGTTGTAGCCCCAGAGGAATTCCAGGGCGGACTGTCCGATGTTCTGCGCGCAGGCTTGCTTCAGCCTGGGCGCCAAAGAACGGGCGCGCTCGACCGTTGCCGGGTCGTTCCTCCAGTCCGCGATCTGGCGAAGGGCCGTTTGGCGAACGGTCCGATTCGCGTCCGCCAGACCCAACAGAACGCCGTTCTCGGCCGGAACTTTGCGCGGGACTCCGCCTTTGCGGCTCAGGCGATAGACCCGGCCGTTTGATTTATCGATGTTTCCTTCGTAATTGTGCGTGTGCGTGACCTGGCGGTCGTACCAGTCCGCAATATAAATTGCGCCGTCGGGCCCCACCTTGATGTCGACCGGCTTAAAATACTTGTCCGTCGAGGTGACGGCGTAACCCTGGTCACGCGTCTTAAACGAGGATCCATCCCGCAACACTTCGCTGTAAACGATCCGGCCCTGGAGCGGTTCCGCGCCGAACAGATTTCCGTTGTAGCGCTCCGGAAGCGCCGCGCCGCCATACACCACGAACGTGTGCGTGAAACGCTCGGCATCACTCCCGGCCATTTGCTTGAAATAGCCGAAGGCGTACGGATTCGAAAGCGGCCCATGCTTTTCAAATCCCTTCTGCAAATAACCGCCTTGCACGTAATGGAACCCGCGCGTGTTCCCGCCGTTGTGGCCGGAGAAAATCCGTCCTTCATCATCAATCTCGAGGCCAAAGGCGTTCCCCCCACCCTCGGCGAAAACCTCAAGTTGGCGTGTTTCCGGATGATAGCGCCAGATCGCTTGCCCCATGATATGGGCCAGCGGTTTCTCATCCAGGCCCGGTCGGACGATATTGGCGGTGACGGTGCTGCCATGCGCCCCGTACAACCAGCCGTCCGGCCCCCAGCGCAGGCTGTTGGCGCACGAATGAGTGTCCTCGATCCCAAACCCAGCCAGGTGCACGACGGGATTGTCATCCACAACGTCGTCATGATTCTTGTCCGGGAAAAACAAAAGGTAGGGTGGATTCAAGACCCAAACGCCGCCCCGGCCGTGCGCAATCGCCGTCACGATGTTCAGCCCCTCCACGAACGTGGTGTGCTTGTCGAATTTGCCATCGCCGTCCGTATCCTCGTGGATCGTGATCTTGTCCGCGCCTTTGAAATGGTGCGGCGGCGGCGGCGGAACCTTGTCATAAACCGCCCGCCAGAACTGATCCTTGCTGAGAATGGTCAGACCGGCTGGGGCCGGATATTGGATGTACTGCACCACCCAGAGGCGGCCTCGCTCATCCCAGCTCAGGTGGACCGGCTGCTTGACGATGGGCTCGGCCAGCACTTGCTCGATCTGCAGGTCGTCAAACGTGGTAAAGCTCCGAGCCGATTCCTCGGGACTCAACGGGCCGGCCTGCTGGGCATAGCACGGGACCGCGAGGAAAGCCGAAGCCAGGAACCCCAAAAAGCCAAACCGCCGCATGCAAGAACCTTCACGACTCATAAATTCAGGTGGTCGCGGAAAGAATAGTAAGGGCCGCTCCGAAAGCTCAAGCGCTGATATCGAATCAGGCAAACTGCCACTCGCTGGCTTTGCAGGGACAGGGAATGATTGATCGCTCCCTCAAACCGAAAGCAACCGAGCCCCACCCGGCCAAGCACCGCTGGGATTGGGTCAAGCAAAACGGCAGCCGATGAGCCCGGTCCAACTTGGGCGGGCGCCCGAATGCCTTGATGAATATCACGCCGATCTTAACGCGGGAGTTGCACTGCCGGGATTTTCGCCGCGCCTTGCTCCGACAACGCTTCGGCGCAGGAGCAACCGCCGGGGCGCTCTTACTCGCTTTGGTTGCCTTAGATTTCTGGTTCGGAGGCCTTAACGCCAATCGGTTGGCAGTCCTGGGCCTCAGCACGAGCCGGTTGGTGGTTTTTCCAGCTTTGGTCGGGATTGCGCCCTTCATGGTGTTCGTTCTGGGGCTGCACGCGGGCGCCGCGCTTCTTTCGACGGAACGCCGGGAAGGAACGTTACCTCTTTTACTCCTGACCGAGGTGACAGGCTTCGACCTGGTTCTTGGAAAACTGCTCCAATCAATTTTCACCCAAGGGCTAATCGCTCTGGCCGCCCTGCCCGGCCTGATCCTGCCGATGCTGGCCTTGGGCTTGGGCGCAAAGGAAACCTGCTTCCTCGGCCTCGCCTGCCTGAATCTCCTTTTCTTCAGCGTGGCTTTCGGTTTGTTCGGAGCGGTTTTCGATGATACTCGAAAAGCCGCGAGCTGGTGTCTGTTTCTCTTTCTGCCGGTTCTCTGCTATTCAACGCCGTTTTCACTCCTCATTCCGGCCGGTTCCATCCGAGATGGCATGGCCGCATTGCAATGGTTGAATCCGTGCTCCCCTGTGGCCGAGGCGCAATCGGCGGCGGCTGGTTTCCAGGTTGCACGTTTCTGGATTCATCTGTTAGCCACGCATTTCGTCGGTTGGAGTTTCGCGCTTCTCGCAGGTTTCATCCTCCCCTGGGCCGTCCGCTGGAGGGCGGGATTTAACGCCGGCCGCCTGTCCGGCCCTGCCTGGTTGCGGGCCCGGTCTGGAACAGTGCGCCGGCGCGGGCGATGGCTGGACCTCAACCCGCTCTTTTGGCTGAACAGTCGCGACCGTTGGGGAGGACTCCTGCTGTGGCTCTGGCTTCTGGCCCCGGTAATCGCCTGGACTTGGCTGGCCTACTTGATCTGGCTGGTCAAGGCGCTCAACGTAGCCTCCATCTTTGTCATCGCGATTGGGCTCTCGTGGGTGGTAGTCCTGTTCTCCTCCATTCCAGCGCATGCCGCCCGTCAATTGGTTGCTGACCGCATCAACGGCACGCTGGAATTAATCCTCTGCACGCCTTCGACAGCTGAAATGATCGCCGGGGGCATCTGGCTTTCCCTGCGACGCCGCTTTCTCCCGCCGTTCGCGCTGGTTTCTCTGTTTTCCACCGTCTTGATGGTCGCGGGATACATCACGTTTGGCTTCGGCGGAATGCTCGATCCAGACGATCGCCCACGATGGCTGTTCTGCTGGCTGACGGGAATCACGCTCACGCCGCTCGCTCTTTACGCCCTGTGCTGGATGTCCATGCGCCGAGCACTCTTTGCGCGCAACACCGGCGAGGCGAGCGCGATCGCTCTCCTCCAAGTTCTCGGGACAATCGGTTTCTGTGGCTGGAGCCTGGCCTTGCTAACCGGCTTCTCAAATTCGCCCTGGCTGCGAGCACTGCAGCTTCTTGTTTCAATCGCAATTCTGCTGCAATTCGCCCGGAGAGCTCGCCGAAGATTTCTCGGCGAACTCCGGTCTGCGGCCGCGAGGGCCTTGCTGAACGAAACCAAGCCTGCTTTCTCCCAAGCTTCCCATCAACTTCTCGCCATCGCGGGTCGATGGCGCGCTGCGGCCTCGCTCGCCGCTCGATTCCCCCGCGGAAACCGTGCGTGACGAACGCAAAGGCTCTGTCCGAGAGATGCTTCCAAAAGACCCTACCCATCCCTTTTACTTATAGAGCAGGAGGCTCCCCGATTTGCCACGCCCTTTTGCGCTTCATTTCACAACACGCGCAACTCATTCCACTGCAATGCAATGCAGCTCTCACCATCCCTCTCCCTCTTTGATTCACTAAATTTGCGAACAAAGAAGCAAATTCCGCTAATCCAGCGAGGTTGGGAAGGCTTACAGTTCTGCCGATAAGTGAACAAGCGCAGGGACGGCGATTCCGCCGTTTGAACGGGCAACAGTTAGGAAGCGCTCTGAGATTAAAAGATAGACGAATATCGGATGAAGATCGCACCGTTCAGAGTGCTCCTGCTAGCGCTCACCCTTTGCCTTTTCGCCGAAAGGTCGCGGGCGGCGGGCCACTCCCGAATTCTGACCGAGTATTCCATCACTTCGGCCAACGATTACCCCTCCCGTGATCCGCGCGACTGGAAGCTTTTCGGCTCGACCGACCACGGCGCGACTTGGGTCGTTCTGGATGTTCGGACGAATGAAACTTTCGTTAACCGCTTTGAGACACGAAGTTTCACCCCGGCAAGGCACGCGGATTGCAACGCATTCCGCCTCGAATTCAATTCGGTGCGAGAACCCAGTTCAGCGAACTCACTCCAGATTTCTGAATTGCAAATCACCGGCACGCTCGACGGCAAAGAAGGCGCGGACCTGCGGCCCAGCTTGCGCGACGTCGTCACAGTTCACGGCGAGAACGCTCCCTGGGAAAGCCGGCGCAAAGTATTTGACGGCGATCTGAGCACGAAGTGGCTTGATTTCAGCCTGAATGACGGTGCATCCAGATCCAGTTGGATTGAATGGCGCTACGACAGCGCCATCGGCGACCCCAATCCTTTGAACGTCCTCTCGCGTGTCATCGATCTCCATTCGAGCGCTCGAGCCCATTCTTATGAGAATTCGCGCCTGAACCTGCAGGTCACCGTTCGAGCTCTCGATCCAGAGAACCGAGCTGTCGTTTTTCAGGATGCAACGGGCGCAATCATGGTCCGTCTCGGGCCGGGCATGGAAAACCTGGAAATCGGCCAGTCGGTTCAGATCACCGGCATTGCGCGCCTCTCCAAGGCAGGCTTGTTTGTCGACTTTGAGCAAGTGCCGTTCCTGGAGGACGACGGAATCCATAACGACCGCGAGCTTAAGGTCACGACGCAGTTGGAGGCCGGCTTGCAACCGATTCGGGTGGATCATTTTAATGGGTTGAATCCCCGCGTTCTCAAGCTTTTCATCGCTGGGCCGACCTTGACCAATCAAATCCTGCCCGGCTCGTTGTTAAAGCATCCCGACCCGGCTGCGGCCAGCGCGGCAACTAATTGGTCCGCGGGCATAATCCGAAAATCATACCTCGGCGAATGGGATGTTCTGCCGGACTTCCCGGCCCTGACTCCGGCGGAAACCAGCGTAGTTGAGACAATCACCCTCGACGGAACTCCTCGGGAAGAGCGTGTCGGGGTGACATTCGACGGATTCATAGAAGTGCCAAAGACCGGCGAGTACACCTTCACTCTATTTTCGGATGACGGCGCCCGCGTTTATCTCGGAAGGCGGAACTGTGAGTTTCAGGCGTCTGGCGTTGGCACGAACATCCCACCGATCCAGGTCAATCCGGGCCAGACCATCCGGTTTGAGGGGTATAAGTGGGCTGCGGTCGAAGGCGACGTGACCTCGCTCGCGGAAAACAACGACGGCTGGGAACTGGAACTCACCACCCGCACGGGCAAAATGCGCATCTACTTGCCAGAAAAAGGATCCCCCCCGGTTTATCTTTTGCGGGCGCGGGTTCGCCTGGAAGGAATCTGCATTCCCCTGATCAGTGGCGACCGGCGGGTGGCGGGCAAGCTGATCTGCCCCGATCTGAGCCAGGTCTCTGTCCTGGCGGTTCGAACCGAAGCCTGGAATCGCCTCGCGCCCGGACAACTGGCTCTGAATCTGGCCCACCAACAACCGGGTGGCTTTCGCGCGCGCGGCCAGCTTCATGCTGGGGGCGTTCCAACCATATTTCAGATCGACCAGTTCGACCTGCCCTTTGCCGCCAGAATTCCAACAGCGGGTCCGGCCGAAGTGGAATTGCTCGGGTGCCTTCGCTGGAAAAGCGGCGGACCTTGCATCTACCTGCCCGTCGTTCGCGAAGGCAGCCCCTCGGAATCCGAACCCAAGCTCCCGCTCCTAACCACGCTGGAACAAGTGCATCGACTTTCACGGGAGGAAGCGGATTTGCATTATCCTGTCAAGGTCCGCGCGGTGGTCACCTGCGCCTGGGGCTCTGCGGATAACGGACTGATCCAGGATGACACTCGTGGCATCTTCGCGGAGAATTTGTATTGGCGTTCGGACGCCTGGCCAGATGTCGGCGATTACATCGAAATCGAAGGCACAACCAAAGCGGGCGGATTTGCGCCCAATCTCCTCTGCGACCGGATTTCCAAGCTCGGCACCGCCGCGCTGCCCGAGCCCATCAAGCCGACCTGGCAGGAACTCATGATCGGAAGCGCCGATGCCCAATATGTGGAGCTCAGGGGGTTGGTCAGCTCGGCCACCAGCCAAACGTTGGACCTGATGCTCAGGGACGGGGTGCTCAAGGTCACTATCCCGGATGCCAATCCAAGCGATCTCCAACGCTACACCGGAGCATTAATCAACATTCGCGGAGTCATGACGGCCCGCTGGGACACCGGGACCGGCAACGTTATTCCCGGCGAAATCTATCTCAACACGTTTTCCGTAAGCATGGAGCGCGAAGCACCGGTCGATCCTTTCGCCACGCCCCTGAAAGATCTGGCGGCGTTGCAGCTGTTCGATGCGACCGCGGACGAGTTTCAACGGGTCCGGATCGCCGGTGAAATCATCGGCCATCGCGCCGGCGAATATCTCCTGGCCAACGGCACCAACGGCCTCCGCATTCTCCCGAAGCAATCGGCGTCTATGGCGGACGGCAGCCTGGTGGAAGCAGTGGGATTCCTTCGGACCGTTGGGCCTGCGCTCTACCTGCGAGACGCGGTCGTGCGCCAGATTGGAGTGACGAATCTCCCGCCCGCCCGGCTCCTGGATCCATCAGACCTGCTGCACCCAGAGTTCGACGCCACGCGGGTGGAGATCCAAGGCCGCCTGATTTCACGGCGGAAAGATGGGCTCGTGGAATCGCTGGAGGTCCAAAGCGGATCTCGAACCTTTCTTGCCACCCTCCACTGGAATGAGGCCACCCTTGAGGCAGCCCCCGGCACCATCCTGGCTTTGCGGGGGGTGTATCTCGCCCAAGGGGTGCCGGAGCGCCGAGATGTGGATCGCTTCGAGTTATTGGTCCCCCGGAAAGATGATCTTTCCATTCTGGCCCGGCCGCCCTGGTGGAGCATGCGGCACACCCTGGGAGTGGTGGCGGTTCTCCTGGCGACTCTGACCGGTTCAGCCGCCTGGATCCGCGGCCTCCGCCGGGTCGTCGAGAAACAAACCCGCAAGTTGAGAGCCGAGGTTGCCGAGCGCCGGTCAGCCGAAGAAGCGGCTCAGCACGCGCGGCAAGAGGCCGAAAAGGCGCGTGAAGCGGCGGAAGGCGCCAACCGGGCCAAGAGCCAGTTCCTCGCCGCCATGAGCCACGAAATCCGCACCCCGATGAACGGCGTCGTTGGGATGTCCAATTTGCTGCTCGATTCCGGCTTGAACCATGCCCAGCGCCAGCTGGCGGAAACGGTTACGGCCAGTGGCGAGGCGCTTCTGGTCATCATTAATGACCTCCTCGATTTCTCGAAGATCGAAGCCGGCAAGATGAGCCTGGAGCACGCGGAATTCGATCTGCCGCAGGTGATCAACGCCGCGGTGGAGCTGGTCGCCGAACGCGCCCAGCAGAAAAGCCTGGAATTGAACTATTGGATCGACGAGCGCGTGCCCACTCGTGTCCTGGGCGATTCCGGTCGTGTCCGCCAGATTCTGCTCAACCTCCTCGGAAACGCGATCAAGTTTACGGAGGCCGGAGAGGTCTTCCTGCGGGTCGCGCAGGTGGAGTCTTCGTCCGGCAAAAGGCGGATTGAGTTTTCCATCCAGGATACAGGCATTGGCATTGCACCGGAGGATCAGCAACGGCTTTTCTCCGCGTTCGAGCAAGTGGATCAATCGAGCACCCGGCGCTACGGGGGCACCGGCTTGGGCCTCGCGATTTCCAAGCGTCTCATTGCGCAGATGGGTGGCCAGATCTCGGTTCAAAGCGAGCTGGGCCGCGGTTCAACCTTCCGATTTGATCTTCTCCTCGATGCAGCCGCCGGGAGCCTGACTTTCGGGGAAAAGACCGTCCGGCTCAGCTCAGGCCCAGTCCTTATCTTCAGCCGGTCCACCCGCGCTCGAGAGATTCTGCGCGATTACGCCGACGCGTTCGGCCTCCGCCCACAAATGGTCGCAACTCCAGAAGCTCTCACCGCGGCGGCTCGATCCGCCCCGCCGCAAAGCCTCGTCATCCTGGATGCGGAAACCACCGACGGGCTCGCCCTGGCGAAAACCTTGCGCGCGGATGTTCCCTTGCGGTTCCTGCTGCTTACGACCATTCGCGATTGTGCTCAGGTCCAGCTCAAGCCGGGGAATGTAGCCCGCCTGCCAAAACCGCTGAATCGGCACGAATTGGCGAAAATGTTGTTTCACCTCCAGCAGGCCCCTGGGGTTCAGGCCGCGGAGGGCGAACCGCCGGCCGCTGCGTTCAACCTTGCGCCGCATCCGCAGCCGGAGCCCAGGCCTCAAGGACGACTTCGGATTCTTCTCGCTGAAGATAATCTAGTGAACCAAAAGGTAGCCCTGCAGCAGCTGAAAAAGCTCGGTTACACCGCCGACCTCGCCGTCAACGGCCAGGAGGCCCTCGATCGTTTCAGCAGCTCTTCTTACGATCTCATCCTGATGGATTGTCAAATGCCTGAAATGGATGGATTTGAAGCCTCCCGCCTCATTCGCGCGCTGCCGGGGGAAAAATCCTCAGTGCGAATCGCAGCGATGACCGCCAACGCCATGACGGGCGATCGGGAAGAGTGCCTGCGCGCCGGCATGGACGACTATCTTTCGAAGCCGGTGCGCCTCCAGGATCTACGTGCCGTCCTCGAACGGGCGGCCACTGCCGTCAGTGCCGGATCCCGGGAGGGCGTCTCACTTTAGGGACCCGCGGACCGGTCGCTTTTGGTGCATTTGGAGTTTTCAGATCGGACTAATCCCGGTTAACTGCCCGGACGCATGGAAATGCTCCGGGCCGCCCATCTCTCGAAAAAATACGGGGACATCTCCGCCGTTCAAGACGTTTCCTTTGACGTCCGCCCGGGCGAAGTTTACGGACTGCTCGGTCCCAACGGGGCCGGCAAAACAACGACGATTTCCATGATCTCAGGCCTGCTGCGGCCAGACGGCGGAAGCGTGACGGTCGATGGCTTCGACGTTTGGAAGGACTCTTTGCGGGCGAAGCGCGCCATCGGAGTCGTGCCGCAAGACCTGGCGCTCTACGAAGAGCTCAGCGCACTCGAGAACCTTCAGTTTTGGGGCCGCCTCGCCGGGTTGAGCGCGCGCGATGCCCGGAGCCGGGCGCAGGAATTAGTCCAGGCGCTCTCCCTGGAGAGCCGGGCGAAAGACGCGGTAAAGCTCTATTCCGGCGGGATGAAACGGCGGATCAATATTGGATGCGGCTTGATGCATCGCCCGAAGCTTCTTCTCCTGGACGAACCGACCGTGGGAATCGATCCCCAAGCCCGCTCGAACATTCTCGAATTCGTGCGCGGGCTGGCGGCGGACGGCGCCGCCGTTCTTTATACGACGCACTATCTTGAAGAAGCTGAAACTCTCTGTCAGCGCATTGGCATCATTGACCAGGGACGCCTCCTGGCGGAAGGAACGCTGGCGGAATTACAGAGACGGCTCGGGGGCGATCGCGTCTTTTTGCTCGAAGGGGCGTTCGGCGACGTCAATCCGGCGCAATGGCCCGGGTTCGAGCACAAGTTCCGCCTGATCCAGAAGTCCGACCGGCAAATGACGATCGCCTCGCTGGGAGAGGCAGATCCCGTGGAATGCCTCCGCGACCTACTCCAATTGCCCGTGCGCGCACAAAACGTGATGCTCAAGCAGCCCTCGCTCAATGATGTCTTCCTCCAACTAACCGGCCGCGAACTCCGTGAATAGATTCTGTGCTTTGGCTATTGCTCATCAAGGACGCGCAAAGAATTCTCCGGAATCCCTGGCCGCTCGTGCTCAATCTCGCTTTGCCCCTGGCCATCACAGCCCTGTTCGGACTCGCGTTTGGCGGAGGCGGGACCCGTGGCCCCCAAGTCGCCCGCATCAAGGTGGCGATCGTGGACGAGGATGGCTCGATCCTCGGCTCGCTTTTCAAATCGGCGCTCAGCCAGGGCGACGCCGCCCGGCATTTCGAAATCATGAGCCCAGACCGGGATGAAGCCGTGCGCCTGTTGCGCGAAAACAAGATCAGTGCGGCGGTGGTCGTGCCCCGTGATTTCACGAAGGATTATCTTCACGGCGAGTCCGGACTGGAAATCCAGGTGATCAAGAATCCGGCTCAGAGTTTTTATCCGGCCATTGTCGAAGAGTTGTGCGCCGTGGCGGCTACCGGCTTAAGCGCCCTTTCCCGAAATTTCCAAGGCGAAATGCCGCGAATCGAGGGGATGATCACCAATCAGTTCGATTTCCTCGAACTGGCCGGCGTCTTTACACGGCTCGGCGAACGAGTGAACGCAGCACGCTCCTTCCTGACGCCACCCCTCCTGACTTACCGCAGGGAAACCCTGAGCGCGGCCAAACAAAACGAGCCCGAACGCCGGGGCGGCGTGTTCGCCTTCATTCTGCCGGGCATGGCCAGTGCATTTCTTCTCTTCCTCGCGGATCACACCCTACGCGACATTCATCGGGAAAAGCGGATGAAAACGCTTGATCGCATCCGGAGCGTGACTTCGGGACTCCGAGCTTTCATCCTGGGCAAAGTCCTGCTGGCCGCGCTGACTGTCCTCGCCGGGAGCATCATTCTCTTCTTCGGCGGCGGCTTGGTTTTCGGGATCGATTGGCGGCGGCCCAGCCTGATTGCCCTGCTTTGTGCCGGCTACTCCCTCTTCGCGGCCGGTTTTCTCGCCGCTTTGGTTGCTCTGGCCCCATCCGAACGACGATCCGAAACAACGAACACCATCACTCTGTTCCTCCTCGCCTTCGCCGGAGGCAGCTATTTTCCCGCGAATCAATTGCCAGTTTTTATGCGGGAGCACATCTCCACGCTCACGCCCAACTACTGGTTCATCGAAGCGTTGCGCGGCGCTCAGGCGGGCGCACCGGATTACCTGGCGGCCGCGCTGGTCGTCGGGAAACTGGCGGCCGCCGGACTGCTGCTGGCGGCTCTGGCGGGCGCCGTCCTGGAACGCCGCCTGCTGAGAGGGGAACGGGGCTAGCATGAGGGGCATCTTTCTGATCGCGGTCAACGATCTTCGGCTCTTTCTCAAGGAGAGGACCGCTTACTTCTGGCTCTTCGGCTCTCCCCTGCTTTTCGCCTTTTTTCTCGGCTTCGCCAACCGCGGTCCCGGCGCACCCGCCAGTCCGCGTCCTCCCGTCGTGATCGAAAATCAGGATCATGGATATATCGGTGCAATCTTCGTTCAGGAACTCGGCGCCCAAGGCCTGACCATTTCCACCCAAAAGGAAAACGCCGAGCTTGGCGTGCGTATTCCGGAGGATGCCACCGAACGGATCCAATCCCGGGAACCGGTCAAGCTCACGGTCTTTCAGGCTCAAGATGCCCAGGACGATGCACGCATGCTTGTTTTGGCCAAGATCATCCGCGCACTCATCGCCGTGAACAGCTACTTCCTGGAGAGCGCCGCGGCCCCCTTCTCCGAGCCGGCCCTCCGCGCCGCTCAAGCCCACCCCAATCCCGTGCGGCTGAACTCCAGTTTTGCCAGCCGCCGGCCCATGCCCCATGGGCATCAACAGTCGGTCCCCGGGGTTCTGGTAATGTTCCTTATGATGAACCTGTTGATCTTCGGCGGCGCCACCCTCGCCGGCGAACGGCGCGAAGGGGTGCTCAAACGCATGCTGGCGCAACCGATACAGGTTCACCAATTGGTTCTCGGCAAGGTCGGAGGCTTGATCCTGTTGGGCGGAGTGCAAGCCGGAACGCTTCTGGCGTTCGCCGCGCTCGCCCTGCGCATCGATTTTGCCGGCCAGCTGCCGCTGCTTCTTCTGGTCAGCCTGGTCTACACCGCGGTGGCTGCGGCCTGCGGCGTCCTGGCGGGCTCCCTGATCGCGCGCGAAGACAAGATCGTCGCCATCTGCGTTCTGGCGAGCATGGTCATGGCCGCGTTGGGGGGCTGTTGGTGGCCGCTGGAAATTGTGCCGGACCATCTCCGGCTCGTGGGCCATCTCTTCCCCAGTGCCTGGGCCATGGATGCCTTCCATCAATTGATCAGTTTCGGAGGCGGCCTCCAGGATGTTCTCAAGCCGTTGGCGGTTCTCTTGCTTTACGCGGCGGCCGCCACTGCGGCCGCCATCCGCTTCTTTCGAGCGGGCTGACAATCGCCCTCTAAACCCGCGCTGGTGAATCCTTTTCCCGGCTTTCGACCGCGATTTCCGCGGGATAATCCGGATGGTGGGAGTGAGCCGTGATCGCCTCCCAGAGATTCGCCGCAAAGGACAACTCACCCAGCCGACGCCGAGGGAGATTGTCGATCGCGGGCTCACGCCGCCAGAGGAAGCAGGCCGTCGCGGCCATCAGAGTGCCGAGCATCACGCGCAGCACCGCTTGTGGAGACAGGTAATGCGTAAGGAATCCGGCCAGCAAATGGCCCAGCGGCATGCCGCCCTGTTGCGCCAGGAGCATGACCGAGAGCACCCGGCCGCGGTTGTTCTCGGTCGCCAGAAGCTGGTTCGCGGTATTGGTCGGGTTCAGGCTGAGCAGCCAAAAGGTTCCACAAGCCACCAGCAGACCCAGGCTCAACGGCACCGAGTGGGAAAAGCTGAATGCCACTCCCAGCCCGGAGAAGATCAGCATCGCCAGTGGAATCAGGTGGTGCCGCGGGTAATAGGCCGGAATAACCGCCAGCAGGAATGCCCCCAGAATCGATCCCAGCCCGATGGCCGAAAGCATCGAGCCGAACAACGTCGGGCCGCCGCCGTGAATCGTTTGCGCAAACACCGGCAGCAACCCCTGCAATGGAGCGCTGAGAAACATGAAAATCACGCTCATGAGCGTCAGCCGGCGGGTCCCCGGATGCGTCCAGACATAGTGCAACCCTTCCCGCAGTTCCGCGGTGATCGAGGCCTCCTTGGCCCGAGCCGCCGGAGGCAGATGCGGAATTTCCACGGCCAGCACCGCCAGCAGCGGAATAAACGTGAGCGCATTGAACGCGAATGAACCGGCCACTCCAATCACGCCAATCAACGCCGCGGACACCATCGGACCGCATAACCGGGCGAGATTAAACTGCACCGAGTTCAAGGCCAGCGCCCGGTCCAGCTCGCCTCGCGGCACCAACTTCGAGACCGTGGCCATGATCGTCGGGCCGTTCAGCGCCCAGACGATTCCCTCCAGGAACGTAAACAGAATCACCACCCAGGGGGTGGCTCGCCCCAGGAACGCCGCCATCGCCAGCCCGGCCCCGAGAACGCACGCCGCGCTCTGGAGGATGATCAGCCAGACCTTCCGATTCACCCGGTCCGAGATCACACCCGCGAAAAGCGCCAGCAGCAGCACCGGACAGAAATCCGCGAATTGCAGAATCTCCACCATCAGCCCTTGATGCGGGCTGCCCTGCGTTTGCGTGGTCACGGCCCAGCTTTGGGCCGCGTTCTCCGTCCAGTTGCCGGTGTTCGAGATGAACGCGCCCAGCCAGAAGAGCAGATACGGCCGATGCCGCAGCACCGACAGGGTCCTGCCGACAGCCGATCGCGACGCAGCCGGAGAATCGTTCGTCACAGTCCGCCCTTCACCGCAGGCTCTGGTAAAGCTCGTCGACTCGTTCGAGATCGAAGCCCGCCGGCCGCTTCTCCAGCAGCCATTGCAGATCATCCCGGGCCCGGCTGCGTTCGCCCGCTTGCAAGCGGAGGGAAGCCCGCCGCCAATGTTCCAGCGCGTCATTCGGCGACACGGCCAGCAGCAAATCCAGGTAGGGCAGGCTCGCGGTCCCGGAAGCAGCCCCCGCCAGATTCTTGAGCATCCGCACAATAATATCGCGCTTGGCTGCGGGCTTGAAGTGCTCGTCCAGCAAAGGCACTTCGCTCCGCGTGGCGATCAGCGCGTAAAGCTCGGAGCGTTTGTAGATTTTGCCCCCATCGAACACATCCACGTAGAGCGCCTCCTGGTCGCCGTCGAGAAAACGCACCATGAAATGCCCCGGGAACGGCATTCCCTGGAGCTTTTCGATCCCGAGGCGGTTGCCCAACTCCAGAAAGAGGACGGACAAGGTGATCGGAATCCCTTCCCGGTCCTCCAGCACCCGGTTCATAAAACTGTTGGCCCGATTATAGTAGTCGCTCCGGCTGCCGTGAAACCCACTCTCCTCAAATAGGTACTTGCGCAGGCTCTCCAGCTTTGCGCGATTGCTGGGAGCACTCCCCGGCCAGCCCTTCCTCACTTCCTGCGCCATGTTTTCCAGCTCTTCGCGGTAGGCGCTGACCTCCAGCTCCGGATTCTCGATTCTCCCGATCAGGAAAGCCGCCGAGAAAAGGTCAACCCGTGCCTCTTCAGGCTCCAAAGCTCGCAACAACTCGCGCTCCACCGCTTTTTCATTCAGGTCCCGCGCCAGTTTTCGCGCGCCCGCCGCCTTTTGATCCCACTCCCGGGCCATCCCCAGGAGGCGGGTGCGGGAAGCCGCTGCATCCTGCAGCGCGGCATCCTCCAGGTCCGTCCCGCCCGCTCTGTCGACCAGTTTCGCCAGCCGCGACTTGATCTGATCCTCACTGCCGGCCGCATCTCCGTTTTGCTTGATATCAGAGTCCACCGAACGGCCGATCTGAAAATTTCGGAATTGAGCGCTGGTGTTTCGAAATTTCGCCAGCCCGGCTTTTCCCCGCTCGCCAGGCCCTTCGTCGATTTCGGTCACCATCTGACCGTTCACGAAACAGGAGATATGCTGGGGATCGACCCGCACCTTGATGCGGTTCCACTCGCCCGGATGATAGCTGGCGGCATCGATCTGCCGCAGAATCGTCCAGGTGAAAACGGTCGGCCCGTCAAAGCGCGTCAGCCGCAATTGCCCGGCACTCGGGTAAAACCCGTAATGGCGATCCCCTCCGTCCGAGGCAAAGGCCAGCCCGGCGGCGCCCGACTCGTCATCCAACCGCACACTGACGGCCAATTCGTAAGGCCCCTCAGGAACCTCCTTTTGTGACAGGCACAGGGAGCGCCCGCCAAACCCCTCCCCGGCCCCATCCACCGTAATCATCCCTGCCTTTTGGCGCCATTGAGCCCCCATCACGGGCTTCCAAAGGCTTTCATTCAGCGCGCCGAACGCCAGCCACCGCTCCAGCGGCACGGTATTCGGATGGTCCAACAATGGCTTCAGCGCATTGATCGGCGTGGCGAAGCCCAGGTTCTCCGTCACCGCCGATTTCATATCGAGAATGCCCTGCACCCGCCCTTTCATGTCCAGGAGCGGACCTCCGCTATTGCCGGGCTCGATCGGAATCGCCAGTTGGATCATCGGCCCGAACTCAAAATCCCGCACAGCCGAGACAACCCCCTGCACAATGCTATGCGTCAAACCTTGCGGATTGCCGATGGCCACCACCGGCGCTCCTTGCTTCAGATTGTCCGAGTCGCCCAATCGCAGTTTCGGGAGATCCGTTCCCTCCACCCGGATGACCGCCAGGTCCAGTTTGCGATCCCAGGCATGGATCTCGGTCACTTTGGCGCTTTTCCCATTGGCGAAAGATACGGTCAACGGCCTCGCCTCGCCGATCACGTGCAGGCTTGTCGCCACCAATCCGTCCCGGGAAATCACAAAGCCGGTCCCCAGCCCCTCGCGCGCTCCATCCCTCCCGATCTGCCGGATCACCACCACGGCATCCCGGGAGGCATCCATGATTTGTTGGGCCGTTTTGCCGGGTGCCTCCCCCAAATCCTCGGCCGCGAAGAGGGCTCCGGCTGTAAATATCAGGGCGAAAACAGTGCGAACGCCCCATCGTGACCAGCAAATCCCTCCTCGCTTGCTCAGCGTCATGCCTAAGAAATGCCACAGAGCCAGGCGTTTGCCAATCCAGCCCAAGTCCCGCTCTTGCGGGCGCTGATGCGGATGGAGGGCCTTCTCTGGCCAATTTTGGTGGTGAATCCAGCAAAAGAGCCTAAGCGCGAATAGCTCCGGATTGATTCTATTTATGTGTTGTCTACCAACAACCATGCAGGAGCTCCCTCCGGCGAGCCGCCCGGTCCACTGACGGGTCCAGCGCGTCTGTACGAAGCCATCGTCGCGGGCCAGGACAAAATGGCTCGCGCCCTGACGGAGGAATCCCTGGCCGAGGGCTTGGACCCTCTCCAACTCGTCAATGAATTCATGTCTCCGGCCATGGACGAGGTCGGAGCCCGCTTCGAACGGAGCGAATACTTTGTGCCCGAATTGCTTCTTTCGGCTCGGGCCATGAAGGCGGGCATGGAACTCATCCGCCCCTTGCTGGCCGCCCGGGGCGCGCAACCGCTCGGTCGAATCGTTATTGGAACGGTGAAAGGGGATCTGCACGACATCGGCAAGAATCTCGTGGCCGCGCTCCTTGAAGGCGGCGGGTTTCAAGTCATCGACCTCGGGGTCAATGTCTCCGCGGAGAAGTTCGTCGCCGCCGTCAAAGCTGAGCGAGCTCAAATCCTCGCCATGTCCGCGCTCCTGACCACTACCATGCTTTCGATGCGAGGACCGATCGCCGCTTTGCATGAGGAGGGCCTCCGCTCTCACGTCCGGGTTCTGATCGGCGGCGCTCCCGTCACGGCGGATTTCGCCCGCCAGATCGGGGCTGACGCCTACGGGGCCAATGCGGTCGAGGCGGTCACGCTGGCCAGGAATCTACTCGCACTTCAGCCTGTATGAACGCCGTCATTGCGCAACTTGTCCGGAACGGCCCCGTCCTGACCGACGGCGCCTGGGGCACCGAACTGCAGGCGCGCGGCCTGCCCATAGGCGAATTCCCCGACAGTTGGAATCTCCACCACCCGGACCGGGTCTCCGCAGTCGCCGCGGCTTACGTCAACGCCGGCAGCCAGGTCATCCTTACAAATACGTTTGGCTCCAATCTTTTCCGCCTCCGCGAGGCCGGCCTCGCGCACGATCTCCGCGAGTTGAATTGCGCAGGAGTCTGGATCTCCCGTCAGGCGGCAGGCGGGCGGGCTGCCGTTTTCGCCTCCATGGGCCCCAGCGGCAAATTGCTGCTCAGCGGCGAAATCACTCCCCATGACCTTCGCGCGGCTTTTCAGCGCCAGGCCGACGCCCTCGCCGAAGCGGGCCCGGACGCCATCGTGGTCGAGACCATGGCCGATCTCGAAGAAGCCCGCGCAGCGGTCGCGGCCGCTCACTCCACCGGACTTCCCGTGGTCGCTTGCATGGTCTTCGATTCCGGCAAGGAGAAGGACCGCACCATGATGGGCGTGACTCCCGAACGGGCCGCCGCGGGACTGGCTGAAGCAGGCGCGGACGTCATCGGAGCGAACTGCGGGCAGGGAATAGCCACGGCTCCCTTGGTCTGCCGCCGCCTTCATGCCGCCACGCAGCTGCCCATCTGGATCAAGCCAAACGCCGGTTTGCCGGAGATCCGGGACGGCCGGGCCGTTTACCACATCGGGCCGGCGGAGTTTGCCCGCTTCATTCCGGAACTGCTGGCCGCGGGCGCTTCTTTCGTCGGAGGCTGCTGCGGCACCAGTCCGGACTTCATCCGCGAAATTCATGAGCGGAAATTGCTCAAGCAACCATGCGGCTGAAACTGATCAGTTGCGCAGTCTTTGCTCGCGAGGTGGCGGCGCTTTTGCAGGAAGGGTTGCCCCATCCCGTCAGCGTCACTTTCCTTTCGAAGGGCCTGCACGAACTCCCCTCCTGCCGGATGAGCGTCCGCCTTCAGGACGCGGTCGACTCCGCCAGCGAGGGCCAGTTCGACGCGATCCTCCTTGGCTACGGCCTCTGCAGCTACGGCACCACCGGGCTCCAGGCGCGTGGCGTCCCTCTGGTTCTCCCGCGCACGCACGACTGCATCGCGGTTCTGCTCGGCAGCCATCAGCGCTACGCGGCCTATTTCGAACGTCATCCCGGCGCGTACTTCCGCAGCTCCGGCTGGCTCGAGCGCCGGCGGAATCCCGATCACCTGCGGGCGTTGTCCGTGGCCGAACGCCACGGCCTTAACGCCACCCAGGAACAGCGGATCTCCCAGTATGGCGCCGAAGCAGGCGCCTATTTGCACAGCCTTCTCGGCGATCAGCGGAAGCATTACGATCGCCTCGCTTTCATTGAGACTGGCCCTGCGCCCGACGCCCGCTTCGAGCAGGAAGCTCAGGATGAAGCCCGGGCCAGCGGCTGGCAGTTCGAAAAGCTGCGCGGCGATCTGGGCCTCCTCCGGCGCTTGTTGAGCGGAGATTGGGCCAGCTCCGACTTTCTCGTGGTGCCGCCCGGCCAGCAGGTTCGCGCTACTTATGATGACGCCCTCGTCGCCGCTTCCCTTCCAAACGAAAAGGACGCGCGATGAATAGCCGCGAACGAGTCCTGGCCCACCTGGATGGCGAACCGGTCGATCGGCTGCCCCTCATGCCGATCACCATGCAATTTGCCGCGGATCTCATCGGGGCGCCTTATCTCAGTTACGAGACCGATTATCGCGTCCTGGCGGAAGGCCAGCTCCGCGTGGCCGAACAGTTCGGCTTTGACTACGTCAACACCATGTCGGATCCCGCCCGCGAAGCCGCCGATTGCGGAGCGGCCGTGGAATTCTTTCCCAACAGCCCGGCCGCCCTCATCGAGGATCAAGCCTTGCTGACCGACAAATCCACTCTCCTTCGACTGGCGATGCCCTTCCCGGATTCCGGGCGGCGCATGCTGAACGGGCTCCGGGCCATTGACACTCTGAAGTCGCGAATCGGCTCCGAAAAGATCGTCGAAGGCTGGATCGAAGGCCCGTGCGCGGAAGCGGCCGATCTCCGTGGCATCAATACGCTGATGCTCGATTTCTACGATGATCCCCAGTTCGTGCGCGATCTCTTCGAATGGGTGGTCGCCTTGGAATTGAATTTCGCCCGAGCCCAAATCCATGCCGGAGCTGACATCATCGGCGTCGGAGATGCCGCCGCTTCCCTGGTCGGCCCGCAGATCTACGAAGAGTTCGTCCGGCCGTTTGAAAAGAAGCTCGTCGATGGCATCCACGCCATGGGCGCGCGCGTTCGCCTCCACATCTGCGGGAACACTCGATTCGCCCTTTCCGGCATGGGCTCGCTCCAGGCCGAGATCATCGATCTCGACTTTCCGGCGCCGCTCGCCGAAGCCCGCCAGAAAATGGGCGCGCAACAGGTGCTCCTCGGGAATCTCAACCCGGTCGCGATTCTTCGGAACGGCACGCGAGCCGGGGTCTGGGACGCCGTTCGGGCCTGCCACTCTCAGGCCGGTTCCCGCTATATCGTCGGGGCCGGGTGCGAGATTCCCCGCGACACGCCCCCGGAAAACGTTCGCGCCCTCTTCGACTACGCCTCCGCTTTCGCTCCCGATCAGTTCGCAAAAGTATGACGTCGATCACGCTCCTTCCCAGCGGCAAAACCATCCAGGCGGAAGCCGGCGCTTCGCTCCGGGATTTCCTCTTCCCGGAAGGGGTGGAATTTGCCTGCGGCGGCAAGGGAAATTGCCGCGGCTGCCGGGTGCGCGTTCTGGATGGAGCCTGGGAGCCCAACGAAAAGGAGAAGCGCGCGCTCCCGGCGGAGATGCTCACGCAGGGCTGGCGCCTCTCGTGCCAGGGCAAAATCGAGCGCTCGGTCACGCTCGAGATCGCCCAATGGGAAATGCCGATCCTGGCCGATGAGACCCCCATCCAGTTCACCCCCGGTGACGGTCTGGGGATTGCCGTCGATCTTGGCACCACCACCATTGCCGCCCAGCTTCTCGATCTCCACACCGGCCATGTTCTCGCGGTCGCCTCCGCTTTGAACGCCCAGTCCGTTCACGGCTCGGACGTCATGACCCGGCTCGACTACGCGCTCAACGGCGGAGCCGAAACGCTCACCCGCAAGATTCGCGCGCAGATCGGCGGCCTCATTAATGAGTTGCTCGAAGGGATTCCCCGCCAGGGCCGCCCCTTGCGCAAGGTCCTCATCACCGGGAATGCCGCCATGCATCACCTGTTTTCCGGCCTTCCGGTCGAGTCGCTGGCCCGGCACCCGTTCTCGCCCGCCTCCCGCGACGCCCAGCTCTTTACTTCGGACGAACTCAGCTGGAGCCGCCGCCATGTTGAAGTGAAATTCCTCCCCTGCCTCGGCGGATTCGTCGGCAGCGATATTCTCGCCGGCATCCTCGCCACCGGGCTGCACCGCAGCCAGGCTCCGGCCGCGCTGCTCGACCTCGGCACGAACGGGGAAATCGTTGTCAGCCACGGTTCCCGCATCGTCTGCGCTTCCGCTGCGGCCGGTCCGGCCTTTGAGGGGGCCCGCATTTCCATGGGCATGCGCGCCGCCACCGGGGCCATCTCGGAGGTCGAATGGCGTGGCGATCAGCTGGAGTGCCGCGTCGTCCGGGGCGTGGTGCCTCGCGGCCTTTGCGGCAGCGGACTGGTCGACGCCGTGGCCGTCGGCCTGGATCGGGGCATCATCGGGCCGGATGGACGTTTCCGCGAGCGGTGCTCGCACTGGCCCATTGCCGGCCGCGTTTCCCTCTCCCAGCGGGACATTCGCGAACTCCAGCTCGCGAAATCCGCCATTACCACCGGCTTGCTCCTCTTGTGCCAGCAACTCGGCATTCGCCCGGATGCCCTCGAACAGGTCTACCTCGCCGGCGCTTTCGGCAATTACATCAGCCAGCGCAGCGCCCAACGCATCGGCCTCCTCCCCCTCCGCGCCTCCAGGATTGTCCCGGCCGGAAACGCCTCGCTCCGCGGAGCCAAGCTCGCTCTTTTCTCCGGTCACCAGGCCGCCGTCACCGATATCGCCTCCCGCACCGAACATCTCTTCCTCAATGAGCATCCCGACTTTCAAAGCACCTTCGTCGATCAGCTCAGTTTTCCGGCCGAGCCCGTTTTGGAAAACGCGCCCGGCCGTTTGTGCGAGGTCGAGCCGCGCGGAGACCGAAATAACCCGGCGCTTTGTGGATCTTGTTCCTGAAGGGAGTAGCTAACATGCCTCTGGCGCGAATCGTGTTGAACTTGCTCTTCCTCGCCGCGCTCAGTCTGGCCGCCTCCCTCAGCGCCCGGCACTGTCAGGCCCGTGAATATCATGTTTCGCCCGCGGGCCGTGATTCGAACTCCGGCGCCCCCGACGCTCCGTTCGCCCATATCTCCGCCGCCGCGGCCCAGGCCCAGCCCGGCGATGTCATCACGGTGCACGCCGGGGTCTATCGCGAGCGGATCGATCCACCCCGCGGCGGAACTTCCGCCGCCGCGCGCATCACTTACCAGGCCGCCCCGGGAGAAAAGGTCACGATCAAAGGCTCGGAAATTCTCAAGGGCTGGCGGCGACTCGAAAACGATGCCTGGACCGCCACTCTCCCCAATGCGTTCTTTGGCGATTACAACCCCTATCGCGATTTGATCCACGGCGACTGGTTCGATCGGAAAGGCCGCGATCACCATACCGGCGCCGTTTACCTCCAGGGCCACTGGCTCACCGAAGCCGACCGCCTGGACGATGTCCTCAAGCCCGCCGGCCCCGAATCGCTTTGGTTCGCCCGGGTCGACGGGACCAACACCACGTTCTGGGCCCAGTTCAAAGGGGTCGATGCCAACTCCGCCGAAATCGAGATCAACGTTCGCGCCACCGTCTTCTACCCGAACCGCGATGGCATCAATTTCCTCGCCGTCCGCGGCTTCGAACTCCGCCACGCCGCCACTCAATGGGCCCCCCCGACCGCCGAGCAGATCGGCCTGATCGGAACGCATTGGAGCCGGGGCTGGCTCATCGAGAGTAACGACATCCAATACTCCACCTGCGTCGGCATCTCCCTCGGCAAGCATGGCGACGCCTTTGACAACACCTCCCAGGACACCGCCACCGGCTATGTCAAAACCATCGAGCGCGCCATCGCTCGTGGCTGGTCCGGCGACAACATTGGCCATCACGTCGTCCGCAACAATCGCATCGCCCACTGCGAGCAAGCCGGGATTGTCGGCAGTCTCGGGGCGGTCTTCAGCGTGCTCACCGGCAACGAGATTCACGATATCCATGTGCGCCGCCTTTTCGGGGGAGCCGAAATGGCCGGCATCAAAATCCACGCCGCCATCGATGTCGAAATCAGCCGGAATCACATCTATCGCTGCGTGCAAGGCATCTGGCTCGACTGGATGGCTCAGGGAACGCACGTCGCGCGCAATCTGCTGCACGACAATTTGTGGCAGGATCTTTTCGTCGAGGTCGATCACGGCCCGTTCCTGGTCGATCACAATCTCTTTCTCTCCCGCGGCAGCCTCCTGGATCAGTCTGAAGGCGGCGCTTACGCACACAATCTCTTTGCCGGCACGATCAAGACCTGGCCCGAGCCGAATCGCGAAACGCCTTACCACCGCCTCCACAGCACCGACCTTGCCGGCTTGTGCACCATCAAGGGCGGGGACGATCGGTTCTTCAACAACATCTTCGTCCACCCCGCCAGCCTCGATCCTTACGGGACTGCCGCCCAACCCTCCCTCATGGCCGGCAACGTATTTCTCCTCGGCGCCTCCCCCTCCCGGACAGAGCCGGAGGCGCTCCTCCTGCCCCAAACCGATCCCCAAATCCGCCTGACCCAGGACGGCCCCAACTGGTCTCTCCGCTTCATCCTTGATCCAAAATGGGCCCGCAGCGGCCAGCGTCGCATCGTCACCACCGACTCACTCGGCCCGGCCGCCGTCACCCGCCTTCCTTTCGTCCAACCGGACAACGGCCCCTACCGACTCGATTCCGACTACTTCGGCCGCCCCCATCCCAGCGCCCCTTTTCCCGGTCCCTTCGAACCCCTCGAAAACCCACCCCACCCCTTCCATCTCTGGCCGCCGCAGTAGCCCCCCGTTTCTCGCCCGCCGCCCGCCCCTTGGCGCTCCGCCTCCTTTGTCCGTTGCCTCTGTTCAATCTCCTCTCGTCGCCAGCCCCATCCTGTAGCTGCTAACTCTGAACCGATAACTCCTTGTCATTTGGCATTTGGGCATTCCCCCACTTTGCATCCCCCCGGCTTTTGGCTTTTGGTATTTGGCATTTTCCTCTTATCTTCTCCCCGTGCCACCCTCTGTCAGGTTTGCGGTCAGCCGCCTGATCACCACGGTCCGGTGTTTCGCCGTCGGGAGGGTTTTGTTTGTCCTCGCCTGCGTCTCCAGTCTCGCCAGTGAGGCGGCTCAGACGTCCGCACCGGATGGCTCTCCCCTCATCACCGACGAAAGCGTCATCCCGATCCTCCTTCTCCGTTGCACTGTCTGTCACGGCGCCCGCCAGCAGGAGGCCGGACTCGACCTCCGCACCCGCGCCAGCCTGCTCCGCGGCGGCACCAACGGTCCGGCGATCGTCCCCGGCCGACCCGCCCAGAGCTTGATCCTCCAGCGCATTCAGAAAGAGGAGATGCCTCCCCGCAAGCGTCTGGTGGAAGTGATGGTCAAGCCGATGGAGCCCGACGAAATCGAAACGCTCACTCGCTGGATCGCCGCCGGCGCTCCGGAACGGACGCCCTCAACCAACGATCCAGTCACCGACCCGGCCTTCTCTGCCGAAGCTCGCGCTTTCTGGTCGTTCCAGCCACCCCGCTCCTCACCGCCTCCCTCCGTCAGCGACCGGGAGCTGATCCGCAATCCCATCGACGCCTTCCTTCTCGACAAGCTCGAACCACGCGGCCTCTCCCTCTCGCCCGAAGCGGACCGCCTCGCCCTGCTCCGCCGCGCCTCTTTTGACCTCACCGGCCTCCCGCCCGAGCCTGCCGAGCAGGATGCCTTCCTGGCCGACGCTTCACCCGACGCCTACGAACGCTTGATCGACCGCCTCCTCGCCTCCCCGCGCTACGGCGAGCGGTGGGGCCGACATTGGCTCGATGTCGCGGGCTATGCCGATTGCGAGGGCCGTCGCGAACAACACCTACCCCGCCCCCAAGCGTGGCGCTATCGCGACTACGTCATTCGCGCGTTCAATTCGGACAAGCCGTACGATCGCTTCCTACTTGAGCAGCTCGCGGGCGATGAACTGGCTGACTACCGGCACGCTCCCGAAATCACCCGCGAGATAGAGGATAATCTCGTCGCCACCGCCTTTCTCCGCATGCCGCCCGACCCCACCTGGGCGAATCTCACCGGGTTCGTGCCCGACCGCCTCGACGTGATCGCGGATGCCATCGACGTGCTCGGCTCCGGCGTCATGGGCCTCACCTTCAAGTGCGCCCGCTGCCATTCCCATAAGTTCGACCCAATCTCCCAGCGCGACTACTATCAGATCGCCGCCATCTTCAAGGGGGCCTTCGACGAGCACGATTGGCTGAAGCCCGAGATCAACGGCTACGGTGGGGCCCTGAGCGCCGGCCTCGGCGAACGCTACCTTCCGTTCGTCACCACGGCCGAGCGCCGCCGCTGGGAGGAACAAGTCGCCTCCATCCAGCGCCAGATCGATGAGGCCAAAGCCGCGCCAAACACGGAAGCTTCCGCCCGGCGCATCAAGGAACTCGAAGCCGGCCGCCCGCCCGAACCCCGGCTCATGGCCCTTTGGGATCGCGGCGAGCCGTCCCCCACCTTTATCTATCGTCGGGGCAACTACCTCACTCCCGGCGCTCTCGTTCCGCCCGCGCTTCCGGCTGTGCTCGCTCCCGGGCGCGCCCCGCTCGATGGCTCGCCCCCCTGGCCGGGCGCCGCCTCCACCGGCCGCCGGCTCGCCTTTGCCCGCTGGCTCGTGGAGCCGCAGAATCCCCTCACCGCCCGCGTCATCGTTAATCGCGTCTGGAGCGGCCATTTCGGCCGCGGCCTGGTCGGCACGCTCGGCAACTTCGGCAAAACCGGCGATCGCCCCACCCACCCGGAACTGCTCGACTGGCTCGCTTGTGAATTCGTCCGGCAAGGCTGGAGTTTCAAGGCGCTCCACCGCCTGATCATGACCTCGCACGCCTACCGCCAGACTTCCCTCGTCACCCCCCGGCAGGAACAGCTCGATCCCGCCAATCACTGGCTCTCCCGCATGCCCCTGCGCCGGGTCCAAGCCGAAGAACTCCGCGATTCCCTCCTCGCGGTCTCCGGCCGCCTGAACGAAGCCCGCTTCGGCCCGCCCGAGCCGGTCCATGTCCGGCCGGACGGCCTGGTCCTCACCGGCCAGCGCCGCAGCATTTATGTCCAGCAACTCCGCAAGCAACCCCCCTCTCTGCTCGAGAGCTTCGACCTGCCCGCCATGAATCCCAATTGCCTCCAGCGCTCCGATTCGCTGGTCGCTCCGCAGGCCCTCCATCTTCTCAACGATTCCGCCATTCGCGAAATGTCCCGCGCCTTCGCCAGTCGCGTCCAGCGGCTGGCCGGCCCAGAACCCGTTTCCCAGATTCGCCTCGCCTATCGTCTGGCCCTCGGCCGCCCGCCAGCGCCGGAAGAAGAAAAGCTCTGCCTCGAATCCCTCCAAGATTTTCACCAGGAACTGACCGGCCTTGCCGCCGCCCCAAGCGCCCGGCACGATCCGCTCAAACCCTTGGAAATCCTCTGCCACACCCTCATGAACTCCGCCGCGTTCCTTTACCTCGATTGATCCGCCCATGAACCCTCCCGCCAGCGAAGCGCACGATTCGACCCCGGCCGGTCCCGCCCACTCTTCGGGGCGCTCTCCGAACCAATCCGTCCTGTCGCGCCGCAGCTTTTTCGAATCGGTCGGAGCCGGGATTCACGGGGCCGCGCTGCTCCACCTCTTTGGCCAATCCCTCCGGGCGGACGATCCACTCATCCGCGCTGACCTCCGCCCGCGCGCCCCACATTTTCCGGCCCGGGCCAAATCCGTCATCCACCTCTTCATGAACGGCGGCCCCAGCCAGATGGACCTCTTCGATCCCAAGCCCGTCCTGGATGCCCGCCATGGCGAACCTTATTTCAGCAAGATCGCCGGTGAGGTGGAGAACGTGAAAGACGCGGGCGCCCTCATGCGCAGCCCGTTCAAGTTCGCGCGGCACGGCCAGTGCGGCATGTGGGTCTCGGATGCCCTCCCCCACCTCGCCCGCCATGTGGACGATATCGCCCTCGTCCGCTCCCTGTTCACCACCAACATCACGCACGAGCCCGCCGTTTACCTCATCCAGACCGGCCGGATGGTCTCCAGCCACCCGACTCTCGGGGCCTGGGTCGCCTACGGCCTCGGCAGCGAGAGCCAAAACCTCCCGGCCTACGTCGTTCTCGATGATCCCCTCGGCCTGCCCGTGAACGGCGTCGAAAACTGGCAGGCTGGCTTCCTCCCGCCCATCTATCAAGGCACCCGCTTCCGCTCCACCGGCTCGCCCGTCCTCAACCTCCGCCCGGAAACCGAAGACCCGCCCGAACTCGTCCGCTTGCAGCGCGACCTGCTCGGCCGGCTCGATCGCCTCCACCAGCGCGAGCGCCCCGGCCAGCCTAATCTCGATGCCCGCATCGCCAGCTACGAGCTCGCCGCCCGCATGCAAATGTCCGCCACCGACGCTCTCGACCTCTCCCGCGAAACCCCCGCCACCCTGGAAATGTACGGCATCGGCCGGGAACCGACCGATTCCTACGGCCGCCGCTGCCTTTACGCCCGCCGCCTTGTCGAGCGCGGCGTCCGCTTCGTCCAGCTCTACATCAACGGCCAAATCTGGGACAACCACACCGGCCTGGCCAAAGACATGAAAGCCGCCTGCGACCGCACCGACCTCCCCATCGCCGGCCTCCTTCAGGATCTCAAACTCCGCGGCCTCCTCGACCAAACCCTCGTCATCTGGGGCGGGGAATTCGGCCGCCTCCCCATCGCCCAGCTCTCGCCCGACAAGGACGAACAAAAAGCCGGCCGCGACCACAACAAAAACGCCTTCTGCTCCTGGCTCGCCGGCGCCGGAGTCAAAGCCGGCCTCACCTTCGGCGCCACCGACGAACTCGGCTTCGCCGCCGTCGAAGACCGCGTCAGCGTCCCCGACTGGCACGCCACCATCCTGCACCTCCTCGGCCTCAACCACGAAAAACTCTTCGTCGAACAAAACGGCCTCAAAGAAAAACTCACCGGCGTCACCGAACCCCGCGTCGTCCAGGAACTCCTTGCCTGATTTGGGAGAGCCCAGAGCCCGGAGCTGAGAGCTCGGTTCGCTGGAGGGCTTCCCCGCTCCCGTTCTCCATTCTCCGTTACCTCCTGTTCCCCCCTCCCTTTTTCCGAGCCCCTCTGGTAACGGATAACCCTGAACTGATAACTTCGTCCCCCCCCCTCGTCGAATTTCACGCTTCTTTCACCCTTCTTTCTTGCGCCCGAACCAAACTAGCCTATCTTCCCCACCGCACCTCGGCGGGGTAGCCAAGTGGTAAGGCAGGGCTCTGCAAAAGCCTTATGCGTCGGTTCGATTCCGACC
>CAZMKE010000045.1:0-47963 GCA_964566945.1 uncultured Verrucomicrobiota bacterium | reverse complement strand
TCGCTAACCACCCTCAGCTCTTCGACCTATGAAACTCGAAAGGCGCGTCCTGCCGTCACGCCATTGATCTTCAATTGTCATTTGCGGCCGAAATTGTTAACCAACAGAGTATGCGAGTGTTGAATTGCATATCTCGACGGTGGCTGGCTGGTTTTGCCACGCTCTGGGTGATGGCCTGTGCGGGGCCGGTGGTGAACACGCAAAGCGCCGAGGTGATCCCTTGGAATAAGTTCGTCCAGAGCTATCTCGATGAGTATTTCCGGCATCGGCCAGATCTCGCCGTGGCCGCCGGGCGGCATGAATTCGACGGCCGGCTGCCGGATTGGAGCCCGGAAGGTTTCGCCTTCCTCACGCATTTCCTGAAGGAGAAGCGCGCCGCGGCGGCAAAGTTCGACGGGTTGAATCGCGCCCAGGAATTCGAACGGGGCTACGTGATCGCCCAGATCGACGCGGAGCTTTTCTGGCTCGAGACGGCGGAGGAGCCTTTCCGCAATCCCACCTACTACACCTCCTTTCAAGGACTCGATCCCAACGTCTATATCACCCGCCCCTACGCGCCTCTGGAGGACAGAATGCGGGCCTTCACGCTCTATGCGCAAAACGTCCCCAAAGCCGCGGAGCAGATCCGGAACAATTTGCGCACGCCGCTGCCCCGCACTTTCATCAACGTCGGCCGAACGAGTTTTGGGGGATTGGCGAGTTTCTTCGATGCCGATGTGCGAAAACTGTTCGCCTCGGTGGCCAACACCAACTTGCAGGCGGACTTTGCCGCGGCGAATGCGGACGCGATCGCCGCCCTGAAATCGCTCGATAAATGGCTCGAATCCGAACTGCCTCGAGCCACGGACAGTTTTGCTCTCGGGCCGGACAAGCTGCGCCAGATGCTCTGGGCCACCGAGCGCGTTAACATCTCGCTGGAGGAATTGGAGCGCATTGGCAAGCGCGACCTGGAGCGGAATCTCGCCGCGCTGAAGGACGCCTGCCAGAAATTCACACCGGGCCGATCGATTGCGGATTGCCTGGCTCTCGTGCAGGCGAACAAGCCGAAGGAAGGGCCGGTGCAGGCTGCCCGCGACCAACTGATTGCTCTGCAGGGATTCATCATCGAGAAGGAACTGGTCTCGATCCCATCCAAAGAGCCGGCGCTGGTGGAGGAATCGCTGCCCTACATGCGCTGGAACTCGGCCTACATCAATACCCCGGGGCCTTACGAGAAGAACTTGCCGTCGATTTATTACATCGCGCCCCCGGATCCGGCGTGGTCGCCCAAGGAGCAGCTGGACTACATTCCCAGCTACAGCGAATTGCTCTTTACCTCGGTGCACGAGGTCTGGCCGGGGCATTTCCTCCAGTTTCTCCATTCGAACCGGTCGCCTTCCCGCTTCGGGCAGGTTTTCGTCGGCTATGCCTTCGCCGAAGGCTGGGCTCATTATGCCGAGGAAATGACCTGGGACGCCGGCTTGGGCGGCGATCCGGAAACGCATATTGGCCAATTGCTGAACGCGCTTCTGCGAAACGTCCGGCTCGTCTCCGCGATCGGCCTGCATACGGGCCGCATGACCGTGGCGCAATCAGAACAGATGTTCCGCGATCTGGCCTTCCAAGACCCTGGTAATGCCCGCCAGCAGGCCGCCCGCGGCACGTTCGATCCCGCCTACCTGAACTACACCATGGGCAAGCTGATGATTCGGAAGCTGCGTGACGACTGGTGCGCCGATCGAGGCGGACGCGAGGCTTGGAAGGAATTCCACGATCAGTTTTTGAGCTACGGCGGGCCGCCCATTCCCCTGATTCGAAAAGAGATGCTCAAAGACACGAAGAACCTTTTTTAAGCCTATCCTTTCGCGTTTTTGTGCCCTTGACGAGGCCCGCGAACACGGCTTCCCCTGCCCGCGCCAGTTCAAAGGTTTGAGATTGAACGTAAACCCGGTTTACGGTTCGTCTCCAAACCATCTCTCCGCCACGGTCGATTCTGTCCAGTTCAGAGGAATCACACCTCAGCCTAACCCCGTAATAGCGTGCGAGATAGAAGAGCCAAAACCCTCAGGGCAGTCCCTGGCCGTCCACTGGCATACGAGGTGCTTAGCATAAGGGCCGTTTTCTGCCGAGCGGAGCCCAGAGTCGGCTGAATTATTGCCATCCCAGGCTGAGTTCAGCGGCTCGAAATGAGCGGGTAGATGTGTGATGCCATGAAGACGAACGTTAGATTTTTTTGCGCCCTCGCCGCGGCTTTGGCCGTCGGTTGCCCGCGTAACGCAGACGCCGGATGGAGCGGACAAATGAACGGTCTGGGCTTCGGGAGATCCTCCGTGAACGTGACTGCTTCCACCGGCACGTCCGGATCAACCAACAACCCGTCCGGAGTAACCAGTCCGAGCTCCGCCATGGCTCCGACCCCAGGCTATCTGGCGAATGCAGCCCTCCCGTCCGGCGCCAGCAGCGCGACCGTCGCTCGGGTCGCCGGGAGTGCAGGTTACGTCTGGAAAGCCACAACATCAGCCTCCGGCGGCGACAAAACGGATAATCCCGAGATTGAGAATCGGCCCGGCTTCAGCCTGAATGGCCTGCCGCATTTCTCCTCCATATCGATTGATTCCCTGGGTTTCATTGGAAACGATGGGAAATCCGGCGTGATTCGCATCAACGCGGTCGGCACGCCGGGCACGGCGATCCTGCTGCGTGGTTACGAATACCAGGGCGACGGCCAGCCTTCGGACCTTGATGACCTGAAACAGCACAGCATTCTGAAGTGGGAAATGCTCATCCCAGGCCCTTTCGATCTCACGGATGGCGACTCCGGTTGCAATGCCATCGTGATTCCCTTCACGATCACCTCGGATGTGGAGAAGCTTTACTTCACCACGGACGGTTTGGCAGCCAGCAGCCCAAACCTGCCTCCGGTCCCCACCGCTACGGTGTTGGCGCGGCTGACTTCCGGTGCCATCCTCCAGCTGTCCGCGACCGATGACGTCACGCCTCAGAACAAACTGAAGATTTATGTGACGGACCAGGCCACGCCTGGTTTCAAAGCCGGCCCCTTTAATGCCGGTGACAAAATCTTCCTTCGGAAAAACCCGAACGCGGCGCCCTCCTCCCGTCCGCTCCCTTCACCTTACGTGGCTCAGGTGCAAACCAAAGGCCAGGCCCTCCTGATCGCGGAGGACGACGAAGGCGGGGTCACGAACCCCGGAATTCCGGTTCCGTGATTTGCGAAACCCTCCCAGTGCCTTGAACCAAAGCTTTAAATTTAGATCGGCTATGCGAAATCTACTCCGCCCCTCCCACCTGGCCGCTTGCGGCGCCGCCTTTGCGGTCACTCTGAACATTACCGCCAATCAGGTCTCCGTGGCGAGCCGTCCTGCATTGGGTGCCAACGACCTCGTCAACTGGAATAACCTCGGCCCGGACGGGACTCCGCTCGGCACGCCGTTCTCCGCCACCTCGCACTACGGCGACGGGCTGACTGTGTCCGGGTCCACCGGTCCGAACGGTTTTGAACGCGCGGATCAGGGCGGAAGCATCATCGCCAACTTTGCGCCCGGCGCTCCTTTGCTCTGGACCGGATTTTCCCAGGATCCGCAGACGATGACCATTCAGTTTGCATCGCCCGTTTTCGGCGCCGGAACGCAAATCGCCCCGGACGCCTTGGGGGATTTCATCGCGACCCTCAGCAGTTTTGACAGCTTGGGAAACCTGCTTCGAACGGACACCTTTAACGGAACTTCAACCCAGGCCGGAGATGATTCCGCGATCTACCTGGGCGTGCTCAGCGACACGGAAAACGTGGCGAAGATCCAGTTCACCGTGCAGCCGAAAGACCCGATCGTCGGCTCCTTCGCGATCAATCAGCTCGATCTCAAGCGCAGTTTCGTCCCTGACTCCGGCAGCCTGACCCTGCTCTTCGGCTTGTCCGTGATCGGCATGAGTTGGGCGCGTTTCCGCCGCAGCTGAATTCACGCAAAGATTTAGTGCACCCGGGACGGCCGCTCCCCCTTCGGAGCGGCCGTTTCATTTCACCTCCCGCGCCCGCAGCAACCGTTGCTTTGGCGGATTGACACTCGCCGACACTGCGAGATCATGCGTCTCATGTTCACTTTGAAACTGTGGCTTGGCCTCTCCGCCGCATTGGCGCTGCCCGCGGGTGTTCTGGCGGCCCACTCCGATGCCAACGCCCGGGCACAGGACTTTATCGCGTCTGAGGAAGCTTTGATCCGCCCGCTCGATCACGCGGTCAACCTGGCTTGGTGGAAAGCCAACACCACCGGTCGGGACGAGGATTTCAAAGCCAAGGAGGAGGCTCAAAATCAGCTGGATGCCGCCCTCGCCGATCGCGCCCGTTTCGCCGAACTGAAGGCCATCGAAAAGGAGCGACCCAGTGACAAGCTGCTCGCCCGCCAGATTCATCTGCTCTACCTGACCGCCCTGGAAAAACAGGTCGATGCAGACTTGTTGAAAAAAATGACGGCAAAGGCCAACGCGATCGAGCAAGCCTTCAACGTCTTCCGCGCCCAGGTGGGTGGCCGGGAAATGGCAGACAGCGAAGTGGCAAAAGTCCTGAAGGAATCGAAAGACTCAGCCCAGCGCCAGGCAGTCTGGGAAGCGAGCAAAGTCGTCGGGGCCAGGGTGGAAGCAGACCTCCGCGAATTGGTCCGGCTCCGCAATGAAGCCGCACATCAGCTCGGTTTCAAGGATTACCATGTGCTCCAGCTCTACCTGAATGAACAGGATCAGAAGAAGGTCTTGGCCCTGTTCGATCGGCTCGACAAACTCACCCGGGAGCCTTTCCGCCGGGCCAAAGTGGAGATCGACGAGCGTCTCGCCCGCAACTGCGGGATTACTCCCTCGGAACTCCGCCCCTGGCATTACCACGATCGTTTCTTTCAGGAATCGCCCGCCGTCTTTGACGCCAATCTCGATAGCGTCTACGCCAAGGTGGATGTCCTGAAGATCTGCCGCGATTTCTACGGCGGGATCGGCCTGCCGATCGATGACGTGATCCAGCGGAGCGATCTCTACGAAAAGCCAGGGAAAAGCCCGCACGCCTTCTGCACGGACATCGATCGCGCGGGCGATGTGCGGGTGCTGGCGAACATCGTGCCAAACGATTACTGGATGAGCACCATGCTGCACGAGCTGGGCCACAGCGTTTACAGCAGCAAAAACATTCCCCAATCCGTGCCATACTTCCTGCGCGCCGAGTCCCATATCCTGACCACCGAAGGGGTGGCGATGATGTTCGAGCGCCTGTCCAAGAACGCGGCCTGGCTGCAATCCATGGGCGCTCAGCTGCCGGACCCCGCCGCGTTTCAAAATGCCGGCAGCCGCATGCTCCGCAATCATCTCCTCATCTTCTCGCGCTGGTGCCAGGTGATGCTCCGGTTTGAGAAGGAGCTTTATGGCCATCCCGACCAGGATCTGAACAAGCTCTGGTGGGATCTGGTCGAGAAATATCAAATGATCCACCGGCCGGAAGGCCGCAACGCGCCTGATTACGCGAGCAAAATCCACATCGTGGTTTCACCCGCCTACTATCACAATTATATGATGGGTGAACTGTTCGCCTCCCAGGTTCATCACACCATCGCCTCCCAAGTCCTGAAAACCGACCCGCAAAAAGCGAACTACGCCGGGCAGCCCGCCGTCGGCGAGTACATGCGAACCAAAGTCTTCACCCCCGGCCGGACTCTCCCGTGGAATGAACTGACCCGCTACGCCACTGGACGCGATCTGGACGCCACCGCCTTCGCCGAAGACTTCAAGCAGAATTGATCGTCCGGCCCCGAACTTATCCCAATTGCCGCCGGCGCCGCCTAAATTGACACCAGCGCGGGCGGCCATTAGCGTCGAACTGCTGTCGATTATGAGACGGGGTATGCGTTCCTCCAGGTCGGTCCGATCGCGCGCTGCTGTGTTGAGCGCTGCGCTCGGCATTCTGGCCGGCGGTTGCGCCCATACCGGAAAAGTTCCCGTCAAATCGTCAGAAATCCTACCCCTTTCACCGAAGGAAGAGGCTCAACTCGAGCAACGAGTAGACGGCCTCGCGCACTACGCCACCGGGATCAGCGCGGAGCTGAATAACCGCCCGAACGATGCGACCGGCGAGTTCCTTCAGGCCGCGCTGGCGGACATCAAAGAAGAGAGCCTGGTGTTGGACGTCGCCCGCCGGCTGATTCGCGAGCAGAAGAACGACGAAGCGATCGACCTCCTCAAGAAAGCCAGCGCCCAGCCCGACGTCCCGAGCAGCGCCTACGCCCTGCTCGGACTGGCCTACGTGCAGGCGGGCCAAACCAATCTCGCCGTCGAAGCGAACCAACAGTCCGTCAAGAACGCCCCGGATAATCTCGCCGGCTACCAAAACCTGGCCGCTCTCCACCTGCAGGCGGGCCGGACCAATGATGCCATCAATGTCATCAGCAAGGCGATCAATCGCACCAATGGTTCGGCGGAATTTCTGCTCGGCGCGGCGGATCTGCTGATGCGCTACAATCGCCAGCAACTCTTCAACGATGCGGAGACCAAGGCGAAAAGCCTCAAGCTGCTCGACGCCGCTGCCGCTCAAAAGCCCGAAAATCCGGTGATGATCCAGCGCATCGCCGACCTTTACCTCCTTTACGGCAGCCCCGAAAAAGCCGAGCCGCTTTACGCCGGCTTGCTCGAGCGCTACCCGAACATTCCCGGCTTGCGGGAGCGACTGGCCAACATTTACATCCGCACCGAACGAAACGAAAAGGCCGCCAAGCTGCTGGAAGAGATCAAACGGGAGAATCCGACCGATCCGTCGACCTACTTCTTCCTGGGCACGATTGCTTACGAAGCGAAGGAATATGACAAAGCGGCCGAGAGCTACGAAACAGCCCTGCGCCTGAATCCCGATTTCGAGCCGCTTTATTACGATCTCGCCGGCGTCTACGTGGCCCTGCACCAGCCGGAGCAGGCGCTCTCGCTCCTCGACCGGGCGCGCGCCAAATTCAAGCTGAACTTCACCCTCGAGTTCTACACCGGCGTGGCTCAATCGGTCCTGGAGAACTGGACCGAGGCGCTCTCCCATCTGACCTCGGCCGAGTTGATCGCCAAGACCAGCGAACCCAACCGGTTGAATCACGTTTTCTATTACCAGCTCGGGTCCGCCTACGAGCGCAGCGGCAACATCCCGGACGCCGTCAAGGCTCTGCGCAAGTCACTGGAACTCTCCCCCGACTACGCCGAATCCCTGAACTACCTCGGCTACATGTGGGCGGAACGGGGCGAGAATTTGCCCGAAGCTCATTCCATGCTCCAGCGCGCCGCGCAGTTGGAACCGGACAACGCCGCCATCCTCGACAGCCTGGCCTGGGTCCTCTTCAAGATGGGCCGAGCCCAGGATGCGCTCGTGCCGATGAACAAAGCGATCCAACTCTCCGAAAAGCCGGATGCCACTCTCTTCGAACACCTCGGCGATATCGAAGCTTCCTTGAAAAACCTCGATCATGCCCGCGCTGCCTACTCCAAATCCCTCGCCGTCAAAGCGGACGACAAAGTAAAGCAGAAGCTCGACACGCTCCTGCCGCGTTAGGCGCGCGCGAGTTCTGTCGAACCTCCTAAAGTCGGAGCCCGGGCGGGCAGCTTCACGGTTGTCGAAGTGGCTGCTTCGTTTTTCGTACGGCAAAAATCTGAGAACGGCATCGCTCGTGCGCTGTCCAAATGAGATGTTGCTGAAAATCGCCGCCTTCCTCCCTTTCCTTTGGCTGAGCACCCAGTCTTTTTCGGCGGAAACAGAACGCGAGTGGCTTTCCAACGACGAGATGGGGCGGCTCATTTATGGCCGCCAGATCGCTCTGCCCCAGTCTGCGCTGCCGACAATGATTGAGGCGCTGGACCGCTTCGGCAATTCCAAGCGGAGCTCGACCACGGAACTCAAGTCCCTGCTGCAAACGAATGCGAGTCATCTGACGATCATGGATGCCGCTCCTCTTTTGAGTATTGAAAAGAAGGAACTGGCGCCCGTTTATCACCTTCTGGCCACGAACGCTGACCCGGTAGTCCGATTCTTTGGCCTGGTGCAGGAAGTCATGGTTCTCAAGGAAAAGCGCGCCGCGGAGGATCTTTACAAGCTTGCCCATCCGGCGGCGCCGAGCCCGGAGCAAGTGCTGATCGACAATTGCCTGCACGGCGTCGGCATCGATCTCCAGCAAGATACCGCCGACTCCATCTTCGAATTCCTCAGCAAGATGCGGGACGAAACCCGTCCGGCCATCGGATCAGCCGCCAAAGATGTCGCCATCGTAGCGCTGGACGGCCGAAAACTGAAACTCTCGGATTTCAGAGGAAAACCCGTGTTGCTGCACTTTTGGTCGACCACGTGCGGCCCGTGCATCGCCGAGTTTCCGGAGTTGGAAAAGGAGCTACGGAGTCTGAAAGCAGCACATCCCGATTTTGTCGTGATCGGCCTCAGCCTCGACGACAGCCTAAAAGACCTGGATCGCTTCCTGAAGAAGTACGACCTGCCCTGGATCGCCGCGTGTGACCGGCGCGGTTGGGGCGGCGAAGCGGCCAAAGCCTTCCACGTCACAGGCATTCCAAACGACGTGGCGATCGACCGGGACGGCCGGGTTTATGACTACTCCAGGAGCGGGCTGAAGAAGCTCGCCGCCAAGGTGAAAGACCCGTGAATGAAATCCGCTTAACTACGGGTCAACAGAGGCGCTGTGAAAATCGTCCGAAGGCAATACGTCCGCGGGTTCCTTCAGTTGCTCTCCGCTTTTGCGCTGCTGAATCTGGTCATTGTCACCGTCAATCAAGACTTCGGCCGCGGGCTGGTGACTGCGCTGGGAACGCTGCTCGGGCCGATGACGGGCGCCATCAGCCGAGGGCTGCAACGGTGCTGTCTCCAGTTTTCTCTCCAATTGCTCCCATACCTTTTACCCTTCCCTGCGGCCGCATTCCTTGCAGCGCTCCTGGGCAACCCGGGCGCGGAGACGGCTTCGATGCAGCGTTTCCGTTTTTCTCTTTGGATAGCCGCCTGGTTCGCGTGGTTTTGCGGAGGCCTGCTGTCTTTCGGGCATGCGTTGAGCTGAACGGCCAGAGTGTTTGGAGGCGGGGTCAAAAGGAGGTCGAGTCGCGGCAGGGCTCACCTGTGACATAATCACACATCACGCTTGACCTGGCTCCATCGGATGTGTGACACTATCACACATCAATGACATCACTGAACCAAAATGAGTGGGAGGCGCTCCGGATTCTTTGGGAGGGGACGCCTCTCAAGCCGGGCGAGATACAGGAACGCTTCTCCTGGCCGGTCGATAACGGAACGCTGCGATCTGCCCTCGTAAATCTGGTCACGAAAGGGCACGCCACGCGCACGGCGCAAGGCAAGGCCTTTGTTTATGCGGCGACCGTTCCGAAACAAACGTTGCTGCGGTCGATGTTGCAGAGCGTCGCCCGGGTGTTTGCCGGCGGATCACCGAAAGATCTGGTGGCGCAGATGGTGGAAACCGGGGACGTGACCGCCAGGGATTTGAAGTTGATCAGCGAAATCGCCGCCGGCAAAGGGCGGTCCGCAGGCCGGAGGAAATCATGACGCTGCTGCTGAGAGCTGAACCATCGCCGGCAGCGATGGTCTTGGCGCAAGGCACGCTGCTGCTCGCAGCGGCGTGGGCTGGGCAAAAGGTATTCGAATCCCGCCACGCTCGCTGGCGCATCGTTCTGTGGCGGTGCGTCCTGGTGATGGGCGTCGCGCTGCCCGTCCTGCCATTCTTACCCTTGCCGCGCTGGCCTGTGCGCATCGCCGCGGTTGCAGCCATGACCGAGGAGAACCGCTCTGCGCCCTCCCAGATCGAGCGACCTCCGGCACCCGGTAGGTTGCCACCCCAAGGGCCGGAGGAACCGTTGCGGTCGGGGCGGGCAGCCGAAGCGGCGCGGGCAATTTCCTGGAGTCACATCCTGCTCGCGGGCTGGGGCGCTGGCTTTGCCTGGGCAGCGCTGAGGCTCGGGGCATTGCAGCGCCGGCTCAATCAATTGCGACGCAGCGCCGAACCGGCTGATTCTGTCACGACCGCTCTGGCCTTGAGAATTCAGGAGGAAATGGGCGTGAGCCGGCGGATCGAGGTCCGCCAGTCGGACCGGGTGCGATCCCCGTTCCTGTCTGGAATCCTGAAGCCGATGATTCTCCTGCCGGGGGCGACCTCTGGCCTATCCGGGGAGGCACTCCCCGTGCTGGAGGCGATTCTGCGGCACGAGATCGCGCACTTTCGACAAAATGACCTGCCGTGGTGCCTGGGCTGGCGATGGCTGGCCGCCTGTTATTGGTTTCATCCGCTCGCCTGGCGAGCGCCGGAGGCGCACAACCTCGCCTGCGAGGAGGAAGCGGACCGGATCGCGGCCGGCCCATTGGAGAACCGGCCATCCTACGCCCAGTCCCTGGCGCAGGTGGCCTTGCAGGCGATCGCCCTCCCCCGGGTGGAAACGACACTCACGTTGAATGGGGCCTGCCAGCTGGTGAGGCGCCTGCACCAGTTGCGACGCGCCGAGACCGGCGCCTGGAAGCGCGCCGATTCGGCCGCGGCTTTTGCCTTGGCGGCGGCTCTCATGCTGGCCACGGGCGGCTGGGAAGTTGTGAAAACCCGCGCGGCGGATGCTAGTCGGCGCCGCGAATGGCGCGCGGCGGTGGTGCAGGTGATCGGCGAGGGAGGCCGCGAACTGGCGGGCGCAACGATCGAACCTTACGGCTTTCGGGTGAAGGGGTTGGATGGCGCCAGCGCTTATAACTGGCTGAGCTTCGGCCCGCGCACCAAGCAAACCACGGATGCAACGGGCCTCGCCGAGATTCGTTATCCTGTTGAAGCGTTTCCCGAAGAGAAGATGTTCACCGGCAAGTTAAACCTGATCGTTTCGCATCCGGATTATGCCACGCAGACGGTCGAAATTTCAGTGGACGACGACGAAACCCCAATCCGCCTGGTCCGAGCCGCCTCTGTGGAAGTGTCCGGGTATTTCGGCCCAGCCCGTCAACCTGTGCTGAAAGTGGCGGCCAATCTGAGCGGAAACCCACCGGCGCAATTCGAGGAACTGGAGAACGGCATGCTCCGGGCGGGGCAGCTCTCGGCGGGAGGTTACACCGTGCAACTCACCGGCCTCCTCCCTTCCGGCGAGCTGGTTTTCAGCGAAGGTCATTCCTTCACCGCCAAAAAAGGGGAAACAAACCGCTTGAGCCTGGAAATGAAGAAAGGGACCCGGTTTGAGGGCAGGGTTGACGCGCACGTGCAGCGGCCTGTGACCAACGGACGGGCTGTCATCGCTGTCCGTCCCGCCCAATTCCCGGCCTACCTGGTTCCGGAAGACGGCGCGCTGCTGCACCAGCATTACGGGTACTTCAGCTTCTGGTCGACCTACCGGCCGATCGAAGCCGATGGCACCTTCAGCATCGAGGGGATTCCACCTGGGGAAGTCGACGTGATTGTCCATGGCGATGGATTCGTCTCCCGCAATGGCGGTGAACCAAAGAATCGCGTCAACGGACGGTTGACCTCGGGACTGGTTGTCGGGGTGCCGCAAGCGTTCCAACAAAAGGAGCCTATCACCCGGGCGGAGGTGGACACCGAGCCGACTGTCACTTTGCGCGTCACCACGAAAACCCCGGCTGGGCAGCCGATTTCCGGAACCACCCTCTACGTGAATCCCAACGTCATGCGGGTCCGCGGCGGAATCTTTGGCCACCTTCCACGGTCCGGCGAGAAACCTTTTCGCGACCTGCCGGACTTGTCCGAATCGCCCGCCTACTCCGCAGTGACCGATGACAAGGGCGTGGCCGTCTTGCGGAACATTCCCGCGGTCTCCACCGGTTTGAGTGTGGAGCATCCTCGATTCGAGCCGCCGCTCGATCCCCGGATGCACGACCGCTGGGTGCGCCTGCGGCTCGTCCCCGGTGAAACGCGAGAGATCAACCTGGTCCTGCAACCAAAGGGCAAGGATTTCCGAGGATCGTTTTGAACGGGCGATTGATGGTCCGTGGTCCGTCGATGGAGTGGATGCGGAAAAAGGACTGCGCCGCGTGGGTGCGGTTGGTGAAGACGAGCCACCGGATCGGAGGCGAAAGGTTGGTAGCAAGATCGAGGGCGTAGTTGGCTCCCGGGTTACCCAGATAGCTGAGCAACTCTGCTGAGTTGGGCGCCTGGACAAGGCCGATCCGGCCCGGCGTAACGCCATGGAGAATGAGGCGGGCGATCGAAGACCGGACAGAATTTGTGCCAGCCATGTCGAATTCGCCGGCGACAAAGAGATTTCCTCTGGCATCGCCCCTTTCGTTTCGTTACTGGGGAGTTTCACGGCCTCGCCTTCTTCGGCAAAGCTCGAGAAAACCCCGGCTCGTCGCAGCCGCCGCGCGGGGCGGCGGGCCCCCGGCGAAGCGATGATGCCAGCAGCCCGCCCGCGCCTACAAACGCCGTTCGAGGCGTTTTCGAATCAAGCTCTTAGCGGCGAGCCAGTCGCTTCAAGGGCGCGAACACGGCCAGGCCGCAAAGGAGCAAACTGCCCGTGCCGGTCGCGTCCGGAACGCTGGTGGAGGCGCGGGTCCAAACGCCTTCCGGATCCAGCGGGACCGGGTTGTTATACGTGATTCCGTCGTAAAGGGCGGAAAAGTTGTTCAGGTTGTTTTGTCCGGAGAAATACCAGATCTGACTCGAGGAATCCGCCGTTGCGGAAATCGGACTGGCGATTCTGAAGGAAAAGGCGTCGGGGCCGGTGCCATTCGGGTAGGTGAGCAAATCGACAACCTGGCTGTTCGACGGCGTGAGCGGCGGGAATTCGTTCAGGTAACCCGGACCGAAAAAGCCGGCCACCCAGGCGTTGGCCAGAGCGCCTTGGGGATCAAGCATGCCCCAATCGACAATTTGATCTCCCGAGAATTTGACCCAGCTGCCATCCAAGGTGGTGTTCCCATCGGTGGCGTTGAAAGTGTACGTCCCGTCGGTGACGTTGACCGCGTAAACGGGGGTTAACAAGGAGGCTGCCAGACCGGCAGCGAGTAAGAGATGACGAGCGGATTTCATAGATGTTGTGCCTTTCCTCGGCAGACTGCGCCCTCCTAGCAGCCCAAATGCCAAGGGTCCCGCGAGCTGCCCTGTGCCGTTCCCATGCCCTCCTAGGTCGCGATTTGGCAAACCGCTCTTGGCTTCCTGATCCCATCTTCCCCGGCCTGCGGGACATCCCGGCCATCCCCGAAGGAAAAGATCAGCCCCGAAATGTAAAGGGAGTTGACGACAACCCAGATTGGCGAAGCCACCTCGGCGAGCATCGCACTTGGAAATTCGAGGGGGGTTGACCCTTTCGCTTTCAGCCGAATTAGCTTCTGCAGGGACGTTTCGGGCAAAAGCTCACCAGAGTACTATTTGGGAGTTCCGCACCTGGCATCGCGCCAGAAATCGTGCACGGGCAGCGGACCGATTCGGCCTCTGCCAGACAGCAAATTTCGACTGGTGGCCCAATCGCACCTGAGTAATCTGCATCAGTGAAAAGCGAGCTGTCGGGTGTTCATCGGCGCCGCCGCATAAAGGCCTCATCCTTAAGGAAAGATGCAAAACTCGACCCCGTAGAGAGGCGGCGGGACTGGGTCCGGATCTTCGGCTATGCAAGTATGCACGTTCGGAGCAGCGGTGGTCCTATTCACGATCCATACGAACGAGTGCTTCAGCTTCTCACGGAACCGTGGATCGAGGATCATGAATCGTGGACGCTCTACCGGCATCAGAAGAACTCCCGCAAAGAAGGAAAGATCGTGTTCAAACGATGGAACCGCGAAGCAGACAGAGAGAGGTTTCGAGCGCTTGGCAGCGCCGCCGCGCCAAAGGATTGGGACGCCAAGAACAACATCGTCGAGAAGCACTTCCCCGTAGCGGGGCAATGGGTTCGGGCGCTCGAGGCCAGCATCGGGGCTCTCTCGGTGCCTCCCATAACCGGCACGGCTCAGCCGCTATTGCGGGAGACCGGATACCGATTGAGTCTTTGGCGGACTCGACAGACTTCCGAGTTTTGCTGGTATCGGACGCCCCCGAGAGCTTGGCAGCCGCTCGCCGTTCTATTTAATTCCCTGCTGCGAAGCTTTCGACAGCACGCCTCTGGCAAGCCGCTTCCAGCCGTCAATGATTTGTTGACCGATTTTCGAGGTAAAGACGAGTAGCCCTGGAGCCACCTCAGTTCAGAAATCACGCGAGACCACCCCAGCCCGGCAATCCGGGCGGCGATCATCCCCCTCGGCGGCCCGCCGATGGGGGCGGCCCGCCGAGATGAACCGATGAACCGGCCGAGAACTGCAAAATGTCAAAGAACGCTCACCGGCGAACCGGCGAAAAGCACACCTTCGAGCGAGGGTCTGCCGACCATTGAAAGTGGGACAGTAAGCGATCTGGCCCAAAAAGGATCTCGGGCCAATGAGGCCACAAATCGGCACCTCGTCGTGCACTGACATGTATACAAATGACTCTGGTACAGATTCTTGAGACATTTTTCAAAAGGAACTAAACCGGCTGATTCGCGGGTGGCGGGGTTAAAAGTGTCCCAGATTTTTTGAGAAACTGGAGGTACACTCAAATCAATCACCTTAGTAGAGATTAAGGAGAAGTTCTCAGTTCGAAATGCGAACGGGTGACCCACGGCAAAAGTCGACCGTGGGAAAGCTGCCCCGCGTTTGGGATCGCTGGCCGGTGGAGCACTGGGGCTGACTTCTGAGGGCAAAGCCGAAAAATCGGCGTTGCTCTGAGAAGTCCATCCCAGTGACCAAAACTCGGAGTTCTTGATCACGGAGACAATGTAAACTTAGAGCACTTCCCGTGTCAACATTTCGCACTTTAATCCTCCCGGCCAACCGGACACGACTCAAGATGTCTTTGGAAGGAAGGGGCAGGTTGGACCGAGCTTCAGAAATTGAAGTGACAGGGAAACGAAAGCTGTCGGCGGGCACAAGACTCTCCATTAATCCGACCAAGCGTAGGCATAGCCCACCGGGGGTTCCTGCTGCATGGAGAACGAAAGAGGATTTCCGTTCCAGAAGACGGGCGTGATGACGGAGTGACCGTCGAGAAAGCTGATGATGTTCATCGGATCGCGGAAAGGCGGACCGCCATCCGTTACTTTTTTGACAGGTTTGTGCCAGGACCACGGGATGAACCCGGAGTTCTCCAGGGCAAAGGCAATGCGGCTGGGCTGGCGGATTGAGGCTATTTTGCGTCCGGCGATCCCGTGTGCGTTTGGCAGGCCGGTAGCGTTTCCGCCGTTGAATCCATAGCTGGAAAAGTCGGATGAACTTTCCTGGTTCAGTCCGCGAGCCACAAACTTCGGAGTGGTGCTGAGATCGCTGTAGTGAAACTTGTCGGCCGGGCAGTCGAAGAGCGGATGTCCCGTCGCGGTGGAAGCACCGAGATACTTGCCGAGCCGCGATTTAAAGCCGGTGAGCGCATGCAGCGGGTTGGAGGGATCGGACGTGTATGGGGCGGTGTCGTTGGAGTCTTCCGCATAGAGGCGCAGCGCGACGTTGAGCTGTTTGAGGTTCGACAAGCATTTCGCCCTTCTCGCTCGATCTTTTGCGCTCGAAACCGCCGGAAGCAAAAGCACGGCAAGAAGGGAGATGACGGCGATGGAGACCAGCAACTCGGTGAGCGTAAAGGCACGATTCATGGGGCAGACTAATCGGCTCGCTGCAGATCCCCCAGGAGCCGGCCATCCCGCACAAGCTTGAAGCCAGACGCTCGCGATGTTTGGTCCAATGTGAAGGAGAGTCTGGTGAGGGAACCTTGATCATGGCTGACAAATTCGGTTGCGGAGCTGGGATAGGCCACGAATGGCACTCCACTGCCAGCGGAGCCGATCGAGAGGCCTTTGCCTTTTTTGGAAATGATGAGTTCGTGCTCCTGATAACGGAAGCGGCCGGTGTACTTATCCAACGGAAGGTCAACCGCCGCAGCGGCCGCTTCCCGTTCGGTCGGCGGGGTGGCAAAACGTTTCACGGCGACGCTCGCGCCGCCGCCGAGGCAGAGGGCGAGTACAGCCATGCCGACCAGTTTCTTTTGAGTGGTGGTCATAAAAAGGGTTTTGAGGGCAGATGGCGACAAGGCAAAGGCTGAAGCTGGAGCGGCCAGGGCGGTCTTGGAGACGGCGAGGGCCAGGCTGGCGGGAGCAGCTTCCAGGGCCTTGGAGGAAAGACACAAGCCCAGCGTCGCAACACTGGCCGTGAGTCCCCTTCGCATCAATTGAGCGCGAAGCCGATGCACGGCGCGATTAATGCGCTTCTGGACAGCTTCTTCAGAGGCGCCGAGGCGTTGTGCGATTTCACGGGCTGATTTGCCTTCGAAATATCGGAGGCACAGAGCGTCTCGCTCGTCGTTTCCGAGCCTGGTGATGGCCTCGTCCAGATGTTTTGCGATTTCCGACCAAATCAACTCGGTGTCAGGATTCTCGTTGTCCCACATGATAGGTGCCTCGGTTTCGCGCTTTCTCCGCCGGATGTCAGATCGAATGGATTCCGCCGCGAGATGCGTGGCGGTTTTGTGCAGCCAGCCTGACAGGACCGCGCGTTCGATCAGCTTCCGAGCGGACTGGGCCAGAGCAACGAAGGTCTTCTGCGTAACATCCTCGGCAGCCTCCCGCTGATACAGCATCCGAACCGCCACGGAATAGACGAGATCGACGTAGCGTGAAACCAATGCGGCAAACGCTTGCTCGGAATGTTGGAGCACATATTCACGAAGGAGTTCGCTGTCCGATAGATCGTTCACTCAACCCATAGTTGCCGAAGATCGCAAAACCGGACAATCCAAGTTAAGGAATCGCGCGGTTGGACCGGTCCGCTTCCGAGCGGAGCCCTGCTCTGAGAGGTCCATCCCAGTGATCGAGGTTGAGGATTCCTGGTCATGAACAGCATGCAGGCTCAGAGTGCTTTTGGCGCCAATTGTTTGAATTCTGAAGACGGTCAACCCGGTGCAAATAGGCTTTGAGTGGGCACAAAGCAATGCTCCTTCCTTGACCGCGCGGCGAAAATGCAAAATATCGCTGTCAGAACTTTGATCCGCTGACAGCTCTGCAGTTCAAACCGGGGATCGTGCTTTTGGCAGCGAATTTGGGCGAATGGCTTCAAGGCGCATGCTCGGAGGAGCGATAATGGGCCCGATCCGGCAGAGCTGAAACCGGCGCGAAAGGAAAAACAATGGAATATTTGATCGGCATTTTCCTCGCCTTGGGAATCTCGATTGGCGCGACGGTGATAGGGTTTGACCGCGAGCGGTCGTTTTACCCGACGGTGCTCATCGTCATCGCCCTTCTTTATGGATTGTTCGCCATCCTGGGAGGCTCAACGCACGCGCTGCTCCTTGAATTGTTACCAGGCGCGCTGTTTGTCATCGCCGCCGTGACGGGCTTCAAGAAAGGACTTTGGTGGGTGGTTGCCGGCCTCATCGGCCATGGGCTGTTTGATTACGTGCACGGCCATATCATATCGAACCCGGGCGTTCCGGCTTATTGGCCAGGGTTTTGCGGCACGTATGATGTGGTGGCAGGAGTGTACCTCGCATTCTTGTTGAAGCGATCGAGGATCAAGGTTCAAGGCTGAAAACTTCGGGTGAGAGTGGCGCCGGGGACTCAGGTTGTTCCGTTCGGTTTGTTCGGAGGGGGCTCGCAGATCGAACTCGCCAGTGGCGCTTGGGATGTGGCCTTGCTCCAGTTAGTCCCGTTGGTCCGCCCCCCTGGTCCTGGGTTAAACACGGAGTGGCGCGGGTGGCAAAAGCCCAGCCGAGCACCAACCGGAAGTTGCTAACCAGGATGTCACGTTAGGCGCCGCCAGACCGAGCATTCGGTCTCTGCCAGACAGCAAATTCAGCTGGTGGCCCAATCGCACCTGAGTAACCTGCATCGTGAAAAGCGGGCTGTCGGGTTTTAATCGGCGGTCGAGTTTTGCATCTTTCTTTAAAGGATGAGGCCTTCATGCGGCGGCGTTTGAACACGATCTTTCCTTCTTTGCGGGAGTTCTTCGGATGCAGCGAATGAGGGCGCGAGAGTGTTCTTAAGGAGAATCATGAAGCGTCAGATGCTAATCAGTGAGTCTGGAGGGTCTGACTTTCGGCGGCATCTACATTCTTGAGGCGAAGTCGCACCCGGAGGGATAGGTTCGCCCAGAGACCGCAAAGGCCGCAGAGGCGGAGGTTGAGTTATCGGCTGGCGGGAGTCGAACGTGCGTATTTCCTGAGGCCGAATCACCTCCGCATGGTGACGGATACTTCCAAAAGCCACTTGGGCGCTGGAGTCCGCTGGCTGAGAGTCTGGTTTGCAAGAAGAAGCCGCAGGAACTCGGCAGAAATGCCAGCCCTGCGGCCTGAAACCCTGCAACAAAGCAGGTCTCCAATGTGGCGATGCTCTAGTCGAACCCCTTTTCATGTGGCGATGCTCTAGTCGAACCCCTTTTCACGAACCCCTTTTCATGGCGATGCTCTAGTCGAACCCCTTTTCACGAACCCCTTTTCGGCGGCAGCCTCCAAGGATTGATTGAGATCCCGCACAACCCAGAATCAGCGTTCGCCTCTGCGGGCTCGGCGATCTCTGCGGGAGCCAACTCTCCGGGCTCCGGCTGACAGATCGGCGCTTGGGATTTCTCCGCTCGACTGTTCGAGCACGCGGCTACGGCATGATGTATTTGAGGCGGTAAAAGCGGGCCGCAACCGTTTGTGGATCGGCGAGGGTCAGTTCAGGCTCGGTGGCGGTGGTTTCGAGGAGAGTTTCCCAGGTCCGCAAGTCCGAGGATTTCTCCAGAACCAGGTGAATGCCTGCCGGTACATTCACTTTCAGCGTGGCGCCATTGTTCCCTGTGACGAGCAACCGGTTGGGATCGAGCCGAGGGGCGGTCACCACCAGGAGCGTGGCGGGCGCGCTGATGGTCTGGCCGAAGGCATTGCTCACGACCACCCGATAACTATCGGAGTCCGCGGCCGTGACCTGCGGCAGTTTGAGAACAGCGCCGGTGGCGCCCACGATCGGCTGGTCGGCCCGCTGCCAGGAGTAACTGACCGCACCTTCGGATCGCGCTTCCACGGAGAGTTCGACGTCAGTCCCGGCCAGCACGATCGCGCTGGCGGGTGGACGGGAAATGACCGGCGTCTTCGCGGACGCGTTGATCTCCATGATCCCGAAGTACGGGCCGTCGGAGGAGGAGAGCGCATAGGAACCGCGGAGCATGACGTCGTTCCAAAGGCCGAAGGTCCCCGGCGTGGTCCCGCGGTTCTCGCTGAAGCTCCAGTTCAGAACGGTGTAATCTTCATTGTTCCGATTGTTCGGTTCGCCGAAATCCCAGGCGGTGTAATTCACCGGTTCGCCGCTGGACCAGATGAATTTGCCTTCAACGGCCGCGTCGTTAAAGCCGATCCAGAACGGCCGGGTGCGATTGAGGCCGCGGAGAAATGTCGCGGTCAGAAAGTTCTGTTCAGCGTCGCTGTTAATCGTGGCGAGATGCCCACCCTGCGCCACGGCTTCCGCTTCGGCCTGCTCCCAGTCTTCAGCGCGGCTGGTCAGGGCATAGAAGTGAGGCTCACCGCCCTCGGCGGCCGGCCCGGACACCCAGTCGAGCGGTTCCGGTTCCTGACTGGCATCCGCGTTGAGGAAGGCGAAGCGCGCCCGCAGAAATCCGTCCACCAAGGTGAAATTGCCGCCGAGGGCGATCCGGCCATCCGGCAGCGCAGCCACGGCACCGACATAACCGGCGGCCCCGAAACCGACGGCGAAGGAGTTGTCGAGCGTGCCGTCGGCATTCAGGCGGACGATGCCCGCGTGATTGGCCCCATTCCAGGTGCTGAACTCGCCCGCCACCAAAATCTTGCCGTCCGGCTGAAACGCCATTTCCCAGACGGTGGAATTCGGGCCGCTGCCGACATCGAATGTCGCGTCCACCGAGCCATTCGAGTTGAGCCGCATGACGCGATTGCGGGTGGTTCCATTGTAAGTGGTAAACAAGCCCCCCATGATGACTTTGCCGTCGGCTTGGAAAAGCATCGCGTTCGCGCGGCCATTGGCCCCGGAACCGACATTGAACGTATTATCCAGCGAGCCGTCTGGATTCAGGCGGGCGAATCGCAGCCGGGCCGCGCCATTAAATGTGCCGAACGGGCCGCTGACGATGATCTTGCCATCATTTTGAAGACCCGCTCCCAAAATCGTGTTGTCGGCGCCGGTGCCCGGATCGAATGTCCGATCGAGCGTGCCATTCGCATTGAGCCGCGCGATGCGGTTGCGGGCTGTCCCGGCCACGGTCGTAAAGGCGCCGGCCAGGAGAATTTTCCCATCCTTTTGCAGCAGCACCTTATAAACGGTGTTGTTGGCGCCCGCTCCGGGGTCAAAGGTGGCATCCAGCGAGCCTGCGGCTGTCACCCGCGCGATGCGGGCGCGGGCGGTCGCGTTATAGTTGGCAAAAGAGCCGCCGATGAGAATGCTGCCATCATTCTGCAAGGCCATCGTTTCGATCTGATTATCGGCGCCTCCGGCCGGGTTGAATGCGCTGTCGAGTGACCCGTCGGGATTGAGGCGGGCGATTGCCGGACGGCTGACGGCGTTCACCTGGTCGAACCCGCCGGCAATAAGGATCTGGCCGTTCGGTTGGACGACCAGGTCTTGGACTTGGCCATTCACGCCCCGGCCCGGGCCTGTCGCAGTATCGTTGTCCAGAATCATGACACGCGTGTCAGCGAGCTGGTTCAGCCGGGCGCCAAAGGGTGAACTGAGGCGAAAGCCAAACGTCTCGTCCGCTTCGACCAAGGCGTCGTCTTGAATTCCGATGGACGCCGCCTGGCTTAGAATCCCCTTTTGAAAGACCAATCGCACCTCGTTCGGCGTGAAGTCCGCTCCGGACGTCGCCGCGTCAGGTCCCGATGTGACGAATGTTTTCGCCCGCGCCACCGCGACGCTGTTGGTCCATCCGGACCGCGTAGCGGTTACGCGGGCATTCGGATCAATCTCCGCTGCGGTGAAGTTCGTGGAGGCAAATTGTATCGTGCTGTCGTCATCCTCCAGGAGCACCACGGCGCGCGCTTGCGAACCGAGCAAGGCGCCTCCGGCTGGCTGCACCAGGGCCACCACGAAGTCCTTATCCGGTTCAGGCACGTCGTCGTTGACCAGCGGAATCAGCAAGGTCTTTTGCGTTTCACCGTCGGCGAAGGAGATCGTGGCGGCTGGCGCCAGGTAATCGGTTCCCAATCGCGCGGTGTCATCCGTCACCACAATCTGCGCGGAAACAGCCCCCGCGCTCCCACCCACCCGCTCAACCGTCAACACCGCGTTGGTCCCGTCCTCGGCTGCGCCAAAGAAAGGCCGGCGGAACTGGAGCAACCCGGCCGGCGCATCGATCAGCCGGACACTCACGTTATCAATCCCCCAGGATTCGTCACTGAGGGCCTGCAGGTTCGAAGCGGAAAAATCGAGTTGGAGCGTGTCTCCCGCATGCGAGAAGCCGTAGGTTTGCTCATAGACCGAATTCATGATCCCGAGGTTCCCGAATGTGTAGCCCAGCGTGTCGGTTTCGGTCGCGCCCGTGAATAATCGAAATCGGCCGCCGGGATAGTCACCGGGGTAGGCCTGCCCATCGGGATAAATGTAATTGTCGGGTTGGCCATGGCCGAAGGTGGTATGGATCAGTTTGGCGCCGCCCACGACCTGCAAATCCCATTGATCCGGCCCGAAATAGCCGTTATTCCCGTCCCACGACTGGATAAGGTAAAGATCGAACGACACTTCCGCGGCGCTGTGCGCTGGCAGATTGGTCAACGTCAGTCTCGTGGCCTGGTTGCCGAAGTTGCCCAGGAACCTTCGCGCCCCGGCGGGAGTTGTGCTCACTTTTCGATTGGACCATTCCGCGCCGACCGCACCTTCGAAATCCTGCGTGTAAGCCACCTTGAACGCTGGAGTCACGACGGGTGTTTCGACCTCCACCACCCCGTTAATTCTTAACGCCAGGCTCACGAGCGAGGCATCGATGATGTCAGCGTAATCCCAATAATCGTTCCATTTCTCGGCGGCGTAGGGGGAGGCCAGCCCCTCAACGGCCGGCGGCCACATCATCGCCCAATTCTGGGGCCCGTACTTCGTGTTGTTATTTGGTTCCCCCGTAATCCAACTGGTAAAATTTACCGGTTGGCCGCTGCTCCAGCGCCATGTGCCCTCGGCCGCCTGGTCCGTCAGCCCAATCCAGAGGCCGCGCTGCACCCCCCCGAAATTGATGAAATGATTGTAGACCCAATGATTTTCCGCCTGGTCATTGATCGTCACGAGATGACCGCCCAGGACGACCGCTTCCGCTTCGGAGGCGGTCCAGGTATTTGCGGTTAGCAAATAATAAGAGTGCCCGTTGGCAGGATTGACGATCGGGCCGGCCAGAACCGCCGCACGAGTTCCGAGATTCGAGCCCGCCAGAATTCCCAAACAAAGCGCGAAGACGCGCAATCCCGGTATTTTACGGCCCGAAAATGCATCCATAAACGAGGCATCATAGGAAGTTCAGGGCGACTGCCTATCCCCAAAAGTGTAGATGCCGTCAGAAGTCAGACTGAGGCCCGCCATCGTTTGCTCTAAATACGACGATGGTGAAGTGGCATCCGGAGGGAGGGGTTCGCGCAGAGGCCGCAGAGGCGGAGGTTGAGTTTATCGGCTGGCGGGAGTCGAACGTGCGTATTTCCTGAGGCCGAATCACCTCCGCACGGTGACGGACACTTCCAAAAGCCACTTGAGCGCTGGAGTCACCTGGCTGAGAGCCTGGTTTGCAAAAAGAAGCCGCAGAAACTCGGCAGAAATGCCAGCACTGCGGCCTGAAACCCTGCGACAAAGCACGTCGCCCAATGTGGCGATGCTTTGGTCGAACCCCTTTTCCTGGTCGAACCCCTTTTCCGAAATCACCGGAGAGATGGTTCGTGCAGAGACCGCAATGGCCGCAGAGGCGGAGGTTGAGTTATCGGTGGGCGGGAGTCGAACGTGCGTATTTCCTGAGGCCGAATCACTTCCGCATGGTGACGGACACTTCCAAAAGCCACTTGGGCGCTGGAGTCCCCTTGGCTGAGAGCCTGGTTATGCAAGAAGAAGCCGCAGGAACTCGGCAGAAATGCCAGCCCTGCGGCCTGAAAACCTGCGTCACTTTCCCAGAGGCAACGCGTCGGAAGGTCAGTCGACCTTAGGGTTTCGGCCCCACCGGATTGGTGGTGGGCAAAGCAGCGACAACTGCTGCCTCGACCGCGTCACAAGTGGGATGTCCCCATCCACTGGCGCTGGCGTCATGTCCGTGCGCATCCTGCGTAATGTCGTGGACCATGTTATCGGTCCCGGCCACCGGTCCAGCGGGAACGGAATCCAGGTTCAACAGATGACGGACCCGCCAGGCCACCACATGATCCGTGCAGGAAGTATCACCGCTGACGCCCACTGCGCCGATCAACTTGCCCGAAGGGGTGTAAAGAGCGAGGCCACCGCCGAAGACATTCACGCCGCCAATCTTCTTCCCAACCATCGGATCGTTCGGCTTCCCATAATTCTCGGACGGACCTTTGTACGCGACGTCCGTATCGACCGGATTGCTGTGCTGCAGACCGAACAAGCTCCCACCGGGTTGGACGGCTGAATAAAGATTTGCGGTGGAGAGCGCAAAACCGGGGAGACTGAACGCGTTGGCCGTATTCGCCTTTTGAGCGGAGATGACACGACTGCCCGGCCATTGGTCCCCACGATCATTTCCGGTGAAAGCCACGGCCACGACTTCACCATCGCGATTAACCACGGTCGCCCACATGTTGAGAGCAAAGCCACCGTTGCCGCCGCTGGAAACGACCGACTTGAGAGCGGCCTGCAAATCTGCGTAGGTCGGCAGATCGCTCTTGGGACTTTTACCTTCCGGAGGGTCCGCCAGGACCAGGGTCAACGACAATGACGAACATACGACTGCAAAGGTCTTTATCATAAAAACAGATTATAGCTTTGTTTCGGCTACGCTATCGTGTGCGGCGAAGGTTGCAATCCCGTTCTGAGCCCGACCTTTTTCGAGGGGGCCGGGGGTAGTTTCGCGCAGAGAGCGCCGAGGCCGCAGAGGGGCAGGCGGTTGTCGGTTGTCGGTATTATTCCCCAGTGTCGCCTACCTTTTTATTTTACACTCTTCTTGTCGACATCACCGGAGGGATGGTTCGCGCAGAGACCGCAAAGGGCGCAGAGAAGGAGGTTGAGATATCGGCTGACCGGAGTCGAATGTGGTACTTCATGATGATGAATCACTTCCGTATGGTTGCCAGCAGAAGCCGGAGCAACTCAGAGGAAAGGCCAGAACTGCGGCCTGGAACCCTCCGACAACGCACGTCGCCCACCGTGGCAATGCTCTAGTCGAACCCCTTTTCCTAGTCGAACCCCTTTTCGAGGCAAATACGAAGGTCGAAATGCCAAGGCGGAAATGAAGAGGGGCACGAAAGACGAAACATGAGGTACGAAAGGAAATGGAGGGCAAATTCGAAGGGCGAAGGATCGAATGCGAAATGGGAAGAGCGGCTCGCGCAGAGATCGCAAAGGCCGCAGAGGCGGGGGTTGAGCTATCGGCTGACGCGAGTGGAACGTGGTATCTGCTGATGCCGAATCACTTCCGCATGGTGACGGACACTTCCAAAAGCCACTTGGCCCCTGGAGTCCGATGGCTGAGAGTCTGCTTGTGCCAGAGAAGCCGCAGAAACTTGAAGGAATTGGCCAGAACTTCAGCCTGGAACCCTCCGACAACGCACGTCGCCCAATGTGGCAATGTTTTAGTCGAACCCCTTTTCCCGGGCGCCTATCAGTGAACTCAAAGGTTGTGGCGTTGACGTCTTTTCTCTTTTTTAACGCCCTGAGGTCCACAGCTGGAGGCACGTACTCGTCCGGCTTTGAGGAATTCCCTGTTGGAACGGCGCCGACATTCGCACTTCCTAACAGCATCAACTCCGCAGTACAGGTCGCTAGCTCCTTGGCGCCATCCGTGCCCTCTCCGTACGAGGGAAGCCACTTTCTCGGCGTGAAGGATAGCGCGCTAATATCGGCGCCGGATCGGGAACCTATCGCGAGCTTCTCCCTCTATCTGTACGTGGCCCCGAGCACTGGTCTTCTCCTAATCAACGCTGGCACCGTGAGCGGCGATCCGGCTGCGGCAGGCTCATGGCAGAAGTTAACTGGACAATTCGCGACGCCGGTCCAGAGTTTCTCCGTAAGCGCTCAGTTCATCCAGGGAGAGACGTTCTATCCGCAGTTTGGAGTGGACAATCTCACGCTAGTTACAGTGCCAGAGCCGTCGACATCGGGCCTGCTGACAGTGGCCTTTGGAATGGCGTTCCTGGCGAAGTTCGGCAGGGCGCAGGAAACGGATTTCGGGAAGCCGAAGTTGAAGTGCGATACCTAATCCGGCCGATTTAGCAAAAACCGCTGGACGGACCGTGAGCGGGTAGCTTCAGAGGATCGGAGGGTCGGCCTCGCCAGAATTCCCAAACAAAGCGCGCAGACGCCCACTCCCGGTATTTTCCGGCCCGAAAATGCATCCATAAAAAGCCAACTTGAGCGATTGCTTTTGCACCGATATTATTGTAGTTGGTTATCCTATTCGCCATGCATGGCTTCAATCGCGATTTCTTGGACATCGATTCGTGTCTTGATTCAGGTGGCCACTGGAATTACGCGACGAGGTGTTGTGAGCACTGATTCAGAATCAAAGAATTTATGCTCACTTTAGTGGATGGCGTCTCGCGTGACCCGCTGCCAAGCGCGATTGATTTTGATCCTTGGAAATGCGATCTCGACGCGCAGCATGCGTGGAAGACGTTCGGAGGCCTAAGCCTTGAGCAGGCCTACACAAAATTTTGCGAGATTCCCGAGTCTTACCAGGAGGACTTCATGTTCATGGGATCGGCTGCATTCCTCTACTATTTCCCCGTGATCGATGAGTATCTGCGTTCTGCGGTCCCCTGCGATGAATCGGACGATTGCCAAGCCGACATTCTAGGTTCTTGCGTTGCGGCGCAGTTTGACTGGAAAGGTGCGCGCATACCACCTGAGCTTCGCCTCCGCATCAAAGGTCTTTGTGAGTATGTTCTCGGCAACCTTTCGCGCCTTGCTTCATCTGCCGATGAGCGAGAGCAGATCAAGAAAAGTTGGGCACAGGTGCAGGGCAAGCTAGAATGACGCAACGAGAAATCACATACGACTACTCACGAATGCTCGTCAAATTGGCCACGCGCCGATTTATCTGGCGTTACGCAGGGAGAAGTTTGATCGCGTGGACCTTTTTGGCTGGTTTAGCTGTTACGGCTCTGATTTTTGGTTGGTTCACGCCAACCCAAAGGCCGTTTGTATATGTTCTGATAGCCATTCCCATCTGGACGGTGTTCTCATGGTATGGCTACTATCAACGCGCATGGCAAGTCTGTGACAGGATGTCCGACCTCCGAGTGACGCTGCGAATCGAGCCGGAGACCATTACATTCCAGACGAGTGACCATGTCTCGACTGTGAAGTGGCGGTTGATACAAACAATCTGGAAGTTCCCTGAGGTGATGCTCCTTTTCACCTACGACACTCGAGGTCATTTTTCGTTAATTCCTCTTTCTCTCATTGATGATGAAACGCAGAAATTCATCGAACAAAAAGTTCGGGACCACGGCGGCAAGGTAGTTTAACGGCACGGCACAGAAACCTCGCTCATTCCAAAACAGGCGTGCCGCCACGCTCAGGCGCAGATAATTATGGCGCAGGTGGCGCTTCGCGAGCGCCCGTAAGTTCGTTCCGCCGCGCCGTGGAGGGGCGCAATCGCTTGCTTGTTTGCAAGAGTAATCCAGCGGGTTTCTTCAGACTTGGTCAACACCTGTTCTGCCGTCGTTTTAAAGTCATCTCTGCCCTGGGCAAGCTTTTAGAGCGGACCCGACCCTCGAAATCACGAAAAACCCGACCTGCGTGACCATGCCAGCGACTTTTACACCCGCAAAACGTGTCGCGGTAGCGGTTTTGAGTGCGAGACCTGTAATGGTCAGGCAGGGCGGTCCAGTTTCGTGCCATTTCCTTTTGCCGTCACCGCTCGGTCCGCTGTATGGCCATCATGCGCGCTGGTGCCTGCTGAGCGCGAACAAGAAAGAAACGACCATATGAAAGCAGCAGTAAAAAAAGAACTCGTTTTAACGCCAGATGGACGCGCGTTGACAGCACATGAAGCCAAGCGTTATGGAAAGCGTGCCGCTACTCGATCCACGGACGCCAAGGAAACCAAAGTCGCTCGCACGATTAGCCGAGGCAACGTGACGTTCTTTCACGATGTAATCGATGGGCGCCCAATCGATCACCTATTTCGACGCGTCGCGAAATACGACAACGAGAAGCGCAAACGCGAGTTTAACGCGCAAATGGCTGCGATAACGAAAGAATCTGCTCAGGCGAACAAAAGTGTAAACCTTACACGTTAAACTTGAAGAGCATGACGTCGCCGTCCTGGACGAGGTATTCCTTGCCTTCCATGCGGTAGAGGCCTTTCTCGCGGGCGACGGCGATGGAGCCGCATTTGACGAGGTCGTCGTAGGCGACGGTTTCGGCCTTGATGAAGCCGCGCTCGAAATCGGAATGGATGACGCCGGCGGCTTTGGGGGCCGTGTCGCCGACATGGATGGTCCAGGCCCGAGCTTCTTTTTCGCCCGCGGTGAAATAGGTGCGGAGGCCGAGGAGATGGTAGGTGCTGCGGATCAAAGCCCCAACGCCGGATTCCTTGACGCCGAGTTCGGAGAGGAATTGCTGGGCTTCGGCCGGGGAGAGATCGATGAGGTCGCTCTCGATCTGGGCGCTGATGACAACGGTCTCGCAGGAGTGATGAGTGCGGGCGTATTCGCGCACTTTGGCGACGTGAGGATTATCGTCCGCCGTGGCGAGCTCCGCTTCTTTGACGTTCGCCGCGAAGATGGTGGGCTTGTCGGTGAGGAGGTAAATGCCCTGGGCGATGACTTTCTCCTCCGGAGTGAGTTCGACCAGGATGGCCGGCTTGCCGGCATTGAGGTGCGGCTCGAATTTTTTGAGCACCTCCGTTTCGGCGACGGCGGCTTTGTCGCCCCGCTTGGCATCCTTGGCCAGGCGCTCGATCTTCTTTTGCACCGCTTCGAGGTCGGCGAGGACGAGTTCGGTGGTGATGGTCTCGATGTCCCGGACGGGATCGATGCTGCCGGCGACGTGGTGGATGTTTTCGTCCTCAAAGCAGCGGACGACCTGCACAATGGCGTCGACCTCGCGGATGTGACTGAGGAACTTGTTGCCCAGGCCTTCGCCCGCGGCCGCGCCCTTGACCAGGCCGGCGATGTCGACGAACTCGATGGCGGCGGGAATGAGGACGGCGGTTTTGGCGATTTTGGCGAGCGTCTCGAGCCGGGCATCCGGCACGGTGACGATGCCGACGTTCGGATCAATTGTGCAAAAGGGGTAGTTGGCAGCTTCCGCCTTGCGCGTGCGCGTCACGGCGTTGAAAAGCGTCGACTTTCCCACGTTCGGCAGACCAACAATACCGGCTTTAAGCATAAATAAGGGGGCACACAGTAAGTGGGCAGGGGCGGGCTCTCAAGCGGCTTTTTTCCGGAGTTTGGGCGGGATTTGGCCCGGCTCCAAACCCCGGGGGCGACCCCGGTTCGAGCCCGCCGGGGAGCGCGCCGGAGCGTGGCCGGGCCCGTTCCGTTGGATTGACACTCATCGCAGCGAAACCTAGTTTCGTTCTGTTGTTTATGACAGAACTCAAGACCTCACTCATCGAAATCATCCGGCGCACTTCGGCCGAGATCCCCGATGACGTGCGGCGCTCGATCCTGAACTCGCTGGAACAGGAGAAAAAGGGGACGATCGCGGAATCGGCGCTGAAAATTATCGAGAAAAACATCGAACTGGCGCGGCAAAAGTCCCAGCCGATCTGCCAGGACACCGGCAGCATCATCTTTTACGTGGATGGCCCGGTGGGGTTCGATCAGATCGCCTTTGAAGAAGCGGCCAAAGAGGCGGTGATGGAAGCGACGAAGAAGGGGTACCTCCGGCAGAACTCGGTCGATTCGCTGACCGGGGTGAACGACGGAACGAATGTGGGCCCGGGCTCGCCGACGCTGCACTTCCACCAGCACCGGTCGGCGGAGGTCCGGGTGCGGCTGATTCTGAAAGGGGGCGGGTGCGAGAATGTGGGCGCGCAGTATTCGCTGCCGAACGAGAAGCTGAAAGCGAACCGCGACCTGGACGGCTGCCGCAAGGTGATTCTGGATGCCGTGCTGCAGGCGCAGGGCAAAGGGTGCGGGCCGGGCATTCTCGGGGTGTGCATCGGGGGCGACCGCGCGACGGGCTACGAATTCTCCAAACAACAATTCCTGCGGTTGATTGATGACCGCAACTCGGTCCCGGACCTGGACCAGCTCGAACAAGAGGTGCTAAAAACGGCGAACGAGCTGGGAATCGGCCCGATGGGCTTCGGCGGGAAGACGACGCTGCTGGGAGTGAAGGTGTGCGCGGCCAACCGGCTGCCGGCCTCGTTCTTTGTGAGCGTCAGCTATATGTGCTGGGCGTTCCGCCGCCAGGGAGCGACGTTGACCGGATCGGGCGCGATCGCGAAGTGGCTCTACTAAGATTTTCATCCTATGACTGCACTCACTCTCCCCTTTACCGAAGAAAAGATCCGCTCACTCAAGGTGGGCGACCCAGTCGAGATTAACGGGGTGGTCTTCACCGGCCGTGACGTCGTGCACAAATATTTGCACGAAGGCGGCCAACTGCCGCCGGAAGTGAAAATGAAGGACGGGATCATTTACCACTGCGGCCCGGTGGTGGTGAAGGATGCCGAGGGGAACTGGAAAGTGACCGCCGCCGGCCCGACCACCTCCATCCGCGAGGAGCCTTATCAAGGGCAGATTATCCGCGATTTCGGCCTGCGAGGCGTGATCGGCAAGGGCGGGATGGGCGACCGCACGCTGCAAGCGTGCCGCGAGAATGGCTGCGTCTACTTCCACGCCATCGGCGGCGCCGCGCAGGTGCTGGCGGAATGCGTGAAGAAAGTCCGGAACGTTTATTTCCTGAAAGAGTTTGGCTCACCGGAAGCGATCTGGGAGCTGGAAGTCGAACGCTTCCCCGCCGTGGTGACCATGGACGCGCACGGAAATTCCCTGCACAAGGAAGTGTTCGAGCACAGCCAGGCGGAATTGGCCAAACGCCTTTGACCGGCGGCAGGCATCTTCCACCTCCAGCCGCCGCGGCGTGGCGAGATCGAATGACCCCGCCGCAAAGGCGTGGCGGGATCGAATGACCCCGCAGCAAAGGCGTGGCGGGATCGAATGACCCCGCCACGGCGCACATTCTCTACGGGTTATCGGCCCCGCGGGTTTTTCCGTCGGTGGAGATCAAATAACGGTTCACCGCGTTGAGGTAAGCGCGGGCGCTGGCCTCGATAATATCGGTGCTGGCCCCTTTGCCGGTGACCATTTCATTATCCCCGAAGTCGACCTTGACCGTGACTTCGCCGAGCGCGTCCTTCCCCTGGGAAACGGCGCGCAAGGAGTAGTCGATCAACTTCCCCTGGGTATCGGTGAGGCGGTCGATCGCCTTCAAGGCGGCATCCACCGGACCGTCCCCCACCCCGGCGTCCTGCACCGGCTCGCCCGTCTTCAACTTCGCGTTGCGCAAGCGGACGGTCGCGGTCGGCACCGCCTGGTTGCCGGTGGTGACACAGACGTATTCGAGCGTCCAGGTTTCGGGCACTTCGGTGATGTGGCCTTCGACCAGGGCGGTGAGGTCATCGTCATAGACGAATTTCTTTTTGTCGCCGATCTCCTTGAAGCGGCTGAAGATGGCGGCCACATCGGCCTCGGTCATCTTGAAGCCGAGATGCTTCAAGCGCGCGGCCACGGCCGCCCGGCCGCTGTGCTTGGTGAGCGGCAGCTCGGTCTGGCCCCAGCCCACCTCCTGCGGATCCATGATTTCATAGGTCTCGCGCTTCTTGAGGATGCCGTCCTGGTGAATGCCGCTGGAGTGGGCAAAGGCGTTCTCGCCCACAATCGCCTTGCTGCGCTGCACCACGAGGCCGCTCATGCGCGAAACGAGGCGGGAACTTTTCACGATCTCGCGGCTGTTCACGCCGGTGGCAATCCCATGGTAGAAGTCGCCCCGGGTTTTGACGGCCATGACGATCTCCTCGAGCGCGGCGTTTCCGGCCCGTTCGCCAATCCCATTGACGGTGCACTCGACCTGCCGAGCGCCGTTATGGACCGCCGCGAGCGAATTGGCCACGGCGAGACCGAGGTCATTATGGCAATGGACGCTGATGATCGCCTTGCCCGATTGAAACTCCGGCACGGACTCGTAGAGGCGGCGGATCAAAGCCCCGTACTGCTCGGGGACCGCCCAGCCGACCGTGTCGGGAATGTTCAAAGTGACCGCTCCCACGGCAATGACGGCTTTGCACACTTCGACGAGGAATTCCGGCTCGGTGCGGGAAGCGTCTTCGGGCGAGAACTCGACATCGTCGGTGAAGCTCTTCGCGCGCTTCACCCCTTCCACCGCGAGACGGATGATTTCGTCCTGGGCCTTGCCGAGCTTGAATTCGCGGTGGATTTTGGAGGTGGCGAGGAACACATGAATACGGCCGCGCTTGCCGGCGGGCTTCACGGCTTCGCCCGCGGCATCAATATCCTTCGGCACGCAACGGGCCAGGCCGCAAATGACGGGGCCTTTGATATCTTTCGCGATGGTGTGCACCGCGGTGAAGTCGCCGTCACTGATCACGGGAAAGCCCGCTTCGATCACATCCACCTTGAGGCGCGCCAGCTGCCGGGCGACTTCCAGCTTTTCCCGCAAGTTCATGGATGCGCCGGGGCATTGCTCGCCATCGCGAAGCGTGGTGTCGAATATAACGATACGGTTGCTTTTCATATTAAGTTCCCAACTTTGTTCCCAATTCAGTCCCTGTTGCGCGCCGGATTTGTCGCCGGAACGCACGCCGCAAGCGATCCCAAAAACGCAAAAACCCTGCTGCCATCTGGCAGCAGGGTTTTGAGAAATCGCTTTTGGCCGTCTCTACAACCCAACTGCCACTCTGCTAAGCAGCAGAGCGTTTCCAAGCAGCAGGTTGAGCGACAAACTGACCATTTCGGCAATAGCTACTCGAATTTCATTCGAGCGTCAATCTAATTTCTCGGCGCATTTCGGCCATTTCTTGAGGGGAAACCGCCGACTAGGAGCCTGTTGGACTATTGCCACAGGCCGCCTTGAAGCCCTTTTCGGATCCAGCAGCGTCCCTCCTCAATCACGTATTCCTGGGAATATGCTCAATCGTCGCTCCTCGCCGGACTCCAAAAATTGCGTTCAACTCGGCATGCGCCAATAATGCAACGGGCTCCCAGCTCCTCCGATGAAGTTTGGGGCCTGATCAATCCGCCGCCGAAGCGCGCTTAAGCCGGTCGCGAATGCCCTGCCATTCCGGCCCGAGCGGCGCCTCCTCCACGAGAATGACCCGGGCACCGGCGTCATCGCACAGGTGCAGTTCCGCGTACAAAGCGCGCGCGTAAGCCTCGGCATCGTGCGGAATGATGGCGACGCGGCCGAAGGGGTTGGCCCGCGGGATCTGGTCGTGAGCCAGCACGCTGATCTGGCTGAACGGGATTTGCAGCTCGCCGGCCAGCCGGTTCAATTCGGCGTCATCGCGCCATTTGCGGATGAAGAGTTTCGCGCGCGGCGCGTAATGCTTCTGCAACAGGCCGGGGCTTTTCAGCGCGCTGCCCGCGTGGTTCGCCACCTGAACTTCGCGATGCAAGGTCGCGCCCAACTGGCTGGCGGAAATCATCCCCGCCCGCAAAACCGCGGGGGGCGAGACGGTGAGATCGATCACGGTCGATTCAATCCCGACGCTCGAGGGACCGGCGTCCACCACCAATGGGATCTTCGCGCCGAGAGAACGGAACACATGCTCGCCGGTGGTGGGGGAGAGTTGATTCGCCGGATTGGCGCTGGGGGCGGCGATGGGAAAGCCGCAGGCCTGGATCAAAGCGCGCATGAACGGGTGGGCCGGCCAGCGCACGCCCACGGTGTCACCGCCCGCCGTGACGATGGCCGGGATCTTGTCCGACCGCGGCAGAACGAGCGTCAATGGCCCCGGCCAGTAGGCGTGGGAGAGCGCGGCCGCCTCGGCCGGCCAGGACCGAACGCACGCGCGGGCCATCGCGAGCGAAGCCACATGCACGATGATCGGGTTATGGCTGGGGCGCCCCTTAGCGGCGTAGATGCGGGCGACCGCTTCAGGATTCCAGGCGTTCGCGGCCAGGCCGTAAACGGTCTCGGTGGGAACCGCGACGACTTCGCCCCGCTGGAGCAAGGCCGCGGCCGCGGCCACGGCCTGGTCGAAGTGCGCCGGCGTCTCAATTCTCAAAACCTCTGTCGGCATAAAAAAGGGAGCAGAAACTGCTCCCTCGCAAAAGACTCTACAACAGCGCGCCTACCACTTCACCTGTTCGAGGAAGCTGAGGCTCTGCGGGATTTGCTGAGCGGCCGAGTCGGACTCATCTTCGATGAAGTAGTACTTCACCCCGGCCTTTTTGGCCGCCTGCAGAATGGCGGGCCAGTTCATGATGCCCGCGCCGAGGGCGACATCGTTATTCACGTCCGAATGCCCGGTGAGCAAGCCCGTGGGAGTGCCTTTTTTCATGTCCTTGATATGCATGAGGGCGAAGCGCTTGCCATACTTCTGGAGCAACGCCACCGGATCCTGTCCGGGATGCACAATCCAGAAGACGTCCATCTGAATGGCGACGGTCATCGGATCGGTTTGTTTCAGGAGCAGATCGAACAAGGTGCCGTTCCCGAACGGTTGAAATTCGTAGCCGTGGGTGTGGTAGAAAAAGCGGATGCCCTGCTTGGCAAGGGCCGCACCGGCCTTGTTGAAGACCGCAGCCGCGTCCCGGCAGGCCTTCTCACTGAAGTCGCCCTCGTGGGGAATCCAGGCCACTCCGGCGAATTGCAGGCCAAGCGCCTTGGCTTCCTTGGCCACGCCCTCGGGGTCGTCGCGGAAGCGCTCGTAGGGAAAGTGGATGCTGACCGGGACCAGGCCGCGTTCGTCGAGCATCTGCTTCAACTTCTCGGGCGGAAGATTGTAGAGGCTGGCCAGTTCCACGAACTTGATGCCAAAGCCCTTCACCTTGTCCAGGGTCCCGGGAACGTCCTTGGCAAAAGCGGCCCGCAGGCTGTAGAGCTGCAAGCCGACCGGCCCTTTGAAACTCGGCCCCGTCCCGACACTCTTCTCAGCCGCCTGAGCCAGCCCGAGTGAAAGGGCCGCGACAGCGAGACCAATAATCAATGCTCTTCTCATAAATGGAGTATGTAGGGGATACCTCAGGGGCCGCCGTTGCGCCAGCCGGAAACACGGGGCGGAAATACGGGGCGGAAGGGGTGAAGAGGGGCGATCCGGTATCCGGCTGGGGCGAGTTGAGCTGCATGAGCGGGATTCATCGCAGGGGCAAGCGCTTTGACAAATGATTTCTTGAATCGCCTATGTGGCCTCGATAGAAATCCCAACAGTTATGCACTCCCGCGCCATATCTTGCAGAGGCTTTCACACAGTTGCTCTGCTTCTCTCCCTCGCCCTGAACGCCGCGTGCGGCTTCGCGGCGGCCCCCAACATTTACACCGAGGTCGATGTTCCCTGGACGCTGCGAAACCTGAAAGCGCGCGCGGCGGAGCAGGCCGAGGCGGCCAAGAAATTTGCGGCGTTTCGCGGCTTCTCGTTCTCGAACCAGATCGACCGGAGCGGAATCACCTTCAAGAATTCGGTGGTGGAGGATTGCGGGCGCAAAGTGAAGGCGATCATTTACGACCATGGGACATCCGTGGCGGCGGCGGATGTCGATGGGGACGGGAAGGTGGATATTTTCTTCGTGAACCAGATCGGCGGGTGCGAGCTTTGGCGCAACCTGGGCAACGGCAAGTTCGAGAACATCACCGAATCGGCCGGGGTCGGCTTGAAGGACAAGATCTGCGTGGCGGCGTCCTTTGCGGACATTGACAATGACGGAGACCCGGACTTGTTCGTCACCACGGTGCGCATGGGGAATGTCCTTTTCGAGAATCTGGGCGGCGGAAAGTTCCGCGAAATCTCCAAGGAAGCGGGAGTGGACTACGTAGGCCATTCGTCGGGCGCGGTGTTCGTGGATTACGACAACGACGGGCTGCTGGACCTGTTCGTCACCAATGTCGGGCGCTACACCACGGATGAAAAAGGGCCGGGCGGCTATTACGTGGGCGTGAACGACATCGGCCCGGGCTTCTTGATGCCGGAACGGCGGGAGCGCAGCATTCTCTACAAGAACATGGGCAACCGGAAATTCAAGGACGTCTCGGACGAAGTGAACCTCAACCACGCGATGTGGTCCGGGGACGCTTCCTTCTGCGACCTGAACGAAGACGGCTTCCCGGACCTGTACGTGCCGAACATGCAAGGGATCAACGCCTACTACGAGAATCAAGGTGGCAAGAGCTTCGTCGAAAAAGGACGTTCCATCTTTGGCCGGACATCGAACGGCGCGATGGGCCTGAAGTTTTTCGACTACAACCAGGATGGAAAGATCGACCTGTTCATCACGGACATGCATTCGGACATGTCGCCAATCCAGGTCAAAGAAAGCCGGCGCAACTTCAAGCTCGATTTCGAGAAGAGCAAAAGCGAAGCGTGGTGCGGGGTGGATTGGACGCCGGAAGAACGGGAGAAAATGACGAATACGCTGGTTTACGGAAATGCGTTTTATCAGAACAACGGCAACGGCAGTTTCACGGAGATCTCAGACAAGATCGGGGTGGAAACCTTCTGGCCGTGGGGCGTGAGCGTGGGCGATCTGAACGCGGACGGATACGAGGACATGTTCATCACGGCCGGCATGGGGACGCAGTTCCGCTACGGGCTGAACTCACTGCTGCTCAACGAAGGCGGCAAGCGCTTCTTCGACGCGGAGTTTCTCCTGCATGTCGAGCCCCGGGCCAACAACCAGGTGGACCAGGATTATTTCACAATCGATTGCAACGGCGAGGACAAGAACGATCCACGCTGCTATCACAAATCCGGCATTGTCATGGTGCGCGCCGCGATCAGCTCACGCTCCTCTTTCATGGCGGACCTGGATGATGATGGCGACCTGGACCTGGTGGTGGGGGAACTGAACGAACGACCGCAGATCCTGATCAGCGACCTCGCCAGCAAACGGCAGATCCATTACTCCAAGATCAAACTGGTGGGCACGCGCTCGAACCGCGATGGGCTCGGGGCCACGGTGCGCGTCAAAGCCGGAGGGAAGACCTACACCCAATATCACGATGGGAAATCCGGCTACATGGCTCAAAGCTCCCTCCCGCTCTATTTCGGCCTGGCCGAAGCGACCCAAATCGAAGCCATCGAAATCACCTGGCCTTCAGGCACGAAACAGAAGGTGACCTCGAACATCGGCATCAACCGCCTGCTGGAGATCAAGGAGCCGGCTCAATAACGGGCCGGAGGTTCACTCTCCGCGGCGGACCACGCGACCGGCGCGCGCGCCGGTCAAACGATCGTCCCGCACCGCTTCGCGGCCATTGACGAAGATATGGCGGAAGCCGGTCGCGCAGAGGTGCGGTGAGGCGAAATCCGCCTGATCACGGACGGCCGCGGGGTCAAAAACGACGATGTCCGCCCAGGCTCCGGGCTTCAGTTCTCCGCGATCCTTTAAGTGGAAGGTGGCAGCGGGCAGGCCGGTCATCTGGCGAACGGCGGCTTCCATGGGCAGTTGCCGCCCTTCGCGCACGTATTTCCGGAGCACCCTGGCCGCGCTGCCGTAGCCGCGCGGATGTTCGGTTTCGTTCCCGGTGAGGAACGTGCCGCTATCGGAAATAAACATGGTCCCGGGCAAGAGCATGAGAGGCACGAGATCGTCCTCGTTGAAGTCGTAAAGGATGATTGAGGCTCCGCCATTCCCGGCAATCTCAAGAATCAAATCAATCTGCGCATTCAGATCAGTGGTGTGGCGGCGTTCCTGAGTGGCCTGCACCACGGTCAAACCTTGGAGGCGCTTGTAGCGCCGGGCGGTGACGATCACGGCATGGGCGTAATTCGCATGGCCGCTTTCGGCCAGCTGCTGCTTCATCCAGGCGCTGTATTTGGCGCGCAGCGCGGGGTCGGCGAGGCGCTTCGGCAGCTGTTCCTCCCCTCCCTCGACGGCCTCGGGCGGCAGGAGGCGGTTGATAAAGGCTGTGGCAGCGCTGTAGGGATATAAATCCTGTGTTACCTTCAATCCTTCCTTCTGCGCGCTCTCGAGTGCGGCGATTACCTTCTTCACCAGGCCCTCGCCGCGCGCCTTTTCGAGGTTCGATACCGTTTCGGCCTTTTGCGGGGAGATCAGGTTGCCGGACAGTTTGAGATGCGACAGCTCCACCGGAATCTGCGCGCGCCGTCCGACCTTGAATGCTTCCTCCAGGGAGGCCAGCAGCCCTTCCTGCTCATCCCGCACGTGCGTGGCGTAGATCCCCTGGTAGCGGGCCGCCACCTTGGCCAGCTCAACGATCTCGTCGGTTTGGGAAAACTTTCCCGGCGAGTAGATCAAGCCCGTCGAGAAGCCGAGCGCGCCATCGCGCATCGCCTGCTCCACCATCCCCTGCATGCGGGCCAGTTCGTCCGCGGTCGGCGGGCGCGCCGAATTCATGCCCATGACGTCGCCGCGAACGGCGTTGTGGCCGATGAGCGAGGCGACGTTAATGGCAATGTTGGTGGACTCGAGAAGATGGAAGTAACCGCCGAGCGAGTGCTCCGAAGCGCCGCAGTTCCCGACGATGACCGTCGTCACGCCCATTCGGATGAAGTTCTCGGCATCGGGCGATTCCAGAATTCCTTCGGCGTGCGTGTGAACGTCGATAAACCCGGGCGCGACCACCAGGCCGGTGGCGTCGATTTGTTGCTTGGCGTCGCCGGGCGCGGCGCCGACCTGAGCGACGCGGCCGTTCTTCAGAGCGACGCTGCCGACAAACCCAGGCCGGCCGCTGCCATCGACAATCGTGCCGTTGCGAATGACGACGTCCCACGTCTCAGCGCGGGCCGCCAGCCCGGCGACGAGGAGCGCGGAGGCGAGAAAGAATCGGTGAAGAACGTTCGGCGAGTGCATCAGGAATACGGGAGAACCTATACGGCGCCGACGCGCCCGAAGCACGTTCAAAGTTCCGCGCATCAGCTGTCCTGACGCCAAAGGAGAGACGGCTTCCGAGTTAAACAAAAATAATTCCCTTCATCTTTCCTTAAGGTCCCGTCCGCTAAGGTCGGCGGCAGAGATGAGCGACCGCACAGCAGGAAATAAATCAGCGATTGAGTCGGGTGTAACCGAATCGGACGGCTCCGAGTCTTACCGTATGTCGCGCGGCTCACTGGCTGGCGCCGAAGTCAACAGAGCGAAACGCGCGGCCGGCTCAACCGGCATCAGGCGATTCATCTCACCTGGAGATTCCCTATGAACTATTTACCCAAAGTCTTGATCGTGGCCGCGATGGCCGCCACCGCTTATGCCGGCTCGCTGGCCTGGCGCGCACATTCCAAGCTCGTGACCCTGCACGTGCGCAATGCCCCGGTCGCGAAAGTCGTTTCCAAACTGCGCTGGCAAACGTGGGAGACCTTTGTGGCCAACACGAACGTGACCGGCGCGATCACACTCGATGTGGATCGCATGCCGCTCGAGCGCGTGCTCTCGATCATTGGAGAGCAGCTGAACGCGCGCTGGACCTCGGTCTATCCAATCTACCGGGACAAGATTGCGCTGGTGAGCCTGGGACGCGCCCTGCGAGGCGAAGCGGATCTGGCGAATACCGGCTTCACCACGGAAGGCGGGCCGGGCATGGGCTTCCGCAGCGAACCGCCCGGAGCTGAACCGCGGCTCGTCACGCTGCACCTCACCAACACCGATCTGACCATCAGCGCGCTCGCGTTGGGCCGCTTCGGAGGAGGCCAGGTGCTGGTGGAAAAAAGCGCCAACGCTCCGGTGAACCTTGAACTCGCCAATCTATCGCTGGAAAAGGCGGTCGCGACGGTCGCACAATCCACCCACCGCAAGACCACTCATCTCTACTCCCTGCAACCGGGACGCGGCCCGGGCATGATGGCCGCCGGGCGCGGCGGCGATCGCGAACGTCCGGATCGAGCCCCGGCCGACGGCGAGGCGGATGCGCGCCGCGCGGAGAAAATGCAGCAAGTGCTGCAAGCCCTCCCGGAGGACGAACAGAAGAAAGCCGAGGAACGGCAGGCGGAGCGAACCGCGATGCAGAGCCTGACCCCGGAACAACGGCAGCAACTGATGGCCGACCGGATGAACAGCCCGGAGATGCAGGCCCGAGCCGACCAACGAGCCGCCTCGAACATCAAAAACACCACGCCGGAACAACGCCGCGATCGGTTCGAACGGATGTATGAAATGCGCAAAGCCCGCGCGGCCCGGAACGGATGAATTTAGGAAAGCCAACTTATAACTGAAAGATTCCATGAAAGCCAAACTCCGCGGATTCACCTTGATCGAACTGCTGGTCGTGATCGCCATCATCGGCATTCTCACCAGCCTGCTCCTCCCGGCGCTCACCCGCGCCAAGGCCAAAGCGAAATCAACCGCCTGCCTCAACAATCTCAAGCAAATCGGCCTGGCCGTCGTCATGTATGCGGACGACAACCGGGGCTTCCTGCCGGATGCCGAACCGCTCCCATCCCAGCCGCTCGACCCGGCCAATCCGATGCCGCGCATTTCTGATGTGCTGGCCCCCACTCTCGGACGGTCTGCGAACAGCACCAACGTCAGCTACGTGTTTCGCTGCCCGAGCGACAATCTCGGCTACTTCGAGAAGGAGCGATCAAGCTACGAGTGGAACTACGTTTTCAGCGGCAAGAACCTGAACGATCTGAAAGCCGGCAGCCGGTTCCGCGGTGGCATCCCAACGGAGAAAGCCATCCTGATGTATGACTACGAGAATTTTCACGGCGTCTCCAACACCACCACCAACCAGACGCAAACCAAAAACGCTCTCTATGGCGACGGCCACGTGAACAAGCTGCAGTAGGAAGCGGCGGCCGGGCCGATCGATCCCGCGCGCATTTCCCGCTACACCAACCAACCTCTTGGGTTCTCTCAAGAGGTTTTTTCATTCCCGAGCGGTGGAGGAGTTGGAGGTTATTTCATGGGGCTGCCTGGTTCGGCCTTCCCGTTCGTGGTGAGAATTTGGAAATGATGGACGTTCGCGGCCAGCGGGTGGTCGCTGGTCCAGACGATTTTGTGTTCGGGCGTCACTTCGATCATGGAGACTCCTTTGCTCGCGCCGTGGCTGCCGATGACCGTGTTGCCATTAGCCAGGCGCTGCGCGCCGCAAGGATCGGCGAACACACCGCCGACCTGGTCGTTGACGACCGACCAGACAATCGTTCCGCGAGGATCCATCTCCACCACTTTGTTCCCGTGCGTCAGGGAAACCACGGTATTCCCGTTATCGAGCCGGATGGCCGTGAACGGCCAGTTCTCCGCTTTGCGCCCGCCGAGCTCATCCAGATCGGTCTTAAACGTCCGGACGACTTTGCCTTCGGGCGTGTATTCCTTGACCGCGAAGGCGAGCAGATGCGGCACGAGGTAATTTCCGTTCTTCAGCTGGCGGGCCATGCGGGTTTGCATATGGGCGTTGTCCGTCTCGGGCTGCAGCGGCGTCTCGAGCACGATGTTGCCCTCGGGCCCGACTTCCAAAAGCCGGGGACGGCCGCCTAACTCCGTGACCAGGGTATGGCCGTTGTAGAGGCGCTGGGTGGTTCCGATCTCCGAGTTCTCCTTGCTTCGCTTGTAGGAAAAAACGACCTGTTTCGCGCGGGTGACTTCTTCCACGCGATCGGAGAAGGCCACGAGCACATTGCCGTTCGGCAGAACGAAACCATCGCGCGATCCGCCGGCATATTCCCATTGGGGCTGGGCATCCTCGCTGATGATCGCCGTTTTACTGCCGAGAACGAGGTAGGAGTGCTGGACCGGGTCCGCGTTCAACTGAAACACGGCTGCGCCGAGGGCGATCGAACCAAGAAGGAATGGATGACTACGCATTTTGGATGGCGGCATTCTCCCCAAAAACGTCCGTTTCTGAAAGCTCTTTCGAGGTGGGCAAGCATGAACATCCCAAAAATGAGCGACCGCCCTTGCAGCAACCTCGGCGCTTGCAAGTTCGCCAGCAGCCAAAATACTCATCGCCAAGCCGCCAAGCAGCGGTAGTATCGAGTTGCTTTAAAAGGATGAGACTAAAAAGATTCACTCCCGCGGTCATGGGCTGCCTGCTGTGCCTGTTGGTGAACGGGGCTGGACCCAATCTGTCGATCAAGAATGGTCCCGGCAATACCGTCGAACTGCGCTGGACAAATGCGGCCAGCGACTACCAGTTGCAGAGTTCTCCGGCGCTCGGGGCAGCGCAGCATTGGAGCGCCGTGGCCAAAACGGCGGCGGTGCAGGACAATCAATTTACCCTCTCACTGGCGCCTTCTGCGCAAACCGAATTCTTCCGGCTGAGCTCCGCCGGATTGCCGGTCATCACCGGCACCTCGCCGCAGAGTGGAGAAACAGGGGTGGCCGTCACGCGCGAGACGGTAGTGCGCTTCAGCGCGCCACTGGCGACAAACACGGTTTTGACGAGCTCCAATTTCTACGCGGGCGTGGCGGGACGGCGGCTCCTGACTCGGATCGAGCTTTCGAATGACCGGACGAAAGCGAGCCTCTTTTACCTGGAACCGATGCCAGGGAACGCCACTGTCACGGCCGTCTTTGATGGCTTCGGCCTCGCCGACCAAAGCGGCAACCCTCTGGATTCCGATGGGGATGGCTTTCCGGGCGGCCTGCAAATCATCCCGTTCGAGACGGTCAACCTGATCCCGCTGGATGGCACCGCGGTGATCGGGCAGGTGTTTGCCTCCGATCTGCAACCGGGATCCGACACTGGCACGAATGCGGTGAATCGCCCCTTGGAAGGCGTCACCATCACGGTGGACGGACGGGAGCAAGAGATGCGGACGACGACCGACGCCGAGGGCAGGTTCTCTCTCGCTCCAGCGCCGCCGGGGCGTTTCTTTGTGAAGATCGACGGGCGGACAGCCAAAGGGAGCCAGTGGCCCGCCGGCGCGTACTACCCGTATGTGGGCAAAGCGTGGGAGGCCGTGGCCGGACAAACCAATAATCTCGCAGGCGGGACCGGGAAGATTTACCTGCCGCTGATTTCCAGCGGCACCCTCCAGCCGGTCAGCGCCACGGAGGCCACCACCATCTCTTTCCCGCCGAGCGTCGTCGCGAGCAACCCCGCCCTGAGCGGCGTGTCGATTACCGTCCCGCCCAATTCATTGTTCAACGACAGCGGGCAGCGCGGCGGCAAGGTGGGCATCGCGCCCGTGCCTCCGGACCGGCTGCCGGGGCCGCTGCCGCCGGGACTCAATCCGCCCGTCATTATTACGGTGCAAACGGACGGCGCTCTGAATTTCGACGTGCCGGCCCCTGTTTGCTTTCCCAACCTGCCCGACGAAAACACCGGCAAGCCATGGCCTGCGGGGACCAAAGGAGCGCTCATTTCGTTCAACCACAAAAAGGGAGTGTGGGAACCGGTGGGCGGCATGACCGTGACACCGGACGGAAAGTTTTTTTGCACCGATCCAGGCGTGGGCATCGTCCAGCCCGGCTGGCACGGGGTCGGCTGCCCAAAGCCCGGCGGGCCTCCTCCCCCGCCGCCCCCTCCTCCCCCGCCGCCGCCCCCATGCAAACCGGACGCGAAAGCCCTGGAAGAGTGCTTCAACAAGTGCATCGCCGATGGAGACGAATGCAACAAAATCGCGGATATGATCGAAAGCGTGCAGGTGCGGACCTGTAACGCCTTTCGAATCTCGCGCGGCGACAAGTTCGCCAATGACTGCCTCAAGAAAGCCGGGGAAATCTGGAAAAAGAGGCGCGATGCGTGCACGGAGCAGGAGAAAGACTGCGAGAAAGCGTGCGCCCAATGCAATGGAACCCCACGCCCGCCCGCACCCGGTTTGTTGCGAGGCCTGGCGGCGAATCCCAGCGTCTCCGACCAGATTCGCGTGAAGTTCGATCAAATCAATGCGCTCCTCGCGCCCTTCATCGGAATGCCGGACGAGATCCCCCTGCAAACGTCGCTCGATATCGCTCAGCTTTTCGCCGAAGCGGACGCCCTGGCGGGAGGGGATTGCTCGAAATATCTCGAGCAGGACCTAGTGCAAATTCAGCGCACAAACCTCGCCACGAAGAATGCGTCCACCCTTCCGACTTCCGCCGATTTCATCCCCTACCCGGTCCTGTACGTGGCGGAAATTCAGCGGGGTGACGAAACGATTTATCTGCGCGGGAAGACGGAACCGTTCGGCCAGTACTGGCTCTATGTCGCTCCAGACGCAATTTTGCAGGCCGTCAGCTTCTACGATCCTAAAACGAAGAGTTTCGGAAGCGTGACGCCGGATCTTCGTCCCGAGGCGGCCTACGCCGTGCCTTCTTTCACTCTGTATTCGCTCAACGCGACCACGCCGGATACCGACGGCGATGGCCTCCCTGATGTCGTGGAATTGGTTTACGGGACCGATCCCAACAATCCGGATACCGACGGCGACGGCATTCTCGACGGCGCTGAGGTTGAGCAAGGCACTGACCCATTGGGAGGCCTGCTGGTGCAAACCGGAGTGATCGCCAAGGCGGCGACGACGGGGCCTGCCGTCGATGTCGCCGCGGGCACCGGCTTGATCGTCACGGCCGAGGGAACATCCGGCGTCTCGATCTTCAGAAAGTACGACGGAAATGGGCCGATCCTGTTGAGCCATCTGGCCCTGCCAGGGAACACCCGCCGAGTCGCGATCGATCGCGACTCGGTTCTGGCGGTGTCACCCGAATTTGGATTGCAAATCATTGCGAGCAAGGACCCCGCGTCCGCTCTGGTCACCTTCAGCGTGCAAGTGAACGACGCCACCTGCGTGGCCGCTCGGGATGGCCTGGCCTACATCGGCAGCGCTAACAACACGATCACAACGGTGGATCTGAACACTGGGAAAATCGTGCAGCAGATCAGTGCGCCCTCAGCCGTGCGAGATCTCGTCCTATCGGGGGATTATCTCTACGCGCTGACGGACGGCCAGATCACCGTGGTGCGCATCGCCAACAACGCCATGACCGCGGGAGCTTCGGTGGCCTCGCCTTACCCAGCCGGGCCGAATCTGCGGCTCTCGCTGGGCAGCGGGCTTCTCTACACCGTACACCGCACGGGATACAACACGTTCAGCCTGGCCGATCCTGCGCAACCGGCCCTGCTGAAAGTCGGAACCTCCACGCAATTCGGCTGGAGGCAAATCGTCTCCAACGGCTCGGGGCGGGGCGTAGCCGCGGTCGGCCCCAACTCGACGGACGATGGACGGCACGACGTATCGCTCTACGATCTGAGCGTGCCGACGAACGCTCCGACCGCCATTACGACGTTTCCCATTGTCGGGTCCGCCCGGAGCGTCACTCTCTGGAATGGGTTGGCGTATGTCGCCGCTGACACGGCTGGGTTGGAAGTGGTCAACTACCTGGCCTCCGACTTGCAGCATCAGGCGCCCGCGATTCAATGGGCGGGCGGGCAGCCCTCGTCGTTTCAGGCGACCGAACTGACGCGCCGAACTTTGAGCGTTGCCGCCTCGGATGACGTGCAGATCCGCGCCGTTGAATTCTACATTGATGGCGTGCTGACGGACGTGGACGGCAGCTTCCCCTTCGAGTGGCCCCTGCTTGTCCCTGGCTATTCGGGCGGAGGCACAAACTCCACCCACCGGCTCCGGGCCAAGGCCATCGACACAGGAGGCAACGCCGCCTGGAGCGGTGAAATCTCGCTGACGGTAACGCCCGATGTGACACCGCCCGAGGTCGCTCGCATTTACCCGAACGTGGTCACAGCGGGCTTGAGAGTTCTGTCGGTTACGTTCAATGAAGAGATGGACCCAGCGTCACTCACGCCCGCTTCGCTTCGACTTTTTGCCGCCGGTCCGGACGGAATCGTCGGAACGACGGACGATGTCGAGGTCACCGGGGCGGCCCGCGCGCTGCGTCCGGATAAGAGGGGCGCCACTCTCACCTACGCCTCAACGCTCCCCTTGGGGAAATATCGATTTTTCGTCGGACAGGGCTTTACCGACGTTCGAGGCAACCATCTCTCCGCGGACGTCACTCATGATTTTCAAGTGCTCGAAGGAATGTTCTGGATCACTCCCGAAGGCGGTGACTGGAACGCGCCCACGAACTGGAGCACCGGCCGGGTGCCCGGCACAAACGACGATGTGTTCATCTCCCAGGAAATCACGGGCGCCGTGACCATCTCGGCCGGTCAAAATGCCGTCCGAAGTTTGTTTAGCGAGGCGCCGTTCCGTCTTCTAGGAGGACGACTGCAGGCCCAAAGCATTCAGGTGAGCGACTTCATTCTGAGTGACGGCACCCTCGCTTCGGCCCGGGTCCAGTCAATCGCGGGAGCGCGCAGCCTGCGCATCCATTCGGGCACATTTGATGCAGTAACCTTGGATACAGATTGTGCCTTGCTGGACGGCGATCACATCCGAGTAGTCAACGGCCTGACGGTGAACGGAAGGCTCAGCCTCACTTCGGCCGGCGCCTACACCGGGATCAACTTCGACGGGGCTCAGACGCTCGGCGGCACGGGCGAAGTGATCTTTGTCTCCGGCAATTACACCTATATGTCGCCGAACGCCCCTCTGACCATCGGTCCGGGCCTGACCATCCACGGAAGCACTTGCGTGATCGGCGAAAACGCCGTGCCGCTCACCAATCAGGGGACCATCCTCTGCGACACTCCCGGGGCCACGATCACCGTCCGCGGCAAGCCGCTGCTCAATCAGGGAACCGTCGAATCGCGCAACGGCGGCACGGTCTACCTCGGAGGCGAATGGACCAACGCGGGCCTGTTCAAAAGCACGCAAAGCACCCTGATCCTGGCGGGCACGCTCAATAGCGCCGCGCTCGGCGCGATCCAAAACGCCGGAACGATCAGCCTGCAAGGTTTGCTCATCAACACCAACCAGGTCCTGGCTCTCACCAGCTCTTTTGGCAATTGGGTGCTCGACGGCGGCACAATCCAGGGCGGCTTGGTCAACACCAACGGCGGCAGCCTGCGCTTGCGCAACGGCACGCTCGATGGCGTCACGCTCAACAACGATTTCACGTTGCTGGACGGCGACCATCTCCGCGTGGTCAACGGCCTGACGGTGAACGGGAGGCTCAGCCTCACTTCAGCCGGTGCCTACACCGGGATCAACTTCGACGGGGCGCAGACGCTCGGCGGCACGGGCGAAGTGATTTTTGTCTCCGGCAATTACACCTATATGTCGCCGAACGCCCCTCTGACCATCGGTCCGGGCCTGACCATCCACGGAAGCACTTGCGTGATCGGCGAAAACGCCGTGCCGCTCACCAATCAGGGGACCATCCTCTGCGACACTCCCGCGGCCACGATCACCGTCCGCGGCAAGCCGCTGCTCAATCAGGGGACCGTCGAGTCGCGCAACGGCGGCGCGGTCTACCTGGGCGGCGAATGGACCAACGCGGGTCTGTTCAAAAGCACGCAAAGCACCCTGATCCTGGCGGGCACGGTCAACAGCGCCGCGCTCGGTGCGATCCAAAACGCGGGAACGATCAGCCTGCAAGGCTTGCTCATCAACACCAACCAGGTCCTGGCTCTCACCAGCTCTTTCGGCAATTGGGTGCTCGACGGCGGCACAATCCAGGGCGGCTTGGTCAACACCAACGGCGGCAGCCTGCGCTTGCGCAACGGCACGCTCGATGGCGTCACGCTCAACAGTGATTTCCCGTTGCTGGACGGCGACCATCTCCGCGTGGTCAACGGCCTGACGGTGAACGGAAGGCTCAGCCTCACTTCGGCCGGCGCCTACACCGGGATCAGCTTCGACGGGGCGCAGACGCTCGGCGGCGCGGGTGAAGTGATTTTTGTCTCCGGCAACTACACCTACCTGTCGCCGAACGCGCCTCTGACCATCGGTCTGGGCCTGACCATTCACGGAAACAACTGCGTGATCGGCGAAAACGCCGTGCCGCTCACCAACCAGGGAACCATTCTCGGCGACGTTGCTGGAGCCACAATCACCGTCCGCGGCAAGCCGCTGCTCAATCAGGGGACCATCGAGTCCCGCAACGGCGGCACGGTCTACCTCGGGGGCGAATGGACCAACGCGGGTTTGTTCAAAAGCACGCAAAGCACCCTGATCCTGGCGGGCACGGTCAACCGCGCCGCACTCGGCGCGATCCAAAACGCCGGAACGATCAGCCTGCAAGGCTTGCTCATCAACACCAACCAGGTCCTGGCTCTCACCAGCTCTTTCGGCAATTGGGTGCTCGACGGCGGCACAATCCAGGGCGGCTTGGTCAACACCAACGGCGGCAGCCTGCGCTTGCGCAACGGCACGCTCGATGGCGTCACGCTCAACAGTGATTTCCCGTTGCTGGACGGCGACCATCTCCGCGTGGTCAACGGCCTGACGGTGAACGGAAGGCTCAGCCTCACTTCGGCCGGCGCCTACACCGGGATCAGCTTCGACGGGGCGCAGACGCTCGGCGGCGCGGGTGAAGTGATTTTTGTCTCCGGCAACTACACCTACCTGTCGCCGAACGCGCCTCTGACCATCGGTCTGGGCCTGACCATTCACGGAAACAACTGCGTGATCGGCGAAAACGCCGTGCCGCTCACCAACCAGGGAACCATTCTCGGCGACGTTGCTGGAGCCACAATCACCGTCCGCGGCAAGCCGCTGCTCAATCAGGGGACCATCGAGTCCCGCAACGGCGGCACGGTCTACCTCGGAGGCGAATGGACCAACGCGGGCCTGTTCAAAAGCACCCAAAGCACCCTGATCCTGGCGGGCACGGTCAACCGCGCCGCACTCGGCGCGATCC
>CAZMKE010000044.1:0-50368 GCA_964566945.1 uncultured Verrucomicrobiota bacterium | reverse complement strand
CCTGCTCCATCCCCTCAATTCGCCCGGTAAGGTTTTCCCATGAGTCAACGCGCCGGCCGACCGCCCTTCTCCGGCGGACCCTGCTCGCTCCCGGGCCGCGCCCCGGCCCACCACCCCCTGTCCGCCCAAGGACAATCCGCGGTTAGCCTATGACCAAATCGGTGCAGACCGCCGGGAACCGCTCAGGCTAGGCTGCCATCGTTGGGTCAGCTCCCTTGGGGAGAGTCTATGAGTGCTGTCGCGGAGGATCGGGGATATTCGAAGTACGCCTGGCGGGAAATCGCCCGCGAACTGCCGTTGAAACGCCCGGCTGCCCAACGCGTTCGCGACTTCCGCGAAATCTCCGTCCTCTATGCCGAGCAAACGGTTCGCGAGCAGGCCAGCCGCTGCCTGAGCTGCCCCTTCCCCGGGTGCCGCGAAGGCTGCCCGCTCAACAACCGCATCCCGGAATGGCTCGCCCTCGCGGCCGAAGGAAACTTCCTCGAAGCCGCGGCCATCTCCCGGTCCACCAGCAACATGCCCGAGATCTGCTCGCGCGTTTGCCCGCAGGAGCGGCTCTGCGAAGGCTCCTGCATCCTGAATGCCCGCTCCGAGCCGGTCGCCATTGGCGCGGTTGAAAAATTCATCAACGAGTACGCCTTTCAACACGAGCCACCCGAGAATCCGCGCCCTCCCGGCCGGTCCTCGTGCGTCGCCGTGGTTGGCTCCGGCCCGGGCGGCCTGGCCTGCGCCGATGAACTGGCCAAGCGCGGCCACTCCGTCACGGTCTTTGAAGCCCAAAGCCGCGCGGGGGGCCTCCTCATGAACGGCATCCCCGCCTTTAAGTTGGATAAGGCGGTGGTCGACCGCCGCGTCGACGTGCTCCGCCGCCGGGGCGTCGTCTTCTCCCTCGGAACGCGGATCGGCCGCGACTTGTCTTTCCGCGACCTGATGTCCCATTTCGATGCCGCTTTTCTCGGCCTCGGCGCGCAAAAGCCCAAGGCCCTCGATGTCCCCGGCGCGGAGCTGCGCGGGGTCTGCGAGGCGATCCCTTTCCTCACGGAAAAGAACGTCGCCCACAACGGCCGGGAATCGTTTGACGTCCGCGGAAAACGCGTGGCCGTCCTCGGCGGCGGCGACACCGCCATGGACTGCCTCCGCACCGCGCTCCGCTCCGGAGCCGCTGAAGCCATCTGCCTTTACCGGCGCGATCTCGAAAACATGCCCGGCAGCCGGAAGGAATATTACAACGCCATCGAGGAAGGGGCGGAATTCGCCTTCCTGACCAACCCGGTCGCTCTCGAAGGGCAGGATGGCCAGGTTCGCGGCGTCCGTTGCATCCGCATGCAGCTCGGCCGGGCCGATGCCCAGGGCCGCCGCTCTCCGCAGCCCATTCCAGGCTCGGAATTCACCGTCGCGGCCGATGTGGTGCTCGTCGCTTACGGATTCGATCCCGAACCGCTGCCCCCCACTCTCGGAACGCGCGACATCGAAACGGATCCCTGGGGAGCGGTCAAAGTGGACCAAAACCAAATGACCACAGTGCGCGGCGTGTTTGCCGGCGGTGATCTCTCCCGCGGAGCCAGCCTGGTGGTCCACGCCATCCGCGACGGCCGCAAAGCCGCCGAATCCATCCACGGCTTCCTGGCCTAAGCGCGCGCCCCTCAGCCCGGCACCGGGCGCTCGTCGTTTTCCTGGCGCAGGTAAACCGTGCGGCTCGGAAACGCGAAGCTCAATTTCGCCGCGTCAAAGCGCTTCTTGATCTCCAGGTTGATCTCCTGCATCCCCGTGACATACGCCTTGTTCTCCACGCCTTTCCAATAGTGGACCACGTTGATGTTCAAAGCGCTGTCTCCAAACTGATTGAAGCCGATCACCAGATCCGAGGTCATCTGATGGTTCCGGAACACCTGCTCCAGAATCTGCACCGCTTCAGCCACCCGCTCCGCCGGGGTGTCGTAAGTCAGCCCGATGTTCATCACCGTCTTGATGTTCGGCCGCCGGGTCACGTTGGTGATCGTGGCATTGCCCATGGTCTTGTTCGGCACCGTGATCAAATGTCCCTCGAGATTCCGCACCCGGGTGCTGCGCAGCCCCATCTCCTCCACCATCCCGTCAATCCCGTTCAATTGGATGCGATCGCCAATCTTGAACGGCTTGTCGACGAACACCGCCGCCGCGCCGAACAGATTCCCCACCGTGTCCTGCGCCGCGAGGCCCAGGGCCAGCCCGCTGATCGAAACCCCGGTCAGGAGCGTTCGAATGTTGAAGTTCAGGTTGTCCAGCGTCACCAGAACCGCCATGACAATGATGAAGGCTTTCAGGGATTTTGAGACCAGCGGCATCAACAGATCGTTAAACGATTTGTCCGCCAAAGCGCTCGGCCGCCCCCTCCAATACCTCGCGCCGAGATCAACCATCTTTAGCGCCATGTAGGTCAGCGAAACGGCCATCACCACCGTGAACAGTTTGCCCAGCCACAGTTCCAGCCACGCCGGCCATTGAAAGAGGTTCAGGCCCAGGTGCAGCAACACCACAAACGTCAGCACCTTCAGCGGCCCGTGGAGCAGATCGATCAGCAGGTCGTCCAATTGCGTCGTGGTGCGGGCGGCCAGCCGCCGCAACTGCACCGTCACCAGGTAATCGAGAACGCGCGAGAAGATGATCGCCAGAAACACATAGATGGCCGTCGCCAGGTACTGCCAGATCGGGATTCCCAGCAGCAGTTGCCGCAATTCCCCGATCCGATCCAGGCCAAAGGTCAGCTCTCCCCTCTGCCACGCCGCTCCCGACGGCAGCGGCAGGGGCCCCTCGACCGGAGCCGCCGGGCCATTCGTATTCTGCGCAAAGGAGGCGAAACAAAGGAAAAGGAGAAGCGCGCCCGCGCCCCAGTACGCGCGCATGCCGATGCGGTAGATATTCTTCATAGTGTGACTCGCAATCCGGCGGCCGCCGCGCGACCGCCGGGGCTCGCGAATTTAGAGCCACCCGGCCGGTTCGCAACGGTTTTCAGTTTGCTCCGCTCTGCCGATGCTTCAGGTTCGGCAAAAACGCCGTCAACAATCCGATCAACGGCAAGTACGCGCAGACGGAAATGACGAACGGCACGCTCGTCGCATCCGCCAGCTTGCCCAGGACCGCCGACCCGATCCCCGCCATCCCAAACGCCAGCCCAAAGAACAGGCCGGACACCAACCCCACCTTCCCGGGCAGCAACTCCGTCGCGTAGACCAGAATCGCCGGAAACGCCGACGACATGATGAACGCTGTGATCACGCTCAGCACCGCCGTCCAGAAAAGGTTCGCGTGCGGCAGGAGCAACGAGAACGGAGCCATCCCGAGGATCGAAATCCAGATCACCGCCTTCCGCCCGATCCGGTCCCCCACATGGCCTCCCACCAACGTCCCCGCCGCGGTGGCGAAGAGAAAGGCGAACAGATAAATCTGCGATTGCTGAATCGTCACCCCGAATTTCTGGATCAGGTAGAACGTGTAATAGTTCGTCATCGAAGCCAGGTAGAAGAACTTCGAGAAGATCAACGCCAGCAGCACGCACATCGTCAACACCAGCGTCCGCCGCGGCAACACCGGCCCGGCCTGCGCTCGCGGCCCTCCCTTTTTTCGTTCGGACAGATGAAGGGCATACCACCGCCCGACGCGAGAGAGAACCAGCATCCCGAGAAATGCCAGCACCGTGAAAACGAGAATGTAATGCTGCCCGTGCGGCACGATAATCCAGGCCGCCAGCAGCGGCCCGAGCGACGTCCCCGCGTTCCCTCCCACCTGGAAGAGAGATTGCGCAAAACCGTGCCGCCCTCCCGAAGCCAGCCGGGCCATGCGCGACGATTCCGGGTGAAACACCGCGGACCCCAGCCCGACCGTCCCGGCGGCCAGCAGGACCATCGGATACGCGGGGGCCAGCGCCAGCATGATCAATCCGCAGAGAGTCAGGCCCATGCCCGCCACCAACGAATACGGCTTGGGATGCCGGTCCGTGTACAGACCGACCACCGGCTGAAAAATTGACCCGGCCATTTGAAAGGTGAGCGTGATCAGCCCGATTTGCGTAAACGTCAGGTGAAACGATTCTTTGAACAGCGGGTAAAGAGCCGGAATCAGCGCCTGAATCGAGTCATTCAGCAAATGGGAAAAGCTCAGCGCAAACAGAATGCCGAACGCGGACGTTTGCGTTGCGTTTAACCCCATCGGCGGGGCGATGACTGCAGCTTTGGCGCTCATATAAAGCAAAAAAGCCCTGCTCTCTTGCGGGAGCAGGGCGGTAAAAATTTCAGTTCTCCTTGGTTACCGCGCGCGCCCGTCTCGAGGCCATGCCAGGCAAATAATCAGGCCGCCGATCAGAGCGTTCGCGCGCGCTACAACCGTGTTTTTGGCAAAAGCCTCGCCCGACGCCATGGCGTCGCACGCAGTTTCTGCTGTTGCACGGGTAGTTAACACCTCGGTCATCGTTAGCCTCGGACGGCTCCCCTGTCAAATGGTTCTAATTTGGCTCGGAGGGCTGGAGGGCTCCGAAGTCTCAGAGTTTCACCTTTGCCGCCACCTGGGCCACATCCTTGTCGCCGCGCCCGGAGAGGTTCACGATGATGAGCTGGTCCTTGGACATCTTCGGCGCGCGTTCGATTACGGCCGCCACCGCGTGGGAGGATTCGAGCGCCGGAATGATCCCTTCCAGCCGGGCCAGCTTCATGAACGCGCTCAGTGCCGCCTCGTCCGTCGCGTAGGTGTACTCGGCTCGTTCCTGGTCGCGCAGCCAGGCGTGCTCCGGCCCGACCGCCGCATAGTCCAGTCCGGCCGAAACGCTGTGCGTCATTTGAATTTGCCCGTCCTCGTCCTGCAAAATGTAGGACCGGGTCCCCTGGAGCACTCCTAACGAGCCGCCTTGAAAGCGGGCTGCGTGTTTCTCAGGGATAATTCCCTCTCCGCCCGCTTCGACTCCCAGCATTCTCACGTTTGTGTCGGTGAGAAACGGATAAAACAGGCCGATCGCGTTCGATCCGCCGCCCACGCAGGCGATCAACAGGTCCGGCAGCCGCTCTTCCTTCTCCAAAATCTGCCGGCGCGCTTCGTCCCCGATCACGCGCTGGAAATTCCGCACCATCACCGGATACGGGTGCGCCCCATAAGCGGTCCCGAGGATGTAGTGCGTCGAACGCACATTGGTGACCCAATCCCGCATCGCTTCGTTTACGGCTTCCTTGAGCGTCTTCTGCCCGGCGTGGACCGGCACCACCTCGGCCCCGAGCATTTTCATCCGGTAGACGTTCAACGCCTGCCGCTCGCAATCGACCGCCCCCATGTAAATCACGCACTTCAGCCCGAACATCGCGCTCACCGTCGCGGTCGCCACCCCGTGCTGCCCCGCCCCGGTCTCAGCGATGATCCGCGTCTTGCCCATCCGCCGGGCCAGCAGCACCTGCCCGATCGCGTTGTTGATCTTGTGCGCCCCGGTGTGCAGCAAGTCTTCGCGCTTCAGGTAAATCCGGGCTCCGCCCAGCTCGCGGGTCAGTCTTTCGGCGAGGTAGAGCGGAGTGGGCCGCCCGCAAAACTCACGCAGGTAATACTGGAGCTCCCGCTGAAATTCGGGATCGTGCTGGGCTCGCGCATACTCGTCCTCCAGCTGCTGCAAAGGGTGCATCAGCGTCTCCGGCACATATCGTCCCCCATACGGCCCGAAACGCCCGTGCGCATCCGGCAGGTTTTCCGCCACAAAACTCATGGGGGGACTCTTCACGATGCAATTTCCCTAATCAAGCAGAAGCACTGCCTGCGCGCGCGACCTATGGTATCTTCTCTCCGGAATGCCTGAACTGGGTCGACTCATCTTCTTCGCGGGACTGGTGCTGGCCGGAATCGGCCTGCTCATCTGGACGGGCTTCGGGCGGGGCTGGCTGGGACAGTTGCCCGGGGACGTCAATTACCAGCGGGGGAATTTCAGCCTCCACTTCCCGATCGTCACCTGCCTGATTATCAGCGCCCTGCTGACGCTGCTCAGCTGGCTCTTCCGCCGCTGAGCCCGCTCTACAAGGTGTTGTTCCGGGACATGTCCGGATTGTCCGTCGGGTTCCAGAAACGGTTGCTCTTGGAAGCCTTCTCGAACGTCGCCTTGTTCATCTGCTTGATGCTGAGGTCGCCCATGATCAAGTTCCCCTGCCGGTTATGCCGCAATGCCAGCACGCTGCTGCCGCTCCCTTGGGACGGCCCCATCTGGCCGGAGAAATCCGTCGGCGCGAGCACCGCTTCCAAAAAGATCACCGTGGCGGAGGGGTCTTTGAACCCGGAGAGCGACGTGGCATGGCAGATCGAGCAATTCATCGCGTAGCTGTATTCACGGATCTTCTGCCGCGGGCTCACGGACATGCGCGCGCCATTCGCGTTCCGTCCCGTGGCCAGTTCCAGCTTGTCCCCCGGGCACATATACACGCCGGTCGTCTTCAAATAGGGGAATAGCTTGCCCGTGCGCGGATCGGTCGAAGTGGGCGGGTCGTGCAGCCAGCGCAGAAAGGCGGGCAGATTCCCCCGATTGTCATCCGCGTAGAGAATCGATGCGAGCCCGATCTGGTGCAGGTTGCTCCGGCACACCGTCCCGCGCACCGAGGCCTTCGCCTTCTGGATGGCGGGGAAAATCAGCGACGCGAGAATCGCGATGATGGCAATGACCACCAGCAATTCAATCAGCGTAAAAGCGGCCTGCGCTTTCCGACGAACAAGATATCGGCCGGGGAACATAACGTGGGCTAATTACCTGAGGTTGCGCCTCCCCGGTCCTGCCGGTCAACCCCTTTTTCTATTGCCCTCTAAACCGGAACGCCGGCTTTCCTGTGATATCCGAACTCGTGAAGCTCGGGCACCAATACTTCTCCACGTGCTGCACCACCAGCTCGGTCCCCGCAAAATGGCTCACGCCCGGCGGCCGCTCCGAATTGTACATGGTATCCGTCATGTCCCGCATCAGCGCCACGTTCTTGCCCAGCTTCACCATCTGGCGAATGGCGAAGGGACGCCCCAGCACGCACATGTTCAAATGCACGCCGCATAGAATGACGTTTTCAATCCCTCGCTCCTGCAGAAGATTCCAGGTCTCCTGTCCGTTGTCCGTGATCGCATCGGGCTCGGCGATCTGGATCGTGCTGATCTCCCGCGTCCAAGGCGAACGAATCGTGCATTTCTCCGGCCGGCAATCGCAGCCCATGTCCGAATCGTCGATCGGCAGCACCGCCTCATGCTTCGGATCGGGCCAGCACCACGCCGTGCCCCACCGTTCACTCGTCGACAGCGCCAGGGGCGTCGAGGCGAACCGGGCATCGCGCGCCCGCTTCCGCTGCGCCGTCCCCTCGTAAAACGGAGTGCAGGTGCTGGGCGCGTGGATCACAAAAACTCCTTTGGCCCGCGCCGCCTGCACCGCCTCATTCAACGGACCCGCCAGTTCCCCCACCCTCGCCGACGCCCCCTTGCACCAATGATCATCCCACATGTCGCAAATGATCAGCGCCGTCTTGCGCGGATCCCAATCCGCCTTGCGCTCTACGGCTTTGAAGGATGCCCCCTCCGGCACGCGCGTCCGCAGGGTCAAATGCAACGGGTCAGCCTGGGCCAAACGCAAAGACGTCATCATGAGGGCCAAATACGGGAGTGCGGACAGATTCATAGGTGCTTGGGCCTCCTTATGGCTGGATTTATCCGCGAAAGCCAGCAAATCTCGCCCGATTTCAATCACCCAGCACTGCCATGCCATCGCCATCCGAACCCTCCACTGCCATCGCTCCTTTGCTCTCCGTCCGGCGCGGAGCCGCCGCCATCGAGTTCTATCAACGCGCGTTCGGCGCTCGTGAACTGTTTCGGGTGACGAGCGACTCGGGTGAAGTGGTCGCCCAACTGGCCGTCGACAGCGCCGCCTTCTGGGTCGCGGACGAATCGCCCCAACACTTCAACTTCAGCCCGGAGACCCTCGGCGGCGGCACGGTCCGCATGATCCTGGTCGTGGCTGACCCCGATCGCGCCTTCCAGCAGGCCCGCGACGCGGGAGCCGCTGAAGTCTGGCCCGTCGATGATCGCTGGGGCTGGCGGGTGGGCCGCGTGGTCGATCCCTTCGGCCACCACTGGGAAATCGGCAAGCCGCTCGGGGCCGGTTCCTGACCGTTCAACCCGCCAGGCACGCCTCCGACGCGGCTCGATACGCCGCCGCCCTTGACACTCCCCAGCCCTTGTCGAACACTTTCGCCCTTAATTTATGGCCGAACCGAACGTCAATGAACGGATGGAGAAGATCGTGTCGCTCTGCAAGCGGCGGGGGTTCATTTTTCAATCTTCCGAGGTTTATGGCGGCATTAACGGTTTCTGGGATTACGGTCCGCTCGGCGCTGAACTCAAGCGCAACTTGAAGGAGGCTTGGTGGCGTCGCATGACCCAGGAGCGGGAAGACGTCGTCGGGCTGGACGCCAGCATCATCATGCACCCGATGATCTGGAAAGCCTCCGGCCATGTGGAAACCTTCAGCGACCCAATGGTCGATTGCCTTCTGACCAAGAAGCGCTACCGGGCCGATCAAATCGAAAAACTCAACGGCATTGCCTATTTCTACACCGGCGCAGCGGATCGCGCGGCCGGCAAGGAATGCCCTGACGCCTATTCCGTCCTGGTGCCCAAAGGGAAGCCGCCCGAATCCGCGCGCAAAACCGCGACTCTTTTTTACCAGCAGCGCGGCCTGGCCCAGCCGGAACTGCTGGGCGAAACGTCCCGGGAGATCGAAGGCACCCAGCGTTACAACCCCGAGAACGGCAGCCTGCTCACGGAACCGCGCCCGTTCAACCTCATGCTCCAGACCTATGTCGGGCCGATCGCGAGCGAGGAAAACGCCGCCTACCTCCGTCCCGAAACCGCCCAGGCCATTTTCGTTCAGTTTAAGAACGTGCTCGATTCCTCGCGCACCAAGGTCCCTTTTGGCATCGGCCAGATTGGCAAAGCCTTTCGCAACGAGATCACCCCGCGCAACTTCATCTTCCGCTCGCGCGAATTCGAGCAGATGGAACTGGAGTTTTTCATCCCGCCCGATGAAGCGGTGGCCGCTTTTGCCGGCGAGCTCGCCCGCCCCGGCGAGGGGCACCCAGGCGAGCCTCAAGCCAACTGGGGCTGGGAAATCTGGCACAAGTACTGGGTCGAGGAGCGTATCCGCTTCTACCAGGACATCGGCCTGCCGCGCACATCCTTGCAGGAATACTGGCAGAAGCCGGAGGAATTGGCCCACTACGCCAAAGCCACCGTCGACATCCTTTTTGCCTTCCCGTTCGGCACCGAGGAATTGGAAGGCATCGCCGCCCGCGGCGACTTTGACCTCTCGCAACACGCCAAGTTCTCCGGCAAATCGATGGACTATTTCGATGAACCGCTGCGCGAAGCGTGGAAAAAGGTCGCGGACGACCGAAAAGCCGCGTTGAAGTCGGCCTTCATTGAACGAAAGAAGGCCGCCCTGCTGAAGAACAAGCTCTCCCCGGATGACGCCCAGAAAAGCGCGGAGGCCGAAGCGTCGGCCTTCTTTGAAAAGCTGGCCCGCGGCTTTTACACCCCGCACGTGATCGAGCCCAGCGCCGGTGCGGATCGCCTGGCCCTGGCTCTGATCTCGAACGCCTACCAGGAAGAAGAGGTGACCGACGAGAAGGGCAACAAGGAAACCCGCATCGTCATGAAATTCCACCCGCGCATCGCCCCGATCAAAGTCGGCATCTTTCCGCTGCTCAAGAATCGTCCGGAGCTCGTCCAGAAAGCCCGGGAAGTGCGCGACCTGCTCCGCCCGCACATGAACGTCTTCTACGACGACGCCGGCGCCATCGGGCGGCGCTACCGCCGGCAGGATGAAGCGGGCACGCCCTACGGCGTGACCATCGATTTCGATACGCTCGGCACGGAAAAGCCCGAACTCAAGGACACGGTCACCTTGCGCGATCGGGACACGATGAAGCAGGAACGCGTCAAGATCTCGGACTTGTTGCCATTCCTCCTCTCTAAGATCCGCTAACCCCCGCCCAAGCCGTTGGTTAGCCACAAAACTTGCCTTTGACCGGGCAAGAACCGTCCGTTCTGGCTCAAGCGATGCCGTTTTCCAGCCGATTTACGGAGGAGCAGCTCCTTCGTCTCTGGTGCTGCTCCTGCGATGAACCGGAGCCAGCCTTGCCGAGCCAGTGCCGTCGCGGTCATTTGCGTGACCGCGTGTTCGGTGCCGATCTGCAAGGCGGATGGCAGCGTCGAAGAACGCCTGCGGGCGCTCGAAACGCAAAACGAACAACTGCGCCTGCAACTTGCCGGCCAGCAGTCCACCATTGAGGATCTCAAGCAACAGCTCCGCGCGTCCAACCGCGAAGCCGCGCCCCCGGAAGCTTCCCCGCCGAAGGGGGGAAGCAGCTTTGGCCAAGTTCACTTTTCGGCGGAGGGAGGGGTCGGTTTCTTTCGCTCCGGCAGCGATGGGGCTTACCCGAACAGCTCATTTCGAGTTGACGAGGCCCGCCTCTATCTGGAATCGCCGGTCTGGAACAATACGTACTTTTTCAGCGAGTTGAACCTGGTCACGCGCGAGGCCTCTGACGAGAACCTGCACCTCGGCGAGGTCTACATCGATTTCGAAAACGTCCTCCGCCACTGGACCGATCAGGACTGGCTCAGCTTGCGCGTGGGCCGCATGTTCATCCCGTTCGGCGAGGAGTACAATGTCCGCTACGCCATCGACAATCCCCTGATCTCGCACTCCCTTAGCGATCTCTGGGGCGTGGATGAAGGGATCGAACTCTACGGCAAGGCCCACGGCTTCGACTACGCTCTGGCCGTGCAAAACGGCGGCCATCCCGAACTCAAGGATTTCAACGGCGACAAATCGGTCGCCGGCCGCCTTGGTTACAACTTCGGCAGACGAGCCCGGCTCAGCTTCAGCGGGCTCCGCACCGGCAAGCTCTCAACCGCCGAAGACAAAATGTCCGAACTCTGGTTTGGCGGCGGATTTTTTCGAAGCCTCGGCGCTCCGGCCACGACTTCGACATTCCAGGCGGACGTCTTCGAACTGGACGCTCAAACCTTCTGGAGCGGCGGCCATTTGAAATTTGCCGGAGGGTATTTCGACTATTCCGACGACGATCAAGCCGCCCGCCACACCCGCGATGGCCTCTACTATTACGCCGAAGCAATGCAACACCTCACCCCCAAGCTCTACACTGCGGCCCGCTTCAGCCAGATCCACGCGGATAAGGGAATGCCCATCGTGGGCAACGGTGATTTTGGGGACTACTTTTTCGGGCCGCTGACCCGCGATCTGTGGCGCTTGAGCCTCGGCCTCGGCTACAAGCTCTCGGAAAATCTCCTGGTGAAACTCGAATACAGCTTCGAACAGGGCAAGCTCGAGACCGGCGAAAGACGCGGACAAAGCGATTTCCTCGGAGCTGAACTCGGATTTAAATTCTGATGAAGCACTTCCTTCTATTCCTGCTTTTGGCTTCCACACTCGCCGCGGTTCGGGCCGGCACGATCACCGGAACCGTCCGCGCCGAGGGAAAACACGGCGTCTCCGGCGAGGGCCCAGCAGGGCGTTACGACAGCCGGAAGTTCAAATTCGTGGAACGGGTGAATTACGCCGAACTCCAGGATTTCATCATCCACATCGAAGGCAAAGTGACCAACGCGCCGCCCTCCCGGCCAAAGACTCTGCAGATCGTCACACAGCGGGATGCGACGTTTCGGCCCCATGTCCTGCCGCTCGTCGCGGGCAGCACGGTCGAATGGCCCAACAAAGACGACATTTTCCACAACGTCTTCTCCATGTCCGAGTCGAATCCGTTCGATCTCGGCCTCTACCGAGACCCGGAAGTGAAAAAGATCGAGTTGCGAAACCCTGGACGGGTGGACGTGTTCTGCTCCATTCACAGCAAAATGAGCTGCGTGCTGCTCGTGCTGGAGAATCCGTTCTTCAGCGCCGCGGACTCCTCCGGGCACTACAAAATCGAGAATGTCCCGGCGGGCGCATATCGTCTCCGCGCCTGGCATGAACGCCTGCCGGCCGATATCCGGGAGGTCACCGTCCCGGCGAACGGCGAGGTGCAGGTCGATTTTGTGCTCGGCATCAAAGGCCTTCCTCAGTACTGACCATGAGCCTCGACACTCTCAAGTTCCGCCCGACCTTTCAGGCTAAAATCCTCATTCCTGTCATCGCGCTCCTGATTCTACTGCCGGCGATCACGCTCACCTTCGTCCACCGCAGCAGCATGGAGACGCTCCAGAATCAATCGGAGCACGCCCTGCAAACCGCCGATGCTGTTTTCCAAAATTCGCTCGACCTCCGCAAGCGCCAGCTCATCGCCCGTTGCAAAAACGTGGTCGGCGATCCGCGGTTTTTTGCCGTCGCGAAACTGGCCCACGCGCCAACCATGCGGGAGCATCTGAACGAGCGTCTGGCCTCGGAGGCCTTGGGGGAAGACGCCGTCTTTGCCATCTTCTACAACGAAAAGGGCGAACCGGCGGCCTCCGCCTCCCGCGAATCTCGGGAACTGGAACCGGATTTCGCACGAACCGCTTCCCGCGTCCTCCAGCCAGCGCTCCTCGGCCAGGCGGGCTCGATCATCATTCCGGTGCAAGCCCGCGTCTTTCAAGCCATCGCGGTCCCGGTCTTTGTCGATGAACGATTGACCGGCGCTCTCCTGGTCGGCGTCGGCATCGGCCCCGCCGTGCTCCGCGAATTGACCTTTATCGTCCGGGGCGAAGGCGCATTCCTCGCCAACGGCGAAATCGCCGCCTCCACTTTTCGCATTCCCGTTTCCGCCGACGTTCTGCCCCGTTGGACTGCCGGGAAAGGCAGTGGCGCGGCGCGCACTGAATCCGTGGAAATCAACAAAACTCACTACCTCGCGCTGGCTTCACGCTTTCCCAGTTCCCCGCCCGACGCCAACGTCGGCTACGCCCTCCTGATCTCATACGAAGCGGCTCTCCAGCAACTCCGCCACGCGGAAGCCACCCTTTGGCTTTTGTGCCTGCTCGGCATCGTCCTGAGCACCGCCGTCATCTCATTCCTCATCCGCAAGATCACCGCGCCGCTCCGGGAACTCCGAACGAACGCGGAGGCTGTCGGTGAAGGGGATTTCACCCGCCGGGTGCCGGTTCGCTCCACCGACGAATTCGGACAGCTCACGCACGCCTTCAATCAAATGACCCGCAACTTGCGCAGTTCCCACAGCGAACTGCAAAAGACAGTGGAAACGTTGAAAGCGACCCAAGCGCAGCTCATCCAGAGCGAGAAACTTTCGGCGGTGGGGGAATTTGTCTCGGGCATCGCCCACGAATTGAACAACCCGCTGACCGCGATCATCGGGTTTGGAGAAATGCTGAAGGAGGCCGACCTCGGCGCAAAATATCAGGGCTACCTCCAATACATCGTCCGCAGCAGCGAACGCTGTCACAAAATTGTCCACGGGCTCCTCAGTTTTGCCCGCCAGCACCCGCCCGAGCGCAAGCTGGTCCAACTGAACGGCATGGTCGACGATGTCGTCGAACTGCTCGCTTACGAGATGCGCACCAGCAACATCCAGGTGGAGCGCAAGTTCCTCCCGGATCTGCCCCCGATCATGGGCGACTCCCATCAGCTCCAGCAGGTCGTCCTGAACCTGCTCAACAATGGCCGCCAGGCCATCCAGGCGCATCAGCCCTCTGGAAAGATCTGCATCTCCACCTCGGTAACGGGAGACAGAGTGCTGATCCAGATCGAAGACAACGGCCCCGGGATTTCCGCGGAAAATCTCTCCAAGATTTTCAACCCCTTCTTCACCACCAAACCAATCGGCAAGGGCACCGGCCTCGGCTTGAGCCTCTGCTACGGAATCATTCGCGAACACGGCGGAGCAATCACCGCTCAAAGCCCGCCCGGGCACGGAGCCATCTTCCAGATCGAACTCCCGATCCATCGCGCCGCGGCCTCGGCGGAATCAAAGCCCGCTGACCTCGCCCGCGCCCCGGTCACGGGCACAGGTAAAAAGGCGCTCGTGGTCGACGACGAAGAGTGGATTCTCGAATTGGTCCGGCAGCTCCTGAAGCAGGATGGGTTCGATGTCGACACCGCCATCGACGGCACCGCCGCTCTCGATCGGGTTTCACAGAGCCGCTACGAGCTGCTCGTCTGCGATTGGAAAATGCCGGGGCTCAGCGGAACACAGCTTTTTGACCGCATTCAGGCCATCAGCCCGGAAGCCGCGAATCGCGTCATTTTCATGACCGGCGACGTGGTGAGCGACTCTTTCCAGCAGTTCCTGCAGAAAAACTCCAAGAACTGCCTTTCCAAGCCCTTCTCCGTCCACGAATTCCGGCGAACAATCGGAGACTTTATCGCCGCCCACAATTAGGGCGGTTAGGGCGAGGCTCCTTACTTCCCAGCGCCGAGTTCCGGCGGATGCGGCACGAACTTCCCGGCGAAGGGCAGAACGTCCGGCACCACCGTCACGCCGCTGGTAAATTTGAAGGGAGCGGGTTGATTGTCGAAAGTCAGTTCGACAAACCCGGCCGTCCAGCCTTTCTCAGGCTTGTCCAGCTTGGCGACATACTTCCCGTCCGACTGGGGCTGCAGTTCCAGCTCAGTATAGGCCGGCCCGATGCTCTCCAGCCGGAAGTCCCGGGCATTCGGGTTGGTCGCGCGCCAGAGCTTAACCTTCCCGGGCTTCGTCTTGGTCGTAACCTGAATCTCGCCGGGGCGCACGATGTCCCAGCTGAATTGCGGCAGGCTTTTGCCATGGATGATCGCATCGTGGAACGCCACCAGGCTGAACAGGGCATCGGAATTCTTCAGCGAATGGTCGGTGTTGGGCACATACCGCAGGTATTTCGGCCCCTGCAGCTCAGACCAGTAGAATTGAGAAGAATCGGGCAGGAAGAATTGGTCGCCCGCCGCGTTGATTACCAATTTGGGCATCGTCAGCCGGTCGCGATACTGAAACGGCTCTTCGATCTTCATGAGCGCGGTGTACTGCGGCGTGTCCTGCCACTCCATAATCCCCATCTGTTCGTAGTCGCCGACCGCTGGAGCCCAAAAACCGTACGCTGCGTAGTGATGCTTGAAGGAGGGGACGATGTTGAGCATGTCGATCACGATCGGCACGATCGCCACCACCCGCTTGTCGACCGCGCCAGTCGTCCAAGTTGTCCAGCCCCGCTTGGATCCACCCGCGACCACGAACTTGTTCACGGCCAGTTTCCCGCCCTCTTCGCTCTGGCAGAAGGCGGTCACGGTGTCCATCGCCCGCACCGCGCTCTTGGTCATCGGCAGGCGCAACGGCCATTTGTCATCACCGGTTCGCAGAAACTTGTCCCACGTGTAGGCGATGATGGAATCTTCGGTCCGGCTTTTTGTTTCCCCGGCGAATACCAGGGGCTCGTTCGGCACCATCTTCAGTTCGGCCACCACTGACTTGGTCGCCGCGGCGATTTGGACAATGTTTTGGTCCGGCTGAGCTGGGGCGGGCCGGTCGATCGATCCACCGGCAATAAAGAGCAACGCGGTCGAGCCGCTCACCTCCGCGGGTCGGACAATCGTCAGCCAGTGTTTCCATACCGGCTTGTTCACTTCCTTTTCCGTCAGCCACTTTTGCGACGTCATTTCCAGGACGGAGATGGTCATCCCGTCGCGGGTCACGCTATTGGCTAGTTTGTAAGAGTAGGCCGGATCGGGCCGGGCCACATACTCATCCAAGGCGGTTTTCTCGCTCGCGAGGGAAGAAACCGAGAGCAGGCCGGACGCCAGGAAGCCAGCCAGAAGACGATGGAGTGTGCGCATAATCACGGAACACCCCTAGCCTCTACGTTCTCCATTTTCCGGCAAGACCAAAATCGCGCCGGCACTCCGGTTTCCGGGCTCGCAGCCCGATCAACTCTCGGCGGTTTTGGCTTCACGAGCGTGCGATGAATGATGCTGAGGGCTGTTCCGCGTTCGAAATTCGGTATCACTCGAGAAGGATCGCGGCTGCAGGAGCTTTGCTATCAACCCGGTCCAGCCGGTTTGATGGGACGCCCCCACCCCGCGCCCATTATCCCCATGGAAATACTCGTGGAACAGGAGGTAGTCCCGGAAATGCGGATCGCCCGCGAGCTTTGGATGATATTTCAGCACCGGCCTCTCGCCATCATCGCCCTTGAGAAAAATGCGCGTCAAACGGCGCGACAACTCATCGGCCACCTCGTTGATGGTCATGTATTGCCCAGACCCGGTCGGACACTCGATTTTGAAGTCGTCCCCGTAATAGTGGTGGAATTTCTGCAACGATTCGATCAGCAGATAGTTCATCGGCATCCAGATCGGCCCTCGCCAATTGGAATTGCCCCCAAACAAGCCCGAGTTTGACTCGGCGGGCTGATACCGCACGCGCAGAGTGTCGCCGTTCACCCGGAACTCATAAGGCCGCTCCAGGTGCTCGCGGGAGACCGCCCTCACTCCAAACTCGGACAGGAATTCCGTCTCGCGCAGCATCCGGCGCAAAAGACATTTCATGCGATGCCCGCGCAACAGCGAAAGCAGATGCCGCTGTTTCATGCCCGGCTCATTCCAGCGCGAAACGAGCTTTGCCAGGTCTGGCCGGTAATCCAGAAACCATTTCAACCGGCGGTGGAACTCCGGCAATTCCTCGAGCATCTCCGGTTCCAGCGTTTCCACCGCAAAGAGCGGAATCAGCCCCACCAGGGACCGCAGTTTCATCGGCACCATCTCGCCCGAAGGCAGGTTCAGCACATCGTAGTAGAACTCGTCGTCCTCGTCCCAAAGCCCGATCCCATTGTCGCCAATGTTGTTCATCGCCTCCACGATTTGCAGGAAGTGCTCGAAGAACTTGGTCGCGATGTCTTCGTAGACCTTGTTGGTCCGGGCCAGCTCCAGGGCGATGCGCATCAGATTCAGCGCATACATCGCCATCCACGCGGTGCCATCCGCCTGATTGATAAAGCCACCCGTGGGCAGCGGCGCGCTCCGGTCGAACACTCCGATGTTATCAAGCCCCAGGAAGCCCCCCTGGAAAATGTTCCGCCCTTGCGCGTCCTTGCGATTCACCCACCAGGTAAAATTGAGCATCAGCTTGTGGAACACCCGCTCAAGAAACTGTATGTCACCTCGATGGTGCGGATGCCCGATCCGCTTTTGTTTCCGGTCCATCTGGAAAACCCGCCAGGTCGCCCACGCGTGCACCGGCGGATTCACATCGCCAAAAGCCCACTCGTAGGCGGGCAATTGCCCGTTCGGGTGCATGTACCACTCGCGCGTCAGCAACACCAGCTGAGCTTTGGCAAAATCCGGATCGACCATGGCCAGCGGAATGCAATGGAAGGCCAGGTCCCAGGCGGCATACCACGGGTATTCCCACTTGTCCGGCATCGAAATGACATCGGCGTTGTTCAGATGCGTCCAATCCCGGTTCCGGCCATATTGCCGCTCCCCGGGAGGCGGAGGCTGATGCGGATCGCCGCGCAGCCACTCCCGCACGTCGTAATGGAAAAACTGTTTCGACCAGATCATCCCGGCCAGGGCCTGCCGCTGCACATTACGGGCGTCGTCATCGCCCAATTCCCTTTGCAGCCCGCTGTAGAAATCGTCCGCCTCGGCCCTTCGTTGTTGAAAGATGGCGTCGAAATCCCCAAACGGCTTGCGCGAGATCGCTCGAATTCCATCGCGAGCTTCGTCGCGGCGCGTCAACCGCGCCCGCAGGATGACCGAGCCGCGCCCGGCCACTTCGAAACATGCATGGGCCGCCGCTTTCGTCCCAACATGCTCGGGATTCACCGCCTGCGCCCGTCCCTCCACAAGAAACTCATGAAATGCGTCCTTGAAATGACCGGATGCCTCGCTCTGCCCAAAAAGCCGCCGCGGATTCGTTTCGTTCTCGCAAAACAGCAGGGACGCCTTCGCATCCACCATCAATTCGTAAGTCCCCAGTTCATGATGCTTGGCCGTGAGCACATGCTTGCCGGTCGAGAAAAGAATCGGCTTCGCGCCGTTATTCTTCCACGACCACGTGTTGCGAAACCAAAGCTGAGGCAGCAGGTGAATTGAAGCGGCTTGGGAGCCGCGATTGTGGACCGTGACCTGCATCAGAATGTCGTCCGGTGCGCCTTTCGCATATTCGATGAACACGTCGAAATAGCGATCGTCATCGAAAACCCCGGAATCCAGCAGCTCGAACTCCTGCTGATCCTTGCTCCGCCTTCGATTTTCCTCCACCAACCGGGCGTAGGGAAACTCCCGCTGCGGATACTTGTAGAGCATTTTCAGATAGGAATGAGTGGGGGTGGCATCCAGGTAGTAATACAACTCCTTCACGTCCTCCCCATGATTGCCCTCGGCATTGGTCAAACCGAAAAGGCGCTCCTTCAAGATCGGATCGTTGCCGTTCCACAAAGCCAGCGAAAGGCAAAGCCTCTGTCCCTCGTCACTGATGCCGCCGATCCCGTCTTCACCCCAGCGATAAGCCCGGCTGCGGGCGTGATCGTGCGGCAGGTACTCCCAGGCGTTGCCGTACGCGCTGTAGTCCTCGCGCACGGTGCCCCACTGCCGCTCCGACAAATAGGGGCCCCAAAACCTCCACGGTTTGATGCCAGCCTGTGCTTCTTCCAGGCGAACCCTTTCGATATTGGCCTCGTTCATAGCTTTACCACCATTGAAATTTGCCGTGCTTTTCGTTGCCGGCTTGCCTCGCCGCTCCGCGCCTGTCCCCTACCGCCCTTGACCGCGCTCGCCGGTGCTTCGTCCGACTCGAGCCACGCCCGGATTCTGAGAACTTCGCTCACTGACCAAGCTTGAAACGGGCATCCTCTCGGCGTATGCGGCGCATCCGCGTCCAGGATTTCCGATATATGGCCCAGTCCTCCTTCGTTCAAGTGGTCCAGGACGGGCGCAAGAAAGCGCTTGGCCTGCTCGCGCGCCTCGCGGGTCTCGCCCCGCACCCTCACCCAGGCCTCGACAAATGGTCCCAGCAACCACGGCCACACCGTGCCCTGATGATACGAGCCGTCCCGTTGCCGCACGCCACCCTCGTAACGAGGCGCGTAGCCCGGCTCGCCCGGCGCGAGCGAACGCAATCCGACGGGCGTCAGCAGGACCTCCTCCACCTTGTCCACCACCGCCCGCGCCTGCTGCGGTTCCAGCAGGTTCAAAGGCAGGCCCCCTACGGCGAGAATCTGGTTTGGCCGAAACGCTCCATCCAGACGGCCCGGTTCATTTCCGTCATCAATAACGTCATAGAGCATTCCTCGTTCGGCATTCCAAAACCGGGACTGAAAGGAATCGCGTCCCAAGGAAAAAACCGATTGCCACCGAGAATCGAAATGCCCGGCAATCCAGAGCGCATTCAGCCAGAGAGCCTGAATCTCCACCGGTTTGCCCATGCGCGGAGTAACCACCCAGTCTCCCACGCGCGCATCCATCCAGGTCAGCTGCAGTCCCGGTGCGCCAGCCCGGAGCAGCCCATCGGCCTCCGCCCCGATTCCGAAACGCGTGCCCCTGAAATAGCCCTCCACGATCTCGCAGATCGCCCGGCTCAGCGTGGAACGCTCTCCGTTCAGATGCCGGCGCTTCTGCCGGGCCGCTTCCAGATAATCCCAGGCCGCAATCACGAACCAGAGGGAGGCATCCACCGAGTTAAATTCCGGCTCTTCCCCGTGATCCGGAAATCGATTCGGCACCATCCCTTCGGAGACAACCGAGGCCCACCCTTCGAGAATCTCCCGGGCATCATCCCACCGCCCGGTCGCAAGGCAAAGGCCGCGCAGAGCGATAAAAGTATCACGCCCCCAATCGGTAAACCACGGATAACCGGCCAGAATGGTTCTGCCCCGGACGCCTCGCACCAGATACGCATCCGCTGCTCGAGCCAACGGCCCGCCCAGGCTCTGGCGGCGCAGTCGTTCGTTGGCGCGAATGCTGTGCGCCCGCGCCAGGCTGGGAAACGCCTCATGCTCGAACTGGCTCGAGGTCGCCTCGGTGGACACCAACCAAACTGCCTCCTGCGCTCCCAGGTCAAAACTAATGATCCCCGGAGAAGCTAGATCCTCAATATGGTCGAGCCCGCGCGCCTGTTCCTCCGCATAGCTGAAATTCCGATACCAATGCGGATCGTGGTAATAAGCCCCGTTCGCAAAAGAAAAGACCGCCGGAACCCCGGCATAAGCCTGCCACACCAACTGATCCCCGCGCCGCTCCGCCTCAAATCGGAAATCCGAATTCTCCCGGTGCAAAGAATGATAATCGCGTCCTGAGAAAAAAGGCCGGACGAAAAGCTTCGTCTCCGGGCTGCCCGAGAGCAGTTTCCATGCAACCACCACCGCGGCGGACCCGTGGGCCGAAACGATTTCCTGCTCGATCTCCGTTCCGTCCTCCAGCTGAAAGGTCCAGCGTGGCCAAGGGTCTGCGGCAAAGGCCTTAATTCTCCGAGGGCCATCCCCGCCGACCACTTCCGGCGCGTAGCGTTGCGCGGAGAGCATGAACCGCCCCTGCGGAGTTTCCACCCAGGCGTCACAGCCGTTCACCAGAACATATCGGCCCGCGGGCGGCCTGCTGGCTGCCAGGAGCAGCGCGTGGTAGCGCCGCGTCCGGATTCCGCTGGTCGTGCCCGAGGCGAATCCTCCCAGCCCGTCAGCCTCCAACCATTCGTGCGATGTCGAAATTGGCGTCATAGATCCATCCGTTGTTTGGCAAGACCTCCAGCTCTCCCGTGTTGGAACGAATGATTCTGGACCGGTCCTTAGCACAGCTTTCTCCTATCCTCCAGTCTCAAATCCCGGATAAAGGGTCATCCCCCCATCCACAAAAAGGGTGGTTCCATGCACGTAGTCGGATTCGTCGCTCGCCAGCCAGACGCACGCGCGGCCGATATCCTCGGGTTCCCCGATCCGCTTGTACGGAATCAGTTTCATCAACTCCCGGTAGGCCTCTGGCGTGCCCCAGGCTGCCATGTTGATCGGCGTGCGAATGGCCCCGGGAGCCACGCTGTTCACCCGGATCCGTTGAGGAGCCACCTCCTGGGCGATGCTCTTCATCATCAGCATGACGCCCCCTTTGCTCGCCGCATAATTCACATGCCCGGCCCAGGGAATGACCTCATGGACGCTGCTCATGCAGATGATCTTGCCAGCGGCACACGAAATTTCCTTCCGGATCCCGCGCCGCTTGAACTCCCGAATCGCTTCCCGCGCGCACAGGAACTGCCCAGTGAGATTCACGTCGAGCACGAACTGCCAATCCGCCAGGCTCATCTCCTCGATTGCCGCATCCTTCTGCAGCCCGGCGTTGTTCACCAGAATGTCGATCGTGCCGAACTCCTGGATCATCCGCTCGAACATTCCCTGCACCTGGTCTTCCTTGCGCACGTCCGCCTGGTGCGCGTAGACGTTCGCTCCGCAACGGGCTGCCTCCTTCACCACCATTTCCGCCGCTTCCGGCCGGGACACATAGTTGACCACCACATCCGCCCCGGCCCGCGCGAGGGCGATCGCCACCGCCTGCCCGATCCCGGAATTCGCTCCGGTGACAAGCGCTTTCTGCCCCTTCAGGACTTTATTGATCGGGCAGGCGGGCATCACCGCTTCGGGCAGGTTCTCGTCCCGCAAATGCTGCTGCATCAGCTCCTCATGATCCGCCTGCGCCCACTGGCGGCTGCGGGGCAGGTTTAATTCCATTACATCATTCATGGTCAGTTTCAGATGATTTCGATTGATTGTGCGATTTGGGTCGTGAGAACCGGGAACTCCTTACAAAAGCTTTTGCTGACTGCCGCGAAAGAATCTTTGTAAGCTTTATCCCAGTGGAACGACTGACCTTGAAATGAGCTGGTTGACCACGCCCCTAACTGTCTGTGAACACTAATCAAGAAACCGTCCCCGACCGGCCGCCCAAGCTTCCGGCTTCCCATCAGCCGTCCGATCCCGAGCGCTGGGTTGAGGAATACGGAGATTATCTGTTCCGCTTTGCCCTCCTGCGCGTGCGCGACCAATCCCGCGCGGAAGACCTGGTGCAGGAAACGTTTCTCGCCGCGCTCAAGGGGCAAAGGACCTTTGCCGGACGCTCGCAGGAAAAGAGCTGGCTGGTGGGCATTCTCAAAAACAAAATTGGCGATCACTTTCGCAAAGCGAGCCGCGAACACTCATTTACCGACCTGGATTTTTACGCGGACGAAGAAAGCGATCGGTTCATCCCAGACGGCGCTTTCAGAGGGGGCTGGATCCACGAACTCGGCCCTCTGGAATGGTCGAACGACGCTGGAGCGGGCCTCGACAACGAAGCCTTTTGGCAGGCGTATCACCGGTGCGCCGGCAAAATGCCGCGCAATGTTGCGGCCGTCTTTAATCTGCGGGAGGTGGATGGCATCGAGAGCAAACAGATCTGCGCGATGCTTAACATCTCGGAAAGCAATCTCTGGGTGATGTTGCACCGCGCACGGATGGCGTTGCGCCGTTGCCTGGAAACGAATTGGTTCGCGAAACAAGCATGAAAAGAAACGTGGCCCTCAACCCCTGGAGGCGGAACTCATGTTGAATTGGTTGAAAGCCAAATGCCAGTTGTTCCTCCCGAACTGCCGGGAAGCAGCCCGAAGGCAATCCCGCGCGCTTGATCAGCCGCTCGGCCTCAGGGAAAAGATCGGCCTGCGGTTGCACTTGCTGGCATGCAGTTGGTGTCGACGCTACGGCCGGCAGCTTCGTTTCCTGCACCACGCGGCTCACGATCATGCCGACGAACTCCATTCCGCCGCTCCCCAGAGCCTTTCACCCGAAGCTCGCGCTCGCTTGAAAGCCGTGATCCAACAGGAGAAAACGCCTAACCCATGATTTCCAACCACTTGCGAAACCGCTTTCCCAGTTGACGGAATGCCCCTCCGCCTTTTTGATATTCTCTTAACAAACGCTGGGCTAAAGCTTTTTCACTGACCCGTTTGCAAGGCGGACGGATTTTGCCAAGCCGGCACACACAAGCCGCACAATTGTAACAGAACCATGGAAAATCAGTTGCGACGTTTAGACGCGAACGCACCGCACAATATGCTGCTCCAACTTGAACCGTCCCGCCTCCTTGTTAACTCGACTTCCGCCTACCAGCTGCGACTGGCCCGGACGCCGGATGAGATCCGAAGCGCTCAAGCCCTGCGCTATGCGGTCTTCAATGTTGAATTGAAGGAAGGGCTCGAACACTCGTTGAATTCCGGCCTCGACACCGACCAGTTCGACGCGGTCTGCGATCATCTCCTCGTCGAGCACTCACCCACCAACGAGATCGTGGGCACGTATCGGCTCCAGACCGGCGAGACTGCCCGGCGCAACCTAGGCTACTACTGCGCCCAGGAATTTGATTTTTCTCCTTTCGAGCCTCTCCGGAGCGAACTGGTTGAACTCGGGCGGGCTTGCGTCCACCAGAACCACCGCAACCTTGCGGTCCTCGGCATGCTGTGGAAAGGAATCGCGAGTTACGCGGCCGAGCGGGGCGCGCGCTATCTCTGCGGATGCAGTTCCATCAACTCGCAGGACTCGCGGATCGGCGCTTCCGCCTACGGCGAACTTTGCCGCCGTTACCTCGCCCCGGCTCATTTGCGCACCTCTCCTCTGCCCTCCTTCGAATGCCCGCTCGACCATGTGGCTGACGATGCGCCGAAAATCCCCAAGCTCCTCCGCGCTTACCTCTCGATCGGGGCCAAGATTTGCGGCCCGCCCGCGCTTGATCGCAATTTCAAGACGATCGACTTTTTGACGCTCCTGGATATCCAAAGCCTGTCGCCTTCGGCTCGCGAAAAATTCCTTTCGTGACGCCTTGCGCAAGGTTATAGCAATCAAGTCAGGGCAGCAGCGTTCGCCCGTCTGCGTTGAAACAAGAAATGCGCATTAACGGACCCGCGCCGCAGCCTGCTGAACATTGATGCCTGCCAGTTTCGAAAGCGAAGACCTCAAAGCCACTGTCGAGGAACGGCCGCCTGTTCCGCAGGCCAAGGCAGCTCATGTGTCCAGCGCGCGACCAAGTCCGCTGCACAAAGCCGGACGACTGCTCTGGCTCGGCAGCGAAGTTTTTCTCTGTTTTGTCCGTTACATCCGCTTCTACGTTGGCGCCAAGGGAAGGCTGACCCCTGCCCAGCGAGCCCAATGGCTCCACCAAAGCGCCCGCCGCACTTTTCGCGTTTTCTCCAGCCGGATCGATTGGGTGGGCGAACTGCCCAGGAAAGGATTGCTCGTCGCCAATCATCTCAGCTACCTGGACATCGTCCTCATCGCTGCCGTTACGCCAGCCCGTTTTGTTTCGAAAAGCGAGGTCAAGTCCTGGCCAATTTTCGGCTTCTTCGCTCGCTGTGGCGGGACCATTTTTATCGACCGCGCCCGCCGACAAGACACCGCTCGAGCGAACGCGGAGTTGAAAGCGGCTCTGGCTGGCGAGGAACTCCTCGTCCTTTTTCCAGAGGGCACCAGCACGGATGGCCATAGCGTCCTGCCCTTCCGCTCGTCGCTTCTGGCCCCGGTGGCGGGCGAGGAGGTGGCGGTCTTTGCCGGACATATCAGTTATGCCCTGCCCGGCGGAAATGTGGGCCAGGACGTCTGCTACTGGGGCGACATGACTCTTGTGCCCCACCTGCTCAACCTGGTCACAAAACAGGACCTCGCCGCCCGGATTGCCTTCACCCCCGTCGTCAATGCAGGCGCTGACCGCAAGGAACTCGCCCGACATCTCCACGCCGAAGTCACCCGCCTCAAGGAACTCCACTCGCTATGAGACTTCTGATCACCTGCGGCCCCAGCTACGAGCCGATCGATGGGGCCCGCCGCATGACCAATTTTTCCACCGGCACTCTGGGTTCCGTTCTCGCCAACTACTTTGTGGATAAAGGCCACGAGGTGATCTGCCTTAAAGGAGAAGGCAGCACCACCTCCGTCGAGTGCCACGCCCAACAACTCCTCCGCTTCAGCACCAATGATCATTTGGCGCGCCTTCTGGAACAGATCTCCGAATCACAGGCCGTCGCCGCCGTCTTCCACGCCGCCGCGCTGTGCGACTACCGGGTCGAGCAGGTTCTGAGCGCCGCGGGCGAATCGCTCCAATCGCAAAAGTTCTCCACGCGGGACGGCCGGCTCCATCTGGTTCTGTCGCCCGCCGCCAAGGTCCTGCCCCGGCTCCGCGGCTGGTTCCCTTTGGCCAGAATCATCGGCTGGAAATACGAGCTGGAGGGAACGCGTGACGATGCGCTTAACAAGGCTTGGAAGCAGTTGCACGATTGCGCCACCGACGCCTGCGTGCTGAACGGAGCCGCCTACGGCCCGGGCTTCGCCTTGTGCGAACGCAACGGACACGTGCAAACCTGCGAAACGACCCCACAGTTGTGCGAACTTCTCGCTGACTTCATTCTCCCGCGACACCTCCCGGCCTCGGCGTAACTGCAGCGGTCGCCGCGGACGGTCCGTTCGGCCTGATAAGCTTGGGGTCTGTCAGCGTTCTCAGAAACGCCACCAGCGCCTCCTTGTCCGCAGCGCTTAGGTGCAGCCCCCCGTCCGGGTGCTTGGCCAGATTCGGATCGAGCGTTTCACTCCGCTTCAACCCGCTGCTGTAATGCTCGACCACTTCCTCAATGGTGCTGAAGCGGCCGTCGTGCATGTAAGGAGCGGTCAGCTCGATATTCCGCAAAGAGGGAGTCGCGAACTTGCCCGCATCCTCCGACTTTCCAGTCACCTTCGCGCGCCCGGCATCGGCAGCCGCCACGTCCAATCCGTTATTGGCAAAGCTCTGGCTCTGAAAAAGCGGGCCGCCATGGCAATGGAAACAATCCGCGCCAAACTGACCCCGGCGCGGATCATACTCCGTCATGAACAATTCGAATCCCCGCCTTTCCGCCGCGGTCAGCTCCACCTCTCCGCGCGACGCCCGATCAAACTTCGAATCGAACGAGGTGAGCGTCAGGACAAACTGTTCCAGAGCCAGGCCGATCCTCTCCGCGTTGATCTCCGCTGAGCCAAAGGCGCGGATGAAATCAGGGCCGTAGTTCGATTGCGCGAGTTTGTGCGCTGCATTGGCCAGCGACTCATCCATCTCTGCGTGATCCTGAATGGGCAACAACGCCTGCGCGCGCAGGCTCGGAGCCCGGCCGTCCCAGAAGAAGCTTCGTTTCCACGCCAGATTCAGAAGCGGCATCGATTGCCGGACGCCGGTGCGTTGTTCCACGCCGATGCTCACGCGCCGGGAATCCGCAAATCCTGCGCGCGGATTGTGACAGGACGCGCACAATATCGAACCGTCCCGCGACAGGCGTGGCTCGTAAAACAGCTTCTCTCCCAGGCTCACCCGCTCCTCGATCAGCGGATTGTCGCGCGGCAAATCGGGAATGGGAAAGGCCGAACTCGTTTTGAAGCGGTAGGGCGTGAATTTCTCCGGAAGATAAAGAGGCTCTGTCTTGGCCAGAGCGTTCTCCCGCTTCGATTGCCCGGAAACCAAACGCACCTGAAAAGCGAGACGCAGATTCCGCGCCAACGCCGCCGCTACCAGATCACCATTCCGCGAATGCGTGGATGAACCGTCCCGCGCGAACGACAAAGCCACCGCCCGGTCCAAGGCTGCCTGCAGATCAAAGTCGAGTTCCACCCGCGCCGACTCGCGCAGATCCAAAGAAAGTGGCAGGATCACGCTCACCTCATTCGAGTCCCCGGCCAGGTGATACGACCACCCGTCGAGCGTGCCCGCTCGCCGCCACATCCCTTCCAGCGCCAGGAAGACGTATCCACCCTGCCAGCTCCAGTGGAGGCCGTTTCGTCCGGGGTGCAGCGGATCGTCCGGCCCCACTTTTGAGATATCGATATGGTTTAGGTGCGCTGGCAGCCCGACGCGGAAGCGCAGGGTTTGATATGCACCCGACGGCATCTCAAAATGAGCCGAGGTGATCTGCTTCTCCGCGTCGAACCAGGCCACGCTATTGGTCGACTCTTCCCAGGCCCCGTCCGCCTTCTGCAGCCCAAAGCCGCTCAGGAAATAGCTCGCGCGCGTAAACGAGAACACCTCTCCCGCGCCCGTTCGATACCGCAAGGATGCCAGCTGCGCCGCAGTTCCCCCGGCCACATGATGGACATCGATTTCGAGGGAAGCGGCCCCCAACGCGACGGCCATCCAGATCTCAGCAGCCACCCAAAGCCACCAAACCCTGCGGAAGCCCCGGAGCCCCTGCCCGTCGAACGACAGAACTGCTTCGCGACTCGTTATCACGGCTCTTAGTCAATGGTGAAACCGTCCGTCAGCGAGTAGCTGAGCGTCTGCGTCGTGTTCCCGGGTGGCCCCGGGAACACCACCGTCACTGTCTGCAGGCCAGGCGGCGTGTTCACCGGGATAGTGATCGTGCTGGTCACCTGCGTTTGGCTCACATGCACATTGCCGCTCCCGGTGACCGTCCCGATCGTGACGCTGCGAATAGGTGCATTCTGCGGTGGCGGCGGCGGTTGCGCGCCAGCGTCCAGGTTCACGATCAGCGTAAACGAAGAGCCCCGAGCCGCGTGGGTGGGAGAAACCGAAACCACCCCGCTCCCACCTCCGCCACCCGTATTCGCGCCGGCGGAATTCGTCACCCCGTCAAAATCTGCCAAACCGGTCCGAGCGACTCGAAAAAAAGCCTTCCCAGCCTCAGCCGCGGTTTTCAAGCCGCCGGTGGGACCTGTCGCCACGATATTCGACGAGAGCACTGTCCAAGCGCCCGACGATCCCAGAGCCAGGGCGCTTTCCACCCGATAAGTCCCTCCTTCCGCCGCGCTCCAAACCAATTCCAGCGCGCCGCTGCCACCCGCTGGAGCCTTGAGCTTCACGCCTGCATCAGGGCCACCGACGAAGTGGGTCACCACATTCTCTCCGATGGCCGAAATGGCGGCCCCACTCGGAGCGCCGTAAAATGCCCGCCCGATATTGTACGGGAACGCGGGCGTGCCATCCGCGTTGATCGCGACAAAATATGCATAAGTGCCGCCCGGGAATTCCGGCGTCACACACCAACGTCCGTTGTATTCGTCCAGATCGAAATCCACGCCTTGCTGATACCCAAGATCCCCAAGGTAAGCGTTATCTTCCATGTAGCGCCCCAGCGGATAAGTCGCGCTCACGTTCGGCCCGGCCACCGCCGTCGAATCCGCATGATACAAGCGCTGAGCCCACTTCGGCAGGCTCGTCCGGCCGTTTGCTGTCAGATCATCGGTATTCTTCTGTCCGTTGCGCAGCTGATATCCGCTGGCCATCCGGCGAATGCCGCTGGCCGAATTCGACGCACTGGCATAGCCGTACGGCCCGTAGACTGGAAACCCATCGCACACCCAGCCGAGAATCGGCGAATGCTGGATTACCCCGGAACTGCCCTCCGAGTAAGTCTTGGCCTTCGCGTCGTAGTCCACATGATCACCAAGCAGATAGCGCAGCGCGATCGGGTTGGCATGGTAATGGTACGTGCCGCTGTTTTCCTGATGGGCCTTCGCGGGATCGAACGTTGCCCCCTCATTGACGTAGGCCTCGCGGTTCCACATTCCAGATCCCTGGGTTTCCGTCGATCCGGTCCAATAGAAGGCATCCCTCGAATCAAACATCGCCACGCCATCGACAAAATAGCCGATGGCGCCCAGCCCGGTCAGCGTCTTGCCCTCCGGCACGGTCGGAACGCGGGGAATCCGATACAGCACCTTTTGATTCTTCGGCAGGTTGGGAAAATTCGCGGGCCAGGGACCCATCGTATGTATCCCGAGGCCGGTGGTGCGGAGATAAACCCAATGGCTCGACGACAGGATCTCCTGCACGCCGGCATAAGCGGGCAGCGTTTGATTCTGCGAACCGTTCCCCCAAGTTGCGACCGCGCTCCCCGAACTTTGCGCCGCGGCATTCTCATAGATCCGGCCGTACTTTCCTGAATATTCCGTCAACCACGAATCTGTCCGCGGGTCATCCGCCTGCAAACCCGAGGTGGCAAAGGTCAGGAACGCGGACGCCACAACTGCCAAACGCAAATTCCTCTTCCGTTCTCTCCCCAACCGAGCGGGGACCTCTCTGATTGCATGTCTTCTGGTATTCACGGCCACGATCGTAGAAGCACGAACCTTAAGGAGAGATGAACCTGCAAAAAACCCGACGGAGGTTCAGCAAACACTGCCGCCTGAGCTACTGCACTTCGCCCGGCCAAGTCCCGGGCAAAAGACACGTCACAATCTCGGTCGTCCATTCCCCGCGATTCAGGAGATAATCGCCCCGCATCCACACCAAAGCCCTCCGGTCATTCTGCCAATGAGGCACGATCGGCCGAAGGTTGTCCTTGCTGGAATTGGCGGTGACCGCGGCCCACTCCCAAGTCACGCCGCCATCCCGGCTGCGCCCCCGGTAAAGCTCGTGCTGCCGCCGATAGGTCGCTTTGCTGATCAGCGGACGGCCCGTGCCGGGATCGGCATCGGTGGAGAGAAAGACTACGGTCACATCCTGGGGATCAATCGCTCCGAGCCCGGTGTAATCATCTTCACCGGCATAGAGACGGGTTCCTGCAAATGCAATTTCATGCTCCCGCCATTTGTTGCCATCCCACCAGGCATAGTGGAACCGGTGATCCAGGCCGCCTGCTCCGGTCGGCAGGCCAGCCCCGTCCCGTTGTACGGTAAACAGCGCCACCGGCCGCTCGCGCGCGTCCAACTCCAGGTCGCACATCCACGCCACATTGCTCGGTCCGCCCTGGTAAATGCGGGTCAGGTCCCAGGCGTGCAGGCTCGTATTCGTTGTCACCGAAAGTGGAGCCAGGATCTTTCCATCGCTGGCATGCACGTTCCCGCCACGGATGAACGCATGATACAGGCTGTTATCGTAGTTCCGGGGATGATCTTCCGTGCAAACGAGGTGAATGACATCCCGCCCGTTCGATGCGTATTTGAGGTACGGGCTGTACCCGCCCCGGCCAACCAGGATCCTCCCTCCGTATCGCCAGCTCCCGCCATTGTCATCGGAAACGAGATAGTTCGGATTCAAACCAACGCCCCGATGCAGCAGGTAAATGCGACCACCTTCCTCGGAAAGCCGGATCGGGTTGCAGTACGTGACACTGTCTCGCCGGAAATTCCCAGCATTGCCAGGCGTCTCAAATTCCCGCACCGGGCCCCACTCGAAAGGGTCGCCCGGCCGCAGGCTGGTCCGGAAATAGATCTTCGCCTCCTGACCATGCTTCGTGTAAGCCGCCAGATAATGCCCGTCCGGCAGAACGAAAAGGCCCGGGGCGTTGTGGTCGTCCTGCTCGAAACCCGGGTGCAGCACCACCGTGCGCACCTGCCTGGTCGTAAGATTCAGCACCGACAACTCGATGTTCCCCCAGCCCGGTTCGCCTGCATCGTCAAAAGCCCCGTTCGCGCGCACCGATCCGACTATCAATTGATCGCGATCGACAATCGCCCGCTCATCCATGAACCACGACCAGGCCCCGTTGTCATTTAGCCGGATCAACGAACCGCGAATATAATTGTTGGAGGAAACCAAGGGCTGCTGCCCGAGCGTCGACCAGCCCCACGCCAAAATCGCCAGCCAATGCAGCAGTCTCCTCATGGCGACGCCACGCATCAGGCTCCTCGCAGGCTTTCCTGCCAGAGCCCTCGGAAGTAACGCAAAACCCGCAGCGGGTCGCTGCTTTGCGGAATCTCCGCCAGGCAAAACCCCTGAAAACCATTTTGCTTCAAGCGCCGGAGCAGATGGCCGAACGGATACTCTTCAAGATACAGGTCCCGCATGTGGACGGAGAAGATCCTGTCCTTCACCAGGTCGAAATTGTAATCAAACCCCTTTCCATCCAGGTCTGTCTGGTTTGAGTTCCAGCAGGCGCCCACGTTTTTATGGCCGGCCGCATCAAGGATAGTTTTGATGTGCGGCACGAGCGATGTCCCGTTCCCGTGAATCTCCAAACGGATCTGCTGGCCATGATCCGCTCCAAACTCTCCCAGCTCCCGGAGGGACCGACCGATCTGCTCCAGCGTTTTTTCCACCGGCACTTCCTTTGGCAGCCCGTTCGGCCGCACCTTCACCCCGGTCGCTCCCACATCCTGGGCCAGGACGATGTATTCTTTGCAGGCGTCAATCTCTCGACGCAGTTTGTCCTGCTCCGGCATTTGAAATTCAAACGCGCTCCCCAAGCCCATCAGTTGGACCTTCGAATCCGCAAAGCGCTTTCTCACCTCGGCCCGTTCCGCCGGGTTTAGCGCCACCTCCACCTTGTGCGCGTGAGTCGTGCGCAATTCGACCCCTTCGAAACCCGTTTCCTCCAGGTTTTTGATGATGGTCGGCACATCCCAATCCTTGGCGATGTTGTAGGTGACCACCCCCAGCCGCAGCCGAGCGTCGCTCGACCGCCGCGCGGTCGTCTCACCTGCCGCCTTCGCTTGGAGCAAGGCCGGGGCCAGGACGGCAGCGGAAATGGATCGAGTCAAAAGGTCGCGACGGCTGATTTTCATAAACAGCGGATACCCGAGCTCACGACGCCCGCCAAGAACGAAATCACCTCCAGAGCAGAGCAACGCAAGGTGACGTCGGACTGCGTGGACGCCTATTTACGCCACCCCGACCGCCGGATATGGTGCCCACCTCAGCCGGGAAGCTGAACATGCGCCGATGAAAAACCTCGCACTCTTTCTTGTCCTGTCCGGGATCAGCTCGATTCTGCCCCTCCGGGGGGAAGCAGCCCCCATCCACGGTTTCACTTCCTCCGTCGCTCAAAAGGAGCGGGAGCTCGAAGCGCGGTTTCGTACCCTCCCGGACACCAATATCCTCCGCTCCACCATGCAGCGACTTAGCGCCCGGCCGCACCATGTCGGATCTCCCTACGATCGTGAGAACGCCGAATGGATTCTTTCCCAGTTCAAGGCCTGGGGTTTCGAAGCCGAGATCGAGACCTTCGATGTCCTTTTCCCGACTCCCCGCGAACGCGTCCTGGAGATGCTCGAACCTCAACCCTTCCGCGCGCAGCTTCAGGAACCCTCGGTGGCCATTGACCCCACGTCGAACCAACAGGCCGAACAGCTCCCTTCCTATAACGCCTACTCCTCCGATGGCGACGTGACCGCCTCCTTGGTTTACGTGAACTACGGATTGCCCCAGGATTACGAAGAACTCGATCGGCGGGGCGTTTCGGTCAAGGGAGCCATTGTCATCGCCCGCTACGGCAAGTCGTGGCGCGGCGTGAAACCGAAGCTGGCCGCCGAGCACGGGGCGATCGGCTGTATCATCTATTCCGACCCCCATGAGGACGGCTATTTTGTCGCCGACGTCTTTCCGGACGGCCCCGCCCGCAACGAGAATGGCGTGCAGCGCGGCAGTGTCCTCGATATTGGCGGTTATCCGGGCGACCCTCTTACGCCGGGAGTGGGCGCAAAGCCCGACGCCAAGCGCCTGCCTCTCAAAGCCGCTGCCACCATCACCCGGATTCCGGTCCTGCCGATTTCCTACGCGGACGCGAAGCCGCTCCTCGCAGCCCTTCGCGGCCCCATCGCGCCCGAAAGCTTCCGTGGGGCGTTGCCGATCACTTATCACGTCGGTCCCGGCCCCGCGAAAGTGCATCTCAAACTCCAGTTCAACTGGGACACCCGCCCTGTTTACAACGTCATCGCACGTCTCAAGGGATCGACTGCTCCAGACCAGTGGATCATCCGCGGCAATCATCACGATGCCTGGGTGAACGGCGCCGCCGATCCCGTCTCCGCTCAAATTTCCCTCCTGGAAGAAGCCCGCGCCCTTGGCGAACTCGCCCGGACCGGCTGGAAACCGAAGCGCACCATCATCTATTGCGCCTGGGACGGCGAGGAACCGATGCTGCTCGGCTCCACCGAATGGGTCGAAGAACATCGCACGGAACTCAAACAACACGCCGCCATCTACATCAACACCGATGCCAACGGCCGGGGATTCCTCAGTCTTTCCGGCTCTCACGCCCTCGAAAAGATGCTCAACGAAGTCGCCCGGGACATCCCGGACCCCGAGACCGGCCTCTCGGTCTGGAAGCGGGCCTGGGCTTCGCGCCTTGTCTCCGGCAGCGAGGATCCCGAGAGCCGCAAGGAACTGCGCTCCCGAGCCGACCTCCGCATCTCCGCGCTCGGCTCCGGCAGCGACTACACCGCATTTCTCGATCATCTCGGCATCGCGTCCGTCTCCCTCGGTTTCGGCGGCGAAGACAGTGATGACGGCGTGTACCATTCCATTTACGACGATTTTTATTGGTACACCCATTTTGCGGATGGCGACTTCACTTACGCCCGCGCCCTCGCCCAGACGGTCGGGACGATCGTCCTGCGCTTTAGCGAGGCCGACCTTCTCCCCTACGATTTTGCTGCGGTCGCGGATACGGTGGCCCGCTATGCCCGCGAACTGAAATCGTTCCTCGAACACGAACGCCAGCAAAACGCCGAGGTAAACCAGAATCTCGATGAAGGACTTTATGCGGCTGCCTCCGATCCGCGCCATCCCACCACCCCGCCCGCCCGCAAAATCGTGCCGCCCTTCCTGAATTTCGCTCCCCTCGAGAACGAATTGTCTGCTCTGGAGCGCAGCGCCGACTCTTATCGCAAAATCGCAGCTCTGCTTCGCTCCCGGTCCGAGATTTCGCCGGACACGCTCAAGGCGGTCAACGCCCGCCTCCTCCAAACCGAACGCCTTCTCACCGAAGATCAGGGCCTTCCCCGGCGGCCCTGGTACAAGCATGTCCTTTACGCCCCGGGCGCCTACACCGGCTACGGGGCCAAAACCCTGCCGGGCCTTCGCGAAAGCATCGAGCAGAACCGGTTCGACGAGGCGGAATTGGAAATCAAACGCCTCGCGCACTGCCTTCATGAATACGCGCGCCAGATTAACACGGCCGCTGAAGAACTGAAGCGGGCCGTCGAGTAAGCCGGGCGGCTCTTTCTTCCGCCCCGGAAGGAATTCGCCCGCAGAATCAAGCCGAGAGACAGTTTGCCATCCGTCCGCCCGCTCGATAATCTGAAGCCACTAATCACAGAACCAAACGCGAATTTGCGCTATGAAAAGCTCTTTTAGCCGTCGTACTTTTCTCTCCAGGTCAGCCCGGGCCGGAGCCGGCCTGTTGATCCTCCGCAACAGCCGCCTGGCCTTCACCTACGAGGCTAACAGCAAGCTCAACATCGCGGGAATTGGCGTCGGCGGTCAGGGCCGCGGGAGTCTCGATGCCTTCGCCAGCATGGGCAATAATCTCGTCGCCCTTTGCGACGTCGATTCCAAACGGGCCGGAAACATTTACGAGAAGCACCCAAACGCCAGGCGCTACCAGGATTTCCGAAAGATGTTCGACGAGATGGCCAAAGGCATTGACGCGGTGCTGGTGGCTACTCCTGATCACACCCACGCGGTCGCGGCCGTCGCCGCCATGAAACTCGGCAAGCACGTCTACTGCGAGAAGCCGCTCACGCGCACCGTCTACGAAGCTCGGGTCATGCGCGAAACTGCCGCCAGCCAAAAGGTGGTGACGCAGATGGGCAATCAAGGCTCCGCCGAGAATCGCCTGCGCCGCTCCGTGGAACTGGTCTGGGGCGGCGTGATCGGAGATGTCCGCGAAGCTCATATCTGGTTCGACGGCGGCAATGGCCCGATGAAACGCCCCACCGACACTCCGCCAGTACCGGATGGACTCAATTGGGATTTGTGGCTGGGTCCCGCCGAGGACCGGCCCTACAATCCCGCCTATGTTCCGGCCACCTGGCGTTCCTGGCGGGCCTTCGGCAGCGGCATCGTTGGCGATTTCGCCTGCCACACCGCCAACCTCATGTTCCGCGCTCTCCATCTCGAGAGGCTCTGGCAGAAATCGATGAACCCCGGCGCCGACCAAGTGATTGTCCGCGTCCAGGCTTGGCCCTCCGAACGGGACCTTGAAGGATACCCCACCTCGCTCAAAGTGGTCATGGACCTGCCGGCTCGGGGCGATCTGCCGCCGGTCAAAGCCACCTGGTACGCGAAAGAAAAGCCTCCGGAAGACCTTCTGCTCGGCTTTCCGCGCGCGGGCTGGGGTGATCTCCTGATCGGCTCCAAAGGATCAATCTATTCGGAAAACCCGTGGAACATGGGCTACGTCCTCCTGCCTGAATCGCGCTTTGACGGCTTCAAGGGCGGCCCGCCCGAAAGCCTCCCCCGCGTCAAAAGCCACCAATGGGAATGGATCGAAGCGTGCAAGGGAAACGGCAAAGCCTTTTCCAGTTTCGATATCGGCGGACCTCTCACCGAATTGGCGCAACTAGCCAATTTAGCCACTCTGGTGGAAGGGCCGATCGATTATGACACCCTGAGCGGCCGGATTCTTAATTCCAAGGAAGCCAGCCATCTCCTCCATCGCGAGTATCGCAAGGGTTGGACGCTCTAAGAGTTCCCAGCCTGTCCCATCGATCCAGCGGGCCGCCCTCGCGGGCGCCCTTGGATAAGATCAGGTGTTCCGTCGCCGCCTGCCGCGGCGCTCCGGGTCTTTTTTCCAGAAAAGCCCCGGCTCACTCTAGCTTTCTCCTTGAATTCATCCTCGCTTCCCGCACAGTTTCCGCGCTGCAGAAATGGTTTTCACTACACACATCTTCGTCTTTTACTTTCTGCCGCTTTTTCTGCTGATCTATTACGGCCTGCCCGGGCGCTGGCGTAATCTCTGGATCACGCTCGGCAGCTATATTTTTTACGGTTGGTGGGAGCCCTGGTTTGTCGGCTTGATGCTCTTCACCACCGTCATGGACTTCTTTTGGGGAAAAGTCATCACCCGCCCCGCGGCGACCCCACTCGAAAGAAAATTAGCCGTCACCGCCTGTGTGGTCACCAATCTCAGCTTGCTGGCGTTTTTCAAATATTACATGTTCGCCGCGGAGACTTTGAACCAGGTTCTCTCCGCGGTTGGCGCAAAGCCCTTCCGGGTGCTGACGGTCATCCTGCCCATCGGCATTTCCTTCTACACCTTTCATTCGCTTACCTACATTATTGACCTCTATCGCGGCCACGCCACGCCCGCTAAATCGCTGTCCGGCTTCTCCGCCTTCGTGGCCTTGTTTCCGGATCTCGTCGCCGGTCCGATCATCCGCTACAAGACCCTCGCCGAACAATTGCGCGAACGCCATCACACCCCTGCCCGCTTCGCCTCCGGCATCGCCATTTTCGTGGCCGGTTTTGCCAAAAAGATTCTTCTGGCGAATCCCTGCGGCCAGGTCGCGGATGCCGTCTTCGCCACCGCCAGCCCCTGCGCCCTCGATGCCTGGATCGGGGTCCTGGCCTATGCGTTCCAGATCTATTTCGACTTCTGCGGATACTCCGATATGGCTGTTGGCCTCGGGCGCATGCTCGGATTCGAATTCCCCAGAAACTTCGACGCTCCCTATCGATCCCAAAGCATCACCGAGCTTTGGCGGCGCTGGCACATCTCCCTTTCAAACGTCCTGCGCGATTACCTCTATTTCTCGCTCGGCGGCAACCGCAAAGGCGAAGCTCGCACCTACTTCAACCTCGCCGTCGTCATGCTCTTGGGCGGCTTGTGGCACGGGGCCAAGTGGACCTTCGTCGCCTGGGGCGCTTTCCACGGACTCCTCCTTGTCTTTGAACGCTGGCACGGAAAGCAAAGTCTCTACGCCCGGCTTCCCGCCGCTGGCCGGGTCGCTCTTACTTTCCTCTTGATGCTTTTCTCTTGGGTGCTCTTTCGCGCCGATACGATGGCCGCCGCCGTCGATTACTTTCGCGCCATGTTCGGCTTTAGCGCCGCAAACGAAGTCGCCCCCCTGCTCTCAGCGATGATTTACACTCCCTATCATTTGATCATTATGGCCCTCTGCGCTTTCCTGGCCTTTCAGCCGCTCCAAGCCCACGACTGGGCTCTCACGCCTCTAACCTGGAGGCGAATCGCCGTTGTCTTGCCGCTCTTTGTCTTTGCCCTCATGGCCATGTATGCCCAGGCCTTCAACCCGTTCCTTTATTTCCAGTTCTAAAACATGAAGCGCTTCCGCGATCCTAACTGGGCTTTGATTGCGCTCTTTCTCGCCATCCTCGCCGCTGTGCCGCTCGTCCAGACCGCCCTCGAAGCCGGCCAGGAAGACGGCATCAAGGCGCTTGACCTCTTCAGTGAGTTTCCAACAGCAGCCAACCTCCGCGCTTACGAACAGAATCTCGAGAAGGTCAGTTGGGCCGCGCGAACCTCCCGGCCGTGGATTCAATTCGTGCAGTTTGCCTGGTTCAAGTACGGCGGCGAAAAGGCCGTTCTCGGAGCCCGTGACTGGTATTTTTACAAGCCCGGCCTCAAATACATGCTCGACCGCCCGCCAGCCCCCAACACCACCAACGACCCCGTCGCCGCCATCATCGATTTCCGCGATCAACTTGCCGCCCGAGGGGTCCACCTGCTCCTCATGCCCGTGCCGAATAAGGACTCGATCTATCCCGATCTTCTCACCTCTCGCCAGGCCTCGCCCCTCGGCCTTGTCGCTCCCCGAACCCGCGAGATCCTCGAAAGGCTCCGGGCCGCCCAGGTCGAATTCGTTGACCTCTTCACGGAATTCCATCAAGCCCGGCAGAAGCAGTCCGCTCCTCTTTATCTCGCCCAGGATACCCACTGGTCCCCGATGGGCGTCGATCTCGCCGCGCACGCCACCGCCCGCCGCCTCACGGAGTTAGGGTGGGTGCAGACCGGAACCATTGACTACGTCGATCGGCCCGCCCCTGTCCAACGTCTCGGGGATATTGTTCACATGATGCAAGCGGCCCCGATCGAGCGCGGCCTCCCACCTGAACAAGTTCCTGCAGTCCAGATCGTTCGTCACGACAATGGCCAGCTTTATAAGGACGGCGCTGATGCCCAGGTCCTGGTTTTAGGCGATAGTTTCATGAGGATTTACCAGCAAGACGCCCCAACCGCTGCCGGGTTTATTTCTCACCTCGCGCAGGCACTCAAACAACCGATGATGTCTCTGGTCAACGACGGCGGCGGGTCCACCCTGGTGCGGGAAGAACTCGCCGGACGGCCGATCTTTCTCAAAGGAAAAAAAGTCGTCCTTTGGGAATTTGTCGAACGCGACATCGGTCTCGGGCTTAAAGGCTGGCCGCGAACCGCCCTCACCGCCGCGCTTCCAAAACCCGTCGCCGCGGAAATTGCCGGGAGGAGCCGATCGGCCGCGGAGGAGCCTTATGCTTACGCTTCTCGGCCACTCCATATTCCTTGACTCTAGCCCCCGCAATTGCTAAGCAGCCTTAGTGCAAAAGCTCTCGGCTAAAAAGGCAAACTTCGGGTTCACCCTGATCGAACTCCTGGTGGTTATCGCCATCATCGCCATCCTGGCGGGCATGCTCCTGCCCGCCCTGTCCAAGGCAAAGGCGAAAGCCAAGCAAACCCAATGCCTCAATAACCTTAAACAGGTCGGTCTGGCAGTCCTGTTCTATGCCAGCGACAAAGAGGAAAAGGTCCAGATCGCCTCGCCCCTCGACACCAAATTCACCTGGGGCGGCCTTTTGTACTCGAACCAAAACCTCGGTTCACCCTCCATCTTCCGCTGCCCGTCTTACCCCCCGACCGTCTACACCAACTGGTTTTGCACCTTTGGCGTCTGGTCGGATCCGCCCGATTCCGTGGTCTCTGGCGACCTGAAAGAAAACCTGCGCATCTCCTCAATCCAAAGCCCGGCCAGCTATATCCATCTCGCGGACACCACCAGCCGGGGACGCCTCGGCTTGGGCGGCGTCCAATTCTACACCTTCCGCACCAACTCGGACTCCGAGGTCCACGCCCGCCATAGTGGGTCGGCAGATGTCTGGTGCATCGACGGGCATGTCGAAGGGATGACCAAAAGCCGGCTCGAACCCTTTGGCATCAAGCCATTGGTCGGGGCGGACACGATTCCCGGATATTTTTAATCCAGTTCAACCGACGTATTGGGAAAAATGATTATCGGGGCCGGACATTCGCTGAGGCCCACAGTCTCAACTCTCACCGCCGTCCTTCAGACAGTTTATGCGATTCCTTACTGATTTGCAGCCCTTTGCTCGAATTCTCGGCACAGTCATTCTCGCGACCCTGTTTGCCGGTGGCGAGGCCTTCGGCCAGTCTCTCTCCCTCACCAAACAGGGAGACACTAACTTCCTGGTTAAAGCCACCGCCTCCGCCAGCGATCCCCACACCCTCCAGTCTACCGCCAACCTCCATCTCTGGATCGACGTTACCAACGTCCAGGACACATTCACTTTTCCGTTCGGCAACGCCCCGTCCGCGCAACGCTTCTTTCGCTTCCCCCCCACTGCTCCACCCGCGCCCCCGATTCGCGTCCTGATCCTCGGCGATTCTATGGCGTCGGATTGTTGCGGTTGGGGCCGGAGCGTCTACGGCTATTTCAAAGACAACGCCACCGTCGTCAACTATGCCCTCCCGTTCGCGAGCACTCGGGTCTTTCTCCATTCCGCCGAATGGGACAACATGCTCTTGATCAAACCCGATTACGTCTTGATGGAGTATGGCTTCATCGACGGCGCCACCGACCCGGAACGATCCACCCCGTTGGATGAATACGCAGCCAACCTGCGCACGATCATCCAGGCCATCCACGGCTTTAACGGCGTCCCCATCCTGATCACACTGCACGCGCCCAGGCTTTGGGATGCGCAAGGGCACGTCATCCCGGCCTGGACCGAGCGCAACGCCGTGACCAAACAAGTCGCCGCAGAACTCCACGCTCCGGTGGTCGACCTTTACGAATTGAGCTTGAAGCTCTTCAATCAACTCGGCCCGAGCGGGACCGCTTTCATGCACTGGGAAGCGGGCAGCCCGGATGACTTCATGCATTTCTCCGTCTTGGGCGCGCAATGGATCTCCCGCCTGATCCTTAATGAAGTCCCAGACAGCTTGGGGCCTTATCTCAAGGGCATCCTTGAACCTCCGCCCAATCCCTGAACAGGATTGCGAGCTCCTCCGCGGCAGACCGCTCCGGTCAAGCCCCGGCTGGCAGAAGTTCAGCGATTGGCTGGCCAAATGGCAAAATCGGCATGGGCCGCCCGCTGTAATCGTTGATCGAATCGTTGTAGTCGATCTCCAGATGGCGATAGACCGTGGCCCAAAGGTCGTTCGGCGAAAGCACGCGCTCGACCGGATACTCCCCTTTTGCATTGGTGGCTCCGACGATCTGCCCGGTGCGCATTCCGCCGCCCGCGACCAGCAAGCTCATGGCTTGCGGCCAATGATCGCGGCCCGGCTGCGTAACCTTGGTTTGAGTGCCGGGGTTGTGCTCGAGCCTCGGCGTCCGGCCAAACTCTCCCGTCACCACCAGCAGGACGCGCTTATCCAGGCCGCGATCGTAAAGGTCTTCGATCAGCGCGCTTACCGCCTGGTCGTACACCGGAAAACGCCAGCGGGAATCCTCAAAGATATGGCAATTCACCGCGTGCGAATCCCAATTGTAACAGCACCCGTGGGGAATCGGCGCGCTCGGAAATGGATTTTCCCACACCATCGTCACGAACGGGCAGCCCGCTTCCACCAACCGCCGGGCCATCAAACCGCGCTGGCCGTAGGCGCTCCAACCATAACGATCCCGCACCGCAGTCGGCTCCCGCGAAAGGTCAAAGGCATTTCGCACCTCCGGGCTGGTAAGCATATTCACCGCCCGCTGATTGAAGCGGTCCATCGCTTCCATCATCCCGCTCTGGTCGATCTCCCGCCGCAACCGGTCCATCCCGCTCAAGAGCTTCATTCGATCTTCCAACCGGGTCGCCATCTCCGGGGCCAGTTCGAGATTGCGCACCTGGAATCCCTTCGCGCTCGGATCTCCCGCGATGATGAAAGGCGTGCAAGCCTGCCCTAGATACGCCGGCCCCAGGCTGAAAACGTCGATCTGGCTCCGGCCATCGTCCACTCCGGCCACGCAAGGCGGCAAGGCATTCCACTGCCGCCCCTCCAGCATCCGAGTAACAATCGATGTGACCGCTGGCGCGTCGTTCACAAATTCGGTCGGCGTCGCCGGAATCCGGCCGGTCATGAAACGCTTGTGCGCTCCGCCATGGTCCGCAAACTCATGGCAGATAGACCGGACGATGGTAAACTTATCCGCTATCCTGGCCTGACGGGGGAAAAGCTCGCAGATCTCAATTCCCGGCACGTTCGTGCGCATCGGCCGGAAATCCCCGCGATATTCCACCGGCGCCTCCGGCTTCATATCGTACGTATCCAGATGGGCTGGCCCGCCCGGAAGCCAAATGAAGATAACTGCCCGGTCATTGAGCCTGCCTCCCGCGCTTTCCGCGATCGCCCGCAACCTGAGGAAATCACCCAACCCCAAGCCGAGAACGCTCAGCGCGCCCGCCTGCAAAAAACTTCGCCTCCGAAGCAAACTGCGGTTCGCGCTCAGATTTTCGAGGGGCATCCTCCCCAGATTATTACCGCGCACCTCAGAAGCAAGCCCCGGATTTCCGTCCCTGCATTGTCAGGGATTGGCCTTTTTCAGAAATGCGTCCGGAGTCAGGCCGCCCTCGCTTACGAGAGTCACCTGGCTCCAGGGCCTCCCGGGCTGTCCCGCAGCGACCGCCCTCCATTCATCCGCGACCTTTTCTCGGGAAGCCTCCAGCGGCCACGCGATTCCAAAGTCGGCGGACTGTTTTTGCAGAGCGTCCCAGCGGGCGAGCCAGACGTACCGCAGCGGGAGATGCGCCAGACGCACGCGGGCCAAAAGCTCAGGATCGTTCTGCACGGCCTCCTCCGCCTTCGCCCAAAGCCGCTCGGCCGGGGCCAGATAGGAGATCTGCAGGAAGGGTGCGTCGGTCCCGGAAAAGCAGCCAAGCTTTTGTCCCTGCGAGGCCGCGTGAAGGAATTCCAGGTAAGAGTAGATCGGAGTCGCGGCCGATCCATAGTATCCGTCCAAAAACTCCCGGACCAGCGCGCGATCATCCTGATTCGGGTTCCAAAGCAATTGAGCCAGAACCCAGGCCCGCAACTCCGCCATTTCCGAGCCATGGGATTGGTAAGCCCCCTGTTCGAACACCCCCCGCACATGGTGATTCGCAAAGAATCGGACGTTTGGACCGAGAGTAAACCAGTTCGGGTGAGGCTGGACGTAATGCCCAAAATCGGTGGTGTAATCCCAAATGTAGAGCCGGTCCGTTACCGCCGCCCACCCATTGATGTCGGCCGCAAACGCGGCGTTGCTCGGGTGATCCAATGGTTCACGAAAATTGCATTCGATCGAGCAGAGCCGGACGATCACGTTCTTCCTCGGTCGCAGCGTCTGCGGCGGCTTTCGAGTATATTGGTAAGCCAGCGTGTCCACGGAAACTTCCGGGAATTCCTTCTCAATGCGCTCCGCGACGTAGTTCACCAGGTCGAGCATCGTCCCCGCATGGCTCCCTTCTCGATCATCTAACGCCCGGCAATTCTCACATTCACACGCGCCATGCCAGTCATTCTGCGAAACGGAGATGATTCTTGCCTCCGGGCTTTCCCTCAACCAAGCCTGCACTCGCTCCACCAGAAAATCCCTGAGCTTGGGGTTCGTCAGGCAAAGCTGGGCGCGATCGTGCGTCCGTTTCCCTTTGATCAGGCTGTACCACTCCGGATGTTCCTCAAAATACGTCTCCGGTGGAACCAAGGGATAGAAAGTGTGCACAAATCCCTTGTAGTGGACGGAATCGCCCATTTCCGCCGGGATCTTCGAAGACTGGCCGTTGCAGGTATTGTGAACCGCCCAGAGTGGGTCGAACGCCGGCATCCAGAAAGGCTCCCGCAACTCAAACGGCGGACGGTAGCGCACGTCGAGATCACCCACGGCCAGATTTTCGTTCTTCGGCATCCGGCTTGCCCACGGCGTCCACCAGCGCACGCCACACTGCTCCTGCAAAAAGCGGCTGGCCGCACAAATATCCCCGCGCGGGCCGCCGCCCGCCAGCAAAAGCCCGGCCGGGCCCGTCTTCATCCGGATCTCATCAGGCGCCAGCGCGGAGAGACTCTCCCCGGGAAAGGCGGCCGCAGCGGCCGGACTCCGTCCCACGAACAGGTTCACTGCGCCCTTGCCCTCCGCCGCCCGGTTCAGCGTTTCGAATTTCCCTCCGGAAATTGCTTCCAGCGTCTCCGCCAACTCGCGTGCGGCAAACTTCCTCGCTGGCGGGCAATCCTCAGCCACGATAATCCGAGCGACGGCCTTCCCACCTTGGGCCAGCGGCGCCGCGCTTTGAGCCGGGAACGCCCCCAGCAGCCAGACAAGGATGGGAGCCAGTTTCACGCAAAACGGATTACGCCACCGCAATTTCAAATTCCCGTTTCGAATCACGACTCCAGACCAGATTCCTCGTAAACGCTTTGCCGTCCGGAGTTTGGATCGAGAGCTTGTAGTTTCCATAAAACGCGCTGGTCCGAAACTGGCCGGTCGCATCCGCCACGCCGTTCGACCGGGTCCACCACTCGCCACGCACCAGCGCTTTCAACTTCTCGTAGGCGGGCTTCGGTGACAGATCCTTCCGCAAAAGGCCGGCCGCCGCGCCGCGCCACGCGCCGAGATCGGCAAAGTCCCACCAGGTCAACGCGCGCGCCGCTGGATGCGCGAAAAGCATCGTGTAAAAATTAGCCACATAGTCCGCTTGCTGCGCTTCGCCCTGCGCGGTCGAGGAGCCCCAATTCTCGCCCGGGCCGGTGCGCGGACCGCTCAAAACCGTTGTTTCGGTAAAGTGGACGGGCACTTTTAGATCAACGAACCGGCTGCACGCGGCCCAAATCCGCGACAATGGCCACGTTCCGTCGTGCATATGGCTCTGCAGCCCCACCGCATCAAAGAGCAGTTTCCCATTGCCGCGCACATCATCCAGGTGCCGGTAGAACGAAACATCCGCCCGGTAGTCATTGACGAGCAACGTGGCGGCAGGATTCGCCGCTCGCGCCGTTTTCAGGTTTAGCTTCAGGTAAGGAACCGCACCCAATGAATTCGCCCACGAGTTCAACGAGTTTTTGAATCGAGTCAAATCGGTCGGTTCGTTGACCACATCCCAAATCTCGATGCCGCCTTTAAAGCGCTGGATGCAATCTGAGACCCGTTTTTCCACCAATCGCCCCACCTCGCGCGCGGAGTCGGGCAGCCATTTCGGGACGCTGGCGGGGTGATCCCAAACCAAAGGGTGCCCCTTGCAGACAAGATCGTATTGCCGGCACCAGTCCAGCGCCCGGGCTGTCGAGTCGTATTGGGGGCGTCCTTCCACCGGCTCGTAAGAACTCCAGTAGAAGCCCAACGTCGCATAGTTGAACAGCTCGCCAAAGCGCCGGCTGTAGAGCTCGTCCGTTTCCGCGCTGCCCGTCCGGCCGAACATGAAAAAATTGCAGCCGAACAGAAACTCGTGCCGGGTCTGCTCCAACTCGATTTTACATCCTGCCAGGCGTTTGCCGTCCGCTCCCGACACTGTGATCACGCCCGGCCCCTTGCGATGTTGCTCAATCTGCGATCGCGCCTGCGCCAGCAGATCGGGGTCGCCAGGAGCTGCGGCGACGCGTCGAATCGCCGGAAAGCCCACGCCGGCGGCGGCCACCGTTTCCAGGAAGCGTCGACGGGGAATCCGCCCGGTCTCGAGCGCGGTGTTAGGATTATGGCCAGACTTCGGCATGATTAAAACTTAGATGCCTTTTCTCCCGGATCTGTTCCAAATTTTCATTTTTTCTCTCTGGCCGTCACCGGGAGCTGCTGCCTGGCCCAATCCTGCAACATCTCAATCGCACGGCCAAGCACGCCAGCCGATCCGCGATACTGCGCCGAACCGCGAGGTTGATTATCAAGCGACCACCATTCATAAAAATCACCATGTTTCAGCACGCGCGCGGCCATCGGTTTGAGTTCCGAGTAGGCTTCGCGGGCCAGTCCATGCGCGACCAGTTGCTGAATCATTCGGCCGCCAAACCAGCACCAGTCACCGCCGTTTTGGTATGAATAAGGGCCCATCCCCTTGTTCTTGAAAAACCCTTCCGGATACGCCGGATAAAGCGTCAGCCCGATCGATGCCGCGTGCGCCGCCCGCACATCGGCGCGCATCCGCGCCAAAGCCTGCGCAATCTCGCCCTCGCTCAACAACCCGGCCTCAATCGCCACCGCCGTCCCGCCGTGATAATAAATCGCCAACTCGTCAAAATCCGCCGGGAATGGAGATCCATGGAGATACAGATGAGGCCGAAATTGCTCGCGCTTTTCATCCCAAAGATGCCTGCGGATGCTCGTCTCCAGAGATCGGCGGACACGCGCCCATTTCTCCCGCTGAGCGGCATTTGGACCGAGCAGTTCGATCAGATCTTTTAGAGCGATGGCAAACATCGCGTTGTCGTAAATGTCGCAGGCCCGATGCGACTGCTCGTCCAACTCCACGCCCCACGGATGCTCAGGCTGGACGTCTCCCCAGTCCGCTGTCGTCGCGCCCCAGATCAACCCGGTGCCCGGGTCCGAGCGTTGAGCGAGCAAATACTCCAGGCTCAATTCCGCCCGGGCCAAAACGGTTTTTCCGTCGACCTCTTCGGCCAGAAGTCCGCGATCGCCAGTGGCTTTGACAAATTTGCGCACAGCCTGCACCAGCGAACTTTCCTGATCCGTCTCCACAGTGTTCTTGTGAGCCAGCAGGCCGGGGACGCTCTCCGCACGACGATACTTGTAGCCAACGGAAGCTCGCTCCGCCGGGATGTAACCATCCGGAATATCTCCATCGGGCAATTGAAATCGGAAAAAGTTGAGCAACGCCGCGCGAATTTCCTTGGGTGACTGCCGTGCCTCCAAAGCCGTTTCGATGAAGGTATTCAGGTCGCGAATCCAAACCTCGCCATAACCGCTCCCGGCTGTGAGTCCGGTCCCTAGAAGATGCCTCGCCTTTTCGAGAACTCGCCCGAGGTCCTGGTCGGCCAGAATCTCTGACGCCAACTCCCGAGTATCGCCCGACTCCGCGGCCGCCACCTGAAACCGCCCGGCCTGGCAGAACCAAGCTATCAGCCCGGCTTGCAGCAGGGATGCCAAAGTCGAGAACAGTCTTCGCGGCGTCTCGCTTGCTTGCATCATCTTTCGAGCAGGCTAGGCCTCGTAGCCGCCCGCTACTTTGCTGCCAATCGTGAACCGTCTATTTTGGAAACGCGAGTGAATTGGCTGGCCAAACGCTTTACATTTTTTGCCGAACCACCACTCAATGATCTCCGGAGAATGGACCCGTCTTTTTTTATTTCCGCAAAACACGGCCTGCACTATTCACGCGAGATGCAACTTGAGTTGGACGGATACTTTCTGCCGGGCGCCTATCGGTTCCAGATGCAGTTCGGCAAAACGGCCTTCGCGAGTTTCTTCGGCCATTCCTCCGGGCGAGATCAGGTCCTTCGAGAAAGGCGCTGGTGGCTCAACGATGCCGAAGAACGCTATTTGCGAATTCTCCCGCCCGCCGAGCCTCTCCTGGACGAGACGATTCAAATGGCCCTTCACCACCAAACGATCGCCCAACCCTTCGGCCAATCATCGACACCGGCGTCTCTCGCCCGCCAATTGGGTGAAACCTGGGAACCCGATTACCTGCTTCTGACCCGGGACTCCCAAGGCATCCGCCTCGCCGGGGCCTGCGTGGTCTTCCCCTCCTCCTGGTCTCTCGAGGAAAAGATGGGCCGAACCATTGGGGAGATTCACGAAGTGGTTCCAACGCTAAACCCTGCGCTGGGACGCCAAATCCAGACCTTTCTCGAGAAACTGAAGGAAGGAACAGTTTGGACACGCAGCAACTGGGGCTTGAGCCCTTCCGCCGAACTGAACCAGCACCCTCATCGGCGCCTCCCCAGGCTTCACGCAGCCGTCCACCTCGATGAAGTGTTTTTCCGGGTGGAAGAACAGGCGCTGCTCGCATTGCCCAGAACCCACGGGATCCTGTTCGGCATTCGAATCAGGATGCTGCCCCTAAGCCAATTCGCCAGCAACGCCGTGGAGAAGCTCCGCCTGGCTTTGCAGACCATGCCGGCCGATATCGCGGAGTACAAAGGCATCGCTCCGGCCCGGGAGAGGCTGCTCCATCTGCTGCCCAGGGCGGGATGAAGGTCGCCGCTATTTTGCGCCGGTGCCCAGGAAAACCACGGGAATCGTCTGGAGCAGGATCTTCACATCCAGCCAGAGCGACCAGTTGTCGATGTATTCCAAATCGAGCCGGACCCAGTCCTTGAAGTTCTTCACTTCATTTCGCCCCTTCACTTGCCAGAGGCAGGTCAGCCCAGGCTTCACGCTCAACCGGCGGCGATCAGCGAAATCATCGAAACGCAGAACTTCATCGACCGGCAGTGGCCGAGGCCCCACCAGACTCATGTCCCCGAGAAGCACATTGATCATCTGCGGCCATTCATCAATGCTCCAGCGGCGCAGAATCCGGCCGATCGGCGTCACCCGCGGATCGTTCGTCACCTTGAATACCGGCCCATCCATTTCGTTCAAGGCCTGCAACTCGGCTTTTCGCTGCTCCGCGTTCGTGACCATGGAACGGAATTTCAACATGGTGAACGGCCGGCCGTTCAGCCCGCTCCGCCGCTGCCGGAAAAGAATGGGGCCCGGCGAGCTCACTTTGATGCAGATGGCGAAAAAGAGGAAAAACGGTGAGAGAACAAACAAGAAGGTGAGCGCCCCGAAAACGTCAATCGCCTGCTTCGCGACTTTCTGCCACGAATCCTCGGGTGTCGATCGGAAAACCAGCATCGGCCGGCCATTGAAATCATCCAGCGTGGTTTGAGACACTTGCGTATTGAAAAAATCGGCCAGCAACCAGGCTTCGACCCCTTCGAGTTCGCACGCCTGGATCGCTTTCTCCACCTGGCCAAAGTACGTATGCTTTGCGCTTAAAAGCACCCCGTTGGCAGAATGCTCATGCAGGCATGCCACGAGATCGTCGATCGACGAGCGGTTCAGGTTGAGCGTGGCCACGATCTCCACTGATTCGGTCCGGCTCACGTCCCCCTGCAACCGCTGGCAGTCCTCCTCGCTTCCCACCAGGATCAATCGTTTGCGCAGTTGGGCTTGCCCCATCCGGCTTTGCACCCACTGTCGCATGAGTTCCTCTTTGAGCATGACGATCGCAAAGGCCAGCGGGCCAAAGAGGATGATCACGGAACGCGCCGGATTCTGCTTGAAGAGGAAGACGAGGGAGATCAGCACCAAGGTGGCGACAAACGAAGCCTTAAAAAGGTGCCACGCGGTGATCCGCCGACGGCAATGCATCGGCCGGTTGTAAAATCCCTGGATATCCAGCAAAAGCGGCGCGATCAGAATGATCGTGCAACCGAGCCATACAAACTCTCGAAAATTCTCAATGTCCGGCGCGCCACCGAACCAGGAAATCTTCAGATAGTACCTTCGAATGAACCAACTCAGCCAAAGCGCGAGCGCAAACAAGAACCCATCCAGCAGCTTCTGGAACTGGGCGCGAATTTGTTTTTGGCGTCCTAGCATATCAGTGGCTCAAAGCCAAAACCGATCCGGCATCCGAGTTTTGGGCATTCTGCGCCAAAGAGCCCGTTGTCGTTTGGAATTCTGGGACCGACGCGGCCACAAAACGTTTCATGCGCTCCACCAAGGCAGCCTCCCGTCCCGGTTCGCAACGCGAGAAGTAGGCAACGTACGCCCACCGCTGCAAAAGCCCTTTCGTGATCAGGTCCCGGCCCATCAGCCACATTCGCTCCCCGTGATGCGGGGTCAGCTGGCCGTCCGCCACAAACCAGTACATGTAAACGCCGCTCAGCGTGACGAATTTGCCCCCGCCAATCGCATGCTGCGACGTTGTATTCAGTTTCATCACTTTCAGTTCGTACGGCCGCGGGCTTGCTATCGGCACCGATATCACTTCCGTTCCGACGATGCTCTCGCCTTGCCCGGTGAGGCAATACTGCGGTTTGTGAATGCTCGTGCGGTCGGTCCCCATCAGGACCACGCTGGTCATGATCTGAAATCCGTCCGGGGCGCTGTAAACTCTCCGACCGAAAAGCGTGTCCGGCGGCAGCATGCTCGTCTCGATTTTCGTCACCGGCGAGGGTTTCGAACCGTAATCATCCACCCGCTCCGGCAGAAACACACTCGTCGACGATACAAGATTCGTCTCTTCGTTGTAGATCGGAACGTTCACGATTTTTACGCCCGGCTTGCCCAGCACATAATTCGCGCGCACTCGGACCAGTAGTCCGGCAGTCAAGCCCACTAACAAGACGAACCCGATGAAAACCTGGAGAGCGGCTCGATTCATGTTGTCGCTGGCAGAGTCAAGCCGCCCGACCGCTTCGAGTGGGGTTCATCATCCGATTTCGCCGGCGGCTGCTTCGGCTCATCCGGCGGTTGCGAGGTTCCATCAGAAGGTTGGACCGGTCCTGCTGGTTTTTGTTCGCGCATGAGATGCCCCAAAACCATGATTCCCACGATCGGCGGAACGTAAGGCAGGAGGCTGAAGAAGCTGCTGTCATGGACGTACTGCCCGGACTCTTGTCCAAAGGCCTCGGACACAATGATAATCACCAGCAGTCGCGTCACATTCCCGAGGACAGCCAACGGAAACCCCGAGGCGATCAACCCCGCGATATTCCGAGCCTTCTTGAAATTCATGAAAGCGTAGATCGTGCACAACGCCAGCACCGCCGTTAAACTGCGCAAACCACCACAAGCCGCCGCCACTTCATACTTGAACGCCCCGCTCGGATCATAGATCAGCGTGCCCTTCTGAATGACGCTGATCCCGAGCACGCTGCCAGCAATTCCGCTCGTCAACCGCGTCGCCAGGAGCCGAAGCGGAAACGTCAGCGTTTCCGCCAGGGTCCCCAAAGGGAGGGCGAAAGCAAACAGGCACAAAGGAAAAAATGTCTTGCGGAGAGCTTCCAACCCCCACACCACGCCGATCAACGCGTAAAGCCCGAAGTAGAACGCAGCCAGCGAGAGCCGGGTCTGTTGCGACAGGTAGCCGAGCAAATGCAGGAGCAATGCGCACGCCACCAAAACCAAAGCCAGAACCGACGGCTTCGCCCGCACCGACGCCAGCTCCTGCCGTTTCCACCAAAGAAGGCCCAGCACCAGGAAGGGGATCAAGAACCCATGCTCATCATCCTGCGAACTCAGGTAAGAATAATCCGTCCAGGCGAAAAGGGAGTGCGTGTTGATATACCCGAAGGTCGAGTTCCCGAGGAACTCGAACAACAACGTCCAAATCACCAGGCAAAGGGTAAACAGCCCCTTGTACGGCAGGCTCCGCCACACGCCGGGAAAGTCCCTCCTGAATTCGTCAAAGGCACTGAGCCTCTGGCTCTTATCAACTGTCATGGGCTCTTGAGTCTGCTACGCTGGGAAAGTGTAATGTTTTTCCGATCGGTGACAACTTTTCATTTGCCTCACTTTCCCCTCACGAATTGAATCAAATTAAATGTGACCCAAAAGAGAGGGAGGGGGGCTGGGGGAG
>CAZMKE010000043.1:0-50827 GCA_964566945.1 uncultured Verrucomicrobiota bacterium | reverse complement strand
CCCACTACCGAGTCGTCGCTCTCTCTAAATGAATTTCTTAACGGCATTGGGCCTAAAGATTTTCCTTAGCCAATCTCGGATCGTTTTCCAATTTCCAGTTTGGGCAGGAACCGCATGCTAGGAACATGGTTGGCAGCGGGTGCGATCCTTCGCCGGAAATGTTCGTCGGCTTTAAGAACGGTGAGTCCGAGAGCCATTTCGTTCGCTCGATTCACCGTGCGTTCGCGGGGCCTTCTGATCTCTTCCGGAGGTCGGGGCCCTTCGCTGGCCGGCGGCCTTCGAACGGATCTGCCCGAACCGTCTCGCGTCCTTTGAACGAAGCTCACCGCCAACTCTCCATGTCAATCCGATCCGGAAAGTAAAAATCCGTCATGAACAAATTGTTTGGCTCTGGCCCTGCAGAAATCCGCGCATCCGAGGGCGGCACCGCTCTGGCTGATGGGCATCAGGGCCCAGCGGCGCGTCGGGATTTGATAACAATCGGGCCGAACTCGGAGTCACCTTCCATCCCTGCTTCGACCGTTGAAGCAGCGGATCTGTTTCTTTTCAAGGAAATGCAAGATTGCCTGAGGGCGCGCCTTCCCAAGGGGCTTCTCACACTCTTTCGGGAGCTCTCCGGACTGGAATTGAAGGTGGTTTGGCCCGATGCGTTCCAGCTCGCGAATCGATGCCGGGGGACGAACGGCGAACCCAAACCACCCAACCCGGCCGGGGGATCGGTTCGAGATTGGAGCCCGGTACTCGGCCTGCGATGCCCAAGCTTTCGGGAATTGCTGGAACAGGATTTTCACAGTCCGGTCCAGATTCACTTTTACCACGGTGGTCTTTGTCCGTTGACGCTGGTTCTCTCGAGGGGGGCACGCGCAAGAATCCCACGTGGAAAAAGAGGGCCTTCGCGAAGGGCGGCGGGCAGCACAGGCTCCGTTGATGCGGTGGCTGCCCTGCTGGGCGTTCTGGTCGATTATTTGGATGCAACCCTTGATAATCAGCTTATGCAACGCCGGCTGGCAGATGCGCAGCACAGGCTGAAGAACCTGGCTGTGGAGCAAGCTCGCCTGCAAAAGGAGCTTCGAGAGCGCTTTCCGGATCGGATAAAGCCTGCCGTTCAAGCGCCTGGTGGCAGTCACGCCCAACACCTTGTGGCGAGGATGACCGAATGGACGGGGCAAAATTACCAGCGCCCTATGTCCTTGAGCGAATTGGCCTCGGCTTTTGGCATGAGCGCAGCTTACCTCTCACACCTCTTCTCCAAAACTACTGGAGTCACGTTTCATAAATACCTCGATGAGCTGAGACTGGCCAAAGCAAAGGAACTCCTCGCCGACCCCCTGAACCGCATCTCCGAGATTGCCTCTGCCGTTGGCTATGCCAGCGATGATTACTTCCGGCAGGCGTTCCGAGTGCGAATGGGCATTTCTCCCCGCCGATGGCGGGAAGGAGGACTCCAGGAGGCGCCAGCCTAAGGAGTCCGGCAGTTCTGCGCGCAACCCAAGCCACCCGCAGCCGACTTCCGCAGCGGGTGGCTTGACGTGCTATAGGGACTGTCCGGGAACGTTGGCCCGGAAGGCCTCTTTGCGGTGTCGGGAAATCGTGCTGCCCCCTATGATTGCAAGCGCTCCCGCAAGCAGGAAGGCGGTTTCACCCGAGTCGGAAGCCGGCACCGGAGCTAACTTCAGAGTAAAGCTGGCGGCGATGCTGGCGTCTGGATCTAGAACATGCCAACAGTACGCCGAGATCGCAAGTCTGTAGGTTCCCGGAGAAAGAATGTCAACCTCGGGTGGGACGTCGTAGAATAGTTGATCGGGTGGCGTCAGGTTTCTTTCGCTCCCAAAATCTGGACTGCCGGTATTGTGCGTTTGTTTGAAGGTTGCTGAGCCCCAGCCGTGCAACGCGTCAAGGCTCCCGTCGCTAAGATAAAAATATTTTCCGGCCGGGATGGTTATATCCACCCACGCGTTGGCCTGGCTCCATGCGAATATCCCGGCATCGATTCCCCGAGCGGTTGCGTTGCCGGTAAAAATCCACTGATCAGGGCCGGGCATGGCGACGGAGATCGACGCCGTCGCTCCGGCGAGGCCGTTTTGGAATACATTCGGGACGGTCGCTTCCACAGACCCGCCGACGGTGCTGCTCGCAAATTGCTGCGTTTCCTCCTGGAAGTGGCCATCGCCGTATGTCGCGGCAGAATTTGCATCCAAGTGAAGCTGGTAGGTTAGCGAGTAGGTGCGGGCGCACAGGGCAGCGGCAGAGAGGCATGCGAAAAAGACCGATCGCCGGCTCCGGAGGAGAATAGCCAAAGATGGGGTGATGCTCCAGCTGGAACAATAGGGATGGAAGGAGGAGTAGCCGAGGCGGGTGCAGACGGCTTTGAGTATGATCGTGACCATGGCAATGCCAATCGTGGCGGAAGCGATAAAATGGAACAACCGGCAAAGATTTTGGAAAACCGTAGGTTTCTCTGGAGATCTATTATTCGTACAAAAAATTCTCGGCTTTTCCATAGCTTTCAATTCTTTCAGCTTTTGCAGGGCGAATCAGCTTCTCTGCCTCGGCATGCTCCGGCCATTCCTTGGATAAGCTTGCCGTTTGGCGTCCCGGGGAAATCCCCAAAAGACGCGCAGTACGAGACTGCTCTGGAATGCGCCACCGAATCTCTTATTCATGCGGTTGGGGCGGTTGGGTGAGTGTCCTGTCCTTCGGTCCGGACCGCTCCCCAAAACAACGCTCGCGGCCTGTAAGCACAATCTGGATGTGAACTTTGGGGGGGCAGGATGCCTCTTGCCGGCAAGGGTGTCGTTTAGGGCGGACATGATGAGCGTTTCGGAAGACCGGCGGGGAGATCGTGGGCCGCGAGAAGTGCCCACCCCAGAAGGCAATGCCTCATTTGCTCTAAAGCGGTGGAGGGGGAGGAACCAGTCCCTCCACCGCACTTCCCAAGCCGATTTCTAGCACGAAATCCGCCGGGATGCCGCTCGTCCGACCAGGGCGATCGCGCCAAAGGCGGCCAATCCGGCCCAACCGGGTCCGCCATCGGGCACCTGCGAGAATGTCTGATCAATATGGCTGACGAAGACGCGCGAATCCGCAGCCGCGCCGGTGCTCATCGAGAAGTCCTTGCTGATTTCTAATTCAGTGTAAGGCCCCCCGGGGAAGACCTCGTGGTCCTGGAGTCTGGAGCCAGCCGAATCAAAAAAGACCAGCTTGTGCTGCAGGGTTGCGCCGGTCCCGTGGTCGAGCACTCCTTCGGAGACCTGTGCGCGGCCCGCGGAGACAAAGTCGCCGGAGAACTCCAGGGTGTTGTCGGTGATTCGGGCCACTCCGTCGGATGTCCGGACGTTAAAATCGAATCCGAGGTCGTAATGGAGATTGGCGCCAGCCAGAGTCCAGAGGGATGAGGAGAATCGCAATCCAGGTTCGGTCTCCGGCGCCCCAAGACCACCGACGATCGGATCGACGAAGATCTCGTTCATCGGCACGGTTAAGTCGCCGACTTGTGTCACGTTGTGAAACCCGTAAAAGACCTTGTCGCCGACGGTGATCTGCCCGCCATTAACGAGGTCTTGCAGTGTCGCTACTGTGGTAGCGGCAGCGTTTGATACGCCGAGCAGCGCGGCCAGCAGCAGCGCGGCACGGACGGTTCTTAGCCTGTTCTTCATATGCTATTTTCCTGCGCCGCGCGTTGGCGTTTAGCCAGGCGTCAAGACCGGCCCTGCGGCGCGATTTAGTTTTTTCCTTTGATCTGCACGGAGCATTCGCCAGGAATGACCGTGGGCGCCAAAGCCCCACCAGTATGACGAAGGCGAAACGCCCGACAACTGGTGGCCGCCCTCGATCGCGGTAGGCGGTTCCTTTAGAACCCCTCCTAAATATCTTGAGGCCGGCTAAAGGACTCCCGGGCGTTGGCGAAAATTCGGTGGCCCTAAAGATTCTTCGTAATCATTTTCGGAGAGTTCTCCAATTTCGGGTTCAACCCGAACGAGCATGGTAGGAGCATGCTTAACGTATTCCCCGACTTTTCACCGAATGTTCTGATCGCGTTCGAGGACCTCGAGTCTGGTCGCCAGGCTGCTCACGTGATCGAGCGGGCGTTCGCTCAGGCAATTCCAGCCGGCGACTTTCAGCCAGTTCTCTGGAGCTTCGATCGCCTGGATCGGGCTGAGTCTCGCTCCGACGCCCGCCTTGACGCCTCCAGGGCGGACATCCTTCTGATCGCTTCCCGGGCCCGAGTTCCGTTTTCACCAGCGCTGGTCGAATGGATCGTGGAATGGATCGACGAAAAACGGGGCGGCGGCGCGGCCCTCCTTGCGCATATTCAGTGCTCGACAAATCCGGACCCGGCTTGTGTCACAGCGATCGAGCAGCTACGCGCCTCCGCCGAACAAGCTGGAATCGATTTCTTCTCGTCAGAGGTGGAGACGGCGGCCGTTTGGGATCCGGACCCGCTCCCGCTCGGTGCGACCTCAATTCCCTCGTCCATGCCACCCCGATTTTGGGGCCTGAACGAATAGACGTGGGGCCATCCGCGCGCAGCTGGCCAATCTCCAGTCTGCTCGCAAGCCAAGCCCCTTCGGCGTTCGCTGCGCGAAGAGGCAAAGGGATGATTGTGGTCGGACGGATCCTCGAATCGCAGACCGTGTCCTTGGAAAAAGCCCCATCCGCTTGGCCTGGTTTTAATCTATTGACCGACCGCTGCGTCTCGGCGGGCCGCTCGCGTGCGAGCGCTCGCCGAGACGATGTAGATGCAATCCTTTAGGTCGTGGTTCTGGTTTTCGCTTCAATCAATCCTGGGCGATCGAATTGGCTCCGCCGTTGCAATTTGGCGAAGGTCGGATCTCGTCGCGGCCTCTCCCCGAACCTCGCAGAGGTGTGCGCTGGGCTCTGAGCATGGTAGCGCCCGGTTGGCCGGAAGTCGGCCCGCCGTCCGTTGATTCCACTTTTGTGCTGAACAGCGTTCATTAGCCTGCGCTTCGGGTTTTTTTTCAAGCCGCAGCGATCGAATCTTGCGGCGCTCCAAGCCCCGCCGCGTTGTTCGCGCTTCCGGCGTCAGTCGAGCCCCAAACCTTGATAACGCGGATTTCTAGGATCTTTTTTGCGCCCGGCGTTTGGCTTCGAGCAACCGGCTGGTTGTCTGGGTGGAGTCGGCCTGTTGCTCTTTGGAAGCCGCCTTCGGTTCCGGGGCGGCAGTCGGTGCGGATGTGGCGGCTTGTTCCTCGACCCGGGGCGCTGTCTTGGGCTGGAAGAGATCCGGGATCGGTTCGGCCGTGGTGGTTCTGGCCCGAACCTCCGCGCGGCGGGTGAGCAGCGCGTCGAGAGATTCCTCAGCTTCGACGGTGCGAGGCTTGCCTTTCCAGAAGAAAAGCCGGGCTCGAATCGCCGCCAGGAACTTCTGCCATTCATCCCGGTCGATCTGGATGCGCCGGAGGCCGACATCGACCGGAAACAGGAGGATGGCCAGACGAAGCAGCCATTCCCAGAGGTCGTGCGGCTGGAAGGTTTTCAGACGGTTGAATTCGAACGGGTTCATCGCCGGATCTTGGATGTCGAGAATGCGGCCGCCGCCGATCTCGGAGATGCGGCGCAACAGGTTGACGTTCGGTTCCGCCGCCAGAAACTCCGGCGAGTAGTTGACGCTGGCTCCGAGGACCTGTGATCCCGCGAGCTTGCCGTCTTTCTTTTCCAGCAGGTTGATCAGGTAAGCGCCGACTTCCTTGGTGGGGAATTTCGTGTCGTAACGGCCTGGCCCGGTTTGCTCGAGAGTCACGCTCAAGCGATCGCCCTTCGGGCTGACCACGACCGCCTCCAGATTCAGGAAATTGCGAAAGTTCCCGTTCGCGTCCAACGCTTCCACCGCGATCGTCCCGATGCCGCGATCGACCGTGACATCGGTGTTGAAATCCGCGCTCTCGATTTTGCGGAGCGACCATTGAGCCACCTGCGACCAAAACTGGCGGTACTTGGGCCAGGGCATCCATTGCTGCGCCCATTTGGGCTTCGCGTCGCTGGTGAAGGCCACGGTCCGCCCCAGCCCATACTGCCAGTGCGCGAGTAGCGGATCGCCTTTGTCCGAAAGGAGGGGAGTTTCCGCCCGCGGCTTGACGCTGGTGGCAACGTAGCCGAGCAGCGTCGGCAGTTCCGCCGCGCCAATTCCCCGAATCAATTCGCTCCCGCTCGCGACCTGTGGCTTGAACGGCTCTTCAAAAATCGCGGATTTCAAGATCACGGCCGCTTCCTTGACGAAAATCTGGGGCAATTGAGCGGGGGATCGGACGTCATAGAATCGTCCCCGGCCGATCTGCGCGATCCGGGTCATGGTATCCGGGGTGACATGCCCGCCGATCATCACCGTGCTGACCGTGATTTTGTCATCCACGATCGCTTGCACCTGTTTGTCGGTGGGAGAGGTGGGATCGCCATCGCTGAAAACCACCATGTGCTTGATGCTGCCGTGGGACTTTTTGAGCGCGTTGTGCGCCATGGTCATCACATTCTGGAAGCTGCCCATGTCGCCCGGGTTCATGCCGGCAATTTTGCGTCCCATCTCCTTCCGGTCGCCGACCTTGGTCAACTCAAAGAGCCATTTGTCCGATCCGTCCCAGAGGCAGACCCCCATTTCATCCGTGGGACCGAGCGATTGGAGGGCGGCGAAGGCGATATCCCGCGCCCACTGGTTGCCGTTGGCGAATTCGGTGGCGTGCACGACCAGCACAAGGGCGCCGCTGGGCAGCACCTTCTTGCTGCTCAGTTCCATGTCGACCGGCAGGATCGTTTCGAGCGGGGTGTTGCGGTAGCCGCCCGCCGCAAACGCCTGATCGCCCCCGAGGCAGACCAGGCCGACGCCGAAGTCGCGCACGGCGCTTTCCAGGAGTCGGAGAAGATCGGTCCCAAGGTCGCCCGCGGCGATGTTGCTGAGGAAGATGGAGTCGTAAGCCTGCATTTCGGCCAGCGTGGAAGGGAATCCCGAAACGTCGGTCAGTTTTACCTCCAGCTTGGATTGCCGCAGGGCCTGGGCCAGTTGCTGGTCGCTTTGCGGATCAGAAGAGACGACCAGGATGGTCGGATCTCCGCGGACGTAAGTGAAATTGATGGCGCGGTTGTTTTGCGGGAGCAGGTCGTGCTGGGCTTCGATCTGCACGTCATAACTGTAGAAGCCCGGCTGATCGAGCGTCTGGGAAAACGAGAACAGGTTTTTGCCCGCGGTCAGGTCGACCTTGGCGCTGTCGAGATACTGATTGTTCCGGTAGAGGCGAACCGTGGCGGATTGAGCCTGATCCGCCTGGGCGAAGATCTTTACATCAAAGGTCTGCCCCTTCTTCAGGCTGTTCGGCAGGGTGATCTTTTCAATGGAAACATCCTGGCCGCGGCTGGCGCCGATCGGGATCACATCCACGGATACGCCGAGCGGTTTGGCGGCGTTCACCGCGCCGATGGCATCCCCGATGTTTTCGTTGCCGTCGGAGATCAGGACGATGCGCTTTTGGCCGGTTTCCGGAAAGGCTGCGGTTGCCAGGCGGATGGCGCTGGCGATGTCGGTGCGTTCCGTGCCGACCACTGCCTGAATCTTTTGGAGATCGACCACCGGGTTGGGAGAGAATTCGAGGCCCGCGTCCGCTCCGAAAACCAGGACACCCGCCTTGTCATTCTCCTTTTTAAACTTGGCGGATCGATTGATATAATCCCGCGCGGCTTCCTGTTGGGATGAAGGAATGCTGTCCGAGCGATCCAGCAGATAAAAGACGTTCATCCCCTGCAAGGGGCGCAGCCACTGGGCGCCGGCGATCGCGCCGAGGAGGAAAAGGACGATCACGACGCGGATCGCGGCGGACAGCCAGCGCCGCCAGGGAGCGATCTGAACGTCCGTCTTGACGCTCAGCCACACGATCCAGCCCAGCCCCGGAAGCAGCAGGAGCAGCCAGTAAGGATGGGTGAATTGAAAGTTCATCGCGCGGTCAGGGAAACTCCCGGTTTCGCGGTGCGCCGGGGCAGGGGCTCGCGCCGCAGAAATTTTTGCACCCGATGATTGAGCGAATCGGCCACGTAAAGGTTGCCGCGCGAGTCCAGGGCGATCGCCCAAGGATTGTTCATCTGCCCGGGATCTCCCCCCGCTTCGCCCAGAATTTCGATCGAGCGGTTTTGCGGGTCGAAAATCTGGACGCGGCTGTTCCCGAACTCACAGACGAAACGGTAACCAAGCGCATCCACCTGGACATCGTAGGGATAGCTCAACTGGTTGGGACCGGACCCCGCCGAGCCGAAGGAGGCAATGAGTTTGCCCTGGGGCGAGAAGACCTGGATGCGGTGATTGCACGAGTCCGCCTCAAATACCGAATCGTCCGGCGCCACGCCGATCCCTTCGCCGCGGTTGAGATCGCCGGGGCCAGTTCCGGGCTGTCCTACGCTCTCGATGAAGTTCGTGCCGAGATGCGAGAAGTGTTGAATGCGCTCCACCATCCCATACTCGCTCAGGTAAATCTCCCCGCGCGAGTTCACCCCCACGGACCGGGGAAAGTAAAGCTGGCCGCGATTCGTGCCGTTGACGCCCCATTGAGCGACCAACTTGCCTTCCGGGCTGAAGTGGTTGACCCGCGAGTAGTGCGGTTCAACCACGATGATATTGCCATCACTGTCGAGGCCCATCCCCTTGGGCTTGCCCTTGTCTGTCTGCGGCATTTGCCACGAAAGGAGGAATTTTCCCTCGGGATCGAATTTCTGCACCCGGCCGGTCATATCGACGACATAGAAATTATCCTGTCGATCAACCGCGATGGATCGCGGCTTGTTGAACTCGCCGGCTCCGGTGCCTCGCGACCCAAATACCTGGACCGAGCTGAAGATCTGGCTTTGAACCTTGGTGGAATTGGCGGGGCCGGAGCCGCAGCCCGCCAGAACCAGCAGGCCGAGAGAGGCCAGGCGCCCGGGGCGGAGGCGACGGAGGCCGGTGGAAGCCGCGTAAACGACCAGCGGCAGAAGACCGAGCGCGAGCATCCAGACACAGAGGGCATCCACCTGCCCGGCGTGCCCGTAATGGAGCATGTTGAAAATCCGGAGTGCGAGTGTTTCGCGGCCCGGCGGCACGATCAGGATGAGCGTTTCCACCTCCCAGACGCCCAGGAGGTACACCAGGTAAAACCCCGCGAAGAGCACTCCTTGGCTTTGCGGCCATTGCGCGAGCCGAAACTGCTGCCAGCGCGAGCCGCCGAGCACCCGCACCACATCCCTCAGCGAGTTGTCTTCCTGCGCGACGGCCGCCCGGGCCGCCGCCCAGCCAATGGCGAAATAGCGCAGCGTGAACGCCAGCAGCACAATGCCGGTGCTCTGGTAAAAGCCGGCGAGCAGCGGCCGATTAAAAACGCGAATGAGGGCAATGCCGACGAGCACGCCCGGAGTGAGAAAGAACAGCCAGCCGATGAACCCCACCCGAAGCCGGGCGCCCGTGATTCCTAAACCCAAAACGATCGCCGCGGTCAGGATGGCGAACCAAAGCGTGTTCTGAAGCGCCGATTGTCCCGCGCGAATCGCTGGAATCAGTTCCGCCCAGGTGCGCGAACTGCTGATCAGTTGCGCCAGGGGCAAACCGAGAGCGAGCAGCAGTGTCAGGATGCTGACGATGGCCCAGACGGGCAGAAGGATGCCAAGCCGGGCGCGCCAGAGCCGGTGAGGAAACTCGGCGTTACGAGCCAGGAACTGATTGGGGCGATGGCGGAAAAGGGCCAGCAAGGCCAGCGGCGCAAGCACGAGAGGCCAGCTCAGGCGCAGGGCTTCCCCGTAATCGAATCGCGTGTTGAAGGACAGCCAGACCTCTTCCGGGAAAACCTTGGTCTGGAGCAAAACCGGCACGCTGAAATTGTTCAGGGCCAGCACGAAGATCAGCAGCGCGCTGAAGCCAAGGGCTGGCCGGCAAACCGGCCAAACCAGGTATCGGATCAGGTTCAGTCGGCGCAGCAACGGTTCCTGTTCAAGATAGGCCGCATCGACGCGCATGATGGCCCCAGCCAGCAGGAGGGACGCGACCGGCCAGAGCTGCAGGGTGAGCAGCAGCACGGTTCCCGGGAGAGAATAGACGTTGAAGTCGAGATAGTGACGCCACGTGCCGTTCAGGCCGAAATAGTTCAGCCAGGCGTTCGAGACGAGGAATGGAGGAAGGATCAGAGTAAGGATCGCCGCGGCGGAGGCCCAGGCGCGCGCGCCCCGGGGCAGGGCGGCGGCGGATGCCGCGAACGCGCTGCCGAGCACGCACGCCAGGCACATGGTGCTCGCGGCCACTAACAAGCTGTTCTGAATAAGGCCCCAACTCATGACCGCACGAAAATTTGTTCCAGAACCTCACCGGCATGATCCGCGTCTTCGAGGGCTTTCGCCCAGTCGACCTTGATGAGCAGCGGCAGATCAGGTGGCACGGGCTCGGTCCGCTCCAGCGCGCCAAGCTTGACCAGTTCCTGAGTCGTTTCGGGCGCGGCCAGGAAGTCCATGAGGACGCGCGCGGTGTCCCGGTGTGGACAGTGGCGAATCAGCCCGAGAGTGCTCGGGATCGCCAGCAGTTCCGCCGTCGGCTCCAGCGCCCGGATCGGTTTGCCTTCCTTTACGCCGGCGGCGATGTCGTCAGAATCGGTCAAGCCCAGGGCGCATTCGCCGGCGCCCACGAGCTTCACGACGACAGAATTTCCGTCAACGACCTTGACGCCATTCCGGACCAGGCCCTGGCACCAGGCTTTCCACAAATCCTCCCCCCAGAGCTGGCGCAGCGCGAGGAAATGGGACTTGGTCGTGCCGAAGAGCGGGTAGGCCAGGGCGACTCGGCCTTTCCAAATGCTATTGGTGAGTTCCAGCAGGCTTTTGGGTGCCTGGCCCGCGCCGACGAGATTGGTATTGATGGCCAGGCGCCGCGTGCGGGAGCCCGCGCTCCGCCATTCCTGGCCGTCAATCACTCCTGCTTTTACCAGCAGGCGAGTGTGCATCTCTTCGTTGCTCCAGAAAACGTCGCATTGCGGGTTCGAGCTCTCGGCCCGGAGTCTCTGCGCCAGGCCGGCTGTTTTCGCGGATTCACTGTCAAACACCGGTCGGACCTCAATCCCGGTTTTGGCGGCAAATTGCCGCAGGATCGGCTCCGCATAGAACTGATCCTGGGAGGTGTAGAGGACCACTGCGTTTTTCTGGCTGGGCGAGCAGCCGGCCAGAAGGCAGAGCATGACCCCAAGAAGAACCCTCAAGCGGTCCTCCTGTGGTAGTACCACCATTCAAAGAGCAGGACGAAGAACGCCGTGAGAGCGAACCACCGCCAGATTTCGAGGTTCGCCTGGCGTTGCGTGGTGCTCGCTACTTTTGTGTAGGCGCCGAACTGGATTTCCTTGCGCGGCGTGGTGTCGGTTTCGAGGCTGTCGAGAAGGTTGACGCAAAACGTGATTTCATTTGTCCCTTCCTTCACCCGGTAAACCCCTTGTTTCTGCGTCTCACCAAACAGCAATTCGTGCCGGTTGGCGTCGACCGAACGGGTCCGGGACGAGCCGTCCGGCAGGAGAATCTCGGCGCTCACCGCTTTCTCCGAGAGCGTGATATGGAAGGGTTCGCCGGCTTTGACCGCGAGCGAGTGGCCTTTTTCGGACGCCGGGTTCAGCCACTCGACCGCATTGGCGATGAAAATCGGGAAGGAGATGCGGAGCGGCCAGGTGCTCTGGAGCGTGTCAAAGCCAATCCAGACGATTCGCTGCCGATTCAGTTCCCCGGCGAGCACGAGCGGCGTGTTCGGCGCATCGACCAGCGGCAGGCCCCAGCTTGGCGTCTGGACAGCGTAGCTCTCGGCCACCTGCACGTTGTCGAAGTTCACGCTGCGGAGCAGGGGATGGCTCGTCTTCCAATCGACAATCGGCGGCCCTTCGATCCGTTTCCACCCGGCAAACCAATTCGTATGAACGGTGTTGATCGCGATCAGGTTCGCTTTCGACGTCGCGCCCGTCGTGACGTTGTCCAGAACCACCACGTCGAAACCGGCCGCGTCGTCGGCCTGGGCGCTTTTGGACAACTCGACCGTGGAAATGGCTTTCAGGGCTTTCTCCAGAAAGCGATTTCCCGGCGTGACCAGCAACACTTTGATGGGTTGCGGCAGCAGGCTCACGATCGAAGCGGTGTTGTCCACCGACAGATCATCCTGGATATCCAGACGCAACGTGAAAACTCCATCGTGCGGTTGTTCCGCAATGAACACTTGGGGCGAAGATTCCTTCGGTTTCAGCGACAGGGATTTCACCCCGACCACCTGGTTGTCAAAGACCAGTTCCGCCCGGAAATCCTGTTGATTGGTGGAGGCGTTCAGAAGGGTGGCAAAGACCGCACGCTGGGCGGGATTGTCCGGGTTCGAGCGGACATCCAGGTTGACGATTCCAACGTTCACGTGGCGGATTCCCACCTGGTGAAACACGACCGGCAATCCTTTGTTCTCGAACCCCTCCAGGGAATCCGTAGCCCCGTCGCTGAAAAGATGGATCTCTGCGCTCGTGTTATTCTGAATCAGCGTTTCGGCCAGTTTCATCGCTTCACCCAGGCGCGTGGGGGAGTCGCTGGCGCGGGCGCTTTCCAAGGCCCGGCGCAGCGCGGCCTTTTCGCTCGTGGGCGACTGCTTCACCTCCGTGGCGCCCGCCGCCACCAGAACGACCATGCGATCGTCCGGATGCAGCCCCTCCACCAATTGCAGGGCCTCCTTGCGCGCTTTCTCAAAGCGGCTTGGCGTTTCATCCGTGCTCTGCATCGAGGCCGATCCGTCCAGGATCGCCACCAGAATTCGTCCGCCCCGCGTGGTCCCGGCAAAGTAGGGGCGGGCCAGCGCGAGAATGGCGATCAGGAGGAGGAGCAGTTGGATCAGGAGCAGCCAATTATGGCGGAGCCGCTGAAAGGGCGCGCTCGCTTGCGTTTCCGCGAGGAACTTCTGCCAAAGCAGCGTGCTGGGCACCAGCTTGACCACGCGCTTGCGCTTTAACAGGTAGAAAACGACCACCACCGGCAGGGTGGCGGCGAAAAAAAAGGCGGCCGGAGCGAGAAAGTGCATTCAGCCCCAGACCTCCGCTTCGCGCAGTTGCTTCAAGAGCAGCTTCTCCAGGGAGGCATCCGATGGAGTGGTGAAAAAATTGATGCCGCGCGCCTGGCAGAATTCCCGGAGCCGCTGGATGTAATTTTGCACGGTCTGCCGGTAGGCATTCAGCCGAAACTTGCCGAAGGTCACCTCCTGGACGGCCCCGGTTTCCGAATCGACCAATCTCAGATCGCCGTAGCTGTCCGGATTCAGCTCCTCGGGCGCGAGGATTTGCACTGCGCTGACCTGAAACCCGCGGCCGATCAGCGCGGTGAGGCCGGGTTCGTACCCTTCGGGATCGAGAAAATCGCTCAACACGATCGCCACGCCGCTTTGGCGGGCGCTCAGAGCGCCGCGCCGCAACGCGTCATTGAAGTTGGCGGAGCCTTGTGCGCTCAATCGCCCCAGGTTTTGGAAGAATTGGAGCGAGGATTTCCTCCCACGCACCGCTCGCAGCGCCCCGCGCACCGCCGCCTCTTCCGGCGAATCGGGAAAGGCCATCACAGACACTCGATCGAAACCGCACAAAGCGACATATCCGACCGCCGCCGCGATCTGGCGGGCGAAGTCGAATTTCCGGGGCGAGCCGAAGGTCATCGATTCGCTCGCATCCAGAAAGAGCGTGACCGGAAGCTCGCGTTCCTCTTCATAAAGCTTGAGAAAAAGGCGGTCGAGCCGGCCGAAGAGATTCCAATCCAGGTAGCGGAAATCGTCTCCAGCGACATAATTGCGGTGGTCAGCGAATTCGACCGATTGCCCGCGAGCTCGGCTGCGGCGTTCCCCTTTGGCGGCGCTTTTGGCCCGGCGTTGAGCGAGCAATTGGAACTGCTCTAGGCGCCGCAGGAGTTCGGGAGTGATCAGGCTGCCTGCCATGCGCGACTAAGCGGCTGCCAGCGTGGCGTCCCGCGGCACGTCGCGCAAAATCTGCGCCAGCACGTGATCAGTGGTAATGCCTTCCGCCTCCGCTTCGAAATTCAAAATGCAGCGATGGCGCAAGGTGGGAAGCACCACCGCTTCGATATCTTCGAAGCTGGCATTGAACCGCCCTTGCATCAACGCCCGCACCTTGGCCCCGAGCAGGAGCGCCTGGCCGCCGCGCGGGCTGCTGCCGAAACGCAGGTACTGATTGGTGATCGCCGCGGCCGTCTCGGTTTTGGGATGCGTCGCCAGGATCAGGCGCACCGCGTAGTCCTTCACGTGGGAGGCCACCGGCACCTGGCGAACCAGTTGTTGCAGGTCGATCATCTGCTCCCGCGTGACCACCCGGTTGATCTCGACCCGCCGCGTTTCCGTGGTCCGGTTCAGGACTTCGGTCAGGTCCGCGGCGTTGGGATAGGTCACGAGCAGCTTGAAGAAAAAGCGGTCCAGCTGGGCTTCCGGAAGCGGGTAGGTGCCCTCCTGATCAATCGGGTTTTGCGTGGCCAGCACGAAGAAGGGCTCCTCCAGCCGGCGAATTTCTCCGCCAGCGGTCACGCTGTGCTCCTGCATCGCCTCGAGCAGGGCGCTTTGCGTCTTTGGCGTGGCGCGGTTGATCTCATCAGCCAGGATGAGGTGCGCGAAAATCGGCCCCTTTTGAAAGCGAAACTCGCGTCCGCCTCCGGGGATTTCCATGACGATGTTCGTGCCGAGAATATCCGCTGGCATCAGGTCCGGCGTGAATTGAATGCGGTTGAAATTCAGGTCAAGCACCTGGCTGAGCGTGCGCACCAGCAGAGTTTTTCCCAGTCCTGGCACGCCTTCCAAGAGGACGTGCCCGCCCGACAACAGGGCGATCAAAGTGCCGTCCACGATCGGTTCGTGGCCAACGATGACTTTGCCCACCTCCGCGCGCAACCCGGCGTACGTTTCCTTGAATCTTTGGATTTGTTCTTCAGTGCTCATGAGCTTGCAAGGGCAGGGAAGCCCTATTCCTTGAGATCGTCGAAATAATTGCGGACGGCATTCTGGTAAGCGCGGGGCACCTGATCCTGGTTCAATGCGCTTTGAGCCTCGCTCTGGGCGGCGGCGGCCATTTGCTCCACCTGCACCTTGCTGTTCCCTTTGATGCTGACGCCTTTCATGGTGATGCTCGGCATCGGGCCGCCCGGCGTGATCTGGCCTTTGATCTTGGTGGGGGCAAGATTGTCCGCCAGCTGGCCATCACCTCGATCGCTCACGCCCCGGCCGTCCCGGTCCGGACGTTCAAGCCCGCTGTTGTCCCAGCTCTCGGACATCTCCGGATATTCCCAGGAGTTCTCATCATGCCAGGTCCCTACGCCCCGTCCCTTCTTGCCTTTGGGCGCGCCTGATTTCCCGACTCCGCCCGGGTTCTGGCTATAGCCCTGCCCGTTGGCGAGGCACATCTGAGCTTGCTGCAAAGCTTCCAGGGTGGCCAGCAGGCTTTGCGCATCGCCCAGTTCTCCGGCCATTTTGGCCAGGGCATCAGCCGCTGCGCTCAGCGATTTGCCCGCTTGTCCCTTGTCTCCGCCGGACAGCGTCTTCATCGCTTCCTGCAAGTGATCGCCAACTTCGCCGTATTGTTTCGCCGGCGAAAGCGCCTCTCCCACCTCTTTCATGATTTTCTGCAGATCTTCGGGCAGCATTTTCCCGGCGTTCATGGCCTGAGCCATTTTGCGCAAGCTTGATTCTGCAGCTTCGGCCTGGCCGTTTTTGAGCTGTTCCGCCAGATCTTTCCCCAGCTTTTGGGTGTCGACCTGCATTTTCTCCAGCGCTTTGGCCATCGCCTGCATCTTTTCCAATTCCACTTCAGCCACTTGCAGGTCCTTCAATACCTGGTCTGGTTGAGCATTTTGCAGGGCCGCGATGGCTTCGCTCAGGCTGGGCAGGTCCATCCCCATGTTCTTGGCTTGCTTGGCTAAATCTGCCAAGGAAGCATTCAGCTTGTCTTTGGCGTCTTTCGCGTCCGGACTGTCCCCCTTCGGCATGTTCGCGGCCATCTGCTTGGCTTTGTCCAGCTCGCTCTTCATCTTATCCAGCGCGTCCGGGTTGGCATTGTTTGCTCCCGACTTGGCCATGCTTTCCAGCTTTTGTTGCAGTTCCGAGGAGGGGCTGCCTCCCTTGCTGCTGCTGCTCCGGGCCGCTCGCTCCAGATTCCGCACGGCTGGGTTGTTCGCCAGTTCCTTGGTCTGCTCTTTGAGCTTTTCGGCGGCGCTGGAAAGGTTTTTCAGCGCTTCGCCCCGGGTTATCTGAGCCTTGGCCATGTGCTCACCCAGATCCTGGATCTCTTCCAGGGTCTTTTTCGTTGTTTCGATCGCCGGCGGGCGGGTTTGTAAATTCTTTTTGGTCAGGCTGGCCAGTTCGCGGCCGGTTTGGTGGATCGCCTCCGCGTCTTGCTTCTGCAACTGGTAAGCTTTGGAGCGGTATTCCGGCACAAAACCGAGGCCGGCGCCGAGGACGACCACCAGCAGAGTCCACCGGCTCACTCGGGGCAGCCGAAACGGCAGCAAGTCCTTCGGGTTAAGATCCGCCACTGCTTTGGCGGCGTCGGCCACCACCAAGGTTTTCCATGTGGTTTCCGGGGTTTTAGCCTGCGCAATTTCCAAGGCGGTGCTCAACCGCTCCTGAAGGTGCCGCCGGCCGTCGATCCAGCGCGCAGTTTGAGCCAGGGTGACCGGCCGGGTCCAGCCCCAGCAAAACCCCAGCAGGCCGCTCGCAGGCAATAAAATCCAGGAAAAGCGGGCGTAGGAAATGGAGATGGGCAGCAATTTGTAGGCGGCGAGGCAGAGGAACCATGCCAGTGCTCCCCAAAAGAGGAATTCCCAGAACTTGCGCAAACCGCGTTCCACTCTCCGCCGTTGCGAGGTTTGAGCCAGCGTGGATTCGATCAGTTTCAGGTCGCTCATGGCTTGCTTGCAAATTGCATCAGGTTGTCCGGGTTCGCGAGCTAAAACTCCCGTTTCCAGCCCGTTGCATCCTCTTGTCCTTCATTAGACCACGGATCGGCAATTTCGTTTTGCGCTGGGAAACAAATGCCGGCCGGGAGCCCATCCAAGATCAGCGAAGCTTTAGCCAAGGATCGGTGAGTGCCACTTTCATTTTGGCCGCATTTTAAGAATATGAACAGAAGATTCAACTGCTGTTCAGAATTCCCGTTCAGGAGGTGCTATGACTGCTCTACTCACCCAAGGCTGCGTTCGGCCGCATCCGTTCTTTGAGGACTGTTCCACCGAGTTCCTCAATCACCTTGAAGAGTTCGCCACCGACGTCACTTTTGCGCCGGGCGAAACCATTCTTCGAGAAGGCGAATATGCCGACCGGTTTTATCTCATCTGCGAAGGCAGAGTGGCCCTGGAAAGCTCCTGCAACGGCAAAGGAAAAACCTGCATCCAGGAACTGGGGGCGGGCGATCTGCTGGGCTGGTCGTGGCTTTACCCGCCCTTCGAATGGCATTTCACCGCTCGGGCGCTCGCTCCCACGAAAGCGGTGGAACTCAACGCCGCCTCTCTTTTGATTCGCGCGGAAGAGGATCCCGCTTTCGGTTACCAGTTGATGAAGCGGATCAGCCGCCATGTCGTCAGCCGCCTCCAGGCCACCCGCAAGCGCCTGGTGCAGGAGATCCGCTATCGGGAGGGAGGAGATTAGCTCTATGCAGGCTTCGGTGAACGTTTCAAGCGCTACTTCAAGCTGGCGAAGCGTCCTGGATACAGTGCGCATCCTGGAGACCCGCGAGGTCGGCCGCCAATCCTATGAGGTGTGTGCCACCGGGCGCGCTGACTACGACGAGAATTCCCGGGAGATGCGCGTCGATCTCGATGCCTTGGTCCGCCGTTTTGAAATGCGAGGAAAGGACGAGGTTTTTCGGCCTGCGTGGCTGCCTCACCGTGATTCGGTCCGGACACATGTCTCCCTCGAAGAAGCGCCGGATGCGGCCAAGGAGATCTTTGGAGCCTGGGCTCAAAAAGTCCGGAAAGCCACCCCTAGTCCGGGGGAATGGCAGCCGGAGACCTCGTGGTTGCACATGGAATCGGGCGCGACCGCCGAGAGGTAACCTTTAGTCAGGCGTCGGTATAGGGCGTCGGGCGTCGGGCTTTTTCGCCACCAGCGCCGCCATTCCTTTTCCGGGGTTCCACCACTTCGCTCGATCTCAGGCCCCCTGTGGTGCAGCAGAGTCCTCCCTTGCCTGCGTCGAGGTCCTGAATCCCCGAGTGGTGAGCCCGACGAACCGGTGGGGAACGGAGGGGTTTTCCCTGGCGCGTCGATGGACGTTCCTGTTGAAGGCGCGCTATGCCTGAAGCCTGAGCCTTCAGTTTTGGAAAGACCGGAAGGCCCTGACTCAGTTACGCAAGCGCTTTGGGCGCCGAATCGGCCAGTTTGGCTTTCCGGACGCCGGGCACTCGTGTGTGCATCTTCACATCCCCGCGCATCTTGCGCACGTGATCCTCAAGGCGGCGGCGAACGTCCTTGAACGTGTCGTGAATCGCAACGTAGATGTCCCGATGCCGAGGCTCCGGCTCGAGCCGCTTGGCTAGTTTCCCCGGGGCGTCCTCCGTCCGCGCGGGGCGGGGGCTCGGTTCGTGTTTGATCACAAGGTCCGCGCCCGGAACGCCGAGTTCAACGCGGATATGGAAAAGCTCACCCCACTTATGATGACGGTGCGGCGCCTCAATCATGATGCGGCAACTGGTAATCCGGGAGTAAAAGCGATCGAGCTTCGCCGCTTCCGCCCGGACGCGTTCGGTGACGGCGGGCGAAGGTTGCATGTTCCGATAAGTGATCTGGAGCGGAAGAGTCATAAAGAAGTTTTCCTGCTTCGGAAGTTGTAAAAACTCGCTTTGGCCGGGAGAGCACGGTCAAACCCTTGCGTGGATGTGGCTTCCGTGGAGCCATAGCTCACCAACCAAACTATCGGCCGGTCGGAGAACAGTTGCTGCACATTCCTTGCAAAGTATGGTGTCGATCTTGCTCGCGACTCCCGGGCAGAACGGTCGGCGTTGGCTGTTTGACGGGGAGATTTCCGCAGAAGAGGATGCCCCGGAGCCGGGCGTTGGATGGAGGTGCGCGAAGAAAACGCGCCGGCCCCGGGGCTGACAGAGATATCGATTTCTGAGCAGGGAACTGAACGAAAAAACATCGGTTTTGGCCCAGAAAATGAGCCTCGGGACTTCCGCCTCTACGGGTTTAGAGCCTTGACGAGTCGGTCGGTCCTAGCGGTTGAGCCGGAGGAACTTTCGCGCGGATGATCCCAGCATGCCATTTGCTGCAAGGAAGGGTTAACTTGCGGCGTTCCGCGCCGATATCTCTAAAGTATGGCGAAGATTGATGCATTCTTTAACCTGATGTTCGAGCAAAAGGCCTCGGACTTGCACCTGGCAAGCGGCAATCCGCCTATGCTCCGCATCAATGGTGAGTTGCACCGGGTCGACTATCCTGCCCTCGAAAGCGACGCGCTCAAAGCGATGCTTTACGAGATCACGCCAGAGTACAAGATCAAAACTTACGAAGAAACGGGCGATGTCGACTTTGGCTATGAAATTCCGAACGTCTCCCGCTTCCGTGCGAATTTCTTCAACCAAAAGAACGGCTGCTCCGCGGTTTTCCGGCAGATTCCTTCCAAGGTCCTTTCCTTCGAAGATTTTGAGCGTTTTGACGCTCCTCTTCCTCCCGTCTTAAAAAAGTTTTGCATGCTCCACAAAGGGCTGGTGGTCGTCACCGGTCCGACGGGCTCCGGCAAAAGCACCACGTTGGCGGCGATGGTCGACTACGCCAACAAGAACCGGAAGGATCACATCCTCACCGTCGAGGACCCGATCGAATTCGTGCACGAAAGCAAAAGCAGCTTGGTGAACCATCGGGAAGTCGGTTTGCACACCAAATCGTTTGCCTCCGCGCTTAAAGGCGCGCTGCGTGAAGACCCGGACGTTATTCTCGTGGGCGAAATGCGCGACTTGGAAACGATCGAGCTGGCCTTGACCGCGGCGAGCACCGGCCACTTGGTGTTTGGCACGCTGCACACCCAGAGCGCGGCCAAGACCGTGGATCGTATCATCGACGTCTTTCCGGCCGATCAGCAGAACAAAATCCGCGCCACGCTTTCCGAAGCGTTGAAAGGAGTCGTTGCGCAAAATCTTTTCAAGCGCATTGATAAGAAGGGCCGGGTGGCGGCGCTGGAAATCCTGGTCTTCACCACGGCGGTGGCGAACCTGGTGCGCGAAGGAAAAACGCACCAGATCCCGGGCATGATTCAGGTGGGCAAAAAGATCGGCAACCAGCCGTTGGACGACGCGATCATGGAACATTTGCGCATGAAACGCATTTCCCCAGAGGAAGCGTATGACAAATGCCTGGATAAAAAGAAATTCCGCCCGTTTCTCAGCCATCCGCCGGAGGACGAGGATTGAGCTTCATGACTCCTAGACCATTTGCCGCATGAGACGCAAAGAACTCGATTATGTTCTCAGCACGATGCTGGATTCCAACAGCGACGTGTCTGACCTGAACGTCACGGTCGACAAGCCGCTCCAGGTGGAAACATCCGGCCACTTGGTGCCGGTGTCCGTCCAGCCCAACCTTGAAAAGCTCACGCCATTTCAAACCGAGCAGATCGCCCTGAATTTGATGGGTGGCAGCCGGCGCTTGAATGAGGATCTGCTGCGGACGGGTTCCTGCGATTGCTCGCATTCAGTTCCCGGCAAGGCGCGCTTTCGTGTCAACATTTTCTCCCAGCGGGGCAACTATTCGGTGGTGTTGCGCAAACTCAACACCCGCATCCCCACTTTGGCGGACCTGAAGATGCCGTCCACTTTCGAGCAGATGGCCACGGAAAAGACCGGGCTGATCCTGGTCACCGGGGCCACCGGCTCCGGCAAATCAACGACGCTGGCCGCCTTGCTCAATCAGATCAACGAATCCAAATCGATTCACATCATCACGCTCGAGGACCCGGTCGAATTTGTGCATTCGCAGAAGCGGGCCACGTTTAACCAGCGGGAAATGGGGACAGACTTTGACAGTTTCGCCTCGGGACTGCGCGCCGCGTTGCGCCAGGCGCCCAAAGTGATTCTGGTGGGCGAAATGCGCGATCGCGAAACCGTCGAGATCGGCTTGAGCGCCGCGGAAACCGGCCATCTGGTTGTGAGCACTCTGCACACGATTGATGCCGGCCAGACGATCAACCGTATTCTCGGCATGTTCGAGCAGGAGGAGCAGGAGCAAATTCGCCTGCGCCTCGCCGATACGGTGCGCTGGATTGTCAGCCAGCGCCTCGCGCCCCGGATTGGCGGCGGGCGGCAGGCGCTGCTGGAAATCATGGGGAGCAACCTGCGCATCCGCGACTCGATCACCATGGGGGAGGGCGAGGGCAAGACGTTCTACGATATCATCGAGGCGAACTACACCTTCGGCTGGCGCACGTTTGATCAAGCCTGCCTGGACGCCTTTGAGCAGGGATTGATCACGGAAGAAACCGCTCTGCTTTACTGCAGCAAGCGCGGGCCGACCACGCGCGGCATTGATAACATCAAAAAGAAACGCGGCGAAGCCACGACCAACCTGGCCAGCCTGCAAATGCGGCGGGAAGAGGCGCCAAAACGGGAGGCCGCTCCGATTCCGGCTGTTCTCAAACTCAAATAACGCATGGCTCTCGAATTTGAAATCCTGGCCCCAGGGGATCGCCCGGCTCTGCTGGGCATCAGCAGTCCGGATGTCCTCGACTACGCCCAGGGGGTGCTCGATCAGATGGGCTACAAGGTTCACAGCGCCACCAGCCACGACGAGTTTCTCGAACGCTTCGGCCGGGTGCAGTATGAGTTCGTCTTTCTTGAAGATTCGTTCGGCGGGGTTGTGCCCAGCCAGAATAGATCGCTCCTGACCTTGCAGCAGATGCCGATGAGCCTGCGGCGCCACTCCACCATCCTCCTGTTGAGCGACACCTTGGAAACGCTCAATTCGATGCACGCATTCCAACAGAGCGTCCACGCGATCGTGAACCGCGTGGATCTGGACAAGCTTCTCCTGCTGATTCAGCAGGTCGTCAACGACAACCTGACCTTCCTCAGCGTCTATCGGGATGTGCAAACGCGCATCGCCCAGGGCAAGCGCTAATCGCTCGCTGCGGCCGGCGGGCGGCGAGCCTTATTGGGCCGCTCCGAGCCGGAAGAATTCCCCGTTGGTATTCGCGATCGAGGCGCTCATCGTCCCGTTGGATGGGGTGACGATGGCCGGAGACACGATCTGCCAGACGTCGCTCAGGCTATTCTTTTTTGACCATTGATAGGACTGTCCCGGGATGCCGTTGAAAGTCACCGTCAGCGCGCCGTTGTTCTCCGCAACGGAGAGGATTTGGAGAATGCTCACGTTCAGGGTCGCCGGGGCGCTATGCGCGCTGCCGCCTGAGTTGCTCACTTCGACTGAATAGTCGCCCGCGGCGGAAACGTCGACCGCCGACAAAGACAGAGTTGAGGCGGTGGCGCCGGGTATCTCATTGGCGCCTCGGAACCATTTGTATTGAAGCGGGGCGGTCCCGGCAGCGGTCGTGGTGAATTTCGCGTTTTGGCCCGCGTGGACGCTTAGGCCCACGGGCGGGGAGGTAATGGTCGGCGCGGTCACGGGAACGGTGACGGTCAGGACCGCTGGGTCGCTGAGGATGTTGCCGCCGGTATTGCTCACCAGCACGCGGTAAGACCCAGCGTCCGTCAAAGCCGCGGCGGCAATCGAAAATGACGGGGATGTGGCGCCGTTGATGTCCTGGTCATCCTTGAGCCACTGATAGGAGAGCGGCCCATCGCCTGTCGCTGTCACGGAAAAAGTAACCGGGCTGCCGACGGCAACTGTCTGGCTGGCGGGAGCCGCCGTGACCGCGGGAGGAGCGACCGGAACGGTAACCGTCAGCGTGGCCGGAGTGCTCGTGACGCTGCTGATCGAATTGGCCACGGTGACTGTGTAAGAGCCGGCATCGGACGTGGTCACGCTGGGCAGGGTAAGCGACGAATTCGTGGCGTTCGCAATGTTCTGGCTATTCTTCTGCCATTGGTAGGTGAGGGGAGCGGTGCCCGCGGCGGTCACGGAAAATGTCACACTTGCCCCTTGAACCACGGTTTGACTCGCCGGCGGGCTGGTGATCGATGGGGCGGTGCCGGTGCTGACGATCGTCATGACGATGGTCGAACTCACCGTGCGGTCAAAGCCGCTGTTGATCTGGTCTTTTGCCGTCACTCTCACGTTGAAGACGCCCGCGACGGTTGGCGTTCCGGAAAAATACCAAAGCGTCGACCCTGATGTGCCGACAAGGTTCACGCCCTGAGGAAGGCCCGTGGCCGTCCAGTAGTGGGCCTGATCTGGAGCGGTTGTGAGGCGGAACTGTTTCAGAGGGACGCCGTTGGTGCCTTTGTCGGTGAGAGGATTGGTGATCACCGTTGACGCCCCGGACACCGCTTCAATGCTGCCCAGGGCTGCGGCGGTTGCGCCTGCCCAGCGCAAAATAATGGCCCAGAGCGGGGCCGCGGGCTGTTGGCAGATGGCGGCAAATCGGGCGATGGGCAGCAATTGCAGGGCAGCCGCCAGCACCAGCGAGGGAATTCGAAACGCTTTCATTTTATTCGACAACTACTCCGTTACTAAATTTCAGTGAGCAATCTTTCGGTTCTAATTACAGCCGCAGCCGCCTCCGCCAACGCCTTTGCCCCCGGTGGCCGCTTCTCGCGAAAACCACATATGGTCCGCCAGCATCGCGCCCACTGGATTTTGGTCCGCATCCATGGTCGGATCGGCGAGGCTTCCCCGTTCCCAGGGGTGAACGTGGGCGCAACCGGAAAAAAGGGTCGTGCCGAGCGCCGTGAGGAGGATCAGAAGGGAGGATTTCATTTCAGCAGGTTCTCAATTTCGCTGACGTATTTGGCTCGCGTTTCATCGCCGTGAAACCCGTCGTGAATCGCCACAATCTTGCCGTCCCGACCCAGGATGAACGAAGTTGGCATGGTGGGCACCTTGACTTGGGCGATTAGTTTCGTGGACGCGTCCCGGACGATGGCAAAGCTGGTCTTCTCCTTCTTAAGAAAGTTTTCCATGTCGGCTTTCTTCTTGTCCACGTTGATCGCTACGACCACGAATCCTTTGTCCTTATATTTTGCTTCCAGGTCTTCCATCACCGGAAACGACATTTTGCACGGGCCGCACCACGAAGCGAAGAAGTCCACCAAGACAACTTTGCCTTTCAGTTCGGGCAGCTTGCCTTCGAGGTCGTACTTGCTGAGATCAGGAAATGACTCTCCGACATTCGCGGCGGAGCAGCCCAGGCAGCTCAATGCGGCTGCGGCCAGCCCAAGCCAGCGGGAAATCGAAATGTTGCGAATTTTGGATTTCATACGTTTTAGGAATTCACCAGATATTGATAAAAGCTGGGGGTAAAAAGTCGTTGCTCGCGCGTGAGAATCACGCCCGCGCCGCCGTAGCTTCGATGGATCATGTCGTAGCCCGCCTTTGGGCCCAGGATGAATGCGGACGTGCTCAGGATTCCGGCCATGGTGCAGGAGGGGGCGACGATGCTGACCGCAAGGCAATCCGTCTCGGCCGGGTAGCCGGTTCGCGGGTCGAGAATGTGCCCGTAGCGTTTGCCGTTGAGAACGAAATGGCGGAGATAATCGCCGGAACTGGCCACGGCCCGATCCGTCGCGGCCACGCTGCCCCAGCACGATCCCGGATTATTCGGGTCTTCCAATCCGATGTGCCACGCCGGTTTGCCCGGCGGCTTCCCTTGCACCCGGAGATCCTGGCCGAAATCAACCAGGAGGTTGCTGATGCCGTGCGTCCCGCCCATCTGCAGGACGATATCCACCGCGTATTCTTTGCCGATCCCGCCCAGATCCAGGGCCATTCCCGTTTTCGGCAGGTAGACCGAATTCGCCGTGCGCTGGACCAGGTTCCAGCCCACCAGTTCCCGGGCCCGCGCGATCGCGTCGGCGCTGGGCAGTCCGGCGGGATTTTTCTTCCAGTCCCAAAGGCGGATCAGCGGGAGGGTGGTCGGATCAAAAACCCGTTGGGTGAAAAAATGCAGTTCTGCGCAGAGCGACAGGATGCGGTTTGTCTCTTCGTCGATCTCCACCGGGTGCTGGCCCGCGGCCGCATTGATCCGGGAGATCAGGCTGGAGTCAATAAACCGGGAGTATTTGGCTTCAAAGTCAGAAACCCATTCCAGGAGGCTCTGCAAGAAGTCATTGGTCGCTTTTCGATTGGGCTCGACCAGCGACACACGGCAGCGCGTGCCCATCGCGTGAAAAAAAAGAGTCGTCAACCCGCCCTCTTCGCGGACGGTGGCGGAATTGAAAACGCGCTCGCGGATGGGCTTGGAGTCGCTCAAAACCATAGGGTGATGCCAGCCGTCCAAACGTGAGCCTGCGGATATTGATCCGGAGAGGTGACGTTGTCCGTTCCGAACATTTCGTAACGCTTGTAACCGAAATTCAGGGAAAAATTTTCGTGCGGGCGGATGCTCAAATTCACTCCGTAGGTGAAGGTCTCGAGCGCCGACAGACGGTAATCCGCCGAGTAATATCTGGGGATCGGCGGCAGCGTGGGATCGAAGTCCGGCGGGAGGGAAGGATCGCCGGGGAAGCTCGGCGCGTAGAAGTCCGCGGCGCTTTGCGTGTAGTAGCGGAAGAGCGGGGAGAGCGTGACGTACTTGGTGATCTTTTGGTGCCAGTCCAGTTCCACGGTATGGGCGACGATCCCCCAATCATCATGATGGATCCGATACGACGCTTCCGCCGCGCCGCTCAACGGTTCGACATATTGCTGGAGCGAGAAATATCCCACCTGACGGAAGCGATGATCGGGCCGGACTTCGGGCCAGACGGTGTAAGGCTGCCCATCGAAATAGGGGAAATCAGTAAAAAGCACCCGTTTGTATGGATCGGACAGATAGCCATCCGAGTAGCCCAGGGTCAGGTTGAATCGGGCGATCGTCGTTGGGCCGAGAAGTTGGGTGACCCCGAGCAGCACGTCGGTCGCATCCTTGCGCATCGGTTCGGTTACCGACTCGCCCGGGTTCGGCAGAACCTTGTCAAATTGGTGGCTTACGCCCCAAGTGACGGTCGTGTTCTTCTCATTCAGGTCGATTGAATGAGAGAGGGAAACCCCAAACGACTGATAATCATGTTCCTCGCTCACGGCAAACTGCGGAGTGATGGTATGATTCTCGAACTTGAAAGTTGGTTCCACGAAACCTGCGCGGCGAATATCCTCGATGTTCACCTTTTGCACCGTGCTCAGACCGGGGAGCGGCGGAGCCCCGATTGGGGTGGCCCCTGATATGCTATCGTAGACGAAGCTCCCCTTCAGGTTTAGCCAGGGGCGGATGTCGGTCGAGAAGAGGCCGCCATGGGTTTGAATATGAATCCGCCCCCCATCCTCCGAGTAATCTTCGTACCGGTAATCCAGGTGATCTTCGGCGGTCGCACGCAAGACTGGCAGCGCGAAAGCCAGTGCCCAGGATGAGTTTGTAACCCACGCCGGGCCGCAAGGTACGCGCGTGATCGATTTCATAGTGGAGGCGATCGGATTCATCGACAGTGCTGCAAGTTAGCAGGACTAATGCCAAATGCACGCGCGTTTCGGCAAGGCTCCAGGCGTTTACTGGCCATCACGCGGCTATCTTTCACCAAACCGCATTAAGCAGGCATTAAGCCTTTCGGCCCATCCTCGCTTTCGCAACGCAGGGTGGCGTGAGGAGGGCTGCTAAGAAACCAACCAGGTGGGTGGTTGGTTAATGTGCAGCTGTTTTTTGCTCCAGCTGCAACAATTGTGAGCTGATCAATTCGATCAACGGTTTCACGGTGCGGGCGCTGAAATCGAATTTGCAGCCTGCCGCTTCGAATAATGCCGGCAGCGGGCGGGAGCCGCCCAACGCCAGCGCGTCCTGATACCTTTGCAAGGCGCGGCTTCGATCCTGTTTCGAGTTCGCCCACACTTGCAACGCGCCGAGTTGAGCGATGCCGTATTCGATGTAGTAAAACGGATGGATGAAGATGTGGAGCTGGCGCTGCCAGAGGTTCGCGCGCACCTCCTCGAACCCGGTCCAATCCACATCGCCCCCGAACCGATCCATCAGCCTCAGCCAGGCGGCTGAACGTTGTTCGCGCGTGTGGCCAGGATGGGTATAGAGCCAGTGTTGAAACGCGTCGACCGTGGCGATCCACGGGAAAATCTCGATAATCCCTTCCAGATGATCCCGGCGCGCTCGCGCGGCGTCAGCCGGGTTGTAAAAATTCTCGATGTGTTCATTGCCGAGGAGTTCCATGCTCATCGAAGCCACCTCGCAGAATTCGATCGGCGCGTGCCGGTAGCCGTAAAGGTCCTCTGGCTGCGTCGCCAGGGCGTGGAACGCGTGCCCGGCTTCGTGCAAAATGGTTTCCACGTCGCGCTGCACCCCGACCGCGTTCATAAAGATGAAGGGTAATCGAGCTTCGGAAAGCGTGGATTGATATCCGCCGGGAGCTTTCCCTTTTCGGTTCGCCAGATCCAGCAGCTGGAGGTCGCTCATTAGTCGAAAGCCCTTCGCCAGATTGGAGTCGAGTTGGTCGAAAATCTTCTGGGTCCGTTCCACCATCACCTCCACCTTTTCGAACGGGCGCAACGCGGGCAGATTCAACGGATCCACCGAAAGATCCCACGGCCGCAAGGTCGGCAGTTTCAGTTGTTCCCGCCGTTCCCTTTGCAGCTTGCGCAGCAACGGCATGACCTCTTTTTCAATCGCGTCGTGGAATTGGAAGCAATCCTCCGGCGTGTAATCAAAGCGTCCGCGGGCGCGAAAGGCGTAATCGCGATAGTTGGAAAAGCCGGCGTTTTTTGCGATTTGCTCCCGGATGACCGTCAGTTGGTCGAAAATCTGATCGAAGTTGGCGACTTCCTTCAGGCGCCGTTCGGAGACGAGTCGCCAGGCTTCTTCCCGCAGGGCGCGATCGGGTTCCTCCAGAAAGCGGCTCATTTGCACCAGGGTTTTCTCTTCTCCCCTGAATTGCACTGTCAGGGAGCCGCTGAGCTTCTGGTATTGCTGGCTGAGTTTGGCCTCCTCGGTTTCCAGCGGCACGTTTTCCTCGCGGAAAAGCTCCACGTGCAGCGCCGTATTGCGATCCAGCACTTCGTAACGATCTTTCGGCAGTGTTTTGCGCAGCGGATGGCCGAGATAAAGCTTTTCCAGCTTGAATTGCCGCGGCTTGAGGGCGGGCTCGATCTGCTCAACGTATTGGAGATAAGACTTTTCTGCTTCGGCGCTGTCCGTATGGCAGGTCATGGCGATATAACGGCGGGACGATTCCTCATCCAGTGCGGCACAGAACTCTCCCCAGTCCAGAAGCCATTTTTCGAGCTTTATCGCTGAATCCGCTGCTTGAATCTGCGTTTCCAAGCGATCGAAAAGTGGTTCAATTTCCGCCCAATTCCCCAAGTCGATGCGGGCCGGAACAAATTTGCGGGCGGTGTGAACTGGCAGGTCTCCAAACGGGAGTAAACTCATGATCGATATCTCCAAAGGGGGGAAACCCTAATGAGGCGAGCAGTCGTTTGCAACTGCGGGAATACCGGTCAACAGACGCGAATCGGCTTCGGTCAGAGGTGTCCGATCAATCCGGAGAGAATTCGGTGCCGAGGTGAACCTCGCTCAGGACTTTTTGTTTGCCCGAAGCCGCCGCGCAGCGACTCCGAAAGCCAGGCACCCCGCGCCGGCGATCAGGCCGTAGGTTTGCGGCTCGGGAACGACAGTCAGGCTGGCATAGCCGTCCGACTCTGGAAGAGGGGACGTCCCTTGCACTGACGGCGTGAAGAAGTTTAGGGCGTATGTGCCGCCATCGTTTGGGAACGTCCAGGGAATGCTGCCGTTGACGGTTGATGGGTTGTTGTAGGTCCCGTAAATTGTGCCGGCGCCGGGGCTGCTCGCGGATTGCGTCAGCGTCGGAAACCAGTAAAGCCGGAGCGGGTCGCCGGTGGAAAGCCCTGAGAAAGACTGAATCTGGGCTGTGCTCAGCAAGAGGGATGTCGGCTGAGTATAGCCCGCGCCCAACGTTCCACCGAGTGTCCAGCGGTAGAGTTCGACATCGTCGCCCGTAACGAACTGCGACGCCGTGGGCCCTTGAAATCCGTTCCCTTGCGTATCCGCAGCCAATATGACCAAGGTGCTGTTCGGTGCAGCGGCTGTGCCCGTGGAGTCCCCGTAGAGCGTGCCCGCATCAATGTTGAGCGTGATGTTCGCCCGGATAGCCAAAGGGGCGGAAACCAGACTCGCAATGGCGGCGGCTTTAATGGCGCGTGAAAGCATTGGCATATGATTCAATCCCGTCGGCAAATGAACAATCGGCGGCTGCGGCGTTCGTGTTGAGTGGATTGTTTACCGGAGACCGCTTTTAAAGTAAATCCCCGAAATACTCTTTTTAACTTGTCCCGTTTCCGGTCGCCCTGGAGGGGTCAGCGTTTTACCGGGTTGGTCGCTCCTGGGGGCAGCGCTTTCCAGTCGAAGATTAACTCTTGCAACGAGATCCTGTCTCCTGTCTGGCCGTCCAGGGTCGGTTGAAAGCGCACTTTTCGGGCAAGGCTCAAGGCGTCGTTGTCCGCGGATTTGGACCCACTGCTCCCCTGCAGGCGGGCGGAGAACACCGTTCCGTCCACGTCAATTAGGACCTCCACCACGCTGGAGCGGACCACGTCCGTTGCAAATTGGACCGGCAGGGTGGGGGCGCTTCGAAGTTCGCGCGGGCCGTCCGCCTTCAGTTCGGATCGATCCCAGGATCTTTCCCTCGGGGCGGCATCGGTCGCCGCGGGTTCGGGTTCCGGCCGTTCATGGCGCACCAGGGTAAATTGAGCCCGGGGGCCGTCATCCCGGAGTCCGCGCGCTTCTTGCAGGCTGAGAAAGGCCGGGGCTGGCAAGGCTTCCGCCTCGTTGTTGGCCGAGCCATTTCGAAGCATCCAGGCCGCGCCGGAAAACCCTCGCGGGTTGGCGCTGGCGAACAGGGTGGGGTCTTCGAGCGCCAGCGGTTCCGCAATCACGGTGGAATCCCCCACAAAGCTGAGCGCCGGTTCTTTGGTGTGGGGCGTCGGCAGAGGCGTCGGTCTTTGGCGGTTGGCCAGGAACAGCAAGCCCTGGGCGCCGAGCACAGCCGCCACGATCAACCCCCAGCGGACACGCGACCAGCGGATCAGATCGCGCTCGATTTCCATGGTTTGCGGGGGTGTCACTGGCTTTCCGGGGTTCCGCCGCCTACGAGCCCGCAGGCGGCTTGGTCGCAATCCGCATGGACGCAATCCGTGCGCGAGTCGCGATCCGGCTCAGCCGGACGATTTTTTCCGCGGGCACATTCTTGTCCGCTTGCAGCAGGAGAGTCAGCGGTTCCGGGGATTGCGACGCGGCGCTGGTCAGCTTTTGCTGCAGGATGGCTTCCGAAACGAGTTGATGCTCGAAAAAAAGCTGGCCGTTGAGGTTGATTCCGACCACGACCACCGGGTTGCGGCCGCCGGCAAATCCGGCATCGTCCGGCAGCTCATTCCGGGTCCCTGGCAGTTTGAGCGCGATGCCGGCGCCTTTCAGCAGGTTCTCGATTTGCGTGGCCAATTTGGCGCTGGTCTGGGGTTCGGTTTCAAACAACACCCGCTTCGGCAGAGTCCCCTTTTGAGAGCGGGACTGCAGCTCAGCCTTGAATTCCGCCAGGTCGTAGGATTTTCCCAGAAACTCGATCGTTCCCGAGGCGTGGACCTTCGCGGCGCGAGTGATCATTTCCGGCGGCTCTTCGATATTGCCCAGTTGAATGGGCACCCCGGGGAAGAAAACGTGGGAGTAGAAAAGCAGCGTGAACAGGAGGACCAGGAAGAACAGGCTGGCGAACGGGGCCGCGTCCACCCCGCCTCGGAAGATTTTTATGTTGCGTGAATAGCGCATCAGAGCTGGGGGGCAGGGGAGGGGTTAGCGCCGGGTTTCCGTGATCATGTTCAGGATTTCCGTCGAAACCTTTTCCATATCCAGAACGATCGCGTTGACCCGGCTGACCAGATAGTTGTAGCCCGCATAGCCCGGAATGGCGATGGCCAGGCCCATCGCGGTGCAGATCAACCCCTGCCAGACTCCTTCCGAGAGCTGCGCCATGTGCGAGTAAAGGCCCGCTTCCTGCAGCCGGATGAAAACCCGGATGAATCCGAGCACCGTTCCGAGGAATCCCATCAGGGGCGCGATCTGCGCGATCGTCGCCAGCACGTTCAGCTTTTCTTCCAGGCGCGGAACTTCCACGAGGCCCGCTTCTTCCAGGGCTTCCCGCACCCCTTCCCGCCCTCGTTCCCGGTTTAGGATCGCGGTTTTCACCAGCCGGGGCACCGGGCCGGGGGTGGCATCGCAGATCGAGAGGGCTTCCACCACATTTTCCCGTTTCAGCACGTTGCGCACGCCGTTGATGAACTCCGCGGAATTGATTTGCGCCCGGTGGTAGTGCAGCAGGCGCTCAATGAAAACGGCTATGCCAACTGCGCTGACGATCAGCAGCAGCCATATCATCGCGCCGCCTTTGACAAGCAGGGTTGGCAACATGGCAGATATATACGGGGCGCGGCGCGAACTTCAAAGCGCAAAACCGCCGCGCCCGCCAATTGTCTCCGATCGGCCCAGACGCCGGTCTCTATCCCCCGATCGCTTCCAGCTTTTTCCGCAGCTTGCCGTTATTGGCCACGATGCGAAACGCGTGTTCGCCCTCCACCGGTTCATGAAAAAAATCGCCCCCGGCGCATTCCAGAATCAAGCCGCCCGCCGCAATGTCCCACAGCCGGATGCCTCCCTCGACGTAAGCGTCGAATCTTCCAGCCGCGACATAAACCATCGCCAGCGCAGCTGCCCCCATGATCCGGATTTTGCGCACCTTGTGCACCAGCCGGTTGAATTGGGGCAGCATCTTTTCCAGGCTGGCCGCAGATTTGGCAAATCCGATCGAGACGATGGCTTCGTCCAGCCGGGGGCGTTGGCTGACCGCGATCGGCCGGCCGTTTAAACGGGCCGCTTCCCCCCGAATCGCCGTAAAGGTTTCATCCGTGAACGGGTCGAACACCACTCCAACAATGGTTTCAAAACAGGCGTCGGGATGTTCTCCGGCTTTGGGCGCTCGGCGCTGGCGCTGCAGCGCGATCGAGACGCAGGCGTGCGGGATGCCGTAGGTGAAGTTCACGGTTCCGTCGATCGGGTCCACCACCCACCGGAGGCTCGCGGAGGTGTCGCCAATCACCCCTTCCTCGCCCAGAATCGCGATTTGCGGAAAAGCCCGGCGCAAGGTCCGCTCGATCAGTTTTTGGCAGCGGACGTCCAGCTCCAGTTTGATGTCATGCTGCTCCGCGTGGTTCACCCGCTTGGTCAGCAGCAGGTTTTTTCGCATGACTTTTCCGGCGGCGTGCGCGGCCTCGATGGCCGTCGTCAGCGCCTTTTTGGCATTAATCTCTCTCACTAAGGTATAACCTCTTTCCTTCTTTGGAGCTCGGCGTCCAGTTCCAGTCTCTTTTCCAGGATCAATCCCGACAGCGCCGCCTGCACCACCTCGCAGAGTTCCTTCGCTTCGATCAGGCGCGGCACCGAGACGTAATCGGCGCCCGCCTCGTAGAGTTTTGGCACGTCGTTGAACAGTTCGGCGTGCATGATGATCTTGGCGTCGGGGTTCAGCTCGCGCAGTTGTTGCAGCAGCTTCAGGTTGGTGGCCCCGCGCAGGATGCTGTTTGGCAGGGAGCAGACAATCACGTCCGCTTTCTCCACCCCGGCATGCAGCAGGGTGTCCCGCTGGGTGATATCGCCGTAAACCACCGGAATTCGCCGGTTCCGCAGTTCCGTGTTCACGTTCGGGTTGAAATCGATCACCAGCACCTCCCGCAACAGTTGCGGCGCGTGCCGGGTGATTTCTTCCAGGAGCGAACTGGCCGTCCAGAAAAAACCGAGCAGGAACACGCGCGGATGTTCGGATGGCTTGTCCTGCAAAGCTGTTTGCCCGCCCCGGTCCGGCAGCCCGAGCCGGATCAGCAGGGGGGTGATTCGCCCCAGCAATCTCTCGCTCACGGTGATGGCATAGCTCGACAGGATCGCCACGAACACAAAAGCGTAGGCCATGATCCCCTGGGTGCGCGCTGAGACATGCCCGAAGCCGCTCCCGATCGCCATGATCACCAGGGAGAGTTCGCTGATCTGCCCGAGGTTCACCGCCGGGAGCAGGCTGCTCCGATGTCCCTGCCGCAAGAGATGGAGGCAGGGAAAGACCGTCACCAGCCGGCTGGCGAAAACAAAGGCTGAGATGATCAACGCCCAGATCAGGTATTCCGGACTGGGCAGCGGCACCGCCATCCCCAGCGCCACGAAAAAGAGCGTGACGAAAAAGTCCCGCAAGCTGGTCAGTTTCGCCGCGATGTCCAGCGTGTAGGGGAAGGTGGAGATGGCGACTCCGGCCACGAGCGCTCCCATCTCGCGCGAAAGTTTGAACGCCCCCGCGGTTCCGGCGATGAGAAAACACCAGGCAATTCCCCCCACCAGCACCAGCTCCGGCAGGCGGGCCACCGCTTTGAAAATGGGCGGCAGGGCGTAGCGGCTGGCGATAAACGCGATCGCAATCAATACCACCACCCGGCCCAGCGACGGCAGCAGCACCCCCAGGCTCGGCTGGTTCAGATTCGGCTGCACCGCCAGGAAAAGGATGGCCACCAGGTCCTGCAGCACCAGCACCCCGAGCGTGACCCGGCCTTGCAGGGTGTCCAGCTGCCGTTGTTCGTAGAGCAGCTTGACGATGATGACCGTGCTGCTCAAGGCCGCCCCGACCGCCAGGTACAAGGCATCCAGGCGGCGATCCCCGAGGGAAAAGCCAGTGGCTTTGAAGAACGCCAGGCCTAAAAGAAAGCAGCCCGCGATTTGCACCCCGGCCGTCACGAGGATCAGCCGGCCGGTGCTCATGATCTTTTTCAGGTCGATCTCCAGCCCGATCAGAAAGAGGAGCAGGATCAGCCCGATCCCCGAAATGCTCTCCACCGACTCCCGGGCGGTCACCAGCTTTAGCCCCACCGGCCCGATGGCAATGCCCGCCACCAGGTAGGCGAGCAACAAGGGCTGCCGGAAGGCCTGTGCGACCACTCCAAAAATCCATGCGGCGACAATGCAAATCGCCAGATCCAAAACGACATGATTTTCCATCGGCCCGGGCGTGAGTGTAGCGAGGCAACTTTCGAGCGCGAGCGAAATGCTCGCCGGCCCGACGCTGCTTTCGATTGATCTTCCACTCCGTCTGGAGCACTCATTTGGCTGCATGGAGCCAGAGGAAATCGAGCGGCTTGAGCCGTTGCCGCGCGCCTTTTACCAGCCGTCCGCCCGGGTGGTCGCGCCCCGGTTGCTCGGTCACTGGCTGGTTCGCCGCCATCCTCTCGGGCTGGCCGCGAGCCGCATTGTCGAGACCGAGGCCTACATCAAGGACGACCCGGCCTGTCATGCTTACGGCGGGTTGACGAATCGCAATCGCGCCATGTGGGGCGAGCCCGGCCGGGCTTATGTTTACCTCATTTACGGGTTTTATTTCTGTTTCAACACGGTTTGCCGCCCGCCCGGGGATGCGGAAGCGGTCCTCGTGCGGGCGGTCGATGTCGCCGTCGGGCGCGATTGGCTGCTGTCCAACCGGCCCGTCCCGCATGAACACCAGCTCACCAGCGGGCCGGGCAAACTGTGCGCGGCCCTCCGGATCGATCGCGGCTTGGATGCGGTCGATCTCTGCGACCCCGCTTCCCCCATCTTCATCTGCCGCAATCCGGCCTTTCGGTCCTATCGCCGTCAGTTGGGTCCGGTCGTCACGACCACCCGCATTGGCCTCACCCAGGCGGCAGACTGGCCTCTCCGTTATTACCTCGACGGCAGCCCTTACGTCTCCAAAAGGCGCCGCCGGCCGAAAGCCTGCGCCGGGTCAGGGTCCTGACCTCTCTGGAACCTTCCGGAACCGGCATGCTTGCAATCCCTTCCTTCGAACCTTAGCTTCACCGCCAGCAGTCGAATTTATGAAGAAGCGGATTCTTTACATCTGCCTTTGCACCGTCCTCGGACTCAATCTTCTCATTGGCGCCCAGATTTATCTCCAGAACGTCCACGGCGCCGAAGGGGAAAATGTCTACGACGAAGTTCGCCTCTTCATGCGCGTTCTCGAACGGGTGCGCCAGGAGTATGTCGATGGTGAGAAGGTCACTTACCAGGAGCTCATTCGCGCCGCCATGCGGGGCATGATCAACACGCTCGATCCCCACAGCGAGTACATGGAGCCCGTGAAATACAACGAGCTCAAGGACGATACCGAGGGCGCCTTTGGCGGCGTGGGCATCGTCGTCGGCCTCCGTGATAACGTCCTCACCGTCATCTCCCCCATGGAAGATTCCCCGGCCTACAAAGCCGGCATTCTGGCCGGCGACAAAATCGTGAAGATCGAAGGGCGCAGCACCGAAAAGATCAGCATGCCTGACGCGGTCAAGAAACTGCGCGGCGCTCCGGGCAGTGAAGTTTCCATCTCGATTCTTCACCCGGGCGGTCAGGTGAAGGATTACCGCCTCGCGCGGGCCGTGATCAAAGTCGACACGGTCAAGGATCTCAACGGGCGTCACGAATATTCGGTTGACGAGAACAAGATCGGTTACGTCCGCATCACGCAATTTGGCGAGCAAACCACCGCCGAGTTCCGCGACGCGCTCGAGAAGATGAAAAAGCAGGGTTTTCAGGGGTTGGTCATTGACCTGCGGAATAATCCCGGCGGCCTGCTCGATCAGGCCGTGAAAGTCTGCGATATCTTCCTCAAGCGCGGCCAGTTGATCGTTTCGACCGAAGGCCGTTCCAAACACACGCGCACCGAGCAGTACAAAGCCACGGGCGGCGATGAGTATCCGAATGTCCAATTGGCGATCCTCGTGAACAACGGCAGCGCCAGCGCCTCGGAAATCGTCACGGGCTGCCTGCAGGATGTCGGCCGCGCCTTTATTGTCGGCGAGCAAACTTTCGGCAAAGGCTCAGTGCAAAGCATCATGCCTTTGGAGGATGGTTCAGCCCTCCGCTTGACGACCGCCAAGTACTACACCCCGAGCCACAAAGTGATCCACGAGCACGGGATCACCCCGGACGCGATCGTTCCCATGAGCCAGGAGGAGGAAGAGGCTCTCTATTACAAGCGCGTCCTGGGCGGCGTCGAATCGCTCGATGACGCTCAAAGGGAGCGGATCAAGGGGATCCACGATGTGCAGTTGGAGCGGGCGCAGGATTACCTGAAAGGGGTTCTCCTCTTCCGCGATCGCGCGGGCCAGCGCAAGGCCCACCAGCAAATGGCTTCCCAAAAGCCCTAGCCCCCGGGTGTGGGCCCTTCTGGATGCTGCTGGCTGCCATTGAAACCTCCTGCGACGAGACCAGCGTCGCGGTGATCCGCGCTGGGCATGTTCTCTCCAGCGTCGTTTCCTCCCAAATCAAGCTTCACTCTGAATACGGCGGGGTTGTCCCGGAACTCGCCACTCGGGAACATCTGCGGAATCTTTTGCCCGTGGCGCGCGAGGCGTTCGCTCTCGCTTCCGTCGTCTCAGCGCAACTCGATGCGGTCGCTGCCACCCAGGGCCCCGGGCTTCCGCCCGCCCTCATGATCGGCTTTCAGGCGGGCCAGGCTCTGGCCTATGCCCTGGGCAAGCCGCTGGCCGGCATCAACCATCACGAGGCCCATCTTTATTCCCCGTGGATTCGGGAGGGGCGCGCCGAGTTTGACCGCTTTGCACCGAACGTCTCGCTCATCGTCAGTGGCGGCCACACCATGCTCGTCCACGTCTCCGCCCCTTTTTCCCATCAGTTGCTGGGCTCGACCGTCGATGATGCGGCGGGCGAATGTTTTGATAAAACGGCGAAGCTGATTGGCCTGCCTTATCCCGGCGGCCCGCAAATCGATCGCCTGGCTCGCGAGGGGAATCCTGCGGCCCATGATTTTCCCCGGCCGATGATGAAGGATCCGCACGACGACTTCAGTTTCAGCGGCCTCAAAACGGCCGTGCGCTATTTCCTGCGCGACCACCCGGCGGTCGTCGAAACGGCCCAGGGCTTGCGCGACCTCTGCGCCAGCGTGCAGGCGGCAATTGTCGATGTGCTCGTGCAGAAGACGGTGCGCGCGGCCCGGCGCTTGGGCGTCCAGTGTGTCACGGCTTCCGGCGGCGTGACCTGCAATCGCGCCTTGCGCGAGCAACTTCAGGCCGCCTGCCAGAAAAACGGCATCACTCTTCGCCTCGCGGATCCCTCCCTTTGCACGGATAACGCCGCGATGATCGGCATTCTCGCCGAGCGCAAGTTGGAGGCGGGCTTTCCTCCCGCGCCGCTCAACGCCGAGGTCCGCCCTTCCTGGCCGCTTTGACGATCCCTTCGATCGCGGCGGCTTATTGGATCGACTGCACGTAGCGGACCAGGCTGATGACCTGCTCCTCGCTCAGGGTGTCCAAAAGCCCATCCGGCATGATCGATGAGCCGTCAACATACCCGGCGGCTTTAATATTCTTGATCGGCACCACTTGCTGCGCGCCGCCCGCGAAACGCACCGTCAGGGAATCGGCGGATTCGTCTCCGAAAAAGCCGTCATAACTTTCGCCATCCTTGGTTTCGATGTGGTAGGTGCGGAAAACGTTTTCCACCGCCTGGCTCGGATCGATCACCGCAGTCAGCACCGCTTCGGTCGAGCGGTTTTTTGACCCGGCGAGGGACGGCGCGAACCCGACTCCTTCCTTGCCCACCGTGTGGCACGCGGTGCACGTGGTTTTGAAAAATGTTTCTCCAGGGCGCAGATCAACCTGGGGCGCGGCCTCCACCACTTTCGTCAGCCGGGCAATCCGTTCCTGGATGCGCTTTTTTTCCTCGGCCGTTTTTTGGGGAGCCTGTCGCACGGTTTTCAGCCATTCACCGGAGATCGGCGCGGGCGGTTTGGGCCGCCCTTTCTCTTCGGCCATCTGGAGCAGGAGATTCTGGAACGCGCTCTCATACACCCCGCCCGGTTCGAGGTATTCCCGTTCCCACCCTTTGACCTTCTTCGTCAAATCCGGCGTGGTTCGCCAGCGCTCCAGCCAGGCGAGATGCTCGGGGCTCAGCGGCTCGGGGCAATCTCGGAAATAGCGGATCACCTCGTTGCGAACCCGGAATGTCGGCTCCTTCTCCAGACCCTGGAGCAACGCAAAAGCTTCGGTCATCGGCGGGCGCACGGTCGAGAGGGCGCGCACCGCTTCGTAGCGGACATCGACATTGCCGTTCCGCAGGAGTTCGCGCCAAAGGCTGGCCTCGAAATGCCCCAGTCCTTCCAGCGACCAGAGCGCGACGATGCGGGTGTCATCCGGCGTCGCTTTCCCCCGCAGCAGCTGGACCAAATCCGGGATCAACTCACGAGCCTGGCGCTGCACGATCTGGTGCCACGCCGCCCGCATTTCCCAGGTGTTGTCCGCCTTGAGATGCTTCACCAGCTCGCTCCCGGGCGCCTGGGCCAGGTTCGGGATCTCCCGCTTCGGCTGGCTTTGATGGCGGACCCGCCACACCCGGCCCCGCGTCTTGTCCCGCGCCGGATGGTTCCGGTCGATCTCGTTGTGGGAGATGATTCGATTGTACCAGTCCACGATATAAAGGCAGCCGTCCGGTCCGAACCGCACCGCCACCGGCCGGAAAAACTCGTCATCCGTCGCCACCAGGTCCGGAAGTTGTTCAAAGTGGTAAACGCCGTTCTCCCCGCGCGTGAGTGACACCGTATTGATCCGCCGCGTGATCGGGTTTGCGACAAACAGGACATCGTGAAACGGACCGGGAAACGATCCCGAGCGGTCATCCGCCAGCGCCAGTCCCGAGAACCCGGTCCCTCCCAGGTTCAAGTTGGGCGCGGTCGGGGGATGATACGGCGAGTTCGGGTGCACCAGCCGTTTGATGAAGCTCGGATAGGTCGTGTCCTGTTCAAATGGCACGATCGAATAGCCCAGATCGTTCGCTTCATGAATGAACACCCGGCCATCCCGCCCCTGCGCCCAGGACCAGATGTTGTTCAATCCGGTCCCGATCACTTCCAGGTCCGAGCCGTCCGCCCGCATCCGCGCGATCACGGTTTTGTCGAAATTCACCCGCTTTCCGCTCGCGGTCACTGCCGTGCCGCTGTTGAGCACCCCTTGCGAGAAGACGATCCAATTCCCGGGCGCATATTCCAGTTGGTGAGGGAGGGTGTGCGTGTCTTGCACCCCGAATCCGTGGATCAGCACGGTTCGCTTGTCCGCCTTCCCGTCGCCATCCGTATCTTCGAGCAAAAGCATCTCGGGGCCTTGCGCCACGATCGCGCCGTTCCGGTAAGGCAGCACGCCCACCGGCATCACCATCCCGTCGGCGAAAGTCCGCGCCGGGTGCGGTCCGGGCCGGTGCGGTTGGTCGAAGACCACCACCCGATCCCGGCCCGGCTTCGTCCAAATGCCCGGCTCCTGATCCCGCGGATACTCCGTGGCGGTCACCGCCCACATCCGCCCCGCGTCATCGAACGCGATCGTCACCGGCTTCGGCAGGCCCGTCTCTTCGCTCGCCACCAGTTCCATCACGAAACCGCCGGGCAGCTGAAACGACTTCAATTCCTCGGAAGCCGGGCGCGGCTGCGCTTGGGCATTATTGCCCTCCTTCAACCCCTGGCCCTGCGCCAGATTCGGCAGCAAAGCAGCGAGCCCCAGCGAAAGCGAGCCTTTGAGAAAGTCGATTGAACCCAGGATCTTATTCATCTTCCAGATCCCCAACCCTGCCAGTTTTGTCCCGCCCTGCCTAGAGCGCGCGTCGTCCGGTGGTTCCTGCGGCTAAAGGAAGATTCCTTCGTTCAACTCGCGTTCCAGGCAGTCAAGGAACCTCAGGCAATGAATGTCATCGTCGATGGTGCCGCGATTGCTCAACAGCCTCTTCAATCGGCGTCGTCGGAACCGCTCCCGTCCAGACTTTAAGCTTGCCGCGTTTTATAATCTGTCCGGAAGCGTTGGGAGCCATTTCCAGGACAATGCGCCCCGGCGTAGCGGAGACCACCAGCTTTTGTCGGCGCGGAATTCCCGCCGCGCGCCGTAGCTCTTTCGAGAGTACGATCCGGTTGGACCCATCCAATTCAACCATCGCTTTCATGCCACAACTATGACGTGGTCGCGGTGCATTATCGAGCTCAACGATTGAGCTACGGTGCCCGGTGCGGAGGTTCAATGTTTTTAACGGTCGGAACATCAGGGGGACGGATGATCCCGCTGTCGCCTCCCGCCGCTTAAAACGGTTCGCGCCGCAGCTTTTTGCTTGGCAAGATTTGGGAGGGACCGCGGCCATGGCCGTGGCACATATGAGAAAAGGATATCCGAGAATCATCGGGATCGTCGGCGGTAGCTGCGCCGGCAAAACCTGGCTGGCGGAACGCCTGGCCGAGGGCGCCGGAGCCGGCGCGGTCCGGGTTTCGCTCGACAGCTTTTACCGGGATCGTTCGGACCTTTCGGCCGCCCGGCGCGCCCGGCTGAACTTTGATCATCCGCGCGCGATTGATTGGCCCTGTTTTGAGGAGGCCTTGCAAAGCTGCGCCGCTGGCGGGCGGTTTTCGGCGCCGGAATACGATTTCTCCACGCACGCTCGCCGCGCGGGCGGTGTCGCGTTTCCGCCAGCGCGTGTCGTCATTGTTGAAGGCCTTTGGCTTTTCCGGCGCCCCTCCGTCCGGCGGTTCTTGGATCTGAAGATTTTCATCCGCAGCGAGATGGCTCTGTGTGTTTCCAGGCGGTTGGAGCGGGATACTCGGGAGCGCGGGCGGACGGCCAGCCAGGTCCTCGAGCAGTGGCAGAGTCATGCCCAGCCGATGTTCAGCCGCTTTGTCGCCCCGCAGGAGAGATGGGCGGACGTGATCTTGGAGGCGCCCGTCCAGCGGCGCGACGTGGCTGCCCTGTTGGAACGGATCATGCCGAGGTAAACCGTTCTGCCCGTTGAGCTGCATCGCAGGGAACCAAGTTTTGCTTACAACAGAGCAAAACGTGGTGAGCCCTCCGCGGCCGGTCTGAGCATTCTGTCGGTGTCGTATGCAGACCTCAGAACTGATTGCGCGCAGTGGACCGGCTTCCAAGACGCCGCTCCCAAATCTTTCCCTTACCTATCGGCAGCGCTTCCTCCGGGCTTGCGCGGGGGAAGACGTTGATCATCCCCCCATCTGGATTATGCGCCAGGCCGGGCGGGCTTTGCCGGAATACCGGGCTCTCAAGGAAAATTTCACCTTTCTCGAGCTGGTTCGGAATCCCCATCTCGCGGCGGAGGTTACCCTCCAGCCCATTCGCCGGTTCGGGTTCGATGCCGCCATTTTGTTTAGCGACATTCTCGTGATTCCCGAGGCCATGGGGCAGAGCTACTTTTTCCGCGAGACGGGCGGAGTGGAAATGGAATTTCCCATCCGTTCCGCGGCTGATATCGACCGCTTGTCGACCACCGAGATCAGCCGCCGTCTCGCGTATGTCCCTGCCGCCCTGGGCTTGATTCGCCGCGAATTGGGTCCCGAGCGCGCCTTGATCGGGTTCGCCGGTTCCCCCTGGACGCTGGCGAATTTCATGCTCGATGGCGGCAGCTCCAAGAATCACACCGGCGCGCTCGAATTGCTCCGGAAAGATCCCAAGACTTTTCAGCGGTTGATCGAGAAGCTGACCGCTGCGATCATCGAGTTCCTCTGGATGCAAATCGATGCCGGAGTGGACGCAGTTCAGATTTTTGACAGCCATGGTGGCCTTCTCCCGTCCGACCTTTTCCGCGCCGGTTCCGCGGAATCGATGGCGGAAATCGTCGCCGCTCTTAAGAATGTGGTTCCCACCATCGTTTTCTCGAAAGGCGCGCGCAACTGGAGCGACCTGGTGGCGACCGGGGCGGATGTCCTGGGCGTTGACCACGGGATCGGTCTGGCCGAAGCGGTGGCCCAGATCCCCGAGACGGTGGCCGTTCAGGGCAACCTCGATCCCGAACTGCTGCTGGGCGATCCCGCCCGGGCCGCCGCCGAAACCCGCCGCCTCCTCGCCCAAATGGATGGGCGCAATGGCTGGATCTTTAATCTGGGCCATGGACTTCCCCCGACCGCCAACCTGGAAGCGATTTCGGCGGTCATCCAAACTCTGCGTCGTTAACGATTCACCTGCACTGCTATGAGCAAGCTCAAAGTCAATCTGGACCTTGTCCGCAAATATAATGTCGCCGGACCTCGCTACACCTCCTATCCGCCCGCGACGAAATTCACGGACCAGGTGACCTGGCCGCAGCTCGCGGACGAACTCATCGCCAATAATAAGGAAGCGCGCGATCTTTCCCTCTATTTCCACGTCCCGTTTTGTCAGACGCTCTGCTGGTACTGCGGGTGCAATACGGTCATCACCAAGGATCAAAGCCAGAGCCGCACCTACCTCGACTACGTGGCCCGGCAGCTGGATCAGATGGGGTCGATTCTCAATCCGAACCGCAAGGTGGTGCAGCTCCATTTTGGCGGCGGCACGCCGACCTTCCTCACGCCCGATGAACTGCTCTGGCTCGGCCAGCAGATCCATTCCCGTTTCCAGGTCGATGCCCGGATGGAAGCGGGCGTCGAGATCGATCCGCGCCGCCTCACCCGCAAGCATCTCCATGCGCTGCGGCTGATCGGGTTCAACCGCGCCTCGCTCGGCGTGCAGGATTTTGACCCCGTGGTCCAAAAAGCGATTCATCGCATTCAACCGCTCGAAATGACCGAGATGGTCGTCAATTGGATTCGCGAACTCGGGTTCGAGTCTCTCAATCTGGACCTGATCTACGGCCTGCCTCATCAAACGGTCGAGGGATTCGAGAAGACCTTGAACGAGGTTCTGCGCCTGAACCCGGATCGCATCGCCTTGTTCAGCTATGCCCACGTTCCCTGGCTCAAGCCTTCCCAACGCGTGCTCGAAAAGGCCCTGCCCACGCCCGAGCAAAAACTCCAGATCTTGAAAATGGCGGTGGAGAAGCTTACCGCGGAGGACAATTACGTCTACATCGGCATGGATCATTTCGCGAAGCCGAACGATTCCCTCGCCATCGCGCAGCGCACCCGCAAGCTGGACCGTAATTTTCAAGGGTACAGCACCAAGGCCGGGGCCGATATTTATGCCTTTGGCGTGTCCGGCATTTCTCAAACGGAAAACGCCTACTGGCAGACCGAAAAGGATTTGCCGAAGTACTACGAAGCGCTCGATCACGGCAAGGCGCCCCTCGCCAAGGCTTACATCGTCAACGAGGACGACCGGATCCGGCGCGAAACGATCAAGCGCGTCATGTGCGACTCCGCCCTGAATTTCAATCAGATCAGCGAGAAGTTTGGCATTAACTTCTTCGAATATTTCGGCCGTGAGATCGAATCCATCGTTCAGATGGAGCAGGACGGCCTGGTGCGCTTGAGCCCCGCCGGCTTTGACGTCACTCCCATGGGCCGCCTGCTCATCCGGAATATCGCCATGCAATTTGACGGCTATTACAGCGCCGAACCTCAAAAGCGTTTCTCCAAGACCATATGAACTCGATTGCCATCATTGGCGCCGGCGTCACCGGTTTGACCGCCGCTTGCGTGTTGAAGAAGCTCGGCTTTGCCGTCACCGTTTACGAAGCGGGAGATCGCGCCGGAGGCGTCATTCGCACGACGCGCCAAAATGGCTATCTGGCCGAGCATGGCCCCAATACCCTGCTGGAGACTTCGCCCGAGATCCCGGCGTTTTTCAAGGAACTCGGCATCGCCGATCAAGCGCTCTACTCCGATCCCGAGGCCAAGGATAAATACGTCATTCGCCATGGGGCGCCCGTGCCTCTGCCCAGTTCCGGCGGAGAGTTCTTTCGGACGCCGTTGTTTTCCACCGCCGCCAAATTGCGCCTGTTGCGGGAGCCGTTCATTAGCCGGTCCAAACCGGAGGTCGAGGAGAGTCTCGCGGGGTTCGTCGTTCGCCGGCTCGGCCAGGAATTCCTGGATTTCGCCATCAATCCGTTTGCGGCCGGAGTTTACGCCGGCGATCCCTGGAAGCTCTCGGTGCGGGAAGCTTTTGGGAAGGTCTATGAACTGGAGCAACGGTACGGCTCGTTGATCAAAGGTCAGATCCTTGGGGCGCGCGAACGCAAAAAGCGGGCCACCGTTTCGAAGCAGAACGCTCCCAAAGTTTCCTTTCTCGAGGGGCTCTCCACGCTGACCGACGCCATGGCCGAGGAGTTGAATGTCGAACTGCGGTTTAACCATTCGTTGACCCGGCTGGAGCAGCTCGGCGCTGCCTGGCGCCTGGAATTTCAAGCGGCGGGGCGCACCGTGGTCGAGCAGCATCGGGCGGTCTTGCTCACGCTGCCCGCCTATAAGCTCAGCACGTTGCCGCTGCGGGCGGGGGAGGGGTGCAGTTTCGACTTTTTGCACAAGATCCGTTATGCGCCCGTCAGCAGTCTGGTGTTTGGCTTCCGCCGCGATCAGGTCGCCCATTCCCTGGCGGGCTTCGGCTTTCTGGTGCCCGAGGTCGAGAAATTGAATATTTTGGGCGCGATTTTCTCCTCGTCCCTCTTCCCGAATCGCGCTCCCAAAGGGCACGTCTGCATTTCCTGCTACATGGGCGGCTTTCGCAGTCCCGAGCTGCCGTTCCGCTCCCGGGAGGAGCAGGTCAAACTGGCGCTGGAGGATTTGCGCAAGACTCTCGGGGTTAAAGGCGAGCCGACGTTTGTTCACCACGTTGTGTTTTCCAAGGCGATCCCCCAATATGAACTCGGCTACTCGGCCATCCGGCGCCAGATCGAATTGCTCGAGTTGCACTGCCCCGGCTTGAAGATCGGCGGGAACTATTATAAGGGGGTTTCCCTCAGTGATTCGATCTTGAACGGCCTGGCGCTCGGCCGGCAGGTCGCGCAAGAGCAGGGCGGGGCCGGCCGGATGACCGCCCCGGAAGAACATCGCATTGCCGCTTAACCAGCCCCAAGGATTGGCATGAAACAGGGTTTGCTCCTCATGAATTTAGGGTCTCCGGATTCGCCCAGCGTTCCGGATGTCCGCCGTTACCTCCGCGAGTTTTTGATGGATGGACGGGTGATCGACGCTCCCTATCCGATCCGCTTTGGCATCGTCCACTTTGGCATTCTGCCGAAACGGCCCCGGGAATCCGCGCACGCCTACCAGTCGGTCTGGACCCGCGAAGGCTCTCCGCTCGTGGCCACCAGCCGCCGGGTGCTCGAAGCCGTGCGCTCTCGCCTCTCCCTCCCGGTCGAACTCGCGATGCGTTATCAGAACCCCTCCGTCGAGCACGCCGTGGAAAATCTTGCTTCGCGCGGCGTGACGGAGATCGTTCTCCTCCCGCTGTTCCCGCATTACGCCATGTCCAGCTATGAGACCGCCGTGGAAAAGGTCCGCGCCGTGCTGTCGAAACGCCGGGAGCAAATCAGCCTCAAGGTCGTTGAGCCATTTTACGATCATCCCGCCTACGTCGGCGCTTTGGCTTCCACCGCCCGGCCTTTTTTGAATGCCGATTTCGATCATCTCCTCTTCAGCTTTCACGGCCTGCCGGAACGCCATTTGCACAAGAGCGATCCCACCCGGGGGCATTGCCTCAAGGTCCCAAACTGCTGCGAAGTGCCCAGCCCCGCCCACAAGACCTGCTACCGGGCTCAGACCTTTCGGACGGCCCGGGCCTTGGCCGCCACGGCGGGCGTTGCCCGGGAGAAATATTCCATCGCCTTCCAAAGCCGGCTCGGGCGCGACCCCTGGATGCAGCCTTATACCGATCACGAACTCGAGCGGCTCGCTCGCGCGGGCGTGAAAAAGCTGCTCGTGATTTGCCCCGCCTTTGTCACCGATTGCCTGGAAACGATCGAAGAGATTGGCATGCGCGGGAAAGAGACCTTTCTGGCGGCCGGTGGCGAGCAGTTCACCATGATCCCCTGCCTCAATAGCGATCCCGCCTGGATCGGAGCCATCCTGCAATTGGTGGAACCGCTCCTCTCGGCGGGCGCCTTGCCGGCGGAATCGCTCAAAACGGCCGCCTGAGATTTTTATCCAGGGCCGGGAGGCTCCAGCTTCCCCGCCTGGCCAACCCGGCTGACCCGGCCCAACGGCTGGCTAATCCTGGATGTAGGGCTCGTGCAGCCGCACCGGTTCCGCCTTTTTGCGCAACTTCAGGTTCAGCATTTCCACCATCGCCGAGAACGCCATCGAGAAGTAGATGTACCCTTTCGGGATCTTCTGGTGGAACCCTTCCGCGACCAGCGCCACGCCGATCAGGATCAAGAAGCTCAGCGCCAGCATTTTAAAGGTCGGGTGCCGTTCCACAAACCGGCTGATATGGCCGGAAAACGCCAGCATGAAGCCCAGCGCGATGATCACCGCCGCGATCATGATCAGCACATGATCCACCATCCCCACCGCCGTGATGACCGAATCGAGCGAGAAAACGATATCCAGCAGCAGAATCTGAATGATCACGCTCGTGAACCCGGGCGCCACCCGGCGTCCGGCTGATCCCTGCTCCCCTTCCAGCTTCTGGTGAATCTCGTGCGTCGCCTTCGCGATCAGGAACAATCCCCCGGCCAGCAGGATCAGATCGCGGCCGGACACGCCATGGTTCAGGATCGAAAACAACGGCGCCGTCAGGCCCGCCACCCAGGAGATGCCCAGCAGCAACAGAATGCGCGTGATCAGGGCGAGCGACAACCCGAGCCGGCGCGCCTTATCCTGCAGCTCCACCGGCAGCTTCCCCGACAGGATGGAAATAAATACCACGTTGTCGATCCCGAGCACGATCTCGAGCACCGTCAACGTCACCAGCGCCACCCACACCTCCGCGCTGAACCAGTCCACATGGAATATCTCCATGGGACAACCGGTAGCCAACCGGCGGCGCCCCCTCAAGTGGAATCGGAGGCTTCTTTTGGAATGGACGAACGCGGCGGAATCGACGGTTGAAGCGCCGATGGATCGTCCTTGATTGGGCCTTGGGGACAAAAGCGGGAAAAAGGGCGAAGCGGGACGGGATGGATCGAGACGCCGTCCCGGCGGGCGCTTCGCTTGCGGGCAGCCCGCCGGGACAGCACGGCATTTTAATACTGCAGATTGTCAAAGAACTAGCGCCGTAAAAGGGGTCATAAAAGGGGTCAAACTAGAGCAATGTCACATGAGCCGTTTATCAGCGATCCGTTGCGCCGCGCAATGTCCTTGGAAGCGGGGGAGGGGGCCGGGGTCGGCAGCTACGCTCCGGTATTGAAACTGTCCCCCGAGCCTGCGAGACTCCTGATCGCGATGCATTCCAATGGACTCAGAAGCGGAGCGGCGTGTCCCACGACCGCGATGGTGTCCGAGTCGCATCTGAGCAGCGAGAACGGGCGACCAGGAGTGAGAAAAGCCCGGAGGATACGCGCTCCCACATGGAATCTGCGATCAGAGGCGTGTGAAAATGTGGCGATGCTTTAGTCGGTGCCCCTGCGCTGGTGCAACTTGCTGTAACTAAATGACTCGGAAATTGATCTTGACGGCTCTCGGCTCCTTTCTAGTTGGCTACGGCTTTAACGTTTTAGGCGGGGACTATGTTCCGCCTGCGATTACGTGGGGTATTCACGTGTCTTCGGCGCTCTTTCTTACTATTGCGGTGACTGCCGCTGTTCCGGGCACTATCTCAGGTTGGAATCCTGTGCTCCGGATGCTGATGGCTGTTATTGTGTTTGTATCAGTGGGATTTCCGGCTTTGACGCTTCCGTTCTGGAACCCACTGCACCATGCCGCGACAGTAGATAAAGCTAAATCGCTGCGGTCATTTTATCGAGCCGAAGGGTTTGCTTACTTACTCTCTGGTGGGGTGGCAATAGTCGCAGCCACTCGATCGCGAAAATGGGTGAAGACGAGAAAGGCATCAAACTAGAGCAATGCCACCTGAGCCGTTCGTTGGCGATCCGTTGTGCTGCGAAATGTCCTTGGAAGCGGGGGAGGGGGGCCTGGGTCGGCAGCTACGCTCGGGCATTGAAACTGTCGCCCGACTCTGCAAGAATCCTGACCGCGATGCATTCCAATGGACTCAGCGGCGGAGCGGCGCCTGCCGCGAGCGTAATGGTGTCCGAATCGATTTGGGCAGCGAGAAACGGGCGCGCAGGAGTGAGAAAAGCGCGGAGGAACCGCGCTCCCACCCGGATTCTGCGATCAGACGCGTGTGAAAATGTGGCGATGCTCTTGCAACTCCCCCTGATCGATAAGCCATGTCCGGATCAATGAACTATGCGAGCCTTTGGAGTGAGCTTTATTACATCGACAGTTGCATTTTTGCTGCTTGTTGATCAGAATTCATACGTGGTGCATCAGGATGGAAGCAAGATCCTGAAGGATCGTGCCGGTCTGGTTGAACGTGTTGTTGTGAGTGCAGTTTTTGGAGCCATTTACGCGATAATAAACGCTGGTTTGATCCATGCTTTGGCTTCGCAGGGCCGGAAAGAAAGTGTGGAGGCCCCCAACACGCGTTCGGTTGTTTCAGGACGACCATCGAAATCGTAAGGACGCTGGGTTGCTGCGTGTGAAAGGGAGTGAGGATGACGTTTCAGGCTCGCTGAACAGTTTGAGTACGCGGAAGATGAGTGGGCTTTCCAAAGCCCGCCACAAGTTTGCTTCCCGGGAAGAGTTGTTCGCTTCGCGAATCGTGTGGTAACCGCACGTCGGCGAAATCCGGCGGGGACAGCATCGGTTTGAGTTCGGCGCTGCGCAGCTTCACTTATGAGGACCAAAATACCCGCCAAAGCTAGACTGAAAAATAGAGTCATATGAAAAATGTAATCCTCTTTGTGGCGGTTGTAAGCTTTTTTGCGCTTTATGTTGCTGGGTGTCATGGACGCCAAACCACTTATTTTCCGACAGGAGCCTTTGACACGTCAGCTCGCATTGAAAAAGCTTATTCCGTTCGATGGTCAGATTATTTGTCGCAGCTAATGGAGCCCTACCTCCGGTCGGTCTCCAATCCTCTTACCGTTCGCCTTTTGTGGGTTCCGTCCGGTAAAGAATCGATAGTGGTTCGCGTTGCTTGGAACAGAGGCGCGGCAACGATTGTTACGAAAATGGGGAAGACATGAAGGTGATTCAACTGTGTTAGCGCGGACAGAGAAAGATGCTTTATCACAGGACTTATTGATGGAGCTCTCGAGGTTAGTGGATGAATTGCCTCAGGCATTGGCGTCTTTTGACAGGATCAATGGTTTTGATGGTTCGCATTGGGTGTTAGAAATTGTTGAGGGAAGCAGATATCGAATTTTCGAACGATGGTCTCCAAAGGAAGATGTTGATCTGCGGGGCCTTCGGAAGTTCGTGGATCTTGGTGCTTTTCTGTTAAGGCACTCGCAAGCGAACCTGAACATGGAGGATATCTACTAGCACTTTGAGGGTCTCAAACAGAGGGGGCAACCTGGAGCATTGCCACATTTGCCACTCAACAGGTAGCCTTACTCCAGTTCGGTACCTTGCCGCGGATGACGACGACCAAAGCATTCGAAAATTTCAACCGCCTGACGAGCATTGCCAACGGAAAAAGGGGTCAAAAAAGGGGTCAAACTAGAGCAATGTCACATGAGCCGTTTATCAGCGATCCGTTGCGCCGCGAAATGTCCTTGGAAGCGGGGGGATGAGGGCGTGGGTCGGCAGCTACGCTCCGGTATTGAAACTGTCACCCGACTCTGCAAAGCTCCTGATCGCGATGGATTCCAAGGGACTCAGAAGCGGAGCGGCACCTCCCGCGAGCGCGATGGTGTCCGAGTCGCATCTGGGCAGCCAGAACGGGCGAGCAGGAGTGAGAAGAGCGCGGAGGATTCGCGGTCCCATCTGGAATCTGCGATCAAGCGCGTGACAATGTGGCGATGCTCTAGTCTGGTAACCGTCCAACCGAACAGCCGTTCGCTTCAGGAACTGGCGGGTTTCTGCCGGGGAGGCTTTGATTGCCTTGCGAAGAAGATTTGCGACATCAGGGTTTTGCGCCGTCAGGTACGCTTGGCTGCGTTCTCGGTGTCGTTGATGTGGCCTGTTTCTTTCCCGGTGCGCGCCGCAACCGATTCTGCGCCACTGCGATCTGCTGTAGCACCCATCGGCTTCGAAAAACTCGAAGGCCAAGGTGCGGCGCAGGATTTCCTGGGGCCGGAGCGGGTACAAACCGTGTATAACGCGGAAAACTTCCTGTCGGTGATGCCCGAAGGGGGAATAATTTCGGAAATCGCTTACCGATTAGACGGAATTCAGGGACAGAAGGTGGACACTCTCACCCCGCCTATTGAGATTCGGATGTCTACGACGTCGTCTACTGCCCCTTTTTTTCCCCTGCTTTGGGATGCGAACGTCGGAAGTGATGTCCGGACTGTTTTTTCGGGACCTGTTAGAATTATAGCTGAGCCGACTCCGAAAGGACCTAGCCCATTTGCCGTTCAGATCCCTTTGCAGACTCCGTTCCTCTACGATCCGCGGAAGGGGAATTTGCTTGTTGATACCACATATTCTGGATCGGCTCTAGGAGCGATCGTGGTGGACACGGCTGGAGGGGCGGCAGGCCGCAATTACGGCTCGCTTCCGATTCTGGCCTCGGAGCGCTCCGATGCCTACGTGATGATGATCACATTCACCCAAATCCCGGAACCCGGAATGTTGGCATATTGCGCAATGTTTTCGTTGATAACAATTGTAATATGCTGTTCGCGAGGAGGCGGCAGATGAGCCTTGTTGACGCGTTACGTTGCGAGTTCTCATGCTTACGCCTACAAAACCGCGAATCAACGCACCGGGGTCCAGCTTAAGGACAATGCCGTTAAGAAATTCATTTAGAGAGAGCGACGACTCGGTAGTGGGGTTC
>CAZMKE010000042.1:0-51520 GCA_964566945.1 uncultured Verrucomicrobiota bacterium | reverse complement strand
ACCTGCTCCATCCCCTCAATTCGCCCGGTAAGGTTTTCCCATGAGTCAACGCGCGCGAAGCAAAGTAGAGGAGAGGTCGGATCTAGACTTTTGCGGGGGCCTAGGTATTTCTGGTGCCACAACCATGCAGAATTCATTTCGACCTCGTGTCGCCGTGAAGCGGTCTGGTCTTTGGTCTCATTTCCTGTTCGGGGCTGGCGCCGCTTTGTTGGCGGCGCAGACGGGTGGAGGAAGTCTGGCATCGGGTGTCCGCGCGGCTGGTCTGGCGGAACTGCGGCTTTCGATTTCCGGCGGAGGCCGGGCGCCGGTGCGGATCGGATTAGCTGGAACTAATGGTCCGGCTTCCCAGATCCAAACCAGCATCGATCTGCAGTCATGGACGAATTGGGGGCAGATCCTCAATTCCGCGTCTGGCTCGGTCGAGATCGGGAGCGCATCGACGCGGCTCTTTTTCCGGGCGATGCTGGTCCCGGCGACAAGCGCTGCCGGAATGACTCCGGAGGCGGCGTTGGGCCGTCGGCTTTTTCGGGAGACGAGGTTTGCGCAGTATTTTGCGGCGAATTGCGAGAATCAGATCAACGCGCCGCTGAGGAAGGGGGACCCGGTCTTGGATCAAACCGTGACCATGACGGCGCCTCTCCCCGGATCCTTTGCCGGAGGGTCGATGAGCTGTCGGGTTTGCCACATGCTCGATGAAGAAAGCGGGGCGGGCTGGCGGGCTTATGCTGATTTTGCCATCCGCTCTCCCATACCTGAGCGCGGGGACAATCGGACTGCCACCCTTCGCAACGCGCCTGCCCTGATCAATGCGTCTATCCCCCGGCCGGGGGAGTTCTTTCTGCATTACGACGGGGAGTTTCCGGATGGCGCCTCGCTAGTGGAGGGGACGTTGACCGGGCGCAACTTTGGCTGGCTTTCCACGGAGAAGGCAGCCGCTGTCGGACATATTGCCCGGGTGGTTCGGGAGGACGACGGGAGCGGTTTTGGCGAAGGCGGCCTCTCGTATCGCGAGCTTTTTCACGGGAGCGAGACGCCGAGTGGCGCGGATGCTCCGCTATCCGAGGCCTACCGCCTGGATGTGGCGAAAGCGAGTGACGACGATATTCTGCAGGCGCTTTCCGGGTTGGTGGAAGCTTACCTTCGGTCATTGCGATTCAGGGTGAACCAGGCTGGCGAGTATGAAGGCAGTCCCTACGATTTGTTTTTGCGGAAGAATGGGCTGCCGGCGCGTCCGAACCCGGATGAGAACGACCTGGCGTATAGCCGGCGTTTGAGAGGGCTTCTTCAGAGCTTGTCGTCGCCTGCCTTTGTGACTGCGGCCGATGGAGGTTTTCAGTCTTTGTCCCAAACCTTCTCTTTTGGCGCACGGGAGTTGGAGGGGCTGAAGATGTTCCTCGCGGAACCGGATGCAACAACGACGGTGGAGCGGGGGAAGGTGGGCAATTGCCTCGCCTGCCACGCCGCCCCGCACTTCACTGATTTCAGTTTCCACAACACCGGGGCAACGCAGTGGGAATACGACTCGGTGCACGGGGAAGGAGCTTTCAGTTCGATTGCTGTTCCGAGCCTGGCTGAGCGCCAGGCTGCCCCGCTTGAATTTCTGCCGCCGACCAGCGCCCACCCGAATGCCTCAGGGCGATTCTTTGCCGCGCCGGACGAGGGGCGGCCCGGGTTTGTCGATCTCGGACTTTGGAATGTTTACGCCAATGACGATTTCGGGCCGGTTCAACCGGCATTGCAGCGGCTGCTGGCCAGCCGTTTCGGAGCAGCGCAACCCACCGAAATGCTGCCGCGGACAGTGGCGCTGTTTAAAACCCCCGGGCTCCGAGGATTAAGCTTTTCCGCTCCCTACCTGCATACCGGGCAGGCATCGACGCTGGAGGCTTTGATCTTTTTTTATCGATTCACCTCCGATCTGGCTCGCGATAAGGCCGTGCGAAACGTGGATCCCGACATTGGGCGAATCTTCCTAACAAAGGATAATACGCCAGCCCTCGCGGCATTTCTGCGTTCCTTGAATGAGGATTTGGTGGAATGAAAAAGGCCGGGCAAACGCCCGGCCTTTCTGGCTATCGAAGCTGCCGATTATCTGACGGCTCGGTAGAACTTCTGCTTCCCGCCCGCCTTTGGATCTAGGGTAACAGATTTATCCGGCAGACTCTGATATGTGCCTGTCACCGTGTCTGCGGATTGGAGGGTGCCATCGGTGGCGATGGTTATTTGGCCATTTACGGCCGTGGTCAGCGTCAAGGACGGACGGGTTTGGACTGGTCCTTCCTTTAGCGTTTCAAGCGTGACGCCATCGAGAATGGCATTTGGGTCGGTCAGGGTGTCGTCCGTGCGGCCATTGATCGTCAGGATAATGGCCATCTTGCTCCGCTGGGTGTCGATATCAGCGGATACGACTGCCCCCGCGGCGGTATTGTTTTTGCCGCCCTGAACGGTGGGAGGTGAGAAGTTCGCCGCCACGAGTTCGCCGTCCGCGTAGATATTAAAGCCGCGGTTGTCGCAACATTGCTCGTAAAAGAGCAATTGGAGGCGGTAGGTGCTTCCCGGAGTGAGGTTGTCAAGGATGACCTTGATGGTGCTTCCATAGCGAATGGATTGCTCCACCTTTTCGAGGACATTGTCGTTTGTGGTATCGCCGAATTCCGGACTGTCCCAATTGGGAATGTTGTTTGGGGCGATGACGGTAATGCCTGGCGCATTATCGGCCGTGAAGTCGGCATCGCCAGCTTTGCCTGCGGCACCGGCGCTGCTGACGTTGAAGGCATACCGGAAGTTGCCCTGCAGGTCCAAGCCTTCGCCCGGGTCGCCGCCGGAGAATGCCTGGACGATTACGTTGCTGATCTTGCTCGCGGGACCGGTGGTAATTACCTCGTCGCCGTCCGGCAGCCCGTCGCCATCGGTGTCAGCTTTGGTTGGATCGGTTTTGTAAATATTTACTTCATCCCCGTCGCTGAGCCCATCGCCATCGGTGTCGACCTTGGTGGGATCTGTTTTGGTGACGTTCACTTCCTGGCCATCCGATAAGCCATCCCCATCGGTGTCGGCCTTGGTCGGGTCAGTTCCGAGAGTAAACTCTTGGAGGTTGGTCAAGCCATCGCCGTCCGCGTCCCCGCTCCCTTTCTGATCGAGGTTGCCGAAAACGTCCAATTCCCAAGCATCGGGCAGGCCATCGTTGTCTGAGTCAACCAATCCTTGCAGAAGTTCCAGCGTTGCGCCGTTAATGACCGGGTTCAAGTCGGTGATGGCGGGATCTTTAATGCCCGTTCCGTCCATGACCACGGTGGCATCCGTGGAGTTGGCCACGAAGGCATGCGTGACGACTACTCCGTTGGTGCGAGGAGTGGTTCCGGCCGGCCCGGTAAACCCACCCTGCCACTGGAATGGGGCGAACGCGTTGGCGATTTTGTGGTTATTCACAAAAATGTTGAAGCCGCGAGCCCATTGCACTTCGCCAAAGAGGAGCTGGAGCTTGTATTGCGCCCCGACTTTTAGATTGCCGAAGGTAACCGTGACTCCGGGTTTTGCTGAACCGCCGCTGCTCCAGCGGATGCTGCTGAGCACGGAAGATAGGATCTGCTGCTCCGGGGAATCCCCAAAATTCACCGTGGAATTCCAATTGTTTGCGACGTTCCCAGAATCAACGGTTACGCCGTCCGCGCTGTCCGATGTGAAGGTGGCATCGTGGATTTGGCCGCCAGCCATATCCTGTCCGAAGCTGACGGCGTAAACGAAGTTGCCCGAGAGGTCCAGGCCTTGCCCGGCGTCCGGTCCGGTGAAGATGTTGGCGGTAGTCCGGGTCGGTTTGCTCTTGGGGTCGAGCGGGTCTGTCAGCAGGTGGATTTCCGCATAATCGCTGGCGCCGTCGCCGTCCGTATCCGTCTTGGTAGGGTCGGTCTTATAGACGTTGACTTCGTCGAAGTCCGAGAGCAAATCACCGTCGGTATCCGCTTTCAGGGGGTTGGTTTTGTAAACAAGCACTTCGTCTTTGTCTGAGAGCCCATCGCCATCCGTGTCCGCCTTGTTCGGATTGGTTTTGTAGACTTTCACCTCGTCTTTGTCGCTCAGGCCGTCGCCATCGGTATCTGGCTTGGTTGGATCGGTGCCCGCAGCAAACTCTTCCGCATTGGTCAGGCCGTCGCCATCGGGGTCGTCATTCGGGTTGGCAGAAAGGCTTTTGAAATACAGTTGCTCCCAGGCGTCCGGCAAGCCGTCGCCGTCGGCGTCGCCCGGGCTGCCGATTTCTTCGACGGTGAGCGCGTTGAAGATGGAGTTGTGATCGGCGTAGTCAGCGCTCGCGGAGGTTCCGTCGAGTACGATCGTCAGGGTGGCATTCGTCGCCGTCAGGGTATGAGTAATGAGGGCTTCCTGAGCGCCTTGAGCGATGCCGCCTTGCTGCACGCCCGGATTAAAGTCCTTCACGATCAGGCCGCCATTGACAAACACGTCAAACCCGCGGTTGCAGCACTGTTCGCCGAACATCAGCTGCAGCTTGTACTTGGCTCCTATCTTGATGTTCTCGAGCGTGAGGTTGACAGTCTTCTGAGCCGATCCAGCATCACTCCAACGAATGCTGCTGGTGGCCAACTCGAGGTTGTTATCATTGTCGGAGTCGCCGTAATCGACGACATACCAGTTTTGAATGCGGTTTCCCGCCACTAACGTGGCGCCCGGCACTTCATTGCTGAGCAGTCCTTGGAAGGTAGCGTCCCTGATTTTAACCGAGAGCGATGGGTCAGCGCCGAAGGACAGCGCGTAGATGAACTTGCCATCAAGATCCAGTCCGTCGCCGGCGTCGCCGCCAGTGATAATGCCGAGGGATGTTGCCGTTGGGTCGGTTAGGACCGGGTCGGCCGCGTGAATCGTGCCAGCGCCTATCAGTACAGACGCCGCTGTTAGGATTATCGGTCGTAGCTGATGCTTCATAAATGCAATGCTCAAACGCCTTCGCGGCAGGGCCGCGCCCTGGTTTGAGACAACTATCGGGTTCAAGGTTGGTTGTCGCTGAGCGCCCATCGACCTGTCAACAGGAATTTTGCGGGATTTGAAAAAGGGATGGCAAAAAATGGGGACCGGCCGATTTGCCTCTCGCATCTCTGGCCGGGGGCAATTACAAAAGGCGCATCCGTCGGAGCGCCCCAAGGCGCGCCCGGCAAATTTGGAAACGTGCCAGAGTATATCAAGCAGTTCGATTTTTTGGTTTTGGGCAGTGGCATTGCCGGCCTCTCGTTTGCGCTGAAAGTGGCGCGGCGTGGGCGGGTGGCGATTGTGACCAAAAAGAACCGCGCCGAATCCAATACGAACTACGCGCAAGGCGGGATCGCGGCAGTGGTTTCCAAGGACGATTCGTTTGAGTTGCATGTGCGCGACACGCTGGAGGCCGGGGCGGGGCTCTGCCACGAGGAGGTCGTTCGGACGATCGTAGAGGAAGGGCCAGAGCGAATAGCCGATCTGATTGAGCTCGGCATGCAGTTTTCCGAGCGGGAAGATCCCGGGCAGCCCGGGGCGAAGGAGCTTGACCTTGGGAAAGAGGGTGGGCACACGCGCCGGCGGATTCTGCATGCCAAGGATGTGACCGGGCGCGAGATCGAACGGGCTTTGCTGAACGCAATCTCGCAAAATCGGAACATCGAGATTTTCGAGAATCATTTTGCGGTGGACCTGATCACCACGCACAAGCTGGGGCTCGAAGGGGAGAATCGTTGCGTCGGGGCCTACGTGCTCGAGAAGCGAACCGGGCAGGTGGTCACTTTTTCAGCGAACCACGTTTTACTGGCGACCGGCGGGTGCGGTAAGGTCTACCTCTACACCACCAATCCGGACATCGCCACCGGGGACGGCGTGGCCATGGCGTACCGGGCTGGGGCGGCCGTCGCCAATATGGAATTCATCCAGTTTCATCCGACCTGCCTTTACCACCCGAAGGCAAAATCCTTCCTCATCAGCGAAGCGGTGCGCGGGGAGGGGGCGGTGTTAAAGACGATCGATGGCCGGGAATTCATGAATGCCTACCATCCGATGGCGTCCCTGGCGCCGCGTGACATCGTGGCGCGGGCCATCGACAGCGAGATGAAGCGGAGTGGCTCGGATCACGTCTGGCTGGACATCACGCATAAGCCGGCTCCCTTCATCATGGAGCGGTTTCCAAACATCTATCGGACCTGCCTCTCATTCGGGATCGATATCACCAAAGAGCCCATTCCAGTGGTGCCAGCGGCCCACTATCAGTGTGGCGGAGTAACGACGACCGTGAATGGTGAGACAGAGATTCGAAATCTTTTTGCGGTGGGAGAAGTCGCCTGCACCGGATTGCACGGGGCGAATCGACTCGCCAGCAACTCGCTGTTGGAAGCTTTGGTCTGCTCCCATCGGGCGGCGTGCCGGATGCTGGATGAACCTCCCGTCCGGCTGACGGTGACCATGCCGGTTTGGCAGGCGGGGTCCGCGGGAGATCCGGATGAGCGCGTGGTGATCTCTCACAATTGGGACGAGATCCGTCGGATGATGTGGGACTATGTCGGGATCGTGCGCACGAACAAGCGGTTGCAGCGTGCGCTCAAACGAATCGAAAACCTGCAGGCTGAGATCCAGGAGTATTACTGGGACTTCAAAGTGACGAGTGATCTGCTCGAGCTGCGGAACATTGCCGTGGTAGCTGAATTAATCATCCGCAGCGCTCTGGAACGCCATGAAAGCCGCGGCTTGCATTACAATCTCGATTGGCCGGGCCAGAATGCTGAACTCGCTCAGCGGGATACAGTTCTGAGGCGCCCAGCGGGTCAATAGAGCCCTCCTTTAGGCTCTTTGGCTGCGAACAATGGCGTTTCTTGCGGAAAAAGCGATCCATGCTATTTTACCGTTCTGTTTCGCGCGGGACTTTCCGAGAAATGGCTTGTCACCGCAGCGTTGATTGATACTCTTTGCGCCCTTTTTGATATGAAAGTTGATTTACATCCGAAATACCAGGATGCGGAAATCCGCTGCGCTTGCGGCAACGTGATCAAGACCCGCTCGACCAAGCCGGTGATTATCATCGGTATCTGCAACGCCTGCCACCCGTTCTACACGGGCACGCAGAAATTTGTGGATACGGCCGGCCGCGTGGACAAGTTCCAGCAGCGCTTGGCGAAGACCCAGGCTGCCCAAGCCGCCCAGGCCGCCAACGCCGCCGCGAAGAAAAAGCGCAAGTAGCCTTTTTTACCTCACGCCCGCCGAGTGTTTCAATTCAGCGGGCGTTTTGCTTTTTATGGGGGGATTGGATCTTCGCCCGCATATCGAGAAGTTCAAACGGCGCTTCGCGGAAGTGGAAGCGATCTTGAATGACCCGAAAGTCTTCGAGAACAACCAGCGCGCTCAGGAGTTTTCCCGCGAATACGCGCGTTTGAAGGACTTGGTTGCCCATGGCGACAATTACCTGAAGGTCCTGGCCGATCTCGAAGAGAACCGCAAGTTTCTGGAATCAACCGATTCGGAACTCGCGGAAATGGCGAAAGACGAGATAACGCGCCTTCAAAGCGAAGAGAAGCGCTTGGAGGCCGAACTTCAGCGCGGGATCATCCCTCCGGACCCGAGCGATTCTCGAAACACCATTATTGAAATCCGGGCCGGCGCGGGTGGTTCCGAATCCGCGCTGTTTGCCGCCGACCTCTACCGGATGTACACGCGCTACGCGGACGCGCAGGGATGGAAGGTCGAAACGATGGACGCCAGTCCGAGCGATCTCGGCGGCTACAAAGAGGTGATCTTTGCGGTCACGGGCAGCGATGTTTTTAAAAGGCTGAAATACGAGAGCGGGGTGCACCGCGTGCAGCGGGTGCCGGCGACTGAAGCGCAAGGGCGGATTCATACCAGCACTGCAACGGTGGCAGTGTTGCCCGAGGCGGAGGAAGTCGACATTGATCTGAAGCCGGAGGATTTGGACATCAGCGTTTGCCGGGCGTCAGGCCCGGGCGGGCAGGGGGTAAACACCACTGACTCCGCCGTGCAAATCGTGCACAAGCCTTCCGGCATGATGGTCCGATGCGCCGACCAGCGCTCCCAGCAGAAGAACAAAGCTCGTGCTCTGACCATTCTGCGCTCGCGTTTGCTGGAGCAGAAAGTGGCGGAAGAGAATGCAAAGTACGCCGCCCAGCGCAAGGCCCAGGTTGGAACTGGTGAACGGAACGAGCGCATTCGCACTTACAATTTTCCCCAGAACCGGGTGACGGATCATCGGATCGAACTGACCATCTACAATCTCCCTGCGTTCGTTGACGGCGATATCGACGGCATGATCGAGCCTCTTATGGCGAACGATTTGCAGGAGAAACTGGCGTCCCTCAAGGGTTGACCCTCTGGCCCCTTGGACTGGGGCGTTCTGAAGTGCCTGGGTCTTTGGCGCCAGGGGCAGGCGACTTGCGCTTTCCCTCCTGTCGAGTGAAAAGTGGGGCATGGAGAACAGGCAGGCGCGGGTTCTGGTGTTGGGGGGCGGGTTCGCGGGATTGAGCTTTTGCAAGGCTTTCAAGCATCCGCGAGCGCAGGTGACGCTGGTCGACAAGCAAAACCACCATCTCTTCCAGCCGCTTCTCTACCAGGTGGCCACCGCCGGCCTCTCGGCTCCCGATATTGCCCAGCCCATCCGCGCCATCCTGCAGGATCGCCCGAACCTGGAGGTTATCATGGACTGCGTGGAGGAGATTCGCCCAACCGAGAACAAGGTGGTCCTCCGCGGCGAGGTTCTGGAGTATGACTACCTGGTTCTGGCCTTGGGCGGGGTGACCAGTTACTTCGGCCATCCGGAGTGGGAAAGCGTGGCGCCAGGGTTGAAGACGCTCGATGATGCCATGAAAATCCGCCGTGAGATCCTCATGGCGTTTGAACGGGCTGAGATGGCCGAGACCGCGGAGGAGCGCGAAAGGCTCATGACGATCGTCGTGGTGGGCGGCGGTCCAACCGGCGTGGAGTTGGCGGGCGCTTTTTCGGAGCTCGCCAGGAACGTCCTGGCTAAAGATTTTCGGAACATCGATCCCAGCCGAGCTCGAATCATTCTCGTCGAATCCAGCGGGGTGATTCTGTCCCATCTGCCGCATGAGTTGGCGGAGAGCGGTCAGCGCCAGTTGGAACGCATGGGCGTGGAGATCCGAACCAATACTCGGGTCACCGCTCTCAGCAAGGGCCGGGTGGACACGACCTCCGGTGTGATTAATGCGGAGAACGTCATTTGGGCGGCGGGGGTGGGGGCCTCCCCGTTAACCCGAAAATTGGGGGTGCCCATGGATCGAGCCGGGCGGATCAAGGTGGCGCCGGATTTGAGCGTGCCGGGGTTTCCGAATGTTTTTGCCGTCGGAGATATTGCATCGCTGGTGGATAAAAACGGAGTGACGGTGCCCGGAGTGTCGCCCGCAGCGATGCAGGAAGGACGGCATGTCGCCAGGATTATCCAGGAGGAACTGGACGGATTATCGGGCGCGCGCGAGCCCTTCGCGTATTTCGACAAGGGAACAATGGCTACCATCGGCCGGTCCGCCGCTGTCGCCAAGATTGGTGAATTGGAAATCAGCGGATTTATGGCCTGGCTGGCCTGGCTGTTTGTGCACCTGATCTTCCTGATTGGTTTCCGCAACAAGCTGTCGGTGTTGTTGCAGTGGTTCTATTCCTACGTCACCTATCGACGAGGGTCGCGGATTATCACGGGCCTCAATCTCGGTATTGCGCCGGCAACGTTGCCGGTCCCATCTCAGAGCGCTGCAGCCCCTGTCGCCGGGCCGGTAGCGAAAACGGTGACTACGGCGTAGAGCGGGAGCGCCTATGCCTCAGCTTCGAGCGGATTGCGGGCAAAGAGGTATTCCTGGACGACCTGCCCGCCGATGAAATGTTCCTGGATGATCCTTTCCAGCACAGCCGGGGTGCAGGAGTGGTACCAGGCGCCTTCCGGATAGACGACGGCGATCGGACCGTTCAGGCAAACGCGCAGGCAATTGGCTTTTGTGCGGTAGACCAGCGGTTGCGGCCCGACGAGCCTGAGCTGTTTCAGGCGTTCTTTGAGGAATTCCCATGAGCGCAGGCTCTCATCGCGCGAGCAGCACTTGGCCTCGGTTTGGTCCGCGCACAGAAAGATGTGGCGTTTGAATTTCTCCAGCCCGAGATCCTCAACGCTTTTTTGCAGTGGATTCATTGCTTCTTAGGGACGGAAAAGGCCTGAAATGGATTTTCGCGGGTCAATTTACGAATGAAGGCGTCGTCAAATCCGGCCTTGGCCAGCTTGGGGAGGAAAGAGGTCACCAGGTTGGTGTAGCTCCGTTGAGTTCCCCCATGGGGCTGGCCGGGATTGTACCAGCCGGCGTCCTGGGAGATCAAAAGACGGTCCTGGAATCCTGATCCGGCAAGCTCCCGAATCATTTTGACGATTTTCTGATCCTCGTCTTCCGAACTGCCGATCGAATCGAGCTCGATGTAAACCCCGCGTCCGGCCAGTTCCTTGTGGATCTCAATATTCGCCTCGGCCTGGGCATGCACCCAGATGAACCGATCCAAGGGCGCACCGAGATGGGACAAAATTCGCGCCTGCTTTCGGGCCACTTCGCCGTTGGTGGTGTGGCTGGCGATGGCGACCTGGGTCTGTTGGGAGGCGCGGGCCGCGGCTCGCAGGAACTTTTCCTCGATCGGGCGCAGTTCCTTTTCGCTGGAGGCGATCTTGATAAAGCCGGCGCGCAGGCCGGTATCCTCGATGCCGATCACAATTTCCTCCATCATCCAGCGCGCGAGGTCATCTTCGCTCATGGCTGCATACTTTTTCGGGGCGAAATCACCGCGTCCATAGACTCCGGTCGGAGCCATCAGGTGAATCTCTGCGTTATGGGCCAGCGGCGCCACGATCGGAATATTGCGCCCAACCCCGATCGTGGTGCATTCGATCATGGTGGAGACGCCACACCGTTGGGCGGCGACCAGGAGAGGGCGCATCACGCGCGCCACATCCGCCTTGTCGGCCTGGCCGTAGCCCTTGGTCTCGGGACCTCGCAGGTCGGTGAAAATGTGTTCGTGCGGCAGGATAAGCCCCGCTTCAGCCGCGCTCCAAAGCCCGTCCGTGCAGATCAGAACGCGTTCGGCGGCGTGGCCCGCCAGTCCGCCCAGGGTGAGTGCCAAAACCAGGAGCAGGCGCATCGGATTATTCCTTGGCTGGCTTCGCTTTTTTTGGCGCCGCGGATTTGCCTCCGCCGCGCGCGTCCAAAGCGAAACGCCCGGAGCCCGCGAGGAAGATCACCACAAAGCCGGCGAGATAAAGGAAAGCCATTTCCCCGCTGTTGCCGCCTTTCAAAGCCGTCTTATGAATGAGGAAAAAGGCCACGGACATATTGATGGCGGAGCCAAGCGCTCCAAAGCGCGTAAAAAGCCCCAGCGTAACGAGGGCGGGGCAGAGCACCTCGCCAACCAGCGACAGGATCAGGCTGTTGCGATGGCCGATCTTGAGCGGATCCGGGAATTTGCCGGCCATCTGTTCAAACCCGGCCAGTTTGCTCCAGCCATGCAGAAGGAGCAGCGAGAGGCCGGTCCAGAGCCGCAGCGCGAGCAACGCCACATCGGTGCTGGCAGGGAGAAAATCGAGCCGGAAGATCGAAACCAGTGTCTTCATGCAACGAGTCCACTATGGAAATAAAGTTCCCTGGGTGCAACCGGGTTTCGACTTTTTTGCGCCGCGGTGGTCCGCGAATAAAGAACGGCTTGGAATCCGCGGGAGCGTTGATGTAGTCTGCCGCCAACGAAATCCGATCTGATTCCATTTCAAATGAAAAAACCGTTACGTATTGGCCTGATTGGTTATGGGTTCATGGGCCGGACCCACTCGAATGCTTTTCGCAAGGTCAGCAACTTTTTCGATCTCGAATACCAGCCTGTGATGCAGGCGGTTTGCGCCCGTGACGCGGCCAAGGCCCAGGCTTTTGCAGACAAGTGGGGCTGGCAGTCGGTCGAGACGGATTGGCGCAAGCTGATCGATCGGGAAGACATCGACCTGATCGACATTGGCTCGCCCAACAATACGCACGCCGAAATCGCTATTGCGGCCGCGAAAGCGGGAAAGATGATCATGTGCGAGAAACCCCTGTCCATGGATGCCGCCGAAGGGGTGAAAATGGTCAAGGCCGTGGAGAAGGCTGGGGTTCCGAACATGGTCTGGTATAATTACCGTCGCGTGCCCGCCGTCACCCTGGCCAAACAACTGATCGACGAAGGCCGGTTGGGGCGCATTTTCCATTATCGCGCCAAGTTCCTGCAAGATTGGACGATCTCGAAGGACCTGCCGCAGGGCGGAACCGCGCTCTGGCGCCTTGATGTGAAAGTGGCGGGGAGCGGCGTGACTGGCGACCTGCTCGCGCACTGCATCGATACGGCCATTTGGTTGAACGGCGGTTTCTCGGATGTGACCGCGGTGACCGAGACGTTCATCAAAGAGAGAAAGCACACGCTCACGGGCAAGGTGGAAAAAGTCGGCATCGACGACGCCTGCTCCTTCCTTTCGCACTTCAAGAACGGTTCGCTCGGGAACTTTGAGTCGACTCGGTACGCGCGCGGGCACAAAGCGCTCTACACGTTCGAAATCAACGGCGAGAATGGTTCGCTGTTCTGGGATTTGCATGACCTGCATCGTTTGCAGGTTTTTGATTACAACGATGACAAACTGATTCGCGGCTGGAAGTCGGTCCATGTCACGGACGGCGACCATCCCTACATGAAAAACTGGTGGGTGCCGGGCCTGCAAATTGGCTACGAGCATACCTTCGTTCACCAGGTCGCGGATTTTATTCAAGGTTTGACGGACAACAAACCGGTCTCGCCGACGTTCCGCGACGCGCTTGAAACGCAATACGTCTGCGACGCCGTGCTCAAATCCGCCCGCTCGAAACGCTGGGAAAAGGTCGGCGGCCGGAAAGGTTAATCGGTGCAGGAAGAGATTTTCGATGTTGTCAATGAGCGTGACGAGGTGATTGGCCAATTGCCTCGTCGCGAGGTGCATCGGCGGGGCTTGCTCCATCGCGCGGTGCATGTGCTGATTTACAACTCGAAGGGAGAAATCTTCCTGCAGAAGCGTTCGAAGCTGAAGGATACATTTCCCCGCTGCTGGGATTCCTCGGCGGCGGGGCACTTGAACCCGGGGGAGGAGTATGACGCCTGCGCGGTGCGCGAAGTCCGGGAAGAACTCGGCTTTGAACTGCCCCGCACTCCGGACCGAATCCTGCGGATCGCCGCTTGCGAGGAAACCGGACAGGAGTTCGTTTGGGTTTACCGCTATGAAGCCGAGGGCCCATTCCATTTAAGCGAAGAAGAAGTGGAAACCGGCGGTTGGTTCCGGCACGACCACGTCTCGCGTTGGATCGAGCTGGCTCCAGAGGACTTTGCGCCCTCGCTGATCTGCATTTGGCGGCAGTTGCCGCGCTAATCGAGGGACACGGTTCCGTCTGGGCGCATGCGGGCGGTTAGGGAAAACAGGTCCCGCTTCAGGCAATACGGGATGTCGTCCCGCAATTCCGGGATCTCCAGCAACCTTCGGCCGTTGCGCGCATAAGTCATGGCTTCCGAGAGGTTGTTCTGGAACCGCTGGTAGATCATCCGCGCCATTTGAGCGGAGTCGCTCACCTGTTTCGGTTCCCAGGGCCAGAGCGCTTCCGCCAGAGCTCCCGCTGCCAGTGTGTCCTCCAGTGACGCCTCCTCATGCGTGCCGCTGCAAACGACAATCACGTCCGAAGCTTCGCGCAACCGGTCTGCCGTGGCGCGGAGATTGAGGAAGCTGCCCGCAAAGGTCTGAGCGGCGGGCTGGCAGGCCTTGAGGGCGCGCGTCCCATTTGTGGTGGTCGTGATGATGGTTTTCCCGGAGACCTTGTCCGGCGTGAATTCCCTCGGTGAATTTCCCAGATCGAAGTCAATGCTCCCGGTCAGTTTCGCGGTGATCCGATAGCCGTCTCGTTCCCCCGCGAGCAGTGCGCCGGGATGGGCCGCTTTGGCTCGAAGCGCTTCTTCGATGGTTTGGACCGGCAGAACGGCGCGGGCGCCATGCGCGAGGGCTGTCACCAGAGTGGAGGTGGCCCGCAAAATGTCGAAGACCACGCACGTGGCGTTTCGCAATCGCTGCGGGGTCAGCGCTTCGAATTCGGCCGGAGCGAATAAAACATCGAGGGTGTTCATTTCTTGTCTCGTCCCACGCGGGTTCGCATGTAGTGAAACAGGTATTGCTGAGCGTAACCCGCGTGCGGACCAAAATACGTTTCGGTGAATTTTTGCAGCCGCCGGGGCGCGGGCCGCCGCTTGGGGAAGTAAAGGCGGCGCAAGCCTTTCAAGATCCACACGTCGACCGGGAAGGCTTCCGGAAAATGGAAGCCGAAGAGCAGAACGCAATCGGCCACCTTCCGCCCAACTCCGGGCAGGCGCATTAATTCCGCGCGAGCCTGGGCCAGGTCCAAGCGCGCGACTTTGTCCAGGTCGAGCTCGCGGCGCGCGATCATTTGCGCGGACCCCAGGAGATAAGGGGCGCGAAACCCCATCTTGCAGTTCCGCAAGTCCGCCTCGGAGAGGCGCGCCAGCGTTTCAGGCCGGGGAAAGTCGAAATGAGGCGGGTGTCCGGCGGGAACCGGGACCGGGCTCCCGTGACGCTCGCAAAGAAGCTGAACGATTTGCTGGATCTGGACGATTTGCTTGGTCGAGGAAAGAATGAAGGAGGCGAGGCACTCCCAAGGCTCCTGCTTGAGGAGGCGCAGTCCGGGGCATTCTGCCACGGCCGTTCGCAAATGCTCGTCCTGGGGAAAAGAGGAAATCACCTGCGCCAGATCCGAATCAATCTGCAGGTACTCCCGCAGCCAGTGCCAATCGGCTGCTGCGCTCGGGGTCGCCACGTGAGCCCGGATGCCGGCCGGTTCTGCCGTGAGTCGCACCCACCGGCCGCGAACGATGCCTTCCCAGCCGCCATTCACCTCTCGCCAGCGGAACGCCTGTCCGCTGCGCAAGGTTTCTCCAAGTGCGTAATCCCGAACGGGAAAAAACATTCTGGCTGGTAGCGTCAGTAAACAATCAGAGAACGGACGGGCACCTTGTCGAGTTTCGAGCGGCCCGACAGGAAGCCGAGTTCAATCAGGAATGAGGCTTCGACAATGTCGGCCCCGATCTTTTGGAGCAGCGCGATGGCGGCCCCGGCGGTGCCTCCGGTAGCGAGAAGGTCGTCTACGAGCAGGACCTTGCTCCCTGGTTTTACTGCGTCCACATGGATGGCCACGGTGTTCGATCCGTACTCGAGGTCATACGATTCCTCATGAGTCTTGAATGGAAGCTTGCCCTTCTTGCGGATGGGAACAAAGCCGGTTTGCAGTTTGATGGCTGCGGCCGCTGCGAAAATGAAGCCGCGGGCGTCAATCCCGACCACCGCGTCGATGCTGCCCGGGACATGGTTTTTCGTGAGCAGGTCGATCGCCCCGGCGAAAAGCTTGGCGTCGGCCAGCACCGGAGTGATGTCCTTGAACTGAATTCCGGGCTTTGGGAAGTCTGGGATGTTTCGAACTCGTTCCGCGATTTCCGCGACCGTTACCGTCTTTTGCATGCCCAAATGTTGGGGGCGCGAATCGAGCTTAACAAGTGGAAATGCCCTCCGATAAAACTTCGGAAGTGTTTTGAGGCGTGGTTTCTACGGAAAGTGCTGGTGTTGGGGCGATTGTGACGGTTTTGTTTCTGTCTTTTCGCTTGCATTTTCAATCATTGTCCCGACACTCCGCGACGCTGGTTCGCCAGTTTATTCACGCAAGTGCGCCGCATTTTCGTGGCGTGGCGGTTGCCTGTCGCTTGCTGGGAGTAAGTACGCTATGCCGAAGATGAGAATCGCCGGAACCCTTTTTGTCCTGTGTAGTTCAGTGCTTTTGTCCCGAGCACAGACGAATCTGGTTATCCCTCTTACCTCCACGAACTTCACTATTCCTGAGGGGGCAAGCCGGCTCTTGCTCCGTGAGGCTGTAGAGAAGGTGATCATTCACAACGAAAGCCTGCAGGCGAAAATGCTCGATGCGGAGATCGCCCGGCGGCAGTACAAGGCGGAAAAGGGGATTTTCGAACCGGCGGTGGTCGGCTCGGCGGAACATCTTGACAGCCATCGCCAGAATACGATCGCCCAGCAGGTTTCCCTCGGCGGCCGGTTGGATTACGCGGAGCGCAATAATACCTACAATGGCGGCCTCGAGTTTCTGACCCCGGTCGGCAGCAAGTTTCGGGTTGGCTACAGCCTGAGTGAACAGCACAATTCACTGAACGGCGCTCTGCCTGCGGGCGAATATGTTTCCACCATCGGCATCACGCTCACCCAGCCTTTGCTCAAGAATTTTGGCGTGGGCGCCACGCTCGCCCGCATCCGCCTCGCCGCCGTCAGTTCGGATATCGCTTACCAGGACTATCGGCGGCAATTGATGCTGACGCTTTCCCGCGCAGAATCGGCCTATTGGGATCTCTATTTCGCCCAGGAACAGGCTCGCATCAGCGCCGATTCCCTCCAGACCGCTCAGGCCATCTTCACGGACAACAAATCCCGGGCTGAAGTCGGCAAATCCTCCGAATTGGAAGTGCTGCAGGCCGAGGCGGGCGTGTCGCTGCGCAAGGCCCGGCGCAACGAGGCGATGCAAAAGCTGGCCGAAGCTGCCAATCAGTTGAATACGCTGCTGTCCGGAACCGCCTCCGAAACCAACATCATGGTTTGGGCTGCTGAAGAACCGGAGATTCGAGATGTCGGCCTTAATTTTTACGACGGCTACGGCGCCGCGATTGAGAGCAACCCGGACTACTTGACGCGCAAACATCAGGCTGTGGCCGAAAATATCCGGCTGGCCTACACCAAAAATCAACGGCTCCCGCAATTGGACCTGAAGGGCAGCTATGGTCTGAACGGGCTTGGCCCTTCGATTGATGATTCTCATGACAGATTGTATCAGGCTCAGTACCCGGCCTGGTCGGTGGGCGCTGAGTTCCGGATTCCGGTGACAGGCGGCATGCGGGAACGGAATGAGTACGCCGCGGCGAAGCTTTCGAAGGAGAAGGCGATCGTGAACCTCAAGGAAATCGAGGTGCAGATCGCCAACGCCCTAAGCACCGCGCTGCTCAAGGTGAAGAACCTGCGGGAGAGCGTGGAAAACCATAAATCCGTCATCAACTTTCATCAGCGCTTGTTGGAGAATCAGGTGGCGAGGCTCCGGGCCGGCGTGGTGGATAGCCGGACGGTCCTCGAGACGGAAGACAAACTTTTCGAGGCGCGCGTCTCGCTCCTGGAAAACCTGGTGTCATATCAGAAAGCGCTGTTGGAGCTGGAATTGGTGAAGGGCGCCACCTTGGTGAACCGGAACATCGAGCTGACCAAAGCAGAGTTGCAGGACATGACTTCGAAGTTCATCTCCACACACGGGTTTGGAGGTCCCGCCTTCGAGGCGCTGCGCCAGGAAGTGGAGCAGGAGTACGCCAGTCGGCTGAAAAATTTGGATGCCAACGAGAAGCGAGAGGGTTTTGTCGACAAGGTCTTTCGTTGATTCCTGGACCTGTCACGGAGGATTAATGAGCAAGGCACAAAAAGTTATGAAGAGTCATCATCATTTCGCGCGGATTTCTTCTCCGCGCCTTTCCTGGCTGCCTGTGGCCGCGACCCTTTTATTCGGGCTGCTGTTGCAGGCGCGGGCTGCGGACGCGCCCGCCGGGACGTGGGTTAGTGGGATCACCGCCGCGATTTATGACGTCACTCTGAGCGCTCCAGCGGCCGGCTTTATTGGCCGCCGCCCATTCAAAGAGGGCGATGCCGTGAAGGCGGGCGACACAATTATCGAACTTGATAAGAAGCTCGAAGAGTTGGAGGTCACTCGTCGGAAGTACGTGCTGGACCTCAAGAAGACGGACATGGAGACCTCCAAGAAGATTTTTGAGAAGACGATTTCCATCAGCCGTGAGGATCTCGACAAGAAGATTACCGAGTTTTCCGTGGCGGACGCGGAGCACTCTCTGGCCCGGGAGCAATTGCAGCGCCGTTTTGTGATCGCGCCGTTCGACGGCACGATCGCCGCCCTGACCCTCGAAGTGGGGGAATCTTGCCAGGCCCAGCAGGCGTTGGTGCGTTTGGTCGATACGCGGAGGTGCTATTTCATCGCGAACGTGGAAGCCAAAAGCGGCTACGGGCTTAAAGCCGGCCAGACCGTGAAGCTGGAAATTGAAGCCGGCGAGAAGCCGGTCAGTTTTGACGGCACGGTCTATTTCGTCTCCCCGGTGGTCGATCCCGCGAGCGGCTTGATGCGGGTGAAAGTTGTTTTTGAGAATCCGGCCGCGAAAATTCGCCCCGGCGCTGCCGGCCGCATGCTGTTACAGGAGAACAAAGATGCTTAACAACGCCTCCGAGCAACAAACCCGGCGCGGGCTGGAGGAACTCTCCCGGCTCCGGCGCTTTTCCGGGTCCCCCGCGGAATTTTGGCCGGCGTTCATCAACGCCGCGGCCGCTTTGGCCGGAGCAGAAAAGGGCGTGTTGATCCTGAAGGATCCGAAGGAGAACAGCTGGAAGAAGCTGGGCGAATCGACCGGAGGGGCCTCGGGCGAACGGGTGGTGCTGACCTTCAATCGGCACTTGATCGATCTCGGCCAGCGCTCGGCGGAAAAGGGCGTTGCGGTCGTCGTGGTCGAAGAGACGGCCAACGCCGACTTCAAGCATTACGGGATCGGCGTCAGGCTGCCCTTGAGCCGCCCGGAAGAAATCTGCATTGCCACCTTCCTCTTGCGCGACGCCACCGAGCAGCAGGCCAACGAAGCGTTGGTGCGCGTCCAACTCGCCGCGGATACCCCCTTTGCCTACCTGCTCAATCTTTCGTCGAACCAGGCGAAAGGCGAATCAGAGAAGTTCGCCGCCTCGATTGATGTCATCACTTTGCTCAACGCGGAGAAGAAATTTCTCGGAGTCAGCATCGCTCTCAGTAACGCGGTGGAAAGCCGCTATGGTTGCGACCGGGTGAGTCTCGGTTGGTTGGAAAACGGTTACATCCGGCTGAAGAGCATCAGCCGGACGGAGCGGTTTGATAAAAACATGGCCGCGGTCAAGGCGCTCGAGCTGATGATGGAAGAGTGCCTGGATCAGGATGAAGAGATTGTCGTTCCCGCTCCGGAGAAGGCGACCTATGTCTGGCGCGACCACGATAAGTTCGCCCGTCAGAATGTCGTGGCGAATATCGGTTCGATTCCGGTGCGCGTCGATGGCAAGGCCGTCGCCGTCCTGACGTGCGAGCGGCAGTCTCGTCCGTTTGCCGCGGCGGAGCTGCAGCAGCTGCGCCTCGCCGCGGACCAGGCCGCCCGCCGCTTGAGTGACCTCCACGAGCAGGAGGGATGGTTCGGCGCCCGGCTCGCCCGGACCGCGCGCGGTCAATGCGCCAAACTTCTGGGGCCGGAGCATACTTGGGCAAAAGTGATTGCCCTCTTGGGCGCGGTCGCGCTGGTGATCCTCTTTTTCATCCCGTTCAACTATCGGGTGGAAGGGAATTTCATCCTGAAGAGCGATGCCGTCTCTTTCCTGACCGCTCCGTTTGACGGGTTTATTCGGGAAGTCAAGGTGCGTCCGGGCGACCGGGTGCAAAAGGACGCCTTGCTCCTGCAATTGGATACGGACGAGCTGTCGATCGAGGAGGCGAACGCGCTCGCCGATCAGGTGCGTTACCAGCGGGAAGCGGAAAAAGCCCGCGCCACGAACGGTTTGGCGGAAATGCGCATCGCCCTGGCTCTTTCCGATCAGGCCAAGGCCCGTTTGGACATGACCCGCCTTCGGCTGAAGCAAGCCACCATTCGAGCGGTGTTCGACTCGGTCGTGGTGGAAGGCGACCTCCGGGAGCGGATCGGAGCGCCCGTGAAGCAGGGGGACGCCTTGTTCAAGACGACCAAGCTGGATGGAATGTATGTCGAGGCGGAGATCAACCAGCGCGACGTGCACAATGTCAAAGTGGATGCGGCGGGCGAAATCGCTTTCGTCACCCAGCCCAAGCTGAAGTACCCCGTCAAAGTCGAACGGGTCTATCCCGCGGCAACCACCAAGGAAGCTGAGAATATTTTCATCTCCCGCGTTACCTTTCAGGGCGCGCCGGCGGACTGGTGGCGGCCGGGCATGAGCGGTCTCGTGAAAATCGAGGCGGGCAAGAGGACTCTCTTCTGGATTCTCACCCATCGCACGGTGGACTTCCTGCGGATGTGGTTCTGGTGGTGACCGGTTCGGCGAATGGTGGCATGAAACGACCAACGACCTGGGAGAGATAGAATGGCCGAAACTCCACAAACGTTCAGCGAAAGCTGGTACCGGATCGCGGAACAGCGGCTGGCTTTGCGTCCTTCGATCAACGTGCGCCGCCAGAACTTTCGCGGCGAACGCTGGATCGTCGTTGAGAATCCGTTCAGCAATCAGTTCTTCCGTTTGCGTCCGGCCGCCTACGAATTCATCGCGCGGCTCCGGGCGGACCGGACGGTGGAGCAGGTCTGGAAAGAGTGCCTGGAGCTGTTTCCCGATGAAGCGCCCGGCCAGGAGCAGGTCATTCAGCTCTTATCCCAGCTTTACCACGCCAATCTGCTGCAGTACGGCAACGCATCCGACAGCGCGCAATTGTTCGGCCGTTTCGAGCGGGTGAAGCAGCGCGAGATTCGCTCGCGCTGGCTGAACATCATGTTCATGCGGTTTCCGCTACTGGACCCGGACGAGTTCCTGAACAAGACCATCGGTTTCGTGGGCAAGCTGATCAGTCCCTTCGGCGCGCTGGTCTGGCTCGCTTTTGTGGGCTGGGGATTCAAGCTGGCGTTCGAGAACTGGACGCAGCTCAAAGAGCACAGTGAGGGCGTTCTTTCCCCCGCAAATATTCCTTTGCTCTATCTGGGCCTCGTTTTTGTGAAGACGCTGCACGAGTTCGGGCATGCGTATTTCTGTAAAAAGTACGGAGGCGAAGTGCACGTCATGGGCGTTCTCATGATGATTTTCACCCCCACGCCTTACGTCGATGCCACCTCCGCCTGGGGTTTTCGCAGCCGCCAGCAGCGCGTTCTGGTGGGCGCGGCGGGCATGATTGTGGAGGTCTTCGTCGCATCAATCGCGATGATGATCTGGGCGCACACCCCGCGCGGTGTTCTGCACAATCTTTGCTACAACATTGTTTTTGTGGCGTCCGTTTCCACCGTCCTGTTCAACCTGATTCCGCTGCTGCGTTTTGACGGTTACTACATCCTGTCGGACCTGCTCGATATCCCCAACCTTGCCCAGCGCTCCACCGCTCATTTGCGCCACCTGGTCGAGCGATACGCGTTCGGCTTGCGCCGCTCCGAATCCCCCGCGACTACCTCCAAGGAGAAGGCCTGGCTCACCCTTTTCGGAATTTCCAGCGGCATCTACCGGATTTTTGTCTTTGGCCGCATCCTGCTGTTTGTTGCCGACCGGCTCCTGTTGATCGGGATTATCATGGCGGCGTTTTGCGCCGTTTCGTGGATTCTTGTGCCCACCTTCCGACTGCTTCGCTATCTCAGTTCCGATCCGGCTTTGGAACGGCGCCGGGTTCGAGCGGTGTCCCTTGCCGCCGCTGCGGCGGCGATTGTCATTCTTTTCCTCGAGGTGATTCCGTTCCCCCGCCATTTCCGGGCCTCCGGGATTGTGGAGGCGCGGCAATGGCTCCAGGTGGTGAACGAGGCTCCGGGTTTTTTGGCGGAGATCAAGGTGAAGCCGGGCTCCCGCGTGTCCAAGGGAGAGACCCTGGTGGTTTTCCGCAACGATGACCTCGAGCATCAGCTGGCCGCCGCGGAAGCCATGCGGTCGGAAACCGAAGCGCGCCTGCTTCAAGCGATGCGGATGGAGGCGGCAAATCTCAAGCCTCTCCGCAGCAAATTGGAATCGGTGGAGAAGAGAATCACCCGCATCCGATTGGATATTTCGTTGCTGACCGTTCGAGCGCGCCAGGATGGACTCTGGGTGGCCCCTTCCGTGGAAGAGGGGGTTGGCCGTTGGCTTGCCAGAGGGACAAGCCTCGGGTTGCTCGTGAATCCTGCGTCGTATGATTTTGTCGCCACGGTTTTGCAGGAAGATGTCGACCCGCTCTTCGGCGAGAAGATTCGGGGCGCTCAGATACGATTAATCGGCCAGGCGGATGAAACGCTGGCGGCAGGCAACCTGCGCCGTATTCCCGCGGAGAAGCGGACTTTGCCTTCCCCGGCCCTGGGCTGGGTGGGTGGCGGGGACATCCCGGTCTCCAAGCAGGATCCCCAAGGTCAGAAGGCTGCGGAACCGTTTTTCGAAGTGCGAGCAGACATCCAGCCAGCGGGAGATGTAACGCTGGCTCACGGCCGGGCCGGGAAAATTCGTTTCGACTTGGAATCGGAGCCGTTACTCCCTCGCGCGCTTCGACGCTTGCGGCAGTTGCTCCAGAAGCGCTATCAGATCTGATGAGCATGACGCCCACCCTGGAATATCGGCGCATTGCGCATGAGCGGCCGGCCAAGCTCTACAAGGGGCTGGACGCTAAAGTGAATTCTTTGGTTGGCCTCTACCGTCGGCGCAGCCGGGTGCTGGAGGGGCTGCTGGTCGACGCCGCGAAGATCGACGCCCAAGCCGGGCAGTGGAAGGACCTGTCCGACCATCTGCTGCGACAACGCTTGCTGGATCTGAGAATGCGCTTCCGCCGCGGCGGCCGGGATTGCAGCGGGCTGGAGCTGGAGGCCCTCGCGGCGATTCGCGAGGTGTCCGACCGCCAGGTCGGGCTGCGCCCCTTTCCGGTCCAACTCGCGGGCGCCCTGGCCTTGCACCGCGGTTGTCTCGCGGAAATGGCGACGGGCGAGGGCAAGACTTTGACGGCGGGGCTGGCTGCGGTCATGGCGGGGTGGACCAAGCGTCCCTGCCACGTGGTCACCGTGAACGATTACTTGGTCCGCCGTGATGAAGAGTGGATCAAGCCAATTTACCAGTTCTGCGGAGTATCGGTCGGTTACGTCACCGCCGCGATGGACCCAGAGGAGCGGCGTCGCGAGTACGCCTGCGACGTGACTTATACCACCAGCAAAGAGGTTCTGGCGGATTTTCTTCGGGACCGGTTGCAGCTCGGATCTGTGACCGATCCCACCCGGCGTCTCATCCGCTCCATGGCTCTGGGGGCGCGGGCCGGCCGGGATGCCATTGTCATGCGAGGCTTGGATACGGCCATCGTGGACGAGGCGGACAGCATTCTGATCGATGAGGCGGTGACCCCGCTGATTATTTCCGCGTCGCACAAGAACGAGCAATTGCGGGAAGCGAGCGTCCTCGCCAACGAGATCGTCGCTTCTTTGGAACCGGAACTCGACTACGAGCTGGACGCCCGCTATCGCGAAGTGCATCTCACGCCCAAAGGCGTGGAGAAACTTGCGGATCGGTGCAGTTCGTACGGAGGGCTTTGGCGCGGGCAGGATCGTCGGGCCGACATGATTCGTCAGGCGCTGCTGGCTCGGGAGTTTTTCCAACGCGGCAAGCAGTACGTGCTGGACAACGGCAAGGTGGTGATTGTCGACGAGTTTACCGGACGCCCCATGCCTCAGCGCAGTTGGCGGCAAGGCCTCCATCAGGCTGTGGAAACGAAAGAGGGGCTGGAGCCGAGCGATCCGACGGAGACGATCGCCCGTTTGAGCTTTCAGCGTTTCTTTCGTCTTTATCGCCGGCTCTCCGGCATGACCGGAACCGCGCGCGAAGCTTCCGAGGAATTCTGGCAAATCTACAAGCTGCCCGTGGTCCGGATTCCGACCAATCGTCCTTGTGTCCGGGTGCAATGGCCGGATCGCGTGTTTTCCGATGAGACCGCGAAATACAAAGCGGTGGCCGACGAGATCGAAAAGCTCCATCGCCTTGGCCGGCCCGTTCTGATCGGCACGCGCAACGTAGCTGCGAGCGAACGCTTGTCCGCGCTGTTGGAGGAAAGGGGCCTCGAACATCGATTGCTGAATGCGACCCGTCTGCAGGAGGAAGCGAACATCGTGGCCCTCGCCGGCCAGAAGTTCCAAATCACTATCGCCACCAACATGGCGGGCCGTGGCACGGATATTAAACTCGGCAGCGGCGTGCCGGAGGCAGGGGGCTTGCACGTGATCGCCACTGAGCGCCACGAGTCCGGCCGGGTCGACCGCCAGCTTTTCGGCCGGAGCGGCCGCCAGGGTGATCCCGGCTCCGCGCAGGCGTTCGTGAGCATGCAGGACGAGTTGCTGCGGCGCTATTTGCCCGGGGCGGTCCATCGGCAACTGGCGCTTTTTGTGAATCGGGGCCTGCCGGCCAGCGGCAAAGCGGCCACGGCGGCGTTTGCTCTGGCCCAGCGCAATGCACAAAGGATCGCCTTCAACCAACGGACCGCGGTGCTGAAGATGGATGACTGGCTGGACGAGGCCTTATCGTTCGCTGGCGCTCCGATCGCCTGATCAGCGGCGAGCGGCGGCGACAAACTGACGGGCTGCCCGCTCCAACTCCGCCCAATCATTTTTCTCGAGCATGGACGCCGAGATCAGGGATGACCCAATGCCCACGGCTGCGCAGCCCGCTTTGAAGAAGTCGGCTACATTTTCCAGCGTGACCCCTCCCGTCGGCACGATTTTTAGATGGGGCAGGGGAGCGCGCAGCGCCTTGATGTACGAGGTCCCCACGGCTTCGGCTGGGAATAGTTTGACGAAGTCTGCGCCCGCTTCATAAGCGGCTTGAGCTTCCGTGGGAGTGAAGGCGCCGAGCATCACCGGCTTGTCCAGCGCGTGAGCCGCCTCGGCGATAGCCGGTCTCATGATCGGGGTAACCACGAATTGCGCTCCTGCCTCCACCGCCGCCTGGCAAGTCTTCGCGTCCAGCACGGTTCCCACTCCGATCAGGGCGTCCGATGGGAGGCGCTGGACACAGTCGCGAATGGCCGACAGCGCGTTCGGTGTGGTCATGGTCACTTCCACCGCTTTGATTCCTCCGCGAAGCAAAGCTTCGGCCAGGGGAACGACCTGTTCGGTTGCGCGCGCCCGGACGACCGCGATCAGCCCTGGCTGGACCAGTCTGGCGATGATTTCTTGTCTTGTTGGCACCGGCGCAGCCTGAGGTTTGTTGGCGGAACAGGCAAGCCTGCGCAACTTACTGGCCGCCTCCGGCCAAGGCAGAGGATTCCTGGTCTTCAGGGGGCATTCTCAGCAGCTTCCGGATTTCCGGATCGATCCGGTCGGCGGGCAGAGGAGTCCAATGGTATTTCGCATCTGCGGCGACCGGACAGGACCAGAGTCGTCCTGAATAACGCCAGGCATCCAGGACGATGCCGGTTTCAAACGGCTGGCCGTGGGCGGTGACGACGATGACGTTGTGTTCGTGCGGTGTGTCCATGTAGGAGACAGCCAGTTGCAGATCGAGCGACACCAGGCCAAGGGGATACAGCTTTTCGAACAAGTCGTTCGCCCATTGGAAGCACAGGCCGCGTTCTCGCAGCCCGTGGTTTACCAAGACGTTGTGAAACCAGGCCGGTCGCACCGCTCCATACTGGCGGGCGAGATGGATCGCTTCATCCACCGCGGTTTCGGCCAGTCGGCTGGCTTCCTCTTCCTGCACGCGCTCACTCAGGCCTGTAATTCGGGCTCGCAGTTCGGCCTTGGCTTTGGCGGAAGAAGGCCCTGGAGAGGGGAGAGAGGCGCATCCCAGCAAGCAAAGGGCGACTGCCAGAGCGGGTAAGAAATTGAGAGGGAACAGTTTCGGTGAAATCAAGACCCGGGACAGCGCGGCATTCATTATGATCTCCTTACCAGAAATCATTTGATAGATCATTGAGGCGTAGACTACAATCTCTTCCGTAGTCTTTGCGCGTAAGACTGGGAGGGCTTCAGTGACCTAAGGGAAGACCTTCTGGCGCGACTCGAAAAACCTGTTTATGAAAACAACTCAGAATCCCAAAAGGCAGCTTTTTAGTTTTTGGCGAAATGAAAAGTCCGGCCTGAGCATGACCGCAGTCTTCTGCTCCGTCATGCTACTCACCGCAGCCTGCACCACTCAGCAGCAGCAGCAAAATGCGTCTGCTGGAGCAGGCTCAACCTCCGCCCATCGTTCTGGTGGCTCCCAACAGCAACAACAGCAGCAAAAAGCCAAACCCGCTCCCAAGGAAGCTCCGGCTCCAGCGGCTCCTGCCCCGGCCCGTGCGGCCAACGAGGGAACTATCAAGACGGATCTGGTGGTTTTGAAGAAGACCGCTCCGGCGGCCGTGACCCTCGGCGAAACTTTCGAATATGATGTGGCTTATTCCGCCCTCGACACCCTCGATAGCTTGACGATCACCGACAAGCTGGGTGAAGGAGTCACCTACGTCCGCAGCGAGCCCGCTGCCACCCCGGCAGACGGTCGCCTGGTTTGGACCCTCTCTGACATCGACAAAGGATCGAGCGGAGTGATCAAGGTCTGGGCAAAAGCCGATCGCGAAGGCAACGTGGTGAACTGCGCCACGGTTTCGGCGGTTCCCAAGGTTTGCGTGGCAACCTTCGTCGGCAAAGCTTCCATTAGCATCGTGAAGACCGGCGCGGCCCAAGCGGTGATCAACAGCGACGTGACCTACACGATCGTTGTGAAGAACAGCGGCAGCCTGGCGGCTCACAACGTCGTGGTGACCGATGCCGTTCCGGATGGCATGACCCACTCCAGCGGCCAGAAGACCCTGCGCTTTGACGTGGGCGATCTCGGCCCGAACGAGTCCAAGCAGATGAGCGTGGTGCTCAAGGCCGCGGCCAAGGGCAAGCATTGCAACGTGGCGAGCGTGACCACCTCGAACGCCGGCAAGGCGGATAGCGAAGCCTGCACCGAAGTGCTCGTGCCCGGCCTGAAGATCGTGAAGACCGGCGACAAGGAACAATTCCTGAGCCGCAACGCGCGCTACCACATCGTTGTTTCCAACACCGGCGACACCACTCTGACCGGCGTGGTTGTGACCGATACGGCTCCGGCTGACACCACCTTTGTTTCCGCGGGCGGCGGCACTGTCAACGGTAATACCGCCACTTGGAACGTCGGTTCTCTCGCCGCGGGCGATGAAAAGAGCTTCGACGTGACTCTGACTTCCAAGACCCCGGGCGAACGCTGCAACAGCGTGACCGTGGCCTCGGCTGAGGGCCTGCGTGAATCCGCTCAAGCCTGCACCATCTGGCGCGGCGTTGGAGCTCTCTTGCTCGAGAAGGCTGACGATCCCGATCCTATCCAGGTGGGTGAAAACACGACCTACACTGTCCGTGTGACCAACCAGGGCACCGCGGATGACACCAACGTCAAGATGGTCGTGCAGTTCCCTGAGGAAATCGATCCTGTCAGCGCCACCAATGGCGGCGTGGTCAGCGGCAAGACCGTCACCTTCCCGCCGTTCCCGCGCCTCGCTCCGAAGCAGGCGTTTGAATACAAGATCGTGGCCAAGGGCGTGAAGGCTGGCGACGCGCGCGTCACCTTCATCCGCACCTCGGATGACATCCCGGCTCCGACACGGGCTGAGGAAAGCACCCGCGTTTACTAAGATGGCTTAGTTTCACAGCTGGCGGGCTTGTTTGAGCCCGCCAGCTTTTTGCTTTTCCGGGGGATATTTTCGGCGCAAATTGGAGGAAATCGGTTGTGAGCTCCCTAAACAGACTGCTGCTGTTGCTCCTTTGGCTCTGCTTTCTCGCCGCTGGCCCGGCCCGGGCGGAACAACATCGTGCAACCTTTCTGGGCCATCCCTCCACGCGATTCGCTCCCCCGCTCTCGAGCCCGGACGATTTGCGGGCGCGCTTTCGAGACGAGCATTTGCGGGGGGATATCGCCGAGGTGCTTCGCCAATGGGGCTGGACCGGCAAGTTGGAGGATCTGTGGCAGGCCGCCCTCAATGCGCCTGTCCGCGACGTAACCATTCCTGTCGGCGAAACGATGCCGTTCATGTCCTCGCGGGAAAATGGCAAACCGATCTGCCTGCGGAACGTTCTTTGGGCCGGGAAAGAGCCGGCGCCGGCTTACGCCTTCAATTTTCGTTCGAACGGGCGCCTCTATCGCTGCGTCACTCCGAAAGCGTGCAGCAACTTTTTTGTGGAAGATCAGGGGCTTGAGCCTCTCCCGGCTTTGGCCATCGAGTGCGTTGTGCCCGCCGAGGTGCTTCCCGGTCGGCCATTTGATTTCTGTCTGACCGTTCGGAATGACGGGACCGGGTGGCTGCCCAAAGGCAAGGTGCATCTGCCCGTTCCGGACAATGTTTCCCTTTTGAAGGCGAGTGCCGGTTTTAGCATGGCGGATCGCGAGTTAACTTGGGGATTCACCAATCTGCCCGCCAAATCCGGTCAGCAGTTTTGTGCGGTCTTCAATGGCGTAAATCCCGGTCCGGTTGCCTTTCAGGCGCGAGCCGAAGGGGAGCAGGTGTCTGTGGCTCAAACGGCTTGCTCGACCCGGGTGATTGGAATTCCGGCGATCCTGATCGATGCGATCGACCTGGAGGATCCGGTGCAGGTGGGGAACGAGGTCACTTACGAAATCAAGGTGACCAACCAGGGCAACACTCCCGCGACGCGCGTTCGCCTCGATTTTACCATTCCTCCCAACGAACAGTTCGTCTCCGGTGATGGGCCCAGCGCGATCCATAAAACGGACGACCGCGTTGGCACGGACGCTCTGGCCGTTCTCGATCCGAAGGGCGTTGCCACTTGGCGCGTCGTGGTCAAGGCGGTCCAACCGGGCGATGTCCGTTTCCAGATCGAACTGAGCAGCGATCAATTCCAGAAGCCCATCCACGAAGAGGAGTCCACGAAGCTCTACTGAGGCGTGTCCGTCGAACGCCGTTGTCCTGACTCCCGGCCGGTCGATCGCAAAGCTGGTCCTCTCTCTCGGCCACCTTCTTCGAGCCGCTTCAAGCCGGAAGCCGGTTTGTGCTGGAGATCGGACGGGCGCCGGCTTACGATCCCGGACAAATCCAGTGGAAGTGCGACGCAGGTCCGTTTCCGCCCTAACGCTGGGTCGATGAATTTTCCACTGAAACCTGCATCCAATTCTAACAACACGAGATGAAGAAACTCTTTCTCCTGGCGGCGGCGTCCGCAGCCCTGGTCCATGCGCAGCGTGATGGAGCATTCCCGACTGGCAAAGATGGCCAGCCGTTGAACTTCGGCTTCGAAACCGGCACGTTGAAGGACTGGGTCGCTGAGGGGAAAGCTTTTCAAGGCCAGCCCGTTCGGGGCGATACCGTGGCCTCGCGCCGCACGGACATGCGCAGTGATCACGAAGGCCAGTTCTGGGTGGGGACCTACGAGCGGCAGGGGGACGACCTTCAGGGGCGGTTAACCTCCGTTCCGTTTAAGGTGACTCAGCGCTACGCGAGTTTCCTGGTGGCGGGCGGGAACCTTCCGACCACCCGGGTGGAGTTAGTGCGGGCCGGCAGCAACGAAGTGTTTTTCAAAGTCACCGGCAGCGAGAGCGAGAATCTGCGTCCGGTGGTGGTGGATCTGAAAGATGTGCAGGGGGCCGAGATTTTCATTCGAGTGGTCGATGAGCAAAGCGGGCCCTGGGGCCACATCAATTTCGACGATTTTCGCCTCCATGCGCAGCGGCCGAAATTCGACAATGAAATCGATCCGGCCAGGCAGGCGGCCGATGCGCCTCCTCCGATGGACGTGGTGAAGTATGCCGGGCTGCCTCCCGAAGAGGCAGCCAAAGCGGCCACCGTTCCGGACGGCTTTACTCTGAATCTGTTTGCCGGGGAGCCGGACGTAAGGCAGCCGATCGCTTTTACCATCGATGATCGCGGCCGCCTTTGGGTGGCCGAAGGTTACACCTACCCCCGCCGGGCGCCCGAAGGGCAGGGGAAGGATCGCATCCTGATTTTTGAGGATACGGACGGCGACCATAAGTTCGATAAACGGACCGTCTTCATGGAAGGTTTGAATCTGGTCAGCGGCTTGGAAGTCGGCTTTGGCGGGGTGTGGGTCGGGGCGGCGCCCTACTTCATGTTCATTCCGGATCGCGATGGGGATGACAAGCCAGATGGCCCGCCCGAAATCATTCTGGACGGCTGGGCTTATCAGGATACCCACGAGACTTTGAACACCTTCACTTGGGGGCCGGACGGCTGGCTCTACGGCTGCCACGGCGTCTTCACGCAATCCAAAGTGGGCCCGCCCGGTTCAGGCGATGCCGAGCGCACCCGCTTGAATGCGGGTGTCTGGCGCTACCATCCGCTCAAGAAGAAATTCGAACTGTTTGCGGAAGGAACGAGCAATCCGTGGGGCGTGGACTTCGATGCCCACGGGCAGTGCTGGATCGAGGCCTGTGTGATCCCGCACCTGTTTCATATGATTCAGGGCGCGCGCTATGACCGGCAGGCTGGACAACATTTCAATCTCAACATTTACGAGGACATTAAGACGGTGGCCGATCATGTGCATTACGCCGGCAACAAGGGCCCGCATGCGGCGAACGGTCGTTCCGATGCGGCGGGCGGAGGCCATGCTCACGCCGGCATGATGGTTTATCTGGGCGGCAGTTTTCCCGAGAAATATAAAGGCGGCCTGATCATGAATAACATCCACGGCCAGCGTTTGAACATGGATGTGGCGGAGCGCAAAGGCTCGGGCTTCGTGGGACACCACGCGCCCGATTTCGTGAATTTCAACGATAGCTGGTCCCAAATCCTGAATATGCTCTACGATCAGGACGGCTCGGTTTACATGATCGACTGGTATGACAAGAACCAGTGCCATCACAATAACGAGGCCGGACACGATCGCTCGAACGGCCGCATCTTCAAGCTCGTTTACAACAACCAGAAATTCACCCCGATCGACTTGAAGAAGAAATCAAGCGCGGATCTGGTCCGGTTGCTCGCGGACAAAAATGAATTTTATGCCCGGCACTCCCGCCGGATCCTCGAGGAAAGAGGAAAGGATCCCGAGGTCCATGCCGCCCTCAAGGAGATGATCAAGGGGAACTCCGATGAGGTGAATCAATTGCACGCTTTGTGGACGCTGCACGTCACCGGCGGGCTGGATGAGGCTTTCGCGCTTTCCCTGTTGAAAAGCCCGCATGAATACGTGCGCGCCTGGACGATCCAGTTGATGTCCGAGGACAAAGGTCCGTCCGATGCCGCTCTGGCTGAATTTGGCAAAATGGCGGCGAGTGATCCTTCGCCGGTGGTCCGGCTTTACCTGGCTTCGGCGATGCAGCGCACTGCGCCAGCCAAGCGCTGGGAAGTGATTACCAGGTTGTTCCAGCACGGCGAAGATGCGGACGATCACAACCTGCCGGTGGTTTATTGGTGCGCGGCCGAGGCGTCGATCGCCGCGGATGCCACCCGGGGCGTAAAACTCCTCCAGGACACACGGATTCCCAAGCTGCGCCAATTTATCGCCCGGCGCATCGCCACGACCAGCAAGGTAGTCGCCAGCAACTGAGCGGATTCTGTCATCATCAAGTAGTCTTCATGAAACGTTTGTCTCGATACTGTCTCCCCGTTTTCTGCGGGGGTTTACTGCTGTCGGCTTCCCTGCAGGCTCAGAATGCGGAGGGACTCAGCGCCCTGGTCAAAGTGCTCAACGACGCGCAGGACCCGCAGATGCAACTGGATGTCTTGCGGGGGATGAATGACGCGCTGCGCGGAAAGCGGGATGTTACGATGCCCTCGGGCTGGCAGAGCCTCGAAGAAAAGCTGGGGAAGAGTGCCGATGAGCAAGTGCGGGTGCTGGCGCAGAGCTTGGGGCTTGCCTTCGGCAGCGAGCGAGCGCTGGCCGGAATCAAGCAAGTGGTCGTGAACCGCGGCGCCGAACTCTCGACCCGGAGGGCCGGTTTGGATTCACTTCTGGCGACGCGAGACCCCGGAATTCCTGCGATTCTTCAGGGGTTGCTCGACGATCCAGCCTTGCGCGGCCAGTCCATTCGCGGGCTCGCCCGCTTCGATGTCCCCGGCGCGGCGGAAGCGATTCTCAAAACCTATCCCCAGTTGAATGGGAGCGAAAGACGGGACGCGGTGAACACGCTGGCCGCGCGGGCCAGCTACGCGCGCCCCCTGCTGGCGGCGGTTGCCAGCGGTACAGTGCCTCGTCGCGACTTGACTGCGGAGATTGTTCGGCAGCTCCGAAACTTGAAAGTCGCGGAAATCGACGAGCAGGTTCAGAAGGTCTGGGGCGCTTTCCGAGAGGCTTCGGCGGACAAGAAACAGGAGATCGAGCGTTACAAGGCCATTTATAGCGCTGGCGGATCAACGCCGGGCGACGCGGTGCGCGGCCGGGCGGTTTTTGCCCGAACCTGCCAGCAATGCCACACGCTGTTTGACGTGGGCGGCAAGGTGGGGCCGGATATCACCGGTTCCAATCGCGGTGATTTGCAATATGTCCTCGAGAATGTGGTCGATCCGAATGCGGTGATTCCGAACGACTACCGCAGTTCCACGATTACGATGAAAGACGATCGGGTTTTGACCGGCATCGTGAAGAAGGAGGATGCCAATTCCCTGACCATTGCGACAGCGAACGAACTGCTGACCCTGCAACGGTCGGATATCGAATCCATTCACCTGAGCGAGATCTCCATGATGCCGGAAGGGCTGTTGACCCCGCTGGCCGAGCAGGAAGTGCGCGACTTGATCTACTATCTGAGCCGGCCGGGCCAGGTGCCGCTGCTCGGAACCGCGGAGACGGCGGCCTATTTTTACAGTGGCAAGGATCTCGCGGGCTGGGATGGCAACGAGGAGCTTTGGAGGGTGGAGAACGGCGAAATCGTCGGATCGAGCAAAACTGGACTGAAACGGAACGAGTTTCTGAAGAGCCAGATGGTTTTTTCCGACTTCCGGTTCGTCTGCAAAGTAAAACTGACTCCGAACAAGGAAAATAGCGGGATTCAGTTTCGCAGCGAGCCGCTTCCGGATGGCGAGGTGCGCGGTTGCCAGGCCGATATTGGCGCCGGGTGGTGGGGCAAACTCTACGAGGAACAGGGGCGGGGTTTGTTGTGGGACAAGTCGGGCGAAGCGTTCGTGAATCGCGATGGCTGGAACACCTATGAGGTGCTGGCCGTGGGAAGCAAAATGCGCACGGCCATTAACGGCCATTTGTGCGTCGATGTGGACGATGCGAAGGCCGCCCGGCAGGGAATTATTGCTTTTCAACTCCACGCGGGCGGCCCGTTGGAAGTCCGCTACAAGGATTTCGACATCGAGGTCAATCCGAAGTTTGAATTGAAGACGGTGAAATAAAAAGGCGTGAGCTTTCGCTCACGCCCTGCTCTTCAGCGGATTCTCCCTGGCTATTTGAAAAGGGCGCTGATCTTCATGTCTTTGGTCATGGTGATCGTCAGCGGATTGGCGGTTCCACTCGCGTCCCCGGACCAGCCGATCCAGGGGGATCCAGCGGCTGGCGTAGCTGTCAGTTTCACAACGGTTCCGGCCGGGAAGCTTGTGCCGCTCGGGCTGGTCGTGACCGTTCCTTTGCCAACGATGCTGATCGCGATCTTGTAGCTCGTGGCTGTTCCGCCGCCACCACCACCGCCGCCGCCACCACCACCTCCTCCTCCGCCCGTTGCCGTGGCTGAACTGGTCTTGATCACCACGGGAACCGTGGCCAGGCCGCCTTGCGAATTCCAAACCGTGGCCACCGATGGGGCGGTCGTCATCAGGATGGAGCCGGTGAAGGCGCCCGCTTCAAACTGCATCGTGCCGAGCGGAGCGGAGAGCGGGTCTGTTCCGAAGGTGAGGACGGCATTGGTGAAACTGGTCGTGGCCGCGACCTTGAACAGTTGAAGATCCTGCACATATTCGGCCTGCGTGATAGTCACAGTGGGCGGAGGGTAAACCAAAGCTGTGGTCGTTATCGAACTGCCGTTGTAGGCGGCTTTGACCGATACCCCTTTCAGTCCGGTGACGGTCGTGGTCGTGATCGGGATGGTGACGCTGAAAGCGCCTTGCGGGACCGTCACGGTGGCCGGCACCTGCAGGGTCTGTGCGTCGCCGCTCTGAAGGGTGATCGTGGCACCGCTCGCGCTTCGAGGAAAATTGTTCAAAGTCACGGTTCCAATCATCTGGCCCCCGCCGACCACTGACGGAAAGCTGAGCGAGGCCACCGAGATCACCGGGGCTGGACTCAAAGTGACGCTGCTCGACAGGGTTTGGCCGTTCAGAGTCGCCGTGATCGGGATGGTCGTCGTCGCAGCAACGGGTGCGGTGTTGATGGCAAAGCTCATGGTGGTGTATCCGAGCGGCAGCGTGACCGATGGTGTGACCGTGGCCAGCGCGGAGTTTGCGCTCGCGAGGCTGACAACCGCCCCGCCGGCTTGTGCCGGGATGCTAAGCGTGATCGTGCCGCTTGTGGAGAAGCCGCCTTCGACCGGATTCGCGCTCACGCTGGCCAACTTTACGACCGGGGTGACCGTGAGCAGGGTAGACCGGCTGACGCTCCCGTCGGTGGCGTAGAATTTGAAGCTGGTCGGAACGGTGAGAGTGGCGCCACCAGCGGTCAGAGCAAACGTAGCGTTGGTCTGGCCTTCCGGAATCAAGATGGCGGCGGGTGTCGCGACCGCGGTCGGGGCGGTGCTGAGGAAGGTGATTGGCAGGCCGCCTGCGGGTGCCGGGGCGCTGAGAGTAACTTCCCCTTGCAGTGCGTCCCCGGGGGCGGCATTGGCGGGGGAAAGTGTGAGGGTGGACAAGCCCGACGCGGGCGCGGCGCCCGGGGCGAATACCACCGCGACGGCATCCGGCGGCACGGTGACACCGGCGGCAAAAGTGTTGTAGGCGTAGCCGACGACGTTGCCCGCAGCGTCAATGCCGGTGGCCACGGCGTTGGTGTAGCCCGTCGGGAGGTACTGATTGAGATCGACAACGCTGGCCGCGGTCCCGGCCCAGGTCAGCGCGTGGCGCACGGAGCCGGTGGCGCCCGGCGTTCCCACCCAGCCTTCGCCGACTTGCACGGTGTCGGTCATGGCGGTGATTTTCGTGTCGGTAAAGCCGACAGGACTCAGGTCGGTGACGCTGGCCGCGCTGCCGTTCCAGAGAAGCGCGTGAACGTGATTCGGATCCAGTGCGCTGTAACCCCAGCCCCCTTGTTGCGTGCCCGTCGTGCTGAGCGCTTCGGATGAATCGAATCCCGCGGGATGCAAATCCACGGCGCTGGCTGCCGTGCCGGCCCAGCGCATCGCATGGCTTCCTGTGTGGTAGGCGACGGATTCACCGTCCGCATAAGCGATGGACGAAACGTAACCAACTTCCTCGCCATTCCGGCAGCCCAGGGCACGGGAGAAGGCATAAGTGGTGGCGGGATGGAGATCGACGGCGCTCGCTGCCGACCCGTGCCAGCAGAAGGCGTGGGAGGCAGTGATGAAGTAACTCTGGCTTTGGGCGTAACCGACCTGCTCGCCGCCGTTCAACCCCAGGCAGTAGGAGAAATTGTATCCAGCCGGGTGAAGATCGACATAGGAGCTGGCGGATCCATTCCAGACGAAAGCATGAACTCCGGAGACGGAGTAGGCCCAGCCCCCCTGCTGCAGGTCATCAAGGCAGGTGGCCATCGAATAGTAGTAGCTTGTGCCCGGGTGCAGATCGACTCCGGACAGCGCGTTGCCGCTCAGCAGCATCGCGTGAGTGTAACCGTAGATGGAGGCCGTTGCGCCACCCGCTTGTTTCCCGCCGGAGGCGCCCGTTAGCTTGCCCGCTTGGAAGCCGGCGGGCGTCAAGTCATTTGAGTGATATCCCTGACCGTAGGCGGGCAGGCCAAGCAGCAGCGCGCAGGCTGTTGCAGAGAGCTTAAGTCGTTTCATATTCGTTGCAGTCGTTAGAAATCTCACTATTCGCTGGTGAATTTGAGATTTGCCCGCCGGATCTTCAAAACGTTTACCGTAACGGAGCTGTTACCTTGCGCGAATGGGAGCGAATCAAACGTTTGCCCGGCCGGGCTGAACGCAGCGCCGCCAGGCGTCAGAACCGCAGCGTGAATTGTGCCGCCAGAATATGCCCGAAGTCGGAGCCGGATGAGGCCTCACGCTGGAGGGAGTACTCCATTTTCAACTGCGTGTGCGCCGTGGGGCGAAAGCCCAGCGCGGCGTCGGTGCGCCAGAGGTCGCGGCCCCAGGCGAATTCCTTTCCGGTTTCATCGCGCACGGTGGAGTAGAATTGTTGATTCCAGCGGAGCGCGGTGAAGAAGCGGGGTGAGACCTTGTATTTGGCCTCGATGTAGTATGAGAAAGTGTCGGCCGCGCCTACGCGCGGGATGTCCCAGCGCGCTTCGTAGAATTCGGCCCAGATCTGGAGGTGGCGCCAGGCAAAACTCACATCCTGGCCGAGCAGGCTTTGGTGATAATCGCCGATGCTCCGCCCGGCCGGCAGCGCCGCCTGGGCTTCGGGTCGGAGGTAGGCGCCATCACTCGCGGAGAGGCCCAGATTCCACATGACATTGGGCCGCCATCCGGCGCGCCCGCTCACCGTGGGATGATCGAAACCGATGGCGGTGGCGCTCCACGATTCCGGGCGGGAGGTCAGCGGGGCATTTTTTACCTCGACCGCAACATCGACCTGATTCAGGCGGCCGGCGATCGAGAGGCCGGTCGTGTAACTCGGGCCCCAGATCAGCGGATTGTAATCGTATTTCTCGGTGATTGGCTCCAGGAGCTGCGCGGCGCGCAGAGGCAAGTCCGCGTCGGAGACCGGCGTGATAGTCTCGTAGGGCAGCGGCGCGTTGATAAACGGGTTTTCCCACGAAAGATGGCGCGGAACCCAGTTGCCCACGATCGTGGCAAATTTGCCCGCTTGCACGTTGAACCGGCCGTCTTCCCAGGGCGTAAACCGCAGCGCGTATTCTTCCAGCCGGCCTTGCAACGATCGGTCTCCCGGATCGAATCCGCGGTCGAAACGCGCCTGTCCGAAGAAATAAAATTTGTCCCCAAGCTGGCTGTCGAGGAAGAGGGTGAGGCGCGGATTCAAAAGAGTGTGGTGATCGGAGGCGATCAACGCAGGGGCCGGCTGGGAGAATTCGTAAGCTTCGAGGTCAGCCAGGCCGCTGACCCGGGTCCGAATCTCGTTTCCCGGGGAGTTAAAGGTCAGGAATTCGTCGACCCGATCGAGAAAATCCTGCGCCGCGGCCGCTTGAACCGCGCACAAGGCCAGGATTAGGCGGAAGTCGCTCATTCAAGTTCGTGACAAGACAGCAGCGAGGCGGAACCGGACGATGAATTCCGTTGTGGCCGCGTCCGACCGTGCCAGCCAGAGATCGCCTCCGTGCAAGCGCGCCAATTCGCGGGCGAGGTTCAGGCCGAGGCCGTGGCCCGGCACATTTTCACCCACCGTCCCGCGATGAAACCGCTCGAAAATGAGTCGCTGGATTGGCGGGGGGATGGGGGGGCCGCTGTTCGCAATCGAAAGGTCGATGCTTTCCACGTCCTGTCTCGCGCTCACGCGGATCGAGCCGCCCGCCCGATTGTACTTGCGGGCGTTTTCGAGCAGGTTTCGCACGATCATGGTCGTATAACGCTTCTCCCCCTGGATCTGAATGTCCTTTGGAAAGGCGGATTCAACCTCGATATGCAACGGATTGGGCTGGGCGCTGAGATCATCCAGCTCTCCGTCTAGCAGCAGAGAAAGGTCGACCGGTTCAAGCTCCAGGTTCAGCCGCCCCGCGTCCATCCGGGAAAGCAGCAGCAGGTCATCGACCACGCCGCTTAGCCGGAAGGACTGGTGGATCAGGTTGTCAATCTCCCGGCGAAGATCCGGCGATAAATCGTCGCGCGCCAAAAGTTCTTCCAGGCCGGCGCGCATGACGGTGACCGGCGTCTTGAGCTGATGGGAGGCGTCCGCGGAGAAGCGAACGGATCGCTGCAACTCGACGCTGGTTTGCTCCAGCGCCGCTTCCGCCTGCTGGCGCCCGGCTTTTTGGCGCGCCGAGTCCACCGCCAATTCCTCGACCGGCTTCGACAGCTTGCGGGCAAAGTAATGGCTGGCCAGAAAGCCGGCCGCCAGCATGAGGGCCGCCACGGACAGGATTTGCCAGCGCAGTTTTTCCTGGCGCGCCGCGAGCCCGGTCAGGGGAAAGATCGAAACTTCGTAAGCGGGCGGGTAAAGCGAATTAGGATTCAGGCGGGTGGTGAACGCCAGCGAGGTGGCTGCGGCCGATTTCAGTTGAAAACTGAGGGCATTTTGGTTGGTGGCAGCGATCGGAGCGGCCACCGCCTTTTCCAGCTCGGCCTGCGCTTGGGCTTCAACCCCCGGCGCGTGCATTGATCCTTCCACCCAAATCCCGCTCTTCATCGAATTTACCGGGTCGTCAAAACGGAGCGGCTTGAATCCAAGCACCAGGGAGGCGATCGGTTCACCCGTCTCGCTCGAAAAAATGGGAACGGCAATGATTTCTGAGATCGCGGGGCTTTCCGCTCCGCTCGGGCGCACAGGCAGGTAGCCCAATTGCCAGGTTTTCGGCTGAGTTTTCAACGCGAGTTTCGCCTCGTCGTTTGCGGCCAGGCCGCCGACTTCCGATGGATCAGGCGGGGATAGCACCGCGCCGGTGGAATCGAGAAAGCGGTAGAATTGCGCGTGCAGGCCGTTGGCCAGCGGATCGGAGGTTCGCGCCGCGAGGATGTCACGCAGTTCGTCCCGGGCGCTCGGGTAGAGCAGGTCCAGCGCATTGTCTTCCAGGGCGGCATGGATTCTCGGCTTTCGCGCCAGGGCCCGGCAGCGTTCGGTCAGGACCGCATGCCGGATTTCCTGGATTTGATGCAGGTCTGCCAGCCTCTGCTCGAATTCTCGGCGGAGAGACGCCGAAACCTCGGCGGCAAGGTTTCGGTTGGCGATGTAAATTGCGATCGCAGTCACCCCGGCCACCACCGCCATCATGGCGAGGAGCAACTGCCAGCGAAATCCGGTCTTCGCTGGAGCCGGGGCACGCGGGGTAAGGGTCACGGAAAATGAACGTTCAAGGTTGATCCGTCCTGCAGTTGCACCGGCTGTTCGAGAGTGGTCTTGCTGTTCAGCCAGGCTTTCAACTTGTATTGCCCGGCGGGCAGGCCAGTGAGCCGGAACTGGCCCTTGGCGTCGGTGGTGACGAAATAGGGCGTCGCCAGCACAAGAATCAGGCCGCGCATGTGCTCGTGGATATCGCAACGCAGGGTGATCAGCCCCGGCGTATCGAAGGTTTGGGAGGGGACGGGACGCTCATCCGGGCGGTAGCGCCCGAGGTCAAACCGCTTGGCGGGCGAGTAGGAAAAAACATTGTGATAGGTGTCGTCGAGGTTGGGGAATTCGACCTTGGTTCCTTTCTCCACCGGCAGGAGCGCGGGCACAAACTGAAGATCCTTTTGTTCGAGCCGCTTGACGGGCGGCGCTGCGGGCGGAGGGAACGATCCTTCCAGATAGACCACGGCCACGGGCGGATTGGGCGAGAGCACGCCCCCCTTGGAGATGATTTCGTAGCGCTGGGTGACCACCGGGGCGGTGCGGGCTTTGGGCAGTTCGACCCGGCCTTCTATGGTGGCGTCCGCCCGCAAGGGCAGGGCGAGGACCGCCGCGAGCGCCGCGAATGATAGGAACGCAGTAAATTTCATTTTTTGTAGGAGAATCGTGCTGCTGGCTCAGTTCCCGGCATCTGCGCCCTTCGGGCTCTTGGCGTCGTCGTTCCGCCCTTGCGGCAGGATCCGGTAGCCGACGCTGCGGACGGTTTCAATCAAGGGCTCCGAAAAGCCTTCATCCACCTTTTTGCGGAGCCGGGCGATGAAAATCTCGACCGTTCGGCTGTCATATTCATGGTCCCGTTGCCACACCCGTTCGCAAAGTTCAGTGCGGGAAAACGCGCGGCCAGGCTCCTGCATGAGCACTTGCAGAACGTCGAATTCCCGGGGAGAGAGTGTGATGGGACGGCCACTCCGGGCGGCCAGGCGCCGGTGCAGGTCCAGCCGCAGGCTGCCGACTTCCAGCACGTCCTCCGCGGTCGGCGTGGCGGCGCGCCGCCCAAGCGCTTCCACGCGCGCCACCAGTTCCTCCATGGAAAACGGCTTGGCCAGATAGTCATCCGCCCCGGCCTTCAGCCCTCTGATCCGGTGTTCCACTTCGCCGCGGGCGGTAAGGATGAGAATCCGCGCCGGGCATCGGGCGCGGCGCAATTCCGTCAGGATTCCGAAGCCATCCAGCAAGGGGAGGTTCAAATCCAGGACGATCAGATCCGGCGGGTCGGCGAGGGCCGACTTCAATCCAGTGGCTCCGTCCTGCTCGCTCGTTGCGTCGTGGCCGTTGCGCGCCAGAGCCCGGCAGATGTGCCGCGCCAATTGGGCTTCATCTTCAACGATCAGGATACGCATGCAGTGCGCCTGCAGCTTATCATAATCGAGCTTGGAGAGGAGCAAATTTGCGCGTCCGCGCCGCGGGATTTCCAGCGGAGCGGCGGGAGATCAGGACGCGTTCCCCAGCGAACGCACCCCGGCCACGAAACGGTCGAGGGCGGTGGCAGCGCTTTCGAGCGAGAGGCTCCCATAGGCCAGCCGGATGAAACACCCGGCATTCAAGCCGAAGGCGGTCCCTGGAATGGCCGCCACTTTGTGTTGGCGAATCAGATGCTCGACCACTTGGAGGGAGGAAAGGCCTGTTTTCAAGCGCAGCAGGAAATAGAATGCGCCATCCGCAGGCGGCGTCTCGCAACGATCGGCTATTTGATCGAGCTTCTGCTGCACCAAAGCGCGCGTTTGCTGCATGATTTCCATTCTCTGCCTGCAAAAAGCGCGCCCGGCCGCCAGCGCGCCCAGCGCGGCGTATTGGGAGATCACCGGCGCACAAATCAAAATCGTGTCCTGGATCTTGTTCACCGCTTCAATCAAGTGGTCCGGCGCTGCCATGTAGCCGATGCGCCAGCTGGCGAACCCGTACGCTTTGGACATTGAAAAGAGGGAGATGGTGTGATCATCGGATCCCGGAATGGAGCCGGGCGAGAAGTGCCGCGCCTCCCGGTAAGTGAAGTACTCGTACGCTTCGTCGTGGATGTGGTACAGGCCGCGCTCGCGGCAGAGAGCGTTCACTTCCCGCAAAGCTTCCGCCGGATAGACCGCTCCGGAAGGGTTGTTGGGCGAGATGGTCACCACCGCCTTGGTCCGCGGGGTGATCGCCTGCCGGATCAGGTCCGGCCGCAGTTGATAGCGATCGTCCGTTGGGACCAGCACAGGCCGGCAGGAAGCCATGGTGATCGCCATCTCATGATTGAAGTAGTAAGGAACCTGCAGAATGATTTCGTCGCCGGGATCCGCGATGGCGAGCAGGGCATTGGTGAACGCCAGGTTGCCTCCGGCGGTGACAAAGATCCGTCGGGCCTCCGCCCGAATTCCATTCTCGGCCGCGAGTTTTGCCTGCAGCGCCTGCACCAGCGCGGGCAGGCCTTGAACCGGCTTGTACTTGTGGTTTTCCGGATCGGCCAGAAATTCCGAAATCCTCTCGATCGCCTGGGGCGGCGGGCCGTAGCCCACCACGCCTTGTCCCAGCGAAATGGTTCCCGGATTTTCGCGGATCAAGGCCGCGACCACCGGGATGATCGGCGTCTGAACCTGCTGAAGTCTGGCGGAGCAGCTTCCCACCGTTATTTGGCGGGTTGTTCGATCTGGTTCTCGGCGTGAGCCGTCCAGAGGACCGCGTTCAGCAGGAGGCGCTGCACGGTCGGATCCTCGAAATTCTTGAAGAAATGTCCGCCGGTATAGGCGAAGCCGCGGCCGCCATCCGGCCGGTCCACAGCCCAGCTGACCACTTTTTCCCAATCCTTCTTGTCCGGGTCAAAGGTGATCAGCGGCGTAATGTTCTTCTTCTCCTCCGGAAATCGCATTTTGAAATAGAACTCCTCGTGTGTGCTGAACGGGGCGACCCCGGTCAGGATCGGATGCGCGGGAGCAGCCGGGTAAACCTGATAATCTTTGGTTTCGATTTTCGAATGCCACTTGTTGGGCGTGTCCCCAGTCTCGTAGTCGAAGTAGCCTCCGATCCAATCCAGGAATTGTTTTCCCGCTTTCTGGCCGGGCACAAAAACAGCGTAGTGCAGGCAGGCCAGGCCCGCGCCCCGTTTCATCTGCTCACCCAAAAACTCCAGGCGCCGGCCCAGCAGCGGCGGGAAGGCTTGGATTTCGTGGTCCGATCCATCGCAGTAAAGCACGATGCTGTCCGATTTTTTCAAAACGTCCTGGTCGGTCGGCCAGCCGTCGTAATGCACTTTTGTATCGATGAACTCGACATGTTGTTCGAGTTGCCGCGCCAGCAATTCCAGGGCTTTCTTGTATTCGTGCTCGCCTGGGCCATGGCTCTTCTTGCCCGCGATGAAATCCACGCGCGGAACGTGCGCGGGAATCGGGCGGATTTTCACTTCGCGGAAGGCCGCCGTGGTTTGATAGGTCGAGAGGCCGAACGGGGCCGCGTCCTCAATTTCCCCTGGGCGCATGCTCACCCGTTTTCCTTCGATGTCCGCGTCGATGATCTTCTCCCGATTGACCCACGCTTGAATGCGCGTGTCGGTGACCCTCAGCCGGATCGTGTACCACTTGTTGTTTTCGAACTTCATGTACTGCGTGTACTCGTTTTCAGACGCATCCAGGCCGTCGATGCTGGATACGCCCACCAGTGACCCGCCCCAGCCGCCCACCACCAGGGTGGCGTGGGATTCTTTCACCGGAAACGTGAGCCCGCAGAAGAAGTCGTTGCCATCGATTTTGGACGCCTCGACCTCCACCTCAAAATTGGAACGGATTAAATCATTGGTGCGCCGCACTCCCGTGAGGGTTATGCCCATGCCCAGGACGAGCCGGCCGTCTTCGACCTTGATCTCGCCTCCGCCCCCGAAATTGTTCTTTTGCCACCCGTTCAGGTCTTTGCCGTTGAAGAGGGACTTCCAGGGGGCGGGCGCGGCGGCGTCCAGATTGAGAACGAAAAAGGTGGCTGCCAGCAGTGCGAGGCTTCCGTGAAGCCAGCGCGGCACGAAGGAGGGGCGTGGAGTTTTCATTTGGCGAATGGGGATGAGGGCAGCAATTGTTGCAGTTGCGCGGCCGACGCGGTGCCGGTCGTGCCGAGTTGATGAATGACGATGGACGCCGCGAGTTGGGCGATTTGCAGCGTTTCGCCCAGGCCGGCGCCCGCGCTCAACGCAGCTGTCAGATTGGCAGTCACGGAATCTCCGGCACCCACAATATCGATTTCACCCCGAACCGGCAATGTGGGGACCCATTCCACTCCCGATCCGTTGGCGCCGACCATGCCGTTTTCGGACAGAGTCACGAAGACATTTTTCCCGTAGTCCCGGGCCAGGGCCAGGGCGCGATCTTTCGCTTGCTCTACCGAGAGCTTCCCGGACAGGCCAAAGAACAGCGCCAGTTCCGCTCCGTTCATTTTCAGCGACACCGGCGGATAGCCGCGCAAGCTCCGGCGGCTGTCGGCGATCACCAGCAGGTCCGGGTTTGCCCGGGTCACCTCCCGGACGGCTTCGAGCACTTTGCGGGTGATCACTCCGGTTTCTGGAATGTCCACCTGATCCAGCAGGATCATCGCGTCCACTTCCGAAGCCAGCTGGCGGATCGCTTCGGCAATGTGCTGCTGCAAGGACTCCGGAGTGGGCGTCCAATTCTTCGTGTCCAACCGGCTGAGTTCCTCCGGAGCGCGATTCTTGTGCATGAGGAGCGGCTTGGAGTAGGTGAACGTGTGCCGCTCGCTGCTTTCCAGCACGTGATCCATTTCGACCCCGGGGCAGGCTGCCAGCGCCCGCCGCAATTCGTACCCCTCGCCGTCCAGGCCCGTGATGGCTGCCGGATAGATCGTGCCGACCCCGAGCGCCACCAGATTGTTCAAAATCGTCCCGGCGCCGCCCGGTTGGCACCGGACCCGAACGACATTGTGCACCGGCAGATTGGTCTCAATCGAAGTTTCCTGGCGGCCAGGATCGATCTCAAAATAGCGATCCAGACAGATATCTCCAATCAGCGCGATACGCAGTCGCGAGTATTTTGACGTGATCTCCTCAAGGCGGCTCGGGTGCACCGGACTCTCCTAACTGAGCCGATGCCATTCCGGCAAATCCAATCTGCCGCGGGCGAATCGTTTCCCGGCGAGAATCGGGCCCATCGGTCCGATCCTGTCCAATCGCGGGTGCCATTCGACATTCGGCCGGCTTCCTTTTATGATGTCGGGCCATTGGAGCCTGAATGAAAATCTCAACCCGAGCGCTTTCCACCGGTCTGGCACTGACACTGATGACACCTTTGATCCACGCCAACGAGGGGATGTGGCTTTTTAACGATCCCCCGCGGAAAGTTTTGCAGGAGCAATACGGATTCGAGCCAAGCGATCAGTGGCTTGAGCATGTCCAAAAATCGTCCGTTCGCTTCAATAGCGGCGGCTCCGGCTCGTTTGTTTCGCCCGAAGGGCTTGTCCTGTCCAATCACCATGTGGGCGCGGACTGCCTGCAGAAGCTGGGCACCGCGGAAAAGAACTACCTGCGGGACGGCTTTCACGCCCGCACCCGGGCCGAGGAGTTGCGCTGCCACGATCTGGAACTGAATGTCTTGATCAGCATTGAGGACGTGACGGAGCGGGTCAAAGGGGCTGTAAAACCGGACATGACCGCGGAACAGGCGTTTGGCGCCCGGCGATCCATCATGGCGGAGATCGAGAAGGAGTCGCTCGATAAAACCGGGCTGCGCAGCGATGTGGTCACATTGTTTCAGGGCGGCAAGTATCACCTCTACCGCTACAAGAAATACACCGATGTCCGCCTGGTCTTCGCGCCCGAGCAGCAGGCCGCATTTTACGGGGGTGATCCGGACAATTTTGAATATCCGCGATTTGATCTCGATATCTGCTTCTTCCGCGCCTACGAGAACGGCCAGCCCGCGAAGATCGAACATTACCTCAAATGGAATGATGCCGGCCCTGCCGAAAACGACCTGATTTTCGTGTCCGGCCATCCGGGCGGGACCAGCCGCTCGCTGACCATGGATGAGCTCGAGTACAAGCGGGACGTCCAGTTTCCTTTTGCTTTGGAAACTCTCCATCGTCTCGAGGTTTTGCTCACCGTTTACAGCGCCCGGAGCGAAGAGAACGCCCGTCGGGCCAAAGAGACGCTCTTCGGCGTGCAGAACAGCCGCAAGGCGCGCGAAGGCGGCCTGGCGGGCTTGCTCGATCCCGAATTGATGAACCGCAAGCGTGCCACCGAAGAGAAATTGAAGCAGGCCTTGCGCGCCGAAGGGAAATATGAATCCGCCCTGGCCGCCTATGACCGCATTGCCGCAGCGCAGAAACTGATTCGTGAGAACAGCCTCGCCTATAACATGCTGGAGGGCGGCCGCGCCTTCGGCAGCGAAATCTTCCATATCGCCCGCACGCTCTTGCGGAATGCGGAGGAACGCTCCAAGCCCAACGGTCAGCGCCTGCGGGAATTCCGCGAATCGGCTCGTGAGTCGCTCGAGTTGCAGCTCTTCTCCGAGGAGCCGATCTACGACGATTTTGAGCAACTCAAGCTGGCGGATTCCCTGACGCATCTCATCGAGAAGCTCGGGTTTTCCGACCCGCTGGTGCAAAAGATTCTGGCTGGAAAATCGCCGCGCGACCGCGCTTCTGAGTTGGTGCTCGGCACGAAGCTGAAATCCGTCGAGTTGCGCAAGCAGCTTTACAAGGAGCAGCCCGACTTTTTCAAAAAATCGGATGACCCGATGATCCAATTGGCACTCCTGGTCGACGAACCGTCGCGCGCTCTGCGCAAAATCATCGAGCCGCAGGATGAGATCAAGCGGCAGGCGTATGGCCAGATTGCGGCGGCCAGATTCGCTTTGGAAGGCGCCAGCACCTACCCCGACGCCACCTTTACCCTGCGTCTGGCGTTCGGTCAGGCCAAGGGCTACGAGGAGGATGGCAAACAGGTTCCTTTCCAAACCACCTTCGGCGGGCTTTACGACCGCGCGGCCGAGCACAAGAACCAGCCGCCCTTCGATCTGCCGCCCCGTTGGACGCAGCGCAAGGATTCGTTGGATATGCGCACGCCGTATAACTTCGTATCGACGGCCGACATCATCGGCGGGAACTCCGGCAGCCCCACCCTGAACAAGAATGGCGAGTTCATCGGAATCATTTTCGACGGGAACATCTATTCCCTGGTCCTGGATTTCGCCTACACCGATCAAAAAGCGCGCGCCCTCTCGGTTCACTCCCGGTCGATTACCGAGGCGCTTCGCCGCATCTACGACGCTCCGGAATTGGTGAATGAACTTTTAGGGCCGCGCGGGCGCATGCCTGTGGATCGCTGAGCGCGAGTTGTCCGGGGAATCTCAGGAGGGCCATGTGAGAGAAATCGCCAAATTCATTCGGTCCGTCGCGGGGTTCGGTTTTCTTTTACTGGTCACTGCGGCGCCCCCTGCGGCGGTGGCCAGTTCCACAGATCGTCCGGGCGGTTTTGCCTTCGATCGGACGATATCCCGGCCGGTGCTCGAGAACTATCTGGCTCGTTCCATTTGCATCGAAGGCATGTTGAATGGCCGGGGCCCGCTGCAGGACGATGTTCGGATGATTAAAGCCGTCGGCGCGAAGTATATCGCGCGGGCGCTTTGCCTTTGGGGCGCCGAAAGGAATTTCCTGGCAGACGTTAAACGGGCGAAGGAACAGATACCCGCAGTCCTGGCAGCCGATCCCGATCTCGTTCTGGAAGCTTGCGTGTTCGAGACGGTCAGCCCGAAGGTCAGCACCATTGCCATCCCTGATTGGGTCTTTCGCGACCTCAACCAGCCGGTGGAAGCACGCAATTTTCGCTACGAGGATATCATCTATCCCGAGGGACAGCGGCGGGCGATGGGCAACGCGCAAGTGCCGGACGAAAGCCGATCGGAGACCCAGCTCTGGTTTTACTATCAAGCGGCTTCCTACATCGACGCTGGTTGCGAAGCCATTCACTTCGGGCAGGTGGAAATCATGAACCGCAACGATCGCGGCAACGCCCGCTGGCTCCAGCTCATCAGCCAGGTCCGGCAATACGCGGCCAAACACGCGCGCCGGCACATGGTGCTTTGCAACGGTCATGTGCCCACCGGCGGGTTGATGCATGAGGGCAACCCCATCCTCGATTTCAACGCCTTCCCCTTGCGGATCAAGGAAACGCCGGACAAACCCCAGGAAGCAATTCTGGAACTCGGGTTTTCGGATGGGCTTTACAATCGCAGCAAGGGCGGTCGCACGTTCAGTGGCTGGACCTGTGAACACCTGCCCTACATCGTCGAACTCGACAACTACGGCCGCAGTGATCATCCGGGGCGGCCCAACGCCCAAGGCGGAGGTTTCCTCTGGATTTGGGGCTACGATGAAATCACCTGGTTCGGACTTCAGCCCCCGGATTATCGCGCTCGCTGGCTGCAGTACGCGTGGGATTGGGTGCGAAAGACCGATCCGAACGGATATTTGGAGATGCCCGGCGGCCGAACCGCCACTTCCGCCGAACTGCGCTGGTACTTTGCCAACGAGCCGAGCGAGGCCTGTCCAACCGGTCGCGGCGATGAAGCGGCGATTCGAGCGGTTTGGGCTCGGGACGCCTCGTCGGCATCGAAATAAGGTTGGCCAGACCCCGCACCCTTGCGCCGTTTGGCCGCCGTACGGCGGCTTACCAACGATAGCGGCGGCCGTACCGCCAGCCGTACCCGTGGTGGTAATATCCTCCGGGAACGATGATCACCTCGGGCCCCTCAAACACCCATTGGCCCGGCACCCACACCCAGGCGTTTTCCCATCGCCAGTAGCCGTTTCTCCAGATGTAGTCGGGCCCGGGTCTCGGCGGGACAACTTCGTACTGCGGCTGCGTCTGGGGCGCCGCTGCCACCGCGCCTCCGGGGGCTGCTGGAGTTCCTGGCGGGACGCCGGGCCCCGGCGCTGGCGCACTGCTCACGAAATTGCTGCTCACCTCGAGCGGTTGGCCGCTCGGGGAAACGACCGGGGCGGCCGGAGCGGCCGGAGCGGCGGCCATCGCGCCGCCGTTGGTGTAAACCATTTGCGGCACGTAGACGACTCCGGGCGGCGGTGTCGGAGGGGGCGGCGGGATCGGCCTCATCACGGGCTGCTTCGGTGTTTCGGCGCACCCGGCCAAAATCCCGGCCGCCAGGGCGGCGGTCCATGAAGTTTTTCGATACGACCACATCTCCTACTTTTACGCGAGAATTCCCCCCGCGTAAAATGGGGTGATACACCTCCACTTTGCGCATCGCTTTTTCCTGCCAGAGCCAGCAGACTGCCGGTCTCACGCATGAAAAAATTCAAGGTTGGGATCATTGGTTATGGCTGGGTCGCCGGAGCGCACATCGGGGCGATTAACGCCACCTCCTCGGCGGAAGTTCGGGCGGTCTATTCCAGCCGCCCGCTCGACGAGGCGGAACTCTCTCGCAAGCATGGTTCCGATATCCGCGCCTTCACCAGCCTGGACGAATTTCTCGCGAGCGACATCGATGTGGTCTCGATTTGCAGCTATCCCTACGATCACGCGAAGCAGGCGATCGCCGCCGCGCGCGCGGGCAAGCACCTGATCATTGAAAAGCCCCTGGCTCTGAATGCCAAAGACCTGCAGCGCATGGTGCAGGCGGTGGGCCAGGCCCGCGTGAAGACCTGCGTTTGTTTCGAATGCCGGTACTCCAGCCAGTTCCTCGCGACCAAGGCGGTGATCGACCAGGGCCTCCTCGGCGCCATTCATTATGGCGAGGTGGATTATTATCATGGCATTGGACCCTGGTACGGCCAGTACCGCTGGAATACCCGGAAAGACGCCGGCGGGAGCAGCCTTCTTTCAGCCGGTTGCCACGCTCTGGACGCGCTCCTCCTGTGCATGGGGGGCGAAGTCGAAAGCGTCTCCAGCCTCGCCACGTCATCCCAAAGCGAAAGCTTCAAGAATTACGAATATCCGACCAGCAGCGTCACCCTGGTGAAGTTTAAGGACGGCCGCGTGGGCAAGACCGCATCGGTGATCGACTGTCTGCAGCCTTACTATTTTCACGTGCACCTGGTCGGCAGCGAGGGATCGCTTCTGGACAATAAGTTCCACTCCACCCGGTTCGGAGGCTTGAACAAGGCGAAATGGAGCGAGCTCAGCCTGAAATTGCTCGATTCCGGAGATGTTTCCGATCACCCGTACCAGACCCAGTTTCAGGCCTTTTTTGACGCGCTCGCCGATGGGCGCGAAATGCCGCTCACCAGTCTGAAGGAGGCCGCCCGCACGCACGAAGTTATTTTTGCGGCGGATCGGTCCGCAGCCACGGGCAAACCCGTTCGTCTTTAACGCTCGGCTGGCGCGCGGAGAGCTGCGGGCGGGGCGAAAATCAGCGAGGCAATGAATGCCTCCCGCAGCGCTTCACGGTCGCGCGTCCAGCGCTTGACCGTGTTGGACGCCGCGGAACTGCTCCGTCGCCCCGGCTTGCTTGCCGGATGGGCCCGGGTGAGGGCATCGACCACTTCCAGCCGACTCTCCACCCGGCTGCTGAGTGCGGCCGCGCGCGCATAGGCCGCTGCGGATTGTTTGAGGGGGTTCGGCGCCGCGGGGGCAATAGACTGTGCCGGGCTCTTGGCCGCCTTCAGCGGTTTGCCAGGTGGGCCGGGCATCTTTTTGGGCGCCGTCGGACTGAGGGGCGGCGAAGCTGGGGCGCGGGGCGGGGGATTTAGCGGGGACATTTCGCCGCCCAGGAGCCTGCGCACCTCCTCTTGCCAGTCACGCGTCGTTCGAGGCCAATGCGGCACCGGTGGCACGCCTCCTGCCTTGCGGGTTGGCTTTTGGGCGAGTTCTTCCTCCTCCTCGCGCTTCCGCTTGTTCTGAAAGTAAGTGGAAATGGCGGACCCGGCCGCAAACAACAGGAGAATAATGAGCTTCTCCATGCGCGCCTATCCCACCGGGCTCGTGGCGGGGCCGGTCTGCGGTGGGTGCGCGATGTTTTCGCGCATCGCGGTGTCCGCCTGCACATTGCGCATCCGGTAGTAATCCATCACTCCGAGGTTGCCGGAGCGAAACGCTTCCGCCATCGCCATCGGAATCTGCGCCTCGGCTTCGACCACCCGCGAGCGCATTTCCTGCACCCGCGCGCTCATCTCCTGTTCCAACGCCACCGCCGCGGCGCGCCGGACCTCCGCGTGGGCCTGGGCGATCAGCTTGTTCGCTTCCGCCTGCTCGGCCTGGAGTTTCGCGCCCACATTTTCCCCCACGTCCACATCCGCAATGTCGATCGAGAGGATTTCGAACGCGGTGTTGCTGTCGAGCGCTTTATCCAAAACGGTTTTCGAGATCCGATCCGGATTCTCCAGCACATCCTTGTAACTGTCGGCCGATCCGATCGTGGAGACGATCCCTTCGCCCACGCGGGCGATGATCGTTTCCTCAGTGGCGCCGCCCACGAAGCGATCCAGGTTCGTCCGCACCGTGACCCGCGCCCGGGCGCGAATCACAATCCCGTCCTTGGCCACCGCGTCGATGGTCGTCTTGCCGCTGCTCGGATTGGGACAGTCAATCACCTTGGGGTTCACCGACGTCTTCACTGCCTCCAGCACCGTTTTACCGGTTCCCTTCGTTGCCAGGTCAATCGCACAGGCCCGGTCGAATTCCAGGTGAATCCCCGCTTTTTGGGCTGCGATCAACGCCAGCACCACCATCTCCACATTTCCGCCCGCGAGGTAATGCGTCGAGAGATCGTCGATGGTCACCGCCAGGCCGGACTTTACCGCCGTGATTCGATTGTCCACCACCAGGCCCACCGGCACATTCCGGAGGCGCAACGCGATCAAGTCGGTAAAGGTCACGCGCGCGCCGGAAAAGAGCGCGCGGATCCAGACGCTGAAAAAATTCAGGACGATGATGAAGCCGGCCAGCAGGATCAGCCCTGCCACCACGACCGCTGCCAGCTTGAAAACGTCCATGCCCGGCACGCTGCGCCCTTGTTACTTGGCAGCCAGCGCCGCTTCGATCGCGCTCGTCAGCTCGGCCGATTCCGGCGCGGTGCCGGAGTCGAAGCGCTTCAGGATCTTGCCATCGCGGCCGATCACGAATTTGCCGAAGTTCCATTTGATGTCGCCCGGGAACTCCGCCTCCTTGCCGGTCAGGCGGGCGTAGAGCGGATGTTGCTCCGCCCCTTTCACATGGACTTTCTCGGTGAGCGGGAAGCTGACCTTGTAGTTGTCCGTGCAGAACTTGCGAATCTCCTCGCTCGAGCCGGGTTCCTGGGAGCCGAAATCGTTGCAGGGAACCCCCACCACCGTGAAGCCCTTGGCTTCATACTTTTCCTGGAGCGCTTGCAATCCTTTGTATTGGGGGGTGTAGCCGCATTTGGAGGCCACATTCACCAGAAGCACCACTTTCCCTTTGTAATCCGCGAGCGAGAACGGTTTCCCCTCGAGGGACTTCATTTTAATGCTGTAAACCGGCGCCAGAGCCGCTTGGACCAAAACGCACGTGAGACCTACGGCCAGCAGAGCAAGAGTTTTCATGCCACCCAGTGTCTGTGACCAGCCTCGATTGTCAACGGCAGATTCGGCCGCTGCCGGGCCACCGACCGCGCGGCGCGTTGACTCATGGGAAAACCTTACCGGGCGAATTGAGGGGATGGAGCAGG
>CAZMKE010000041.1:0-53600 GCA_964566945.1 uncultured Verrucomicrobiota bacterium | reverse complement strand
GAACCCCACTACCGAGTCGTCGCTCTCTCTAAATGAATTTCTTAACGGCATTGCGTTTACGCTCACGGACAGCCGCCGGAGGAAAACGCCATCCTTGATCTCTCCATCGGCAGCAAGAACTTCGGAACGATGGCCACTTCGCCTGATGCCGCTGCCGACGGTCCGGGCTGGACTGAAGGCTTCGAATACATCGTCTTTCACAATGTGAACATTACTTCGGGCGATACTTTAACCCTGACCTCGAGCAAGGATCACGGGAACATTGCTGTAATCAACGGAGTGCAACTGGAGCGGCTTTCTGAAGGCACTCCGGGCTGGGTGGCTGCGCTTACGTTCCTGGCCATGGCCGCCTCACGGCGCAAAGCGCGTTGACTGCCAGTTTTCGCGAGACGCCTACCTTGGGATGACGGACGGAAGGCCGAAGCGCAAGATGCGCTTTATTTCGTCCCATCGGTTTAAACGCCAGCTCAGGAATTGAAGCATGGAAAAATCGCTGCGTTCCCTGAACGCTGCCGCCTTGGCTCGCTCCCGGCGAATGTGCGGCTCCAATTTGATGCAGTCCGAAATCGCTTGGAAGTAAGCTCGCCGGATAAAGGTCCATCGACGAACAAGAATCAGGGCCGCCAAAGCTTCGGCAAGGTAAAGGGCAAGTTGAAGAACTACGGCTGCCAATAACAGATGCTCCGCGTTTTTCAGAAGGACGAGCAAAGCATTTCTGTTCGCGTAATAACGCTTTGTGTCGCTCGTCCGGTTTTCAACCACCGTGCCCCCTCCCGCCGGGTTAACGTTCGCAGCGCCCCGATGATGAACCCGCGCTGACGGGATTCGCACGGCCGAGTAACCGGCAATCCACAGCCGCCAAGAGAGATCATATTCATCGGCATACATGAAGAGCTCGGCATCGAACGCTCCAACTTTCCAGAAGACATCCGCGAGGATGAAGTAGGCACATCCTTCGGGCATCAAGACCCGCCCGGGCTCCAGATTTGGGAGACGGGCGGCCGGCAAACCGAATAGATCAAACCCTTGGGCGCCAATTGACTGGAATGTGTCGTCCGCAAAGTCCATGACCAAGGGCGTGGCCGCTTGAGCTCCCGCGCTCACCGTTCCCTCCAGAAGCTTCTCGAGGCAATCAGGTTCGAGCCAGGCATCGTTGTTCAGGAAGAGCAAGTAACGCCCTTTTGCAATTCTCGCAGCGCGATTGTTGCCTTCACAAAAACCGAGGTTGGCCCCATTTTGCACGAATCTCGCCTGCGGGATGTCCGCCAGGAGCTTTGCCGCAAGACCATCCGAACCGTCCGAAGAGAGGTTGTCGGCGACAATGATTTCCACCGTTCCCGCGGGCATCCTCTGCCGGCGCAAGGAGGCCACGCACCGGTCAAGCCACGTGGCGCCGTTGTAATTCAGAACGATGACAGAAACAGTTGGCAAAGAATGACTCACCGTGAAAGTATTTCCTCCGCACCGGCAGTGGAGCTGGCGCGCCAAACATGATCATCCATAAACTCATTGCGCAGCATTTAAAGCATCGCGACGACGCGGGTTTTTACTCCCTCCAGGCCGAAGATGCAATTTCCTGGATTGCGAAACAAGGGGCGAAGATCGGTCCTGGAGTCAGAGCTTTGGATCTGGGCTGCGGCCACGGCATTTTCGGTGACGCGCTTAAACGATCTGGCTGCGATGTGACTTTTGCGGACGAAGGCAACTATTTAATGGCGTCCGTCAAGGACGCGCCCTTCAAGCAAATCAATCTCGACCGGGATGATGTCGGCGGCCTCGGCCGCTTCGACCTCGTCATCTGTTCAAACGTGCTGGAACATCTCGCCAAGCCGAATGAATTTATCGCGCGCTTGGATCAAATTGTTCGTCCCGGGGGGCATTTCTATCTGAGCTGGACTAACTGGCTCTCTCCCTGGGGCGGCCACGAATTTTCGCCGTTTCACTACCTTGGGCCCAAACTGGGCATCAAGGCTTGGGATGCCATCGTCAAGCGCAAGCGTATCCACACCCCTTTCGTCAATCTGTTCCCGACAAGCATTGGGGCCACCCTGAGGGAAATCCGAAAAAACGCGAAGCTGGAACTCGTCGCGGCGGCTCCGCGTTACTATCCGGAATTTTCTTTCATTCTCTCGCTGCCGGTTATCCGGGAGTTCATCACCTGGAACTGCGCCCTTCTGCTGCAAGCGCGCAATTAGCTTTACTTAAGCGCCCGAGGTCGTAAGCTCGCGTAAGCTGCTTCTGGTTCGTTTGGCAGCAAGTTTATGCTTGGCACTCAAGGCAAGGACCTGCCCAGGGGGAGGCTCATCTGGGCTCTAACACTGGCAGCGATGTTTCTGCTTGTCCCTTCCAACCGGGGGCAAAAGCTGTTGAATATCGATTATGGGTCCGCTCAGAACCCGGTGTTCTCCGTCAAGACCGGCCTGGCGGCCACGGGATTGTCCGCCTCCGACTACTGGAATCTTTACAGCCGAGACGACGGCAACGGCGGCTTCCGAACCGGCGGCACACTTCCTAATCTTCTCTGGAGCGATCAAAGCCCGTCGGGGGCTAATCTCTCCGTCCAAAACGCGTCGGGCGCGTGGTACACGCTCAATGGCGATCCAATGTTTCAGAGCTACCTTTACCCCGGGACGCGACAAGGCCCCATTACGTCGGTTTTGACTCAACTGCCGGCGGAGGCCTTTGATCTCTACGTTTACGCCCATGGTCAGCCGCCGAATGAGAACGCCATCATAGAGGTCCTTGTGGCGGGTCAAAGCGTTGGAGCCAAAAGCACAAGTTCGGCGGAAGATTGGGACGCGGTTGGGTGGGGCGAGAACCGCCAATTTGTCATCTTTCGCTCCCTGTCAGTTCCGACGGGCCAGGACCTCACTGTTCTATCCAAGCCGGGAGTAACAGGTCTGGCCGTGATCAACGGGATGCAGCTCAGCTTTGGCCGGAGCGTGCCGCAGCAACAGCCGCTCCAGATCACCCGGCAACCTTCATCCTACACGGTTAGCCCCGGTCATGCCGTTACTTTCACCGTGGAGGCGATTGGGAGCGGCCAACTGCGCTACCAATGGTATCACAACGGGAATCCTATCCCGGGCGCCCTTGGCGCCGCTTACCCGGTGGCCAGCGCGGCAGAATCGGACGCGGGATCTTACCAGGCAGTAGTTTCGGACGACTTCACCTCCCTCAGCAGCGGCACGGTGCAGCTCACAGTCACTCCCTCGGCCCGCCTGTTGCTTAATGTCGACTACGGGTCTGATCAAAACCCGAATTTTCCGAAGAAATCGGGGGCTGGCGCAGTGGGAAACTCGGAAGATCTGTGGAATCTCTACAGCCGGGACGACGGACGGGGAGGTTTCCGAGTGCAAGGCAGTCTTAAGAACCTGATCTGGAGTGATGGAGCCCCGTCGACGATCCAGCTTTCCGTCACGAATGCCGCCGGGGCCTGGTACACCTTCAATAAAGATCCGATGTTCCTCAGCTATCTCTATCCTTTGGGCGGAGGCGGGCCCGACATTACGTCAGTCCTGAGCGGTCTCCCGTCAGGCTCGTACGATTTCTACATTTATGCACATGGCCAACCCCCTCAGGAAAACGGAGTGCTCCAGCTCACGGTAGGTTCAGTAAATTACGGATCGCAGAGCACCAGCAGTGCCGCCAACTGGGACCCGGGTGTCTGGGCGGAGGGCGGACAGTACGTCCGGTTCAGCGGCATCCCGGTTTCGGCGGGTGATCAGGTCACCATCCGATCGATGCCGGGGGCAGCGGGCCTGGCCGTAATCAACGGCCTGCAGGCTATCTACACTCCCGCGCAACTGAACCTCACGATTGGTCAACAACCTGCGGATGTCCAGGCCTTGGAGGGGGACACGGCCATACTCAGCATCAGCGCCATTTCCGGTTCCCCCGTCCGCTATCAATGGTTCAAAGATGGCGCGGCTATTGCGGGGGCGACCGGCCCGACGCTGACCTTCCAGGCCGTCCGGGTCGATCAAAGCGGTGCTTACGGGGTTGCCGTGTCCGATGCAATCACCAGCCTCTCAAGTAGCGTGGCGCATTTGACGGTTTCCCCCTTGCCACCCGTTGCTGGCAAGATGATCAATATTGATTACGGCGCGCACCTCAATCCCGGCTTCTCGATCAAAGTCGGCCCGGCCGCCGTTGGAGCCCCCGGTGACGTCTGGAATCTCTACAGCCGGGACAATCCAGATGGCACATGGCGCGGTGGCGGCACTCTCTCGCCACTCAAGTGGAACACCGGAGAAGTTTCCCCGGCCTCCCTCACCGTTTCGAACGCGATCGGAGCCTGGTACACGCTCGATCTCGACCCAATGTTCCTCAGTTATCTCTATCCCGGATCTCGAGTCGGCCCGATTGTAAGCGAGATCACGCGTTTGCAGCCAGGCGCCTACGATGTTTACGTTTACGCTCACGGACTTCCTGCATCGGAGAACGCCGCGGTGGAAGTGACGGTCGGACAGCAAAGTTACGGCTCCAAGAGCACGAGCGACTCCGCAAATTGGGATCTGCCAGGCTGGGTGGAAGGAAATGAATACGTGGTCTTCCGAGGAGTTAATGTGGTTCTCGGCCAGCCGCTCAGGATCATATCTCATGGCGGAGACAGTGGCCTCGCGGTGATCAACGGCGCCCAAATCGTGCTCGCCGGCAGCACCTCCGCGCCATCCACGGTGAATGATGGCATTCCGGACGAATGGCGTTTGCGCTACTTCGGGTCGGTATCGGATCCGAAAGCGGCTGCAACGGCGGACCCTGACGGCGACGGCGCCGACAATTATCAGGAGTTCCTCGACGGGACCGATCCGACCGCCAAAGAGATCGGCGGCTTACCGCTCCGCGTTGAGACATACGCCGGTTCGACGCTGGGCGACCAGGACGGCCCACTCGCGTCCGCGCTTTTGGCGAATCCCTCAACTCTTACCATGCACCGGGATGGACGCCTCTTCTTCACACAGGCGGATATCCAAGGCTTCTCGACCGCGGGGACGAACGGCCATTCGATCCGGGTCATTGAGAACGGCGTCGTTTCCACCTGGGCTGGCAGTCAGCAGCCGGGCCTTGTAGAGGGCCCGCGGCAGGATGCTCGCTTCAAAGGACCGATGGCTATCGTCTTTGACTCACTCGGCAACGCGTTCGTCTCCGATCGGTTGAATCACCGCATCCGCAAAATTGATACTCAGGGGATGGTCTCCACATTCGCTGGCTCGGCGGCTGGCTTCCAGGACGGAATCGGAATGGACGCGAAGTTCAGCTCTCCGATTGGAATGTGCATTGATGGGCAAGACAACCTTTACGTCGCGGATTTTGACAATTATCGAATCCGCAAAATAACGCCCTCCGCCGAGGTGTCGACCTACGCCGGAACCGGCGAAGTGGGAGCGGTCGATGGATCCCGGACCAACGCGACCTTTGCTGGGCCGCACTATGTCGCCGCCGCGCCAGACGGCGCACTCTACCTGGCGGATTGGCTGAATGGTCGTTTGCGTAAAATTTCGAGCAACGGAGCGGTCAGTACGATGGACGGCGGGCGGCCTTACATCGAGAGCGTCGCCACGGACACTCTGGGGAACGTCTATGCCACCGTTCCTCCGGACATGCATCGCCTGATCAAGTACCGAACCGACGGCACCATTGAGTGGCAAATGGGCAACAGCCTTGGCTATCTGGACGGCCCCGCGGCTCAAGCGCAGTTCCGACACTACGGGGTTCCCCTGGTTCTCGCCGATGGAAATATTCTCCTGACCGACGGGGACAATCACATCCGACGGATCATCACTGGCCAGCATCTCGATCCTCTCCTCGCCATTTCCCCTGATCCCGGCCTTTTCTACGGAAGTGTCAACATCGCCTTGCACGCGCGGGGAAACGGCACGATCACTTACACCGTGGACGGAAGTGAGCCGTCCAGTTCGTCGCCGCCATACGCTTCGCCATTTTCGCTCACCCACTCGGCGATTGTCAAAGCGCGGCTGTTTATCAATGGAATTGCCGTGTCTCCGGTTGTTTCCGGGGAATTCGATCTCCAACCCAGTGGCAACCTGAAGCTGCTCAATGTAGATTTCGGCGCTCATCTCAATCCCAATTTCTCGGCCAAAACGGGCCTTGCGGCCGTTGGGAATTCCCCTCAGGACCAATGGAACCTCTATAGCCGCGATGCTGCCGATGGCCAATGGCTTCAGAACGGCGCGATCTCCAACCTGCGTTGGAGCGACGGGCGTCTGTCCGCTGGGCATCTCGCGGTGCAAAACGCTGGCGGAGCCTGGTACACCCAAAGCAGCGACCCGATGTTCCAGAGCTACCTTTACCCCCTGGGCCGAAGCGGGAATATTGTGGCGCAATTCGCAAAACTGCCCCAGGGAGTTTACGACGCCTACGTTTACGCCCACGGTCTGCCCCCTCAGGAAAATGCCGTCGTCTCTGTTTCCGCCACGGGGCATTCAACCGGGGCCAAAACAACCTCCGTGTCGCCAGATTGGAATGTCCCAAGCTGGATCGAGGGTGATCAGTTTGTTGTTTTCCGCGATATTCCAGTCGGGCCCGATGGGAATTTGACCGTGACTTCTCAGCCAGGGGCCTCCGGCTTGGCGATCATGAACGGCATCCAACTTGTGCTAAAAGCCGGGGAAATCCCCCCCTTTAATCCCACAGTGGCCGATTGGACGTTTGAAGAAGGTCACCCCGGAGATGCCGCCCTCGCGATCAAAGATTTTTCCGGCCGTCAAAATGACGCGAGCCAGATCATTGGCGCTCCTCAATTCGTCCTGACTTCACCGGCCGTGGCGGGCTTCACGTCGCTTCAGGTCGGAGCGACAGGTTCAGATGGGTTTAAGGCCGGTCCAACGCAGGACTTTGTCTTTGGGACCGAATTTAGCATGGAGGCCCTCTTTCGGCCTGACGGCCCCGGGAACCCTGATGCTCAAAGCTTGATCGTCCTGCAAGATCCGGCGGGGGCTCGCCGGGTGTATGATCTCCAATACGACCCGACGCTTCCCGGCGTACGCTTTTTAGCCTTCGGTTCAGGCGGAAACGTGTTCTCCATCGCCGCGCCATGGCCGTCTGACAACCTGTCGCATCACCTCGGAGTTGTCTTCAAGAACCAAGCGGTAACGCTTTACCTCGACAAGGCGGTCCTGACGAATGCGCTCTGCCCCGTCCAACCGCCGATTGGTTTTGCGGGCGGCCTGACGGTTTTAGTGGCCGCCAATCCAACTGTTCCGTCGAAAAGATTCCAGGGAGTCTTGGATCGAGTAAAACTGTCAGCTCAAGCCCTGGCGCCCGAGGAGTTCTTCGAAATTCGCAAAGATCCGGCGCCTCTTGTGATCGTGCGAGATTTACAGGACGTCGTTGCCCAGCGTGGAGACAGGGTGATCCTTTCCGTCGAAGCCACAGGAGCCCCGCCCCTGACCTACCAGTGGGCGCTCAACGGAACCATTATTCCCGACAAAACAAGCAACACTTTGATTCTGGAAAACGTGCAGGCACTGGACGGCGGATCTTACTCCGTCACAATCACTTCGCAAATTGGCCAACAGGCATCCGGCAAAGCGATTGTCACGGTGCAAATTCCAGTGGATGCCAATCTGCCGGTGGTCGTGCGAGACCCGGTCACAACCAGGGTGAATCCCGGAGAGTCGGTTACCCTTTCGGTCGATGCGGTTGGGCCCGGCCCTCTGAGCTTTCAATGGCAGCGAAACGGCCAGAATATCCCTGGAGCAAGCACCACCGCGCTCGTTATTCCCGCCGCTTCCGGTTCCGACGGCGGAATTTACCGTGCGCTGGTTTCGAATCCCTTCGGGTCCGTCCTGTCCGCCTCGGCCGTGGTGATCATCCAGGATACGATTCCACCTGAGGTCACCATCACTTCTCCCAGCGGCGAAGTGACCGGCATTAACTACACCCTCACGGGAACGATCCGTGATAATTCCGCCTTGTTCACCGCCCAATGGCTGCGTGATGGCCAGATCATCGGTGCCGTAGGCGTGACCAACGGGCAATTCCAAATCCAGGGCCTGATGCTCGAACTTGGAACCAATCGCTTTGCAGTTCAAGTGATCGATTCCGGTGGAAATATCGCCCGCGCGGACGCAGTAGTCGTCCTTCGTCCGACACGGTTCCTGTCCCTTCCGGACGGTGCCATGGTTCAGGAAGGAGAGCGCTTCGAACTGCCGATTCAATTGGCCAGCAGCGGAGATGTTGCGGCTGTGACTTTTGAAATCACTTATGACACCAACTATTTTAGCGACACGACTCTCCAATGGATCATTCTCCCGTTGGGCGCGCTGGGCGAAGTGAACGGAGCCGTGCCCGGGACAATTCGGGCATCTCTCGCTCTTGCCGGACAGACCATTCCCCCGGGAACGAATACCGTCGCTCATTTGAATCTCCGCTTGCGAAGCATTCCCGCCACGCTTGACTCGGTTCTGAATCTCCGGATTCTCGGCATCTATGCTGCGAACGGCGACCCGGTCACTTCGGGCACAGAAGCGCAGTCGGGCCTCGTGACCTTGATCCCGCGCAAAGTTACCGGCGATAACAATGCGAACGACCGCCTCGACGTAAGCGATGCAGCTATGATCATGCGGCTTGTGACCCAACTCGACCCCGTCCGGCCTTGGGACATCGCTGCCAACGACTTGAACAATAACGGTCAACTGGACGCTGGCGACGTTCTTCGGGTTCTTCGCGCCGCAGCTCACATCGACTCGCAACCCGTCGTTGCCCTCCCTCTGGGCAGGCAGGCGATCCGCGGAGCTGCAGCCTCGATTGGGGCATTGAGCGTGACGGCCGATCAAGGAGTGTTGACACCTGGCAACCTGTTAAAAGTTCACGTGGGGCTGGCCGGAGTGGAAAAGGCGATCCTCGGAGCATCTTTGAGGATCGATTACCCGGCTTCCTTTATGCGTCTGGAGGACGCCTCTTCCCACGTGCCCGGGCCGATTATTCCGGCGACCGCGCTCAACGTCTGGAATGTTTCGCCGGCGATTTCTGATTATCAGAATCAGGATGGCAGTCTCTACGTGGCGTTCAGCAGCCCGAGCGCATGGCCGACCAACGCCGGCGAGCTTCTCACGCTCACGTTCCGCGTTGGAACCGGCGCGGCGGCTCACACGCAGATTCTTCACTTTTCCGAAGGAGAGATTTCGACCGGCGTCGATCTGGCGCCGTTGCCCCCCGCGGACCTCGTTTTCCATGGAACTGAACCACAACCGCCGCGGTTGGCCGGAGTCTCTCTACAGGCCAACATCTTCAAGTTCACCCTCGAAGGCGATGTGGGGGATCATTACCGCCTGGAAGTTTCCGAAGATCTTTTGAACTGGGCTCCCTTGATTGACCTGGTGAACGACCATGGATCGATCGACGTCACAGATCGAAATCCCGCCGCCTATCGAAGCCGTTATTACCGCGCTACTCTTCCTCGCTGAGGCCCCTACGGCAGAGCAAACGCGACGTAGGCGTCGCCCGTGGGGCCGCCCAATTTGCCGCCGCCAGTGGCGGCGATGACCACGTACTGCTTCCCGTTGACCGCGTAGGTCGAGGGCGGCGCGTAGCCGCCATACGGAAGCTTGCTCGACCAGAGTTCGGCACCGGTCTCGGAATCGAATGCCCGGATCCTTTCGTCGCGGGTGCCGGCAGCAAAGACGAGGCGGCCAGCGGTGACAATTGCGCCGCCGAAGTTTTCCGTGCCGGTTTTCCTGATGCCTTCGGCGGTCAGTTCCGGGTATTCGCCAAGGGGTGCTTTCCAACGCAAAAGCCCGGTGTTCAGGTCCAGGCAATTGAGAGTGCCCCAAGGCGGTTTGCAGCCGGGATAATTCTCCGCGTCCAATAGCTTGGGATAGCCGTTGTGGGTGAAACTGGGATGATCCAGGACAGCGGCGGAAACGGAAGCCGCGCGATCCCGGACAAAGATAAAGTCGAGTAGCGCCTTTTGATCTTCGGGCGGCATCGGCGGAGCCGCTGGCATCAGGTTGCGTCCCGTTTTCCAGAGAGCAAGAACATCTTCATCCTTCAGCCGATGCCTCAAGCCGCGCAGGGGTGGCGCAGTGCCGATGCCGATTCGATCCGGACCGTGGCAGGAAGCGCAGGCTTGCTGATAGAGTTCTTCGCCGCGCGTCACGGGCGCGCCGGGCTGCCGCGGCGGTTCTGGGTCATCGCAAAAAACGGTCACGATCCAGGGCAGTTCGTTGGCCGTGACGTAAAGAAAGCCAGTCGTGGGATCCGCTGCAGCGCCTGTCCATTCGGCGCCCCCGTGAATGTTGTACAGGATGGTCGGTTTGCCTTCGTCAAACGGCTGAAAAAAGCCGAAGTTGGCGCCAGCCGCCCGTTTCGTGATGTAATCGCGCGCTTCGTCGGTCCGATCCGTGATGTCATCCAGGCTGAATACTTGGCGGGCAAATGGCTCGGGCAATTCAACAGCGGGTTGATACGCGGCGGTTCTTTCTCCGGGCAAGGTGGAGACAGGCGCCCGGCGAAGGCGAAAGGGAAATAAGGGGCGGCCGGTCAACCGATCCAGCAGGAGCGTATTACCCAGCTTCGTCACTTGAGCCACCGCGTCATACCGCTGGCCGTCTCGGTTAATCGGGACGAGCGTGGGCGGCGCTGGAATGTCCAGATCCCAAATGTCGTGCCGAATCTCCTGGAAATGCCAAAGCTTCTTTCCGGTAAGCGCATCCAACGCAATCACGCAATCGCTGTACAGGTCGTCACCCGCATGGTTCACTCCCACAAAATTTGGCTTGGGAGATCCAGTCGAGATGTAGGCAATGCCCCGCGCTTCGTCCATGGCCATTCCGCCCCAGCAATTGGCCCCCTCCTCCACCCGGCTCCAGGTTTCCCGGCCGGGCTCGCCCTCTCCGGGCAGGGTGTGAAACGTCCAAAGCAATTCGCCGGTGAGAATATCATAGCCAAACACATCCCGATTGAACCCCGGAATAACGAAGACGTTCTGGTAAATCGCGCCAATCGCGGTGCCGCCGGCGCTCAGCGGCGCGCGTCCGGCTTTCCCAAAGCTCAGCACTGGCTTCCCGGCGCCGGGATCCAAAGCGTAGATCCAATTCCCGCATGCAAAAATCAACCGAGCATCACTCCCACTTTTCCCCGGCCAGAAGAGCAATCCCCGCCGCGCGGGATCATCCTCCAGCCGGAGGCCGCCTCGGGGCAGGTCCGGTTTGAATCGCCAGAGTTCCCGGCCGGTTTCCGCATTGATCGCCACGACCGCCCGGCCAACCGTGGGGGCGTACATCACGCCAGCTACAATGATCGGATTGCACTGAATGTTTCCCGCTCCGTCCCCGGAATGGTAGATCCAGGCAACTTTCAGTTTGGCCACGTTCTGCCGATCAATCTCCCGCAGTTCAGAGTAACGGGACGATCCGGCATCCGCGTGCGAACGGGGCCAATCCTGCCCGGCTCGAATTTCCTTCCCGAGATGTGGCGTCAGTTCAGCGGCTGGCGGAGAGGGAATCGTCTGAAATTCCGGCAACGCCGCTCGGGCCGAGGCATCCTCGGCGGCCCACGTTTGCGAAGAGGGCGACGAGGATTCTCTCTGGCTCACCGGTTTCCCTGCGGGTTCCGTCCAAGATCGGGGCTTCGGCTTCGGCCCGGGAGCGGCTCCATCCATTTGGGGGATCAGCCAGTCCAGGCCATCCAGGTTATCGCGCAGCCGGGCCTCGGCGTCTTCGTCCGTGTGATTCAGGATGCCGATGGGGCCGCGCCAGCCGCTGTTGCGGACAAACCGCAGCAATGTCAGTTCCCAATCCCCTTGCCCCAGAGGAAGGATTTTCTTACCAGCCTTCTCGCCGTCGCGCACCATCCCGTTAATGTTTAGAGCCCTCAGGTAAGGCTTCATCTGCATGAACTTCTCCGCGAAGTGGTCCAAATCGTCGTGCCCGTGGTGGAAGTTATAGACAATCCCGACGTTCGACAGGCCCAGTTCGCGAATGATCTGGATCTGATTGGTGGTTTGCCCGAACCAATTCCCGTGATTGTAGAGAGCCACCGAGCACCCGATTTTCGCCGCTTCCTCCGCGATCGGGCGGATGCGGCGAACTTCGGCCGCCACCCGCGCGTCTTGCTCCTCCGTCGATTTCACTGGAGCGCCCCCGCCCATCACCCAGAGCTGCACCCGCAAATGGTGGCGTTGGAGCGTGTCGAGGATCTGGCGCGCCTCGCTGTTCAGTTCAGTCGGGAACCACCAGGCATCAATCGAGATGCCATGCTTCTGGCAGGCTTCGATTTCCGCGTCGAAAGTGGGGATATGTTCCGTGCGGTAATCATAGGCAAAATGCTTCAGCTCGAGCTTCTCCAACATGGCAGCGCGCTCCTCCGGTCCGCGCTTTTTCGCATCAAACGGAACGATGCACCAGGCCACGAGATTGCTCCGGGCGAAAAGCGAACTGTCGCCCGCAAAGCTTCCGGCCGACAGCAGAGCGAGGCCAGCCATCAGCAGGCCTCGCTGTGTCCACGATCCAAGTCTCAACCATCGGGAAGTCATCGGGCCGCAGAATAGGCCAAGCTGTGCCGCTTGCCAGTACTTCCGCGGCTGCCTTGGCCGCTCTTTAACCGGGCGGGTCCGATGTTGCCGACCCGAGGCGGACGAGGATACCTTCACGGTCATGACCTGCTTCCGTTGGAGCTGCACTATCCTTAGGCTGGCGCTGGCCCTTTTCGCCGGCTGCGCCACCAATCCTTCCGAGAAACTGCTCAAAGATTTTCCGGAACTGCGCGCCGCGGATGGGAGCAAAGGAAAGCTTGCCTGGTCCAAATTTGACGGGTTCGACTACCTGGTGTTTTACGGAACGCTCCCGGGAGATTCGAGCGCGGGAGCCGGGATTTATCAAGGGGGAGATCCGCAGTTTCGGCCTTCCGCCAAACTGAAGGCGGTTCCGGGCAAGCTGGGAGTGTTTTCGGTCGACTGGTATGACCTGCCCGACAAAGGCGCAAAGTTCTACCGTACCTGCGTGTTTGATTATCAAAAAGCTGTTTTGAAGCGCGGACAGAAAAAGGTCACCTACGCCACGAAACGCCATGTCTGGGCTTACGCGGACACCGAGGAGGCGATGAACGCGATCATCGCTGAAATCGACAAAATGCGCATGTTCGCCGTCCGCCCTCCCGATATCGTGGAATAGCGGCCGCGTCCGAACCGCGATCAGGCTTTCGGCAGCGGGAAGACGCCCAACTGCATCATCAAGCCCAGGGTGTCCATGCTGATCCGGGTGTCTTTGATCTTGCCGGCTTCCAGCCGGTCGATCACCACCCCCCAAACCCTGACTGGACGGCCCGTGCCGGGAACGCCAAAAAATTCCGCCCGATGCGTCCCAGTCCACTCGAACCGGGTGACCACTTTGTCGCCTTCGGACACCTGCTCTTCAATGGTCCAGCGCATGTCCGGGAAGGCAGCGCGAAAACCCCGCAGGACATCCTTCAGGCCAGTCAGACCGGGTCCCTGGCCCGGGAGCGGAACCTGCTCGACCATATCCTCCCAAAAGAAGCGGCCGCAGGACTCGACGTTCCCCTGGTTCAGGACCTCGTTTACGAATTGACGAACGATCTCGCAGTTATTTGGCATAGGAGAAAATAAATCGGCAAAATGTTGCCGGGACCATCCCGCGGACACAAGCGGAACTCCTGAGCGACGAACGATTGCGCCTCGCGCGGGCCTTCGACTACCCTTGCCACTCGAGATGGAATCCAAGAAACTGTTTCTGCTGGACGCGCTGGCGCTTGTGTATCGAGCGCACTTCGCGCTAATTGCGCGCCCCATTTTCACGTCCAAAGGCGTGAACACCTCAGCGCTTTATGGATTCACTCAGACCCTGCTCCAGATCCTGAACGAGCAGAAGCCGACTCACATGGCCGTGGTCTTTGACACGGACGCACCGACCCATCGCCACAAGGAATTCGCCGACTACAAAAGCCACCGCGAAGCCATGCCGGAGGACCTGAGCGCCGCCCTGCCGAGCATCCGGCAGATGATCGCCGCGTTCAACATCCCCGTTCTGGAATGCGACGGCTCGGAGGCGGACGACATCATTGGCACGCTCGTCAAAGAAGCCGAAAAACAAGGCTTCACCTCGTTCATGGTGACCCCGGACAAGGATTTCGGACAGCTCGTGAGCCCGAGCACCTTTCTCTACAAGCCGTCGCGCATGGGAGACGGGATCGAGATCATGGGAGAGAAAGAGATCCTCGAGCGGTGGGGAATTCAGCGCACCGCTCAAGTCGTCGACATTCTCGGATTGATGGGCGACAGCTCGGACAATATCCCGGGCGTTCCCGGCGTAGGCGAAAAGACCGCGAGCAAACTGGTGGCCCAGTTCGGGACGGTCGAAGAGCTGCTGGCCCGCACACAGGAACTCAAAGGCAAGATCAGGGAGACCATCGAGGGCAATCGGGAGATGGCGCTGCTCTCAAAGCGGCTGGCTACGATTCACTGCGATTCGCCGGTCTCGCTTGATATCGAAGGATTGCGTTTGCGCCCGCGCAATGATGAGGCCCTGAAGGCACTTTGTGTGGAATTTGAGTTCAATACGCTCGGCAAACGATTGTTCGGAGAGGAGTTTAAAGCCGGCCGTGGATTCTCCGCCGCTAAACCGGCGGAGCCGGCTTCTGAAAAACCGGCCGAACTTGATGTCACCGGAGCCCCGAGATCTGCGACGACATTCACCAACCTGAAAGGGATCAAAGAAGTCCCTCACGACTACAAGCTCTTGTCGACGGCGGAGGAGCGCGCCGAACTGCAGAAAGCCTTGATTCAACAGGGGCGCTTCGCTCTCGCGCTGGAGAGCAGTCATCCCGATCCGAAACAATCCTCCGTCACCGGTCTGGCCTTCGCCGTTCGCCCCCACCAAGCCTGGTTCGTCGACCTGCCCAAAGGGGAAACAGACCGCGCCGCGATTCTGCGCAACCTCGGCGGACTGCTCGAAAACGAGGAGATCACGGTCATTGGCCACGACCTCAAGCGCCTCCTGGGAGTCCTGCGCTGGTCCGGCCTCAAAAGCCGGGCCCGTCTCTTCGACACGATGCTGGCGCACAGCCTGCTGGAACCGGACATGCGGCACAGCCTCCAGTATCTCGCGGAATCCGGCCTTGGCTACAGTCCGATCCCGGCGCCGGATGAAAAAGGCGAACTCGCCCTGCACAGCGATTCCGAGCGTCTGGAGAGAGGTTGCGAGCATGCCGACCTCGCACTCCAGCTGCAAGCGGTGCTCGAACCGCAGCTGCGCGATAAGAAGCAGGAGAAGGTCTTTTACGAAATCGAAGCCGCTCTCGTCCCGGCGCTGGTGGAGATGGAATATGAAGGCATTCGGGTGGATCCTAAAACCCTCGCCGATTTCGGCCAGGAGCTGGCCCGCCAGATCGCCTCTGTCGAAAAGGAGATCTCCGCGCTGGCCGGAGGCGAATTCAACCTGAATTCTCCGAAGCAGCTGGGCGAAATCCTCTTCGACCGCCTCAAACTGCTGGAAAACGCCAAGAAGACTAAAACCGGCCAGTATCAAACCAACGAACAGGTGCTGCTGGAACTCGCCTCGGCTCATCCGATCGTGCAAAAAATCCTCGACTACCGTTCCGCGACAAAACTGAAGTCAACCTATGTCGACACCCTCCCGATGGCCATCTGGCCCAGGAGCGGCCGCATCCATACCACCTTCCATCAGGTGAACACGGCGACCGGACGGCTGGCCTCGGACAATCCGAACCTCCAGAATATTCCGATTCGCACCGAGCAAGGCCGGGAGATTCGCAAAGCCTTCGTGCCCCGGGACGAAAACCACGTCCTGCTCTCAGCCGACTATTCACAAATCGAGCTGCGGATCATCGCAGCCCTGGCGAATGAAACCAGCCTGATTGAAGCGTTCCGCCAAAATCTCGACATTCACACCGCCACCGCCGCCCGGGTTTTCGGCGTGTTTCTCGACTTGGTAACGCCGGAGATGCGCCGGAAAGCCAAAATGGTCAATTATGGCCTCGCCTACGGCATGTCCGCGTTCGGCCTGGCCCAGCGGTTGGGGATTCCCCGGCGCGAAGCGGCCGAAATCATCGACCATTACTTCGCTCAATTTCCCGGAGTTCGGCGCTACATGACCGAGACCATCGAACTCACCCGCCAGAACGGCTACGCCGAGACGGTCACCGGCCGCCGGCGCTATCTGCGAGACATTGGCTCCTCGAACATGACCGTGCGCGGCGCCGCGGAGCGGAACGCGATCAACGCCCCGATTCAGGGCACCGCCGCCGACATGATCAAGATCGCCATGGCCCGCATTCATCAGGAGATCTGCCGCCGGGAACTGAAAAGCCGGATGCTCCTGCAGGTGCACGATGAATTGGTTTTCGACGTTCGCCGCGACGAAGAGCCAGCCGTTCGCGAGTTGGTGGAGGAGAAAATGCGAACCGCCATTGAGCTCAACGTCCCCATTGTTGTGGAGATTGGATCCGGCCAGAACTGGCTCGAAGCGCACTGAAGGCCACCGTGGCTTATTGACTTCCTCGCAACGCGTGCTGGATCACGTCGTACGCTTCTTCCCGGGTTTTCTTGGGAAACAAGTGGCCGACCTCCGGATGTCGGACCCAGAGATGGCCGGAAGCACCGTAGCGGTCGAATACTGGCCGCACCGCCGAGCAAACCGCATCGACGCTGGCCGCCTTGAAGTTGGAATCTCCCGTTGGAGCACTGACGAAAATCTGCCGCGGCGCGATGGCCGCAAGCACGTCTTGAAAGTCAAACGGACGATCACTGGCCGAGTACAGCGATAGCCGTGGCATATACCGGTCGCTCGTCCATCCGCCGATCTTCCCATCCATGTAGTCGCGGAACGCATCAAAACCACAGCTGGTGACCACGACTTTGATCCGCTCGTCGAAGGCGGCGGTGAAGAGCCCGTTGTGGCCCCCCAGCGAATGCCCAATGCTGGCGAACCGGCCTTTCTCCACGAACGGCAGGGACTCAAGGTAATCGAGCGCCCGCCGGTTATCCCAAATCGCCTTCATGCTGCCGCTCTGGTAGCCCAGTGCCTTGAGATCCGGCGCGTAATTCGCCAGCAGCGGATACGGCGGGGCGATGCAGACAAAGCCGCGCTGGACCAGCTCCACCCCGTATTCGTCGTCGGGACTTTCGCCGAGGCCGATCACGACCTTCTGCCCCGCTCGGTGAGTTTGATGGAGGCAGAGCACCCCGTGCGCCTTGCTCTGGCCCTCGAGCAACCGCTTCGGCACAAGGAGGTAAGCCGGAACTCTCGACCCTGGCTCGGATTGGTAGGTGATGTAACGGCGCAGGTAGGTTCCGCAATCCACTTCCTCCTGCACTTGCGGGTCGAGCGGACAGGCTCTATCCGGCAGCGGCCCCATCACTTGTTGCATGCGCTGGAGAATCTCGGGCCGCATGTTCTGGTCCCAAGCCGCCTTGGATGCGGCAGGGCTTACGTGCAGCACGAGCGGTTCGAGGGCTCGGGTCGCACAGACAGAAAGGGCGAGCATGCTGGCCAGCAGATACGCGCCCTTTCTCGAAAGAGATTTCACTATGGATTACGCGAGCTTAACCGTTTTGCCTCCGCTGCGAATCGATTCGTAGATGGCCGCGAGTATCTTCGCATCCCGCACTCCCTCTTCGCCGGAAACTTTGCTCTTCCGGTTGTTCAAAACGCATTGGGCGAAGTCATCCATCTCCGCGGCAAAGTGATCCACCTGCGGCAGGTCGATCGGCCCTTTGCTGGTCTTTCCTTCAAGGCCGCCATAGCTGTAGGCCGGTTCGAGGAGAGACCAGCCGTTCTCATAGCCGCCAAACACCCGATTCAACCCGTTTGAATTGTAGGTCGTCCCGCAACTGGCTATCACCCCGCTGGGAAACTTCAATGTCCAAAAGATGGTTTCGTCCACTTCCTTGAATTTCACGGGATCACTCTTCGTCTCGAAGGCAGTCACCTCGATCGGTTCCTCGCCCGCCACATAACGCGAAGCCTGCAAGGCATAGATCCCCACATCCATCAGGGTGCCACCACCCGCGAGCGCGCCTCGCAAGCGCCACTGTTTCGGGTCTCCGATTTTGAAGCCAAAACTGGCCTCAATCAGCTTGGGCGCTCCGAATGGCCGCTCCCGCGTGATGCGCATCATCTCCAGGTGATGCGGCACAAATTGGCACCGATACCCGATGGCCAGCAATCGATTGTGCTTCTGGCAGGCATCAACCATCGCCTGGCACTTCTCCGGAGAGATCTCCATCGGCTTTTCGCAAAGCACATGCTTCCCCGCCTGTGCCGCGCGAATGGTGTATTCCCCGTGCATCGCATTCGGCAGAACCACGTAGACCACGTCGATCTCCGGGTTATCTTTGATCTGATCGAACGTCTCGTAAGTGTAGATGTTCTTCTCCGGAAGATGGTACTGGGCTGCCCACTTCTTCCGCTTCTCGGGCGTGCCGCTCACAATGCCGGCGAGCCGGCAATGCTTGGTTTTCTGCAAGGCGGGAGCGATTTGATTCGTGCTCAGGCCCCCCAAGCCCACCAACGCGAAGCCAAGCTTCCTCTCCGGCTCCGCGGCGCGCGGGGTGATGATGAAAGGGCCAGTGCTGGCTGCGAAGGTCACAGCCAGAGCTGTTCGAGTCGTATTCTTGATAAAATCGCGGCGGCTTTCGCTGCTCATGGAACCCGTCCTTGTTTTACTTCAACGGAGAATAATCGGTTGGAACCAGGAACTCCGACTTCACGCCATCTTGAATGGTCAGGGCGCCGTTCTTCTCGGACTCCGCCTTGGCCTTCACCCATTCAGGGTCTTGGCGGAAAGCGTCGAACGATTTCTTGGCGGCATCGCGGTTTTTGTGGGTCAGGAGGTAAATCAAGGTCTTGTCCGCGTCCTTTTGGTCCGCCGTCTTGTTCCAGTAGGCAAAATTCACCATTCCGTGCTTCTTGAACAAAGCCAGGGTATGGTCTCGGAATCGTGCGTTGAGATCGGACAGCTTTCCTTCTGGGGTGGTGTACGTCCGGAGCTCGAAAACGCGATCCCCCGCCTTGTTGATCTCGGGCTGGGGCGAGTAGTCGGTCAATTGCAGAAACGCGTTTTCGACCTTGGACACCAAGCGGCCGTTCTTTTCGGTCTCCTTCGCCACCTGCTGCCACTCAGGATCACCACCAAACTCCTTCCACGATTGTTTTGCTGCCTCGCGGCTCTTGTGCTCCAGGAAATAAACGAGCTTGCGATCCGGATTCGCCCCTTCCGGCACGAAATAACCGACGTTCTTCATGCCATGGTTCTCGAAAATCTTCATGGTGTGATTCCGAAACCGCGCGTGCAGATCATCCAGCTTGCCCTCGGCGGCGTAGTAAACGCGCAGTTCATAAACCGGACCGGTGGGAGCGTCAGCGGACAAAACTGAAAGACTGGAAGCCAATGCGGCTAGAGCGGCCAGAAGCGAGATTTTGATCATACGGTACGTTGATTGACGAAACAGAACCCAAACAAATTCGCGAAGTCAAAGCAATTTGGGCTTTTCAGCCATGACCGGCCCGCAGCCACATCCGATTACGGCTTCTGGTCCAGCCACGCTTTCAGTTCCGCGATCTGGCTCGGTGTCAGAGGATGCTTGGGCGGCATATACCCGAAGTCAACCAGGATGCGCATCGGGTGAAAATGGACCTTGTAGAGCGGTTGGCGGGCTCCGTCGGTATCATGACATTTCGCGCAGAACTCCAGGGTCAGCGGTTTGCCGTAATCCGGTTTCGCTTCGTTCGTCGGAAAGTAGAACCGGGCCATGGGCTGTTTGGCGATGTGACGGCTGATCGCCGCCGCCAACGGCGCGTCGGACACGAGATCTTCACGCGCCGGATGGATCGCCAAGGGCCCGGAGGAATGACACTTATAGCAACTGATCCCCTCGAACTTCACCTCTTTCCCGTTCAAATCCCCGAAGTAGTCCACCGGCGGATCCGTGGTCAAATCTTCCACGATCGAAAAGTAGCCCCACCCCTTGTCCGTCGAGGTCTTTTGGACCAGCAGATACACCCGGGCCACGGAATTTGAGAATGCCGAGATGTGGTTCAGCATCGGGCGGCGAATCACGTCTTCCTGCGTGCTGATCAGGCCCACGTCCGACATTGGGATCGCCTGGCCTGAATTGAACAGGTCCCGGGCCTGCCGCATGTAATCCTTCACCTCCCCGTCGGTCAGCCCACGCACAGTGTTCCGCGGATGCGGCGGCAAAGCCGCCACCGGCGACGTCCACTTCTTGTGAATCCGGTCGGCGCCCACCGTTGAGCTGAGAGTATTGAACTCGTCCGCCGTAAACTTCGAAAGATCAAGCGGCGGCAGCAAGAGCAGCCCAGTATCCGTGGAGACCGCCGGCTTGATCAGCGCCAGAGGTTCTCCGGCCCCAAGCTCCGCCCCGTTCCCCGCCCACGGCGCCAACACGAACAGCAGCAGGGGGAGCAAGGCAGCCCGGCAGAAACAGATCAATCGGTTTTCGAAGTGCATGCGACGGCAACTTTGTTTTGCGGTGCAGACGGTAGCAACTCAGCCCAAACCTTGCAGCTTATTCCTGCTTTCGAGCTCCGAGTGCCAATCCATGAAACGCGCGGTCCAGCTGAGTCCAGTGCAAGGGGTTTTGCAGCTTTTCACGGCTCGGAAGCTTGACCAATAACAGCCCAGCGCTCATCTTCAAGCCCGTGTTCAAAAAGCTAATTGAAGTCACGGTCCTGCTCGTTGCATCCGCGGCTTCACCGGTGTTCGGCGCCTCTCCTGAACGCTCTGTCATTCAGATCTCCAATTTCAGCCAGCAACCGATCTGGGACGCGCCCTGGCGTTTTGATTCCGTGCGCCGCTCTTCCGGCACTGGATTCGTGATCAAAGGTAAAAAGATCATGACCAACGCCCACGTCGTCAGCTGGGCTCGTCAGCTGATTGTGCGGCGCTATCAGGATCCTCATCCCTACATCGCCCGGGTCACTTACGTGGCTCACGACTGCGATCTGGCCATGCTTGAGCCCGAAGACCCCAAATTCTTCGAGGGGATGGAGCCTCTGGAGATCGGCGATCTCCCCGCCGTTCGATCCACGGTCACCACCTACGGCTATCCGGCTGGCGGCGAACAGATTTCCTATACCAAAGGTGTCGTCTCCCGCATCGAACTGCAGTCCTACAGCCACATCGGCAATCGCGCCTACCTCGCTGGCCAGACCGACGCGGCAATTAACCCTGGAAACAGCGGCGGCCCGGTCATCCAGGATGACAAAGTTGTCGGTGTCGCTTTTCAGGGGATTCCAGGCTTGGAAAACGCGGGGTTTTTCATTGCCACCACCGTCGTCAAACATTTCATTCAGGACATTGAGGATGGAAAATATGACGGCTTTCCCCAAGCTGGCGTTCGGTTGGTCAGCCTGCAGAGTCCGGCCTACCGCCGACTGCTAAAGTTGCCGGACAATGACCTCGGCGCCCGCATCGACCATATTTTCGACGTGCCGACCACCCAGCAACTGTTGCGGATTGATGACGTCCTGCTCCGGGTGGGCAATTACGATGTCGGGAGCGATGGCACGATCGTCTACGACGGCAACCGGGTCTTTCTCGGTGTCGCCTTTAGCGACATTCAGAGCGGGCAAAAGGTGCCCGTCAAGGTGTGGCGCGATGGAAAAGAGATTGCGATTGATCTGCCGGTCTACACCTACGCCAAAGATCGTCCCGAAGGGAATCAATACGACGTTCAGCCGCGCTACTTCGTCTACGGTGGGCTGGTCTTTGTTCCCCTGAGCCGGGATTACCTCCGGACGCTCGGCAACGGCTGGGGCGATCCGGCGAACGCTCCGCTGATGTACGAGCTTTTCTACCGCAATCACGAGGCGCCCGAAACCGCCCGCTCCGAGCCCATCGTCCTTGCGTCGGTCCTTTCGCATGCCGTAAACGCAAACTTTGGCGTGCGCGCCCATGCGCTCGTCGATCGGATCAACGGCGTTCGCATCGACAAACTCGAGGACGTGGTGCGCGCCTTCGAGCAGGATACCGGCAAGAAGCAACACCTCATTCAGTTTGAACCCGACCACACTTTGGAAGCGCTCGATAAATCCGCCGCCAGCGAAGCGCACGCTGATATTTTGAAAACCTACGGAGTGTCCAAAGACCGACGTTTATGATCAAATTTCTACTTATCCTGGCGCTCCTCGCCAGCACGACTTTTGCCGCGGACCAGAGCTTTGAGGATCTCTGGGAACGCGCTGTCGTGACCGTCGAAGTGACCCGGAAACAATACGATTTCCTCCAGCCTTGGAGCCGCCGGGTGGATCAAATCCAGAAGATGGGCACCATCATCAAAGGACGCGAAATCCTTACCACCGCCGATCAGCTGGCGAATCAAACTTTGATCCGCCTCCAAAAAGGGCGCGGCCGCTGGTTCCAGGGGCATGTGGCCTGGATCGATTATCACGCAAACCTTGCCACCATCGTGCCGAACGAAGAGAAATTCTGGGAAGGCACGGAGGCCGTTGATCTTGCGAAAACCGCGCCCCGGCGGGGCGCCTGCCAAATCGTCCGCTGGCGGAACGGCCTGCTCGAGTATCGCAATGTCGATGTCAACCGTCTGGCGGTGAAGCGGGGCAAGCTGACTTTCGTGGACAGTCTCCAATTGGAACTCGACTCCGAGATGCAAGGGATAGGCTGGTCCGAAGCGATCGTTCAGGAAAACAAGCTGATCGCGCTCGCGACTTCCAAAGATGATCAGACGATCACCTCGGTCCCCTGCTCTTTCATTAACACCTGCCTCGCTGACCGCAAGAACGCCCCGTATCAGGGGCTCGGCTATTTCTCCTTTGTTTGGCAGACGGCCGAAAACCCCGACACCCTGGCCTATCTCGGCCTGGAGGGTGAACCGCGCGGCGTGATTGTCATCGAAGTGCAGGGAAACAAAGCGGCTAATCCGATCCAACGCAACGACATCATTCTCGAGATCGACGGCTTTCCCATCGACGTCCAGGGCGATTACAAAGATCCGGACTATGGGAATCTTCTCCTCGAGAATCTCTCCAGCCGCACCAAGCGCGCGGGTGAGACGGTCAAAATCAAAGTCTTGCGCGACCACAAGGAGATGATGATCGACTACGTCCTTCCTCGGGCCGAGTATAACACGGAGCTGGTCCCGCTGGCCGTGCCGGATCAAGAACCTGAATATCTGCTGCTGGGTGGCTTCCTCTTCCAACCGCTCACCATTCCGTATTTGCAGAGCTGGGGAGTCGACTGGAACCGCAAAGCTCCTTTTCGCCTGGCCTACGCGGCTCGGGAGCAGGCCAGCCCGGAAAAGCCCTCCTATGTGGTCCTTTCCGCGGTCTTGCCGGATCCTTCAAACATCGGTTATCAGGACGCGCGTTTTCTCATCCTCGACAAGCTCAACGGCAAACCGGTCCGCACGCTGAACGACATCCTCGCGGCCAAAGGAGCCTCCGAAAACGGTTTTCATCTCCTGGAGTTCCGTGAAGGCGATTCCCTGCGCCGCATCGTCCTCGATGCCGGGGAAACCGACGGCGCTACCGATCGTATCCTTCAGCGCTACGGAATCCAAAAGGACCGGGTGATGAACAACGGGGCGCCTGCTGGTTCGGGCAAGCTGGCCAAAGAGTAATCCGCGCCCCTGCGCCCTAAATCTTTTCGTCCAGCAGTTCCTTGACCTGCTTCTCCAGGTCTTGTCGCGCCTGCATCGTCCGCAGCTTGCCTGACTTGTCGACCAGCCACATCGTGGGCACGGCGGAGATATTGTACTCGATCACGTATTTATTCCCCCACCCTTTGCCGTCGAAGTACTGTGGCCAATCCATCTTGTATCGCTCCACGACTCGCTTCAGGTCTGCTTCGGATTTATCAAGGCTGATGCCGACGATTTCCAACCCCTGATCGTGGTATTTGTGGTACATATCCACCACTTCAGGCAAAGCCTGCATGCACGGCCCGCACCAGGTCGCCCAGAAATCGATCAGCACGACTTTGCCCTTTAGTTTGCTCACCTCCACCTGGCGGCCATCCACCGCGGTGTAACTCAATTCCAGCGGCCTGCCCACCGCGCCGATCGCTTTCATAAGGCCCTTGGCCCGTGCTACCGTCTCCTCGTCCGCCGCTTTGGCGTCGAGAATCTCTGCCAGGATTCGCTTCTGCGTCGGCAGATCGGCATTGTTTACGATGGCGAACATGGCCTGCCAGGGAACGGGGCTGCTCGGAAACTCTTTCATTACTTCCCGGAGCCCCGCTTCGAACTCCTTCAGCACCGCCGGGACTCCCTCGTCCCGCTTGTCCATGGCCCGCTTCTGGACGTCGTTCATCCGGCGCTGCAACTTCTGGTCGTCGGTCTGACTGTCGTCAAGTTGCTTCGCCACCGCGCCATTCCCATAGTGAATGGCCTGCTGATTAAACTGTTCTTCGCGCGCTTTCGCCTCTTCGGCTTTCGCATGATCCGGGAAGCGCACGTAGAATTCATGGGCTTTCCCGGCGACGATCGCGGACTGTTCGCCCAGAAATTTCTCGAACGCTTTTCGCTGTTCGGCTGTGGGCGTCTGCCCGGCCCACGGCGGAACGGGCGCCTTCATCGCCGTCTCGATTTCCTTCCACGCTTTGTCCGGATCTGCCGGCAACGAATTCGTTTTGGAATCGCCAAAGACGGCTGTCGTGCCCAGAAGCGCTACCAGGATTAGCTTTCTCATAATTTATTCATTGTCCCGCTTTTGCGCAGCATCTACCGCCGCGCCAAACTTTTCCACCAACAATTGCAACCGGCGAGGGTTGGTCGGCGAACCTACATTGCCCACTCGCTCTTCCGTCGCGCCTCGCGCAATCAGCAGTTTGGCGGCGGCCACCAGGCTTTCCAACTCGCTCCGAGCCAATTGGACCTCCGCCTTTTCCTCTTGTTCAATCCGCGCCGCCTTCCGCGCGAACTCCAGCAAAACGGCGCAGGGTTCAAGGCATGGGATTGCAGATTTGCCCACCGCGTCGTCAGTCGCCAGGCCTTCCACCGTCCAAAGCCGCTGCTTCAAGCAAAAGCGCGGATCGCAACAGGCTCGAATCATATGAGCCGCCTGGCTGTCCGAAAGCAATTGAGTGATCCGGTACATGCCCGATTGCCGGTTCGTGAACGCGCGGTAGCCCGTCGGCCGGCCATGCCCCTCCTGAGCCGCGTGCCAGTCCGGAATGGATCCCGGATAGATCTCCTGGACTGCTCGCCACAGTTCTTCGGCCGTTCGGCATTCTGCCCCCCAGTCTCGAGCCAGGTCCGGGGAGAGTCGCAGCGGCCGGAACTGCCCCGCCGCATTGAAGGTCGCCATTTTCCGGAGTTCGGAAATTCCTAAACGCTTCAGACTCGTGAAATCCACCTCCCGGTCAGCCACATGGCGCAATCGGTAGCCGCCTCCTCCGGACTGAATGAGTAATTGCCCCCACACCCGCTCGGTGCCGAGGGATTTCACAAAAGCTTGAATCGCTGGGTTCAGTTGCGCCACAGTTCCGGTGAACCTGCCGCGCCAGTGGTTCCGAATCAACTCCTGTTCGCGATTCCCTCGGTCTTTCGGCTTGGGGATATCCTATTCAGACCGCCACCCGATCGTTAAGCTGCTCGCTATGAAATCCCTGATCGGCGTCCTGATTCTAACTCTGAGCCTCGCGGCAGCCCACGGACAAGGGCAGATCGTTTTCGCCAATAAAGTGGGCAGCGACGTCGATGCACCGGTGATAGACGCGGCCACCCTGCACGGTCCGGGCCCGGGCTACACGGCCCAACTCCTCCTGGTGAATACGGACGGCTCTCTCACTCCGTTGACCCCGGCCTCCGTTTTCCGTTCAGCCGGAACCGGTTCCGCGGCCATCGCGGATCGGTATTGGATTGGCCAAACGGTGGATGTTCCCGGAGTCGCGCCCGGCACCCCTGCCACCTTTGTCGTCCGGGCTTGGCTTACCGAGATCGGCAGCTACGAAAACGCCCTGAAATTCGGCCCTGGTCCTGGTCAATCCGCTCCTTTCACCGTGGTTGTCGGAGGCGGCATGCTCCCACCCGCCAACCTGACCACGTTGCGATCATTCTCGGTCAGTGTTCTGCCCGAGCCTTCACCCGTCCTGCTCGGCATCAGCGGTGGTTGCTTGATTTGGATATTTCGGAAGATGTTCTGAATAAGGCATTTAGAATCTTTGTAATTCTGGAAAACCTCAGATCACCAACGGCCCTCCCTGGCCTTCGCCTCCCAGATCGGAGAGGAACAACATCCAATGCTCGCCAGAAAATCTGAGTGGTTTTTCTGTTGGCAGCGTATACCCTATTGAATATGATCAAAATGAAGAGTTTCCTGACCGCTGGACTGATCCTCACCTTTGTTGCCGGACCATTTACCGGGTTAGCCGCTGACAAGAAAGCAGCCAAAGCGTATCCGCTTGATAAATGCATCGTCTCCGATGAAAAACTGGGTGAGATGGGCGAGCCATTCGTCTTCGTGCACGAAGGCCAAGAGATCAAGCTCTGCTGCAAATCCTGCCAGAAGGACTTCAAGAAAGATCCAGCCAAATATCTGAAGAAGCTGGCAAAAAACGATAAGCCCAGCCCGACCAAGTAACCTACTCTGTTCCCGTGCGAGTTTTTTGGACTATTCTGTTCGGCCTCCTGCTGGCTCTGTTGCCAGCGGAGGCCCGTCTAATTCAAAATGACTTCGCCCCGGTCTGCGACTCGTGCTCCCGTTGCCAATGCGGGCAGCCGGCCAGCCCGGCCCGGCCCCAGGCTCAACCGCTTTCTACCCCGGGCCGAACCGCCTCGCTTGAGCGGTTCGCCCGGGAGATGCATCCTTCCCGGCCAACCACCGGCGCCCAACCCAGAGCCGCTTTCGTGGCGGCCGTTCGCCAGCTCACTCCGGGCCTTCTTGATTCCTCATCCGGCCCCTTTTTCAAACGCTACTGTTCCCTTCTGATCTGATTCAGCTCTCTCTGCGGTTGTAGTGTGCCTGCTCGCGCAGGTGGTTCCATGGCTTCGAGTGCTCGAAGCAATCCTGAGAGAGAGTATGAGATTTTTCCGCACCATTATTCTAGCTGCCTGTGTTCACTGCCTCGCGCTGGCGCAGGAATCGGCCACGAACATCGTAGTCCTCACCCCGAGGCTCATCAATGAGCTCGCCGAAGAAGCGCGGACCAACAACGCCGCTCTGTGGGCCAGCCGCGCCCGCGTCACCGCCGCGCGCGAGAACGTCAAGGCCATCCCGCTTTGGCGCGATCCGACCGTCATGGCGGGTGGCATGGTTTCCGACCAGGAGATGCGCGCCGAGCAAGGCGACATCATTTACGGAGTCGAGCAGATGCTCCCTGTTTTCGGCAAGGAACAAGCCGCGCGGGCCGCTGCCCGGACGGAAATTGCCATTGAGGAAGCCGACCTCGAATATCAGTTTCAAACGCTCCGCAAAAGCCTCGCCCAAGCCCTGTTTAATGCCGCCATGGCGGATGATTTGCTCGTTCTTTCGCAACACGACCTCGCCTGGCTGGACACGATGGTCGTCGCCGTCGAGCATCGTTACCAGGCTGGCGACGCCTCCCAGGTGGACCTCCTCCGCATTCAGAATGAGCGTTCCCGCCGCCTCGAACAGTTCCGGTCGGACGAGAATATGCGCCATTCTGCCTACGTGACCGTCAACCGGCTGCTCAACCGCAATCTGGTCTCCGCCTGGGCCCGCATGGAACTTCCGTCCATCCCGGGACCCGTGCCGTTCACTGATCACCTGCTCGCTCTTGCGTCGAAGTTTGACCCGAAGCTGCGCTCCATGCACAAGCAGGTCGCCAAAGCCGAGGCGATGCTGAATTCCTCCCGCAGAGAGCAGCGTCCTGATCTGAGCGCCGCGGTCGAAGGACGCAACTACAGCCGAACCGGCGAAGGCCGCTCCGCCGAGATCGTCCTGAAAATGAGCCTCCCGTGGCTCAATCGCGACAAATACCGGGCCGCCGTTCGACGCGATGAAGCCCGCCTCAAAGAGCTCGAAAATCAGATTGAAGATTATGCCCACGATCTGCGCGCCGAGGTTCATCACCTCACGGCCCGGATCGACAACGCCCGGCGTGAAGCGCTCGCTTATCGCGACCAGATCATTCCCCGCAGTGAACTCGCCCTCCGCTCCGCCGAAGCCGCCTGGCAATCCAGCCGGGACGCGTTCCGCGATGTTCTTGAAGCCCGCCGCATGCTCATCGAAGCCCGCACGATGTATGTCCGCGCCGTCGCGGATCTTTACGCCGGCATGTCCGAATTGATTCTCTGCTGCGGCGTCGGCGATCTCGAGGCGCTCGAAATGCTGGGCAAGCAAGACCACGCTGAAACTTCTCCCCAACCATGAAAAAGCTTCTTCTCGTTCTCTTCGCCCTGGCTGCTGCCGGAGCCGCTGGCTGGTATCTGGGCCGCCACGCCCAGCCGGACGGCGCCCCCGAAACAGGCGGACGCAAGGTCGCCTACTATCAGAGCCCGATGCATCCCTGGATCAAGTCCGACAAGCCCGGCAACTGCACCATCTGCGGCATGAAGCTCACTCCCGTCTACGAAGGGGAAAAGGGTCTTGCGATCGAGGGCAATGTCCTCACGCTCAGTTCGAACTCGATCAACGTGCTCCATGTGCAGACCGAGCTTGCTGAGCTTCGGCCGATCGAGCGCAAATTGCCGGTGGCCGGAAAGATCGAAGCTCAGGAAACCCGTTATAAAATGCTTTCCGCTTATGTGGATGGGAGGATCGAAAAGCTCTTCGTTAATTACGTCGGAGCCGAAGTTCAGGCCGGCCAGCCCCTTGCCGTCATCTACAGTCCGTCTCTCCTGACCGCGGAGCGGGAGTACCTGACGGTGCTGGCCCAAACCAATCTCGGGGCTTCGCCAATTCTCGCGGCGGAGCAGCAGCGCCTCGCCGACGGAGCCCGCCTCCGGCTAAAGCGCCTCGGCCTAACCGAGGAGCAGATCGCCAGCCTGCCCGCCGACGGAGCTACAAAGATGACCACTCAGATCGTTGCTCCTATTGGCGGAACCGTGGTTGCCCGAGCCGCTGTGGAAGGACAATACGTCAAGGAAGGCGACAAGCTCTTCGAAATCGCCGACTTGTCGCAGATGTGGTTTCGCTTCGACGTTTACGAGCAGGATCTCCCCTCGATTCACCTCGGCCAAACCGTCCGCGTGACCAGCCCCGCCCTCGGCAACCGGACCTTCGAAGGGCCCATCGCCTTTATCGATCCGAATATTAACGATGTGTCCCGGAGCGCGCGCGTCAGGGTGGAACTGCAAAACCCGCCGATCGAGAAAGGCGAAGAGGCTGCGGATAGAGGGCTCCCAACCCTCCGCCGCCTGCTTTATAACGGCCTCTACGCCAGTGGAGAAATCGCCCTCAAAACGGCTCCCGTCCTCTCCATCAGCCGCAGCGCCGTGCTCGATCCCGGGGATCAGCCGCGCGTTTACGTGGATAAGACCGGCGGCGCGTACGAGCATCGGGCAGTGGCTCTCGGCGCCAGAGGCGAGCGGTTTGTTGAAATCCGCGACGGCCTCAGCCCGGGCGAGCGAGTGGTCACCACCGGGAACCTGCTCCTCGATAGCCAGGCGCAAATCAATCAGAGCGCCAGCGGACCGTCCGAATCGCAGACGGCAGATGCGGTTCCATCCGCTGCTGGCCTCACTCTGGCCGATGCGCAGAAGAAGGCGGCGGCCGAATTTCTGACCGTGGCGAACAAGCTTTCGGAGGCCCTTGCCGCGGACAATCGCGATGCTTTCAATCAGCAGTTGGATCGGGTTCAACCGGCGTCGGGCAGGCTCAAAGCATCTTTTGAAGGCGTTCCGCATCTGGCCGAACTCGCGGCTGAAGCTTCCAAAAACGGGGAGTTGAAATCAGCGCAGAATCTCGTCATCGCCCGCTCGGAATTCCTTCCATTCAGCATGGCGGTGGCCGAGTTTGCCGAAGCGTATCGGAAGCATGGCGGAGATTTGCCCGGCAAGATCTTCAAGTGTCCGATGTACCCCCAAGCCGGCAAGACGGCATATTGGATTCAGGCGGACGGGCCGCTGCGCAATCCATTCTTTGGCTCAGAGATGCTCGACTGCGGACAGGAAGTAAAGTGATCCCATGATCAATCGAATTATAGAATGGTCACTCCGCAACCGCTTTCTCGTCGCGTGCGGGGTCGCTTTTATCATCGGGTTCGGCGTCTGGTCGATCTATCATACGCCGGTCGACGCGATCCCTGACTTAAGCGAGAATCAGGTCGTCGTTTTCGCCGATTGGCCCGGTCGAAGTCCCCAGGAGGTAGAGGATCAGGTCACCTACCCGCTCTCCGTCAACCTTCAGGGTTTGGCCGGGGTCAAAGCGGTCCGGGCCAACTCCATGTTCGGCTTCACCCTGATCACCGTCATCTTTTACGATGACGTCGATAATTATTTTGCCCGCACCCGCGTCCTCGAACGGCTCAATTACCTCGGCGATATCCTGCCGATGGGCGTCGCGCCCAAGCTCGGGCCGGACGCGACTGGCCTTGGCTGGGTCTATCAATACTATTTCGCCATCGATCCGAAGGACGCCCCCAAAGGCGGGTACGATCTCGGTCAGTTGCGTTCCCTCCAGGATTGGTTCGTTCGGTATCAGTTGAACGCGGTGCCCGGGGTCGCCGAAGTGGCCAGCATCGGCGGCTTCGTTCGCCAGTACCAGCTCGAATTCTCGTCCACGCGCATGCGCGCCGCTGGCATCTCAATTCAGGATGCCATCATGGCAGTCGAACAGAGCAATCTCAATGTTGGCGGCAAGGTGCTGGAAGAAAACGGCATGGAGTTTGTCGTCCGCGGAGTGGGCTTGGTCAAGGATGTCTCCGACCTGGAGAACGTGGTCCTCAAGGAAGTCAACGGCACCCCCATTTACGTGAAGGATGTGGCCGCCGTCCAGATAGGCGGAGATTTCCGCCGTGGCGCTCTCGATGTCAACGGCCAGGAAGTGGTGGGCGGCATCGTCGTCATGCGCACCGGAGTCAACGCCATGGAGGTGATCCGAGCGATTAAAGAGAAGATCTCACAGATCAATCCCAGCCTGCCGCCGGGCGTCCGAATTCGATCTTTCTACGATCGCAGCGGATTGATTGATCGCACCATTGACACGCTCCGCCACGCTTTGCTCGAGGAGGTCATTCTCGTCACCCTGGCTCACATCATTTTTCTTTGGCACTTCCGCAGCATCCTCATTGTCACAGTTCCCCTGCCCCTCTCGATCCTGGTGTCGTTCATCCTCATGCGCTATGCCGGGATCACCTCGAATATCATGTCTCTGAGCGGCATTGCCATCGCCATCGGCGTGCTGGTGGATGCCGCGATCGTGATGACCGAAAATGTCATCCGCCATTGCGAAAGAGCGGAACATGAGAAGAAGGTGCGGATGCAAGCGGCGGCGCTCGGCCGGACTGTCACAGACAGTGAAGCCGCGCTCTCTCCCGCGGAACGCTGGCAGGTAACCCTCGAAGCCTCGCGCCAGGTGGGCCGCCCGATCTTCTTCGCCATGGTCATCATCATTCTCGCCTTCGTCCCGGTTTTCGCACTCGGCGGTCAGGCGGGCAAGTTGTTCCATCCGCTCGCCTTTACCAAAACCTTCGCTATGATCGGCTCGACCCTGCTCGCCGTCACCATCGTGCCGGTCCTCGGAGCGGCCCTGGTCAAAGGGCCGTTTCATTCCGAGGAACACAATGTCGTCATGCGCACGCTCCTCAGCCTTTACGATCCGATTCTCGACTGGGCGCTCCGCTGCCGGAAACGGGTCATCACGTTTGCTGGAGTTCTGCTCACGGCGGCTGTCGTCACTGCCTTCGGCCTGCCTCGTCCGGTGGTGGATTGGCTGGACTCGCGCGGTTATGAGCGCGCCGGCCAGGTCGCCCGCGGCATGGGGAGCGAGTTTATGCCGCCCTTGAACGAAGGCAGTCTTCTCTTCATGCCGGTCCTCCTCCCCAGCACGTCCCTCACCGAAATCAAACGCATCATGGCCTGGCAGGATCAAGTCATGAAGGAAACGCCCGAAGTTATCTCCGCGGCGGGCAAGCTTGGACGTTCCGAGACCGCGACCGACCCCGCCCCTATCGAAATGATCGAAACGACCATCATGCTTAAACCCCAGGAAGAATGGCGGCCCGGCATGACCAAAGACGGCTTGATCGCTGAACTCAGCGCAAAACTGGCGAATGTTCCTGGGTATGTTCCCGGATTCCTTCAACCGATCGAGAATCGCATCCTCATGATCAGCACCGGCATCCGGGCTCAGGTCGGCATCAAGATCCTCGGAGACAACCTCGATGCCCTCCAGCGCAAGGCATTCGAGGTCGAGAAGGTTGTCCAAAAAGTCCGCGGGGCCACCGGCGTCGCCGCCTCCCGCGTGCAAGGCAAGCCTTACCTTGAAATCGAGGTCGACCGCGCGGCCATGGCTCGGTTCGGCTTGCGCGCCCAGCAGGTCCTCGAAGCCGTAGAGGTTGGCATCGGCGGACGCAACGTCAGCACCACCATCGAGGGTCGCCAGCGTCTGCCCATCCAGGTCCGCCTGCAACGATCCGAGCGCGACGATATCCAGAACCTCGGCGAGGTTCTCGTCGCCACCCCGGCCGGGAAATTCATCCCACTTGGCCAGTTGGCCCACATCAAAAAGGTCGTCGGCCCGAGTGAAATCGCCAGCGAGAACGGCCGCCTGCGGGTCTTCGTGCAAACCAACGTCCAGGATCGCGATCTCGGCGGCTTCGTCCGCGAACTCATGGAGCGCATCCAGAAGGAGATCACTCTGCCCAATGGCATGACGGTCGAGTTCAGCGGCGAGTACGAGAACCAGATCAAGGCCCAGCGAACCCTCTCCATCATCGTCCCGACGGTTCTCTTCATTATTTTCCTCCTCCTCTACATCGTGTATCGGAACGTCAAAGAAGCCGCACACGTGATCCTTGCGGTCCCCTTCGCCCTCACCGGCGGCGTCTTCCTCCAATACATCCTCGGCTATAACTTCAGCGTCGCTGTCTGGGTCGGTTACATCGCCCTGTTCGGCACCGCCATTCAGACGGGCGTTGTGATGGTCGTCTATCTCGAGGAAATGCTCGAGAAACGACGAGCCGAGCGCGGGGCCAGTTTTAATCGCGAGGACCTCATTCAAGCCATCAAGGACGGCGCCCGCCTTCGTCTTCGTCCCAAAGTCATGACGGTCGCTACCATTGTTGCCAGCCTGCTCCCCATCATGTGGAGCACTCGCCCCGGCGCGGAAGTCATGAAACCCCTCGCCACCCCCGTCATTGGCGGCATGCTCAGCAGCCTTATCCACATCCTCATCGTCACCCCCGTCATCTTCGCGTGGCTCCGCGAGCGTGAAATGCGCAAGGAAACCAAGCCTATTCACCCGGTCGCCTGACAGGAGGGATCCCTCCAACGAGTCCAGTGACCGAGTTTTGATCGTAAAGCAATCTTACACTTCGTAATCACCTCATCCGCAGAGCGGCTCCCTTGGAGGGGCTTCATCCTGTTATCTCCGAGCGGCTACCGGCAATGGATGTCGAGAAGGCGGGCCCGGTGCCGGACAGCGGCTCGACGCTCGGGCTGCTCACAGGTTGCGCGCTCGCTTTCGCTGGCGTCCGCCAATTTCAAAAACGTTAGAGAAGCCAACTGAGTCTCGCGAAGACTCGATTGCCAGGCAATCGAGTCCCCTTCTATTTCGGCAGTTCGACAAAACGGTAGCCAACGCCAGGTTCGGTCAGGATCAGTTCGGGTTGGGTGGAGTCGCGCTCGATCTTGTCGCGCAGGTGGGCGATGTGCACGCGGAGGTAGTGAGTTTGTTCGCCGGCCCTTGGGCCCCAGATCGCGGACAGAATTTGACGATGGGTCAGGACTTTGCCGAGGTGGGACGCGAGGAGGCGCAGCAACGAGTATTCGATCGGTGTCAGTTTCACTTCCTGTCCCGCCTTGCGCACGACTCGGGAAGCAAGATCGATCTCGATGTCGCCGGTGCGGATGACGGCATCGCCGCTTTGCGGTTGGCTATGGCGCAACGCCGCGCGCAGCCGGGCGAGCAATTCGCCCGTGCTGAACGGTTTGGTCACGTAATCGTCCGCGCCGGCATCGAGCGCGCTGATCTTGTCCAACTCCCGATCCCGCACGCTGAGCACGATCACCGGCGTCTGGCTCCACTCACGCAGGCGTTTCAAGACGCTAACGCCATCCAAGTCGGGCAGGCCAAGGTCGAGTAGGATCAGGTCCGGCGGCCGCTGCGCAGCCTCGATCAAACCGGCGTTGCCGGTGGCCGCGTCGAACACCCGATAGCCGTTGCCCTCGAGGGCAACTCGGAGCAGGCGGCGCATTTGCGGTTCATCGTCAATGACCAGCACCGACGGGGCAAGCTGGGTTTCGGGGTTGCTCATCAGTTACGGGAGAGCGGCACCGGCCGGCGTGGGTTCCGTCTGCTCGATTTGAATGGTGAAAACGGCGCCGCCCCCAGGCCGGTTTGCCGCTGAGATTTTTCCTCCCTGCGCTTCGACAAAACCTTTGGCGATGGTGAGCCCGAGGCCGCTCCCGCCAGCCGGGGCGTGCGGTCCGCGGAAGAATTTCTCGAAGATCCTGGGCAAGACATCCGGCGGGAGACCGGGTCCATGATCGGCGATATGCAATGCCAGGCGGCCATCGGTGAGGCGTCCGGACACTTCAATGCCGGCGCCGTCCGGGGCGTGCATGGCCGCATTCACCAGCAGATTCTCCACCGCATGCTGGGTCAGGGTGTAATCAATCTTCACCAGCAGCGGTTCGGCTGGGAAGTCGACCTTCACCGGATGGCCGGCCAACTCGCGGTGGAGCTGCCGAATGGCGGTCTGCACGAGATCGCGGGCGTCATGCCAATCCAGCCGAGGGACCACCTTGCCCGACTCGAGGCGGGCCACATCGAGCAGGTTTCCCACAATCCGATTTAGCCGGGCATTGGCCTCCTGAATTTCGCCAAGCAAAGACCCGCTTTTGGGTGAATCACCCACCACGTCCGCGAGCGAACTGGTGGCGGCGGTAATGACCGCGAGCGGCGTCCGAAGCTCGTGGGAGATCGAGTTCAATATCACCCGGCTCAGCCGCTCAGATTCCGCGATCAGGCGGCTCTGCTCCGCCGCGCCCCGCAGTTCAATCCGGTCGAGAACCAGCGCGCCCTGCCGGGCAAAAGCTTCGAGCAGATCGCGCTGGGAAAGCTGCAGATTGCTCGTCTGAAGGTTCACCGCCAGCACGCCAAAACATTTTCGCTCCGTGCGGAGAGGCAGGTGAAAAGCCGCAGCTGCCGGCAGATTGTCAGTGAAGCGCCCGGCCGGCTTGCGCTGACGAAACGCCCAGTCCGCCACGCTCAGATCTTTCTCACTCAGCTCCAGTGGGCTGTCCGGATGGGCCGCAAGCTTGTCGCCGGCAGAGAGCAGCACCGCGGCGGGCGCGCGGAAAACCCGGTTCACCTGGCCAATCAGCTGCCACACGACTTCATCGCGCGAACTGGCTTCGGCCAGGTCCCGAGTGAGTTCGTAGAGAGCCGTTGTTCGTTCCTCGCGCCGACGCTCCGCTTCGCTCTGGGCGCGAATCCGGGCCACTAACTGGCCAAGCACCAGCGCGACCACAAAATAGGTTCCAAACAGGAGCGCGTCCTCGGCCCGTTGAATGATAAAAGTGAAACGGGGCGGCAGAAAAAAGAAATTCCAGGCCAGGGCGCTCAGCGCTCCGGCTGCAAACACCGGTCCGCGCCCGACAAAAAGGGCGAGCAGCACCACCGCCAGGAGAAAGAGCAGTCCCGGCACGCGCGGGCCGGTCAGCGGCAGGAGAAAGAGATTGAACGCCCCGGAAAGCAGCACCACCAGAACCGCCGCCAGGTATTGCTTGAAGCTCGATAGCGACCCGGGGTCAAATCGGCTCGGGCCCCCTGGGGCAGCGGCGCTCTTCTCGGCCCGGACCACGTAAAGATCGATATCGCCCGATTCCTGAGTGAGGCGGCGAATTAAACGGCTGTCGCGGAACCAGGCCCAGGCGCCCCGGCCTCGCGGCTTGCCGACGATGATCTGAGTGACGTTCCGTTCCCGCGCCACCCGCAGAAGACCCTGGGCCACCTCGGAGTCACTGGTCGCCAGAACTTCCGCTCCCAACTCCCGAGCTGTGGCCAGATTGCGAGCCAGGCCGCCCTGCGCGCTTTCCGAGAGGTTCGGCGGGGCCTCGACATGCACGGCCAGCCATTTGCAGCGCAGTTCGTCGGCCATGCGCCGCGTCCAGCGGATCAGCGATTCCGAGAACGGGCCTGGGCCGACCGCGACCAGCAGGAGATTCCCTGTCTTCCAGGGCGCATGACCGGCCTGGGAGCGGCGGAGGTGGACGGTATCCTCACCCACATGATCCGCGACCAGGCGGAGAGCCAGTTCCCGGAGAGCGGTGAGATTTCCTTCCTGAAAGAAGCTCTTCACAGCCGCCGCGGCACGATCCGGCACGTAAATTTTCCCTTCGGCCATCCGCTGCATCAGCTCAGCGGGCGGAAGATCCACTAACTCGAGCACCGCGCCATCCAGCACGCTGTCGGGCACCGTTTCCCGAATCTCCGCGCCGGTAATTTGCCGGACCGTGTCGGCCCGGCTTTCGACGTGCTGCACGTTGAGGGTGGTGTAGACGTTAATCCCGGCATCGAGCAGTTCCTGCACGTCATGCCAGCGCTTGGGATGCCGCGCGCCCGGAACATTCGTATGCGCCAGTTCGTCAACCAGCGCAAGGTTCGGGTGGCGAGCCAGAACAGCATCCAGATCCAACTCCGTGAGTGTTACACCGCGATACTGAATGGATTGCCTTGGGATCAATTCGAAGCCGGTGGCGAGCGCGTCGGTTTCGGCGCGTCCGTGGGTTTCCACATACCCGACCACCACGTCACGACCTGCTTTCAATTCCCGCCGCGCGGCTTCGAGCATGGCGTAGGTCTTCCCGACCCCGGGGCACATTCCGAGAAAAACCTTGAGCTGTCCGCGGGATTTTTGCGCTTCGGCGCGCTGAATATCGGCCAACAACTGATCCGGATTGATTGAGTCACGCCCAACCATCACCGCTGCCCTCCCTTCCGCGAACGCGCGCCTGGCCGTTGGCATAAGCGAACAGCCGATCGATGGTTGGTAATTAAACTGAGCTTCTGGCGTTCCATTCCATTCACCGAACCTCAACCATCCAAACTACAGCAAGCGCCCGCCACTGGCTAAAACGTCCAGTGCAACCGGCCGCCAAAGACCGATACCGGCCCGCGATCCCGGTTGAAGGCGGGATCTGAAACAAATTGCACATCCAGCGTCACATGCGCCTGCTTGCACAACGCGATGTCGTAGTAAGACTCGAGGACTTTTTCTGAAGCGTAGGAAAGGGCGCCGTCTCCAGCGAGAATCCCCACGCCTCCCGCGGCCAGAAAGTCCTGGTGAACCTTGGAGATGCCATTCAAGACGCCGGCCACGGCGAACGTGTCGTCCGCCCGCCCCCAATAAGCGCCCTTGATGCTCACCCCAAGAGTCGCTGTGCGATCCACATCCGCGAAGGTCCAGCCTTCGGTCTGGCCATCGCTCCAGCCGAGGCGCGAGAAAACGCCCACATTCGCGCAAATCTCCTGCTCGACGTTCACGCCAAACCCATACTTGTAGCGATAGGCGCGCGTGCTTTCGATATCTGCCGGACGAGCCGGACTTTCGAGAGCGAGACGATAGCTGCCCATATGCGCCCGGTTCAAGAACGCCAGAAAGCGCGCTGCTCCCGGATGTCCGGATATGGCAAATCGACGCTCCAATTCGCCAGCCATGCCCCAGGCCTCGAGAACGTGTCCATCGAGTGCCACGCCGTTCGAAACCCGGGGCATTTGGAAGAAACCGTAGCGGGCCGCCCAAGCCGGTTGATTCAGCTCCACGGCGGCGCCAGTCATATAACCCAAGCTGTCCGCCGGATAATCCCAGGCTTCGTTGGCCATCAGAGCCCAGTTCATGAACTGGGTGCGCGCATCGTTTGCGTAGGCGTTGTTGTCGAAGATATCCTTGATGCTCATGCGCCCGACTGTGAGGGTGACTCGCGAAATATCCCGCTTGCCGCTGAGATAGAGTGGATCGTCTTCGACCGCTTCCTGATCGCCCCCCAAGCCAAAAGTCTGGCGGACAAAAGCGCGCGCCAGGTTCAGGTTCGGCAGAGCCGTGCCCAGCCGAAACGCTTCCCCATTGGGAAAACCCTCAATGCCCCGTGTGCTGCTCAGGCCAAAGCCCTGCCACATCAAGCCGTCGACATGCGCCTCGGCGCCCCGCCAGAGCCTCAGGCCAAAGTAGAGATCGATGGAGACAGTTTCGTTAATTTCCTCAAAAGGGTGCAAGCTGCCCGGGCCGGAATAGGCGGCGTGAAAGCCCGGGTGATATTGAACGATATCGGTATTCTGAAAGTGCCAGTTCCAGAGCGGGGCCGCGGCGGCGGTGGTGCCCGGACTCGCAGCCGGGAGGGCTGCCTGGGCTTCGAGGGGCGTGTTAGCCTCCGCAGCCGCGGCGTCTTCCGGCATCGAACCGAGCCATGCCAGACAGCCAAAAACCATCCCAGCCCAGTGGCCGGACCAGCCGACTTTCGTGGCCCTGCCGCGCTTTACCAAGCACTGATGTCCGGTCCTCATACAGCTTTGCAATCCCTCGGCCCCAACTCCCCGATCTTCCCCGCGAGCCTGGTCCGGCGCCAAACTGGCGAATGAATCGAACAGCTTGGAGCGCACAAACGCCCGTATGGGTATAAAGGGCCGCCAGCGGTGTCAAGAACGCCCGGCCCCGAGAGCCCTGAGACATTCCCCTGAATCCGCCGGGCAGCGATTCCAGCCAAACTCAGGAAGAACAACGTGCGCGGATCGCATAAAGCCGCCGGAATCTTCCCCTGATTCAACCTAACGTCCGGGCACCCCTGCCTTGAGGACGTCGTGCGCGCGGCCGCCGCCGCCTCCAGATATCCCAAATGGGCAGGCCAAACAAGCTCCACCAGATGGGCAACGCCAGCAGATTGCCCAAAAGAAGGGCGGACAACAGCATGAAATCGAGAATACGCATGGCGCCCCGAATCACTGATTTGCACGTGGGCGGCCCCGCCCGCGCCGTAATTTGGTTCAAGGTTTTCCGCCCGCATGATCAAGCGCGAGGTTCAAAGTGAGGACATTAACTCCTGGTTCTCCCAGAATCCCGAGGTTGGGTTGATCGGTGTGCTTCCGCACCATCTCTCGCACCTGATCCGCACCCCACCCCCGGGCTTTCGCCACACGCGCCACCTGAAGTTCCACGTTTTGCGGACTAATATGGGGATCCAGGCCGCTGCCGGAGGCGGTCACCGCGTCGGCGGGGACGGCATCCTTTTCATTTAAGCCGTTTTCCTTCCGATAGGCTGCCACGCGTTCTTTGATCGCGTCGCTAAGCTTTTGCGAGGTGGGGCCAAGGTTGCTCCCGCTCGAATTGGCCGCGTCGTAACCGTTGCCGGCTGCGGACGGGCGCGGGTGAAAATACTTTTCCGCGGAAAAGTTCTGCCCGAGCAAGCGGGAACCACGAATCGTTCCATCTTTGTCGCGAATCAGTTGTCCGTTGGCCTGATCCCGAAAGAGCGCCTGTCCGAGCCCAAACACTACCAGCGGATAAACGCCGCAACAGACCAGGGTGAGCATCACAGTTGAAACGAGCGCTCCACGCATTTGTGAGAAGAAGGCTTTCATAAAACTCAGACGATGTTCAGGCTGGCCACGATGAGGTCGATCAGTTTGATGCCGATAAATGGAATAACGATCCCGCCGAGGCCGTAAATTACGAGATTGCGCTGCAAAATGGCCAACGCCCCCATCGGTCGATACGCCACGCCCCGAAGAGCCAGGGGAATGAGCGCGATAATGATGAGGGCGTTGAAAATGACGGCGCTGAGAATCGCGCTCGCGGGACTGTGCAGCCGCATGATATTCAGCGGCGCGATCGCCGGAAAGGTGGCCATGAGCATGGCCGGGATGATGGCAAAATATTTGGCCACATCGTTGGCGATGCTGAACGTCGTGAGCGCGCCCCGGGTGATGAGCATCTGCTTTCCGATTTCCACGATATCGATCAGTTTCGTGGGATTGCTGTCGAGGTCGACCATGTTCCCAGCCTCGCGCGCGGCCTGGGTGCCGGTATTCATCGCCACGCCCACATCGGCCTGCGCCAGCGCCGGCGCGTCGTTGGTGCCGTCCCCGGTCATGGCCACCAGATGTCCGCTGGCCTGTTCGTCGCGAATCCGTTTGAGCTTGGCCTCCGGGGTGGCCTGAGCCATGAAATCATCCACGCCCGCTTCAGCGGCGATGGCTGCCGCGGTCAGCGGATTATCCCCGGTGATCATCACGGTCTTGATTCCCATCTTTCGCAGGTGAGCGAAGCGTTCCTTGATCCCGCCTTTCACCACGTCTTTCAGTTGAATCACTCCCAGCACCTCCCGCCCGTCGGTGACCACCAAAGGCGTGCCGCCAGACCGGGCGATCTCGTCGACCCGTTCGGACACCGCTTGCGGGAACTGGCCTCCCTGCCGGTCTACATAGAGGCGCATGGCTTCGGTGGCCCCCTTTCGGATCGCGCGGGCCTTCTGGCCGTCGCGCGCCGGGAAGTCAACGCCGCTCATTCGAGTTTGAGCGGTGAATGGAACGAACTGGGCGTGTGGCTGGGCGACTTCACGGCCACGGAATCCAAAACGTTCCTTGGCCAGAACCACAATGCTCCGGCCTTCCGGCGTTTCATCGGCCAAAGAGGCCAATTGAGCGGCGTCGGCCAACTGCTCCGGCTTGATGCCCGGACCAGGGTAAAACTCAGTGGCGATGCGATTGCCAAGTGTGATCGTGCCGGTCTTATCAAGCAGCAGAACGTCGACGTCACCCGCCGCCTCGACCGCTCGGCCGCTGGTCGCCATGACGTTCCGCCGGATCAGGCGGTCTATCCCGCTGATGCCGATGGCGCTAAGCAGCCCGCCAATCGTGGTCGGGATGAGACAGACCAGGAGCGCAATCAAAACTGGAATCGAGAAATCCGCGCCGGAGTAGATGCCGAATGGCTTAAGGGTCACGCAGACCAGGAGAAAAATGACGGTCAGGGCGGAAAGGAGAATCGTCAACGCGATCTCGTTCGGCGTCTTTTGCCGTTTCGCGCCTTCGACCATCGCTATCATGCGATCGAGGAACCCCTCGCCTTTTTCCATGGTGATCCGGACCACGATGCGATCGCTGATGACGCGGGTGCCGCCAGTGACCGCGCTGCGATCGCCACCGCTCTCGCGAATGACCGGCGCAGACTCACCCGTAATGGCCGCCTCGTCCACGCTGGCAATTCCCTCGACCACCTCGCCGTCGGCCGGAATCACGTCGTTCGCCTCGCACACCACCAAATCTCCCTTGCGCAGGTTCGGGGCGGCAACCTTCTCCTCGCGGCCGTTCGCCAGGCGCCGGGCCACTGTGTCCTTGCGGGCTTTGCGCAGGCTTTCGGCCTGCGCTTTACCCCGCCCTTCGGCCACCGCTTCGGCGAAGTTCGCGAACAGGACGGTAAACCAGAGCCACACCGCGAGCTGAAGGATAAAGCCGCGCTGGGCGGATGCGGTGAAGATCGCACCGGTGGTTAGCAGCGCGCCAACCAGCGTGACGAACATCACCGGATTCTTGATCATCGATCGTGGATCAAGCTTCCGGAACGAACCGCCAATCGCGGGGCCGACCACCTTCCAATTAAAAAGAGATGCAGATTTTTGCGTCATAATGTCTAGAAAAGTTTGCCCTGAAGCATCAAGAAGTGTTCAACGATCGGCCCCAGCGCCAGCACCGGTAAAAAATTCAGCGCGCCAACCAGCAGCACCGTGCCGATCAGGAGAACAAAAAAGGTGCCACCGGATACCGGGAACGTTCCCACGCTGGCCGGGGCCGCTTTCTTGCTGGCGAGCGATCCGGCGAGGGCCATGATCGGCACGATCATGAAGAAGCGCCCAAACAGCATCGCCAGCCCGAGCGTAGTGTTGTACCAAGGAGTATTGGCGGTAAGGCCGGCAAAGGCGCTCCCGTTGTTGCCCGTGGCCGAGCTGAACGCGTAGAGAATCTCGCTCAGCCCATGCGGTCCTTGATTGTTCAGCCCGGCCAGGCCGGAACTGCTGATCGCCCCCCAGGCGGAGGAAACGAGGATCGCGAGGCAGAGAATGAGGAGAGAAAGCATGGCCATTTTCACCTCGTAGGCCTCGATCTTCTTGCCGAGATATTCCGGGGTGCGCCCGACCATCAAACCGGCGATGAAGACGGCGAGCACCACAAAGACGAGCATGCCGTAAAGCCCCGCTCCCACTCCGCCGATCACGATTTCACCAAGCTGAATGTTGAACAACGGGACCAGGCCGCCCAAAGGGGTGAAGGAATCGTGCATCGCGTTCACCGCGCCGCAGGAAGCATCCGTCGTGACCGTGGCGAAGAGCGCGGAGTTGAAAATGCCGAAGCGGACCTCCTTGCCTTCCATATTCCCGTCCGCAACGGCCACGCCGAGTTGATGATGCACCGGGTTCCCAGCGGCCTCAGCCCACCAGCAGAACACGGCCCCGCCCAGAAACAGCGTCATCATGACTGCCCAGACCGTCCAACCATGGGCCTGGTTCTTCACCAGGCGCCCAAGGTAGTACGTCAGGCCGCTGCCAATCACGAAGATTGAGAGCATCTGCACGAAATTGGACAGCGGCGTGGGGTTCTCGAAAGGATGAGCCGCGTTTGCGTTGGCATAGCCGCCGCCGTTGGTGCCGAGCATCTTGATCGCGACTTGCGAGGCCATCGGGCCCTGGGCAATTAACTGTTCTTCAATCTGCTGATCCACAAGCACCGGCACATTCGTCAGGATTGGCTGCCCATTTTCGTCCATCTTGGGCACGTCCACTATTACCGGAATGCCATTGCTGAGCACCGCCTGGCCGTCTGAACTCAAGCGCGGCGCTTGAACCATCACCACCGCGTTGGTCAACACAGGCTGTCCCCTGTCGTCCAGCTTCGGCGCCTGGACGGCAAACGGTTCGGTCAGCTTGGCCTTCGTGTAAGGGAGAAAGTTCTGGATCGTTCCCTGTGAGACGAGGAAGACGGCGTAGACCACACAGACCGGGACCAGCAGGTAGTAAGTCACTCGAATCAAGTCGGCCCAGAAATTGCCGACCGTTTTGACGGAGTACCGGGCAATCGCCCGCACCAGAGCGGCGGCGATGGCGATGCCCGTGGCGGCTGACGTGAAATTGTGAAACACCAGTCCGACCATTTGGGACAAATACGACATCGTGGTTTCCCCCACGTAACTCTGCCAATTGGTGTTCGTGGTGAAGCTCACCGCGGTATTGAACGCCAGATCGGGCGAGAGCGGCCCGAAACCTTGCGGGTTCAGAGGCAGCAAATGCTGCAGGCGAAGGATGGAATAGGTGAAAGCACATCCTGCCAGACTAAAAAGCAGCATCGCGAGGGTGTATTCCTTCCAGTCATGCTCCTTGCGGACATCGACCCCCATGAGCCGATAGGTCAACCGCTCCAGAGGACCCAAAACCACATCGAGCCATGTTTTTCCATTTGGGTCCAAAACCTGAACGAGAAAAAGCCCGGTCGGTTTGGTGAGCGCGGCCAAAACAACGACGAACAGCCCCAATTCAAGCCAGCCAGAAGTTTGCATAATCAGAATTTCTCCGGGTAAAGCATGGCGAAGACGAGATAAGCGAAAAGCGCGAGGGCAATCAGCCCGACGAAAAGTGTTTCCATAAAGACCTTTAAAGCTTCTCGCAGAACTGCACGTACCAGCAGCTGGCAAGGAAGAACCCGAGCACTACTCCAACAAAAATGATGTCGTTCATGGCGATGTCCGCGAAATCTTCAGGAAAACTGAAATCCCCTCTCGACAGATCCGCATCTGGCGAGCAAAGTCATATCTGTTCCCAGAATCAATCGCGACGTAACGCTGCCATGCTTGCAGAACCGCGTACAGTTAAGACCGGGCGCAAAAGCGTTAAGAAGTTGTTAAGATCGAAACCATTTCGAGTCGCGAGCGGCTCAAAGCACGCAAATTTTGGGACGGAACGAGCAATAGAAGTGGAGTCTGAATGTCCACCGTCAATAAACTGACAGCGTGATTGAGCAAGCCCATCTCATCAGCCACGGGGTTCTGGCTCTTTGCCTCGCGGTGAGCGCGAGTGGCAGCGGTCTTTTTCTGGCCGCCGCCATGCTGGCTCGGAAGCGTCCTGCTCCCGAACCACTCCGAGCCAAGGACCGCCTTGAGCCGAAGCCGGAAGGGGTAGTGCCGCCTGTCCCCTGTCGCGGCCGCGCGTAACACGCCGGGCCACACGCCCGAAGTCGCGTGTCAGGCCCTTTCCGTCCCTGCTGCCCAAACCACCGCTAACTCCGTCCGGACGGCCATCCGACAGAATCTAACGAAGGACAATCCGAACCTGATCGAGGGCAACAGGTTCAGCCGCCTTCCAGCGGATCATGGGAGTTTGGGCGATCAGATTTGTCCAAACCTGCCACTTGCCATCGGTCAGTTGTTCAATGGCAACCGGTTCGCCCGGCAAAGCCGCTCCGCCCACCCAATACCCCTTTTCCAGCTCGATAGGCGCCGCAAAGACCCTCCGAACCGGCTCCGTCTGCCGGGCGAAAGCGCCCAGTACATGGTCTGCGATTCGCTCGCCTAGAATCAATCCATCCTGCAAGGCGCTCGGGAAATGAATGCCGCCGTACGCTCGGGATTGGCTGACCTCCGCCGCGCACGCTTTCAAGGAATGGAAGGAGCGGGTTTTTCCGGGCAGCGTGTCCGACGGCACGGTGAACTCCAACGCGTCACCGCCCCCCAGGCTGGCGAGGACGCGGGCTGCAGCTCCGCTAAAAGCGCTGTGTCCCGAGACGTATTCCGGAAACGCCGGAGTGACCAGGAGCGGCGACCATTCCGGATCTTTCTCCGTCGCGGGATTGCCATCCGTCTCGGCGGCTCGAATGGCAGTCACCGGCCGCCAGAAATTGAAATGATATTTGGCATCCCAGCAGGCCACTCCCACGTCGGCCAGGGTGATATTGAGAATCGCAAAGATTCTGGCTTTGTCCTGCAGGTCCCGGTTCGAAGTCACTTGCTGGGCAACCTGGTTCCAGTGCCCCGGCGGCGTGACCGAGTAGCTGAAATCCGACCAGAAACGAGCCGTCTCCGTCTGTTCCGGCGTTCGCATGGCGCTCTTCGCGCCCCCGATCGTTTTGATGGCGTTCAGGTCCTCGGCGTAGCGGGCGGTTTCCAACGCCGGCGGTCCCGGTGGCCTGAACTGCGCGCTCCCGACCAGAACAAAAGGCTGCACCAGCCGCCACGCCGGCAGGTCCGGCGGGCGAAAGAACGGAGGGGTGCGTTTCCAGGCCCCAGCTTCGGTCTTTGGAATGTAGGGCAAGGATTTACTGATCCCATCCGCGCTGCGCCACTCGATCCAGGCCTGGGCGACCTTGCGCCCGAGCAGTTCACCGGCCGCCGCTCGCTCGGACTCAGCGACCGCTGGAGCCAAAGCTCGGTAAAGCGCGTCGAACCGTGCACTTTGGCTGGGGTGGACGAATTTGGCTGCCGCCAGCGCAGCCGAGTTCATGGCGGCTTCGGGCGAAGCCTTGGATTGCCGGGCGGTGCGATAGAAGAACGGTTCCCCCTGCGAAGAAGCGGACACGCCCGCGTCGTAAATGGCGCCATGCACGATGGCCAGGCTGCGGGCCGCCTGACAGGGTGGAGTATCATCCGTGCGGATGGAATCAAGCAAGGCGTTGTTCCACGCTGCGACGATATCCGCGCCGCAGATCTCCCGCGGGAGAATCAGCGCCAAAGCCAATCCAAACCACCCAACCGCGACGGCCCACGCGGGCCGGCTACTGGATCTTGAAAGTGGCAAATGCTTGCAAAGTTCCGATGCCCTTCGGCACCGCCACATTGAAGGTGACTGAGTTATTGTTGATGTTCTGACTGGGCGGCGTGATGACGCCATTCACCGTTGTGATCCGCAGGCTCACCGGCGTGCCATTCGGAACGTTGCTCGCCTGCACAACAATATCGACAGGCCCGGCGTCGGTGAAGATGACGTCCGGCGTCAGCATGTTGCCGGACGGAGGTTGCTGCACGTTGGCGCCTTTGACGCTCGCGATTGTCAGAAGTCCGGTGGTGGCGAAGTCCGCCCCGGCCACCGGTGCGCTGTTTACGCTCGTTGGCTGAGTCGATCCGGCCAATGACCGATAGTACGCCTCGAAGCGGATGCGCCCGTCCGGCGTGGCGTCGATGCTGCCCGAGCCGGAAATTCGATCCGCGCGCAAAAGAATGCCCCCGCCGGAGCCGCGACCGCCGAGGCTGGCCCCTGAGTACTGCACCTGACCGCCCCGCGAGAAGATAGTCCCGTTGATCACGATATCCCTTGAGGATGCGATCATGATAGCGCCGCCGCCGCCGCCGCCACTCCCTCCGTCCGTCGTATCAGAGGAAGACCCTCCTCCTCCTCCAGATCCTCCCAGCAGCGGCTGCAGATATATATTACCGTAACCCCCGGGCGTAGTCGCGAACAGTGCGGCCTTACCGTCACGCGTGGCGACCGCGCCTGCCTGAGTGCCGGGAAGCCCTCCGCCCGGTCCCTGGCCGGGCGATCCCACAGCTGACCCAGATTGGTTCATGCGAATAGCTCCGTGACCGCCATCGTAGCCGCCCGGGCCGCCCGCGCCACCAACTCCCGGAGGAAGGTTATTATCCCCAAATCCGCCATCCAGCACCAGGCTTCCGTCCACCTGCACGTTGCCCGTGGCCAGCCAGCGGACTGCGGCGTTCGCGGCATTCTTGATAAACTGCACCGCGATCCCCGCGGGGATATTAATCGTCGTGTAATTCCAAACGCCGGTGGGCCGGCTGGTCATATCGAAAAACTGGGTGCGGCCGCTGACAAACGACCAATTGGTGCCATCCCATGCCCAAGTATCTCCAGAGTAGCTGTCACCAACCTGAGTTTGACCGCCGAAAAGAATGACTTTGCCCTGGCCAGGGTCAAACACCATCTCCGTGCTGTAGCAAGCTGGCGGTGAATTCGCGGGATTCTGATCCGCCCAGGTAACACCATTCCAGGCAAACGTGGTATTGTGTCCCTGCCCGCCGAAAAGCAATACCTCTTTCCGGATAGGATCGTAGGCTATGCCGGCGCGACCGCTTTGCGGCGCCGCAACCGTAGGATTGGTCTTGGTCCAGTTTGCCCCATCCCATAGATAGGTCCCGTCGTAATCGACCAGAACCACGTTCTTGCGTTCCCCGTCAAAGACCGCTACCGCCTGATCCCACGCCGGCGGCGATGTCGGAGTGCTCGGTTGGGACCAGGTCGTTCCGTCAAAAAGCCAGGTGTCTGTTCCACCGCCGCCACCGCCGAAAAGCACGATCTTGTCATGCTGAGCATCGTAAGCCATGGCTGGAGAGTAGCGGGCTGACGGGCTGCTAGGCGGAGAAAGCTGAGCCCAGGTAACTCCATTCCAAACCCACGTATCGTTGAGCCGGGTGTTGTTTTGATCCTGACCGCCGAAAAGCACCAACTCTCCGCCATTCCAGGGGACGTAAACCATTCGGGCGTAATAGCGGCGCGGCGGACTGGTCGCAGGATTCACCTGAGTCCAGTTGGCTCCGTCGAAAAGCCAGGTATCCCCGAGCGCCCCTCCGCTGGAGAGGTTTGGGTTGTAGCCGCCGAAGAGAACAGTGCGATTGCGCGCGGCGTCGTAGGCGAGAGCGTGAATGTAACGTCCGCCCGTGGGAATCGTCCGGAAGGTCAGCGGGCCATCGGCGCCTGTCGACCCGCTGCTGTACGGCAGATCGGTTTGCGCGAGCAGTGAGGCGCAGGTGGACAGCGCGGCGAGCAGGGACCGCGTCAGCAGGCTGGAGCGTTGAGACAGGAATAATTTCATAGGTCTACTCAGGTTAAAATCATTGGTTTTTGTAACTCACCAGAGGCGTCACCACGAACTGTTCAGGCAAAAGATCCAGCAAACCGTTCAAGTAGGAGGTCGCGGGCGAGAAAATCGTCACGTCGAACTGGGTTGGAATCGTGTCCGGCACCGCGTTCAGGTAGCTCGCTTGCGAACTAGTCACCTGAATTTGTGTTTCGGAAGGCACTTGCTCCGGAACGGCGTTCAGGAAGGAGATCGCCCGCGAGGATATCTCGAAAGCGAAACCAACATCCGGCCCGAGCGGGTTGGTTCCGTCCAGCACTTCGCTGGCATCGTCCCGTCCATCCCCATCGGTGTCCGCGCTGAACGGATTGGTTCCGAACTTCTGCTCCTGCAGATTGTTCAGGCCGTCGTTGTCCGGATCTTCCTGGCCGTCGTTAATTCCGTTGCCGTCGGTATCCTTCTTCCGCGGGTCATAGCCGAATAGGATTTCCCAGCGGTTCTTCAGGCCATCGCCGTCAAAATCCTCGTCCCCATCGAGAACCCCGTTTCCATCCGTATCCGGATTGTCGGGGTCAAGGCCAAGGAGCACCTCGACGTTGTCCGGCACTCCATCGTGATCTCGATCGGACTGTCCTATAATCCAGAACTGCCAACTGACAGGGCTGGCGATGGCATTGCCCGCCAGATCCGCCACCGGAGCACGAACCGTCGCACGATACTGCCCAGCCGGCAGATTGGTTGGAAACATCAGCGTGGCTGCATTGATAGTCCCCCGCCAACTCAACGTTCCGGCCGCCTTGACCACGTCATCCGGGGTGCCAAAGAGCCCGTCTGGTCCGGCTTCCACTACGGCAAACCCGCCGGGAGTGAGAGTCGCGGTGTTGATCGGTTCGCTAAAATAAGCGATCACCGTGTCCGAGGATCCAACAATTGCTCCCGCAGTCGGAAAGGTGGATTTGACCCGCGGCGGCGTGGCGTCAGGCACCAGATTGACGGTATATTCCGGAGTCCAGGCAAAGTTCCCACCCGTATCCGTGGCCTTGGCTTTCAGCTTGAATGAACTTCGAGTGCTCGAACGCGACGGAGTGACAAAGCGGACTTCAAACGGGAAGTTGCCGTCCGTTGCGATGCGGACCCCATCGACGAAGAACTCCACGTTCCGCACCTGGACATCGTCGTCCACAGCGGCGCTGACCCGAACCAGCTTCCCTTCCTCAGCCTGAGCCGGTTGGAGCGAGAAGCTGGCGGACAGCGAAATCGTGGGCGAAACGCCGGCGGTATCGTGAGCCAGATAATTGATGACCTCTAGTCCTGAGTTTCCATCGGCAACGTAGAGCAAACCGTTATAGACGGCCAAGGCGGTCGCCAAACCGGGCGTTTCGAACGTGGTGATCAACACTGCGCCAGCTTTGTCGGCGCCGAGATCGTAGACAGAAACGTTGTGCGGGCCGTCATCCGTGCTCGCCGCGCCGACCGTGGCCAAGCCTGTCCCGGAACCGTTGGAGATCATCTGAATCCAGCCGCGGGCGGTGGTGTCGTTTTGCCGAATGAAAGTCGGATGCTGCGGATCGGTGAGATCAAAGACGTTAAAGCCGCTCAAGTAGCTCGTGTAAGCACGATTTCCGCCCACAAAGAGACGCAAACGCCGTCCGCCAGCGCCAACGCTTCCGTTGGCCGTCACGTTGCCCAACAGGGACATGTCTCCGTCATGAATATCGATGACGTAAAGGGTCCCTTGCACCAGGGCGTAGAGCGTCTCCTGGCCGACGGCGACGTCCTGAATTGCTCCGTTCACCTTCAACCGGTTCAGCACCGCGCCGGAAACCATGTCCACCGACACCACTTCCCCGCTCGCCAGCCCGACGTAGGCAATGCCCCCGTCGGTAGCCACCGCCTGAGCTGTGCTGCCCAGAGAAACCTGCTGGCTGATGTGTGCCGACGAAAGCTGGGAAATATCGATTACAGAGAGGCCCGCTCCGCTGACTGCCGCGGCGATCAGGTTCCCGGAAGCGGCCACCGCCACCGCGCTGCCCGGCGTTTGCACTTGTGCGATCAAGTTCGGCGACAGGCCGCTGAAGACGTTGAAGAGGGTCACGCCCCCTTGCGACGAAGCCACGGCTACCACGCCGTTCAATGCGCAGATATCGACCGCCCGGCCGGGGGTGGGAGCGGAGCCGATCACGCCCGTGGCCACTGCTAAACCACTGTTCGGGTCCGATCCATCCTTTACTTCCGCGCCATCCAAAACGCCGTCCCCGTCCGTGTCCGGATCGGACTTGTTCGTGCCCATGATCAACTCGCCGAGGTCATGCAAGCCGTCCCCGTCCGTGTCCGGGGAGACGTCGGCTCGGAGCAGGACATCCGGAAGCCGAATGTTGACGCCATTGTTCCCGGAGATGAAATCGGACCAGCCGACCTCCAGCGTGGCCGCCTTGAGGATGTAATTTCGGTAAGGCTGGTTTACGCCGAGGATCAATCGGTTGTGCGCCACGCCCGCGCTTCCAGCCCGGCCGCGCTGGATGATCTTGCCAGTGGTCAGATCCTGGATCGCGAAGTAGTGCAGCCCGGTGGAGAGTGGCAGTGAACTGGAGGAAGTCACCGGCGCCGAAGCTGCATAAATCGGCCCGCCACACGCACGAGCTGCGATATTGTCGTAAGCGGAGTCCGTGCCCTGGACGGAAACAATGTGCTTGGTTGCCTCAGTGCGGAAAGAGATTGGGCCTCCCTGAACAGGCTGATCATGCAGGACCGTTCCGTCCTTGGTTTTCACCAGCACCGCTTGCCCGCCGCCGCCGAGCGACAGGAAGGAAATCCCGAACACATCGCCGCACTGGCTGAACTTCCATTCGCCATTGCCAGTAGGCAGGTTCCGATCCAGCACCACTTTCTGGGCGATGGCTCCGGCTTTGGTCAGATTCACCAGGCGCAACGTTGCGGACTGCGGACTCCCAACAAAGCTGTAGACGAGAGAACGATCCCCGCAATCCGGACTCCACCCCCAGCCAGCGGTGTCGGTCGAGCCGCCGGGCGCTCCGAGCGCGGCGATCGTGAACTCCGCCTCATAAGCCAGCCCCCCTTGCGCCCGCGCCACCGCCAGGCCTACCTGGCTGTTGTTGGACGACAGGTTGTAGGCGAAAAGCAGGTAAGCCCCGTGCGGACTGAAGCCCACCGAATAAGTCGCCGCCGAAACCGTCCGTGTCCACACAGGCACAAACGGCGTGTTCGGACCACCTGAAGTTGGGTGCTGCAGATCGTGGAGGAAAATATGAGTCGCGCCGCCCAGATCTCGATAAAAATAGACAAAGCGGTGATCGTCCGGACTGAAGCCCCAGCCGTCAAACGCGATCGGGCCCACCAGCAAAACCGTGGCGCCGCCGGCCGCTTTCTTCACCTCGATTGTGATGCCCGAACTGCTTTGCGACACCTCGATGGCGTAGAGACCGTTCGGTGATGTCCCCTTCAGCGGGTTGCTTTGATCTTGAATCACGCTCGCGATCAGGCTCTGCGCAGGGCTCACAAAATCCCCGGTTAATCCACAGCCGCAGTCCGGAGAGCCGCACCCCGCCCCTCCTCCACTGCTTCCACCGCCACTGGAGTTGCTGCCCCCGCTGTTATCATTGCTGTTGTCGCTGTCTGGACCGTCCGGGCCATCGCCCCCGGGGGGATTGTCACCCGGTGAACCGCCGTCAGAACCGGAATCTGTACCGCCATCGCTCCCGCCGGTGTCGCCTCCCGTATCACCTCCGGTGTTTCCGCCAGTATCTCCCCCCGTGGTGCCGCCGGTGTCGCCACCGGTCGATCCGCCATTGCTTCCGTTGGTGCCGCCGTCCGAGCCTCCGTTGCTCCCATTCGATCCGCCATTGGTCCCTCCGGTATTGCCGCCCGTTCCGCCTCCGGTTCCTCCTCCCCCGTGCAAATTATCGCAACTGCCGCCGCTCCCGGGCGAAATACCGTGCCATCCCGGGGCGCGAATGCCGACGCCCGGGTCGCTCATGGCAAACTTCCCATCCGCGCTGATCGTTGCCGGTCCAACCACCACCCAATCGCCGATGTCATGATTGAAACTCCAAAGCGCGGTCTTGGCGCCCGGCGGCAGAGTTTTGCCGGTTTTCGGGTCGGGCAAGTTGGGAAACTGAACGGGCACCGGTTGGTCAAAGTTCTGCGGGCCGTCCGTCTGCACCGTGATCACCAGCGGGAAACTGAGCGCCGGGGGCAGCTTGGATGGCAAGCGGTCTGGAGGAACTGGCGCAATCCCGACCTCTCCGCCCCGTCCGCCCGCCTCTGTGAACAGGGAATTCGCCGGCACCGTAATTTTTACGCCCGTCAAACTCGGATTCGCCGCCACCACCGACGGCGCAAAGGAAATCGGCGTGTCGAGCGTAGCGCTCACCTTCTGCAGCGTCCCTGCCTTGATCAGCGGCAGATAGATCTTGCCGTCGCCGCCCGCGAGGTTGGTCTTGATCCCCGGCAGCGCGTTCCATTGCTTCCCCACGACGGGATAGTAGTCACCACCGGGCCAGGTGCTGCCCACCGCGGGCCGCCCGTCGATATGCACAAAGAAGTCACCCGCAGGCGCAGGCGAGAGTTGGAAAAACCCGTTGACATCCGTCACCGCCCGCAGCGTCTCCTCCGCGCCATCCACCGTGATGATCACCCCCTGCAGGGGTCGGTTCACTGCGTTCGTGCCCGTGTCCGATCCGGGCTGAAGCTCAGACGCGTAAACATTGCCAATTACCGCGGTCACTGGCACGGGAGTAATCGTGGCCGTGTCGAATTGGATAACGGCGATCCCGCCGGGCTTGCCATCATGATCCGCATCAAGCCCGTGGCCAGTGTTGTCCAGCACCGCGTTGCCATCGAACGTCACCTTCACTCGCGACCCCGCCGGGAGCGGTTCGAGATAAAACATGGTCGCGCTCTTCCGATCCTTGGAAATTTCGATATGGCCAAGGATCTGGCGCGTCCCTACGGTCGTGTAGAACTGATTCGTTCCCAGCGCCACGGTGTCCGCCAACGGTCGGTCGAAATGGAGAATAGTTTCGCGGTTGACGGAGACGCCAGATTCGCCGTTGTCCGGCGAAGCCATCAGAGTCGTGTAGTTGAAAAAAACCCCATTCGCCGGGTCGCTTCCGAGGCGGTATTCCTCAAGGTTCGTAAGCCCGTCGCCATCAAAGTCTTCTTGGGCATCCGCGGGGTTCAGCGGATTGAGAAAGGTCGAATGATTAAGCTCGTACTCGTCATCGATCCCGTCCTGATCCGTATCGAGAGGAGCGCTCGCCGGCACTTCCCGCACGCGGTAGAAAATGGTTCGCCCCTGCCCGGTGCCATCCACCATGGTGACGGTAGGATTCGCGCCGAGCGCCATCTTCACTGGGACAAACGGTTCGGTGACGACCGCGCTGCGGTAAAGAATGTAGTAAGAAGCCGTGTTGCCGGTGAACGTGATTTGAGGATGCCCGTCCGTGGTGACCGACACCTGCGAAATCTGAACTGCGGCATGGATGGGAAGGGTCGAAAGCAGCGCGAACACCGCAACCCCAAAAAACCATAAGCACCGCGAGATGCTTCGATGAGCTACACCCCCTATCACTAGGGAAAGCTTCATATCCGGTTTTCGACGCGCTGACAATCGTTAAGTTTTCTCCCGTGAAGACCCCGAATTGAATCAAATTAAATGTGACCCAAAAGAGAGGGAGGGGGGCTGGGGGA
>CAZMKE010000040.1:0-54562 GCA_964566945.1 uncultured Verrucomicrobiota bacterium | reverse complement strand
CCTTGGCCAGCGCCTTGACCACCGGCTGGAGCAATTCCGCCGCGCTGAGCACCGCGTGGTTGAGCTCTTCAAGTGAAAAGACTTTGGTTCGGAGTGCTTTTGATGGGCGCAACAGTCCGCGCTGCGCAAGCCGAAAGACCGACATGTAGGAGACACCAAGGATCGCGCAGTCTCGCGCATGGAGAAGCCAATCTTCGGAAGTTCATAACCGGCTCTCGACTTGCCTGAACTTTGCTCAATTGCTTTCATCTCGCTCCGTTTTAGCCGAGTTCACGGAGCGATAAAAAACAGGTTGGAAAATTTCAGTCCGAAATCAGTGGGAGCGACGCTTTACAGGACGACCTCGGGCCTCTTCCTTCCATTCGTAGCCCAAATCGCGACACGCCCGACGTATCATTGCTGGGTCGGGGGAACTGCCGTCAGGACTGGCATCGCCGATCTCCTGGGCCATTTCATTGATAGTTTTCTGAGAAGATTGTCTGCCAGCCCAATCAAAGTAGTTGTGCAAAATGATAGAATGGAGCTTCAGCTTGGGTATGCCCCGGCGTTTTGAAATTTGGGCCAAGATCGAGAAGAACCCATGATTTCCCTCGCGGAGATTCCGACCTGCAAGGGAGCCTCAACTTCGCTCGATCTCACGTACGGATACATCGCATATCCTGCCCAGGCGGCAGCCTCCAGAAAGCCGGGTTTTGAAACGAGGTTTTTAGCGTAAACGACCAAATACCTCTTCAGCAGTCGTTCGCGCTGCGATTGCCTCGAAGACATGATTATGTTCTTTGGTGATCCTTCGGTGAGACCAGGCGGCCAAGAGTCCGCCGTCATCATTCCGAGATCAATTAGGTCGTTTCATCGACCCAAATCACCGGGATTCACCAAACTCAAATCTGGAAACCCGCGGACGCTAACGTTGAATCAACGCTGGGTGGGCCAAAGCCTGCGGACCAGTTACTGGCGCAACCGATAGAATTTGCGGGGTGCGGCGACGGCGTCGTCAAATTTGATGTCGAGGCCGGTTACCGGATTGTTCTGGAGCTGGCTCCAGTTTTTCAGGTCGGTCGAGAATTCCAGCACGGCGGGCCCGGCGTTTCCCCCGGTGCCGAAGATCTGAACGTCTCCCGGGTTGTAGGACAGGTTGGTAAACCGGAACGGCGTGGCCTGGCGGGCTGCGTTCAAGCGGACAAAGAATTGGCGGTTCAGGCTGGCCACGCGGGTGAAGGTTCCGCCGAGCAGGAGGCGGCCGGTGGAGTCGGCGGTGATTTCAAGCACCGATCCGTTGATGGGCGCGGAGGCTGTCGAGAGGTCGTTTAAGGAGCCGTCCAGGTTGAGCGCGGCGTAGTAGGTTTGAGAGGCGTTGTTCACCGTGCCGAATCCGCCACCGACATGAATGCGGGAGTCGCGGTCGACATAGATCGATTGAATGCCCCCGTTGAACGTGGGGTTGAAGTTTTGATCCGTGCTGCCATCCGGCAGCAGCCGAGCCAGATAGGGATGGGATGTGCTGTTAAAATTCCCGAAATTTCCGCCGACCAGAATGTTCCGATCCGCTTGCAGGGCGATGGCGAGCACGCTGCTGTCCGCGCCCGTGCCCGGCGCAAACGTGGCGTCCAGCGAACCGTCCGGGTTCAAACGAGCAATTCGGTTTCTGGGTTGTCCTCCAGCCGAAGTGAAGTCGCCGCCAATCAGAATCTTTCCGTCCGATTGCTCCACGATGGCATAGACGCTGGCATTCAGTTGCGGGTTATATAAGGTGTCTCGCGTGCCATCGCTGAAGAGTTTCACCAGGCCGTAGCGCGGCGATTCGCCGTTATAGCTGTTGAAAGTCCCCGCCACGAGGATGTCCCCGCTGGACAGAAGGTGGATGGCGTAAATCGAGGAGTTGGGGCCGGCGCCTGGGTTGAACCCCGCGTCAACAGTGCCATTATTGTTCAGGCGGGCGATGTAGCGGCGCGAGATGCCGTCCACCGATCCAAAGCTGCCGCCGACCAGAACCTTGCCGTCGGGCTGCACCGCGGCGGCATAGACGACTCCATCGAAGAACAGGGAAGGATCAAAGGCCGGGTCGAGAGTCCCGTCGCTCAGCAGCCGGACAAGGTTGAAGCTCGTTTGCCCGAGGATCGCGCGGAAATCTCCACCCACGATCATCTTGCCGTCCGGCGCGACGACCACGGCATTCACGGAATTGCCCAGCGCGGCGCCGCTGGCGCCGAGCGTGAGATCGAGAGCCCCAGGGTTGGTGAAGAAATCGTCGTTTAGAATGCGAATCTCCACGCTGGTTTGCGAGCCGAGCACCGCGCCGCCCGCCGGATTGCTCAGCACCACACGGAAGGATTCGGTGTCCTCCGGGACGGTGTCCTGCCGGATCGGGATGACGATGGTTTTGCGCGACTCTCCCGTGCCGAAGATCAACGTCCCGGTCTGTGGTGTGTAATCGCCTGCGGTCGCCGTCCCGGTGACAGTCGTGTAATCGACGGTGACGGCGGCGTCCGTGTTGCCGTTGCGTCGCACATCCACGCTGGCCGTCGGCTGGCTCTCCGGGAGGCTGAGGAGCGCGGTGGAAAACTCCAATTCACCACCGCTCGAATCGTTGAGGCCCTGAACCCGGGCGAGATAAACTCGCCGGAGGCCGTTGAACTGGGTGAAATTTCCGCCAAGGACGATGTTGCCGTCCGGCTGCAAAGCGACGCTCAGAACGGCCGCGTTCGCACCCGTGGCGCTGCTGATGATAGAGCTGTCCGGCGTCCCATTCGGGAGCAATCGCAGGAGTTTGCCTGTGAAATCTCCTCCGGCCAGAATCTTTCCGTCGTCCTGCAGAGCCACGGAATAGACGGTGGAATTCAGGGATGGGGCGAAATCTAGGTCGGGCAAGCCGGCGGATGTGAGGCGTCCTAGGTAGGGCTGCGATACGCCGTTGATCGAGCCGAATGCGCCGCCGATGACGATTTTCTTGTCGGGCTGAACGGCGATGGTTCGCACCGAACTATCGACTCCGACCCCGCCCTCGAACGCGGGATCGAGAGTTCCATCCCGATTCAGGCGGGCCAACCGGTTTTTCACCTGGCCATTGACGCTGGTAAAATCTCCGCCGATGACAATTTTGCCGTCCGCCTGAATAGCGATGGCCAGGACGCTGCCGTTGAGTTGCGGGTTGAAGCTGGCGTCCAAAGAGCCGTCACTGAAGACTTTGACGAGGCCGATTCGTTTGGGATCGCCGTTGAAGGTGCTGAACGAACCGCCGATCAGGAGGTCGCCCTGGCCCAGCGACGCGATGCTGTAGACATAGGAGTTTATGCTGCTGCCTACATTGAAGCTGTCGTCAAACGTGCCGTCAGGGTTGAGCCGGCCAACGTAGCGGCGAGGAATGCCTGAGATGCTCGAGAAGACGCCGCCGATGACCACTTTGCCGTCGTCCTGAACAAGCGAGGTGTAAACCGGGCCATCGAGCCAGAGAGCGGGATAGAAGTCCGGATCGACCTTGCCGTCGGGCTGCAACCGGGTGAAGTCGACGCGGCTGGCGCCGTTGACGATGCGAAAATCACCGCCCACCAGAATTTTTCCATCGGGTGTCACGCTGACGGTGCTGATCCCGCCGCCCGTCACGTCGGCTCTGAAGCTGGTGTCCAGTGCGCCTGCGCCAGAGACCGAATCATCGTCCTTGATGGTTACCTGCGCGACGCGGACCGAGCCGAGGTCGGCGCCGGTGCTCGGGTTGCTCAGAGTGACGGAGAAGGATTCATCATCCTCCACAATCGTATCCGCACGAATGGAAATCGAGATCGACTTCCGGGTTTCGCCCGCGGCAAAGCTGACCTTGCCGGACGTCGGAACGAAATCGCCTGCAGTCGCGGTCCCGGGCGCCGTCGCAAAGTCGACGCTCGCGGCCTGGGTGGTGCTGCCGCCCCGGAGGATCTCCAGCGATACGTTGGGCAGGGATTCGCTGACGCTGTAACTGGCGCTGCCAAATTCAAACACGCCGCCGACAGCCGCGCTCGCCCCCTGGACGCGCGCAAGGCCGTTTCGCGCAAAACCGTTGAATTGGCGAAAAGAGCCACCCGCCAGAATCTGCCCGTCCGCTTGGAGCGCGACCGTCGATACTGTGGAATCGGCTCCAGTCCCTGCTCCGGCTACAGTGGGATCAACCGCGCCATTCACGGTTAAGCGGGTCAGGCGGCCAGGGAAGTCACCTCCAACAACGATCCGCCCATCGGGTTGAACCGCAGCGGCATAAACGGTCCCGGAAATCGGCGTGGAGGCAAAAGTGGCATCGGGCAGGCCGGTGGGGAGCAGCCGCGCGATATAGCCCCACGGTCCTCCGTTTACGGTGCCGAAAGCGCCTCCCATGATCACGTTGTTCCCTTGCAGGGAGATCGTGCGCACGGTTCCGTCGGCTCCGGCCCCGGGATCAAAACTTCGATCGACGGACCCATCGGAATTCAGGCGGGCAATGCGATTGCGCAGCAATCCTCCGGCGTGGGTGAAATCTCCGCCAATCAGAAACTTGCCGTCCGGCTGCTGGACGATGGTCATTACGGTGTTGTCAACCTGGGGGGTGAAGGTGGTGTCGATCGAACCATCCGTGAAAACCTTGACCAGGTACGGGGCTGGAGAGCTGCCCAGGCTGCTGAAGCTCCCTCCCACCAGGCAATCGCCGAAAGGCAGCGACAGAAGAGCGTAGACGTACGAATTCGGGCTGGCTGGACTGAAGCCGGGGTCGTAACTGCCATCGCTGTTCAGACGCGCGAGGTAACGCCGGCTGACGCCGTTCACGGTCGAAAAGGCGCCGCCCATCATGACCTTGCCGTCGTCCTGGCTGGACAGGACGAGCACCGGCCCGTCGGCCCAGGCCCCCGCACGAAAGGTCAGGTCGGGAATTCCGGCGGAATCGAGGCGCGCGAGGTTGAACCGGCTTTGGCCGGCGATCGCCCGGAAATCGCCGCCGACCAGGATTTTTCCCTCGGAATTTATCCGGATGGTGGAAATGGAGGAGCCGGTGATCCCAGACCCGAACGCAGTGTCAACGCTTCCGATCGCAGTGGAGTTATCGTCGCTCACAATTTTCACCTGGGCGGTGTTTTCCACGCCGAGCACGGCGCCGCCCGTGGGATTGGTCAATGCAATGTTAAAAGTTTCATCGTCCTCGACCAGCGTGTCCTGGCGGATGGTCACGATGAAATTCTTTTTTGTTTCTCCGGCGGCGAAGCTGATCGTTTCGGTTTTCGGGACGTAATCGCCCGCGTTCGCCGTGCCGTTGCTGGTGGCTACGTCGATGGTGACTGCGGAGCCGGTGTTGCCCGTGCGGCGCACTTCAATGCTCACGCTTGGCTGTGCTTCACTCACGACATAGAGGTTTGACCCAAAGTCGATCTGGCCTCCGGGCGCGAGTTTTTGGCCCTTCAATCGGGCCAGGTATTTGGCATTGCTGCCGTTAACTTGGGTGAACGAGCCGCCGATCACAAAATCGCCATTCGCTTGCAGCACCAGAGCGGTCACCGAACTGTTCGCGCCTGTCCCCGGACTGAAGCTCGGGTCCGTTGCGCCATTGGCGCGGATCCGTCCGACTCGTCCCGTAAAATCGCCGCCACCGGCAATGCGTCCGTCCGACTGGAGGGCCAGAGTGTAGACCGTCCCGTTCGCGCTTGGGTGGAAATCAAAGTCTGGCAGGCCGCCCGGGAGCAGCCGGGCGACATAGGCAAAGGGCCCGCCGTTCACCGTGCCGAACGAGCCGCTGATCAGGATTCGATTATCCGGCAAGAGCAGGATCGTGCGCACGGTGCTGTCTGGCCCGCCTCCGGGATCGAAACTGGCGTCCAAACTGCCGTCCGCGGCCAGTCGGGCGATCCGGTTGCGAGGCTGGCCTCCCACGCTCGTGAAATCGCCCCCGATTAGAAACTGCCCGTCCGGTTGCTGGGCGATTGCGTAAACGGTGGAGTTGACGGACGGGTTGAAAGAGTTGTCCAGGCTGCCGTCGGCGTGCAGTCGGACCAAATACGGCCGGCTGCTGTTTCCGCCGAAGGCGCTAAAGCCTCCCCCGAGGAGGAAATCTCCGTTGGGCAGCGGCAAGATGGCGAAGACCGTGGAGTTGGGGCCCGCGCCATTTTGGAAGGCGGTATCCAACGAGCCGTCTGCGTTCAGCCGGGCGGCGTACTGGGCTTGGGCATTGTTGAACTGGCTGAACGATCCACCCACAAGGATCTTTCCATCCGGCTGGAGCGCAATGGCATACACCGTGGAGTTGAAGCCATCGCCCGGATTGAAAGAATCGTCGACCGCGCCGTTGGAGTTCAAGCGGGCGATGCGGGCGCGACTCTTGGTGTCAAACTTGGTGAAGTCGCCGCCCGCGAGGAGCTTTTGGTCGGGAGTGGCGATCAGGACGCTCACCGAGCCGTCGGGCGGGACGGGCGCAAAACTCCCGTCCAATGTGCCCGGGTCCTGTCCGCGAGTTCCGAGGCTGGCGAGAAGTGGGATGGCAGCTAAAAGAAATCGGATGAATTGGGCAGCCCGGCCGAATGACGAAGCGTTTTTCATGGCAAATGATGGCGCCGCTAGTGTTAGTAAATCTGCTGAGCTGACAAGCAGATCTTTTTGCTTGTCACGATCCGGCCGCTTCTTGATTTTCGTTTAATGATCCGTATCAGCTCGCTAAGGACGGTCTGGTCGCACGGCTGGCGCGCCTTTTCGTCGAGCTTGGGCGCGTGGTCCTGCGCGCTTCTGCTTTTAATCTCCGCGGCTCGGGCCCAATCGGTCCACGAAACTTTCGACGATGACCCGCTGGGGGCGGGACGGTTCGTCGCCCAGACCGCCGGAACGGAATCCCTTTTTACCTACGACCCGGCGGGCCGGCAGTTATCCGCGCTGCTGGATGTCGATTTCGATACGGCCACGTATCTGTCCACCGAGCTGCCCGCGATGACCGACCGGCAAAACCTCTCGTTCTCGGTTCGCTTTCAAGTAACAGCGGCGGACGAAAGCGGCGGGTTCTCGCCGAGCGCGGTGATTGGTTTGGTCACCACCCGGCATGTGGACAATTTTGGGGATGGCCTGACGCTGGCTTTGACGGTTCGGAACGGCAAGCTGTTTGCCGGGGGCAATATCGATAGCGCCGGGTTTCCCAAGCGTTCGTCAACCAACATTCTCCTGGCGATCGGGCAGCCCTATCTGGCCTACGCTCGTTACGGCGCAGATTCACGCTCTTTGCGCCTGGATCTGTTTGGAGGGACCAATTATGCGACTCACGTCGGGTCGGTCGTGACCGACCCGCTTCCGCCGGACCTATCATTCAGTGTTGATCGCATTGGCCTGCAAAACGCCGGCGCGAAGCAAGTGGACGCCACTCAAGGCAGCATCACGGTGCTGGTCGACGATCTTTTCACGCCGGGCGTCGCGCCGGTGAACCTCTTCATTGGGGATGTCACGGTGGCGGAAAGCGCCGGAACGGCCGTTTTCCCGGTGCGATTGCCTCTGCCAGCGGCTGACCCGATTTCCGTCGATTACCAGACGGAAAGCGGCACGGCTATCGAAGGGGCGGACTTCGAGGGAGTCTCTGGCACTTTGGTGATTCCGGCGGGCAGCAGTCTGGCGAGCATCAGCGTGCCGATCAAGGCCGATGGCATCGCGGAAACGAACGAAACCTTCACCGTTCGCCTCAGCAATCCGCATGGCGCCAACATCGCCACCGGGGTGGGAACCGGCACGATCCTCGATAGCGATCCAGTGACGATCTTCGGGCAGCCGGCCAGCTTTCTCGAAGGAAACTCGGGGAATACTCTTGCCGCCGTTATTCTCACGCTGAGCAATCCGAGCGTCCTCCCGGTGACGCTGCAATATCACACAGTGGACGGAACTGCTCTTGCCGGCAGCGATTATCTCGGGACCAACGGCGTCCTGGTTTTTCCGCCCGGGACGCGCCAGGCGGCCATAAACTTGCTCATCAAGGGGGACAATATCAGCGAGGGCAACGAGCTGTTCTTTGTGGAACTGGCTCAGCCGGTCAACGCGAGCCTGGCGACGAACCGGGTGCCGGTGGAAATCCGCGATGATGACCCTCTGCCCTTGATCTCTGTGAGCGACGCCACTTTTACGGAGGGCGATTTTGGTCCCCAACCGAGAGCGTTTGTCGCCACGCTGAGCAGTCCTTCATCGGCCCCAATTTCATTTCGCTACAGCACACGCGACGGCACCGCGGTGGCCGGGCAGGACTACACCGCGATTTCACAAGTGGTCACCGTGCCCGCCGGGCAGGTCGTGGCGGCGCTGCCCGTCACCTTGCTGGGCGATCTGATTCCGGAGGATGATGAAACGTTCCAGATCGTTCTGAGTTCCCCGGTGAACGCTCTCCTCGCCAACACGGTCGCGCAGGCCACCATTCTCGATGACGATCGAATCCCGCAAATCAACGTCGATGCTGCCCAGGTGAAGGAGGGCAACTCGGGCGACACGCCCATGGAGTTCCACATCTGGCTCTCGAAAGTGGCCCGCGATCCGGTGGAGGTGGACTATTTTACCGCAAGTCGTCCAGCGTCGGCGACGAGTGCTACGGCCGGGATTGATTACCGGTCAACGCAGGGGCATCTGCAATTCCGGCCCGGAGAAACGAACCTGGTGGTGACAGTGCCGGTCATTGGCGATTTGCTCGCTGAAGAGACGGAGTTTTTCGATTTGCAATTGTCCTCCCCGTTAAACGCTGAAATCGGCGTTGGCCAGGCGCAAGGGGCCATTATCGATGATGACGGCGTGACTCTGCAGGTCAACGGACCCGCGCCTGTGTTGGAGGGGGACGGCTTCGATGTTCAGGCGGTGTTCACTATTACACTGGCTGGAGTCCCCACCCGGCCGGTAACGGTTTTTTACGCGACGCGCGATGGTTCGGCGCTGGCCGGCCTGGACTATCGGGCCGCTTCGGCAACGGTGACCTTTCAGATTGGCGAGACGACGAAAACGGTCTCCGTCGGGGTGATCGGAGATTTGGAGGATGAACCCGATGAGACCTTCGATCTTGGCATCAGCAACGCCAGCGGCGCCACAATCACGGTGAATCGCGCGACCGCAGTCATCAAAGACAATGATCCGCCCCAAATGCGGATCGAGGATTTGCCGAACATTCCCGAAGGCGGCACCAACGCGACCCTGGCCCGCTTTTGGGTCACCCTTTCCTCCGCGAGCCAGGACGAAATCCAGGTGGACTACGCAACGGAAGATGGGACGGCGACGGCCGGGGCGGACTATGCGGCGCGCAGCGGCCGGTTGGTGTTTGCTCCGGGTGCGACGCAGCTTCCCATCGATATTACGATTCTGCCCGATTCGATCAACGAATTAGACGAAACGTTCTTCATAAATCTCCGCAATCCGGTGAATGTGCGTTTCGGCCGGAATCGGGCCATGGGGACGATCAAAGACGATGATCCGCCACCCGTCATTACGATTGATGACGTGACCGTGGGTGAGTGCACGGACGGCGCCAGTGTGGCCACCGCCACGCTCCACCTTTCCGCCCCCGCTGAACATCCCGTGACGGTGCAATTTGCCACCCGTCCGGGAACCGCGACCGCCGGATCGGATTACATCTCGACGAACGGGGTCGTTGTCTTTCCCGCCGGCTCGACTGAACAGAAGGTCAGCGTGCAACTCGTGTGCGATAACAAGGATGAGCCAGCGGAAGGGTTCGGCATTGATCTGAGCGGTCCTGACGGTGGGTCGATTGGGGGAGGGGGCGGAGGCAGCGGACAGGTGACCATTATCGATGATGATCCGCCTGAGATCACCGTGCTCGACGCGACTGTGCTGGAGGGAAATGTGGGGCTGACCAACGCAGCCTTCCAGGTGCAGTTGAGTTCCGCGCTGGATCAGGAGATCGATGTTAATTATTTTACCGTGCCCGGAACGGCCACTCCGGGCGTTGATTATGCGCATGTCTCCGGCACCTTGGTTTTTCCGCCGGGCGTAACTTCCACCAACATCAATGTGCCGATCATCAACGACACGATTCCGGAAGGAAACGAGACCTTTCAGCTGTTCCTGACGAACGCGGTCAACGCCAAACTGGTCGTCGCCCAGGCCACGGGAACCATCCTGGACGATGATATTCCGGAACTGCAGGCTCCCGACGTGACGGTCGTCGAGGGCGACCAAGGGTTGACCGCCGCGCAGATCTCTTTGACGCTGACGCGGTCGCTCCCCCAGCCAGTCACGGTGGCCTATCGCACGCGTGCCATCACCGCTTCGGCCAATGTCGATTACGTGGAAACCAACGGAGTGGTTACGTTTGCGGCGGGCGAGGTCAGCCAGCAACTTACCCTCGAGGTCATAGGCGATACCTTGATCGAGTCGCCGGAAACATTCGCGCTGACCTTTTTCAATCCGGTCAATGTCTCGCTCCCCCGCGCCGAAGCGATCGTGACCATCGCGGACGATGACGGCACGCCCGTCTTGTCCGCGGCGGATGTGTCGATCAATGAGGGTGATCCGGGACAAAAGCAGTTGGTCACTTTTGTCCTCAAGCTGTCCCGTGCGAGCCAGCAGGCCGTTACCGTGCAAGTCCAGACAGTGGATGGCACCGCAACCAATCCGAGCGATTACGTTCGGCTGTTGCCGAAGACCATTCAGTTTCCCCCCAATGTGCTCACCCAGCGCGTGTCAGTGACCGTCAACGGAGACGCGATTTATGAGGGGGACGAGGATTTCTATCTGGTGCTGAGCAATCCTGCCAATGCCACCCTGGCCAGCACCCAGGTCCGGGCCGTGATTCGCGATGACGATGCGCCGCCTTCCGTTCGGGTGGACGATGTGAGCGTTGTCGAAGGCAATTCTGGGACAACGAATGCACTCTTTCCCGTGTCTCTCAGCGCACCCGCCAGCCAGGCAGTGACATTTTCCTATAGCACCGTCGCGGGCAGTGCAAAAGCGGGCAGCGATTACCTGGCGGTGAGCGGGGTGATGACTCTGGCACCGGGTGTGACCAAAACAAATATCGCGGTGCCGGTTCTGGGCGATCGTGAAGTGGAATTGGACGAATCGTTCACGCTGCAGTTGGCGGACATTTCAGGCGCCGTTCTCGATCGCGGCGCCGCGACGGGCACGATTATCAACGATGACGGCATCGCCCTGCTGGTGGATGACGCGTCGCTGCTGGAGCCGGATCAGGGAGAAACGCCGATGCACTTCCTCTTTCACCTGGCCAAGCCGGTGGCCGCAGTCGTGACCGTGCAGTATCAGACCGTTCCCGGAACCGCGACGGCTGAGGTCGATTACCGGTCGGCTGCCGGAACGGTGACCTTCCCTCCTGGGATCACGAACCAGGCGGTGGACGTGTTCATTAAAGGGGACCTGGAAGATGAGCCGGATGAAACGTTCCGCTTGATCCTGAGTGCTCCGGTGAACGCTTCCCTTGTGCGTTCGGAAGCGATCGGCACGATTATCGACAACGATCCGCCCCGCGTGAGCATTGACGACGTTTCGGTGAACGCGAGTCTTTCTGCCACGCAGGCGGTTTTTACCGTTTCTCTTTCCAATCCCTCCACAGACAGTGTGTCCGTCCGCTTTACCACGGCCAACGGCACGGCGACCGCCGGCACAGATTTCATTCAAGTAACCAACACTCTGGCTTTTCGGCCTGGTGAAACGCAACGCCGGATCAGCATTCCGGTGCTTGTGAACACGCAGGATGAGGGAAATGAAGTCTTCTTTCTCCGGCTGTTTGCGCCGATCAATGCCACCGCTGGCAAAATGCAGGGCCTGGCGGAAATCCTCAATGAAGAGAGGGCCAATGTGCCGCCGCGCGTGCAGATCGTCTCTCCGGGGGACGGCGCTGTTTTCCCGGTCCAGGCCCCCATCTCTGTGGCGGTGAGTGCAAGCGATCCGGATGGCCAGGTCTCCGAAGTCTTGCTCTTGGAGGACGGGGTGTTCCTTGCCCGGTTTACCGCGCCGCCGTATTCCCTGGTGCGCAGCAACGAAGCGCCGGGCGTCCACGTGTTTCAAGCGAGCGCGACTGACGACAAGGGCGCAGTGACGCAATCCGAGCCGGTCACAATCACCGTCCAGGCTTTGCCGGCCTTGACGTTTGGTTCGTTGATCGTCGAAGAAGGGGATTCGGGCTCCAAGCCGGCTCCGCTTGCTCTGCAGCTCTCCCGGCCGTCGCGGCAGCCGGTCACAGTGGAATATGATTTCAGTTCCGGCACCGCCACTCTGGGAGTCGATTTCACTGGGACGCCCGGCTCGGTGGTTTTTGCGCCTGGCGAGACTAATAAAACGATCATTGCGACGGTGCTCGGCGATCGGCTGTATGAAGGCGATGAAGTCTTTCACGTCCTGATCAAGGCGGTCAACGGCGCAAGCGCGGCCACGACAGACATCGTGGGCACCATCCTCGATGATGATCCCGCGCCGATCGTCAGCATCGACAATCCTTCGGTCGTGGAGGGCGACTCTGGAACGCGTGACATGGTCTTCACGGTGACCTTTGATGGCGACACAAGCCTTCCGGCCAGCGTCCAATACCAAACGGAAAATGGCACAGCTCTCGCCGGCCTTGATTACAACGCGCGCAGCGGCACGCTCTTTTTCGGAGGAGCGGCCGCAGCTCCGTTGCATGCGCTGCAGGCCCCATCTCTCCGGATCAGCCTCGCTGCGCAGAGCTTGACGGTGGAATGGGACGCGACGGGGAATAGCTTCCGCCTCGAAGAAGCGGATCAGGTCGCGGCCGGAGCCTGGCGCGCTTCCGCAACTCAGGGCGTGCTCAGCGGAGGGCGTTGGTCCGCGCAACTCAGTCCCTCGGCCCGGGCGCGCTTCTATCGACTCGCTCCGGATGTCAGCGCGGCCCATCGCCAGGAGATCCGGGTCCCTGTGATCGGCGACACGCTGGTGGAACCGGCCGAGAACTTCTTCGTGCGCCTTTACGCGCCGGTCAATCTCGCTGTGGCCACGCCTCGCGGAGAAGGGGTGATCGTAGATGACGATCAACCTTCCCTGGCTGTCGATGATGTCCGGGTCACCGAGGGCGATTCCGGTCTTACTCCTGCCCCCTTCGTGGTCAAGCTGTCCACAGCCAGTCCGCGCCCCGTGTCGGTTTATTTCGCCACCAAGGACGGCACGGCCTTGGCGGGAAGTGATTACGTTGCTCAGACGGGTGCGATCGTCTTCAACCCGGGGGAAACCGAAAAGACCGTTTCTGTTCCGGTGATCGGTGATCTGATCCATGAGGCGGATGAGACTTTCTCTCTCCAGCTTAGCCTGGCCACCAACGCCATTCTGGCGCGGCCGGTGGCGATCGGGCTGATCGTGGATGACGACGGTTCGCCTGAGCTTTCGGTCCGCGGGGCGAGCGTCGTGGAGGGCAACTCGGGCACGACGGAAGTGCAGGCCGCATTGATTCTGTCCCGCCCGAGCAGCCTGCCGGTGTCCGTCTCGTACCGAACGGAAGATCTAACGGCTGTCAGTCCGGGTGATTACGAGGCGGCGTCCGGCCAGGTGACATTTGCCCCGGGGGAAACCACACGATTGATCCCTCTCCGGGTCCAGGGCGATCTGGTGGACGAGCCGAACGAGTCCTTTCTGCTGCGTGGGACGATCGGCGACGCGGTCGCGCCTAATGGACCCTCAGGCGAAATCGTGATTCTCAACGATGATGCCGCGCCTGTCCTTGCGATCTCCGACACCGAAGTTCTCGAAGGCGACATCGGCAGCACGCTCGCCCGGTTTACCGTAACCCTGACGGGCCAGTCGAGCCTGCCGGTGACCGTTTCGGTGGCGACTCAGGACGGCACCGCGACCGCCGGCCTCGACTATCTGGCTGGCGCCGCCACTCTCACCTTTGCGCCCGGCGAAACCACCCACTCGTTCGAAGTCGCAGTGCTGGGCGATTTCATCAAGGAGCCGGACGAATATTTTTCCGCGCTCCTGTCCCAACCGCTCAACGCCGCGCTCGGGCGTTCCGCGGCCAGATGCACTATTCGCGACGACGATGTCCCGCCTCCCGCGATCTCTCCGGCCGATATCAGCCTAAAGGAGGGCGACAGTGGTCTCGCGGAAGTGCAGGTCCGGGTCACGCTGAGCGCGCCGAGCAAGCAGGCGGTGAGCGTCAGCTATCAGACAACGGATGGTTCCGCGCAAAGCGGCCTGGATTATCAGGCCTCGTCGGGCGTTCTCTCTTTTGCCCCGGGTGAAACCGCAAAAGCAATCAAACTGCTGGTCGTGGGTGATACGACGCCCGAACTGGATGAAACCTTCACTGTTGCTTTCAGCAATCCTGCCAGCGCCACGCTGGCTCGGCCGCAAGCGGTGATTACCATTCTCGATGATGACAATCCCACGATCAGTGCGGCCGATGTCGATCTGCTGGAGGGCACGGGGGGAACGACGGACGCGGTTATTCCGGTGCGTCTGTCCGCGCCCAATGTCCGGCCAACCTCTGTGAGCTTTGTCACGACGCCGGGGACCGCCTCGGCGGACGTCGATTATCAATCCCTCGCCGGAACCGTGAATTTTGCTCCGGGCGAAACGACCAAGAATATCATCGTCAAGGTGATCGCGGATGCGTTGCCCGAGTCCACAGAAGAGTTCTATGTGGACTTCTCCGGGCCGGTTGCGGGCTTGCTCGCAACTCCTCGAGCCACCGTCCGGATTCGGGACGATGATGGCCAACGCCAACCGCCGGCGGTCGCCCTTACCTATCCGGCGGATCAGGATGTGTTTCCGGCAGGCGCCGATATTACCGTGACTGCGGCTGTCCAGCAGGGGACTGCACCGGTCACGAAGGTGGAATTGTTTGTGGATGGACAGTTGCTTGGTTCATTGCCCTTCGCGTCTATTGTGTCCTTCCCGTGGGCAAGCCCGCCGGTCGGCTCGCATCTCCTCAAGGCTGCGGCCACCGATTCCGCGGGATTGAGAACGGAGTCCGCCTCCATTCAGGTCACGATCCAGGCGGACGACGGAAAGCAACGCGTGGCGATTGTGCAGAACTTTGCCGACCCGGAGATTTCCCGGCTGCAGGGGTGGCTGGCCGATATGGATCTCAGCTCCCGGGTTTTCAACCAGGAGGGCTTGACCTTGGAAATGCTCGCGGACTACGACCTGATCATTTGGGATGATCTGGGGGTGGTCGTCAATGGACTGACGGCTAATGACGTCGCCATCTTCAAGCAACTGCACGACCAGCAGAAGCCGCTCTATTTCATCGGCACTCAGCTCGTTGCCTCGGCCAATAATCTGCCCGTCAATCTCCGGCCGCTCTGGACGGAACTCACCGGGTTGCAGGCGGGGAAAGGGACGGCTGGGACTCGTTTCGCTCCCACGGAAGATCGGCATCCAGTGGTCAGCGGCGGGTTCGGGCTGGTCGGCGAGTTTGGCGTGCCGGCGCTGGAGAACGTGAACGCCACCCTGCTGGGCAATAATGTGGCGGCCACGGCGGGCGCCGCGGACCTGGTGGTCGTCAGCGATGACTTCGCGCGAATCGTCTCGCAGGATCTGCTTCCGACTCAGGGAGCCGGGCTCAATCGCGCGATTCAAAGGGAGAAGCTATTCAAGAATTCCGTCAGCTGGCTTTTGCGGCTCTCTTTCCCGCCCTTCCTCAATCTGACGTTGGATTCGACTCAGCCTCCGAGCGTGATTCAGGCGGGGGCTTCGTTTGACCTGACCTTTACGATCCAGCATTCCGGCGAGCAGCCCGCCGATGGGATTATCCTCACGGTCACTCTGCCTCCGGGCCTTTCCTACGTTCGTTCCAATCTGCCGGTCGACAAGTGCATCTTTGATGATGGCGCGATCCTTTGCTTTCTTGGAGGCCTGTCGCAGACGGACTCCGTTCAGGCGACCATCACGCTGCGCGCGGACCGGGCAACGAACGCCGCGATCGTCGCGAACGTGAGCGCCAACCAAGCTGAAGCGGTGGTCGATGACAACACGGTCGAGCTTTTTCCGGCAGGGAATTGATCGGCGCATTTGTTCCGGTCGGATTGAAATTCTGAATGACCGTGACAAACGTCCGCGGCCTTCGTCAGATTAACCATGGACTCAAGACGAGCGAAATGGATCGTGATCGGCTTTTTGCTGGCGTTGCTGGTGGGAGCGCTGGCCGTGTTCCGTTTTGCTCCGGTCCGTGGGACGCGGAGGCAGTTGGAGGCGATTCGGGCGGCTGGGCTGCCCGTTTCTTCCGCGGAGCTGGACGTCTGGTACAAAGCGGTTCCGGCAAAGGAGAATCAAGCCCTGGTCATCATCGAGGCGGCCAAGCTGCGGGTTGATCCTCCGAAAGGGGCGGATCCCACCGCGTCTCGCTTCGGTTTTCTCAATGGCGACAAGATCTCGCCGGAATTGCAGGCGAGTGTTAAGGCGTATCTCGCAACAAATCAGCCTGCATTGCAAATGCTGCACCAAGCTGCGCAATTAACGGAGAGCCGGTATCCGATTGATCTGACCTTGGGACCGAACACCCTGCTGCCGAATCTGGCTCAGTTGAAGGGGTTGGTGCAGTTGCTCCGTCTCGAAGCGGCGGAGCAATCGCTGGCAGGAAATGTGGCGGCGGCTGTCGAGGCGCTGCACACATCTTTCGCGGTCTCGCGTTCACTCCGGATGGAACCGCTTTTGATTTCGGATTTGGTGCGGATCGCCTGTGTCGCGATCGCTCTTAATCCATTGGAACGGGTTTTAAGCGAGCATCCATTAACCCACGAGCAACTCCAGTTGCTGAGCCGGGACGTGGCGGACGCGGATGAGACCGGCCCCCGGGCTTTGTTCCGGGGGTTGGTGGGCGAGCGAGCGGAGGGCCTCTCGATCTACGACCTGTCGTTCGGGCAAATTGAGGCCTTGTCCTCCTCCGGGGGGACAATGAGCAGTGAGAGCGCGCTGAAGAACTTGGGCTATAATTTCTACCGGGTGAGCGGGATGCAACAGCGGGATCTGGCGCTTTATCTGGAGATGACCGGCGGATTCGTCAACAGCGCCCGTCTTGAGTTTCCGGAAATGTTGCGGGAAGCGGACCGGATCGAAGCCGAGATGAGCGCACGATTTTCCCAGGGACTGGGTCGCCTCGCGGTGATCGCTCGGATGCTCCTGCCCGCGCTGTCGAAAGCCGCGCAGAAAGAGGCGGCTCTTTCCGCTCGCCTCCGTTGCGCCGAGATCGCGCTGGCTGTGGAACGGTTCCGTCTCGATCACGGGGATAAGCTGCCGGAAACAACCGCTCAGCTTTCGCCGGACTATCTGCACAAAGTTCCGGTTGACCCGTTTGACGGCGGCGCGTTCGCTTACGACCGGCTTGAGGGAAAGGGGTATCGCGTAATCAGCCGAGGCGCCACAAGGAATGGGAATGCGCCGAGCCGCGCCAAAAATACGGACGACGTGCAAATCTCGGTGTTGCGTTGATCAGGCCGGATGATGGGGAGGGCGCGCGCTTCTCGCGTTGGCGGAGCGGCTTTGTTGCGGCATGATGGAGGCGGAAGTTATGTGGCCTCAATTGCTGGTGTTCGTGTTGTTGTCCTTTGGCGCAGTCGTGCATGCCGCCGAGAGCGTGGAATCGCCCGTTCTCATTACCCGGGGCGTGCGCTGGCCGGTTGCATTTCGGGAGGTAACAGTCGACGATCCTTTCTGGTCACCGAAACTGGCGGTCTACATCGACAAGACCATCCCGCACTCCTGGAAATACGTGCAGCGGGAAATTGAGGACAACGAAATCGCTGCGGGCTGGAAGGATCTGGCGCGAGGCAAGGACACCCCCTGGAACCAGGCCAATCTCCACAAAGTCCTCGAAACGGTGTCGTACGCGCTTGCGATAAAGCCGGACGCCGAACTGGACCGGAAGATGGATTCCATCATTTCCGCCCTCGCGGCTGCTCAACAGCCGAACGGCTACTGCAACGCGCTCATCACCGTGCGCAAGATGACCCCATGGGCGCACCTGGATGGGCAGCATGACGGTTATGTGGCGGGGCATTTGATGGAGGCGGCTGTGGCTCACTATCAGGCGACCGGCAAAACGAACTTCCTGGCGATCGCACGCCGTTTGGGCGAGCACATCTACGATGAGTTCATCACGCGGAGGCACGAAGGGGTTTGCGGCCATGCCGAATTGGAGCTGGCGCTGGCCCGGCTTTATCGGGTGACGGGCGACCGCAAGTTTCTGGACTTGGGGCAGGAGTGGGTGGAACGCCGGGGCAAGCCCTGGAAGTACGACACGGACACCGAACGAAGCTATTTCATGGATCATAAACCAATCCGTGAAGTGAACGAAATCACCGGGCATGCCGTGCGCTCGATCTTCTACCTCACCGGAGTGGCGGACCTCGGGTTGGAGACGGGCGATGCCGGGTTGCGCGCGGCGGCTCGCCGCCTCTGGGAGAATACAACGCTCCAGAAGATGTATGTGGTTGGGTCGGTCGGTTCTCAGGAGAAAGACGAGGGTTTTGCCGGAAATTACGAATTACCCAACAGCCCCGGGTACAACGAATCGTGCGCCTCCTGCGGCCTGGCCAACTGGGCGGAGGCCATGTTTCGGCTGGATGGACGCGCCCAGTCCATCGATATCCTCGAAACGGCCCTCTATAATGCGGTCCTGCACGGGATTTCCCTGGATGGGACCAACAGTTATTACCGCAATCCTTTGACCGATGAGAACCGACCGCGGAACAACGTCTGGGTCTGTTGTCCGCCGGCTCTTTCGCGAGCTTTGCTGCGCCTGCCGGATTACATTTACGAGCAGGGGAACGAAGACCTGTATGTCAACCTCTACGTGGGCGGTTTGGCCAAGGTTCGGCTCAAGTCCGGAGAGTTCACTGTTTCCCAGGCGGGCGACTATGTGCGTGACGGCAAAATGACGATTACTCTTCAGTCCCGGGAGCCTCGCAAGTTTCGTTTGCACCTTCGGCTGCCCGCGTGGTCTGCGCGAACCTCCGTCGTTCTGCAGACCCACGATCAGGTTCGGCGGGAAGACCGCGACGGATACTGTGTGTTGGACGGCGCTTGGCATTCCGGCGACAGCGTCACTCTGCAGTTTGATGCCGCGCCAAAGAGAATCCAGGCCCATCCCACCGTGAGCGCTGATCGTGGTTTGGTGGCCATCCGACGCGGTCCGCTGTTCTACGGCGTCGAAGCGCTGGACAATAACGGGACCGCCGACATCGTCCTAGCCCCGGACCCGCACTTTCAAGCCGAGTACAAGCCGGACCTTTTGGGGGGCGTGACGATGGTGACAGGCCGGACCGCCGGCGGCGGTGAATTCAAGGCGGTGCCTTTCTATGCACTGGCGAACCGGGGCGATTCCCGCCAGGTGGTCTGGCAAAAACAGGACGGATTCGAGCCCGGTGACGCGTCCTGGGGAGGCGCGCTCTATCGAGAATATCGGCCGCTTCCGTAGGTGGTCGACAGCGAGCGGTCGGCATCTCCTTTGACACGGGTTGCGCTCGCTTTAGATTCCGGAGCCATGTCTGCCGCGCCGAGCCAATCCGTGATTCGCCTTAAGGGGGTGCGCCACAACAACCTGAAGAATTTCGATCTCGAGATTCCTTTGGGCAAGCTGGTGGTGATCACCGGCCTGAGCGGCTCGGGCAAGAGCTCCCTGGCTTTCGACACTCTTTACGCGGAAGGACAGCGCCGTTACATCGAGACCTTTTCGCCGTACGCCCGCCAGTTTTTTGATCGGATGGACAAGCCGCGCGTAGACAGCATCCAGGGCATCCCTCCGGCCATTGCTCTTGAGCAGCGCAACGCGGTGAAAACGACCCGATCCACCGTCGGCACGATGACCGAGATTGCCGACTACATGAAGCTGCTCTGGCCGCACATTTCCACGCTTTATTGCCGATCCTGCGCCCGCCCTGTGCGGAAGGACAATCCGCAGGCGGTTTGGTCGGCCGTTTCCGCGCGCTGGCCCGGGGAGGATCTGCTCATTTCGTTTCAACTGCCCTTAAGCTCCAAATTGTCTTTGGAGGAATCCCTGGTACTCCTTGCCAAGCAAGGGTACCAGCGCCTATTGATGGCCGGGGCTGGCGCTGAACCCTTCCGCATTCTGCGCCTTGACGAAGCTGCGAGCGAACTCAAGGCCGCCGAAGCTTCCTTCCTGCTGGTCGTCCAGGATCGATTGAAAGCGGACAGCTCGAACCGCGCCCGGTTCGTCGAGGCTTGCGAGCAAGCCTACCATTTCGGCAAAGGGAAGCTTTCGGTCTTGCGCCTGGCGGATTGGACCGCCGCCCGCTTCTCCAAGGGGCTGCACTGCGCGGAGTGCGATATCGAGTATCGGGATCCCAGTCCGGCGCTTTTCAGTTTCAACAATCCGGTGGGGGCTTGCCCCGCGTGCAAGGGATTTGGCCGGATCATTGCCATCGACTACAACCTGGCGATTCCGAATAAGTCGCTGACGATCGCTCAGGGCCTGGTGCGACCGTGGCAGACCGGCACCGGTCTGGAATCGCATCATGATTTGCTGAAAGCCTGCAAGAAGCGCGGTGTCCCTGTAAATGTGCCGTTCCAGGATCTGCCGGAGGAGCAGCAGCGTTTCGTCGTCGATGGCGAACCGGATTACGGCTCGGACGAAAAGCATCAATGGCCGCACGCCTGGTACGGCGTCAAAGGCTACTTCCGCTGGCTCGAATCGAAGGCTTACAAGATGCACGTGCGGGTGCAACTGGCGAAATATCGTTGCTATACCACCTGCCCGGAATGCCGCGGACGGCGCTTCAAGGAAGAAGCGCTGCTGTTCAAGGCGAAAGCCGGAAATGACGACCTCCTGACGCTGGCCGATTTTTATCTCCTGTCGGTCAAAGGCGCCTTTCGCTTTGTCGAGGAATTGCCGCGCCCTTCGCGGCGAAAGACCGATCCCTTCGCCATCGCACTCGAAGAGGTGCAAGCCCGCTTGGGCTACCTTGACGAAGTGGGCTTGAGTTATTTGACGCTCGACCGTCCCACCCGTTCGCTGTCCGGCGGCGAAACCGAGCGGGTGAATTTAACGACCTGCCTCGGCTCGCGCCTGGTTAACACCTTGTTCGTTCTCGATGAGCCCAGCGTCGGCTTGCACGCACGCGATACCGCCAAGCTGGTCCGCATTTTGCAGCGCTTGCGCGACGCCGGGAACACCGTGGTGGTGGTCGAGCATGAGCCTTCGGTGATGCGCGCCGCGGATGAGATCATCGATCTGGGCCCCGGCCAGGGAGAGCGGGGCGGCCAGATCATTTTTCAGGGCCCTTACTCGAAGATCGTCCGATCCCCCGGGTCGATTACGGGCGCCTACCTGGGCGGCCGGAAAACAGTTTTGGTTCGAAGCCACCGTGCGGTCGATTTGCGACATCATCCCAGTTTGCAGGTTACGAAAGCCCGGCTGCACAATCTCAAGGATGTCGACGTTGAGATTCCGCTGAATTGCTTTGTGGTGGTTTCCGGCGTGAGCGGTTCGGGCAAGAGCACGCTGATTCGGGAACTGGTCTATCCGGCCCTTTGCAGCCGCTTGCAGGGCGAGACCGAAACTGCCGAGGCCGAAGAAGGCGGCGAAAGCGAGCGGAGTTCATCAGGAGGCTTCTGCCGCCTCAGCGGCTGGGAAGCCCTGGGAGGCGCGGTGATGGTCGATCAATCCGCAATCGGCCGCACGCCCCGGAGCAATCCCGCGGTTTATATCGGCGCTTTCGATTTTCTGCGCGATCTCTTCGCAGACTCGGACCTGGCCCGGCAACGTGGGATGAACAGCAGCGCCTTCAGTTTTAACTCAGCCCAGGGCCAATGCGAGAAATGCCGGGGCGCGGGCTTTGAAAAGATCGAGATGCAATTCCTGAGCGATGTTTTCATTCGTTGCGGGGAGTGCAACGGCCGGCGTTATCGGCCGCACATTCTGGAAGTGACGGTACCCTCGCGCGTTCGGGAAACCGCGGTACAATGGAGCATTGCGGACCTGCTGGAGGCGACAGTGGATGACGCGGTTGAGTTTTTGGCCGCGCTCCCGGGTTCCAAGGCGGCCGCGCGCGCCGCGCAAAGCCTGAAGATTTTGCAGGAGGTTGGACTGGGCTACCTGCGCCTGGGCCAGCCGATCAACACGCTTTCCGGCGGTGAGAGCCAGCGGTTGAAACTGGTGAGCCATCTGGCGGAGTTCGGCCGGGGAGAAAAGAAAGCGGGCAAACCGACGCTCTTCATCTTCGACGAACCGACCACCGGCCTGCACTACCAGGATGTGGATGTGCTCCTGCGCGCGTTGCAACGGTTGGTGGAGGCCGGCCATTCGCTGATCGTGATCGAGCACAATCTCGACGTGATTCGCTCCGCGGATTGGGTGATTGATCTCGGGCCCGATGGCGGGGATGCCGGTGGCAAAGTTGTGGCGGAGGGAACTCCGGAAAAGATTGCCGCGGCGCCCGGAAGCATCACCGGGACCTTCTTAACGGCTTGAACCGATCAACCCGGTTGCTGGTTGGGGAGCGGGCCGCTGCGCGTGCCCTCGCACGTAACGCTCGAAAGAGACATCCATTGCCCCCGTTTTGCGCCAAAAGAGGTAGGGAAAATGGCCCCCCCAAATTGTCAGCTCGCCAGCCGCGCTTTCGGCGGACTTCTGCTCTTCGCGGTAAAGATAAAGCGCGGAGATCAAGCCGGTCCGGTCCGCGCCCGACTTGCAATGAATCAGGACCGGCTTGGGCGCCTGGCGAATCGTTTCCAGGATGCGGTCAATTTCCTCATCGCTTACCTCCTGATTCGCGGACAAGCCGAAATCGAAATGCTTTAAGCCGAGCCGCTCCGACTCGCGCATTTCGTCCTGGTACCATGGGCTGGTCTCGTTGGCGCCGCGGAGATTGATCACGGTCCGCAGTTTGTTCTCCTGCACCAGCTTCGTCATGAGCGCGCTGTTCGGTTGGCAGGAGCGGTAAACCAAGCCAGGTGAAACGACATGGAGATTGCTCGTGAAGACGAGATAGAGGGCAAAGCCGCCCGCCGTGAGGACAAACGCCAGCAAAGCTCCGAGCGCGGCCTTCCCGCTTTTGCGGAGCGGCGATCCTGAAACTTTCTCGCGCTTCGGATTCATCCAGTCTGAGGGCCCCGGCCTTTGGGCAGAGACTGCTGTTAGGATTCCCTGCTTTGGCCGCTTGGCCAGCGAAAGTTTAGGCCTTCCCGTCCAACACGGCCGCCATGCGCTCGGCCACCGCGTCGGGCGAGATCGAGCGCATGCAGCGGAAATCGATCGGGCAGACCCGCAGGAAACAGGGCGCGCACGGGGCTGACCCCAGGATAAGCTGATGCTGCTTACCTCCAGGCAGCCCGGGCCCTGTGAGTTCGGGCGAGGTGCTGCCAAAAGGAACGACCACCCTGCTCCCCACGGCGGCAGCCAGGTGCATCGGCCCGGTGTCGTTGGTCAGCACCGCCCTGCACAGCGAAAGCCCGGCCATCAATTCGGGCAGGTTGGTCCGTCCGGCCAAGTTTACTACGGAGCCTTGCGTCTGGGAGAGCGCTGCCTCGATCTGTTTGGCGGTCGCCACGTCCCCCGGGCCGCCGAAGATTAGCCACTCCATGTCGGGTCGTGTGGCGAGGCGTTGGGCTACGGCCGTAAAGTTTTCCACCGGCCAGCGTTTGGCCGGTCCGTACTCCGCTCCGGGATTCAACCCGAGTCGGAGACGATTTGCCTTTAGGCCGAACTTCGCAAGGAACGAAGCGATTTGGTCCTCGTCCACGGAAATGGAGGGGGCTAGCGCCTCCTCCTTCGCGCCAAAAAACGCCGTCAGCTTCAAATACTGGTTCAAGTGGTGCGCCCCAGCCGGGAACGTTTGTCGGGCGGGAGCGGGTAACCGTTCGATCAGGGACTGGATCTCGCCCACGGTTTTCTTCCGCATCTCGATGTGCTCGCGCCGGGGGGGCACGGAATGCGTCAGGAGAAAGCGCCGGCTGTAGCCCACACGGACCGGAATCCCGGCAAGCCATGATTCGAACGCGGATCGGAACGAATTCGGCAGAATCAAGGCGGCGTCAAATCGCCCCGCCCGCAATTGGCGGCTGACTTGGCCGACGCCCTGAGTACGGTCGAAAACGAGAACCTCATTCACGACCGCCTGGTTCCGCCAGACCCCGGCCAGTTTTTCCGCGGTCAGGATGGCGATATGAGTATCCGGCAAGGCCGCCCGCAGTTGCAACAGCGCGGGAATGGACATGACGGCGTCGCCGAGCCAATTGACACCCCGCACCAGCAGTCGTTGGGGCTTTCTCACTTTAGACGGGATTTCGCGCGATCTCTCCGCCGATGAACACTTCGCGGATTTTCGGGTTGTGGATCAACTCCTCGCACAGCTTGGTCTCCTCGACCTTGCCCTCATAGGAAAGCGCGGCGAAATCGGCCCAGGCCCCGCGTTCCAGCGTTCCGATTTGACCGGCTTGACGCAACGCTTTCGCGGACCGGCGGGTGGTCATGGAAAGAACTTCGCCCGGTGAAACCCCCGGATAGGATTTGGCAAAAGCCTGCATTTCCTGCCAGAGATCGAGTTCCGGACTGCGCCCGCCCGCTTTGACCGTGCTGGCCAGACTGTCGGTGGCCAGACAGATATTCACACCGGCTTTGGCGAGTTCATCGTACGGGAAGCGCGCGTGGCCGAAATAGGCGTGGCTGCGCGGGCAATGCGCCACCGATGCTCCCGAGAGCGCGATTCGTTCGATATCGCCGGTGCTCAGGTAATTGGCGTGAACCAGGAGCATTCGCTCGCTCAGCAAGCCGTAATCCGCAGCCAGTTGCACGGGGGATCCGTGGCCGCAGTCATCCATTTTTCGCTGGCCTTTCAGCCAGTCGTAGAATGGGCCTTTGGCGTCGGCAAACATCTGGTGCTCGGCTTCCGATTCCGCGAGATGGGTGGTTAGCAGCAGGTTTCGTTCTGCGGCCAGTTGCGCTGCGCCGCGCATCAGGTCAGGCGACGTGGAATAGAGCGCATGCGGTGACAGGCCAGCCTCTTTCGTTTCGCTTCGCGGCCAGCGCCCCAGCCAGTCCAGAGCCTCATCCAGCAGGTCTCGGGCGGAGCGCTGGCTCTTCACTCCCGTCATCTCCAGGAATGAAATCATGCGCAGCGGGGTGGACTTCCAGGTTTCCGGCGGCAGTTCCGGCACGCTCTCGATGTCGGCCACGGTGGTTGTGCCGTGTTCGATCAGCATGTGGGCGCCTTTCAGCCATGATTCGGCGAATTCGCTAAAGCTCCAGTGCGCCTTGAACGCGAGAATGTTCTTTACCCAGTCTGGAAACGTTTTGGGCGGCGGAATCTGGCCGGCCATGCTGGTGTAATCCAGGTGGCAATGGGCGTTGACCAGGCCGGGCAGCAGCGCGACTTCTCCAAGGTCAATCTGCGTCTCCCCAGGAGGCGGGTCGCATTCGCGCCAGCGCCCGAGCCAGGCCACGCGCCCGGCCTCGATCACCACGGCCCCATTTTCAATGGGGTCGCTCGCGATTGGCAGTAAGCAGCGGGCTCGAACAATCATGTACAAGAAAACGGCTGAAGCCTGTTGGGCGCCAGCCGTTGCTGAAAACACGAACGGCTTACAGCGCCGTTTCCTGCTGTTTCCGTTTTATCTTGGCCGCGTCGCTATGGTTGCGCGCCTTGAACTTTCCGTGGCGTTTGCGCATTTGCTGCTCGATCTTCTTTGCCACCAGGTCAATCGCCGCGTAGAGATCGGTTTCCGCATCTTCCGCGTAAAGATCGGGTCCCGGTTCGGTCACTCGGATCGAGCATTTGAACTGGCGCTCGGGCACTTTGGCGTGGTCATGTTCGATCACCACCCGGGCGTCGATCGCGCGCGGGTCCAGATGGGACAGTTGCTCAATCCGGGTTACGATATGCCCTTCGATCGCGTCGGTCAGCGTAATGTTGTGGGTCGTCAGAATCAGTTTCATCCGCCCGGCATTCTCGACGGGAGCGGGTTTTCTGGGTTTGGCTGCCTTTGGCCCGGTCCGGGCCGCGGAGCGCTTGAGTGCTTGTTTTGTATTTTTCACTTTTTTCCTCGTGTCACAAACTCGCGATGACGCGTAAACGCATCCCGAAGTTTTACCGATAAATCGTTTTGCAGTTCTTGCAACTCCCGATAAATGGCGGCATTCGCCGGCCGGGGTTCGCTGCGTTCCGCGTTGTTCAGTTTGACGAATGTGTCCGTGATTTCCTGGATCGACACTTTGTCGCCTCCGGCCTGCCGCCAGGCCCAGAGCGCCTGCAACGCTGCTCCGTAGGCCGCTCCCTCGCTTACTTTCAACGTCACCACCTCGGCGTTGAAAACGTCCGCCATGATCTGCCGCCAGAGCTTGGATTTTGCCCCGCCGCCGGTCGCCCGGATCTGTGTCGGTTCGACCCCCAGCTCGCGCAGGCGCCGCAGTCCGTAATTCATTCCCAGAGTCACGCCTTCCATTGCAGCCCGCGCAAAGTGCTCCGCGGTGAAGGTCTTCGTGGTCACTCCGAAAAAGACCCCTGTGCCGGTTGGCACGTTGGGCGTCCGCTCCCCTTCGAGATAAGGCAGCAGCAGCAGTCCGCCCGCTCCGGCGGGGGCCTTGGCTGCCAGGGCGTTGAATTCCGCGTGATCCACCTGGAAATCGTTCCGCACCATTTCCGTCGCCACGGTCACGTTCATCGTGCAAAGCAACGGCAGCCACTGGTTGGTCGAGTCGCAAAACGCCGCGATCTCTCCCTGCGGGTCGACCACAGGCTTGCCCGCGCAGGCGTAGATCGTGCCGCTGGTGCCGAAACTCGCAGTGATGACGCCGGGGCGGGTGTTGCCGGTGCCAATCGCCCCCATCATGTTGTCCCCGCCTCCCGCGCTGACCAGCACTCCTTCGCTTAACCCGAGTTCGCGGGCGGTGCTCGCCTGCAGGCGGCCAGCTGGCTGATCGCTCGAAATAAGCCGGGGCAGCTTCCCTTCCAGCTCCGCGTCGATCGCTTTGAGAATCGTCTTCGACCACTTCCGTTTGCGGACGTCGAGCAGGGCGGTGCCGCTGGCATCGCCATACTCCATGACCCTTTCGCCGGTCAGCCAGAAGTTCAGATAGTCATGGGGAAGCAAAACCGTCGCGAGCTTGGCGAAGTTCTTTGGTTCATGCTTTTTCAGCCAAAGAATTTTCGAGGCGGTGAAGCCCGGGAGGACCGCATTCCCAATCTCCCGCACCGTGGCTTTGAACCCACCGGCTTTGCCCATGATCTCTTCGCACTCGGCGGAAGTGCTCGTGTCGCACCAGAGTTTGGCGGGGCGGATCACGTGGCCCTGGGCATCCAGCGGCACGAAACCGTGCTGCTGTCCGCTCACGCCAATGGCTTTGATCTCGCCTGCTTTGGCGCCGGCCTGCTTAAGAGCTTGGCGAATGGCTTTCCGGGTTGCCTCCAGCCAGACTGCCGGATGCTGCTCTTTGGCGCCCGGGGGCAGGTTTGGAATTAAATCGTAAGCCTCGGAGGCGCTCCCTGCCACTTTCCCATTTTTTGCGTCGACAACCAGCGCCTTGGTGGATTGGGTGCCGCTGTCGATCCCCACCAGAAGTGTTCTCATTAAAGATTCTTGTCGTCAGTTTGCTCGACGAACTTGCGGAATTTCTCGAAGTTCTCCGGACCGAACGCCCGATTGACCAGGCCGTGCCGCCCGCGCACCTGAACCGTGACCTTCTTGGCCGCGGCGATCCGGTGAACATCATCGGCGGAGACTTCGTAATGAGCGGTCTCAAACACTGCCCCCTTGTCTTCCTTTTGGGTCAGCCCTCCCAGTCCGCTAAAGGCCAGCTCCTGGCCATCGGCGTTAATCGTCAGACTGCGCCCGGGGATAATCTCAAGGTAACCAACATCCTTCCGGGCGCCGTAGATCAATTCGAAGTAGTATTTGTAGTGGTATTGGTCCGAGAAATCACGGTAGGCGTTGAGCCAGATCATCTCCCGATCGTTGCCGGGGGCGTCCAGCAGGTTCTGGGCAACCATGTCGGTGCGGCGCCCGCTGACCGGGTTTACGTAGCTGGTCACTTCCGGCGTCGTGCTGCAACCAGCCAAAAACGCCGCAAAACCGAGCGCGGCCAGGCCGGCCAGCAATCCCGGGATGGAGAAACGACTACGTTCGCGCATGTGCACAAAGTAGCACGCGGGCGCAAAAATGCGCAATTCGAGTTTCATGGGGAGGGCCTGTTTTTGGAAAGATTACAACCTGCAATGGTTACGGTTTGGAAAATCTCTTCTTTTTCGAGCATTCATCCTTGTCAGCCGGACATCGGCGAATAAGATGGGAATCGTAGCTAGTCCGAGATGCTTGAATTGATTCAATTCGCCTGGAGTCCTTACTGCATAGTCCAGCGGCGCATCCTCGAGTTCTCCGGTTCCAGGTTCAAAATTACCAACATCCCCAACACCGACCGATCCTTGATTTGGAAGGTTAGCCGTCAGCGGTACTATCAGGTGCCAATCGTGCGCGACGGCCGCGAGGTGATCTTCGAAACCGATAGCGATTCCCAGGTCATTGCGAAGTACTTGGATCAACGCCTGAATCTGGGGCTTTTCCCGAGGCGGTGGGAGGGGGTGCAGGATGTTCTCTGGCGCTATTTTGAGAACGAGATCGAGGGCATCGGCTTCAAGTTGAACGACATCTACTGGCAGGAATTTCTTCCGGCCCGGGAATCGGTGGACTTTATCCGGCACAAGGAGCGAAAATTTGGCCGGGGCTGCCTGGAGCAATGGCGCACTGACCAGAAAGTGATGCTCGCGCAGTTGGAGCAAAAGCTGCTCCCCTGCGAGGAGATGCTTTTAACGCGCGATTTTCTTCTAGATGAGGTTCCGCGTTTTGTTGATTTCGACCTTTTTGGGATGTTGGGGAATTTCCTTTACTCCGGTCATTACGATCTGCCAGGGCCGCACAAAAGGCTGGCGGCGTGGTACGAGCGCATGGCCAAAATTAAAGCCAATCAGTTAGCACGTGAAAAACTACATTCTTGATACGAACGTTCTCCTTCACGACCCCAATTCTCTCCTTAATTTCGAAGATAATTCAGTCATCATCCCGATCGAAGTCCTGGAAGAAATCGATCGTTTCAAGCGCGAATCCTCTGAACTCGGCCAGAACGCCCGCACTGTCTCTCGTATGCTCGATGGGTTCCGCGCCCAAGGCCGCTTAAGTGACGGGGTGAATCTCCCCAACGGCGGCCGGCTCCAGATTGTTTTCAACCGCGAAGCCAATCTGGCCGCCATCCCCTATGGCAGCAACACGATCGACAGCCGGATCGTCGCCCTGGCCCTGCACATCAAGAACCAGAGCAAGGATGTCCCCACCATTCTGGTCACCAAGGATATCAACCTGCGCATCAAAGCCGATGCGCTCGGGCTTGCCGCCGAAGATTACGAAACCGATCGCGTCCTCTTGAAAGATCTCTACAGCGGACTTTGCGAGAAAACGGTTTCCCCGGAGAAGATGACTGCTTTCCGCGCGAACAGTGAATTGGAAATCAGCAACGGGCGGGTCAACTATCCCAACGAGTATTGCACCCTCACCGATGAGACCAACCCCAAGCGAACCGCGCTCACAAAAGTCGACAGCACCGGGAAAAAGCTCATTCCCGTCATCGACAGCCGGGAAGGGGTCTGGGGCATCAAGCCGCGCAATCGCGAGCAGCATTTCGCTTTCGACGCGCTGTTGGACGACCGCATCAAGCTCGTCACGCTCATGGGCAAAGCCGGCACCGGCAAAACCTTGATGGCCATGGCTGCCGGGTTGAAGAAAACGGTGCTCGACCGCGAGTATCGCCGGCTGGTCGTTGCCCGGCCAACCATCGCCATGGGCAAGGAGCTCGGTTTCCTGCCAGGCACCCTCGAAGAGAAGCTCACCCCCTGGATGCAGCCGATTCACGATGCGCTGGAGTTGCTCGGCGACTTGAACATGGGCCACGAAAGTCGGCGCAGCAACGACCTGATCCGCTCCGGCCTCGTGGTGGTCGAAGCGCTTAGTTACATTCGCGGGCGCAGCATCGCCAATCAGTTCATGGTCATCGACGAGGCGCAGAACCTCACCCCGCTGGAAGTAAAAACCATCATTACCCGCGTGGGGGAAGGAACAAAAATCGTTTTCACCGGAGATCCGTACCAGATTGACAACCCGTACGTCGATTCCTCCTCAAACGGCTTTAACTTCATTGTCAGCAAGTTCCGCGAGCAACCGATCGCCGCCCACGTCGAGCTGCAGAAGGGCGAGCGCTCGGAACTGGCCGAGGTCGCCGCCAATTTGCTGTAACTGGCCGCCGGGCTCGTTCTCGCCTCGCGGAGCGCGGCGCGTTGTTGCGCTGAAAAGGTTGCGCTCCGAGGCCGCGCTTTTAGACTGCGACCGTCGAAATTCTCTGTGACACCCAGACATTGAGGAGAACCTTTGCCAAGTCATCACCCAAAAGCTGATCGTCACCTCGTTCGAGCGCGCGAGGTCTTTGATATCGAAATCTCCGCGCTCAAAGCGGTCCGCGAACTCCTCGACGAGAACTTCTCCCGTGCCGTTGACTGCATCGCGCGGGCTCTGAGCGCCCGGCTGAAAGTCGTGGTGGTCGGGATTGGCAAATCGGGCAATATCGGCCGCAAGATTGCAGCGACCCTGACTAGCACCGGGTCGACCGCTGTGGTCCTGCATAGCGTCGATGCCTTGCATGGCGATCTCGGCATTCTGAACGACGGGGATGTGGTCCTGGCGCTGAGCTACTCTGGCGAAACGGAGGAGCTGCTCAATCTGCTGCCCGCGCTGAAGCGATTTTCCGTGACCATCATCAGCCTCACGGCCGCGCCCCGCTCCACTCTCGCCCGGTTCAGCGACGTGGTTCTGAATGTCAAGGTGCCCAAGGAGGCCTGCCCGTTTAATCTCGCTCCCACCTCCAGCACCACCGCAATGCTCGTGATGGGGGACGCTCTGGCCATGGCACTCCTCGAGGCGCGCGGTTTTTCGCGCGAAAAATTCGCCAAACATCATCCAGCCGGCGCCATTGGCCGGGCTTTGTTGCTCCGGGTGGGCGAGATCATGCGGAAGGGGGAACGCAATCCGGTCGCCGTCGAGGACACGACCGTGAAAGACGCGCTTTTTGTTATGACGCGTGCCCGGGCCGGAAGCCTGAGCGTCATGAATCGACGTGGGAAGTTGTGCGGAGTTTTCACGGACGGCGACCTGCGCCGCCATATGGCCGGGGACGATCAGATTCTCACTCGGCCGCTGAAACAGGTCATGACGAAAAACCCCATCGCCATTGCCGAAACCGCGCTTGCCTCCGATGCGCTCTCCATCTTCAACGAACGAAATATCGACGACTTGATCGTCATCAACGCCCGGCGCGAACCGGTTGGCATGATTGACCTCCAGGATCTGCCCAAGCTGAAGCTCCTCTGAGCGCAGCCCCGTTCTGAAGGTCAGGCTGCCGGGGTGAACAACTCGATCACGTGCCCGTCCACGTCGCGCACAAAAATCTGCGTGGCGCCATCCGGCCGCCGGACCGGCCCGCGCATCAGCAGGCCGAGCCGGGTGAAATGTTCAATCCACGGCCCCAAATCTTCGGCCTGAAGGGCGAAATGGTTGCCGCGATTGTGAGAGAGCACCGGCTCGGTGCGCTGGCCGATGATATGCAGTTCCTGACGGGTTCCGAGGCGAAACCAGGCGCCGGGAAAATCGAAAGCCGGCCGAGCCATCCTTTCGAACCGCATCACGTTGGCGTAGAAATCACAACTCTTCTCCACGTCGGTGACATGAATGGCCACATGGTTGAGTTCGACGATTCGCATCGGGGGAATTTAGGGCGGCGCCGCCGCGACAACAATGGATTTAATTGGATGGTTCGGGAGCCGCTCCTGCGGGCTGCTCAAGTTTGTTCCACCACAAGTGAAACAGCCGCTCCGTCATCTCCCGTGGGTCCTCGACCAGCAGCGCCTCCTTGATCTTGGTGGCAAACAGCGCGAACGAAAGCGGCGGAACCTGGTGGACCGTCAGCAGTCGCATCGGTTTGGACCGAACCTCGGTCAAGAATCGGAGGGCATTTTCCAGATCAATGTAAGTATGAACCGCGTCCCGCCGTGCTTCGCGCAGCAGGACATGGTCGGGCTCATATTGCTGGAGCACATTGAAGATCACTTCGGCAGACCATTGCAGTTTGCGCAGGGACTTTTGTTCGCCGAAAAAGTTGCGGTAAACCATCATTCCGGTCTGGGCCGCGTTTCGGAAGTGGTACTTGAGCAGGTCGGAGCGGGACAGAGACAGATCCAGGTCTTCGGCGAAAGACTCGGGAGAGAGAAGGCCCGGCAGTTCTGCTTCGGTGAAGATCTGTTCAGGGCGAACGGTCAGCACGAACCCGTAGTCGTCCGGAGTCGCGATGGCATTCCCTCCGCGCAGCCGGCTCAGGCGCAGAGCAAAGACACGGGAAAGGGCTTCGTTGGCGGCGCGGCCTGCCAGGGAATGAAAGAAGTAGTGGCGCTGCGGGCTCGGCGCCGGCGCGGGGCGAGTGCGCTTCTTGGCTTGCTCCTTCGCAGCCGCCCGGAGTTCCTGTGTCTCCACGCCCGTTTCGAGGAACTCTTCGACCAGAAAATACTCGGCGGAAGGAATATCCGAAACCGCCGCCTGCGCGAGGTACATTCGTACGATAACCTCCGCGTTCACCCGCCCGCAGTCGAGACGCTGGCAGACCCACTCTGGGAGGGAGTCCATCGGCTCCGCCGGCTGGAGAGGTTCTTCGGCGGGCCGAGCCCGGAGCCGGGCGCGAAGCTCGGTGCGAAAAGCGATGATCTCCGCCGCCACTTTATTGGTCAGCGGCATCTTGTTGGCATTCCAGCGGGGAACGGTGGGTGTTTCGTTGTCCGCGCGAGCGACGAAACACTCCATCACTCCGTGCCTTTCGAGGCGGACGGGGCGTCCGGCGATGATAAAAACATCGCCGGCCTGGAGGTGCCTCAGAAAGCTCTCTTCCACATGGCCGAGCGTGCGGCTTTTCAGCCGCACCGCCACGGATCCCTCCGTGGGTATGACTCCGATGTTTTGCAGGAGATCGCGTTGCACAGATCCAGAGCGGGTCTCGAAGGCGTCGTCCGAGAGACTGATTTTGCCGAAGGTCTCGCTGTACTGCTGTCGGAGCGATTTGCCGCCGCCCGCCAGATAGTCCAGCACGGCATCAAAGTCATGCTGGGTGAGGTTTCGGTAAGGATAGGCCTGGCGGACCAGTGCCAGGGCGTCGGCCCGCTTCCAGGAGCGTATGCACCCCATGCTCACCAGATGTTGCGCGAGGACATCGAGCGGCGCCTGGGGAATCCGGATTTCGTCGAGTTGCCGGGATCGAGCGAGGAGCACCGTGGCGCTGCACTCGACCAGATCGTTCATATTGGTCGCCATGAGCAAGCCGCGGCTGGTCGCTTTGATGTTGTGCCCGGATCGCCCGGTCCGCTGGAGCGCTTTGCTTACGCCTTTGGGCGTCGAAAGCATCACTACAAGATCGACGGAACCTATGTCGATCCCCAACTCCAGGCTGGTGGAACAAATCACCGCCCGCAGTTCACCCCGTTTCAGGCGGTCTTCGACCTCGAGCCGGACATCACGGTCGAGCGACGCGTGGTGGCATTCGATCTGGCCGCTCAATTCCGGGAGCGCCGAGTGGAGCCAGAACGTGGCCGCTTCGGCTCCCGACCGCGTATTGCTGAAGATCAGCGTCGTGCGGTTCTGTTTTACCAGGCGGGCCAGCTCTTTGATCAATCGTTGGCCGGTGTAGCCGGAGGGCGGATAAGGATTGCGGGATAGGGGCGAGTAAACGCGGAGATCGAATTTCTTCGCGGCGCTCACATCGAGAATTTCGCACGACCGGCTGCTGCCCGAGAGAAAGCGGGCAATCTCCCGCGCTGGTGCGACGGTCGCCGACAGGCCGATCCGCTGCAGGGCCGTTATGTTCTTGTCCCGCGGAAGAGCGGCCAGGCGTTCCAGGGAAAGGCTGAGGTGCGAGCCTCGTTTGTTTTCAGCCAGGGAATGGATTTCGTCGATGATCACCCATTGCACGGTCGACAGGTGCGGAAGCCAGCGCGTCTGGCTGAGCAGGATGCTCAAGCTCTCGGGCGTGGTCAGAAGAATATGGGGCGGGGAATGAAATTGCTGCTGACGCGCGTAACTGGAAGTGTCGCCGGAGCGCAGACCGACGCGGATCGGAGATTTGGCGCCGTAAATTGAGGAGAGCGGCGCTTGCAGGTTTTTCTCCAGATCATAACTCAGCGCCCGGAGCGGGGAGACGTAGATGGCGTAGATGGACGGCTTCAGCGCGCCATTCGTTTCGAGCAGAGCGAGTTCGTTCAGGACCGACAGGAACGCCGCCAATGTTTTGCCGGTGCCGGTCGGGGAGATGATCAGGACATCGTTCCCGGCCGCAATGCGCGGCCAGGCCGCGAGTTGCGCGGGGGTGGGCTCGTCAAACGTCCGTTCGAACCACGCCGTGACCGGCGATGGCTTCAGCGGGAGGCGTTCGACCGAACTCATGCCGGCAGTGTTTCAGAAAATCGGCGGAGTTCAACTGGCGCAGGCCTAGCCGCGTTCTTTCAGGATGCGCTCGATTTTTTGCACGTCGCCGGGGACATCCACGCCGATCCCTTCATACTCCACCGGCGCCACGGCAATGGAAATGCCGTTGTCGAGCGCCCGCAGTTGCTCGAGCTTCTCGGCCGATTCGAGGGGCGAGACGGGGAATTTCACCAGGCGGAGCAAGGTCTCGCGGCGATAACCGTAAATACCGAGATGTTTCCAAAACGGAAAAGCTTTCATCTGCTCCTGCAGCGGGCTTTTCGCGTGATCACGCAAGTAAGGGATGGTGCGCCGCGAGAAATAGAGGGCCTGGCCCGCCCGATTCACCACCACTTTCACCACGTTGGGGTTGTCGTATTCCTGCGCGTCTTTGAGCGCGGTCGCCGCGGTGGACATTTCGTGCTTCTTGAGCGCTTCGGCTACGACATTGATCACGCCGGGATCGATCAGGGGCTCATCCCCTTGGATGTTAACCAGGGCGTCGCACGGATGCCGCTCCGCCACTTCCGCGATCCGGTCCGTTCCGCTCGGATGATCCGGCCGTGTCATCTCCACGTCGCAGAAACGCTGCGCAACTTCCCAGATCTGGGTGTCATCCGTCGCGACGATGACTTCGCTCAGGGCGGACGCCTTCTGGCACTGCTCGATGACGTGCTGAATCAGCGGCTTGCCGGCAATGCGGTGGAGGGGCTTGCCCGGAAAGCGCGTCGAGCCATAGCGGGCGGGTATAACACCAATAATCTTCATGCTGCAAACCCGGCGAAGCTAGGGGGTGCCCGGCGTCAAAACAAGCGCAATGGAAAAGCCTCTCAAAGTCGCCTGCGGCCAGCTGCTCCTTTAAGGCTGCAGCCGCGGTGGTTTGGAGCGCAGGCTGAACGATTCAAAACTGGCCGACGCTTTTTCTCCGCCTCCCACCGTCAACGCAACCCGGACTCCTCGGTCCCACGGCGGAAGATAGGATCCCTCCAGTGGCGTTTCCGAGGCCACCTGCGCCCAGTCCTGGCCGTCCGCGCTGACATAGAAAGTCATTTGATGTCCCTGGCGCGCCACCAGTCGCAGGTACAGCAGGCTGCCGGTCCCGGCCGGTCGGGAAGCGACCATTTCGGATTTCTTCTGAGCGCGCCGCCAGAGCTGAATCCGCTCGCCATCATAGGCAACGCCGAGAGCGTTGCCCAGGTCGCCGAAGGCTGAGAGGCCGGCGATGGTTCCGGGCGCCCAGTTATCCCGGCTCAGAACGGTCTCGGCCGTGTACTGCCCGGACGTGGTTTCGATGGCCAGCACCCCGCCCAGCGGGTCGTCTGCGCGATTCGGGTCGGGCCGCAGGATGAGGCGGCCATGATTGGCGGGCCGGGTCTCCGCCACGGGCGGGCTGTTCTGCGGCCACTGCCATTCGAACTTCAGCCGCGGGGAATCAAATTCGTCCGTGAAATCGTACGGCTGAATTCCCGTCCGGCCCTCCGGCGCGGGCGCGGAGGTTGCCGTTCCCCGGCCTTGATTGATCACCGGCCAGCCATCCTCGCTGAAATCCACGCGATCCAGCACCGCCTGGCGGCCCACATAGACGAAGTCGTCCGCATGATAGGCGTGATAGAGGAGATAAAACTGGCCCTGGCTGTTGGCAGCGAGGCTGCCGTGGCCGGGACATTTCCAAAGATCGTTCGCGGTGATGATTGGATTTTTCGGATTCTTCTCCCAGGGGCCGAGCAAGCTCCGCGCGCGGGCCACCCCTTGCCCATAGTGGCATCCGCGCCCGCAACAGGCGTTGCCCGCGTAGAACAAGTAGTAGTAGCCGTTGTGGCGAATCACCGCGGGCCCTTCCACCACGTCGCCTTCCCACGGAACGTCGTTGCGCAGGATTTCCTGCATTTGACCCACGAGTTTAAGCCCATCCGGTGAGAGCTCCTGAATCCAGAGCGGCGTCGGTTGTTTCCGGCTGTTGCCGTCTTCCTTCCAAATCAGGTAGCGCTTGCCGTTTTCGTCCTCGACCGGAAAGGCGTCGATCGAGCCGGCATCCTGGCCGATCAGAGGGCCATGATCCGTGTAGGGCCCCTCCGGCCGGGAGGCGGTGGCCACCGCGATCGAGAGAGGGCCTCCCTTTTTGCGCCCGACGTAATAAACAAAATAGGTGTCGCCGAATTTCGCAATTTCCGGCGCCCAGAAGTTTCCCACCGCCCAGCTCGGCCGGTTCTGGAAAACCGCCCCGATATTCGTCCAGTTCACGAGATCGCGGGAATGCAGAATCGGGAAGAGCGGAGCCCACTCGGAGGTGGTCGCGGTGGCGTAGTAGTCGCTGCCCACCCGGATGAGCGAGGGGTCCGGATGATCCCCAGGGATCACGGGGTTGGAGTAGCGGACCTGGGCCGCCGCGGCCAGGCACGAAACGAGGCAGCCAATGATGACCTTGAGATGCATGGGTTAAGCGTTCCGAAGGGTGCGGGTTTGGATAAGCTTTTGCAGCAGGAGAAAGGCGAGCAGCAATGCGCCAATCACAATTTTCGTCCACCAGCTGCTCAGCCGGCCATCGAATGTGATCGCTGTCTGGATGATGCCAAAGATCAGGACGCCCACCAGCGTGCCAGCCACATATCCGACGCCGCCCGTCAACAGGGTGCCCCCAATCACCACCGCCGCGATGGCGTCCAGTTCCAGGCCCGTTGCCGCATTGGGGTTGCCGGAGAAGGTGTAGAGGCAATAGACGATTCCGGCGAGTGCCGAGCAGAGCCCGCTCAGCGCGAAGGCCGCGACGCGCGTCGTTCCCGTCGGGAGGCCCATCAGCGTGGCCGATTGTTCACTCCCTCCAAGCGCGTAGATGTTCCGTCCGAAAGGCGTGTAATGAGCGGTGACGATTCCGAGCGCGAGCACCAGCAGGAAAATGCACGCGGGCAGGGGCAGGTCCAGCCGGCCGGGAATTACGGGCAGATGCCAGTCCGCCGCATTGCTGAAGAACGGGTGATCAATCGCGATCGATTCGAGGCGCAGCACGTAGCTCAATCCCCGCGCGAAAAACAAGCCGCCGAGCGTCACCAGAAAACCCGGGATGCGAAAGAAATGCACGAGCGCACCCTGTGCAGTCCCGAAGAGCAAGCCGAGCGCCAAGGCAAAAAGAAGGGCGGCGGTTGGGTGCCAGTTGTGGGCCATCACCAGGCGCGCCACGAGCATGCTGGTGAATGCGACCACCGAGCCGACCGACAGGTCGATCTCCCCGGACAGGATGACAAACGTCAGGCCGGTCGCGGCAATGCCCAGCACCGCGTTATCCGTGAAGAAATTTCCAAGAACGCCCAGGCCGAAAAACGCCGGAAACCGCACGCCGGCGGCGACGTAGAGCACCACGCAAACGGCCAGAGTGATGGCAAACGGCAGGACGCTCTTGTTAAGCCGGAATCTCATGACGTCTGCGGAATAGGCGGATCAGTACGTGACGGAACTGTTCGGATTGGGCAAGACACACCAGCAGGATCATGATCGCTTTCACCACCAGGGTGAATTCCAGCGGGACGCCGCGGGTCAGGATGCTCGTGGTCAAAGTCTGAATCAGCAGGGAGCCAACCAGCGAATTGACCAGGTAAAACCGTCCCCCGGTCAGAGCGGTGCCTCCCAGCACCACGGCCAGGATGGCATCCAGTTCCATGTAGAGCCCCGCATTGTTCGCGTCGGCTGCCTTGATGTCGGACGCAACGATCAATCCGGCCAGGCCGGCAAAAAAACCGCTCATGCCATAGGCGAAACATTTGATGAAGCGCGTGTTGATCCCGGAGTAGCGGCTCCCCGTTTCGTTGTCTCCCGTGGCTTCGATAAAAAGGCCGAGCGCCGTCTTGCGCGTCGCCAGGCCGGTCAGAATCGTTGCCGCCGCCACCACGCTGAATGTGAAAGGAACTCCGCCCAGAAAGCCGCTTCCCAGATAGACGAACGCCGGATCTTCAAACGTGATGATCTGCCCGCCGGTCAGCAGCTGGGCGATGCCGCGGCCGGCTACCATCAGAATCAGGGTCGCGACAATGGGTTGAACGCCGACGAGCGCCACCAGCACTCCATTCCAGAGCCCCAGGACGACCCCGGCTGACAATCCGGCCAGCAGGACTAGGGCGAACGGTTGATGCAATTCCACCACGAGTTTGGCCCCCAGGGAACCGATAATCGCCATGATGGCTCCCACTGACAGGTCCACCCCGCCGGTGGCGATCACCAGGCTCATGCCGAGCGATAACAGCATCACGGGCGCGGCGCGGTCGATGATGTCGACCAGGCTTCCGTAAACGTGTCCGTCCTTGATCACGAGACGGAAAAACCCGGGAGTAAAAACCCAATTGAGGGCCAGGATGCCCGCCAGGATCAGGAGCACCCAGCGAATTTTGTTCCAACTGTCCCTCAGCTCACTCATCCGGACTCTCCTGCGTCGCCGCGTGGTGAGCAGGGGCGGCAGGCTCCTGGAGCGGCCTGCGTCTCTCCGCCGGCTGCGGCGGCCAAACCTGCGTAATGAAAGCTGTAATGCGCGTATCCTCTTTTCGCCTTTCGGACCCGTCAAGCATGCAGGCGAGCCGGGAAGGCAAAAGCAAAACGCGCCCGATGCGGGCGCGTTTGCTCAAAATGAGGATGAAAAGGGGGATTACTTGGCAGCCGAAGCGGTCGGGCGGTTCATGTCCTTCTCTTTCACCGCGGTCGCGCCCTTGCCCACGCGCTTGCGCAGGTAGGTGAGTTTCGCGCGGCGCACGGAGCCGCGGCGCTCGACCTCGATCTTCTCCACGCGGGGAGAGTTCACCGGGAAAATGCGTTCCACCCCTTCGCCGTAGCTGATGCGGCGCACGGTGAAGTTTTCGTTCAAGCCGCGGCCGCGGCGTCCAATTACGACGCCCGCGAACACCTGAATGCGTTCCTTGTCCCCTTCCACAACCTTGGTGTGGACGCGGACGCTGTCACCCACGTTGAAGCTCAACGGGCTCTTCCGAAATTGTTCTGATTCAATTTTGTCAAACAGTGCCTGGCTCATAAAAAATCCAATTTTTCTACTGGTTCATTCACTTTTCCGGCTCGAGCAAATCCGGCCTTTTCTCACGCGTGCGCTCGAGCGCTTGTTTATGCCGCCATTTGGCGATCTCCGCATGATGTCCGGAGAGCAATATCTCCGGCACTTTCATTCCCCGGAATTCCGCGGGCCGAGTATAATGCGGATATTCCAGCAATCCATGGCTGAAGGATTCCTCCTTCGCGCTTTCGTCATCGCCCAGCACCCCCGGCAGCAGGCGGGCCACCACGTCAATAACCACCATCACCGGCAGCGCTCCATTCGTCAGCACGTAATCGCCAATCGACAGATCGTCGTGTGCCAGGCCGGAACGGATCCGTTCATCAAAACCCTCGTAACTTCCCGCCACGAGGAGCAGGTGCTCCAGACCCGCCAATTCCCGGGCGATGGCCTGCGTGAACTTTCGTCCACTGGGCGACATCAAAATTATTCGCGTATTCGGCTTCGCCAAAGCCTCCGCCGCTTCAAAGAGCGGTTCCGGTTTCAAGACCATCCCCGGGCCGCCCCCAAAAGGACGGTCATCCACTGTCTTGTGCCGGTCGTGCGTCCAATCCCGAAGATTATGAATCTGCAGGTCGAGCAAGCCCCGCTCACGCGCCCGCTTGATGATGCTTTCATCCAGCGGCCCGGTAAACATCCCCGGGAACAGGGTCAGCACATCGATCTTCATACGCCGTGCTGCAGCGCAATAAAACTAATATCGGCTATAGGTCCCGCGCCGTTCGCCGCCGCTTCCTCCGCTTCGTCGCGGACCGCCGCCAACGGAGCGCCGACGATCGCCGGGGCCGTGCGAGTGCGAATGGGAATGTCCATGCCCATGGCTGTGGGAATGGCCGCCATCTTCGTGCGAATGGGAATGCTCCCGTCCTTCAGAACCCTCTTCATCAACCACTTCCAAGGCGCATCGGATGCCGCGCTTCGCGCTTCCGACCAGGAGCAAAGCCCGGATTGCGTTAATGGTTGCCCCCTGGCGGCCGATGATCTTCCCCATGTCGGTGGGATGAACGCGCAGTTCATAAATGATCATCCCGTTCCGTTCGGCGGGGGTGATCGTCACGGCGTCCGGCCGGTCGACCAACCCCTTAACTACATAATCCAGAAAGGCTTCCATAACCGGTTAAGCCGGCTCGCTTAAGCGGCGGGTGCCGCCGGAGCGTTCTTCCGCGCTTGCTTGATAAAGCTCGCGACGGTTTCAGACGGCTGAGCTCCATTCTTGATCCAATGCTCTGCGCGGTCGAGCTTTAAAGTAAAGTTGCTGTCCTTCTTCAAAGGATGGTAAGTGCCAAGTTCTTCGAGAAACTTGCCGTCGCGCGGACTGCGGCTGTCAGCCACCACAATGCGGAACACCGGAGTGTTCTTCGTCCCAATTCGCTTTAAGCGTATTCTAACTGCCATAAAATCTGTCTCTTTAAAAAGCTCGCAAGCTAGCACACGTGCCGGATTCCACAAATCCGAACGTCAAAAAGAGCGGGAACCCTACCGGCTCACGGAGAGGATTGCAAGTTTTTCAAAAGGATAGATCCGGTGAGTTCCCAAAACTCCGGCCCGCGAGCTCTTCGGGATTGCCGCCCAAAAGTCTCAGGACCAGCCACGGCCTCGCGTTTTCATTTGGCGCTGCTTCTGGTTTTCGTGAAGGATTTGAACCAGTGAACCGCCGCATTTGGCCGCTGTTAACGCGAATCTGGAACACGGCGGTGTTCTGGACCTGGATGTTCAATGGGTTGCGTTTTGCGGCCGGTTTGCTCCTGATGCCCTTGCTCTGGAGGCTGCTCTCCAAGCAGGACCTGGGGATTTATTCGCTCTTCTTCCAGTTCACCGGCTTTCTTCTCACGTTCGACCAGATGTTCTCCCTGACCATTTCCCGCTTCGTCGGCTATGCGATGCGCGGGGTCAAGGAATTGCAATCGATCGGCATCGCCACGGTTGAAAACGGCGATGGCTCGCCCAACGTCGAACTCCTCAGCCAGCTGCTGGGAGTCACAAAGCGCATTTATCACATTCTCGCGGTGGGCATCCTGCTGCTGCTCGGCGTTTTTGGCACCCTTTTGCTCCTGCCGGATTTGCAAAAGGCTTCCGATCCGGGAATCGCGCGCGCGGCCTGGGCGATCACTGTCACCTCCGCCTGCCTGGAGCTTTACACCGGCTATTGGCTGACCTTTATGCGCGGCCTGAATAAGGTTTTGCTTTCTTCGCGCTTAAGCACGCTGGTTTACGGCCTCAAGCTGGCTCTGACGGTGGCTCTGCTCGCCAGCCGGTTGGGCCTGCTGGCGGTTCCGGTCGCGACGCTCGTCACTGGCCTGGTCCAGCGCTGGCTGGCGCGCGCGTTCCTCCGGAAGAATCTGCCCGCCGGGGTGGCGATGGACGTGTCGCATTCCTGGGATTTGCTGCGGCGGATCTGGCCGAGCGCGTGGCGCGTGGGCCTGATTCTCTTCAGCATCAACGTCATGACCGTTGGGTTTGGCCTGATCATCTCCCGCAAGTGGGGCGTGGCTGATGTGGCCCCATACCACTTTTCCCAGCAGGTGCTTTACTCAGTCTGCGTCGGCATGGCCTCGGTCTGGACCTACGTGAAGTGGCCGATGATTTGCCAGTTGCGGGCGCACAATGATTTCGCGGGCATGCGCCGGACGATCTGGCCGCGGCTCTGGCTGCAACTGGCCACCTACCTGGCGCTCGCCGCCTTTTTCATTCTCCTGGGTCCGCCTCTGCTGACATGGATCGCGCCCGACAAGCAGCTTTTGCCCCGGCCCTGGCTGGTGGTTCTCGCGCTCTACGCTTTTCTCGACATGCAGTACACGTTTTGGACCACGCTCATTTCCACGGAAAACCGCATCCCTTCCCTGTGGGCTGCCGTCTGCACCAATGCCGCCTCCCTGGCTCTGGCGGCGGCGCTGGCGCAGTACACGACCCTGGGCTGGGGCGCGTTCGTGATCGCTCCGCTCTGCTGCGGGGCGCTCTTCAATTTCTGGTTTTGGCCCATTGCCGGCGCCGCCGGAATGCAGGTTTCGTTGCTGCGCTTTATGCTCCGCCGGCCCGCGCGCGCAGAGCCCCTCGGGGCTGCGGCGCCCAGCGGAGCCGTCGCGGGCTAGTATGGAAAAGCAAGCCCGCGGACGATACCTGTTGCTGCGCACCGCCAAACACGGTATCGGTTCCCTTCTTAATGCACAGGAACAGCCAGCTTTTGTTTGAAAAACACGCGCTCGGGGCGTTCAAGCCGGGCATGCGCGTTCTGGAAATCGGCCCCGGCGCTTTCCCTTCCGACTATCAGAAGACGGTGCGTTGCGACGTGGTGTGGCATACTCTGGACATTTACGATTCTCCGGCGCTCACTTATTCGAAAGCCCCCCTCTACCAGTTTCCCATTCCGGATGGCAGTTACGATATTGTTCTGTCCGGCCAGGTGATCGAGCATGTGAGCAAGATCTGGACATGGATGCGCGAGCTTGCCCGCGTGACCCGGCCGGGCGGCCTGGTGATCACGGTTTGCCCCGCCAGTTGGCCGTTTCACGAATACCCAATCGATTGCTGGCGCATTTTCCCGGATGGGATGAAAGCCCTGTCCGAAGAGTGCGGGCTCGTGGTCGAAAGCTCGGTCTGCGAGTCGCTTGAACTCCCGGGTTATAAGCGTTCCATTCCAGGACGTTCTCCGGAGTTTCAGCATCCGCTGGCGCGCCAAATTTTCCGGATTTTGGGCGCCTTCGGATTTCCGGTTGAGCGCTCCTTCGATACGATTACGCTCGCGCGCAAACCAAAAGCCTGAGGTCCCATTCATTTGCAGCTCCTCGCGTCTTCGCGCGCGACCCTGCGCGTTGCGCCATTGCTCTGCTCGTCCGGACCTGTTAAAGCTGCTGTCGCATGGCTACACGAGCGTCGAGTCAACGAGCAGGAGCGCACACCCCGCAAATTCAACTGGCCCGGCAGCTCGCCCTCTTCCTCGATAACAAACCCGGCACCCTCGCGCGCTTGTGCGACGCCCTGAGCGAGGAGAAGATCAACATTTACGCCATCAGCACCAGCGACACCGTGGATCACATCGTGGTCCGCATGGTCGTGAGCGACCCGGCCAAAGCCATGCGCGTTTTTGAAGAGCGCGGCACTCTGGTGGTCAGCACCGAAGTGCTCATGATTGACGGGGACAACAAGCCTGGCTCCCTCGCGGCCATAGCGCACAAGCTGGCCGCCGGGGAGGTAAACATCGACTACGCCTACTGTGCCACGCATCCCAAGGCGCAAAAGGGGGTCCTCGTCCTGCGGGCTTCCAATCCAAAGAAAGCCCTGAAAATCCTCAACACTTGAGGCCGCTCCCGCTTCGGCTCAGCCCTGTCAGAGTGCAGGCTTGGCAGTCCCCGGTAAAACACTACACTGCCGGTGTGCTTGGATTTTTACGGATCATCGCGATCGTGAATGCGGCAGTGTGGTTCGGCTCGGTGATTTTTTTCACCTTTGCAGCGGGCCCCGCGTTTTTCACGGACGAAATGGTTCAGCTTCTCGGCAAGGCCCACGCGGGTGCGGCCGCGCAGTTGGTGGTGCATCGTTATTTCGTCGTGCTGCAATGGTGCGCGGGCATCGCGATCGCCCAGGTGATTGCGGAATGGCTTTACACCGGCCGGCCTTTCCAGCGGCTGATCATGGCCTTGCTGATGAGCCTGTTCGTCATCGGGATTCTCGGCGGGTACGTGCTGCAGCCTCGCATGCACGAGCTGCACCTGCGCAAATACGCCGTGCAAACGTCCCCCGAGGTGAAGCAGAGCGCGGCCCGCTCCTTCAGCATTCTGCACGGAACCTCAATGGGGTTGAATCTGCTCGTAATGGGCGGAGTTTTGGTGTATCTTTGGTTCGTAACGAAGCAGGTCAACACAGCTCGATTTACGAGCGTGAACCGCTTCACTGTTTAAGCCAGGTGCGGCGCCAGTGCCCAAAGGGTGAACGATGTTAGGCAAATTGCCGGTTCGCCGAAGAAATCTGCCGGTTGACAAATCGGTCCCGATACATTGTTTTTAGGGTAGGGCGTGAGAAGCGCCGCTGGAATCAAAGGTATGATATCGAACGAACGTCCATCGCCATACGGAAATCGAAATTATGGGCATGGGGGCGGCCATGGTCACTCCGGGCACTCGGGGCATGCGGGGGGAGGGCATTCTCACAAGCCTGCGGTGGTCGAGGACACGTTGCGCAGCGACAAGGTTCAGATCGAACGCAAGACTTTCCTTTTCACTTTGAAAGAAAACCCGCGCGGCCGGTTTTTGCGCATCACCGAAGATGTGAACGGCCGCCGCGACACCATCATCATCCCTGCCACCGGCCTCGAGGAATTTCGCAAGATCCTCGATGAGATGGTTAAATCCTCCGCGGAAACGCCTCCAAAAGCTCCTGTGGAATAGAGCCGATCGGATTAAGTGCGACGCGCGATCGAGCCCTGCGGATGGCCTCAGCCCGGCTCAATTCAGGACGCTGCTTCGGTCCCTTAACCACTCGAAATCCGTTCGCGGATTTGCGTCGAAACTGCCGCCCACCGCGCCTCGCGTCGGCGGCCGCGTTGTGCCGGTCGGTCCGGTGACCGACCAACGGTGAGGCTCCATATGACCATCGGTGTACGACAGCGTCACCGCGCCGTTATGGAAGGATCCGGGCAGGTTTCCCCATTTGAAGTCGCTGAACCGGTTCATGAAAAAGCCGTCATTGATCGTGTCCGGGTGTTCATCCAGAAACAGGAAGATCTGACTCGGACTGACCAGGCTGGCTGAAGTGAAAAACTGGCGGTATTCCGGATTGAAACGGTTGGTGAGCACTCCCGGATCACCGACCAGATGGTTCATCGACATTGTCCGCAGCCGCGGGCCGTTGTCCGCCAGCGATTGGTCGCTTGGGCATTTGTAGACCGCCACGTTTTGGCTGACGTATTTGCCGAGCTTGGCGTCCGTCAGCAGCACTTTGTTCGTGTTGTCCGGATTGGCCGTCCAGTCCTGAACGTTATTCACCCAGTTTTGCTTCTCCGCCCGCGTCTGGTCGATGCCATGGTTGTTCACCATCCGATCGTTGTTGTCATCCGCATACAACTGCCAGCCCAGGGTTAATTGCTTGATGTTGTTGCTGCAAACCGCGGCTTTTCCCTTTTCCTTCGCCTTGCTCAGCGTGGGCAGCAACATCCCGGCGAGAATGGCGATAATGGCGATGACCACCAGCAGCTCAATCAGAGTAAAGCCGCGGATCCCTTGGCGGCGCGGGGGCGCGATAATTTGCATCGGTGAATATGACGCCTGAAAACGCGGAATGCTTCAAGCCCCCCTTCCAAAATGGGCTCGCAAGCGCGCCGGCTCGCACCCATGATCGCGCCGATCGGCCATGAATCGACGTTTATTTCTTGGGAGCCTGCCGGCTCTGAGCACCCTCGCGGCTTTCGGCGCGCTGCCGCGGCACTCTCTGGAACGCTCGAAATGTTCCTCCAAATGGGACGAATGGACGATCCCGCAATTCCAGGACGCTCTCGCACGCGGGAAAATCACCGCCGCCAGCCTGGTTAAACATTACCGCCGGCGGATTGAAAAACTGGATTGGGCAGGCCCCGCCCTGCGCTCGGTCTTGGAGTTGAACCCGGATGCTTTGGCCATTGCCCGCGAGTTGGACGAAGAACGGCGCGCGGGCCGCACGCGGGGTCCCCTGCATGGCATCCCCATTCTGCTGAAGGACAACATTGCCACCGGCGATCGCATGATGACCACCGCCGGTTCGTTGGCTCTGGTGGGCGCCCGGCCCTCTCGCGACGCGTTTCTGGTGGAACAGCTGCGGAAGTCCGGAGCGGTGATTTTGGGAAAAACCAATCTGAGCGAATGGGCCAACTTCCGCTCCCACCGCTCCACCAGCGGCTGGAGCGGCCGTGGCGGCCTCACTCGCAATCCCTACGCTTTGGATCGCAATACTTCCGGGTCCAGTTCCGGTTCCGGCGCAGCGGTCGCCGCCAACTTTTGTGCGGCGGCCATCGGCACGGAAACCGACGGCTCCATCGTGTCGCCCGCGACGTACTGCGGAATCGTCGGCTTGAAGCCGACGGTCGGGCTGATCAGCCGTTCTGGCATCATTCCCATTTCAGCCACGCAGGATACCGCGGGACCGATGACCCGCACCGTTACGGATGCCGCCATTCTCTTGAGCGCCCTCGCGGGAGTCGATCCGGGGGATGAGCCGACTCGGCACTCAGAAGGGAGAATCCCCAGCGACTACGCTTCGTTCCTGCAGAAGGACGGCCTCAAGGGCGCCCGGATCGGAGTCGCCCGGCAGTTGTTCCACATCCGGAGCGATCGCGTCAAACCGTTGCTGGAGAAATCCCTCGGCGTCCTCAAAGCTTGCGGCGCGGAACTGATCGATCCGGTAAAAATGCCCAGCTTCGGTCATGCAGGCGACGCGGAGTATCAAGTGATGCTCTACGAATTCAAAGACGGGTTGAATCGCTATCTGGCCGGCCTCGGGCCTGAGTCACCGATCAAATCCCTCGCCGATCTCATCGCCTACAACGAGGCCCACGCCGATTCCGAGCTGCCCTATTTCGGTCAGGAAGTGCTGATTGAAGCCGAAAAGAAAGGGCCGCTCACCGACAAGGCCTATTTGGAGGCCCGGGAAGACTGCCGTGTCTTTGCCCGGGACGAAGGGATCGACCCGGTGCTCGCCGAACATCGGCTCGATGCGTTGGTGGCCCCCTCCGGCGGTCCCGCGCATCGCACCGACCTGATCTATGGCGATCGCGATACCGGCGGAAGTTCCACTTATGCCGCCGTCGCCGGTTACCCGAGCATCACCGTGCCCGCCGGCTACCTGCAGGGCCTGCCCTTCGGCCTCTCCTTTTTCGGCGGAGCCTGGAGCGAACCAACGCTGCTGAAACTCGCCTACGCTTTCGAGCAAGCTACCCTGGTGCGGCGGTCGCCGGAGTTCCCCCCATCCGTCGGCGAGGTCTGACCTGCGGATCTTGGAAGCAGTCGGCTTCAGCCGCGCGGAAGGCAAGCTTTAGCAGGCAATTCCCGAGCGGCCCAGTGTAAGCTTTCTTGATTTAGGGGCGGGTATTCAACTATTCTCGGAAGCACACAATTGCACGCGTTTTAGTGTTCGGCGCCCTTCTGGAGCCAAACTCCTTTCAGGAAAGAGCAATACGGGATACGATGCAAGCCGAGGCACTGATCCGAGGAGTCGCAGTTTTCGTATTATCCGTCCAGTGAGCATGCTATTTACCGAGCCCCCATTTGATATTTGGCTAGCAGTTCGGAAGGGCTTGCTTGAGACCGTCAAGCAGTTCCTGGACTCGGGCGTTAGTGTCAATGCTCGCGATCGATTTACTCAAACACCCCTGCATATCGCAGCAATGGAGGGGCAGTTTGCCATATGCAAGTGCTTGCTCGACTGCGGGGCGGATCCGAAGCTGAGGACTAAGCCAAATCCGGGCGAGCGACAAGGAGGGACACCTTTGCACGAAGCTATCATGGCTCGGCACGGCGAAATCGCAGAGTTATTGTTGAAGAGAGGCGCTCAGGTAAACGCGAAAATGAGCGACGGTTGCACACCGTTGTTACTCGCGATCGAGGCCGGGGACGACGATTTAGCGCGGAGGTTGATGGGGTTCGGAGCGGATATTCATCTGTCCGAACAAATGGGCCATACAGCATTCACGGCTGCTCTTATTCACCATCATTTTGCATTGGCTGAAGAGTTGTTGCAGCGCGGCTCCAATCCGAATCAGCGGATTGAGCCGTTCCACTGCACTCCCCTTATGTCCGCCTGCGAAGGAAAATGCCTTGATGAGGTGCAGTTTCTGCTCCGTTCTGGGGTGGAAATTGGTTTGGAGGATGATCGTGGAAAAACTGCGCTGCATTGCGCCGTCACAGGCGCGGCGGTGCGAGTTACGGCGTGGTCATCGAGTGGGAAAGGGCTCCACGATGAGGATCGGCCGGAAGATGCTCTAAAGATCGTCGATTTGCTTCTGCGCGCTGGGGCCGATCCGCTCGCTAAAGACGATCAGGGTAACACTCCGATTGCCATGGCAAAGAAATTCCGTTTGCCCGCAATACTGACATTGCTGGAAGGACGCGCACGCTGAATGTTCCGCCGGGCACGATTACCAATGTGGCATTGCTCTAATCCCTCGCGCGAGTGTTTGGCGGCAATTGACGCGGCGCGGCGTTATTGGAGTGATGGTAACGTTCCTCAACTGAATCGCATTCAGCGCTATGCGGAGACTTAACAAAAGTGAGGAGACTCAGATCGTTCGGGCACTGAAAGATAACGATATTACCTCGTTACGATCTTTCTTGAACGGTGAATGGCATCCGGCGCGAGCAATCAGAGGCGAAAATCCCATTTCGTACTGTACATCGGCTGAGGCAATCGATCTCTTGCTTCGATCTGGTGCCGAAATTAATCTAGGAGAAAGCAACTGGACTCCCTTGTTGTCGAATATAGATCAAGGGAAAAAGAAATTGGTCGCTTTGCTAATTGCACGGAAGGCAGACGTAAATGGCGCTTACTCAGGACGAGATCAATTAACTATTCCATTCGGCACGACACCTTTAATGATGGCCGCGGAGCGCGGATTTGTAAGCTTGGTCCGTCTTTTGATTCGGTCTGGGGCGAATCCGCACCTGCTGGATGAATTTGGACACAACGCTTTGTTCCGGGCATTACGCTCAAACCAGTCGCGGGCAGCTGGGGAGATCATCGGCACAGATTGTCTTTTGGCGCCCGATATTCTTTGTGGGCCGGTAAAGCATGGGAATCTGTCGTGGGTCGAGAGCCTAGCGGGCAAGGACGGTGTCGATCCAAACGCCGTATTTTGGAGATTTGATGGCGACAAGCTCTGGCCTGAAGGCGAAACACTTTTGGGATATGCAGTTCGGCATGTCGGAATTCATGGCTATCCCGGTGGAATAATTCAAGCCTTGATAAAGGCAGGCGCGGACGTGAACAAGCCTAGTCGCTGGTTCAGTTCTGATGCGAAGATTGGCAAGTCAGGTCTCGCTGCGGGTGCGGTGCCGCCTCTTCGAATCGCCGGTAGCCGGGGACTCGTTGATACTATGAAGCTGTTGTGGGATGTAGGTGCGCGCGGGACCATATTCGACGCGCTCGCGGACTGGTCTCTTGAACGCGCCATTTTTTGCGGAAACGCCCACGTGGCCAAGATGTTGATTGAAGCCGGTATCGATCCCAACGCACGGGGCGCGGAGACTCGGAAACGACCGATGGAACTGGCCAGAGAGGTGGGGAATCGCGAAATTCTGGAAGCGCTAAAAGGAGTCGGAGCCCGGTGAGAGCAGTCGGGGCTTCGCACTTTCCGATCCCACTACGATTATCTTCTGGCACGACCCTTCAGGCCGCCGCACCAAGGCGACCGATGGTACGACAAATCGCCGTTTGATTAATGAAATTCGTCTATGTTTATGCCGGTAACCAGCTCGTGGCGCGTTTCGGAATCCTGAAAGCGTACCAGACTAGCGCAGTGGCACATAAGCCCGGCATCCGGTTTTGACTTGTCATGTCCAGAGCTGGAGAAGACGGACCAAGGCCTGGGCGAGCGTCACTCGGATGAATCGAGGCGAGAGAGTGCCGATGCAAAATGCAAAAGCAGATAGTCATCAAGGAAGAATTGTCGCTCCTTGGCTGGACTTCAGGAGATTTCGCCTTGCGCAAATGCGATCCGGCAAAGTTGGCGATCGCAAGTTGACTAGTTGACTCAGACGAGAAACCGTCCTAACGATGCCCTTGATCGTCGTCAACCTTCACCCTGGCAGCCAAAATGGCGCCAGAGTCGGCTGGGGCGAGCAAGGCGCAGGTTCGAGTCAAGGTCCGAGCTCGCACACGCTGAATGCCCCGCCGGGCACGATTACCAATGTGGCATTGCTCGAGTTTGACCCCTCGTACGGGACGAAGGGATCGACCCGGTGCTCGCCGAACATCGGCTCGATGCCTTGGTGGCCCCCTCCGGCGGGCCCGCGCATCGCACCGACCTCATCTATGGCGATCGGGATACCGGCGGCAGTTCCACCTATGCCGCCGTCGCCGGTTACCCGAGCATCACCGTGCCCGCCGGCTACCTGCAGTGCCTGCCCTTCGGCCTCTCCTTTTTCGGCGGAGCCTGGAGCGAACCAACGCTGCTGAAGCTCGCCTACGCTTTCGAGCAAGCCACCCGGGTGCGGCGGTCGCCGGAGTTCCCCCCATCCGTCGGCGAGGTCTGATCTGCGGATGTCCGATCGGCCGTGGTCATCGAACCCCCAGGGTCTCTGCCACTGCCGAAGCGCCCCCGCCGCCTCGCGGAGCGACGCTTGAACCTGGCTGAGTTTGCCGAGAGTGCTTGGGAGTTCTTTTTTGTCAACCCGGTCGCGCCAGCTCTTAGGCTGATACGGTAATGCAGCGTAGCGGAGTTACCGCCTCCGCGAGGTCGACGAGAAAGTTGGCCCCGTTTCACTCAGTCGCAGCTCTTAACCGGGACTGATCTCCTTTCTGCGATCAAAATCTGTTTGCCTTGAAACCTGAAGGAGGTGATAAAGTCTTCAGCAATAAATACAGAGAAAATCAGTGAAAGGCATAGAATTTGACACAAACCAGATCCAGGCTTTCTTGACCGGGCTCGAAAGCTGCGGTGCAAGCTTTCCGTTGGTCCACTTCGCCTTTATCGCCTTCAAGCACAATGATCGGTTTGAGATTTGGCGTGGGCGCCTGAGCCTAAAGTGGACTAACCCTCCAGCAGCTCCCCGCCATTTTGCGTCGGAAAATATATGCGCTGGAACGTACGATATTGCCGATTTAGGTCTGGAGAGCCCGCGCCAGTTTGTCGATGCCGTCTTATCAGGAATTATTATGACACCGGGCGGAAAACTTTACTTTTCTCCGCCAGAAGGTGATGTGCACAGGACGCACTTTGAATCCTTGCACGCCGATGGAGTTCGTAGTCAAAGACGGGAACAAAGGCTCACCATTCGAGGTGGTCACGTGCAAACCAATGTAAAGTCTTGGGAGGTCGACTGGGAATTGAAAGGTTCATCACCGCCGTACGATAATTTGCCCGACCTTTGTAATGAATATGGGATAGGCTTTATCGTTGAACAGCAACGTACGATTGAAATCGCGACCATGAACCTTGCCAAAATCGGGCACGACAGCATCGTGAACGGCACAAATGCAAAGTGCGTTTTGGTCGTGGCGGCCTCACTGGATTACTCGAACGCGTCGTTTGGCTACATCGTGTATGAAAAAAATGTTCCGAAGAAGCGAGGAACGCTGCTTTCGACAGATTTCACTTGGACCCATGCTGACAGTGTGCATCGCGGCGAAGCAACGTTAGAGGTGTCACCCGCCGCGGTAATGCATTGTTACGCTGCGTTCAAAGGAAATGCCCAGCACCACTATTGGATTGCCGATCCAACAACAACACAGAATCCACGCCGAGCCGCTTACGAAACGTTCGATAGAGGTCTGAAAATCCTGGAGCACTTATCATCTCAAGCTTTGTCGCGAACTCCGAACGCTGACGAATTCGAAGCGAGCGTTGCTAATCTGCTTTGGATTCTCGGATTCAGCGTGATGCACCTTGGAGACATCGACCGCACCACCAACGCCGCAGATATTTTGGCGGCGACCCCAAATGGAAACATTCTTGTAGTGGAATGCACAAGTGGTTTGCCGAAATCAGATAAAGCAGGAATTTTGAATGCTCGCGCCAGAGCGGTCAGACAGAATTTGGCAGGGTCGGGTAACGAACACCTTCGTGTTTTAGCGATTCTTGTCACGGCTCGACCGCTCGAAGAAGTGAAGTTGAGACGCGAGGAAATCTTGAAGGACGGCGTTCTTTTGCTCACGCGTGACGATTTCAAACCGACGGTTGATCGCACACTGCTTTATCCGGACGCAGATCGCATTTTCGAGGAAGCGGCAGCCCAATTGTACGGCGACGCTCCAACGGCTTCTCTCGCCTCGGTAAAATAGCCGGAAACCCAGAGTGTCCGAAATTCTTTTAAGCCTTCCATAGGACTATCAAATGAAGTTTTGGCATTCGAGCGCCCGTAAAGCCAACTTGGAGGACATCCTGCTTACCCGAGGGCGCCGTGGAAGAAGCTGTTGGCGGGGCGAAGCGTGGGGCACGAACCGAGGACGGCCGAATGTCTCACGGAGCCGGGGAAAGAACGTCCGGAGAGCCCAATCCGACCCGGGAAAACCGGTCAGACTAAAGCAGTGACACATAAGCCAGGCATCCGGTTTTGGCTTGTCGTGTCCAGAGCTGGAGAAGATGGACCAAGGGCTGGGCGAGCGGCACTCGGATGAATTGAAGCGAGAGAGTGCCGATGCCAAAGCAGATAACGAAGAATTGTCGCGCCTCGGCTGGACTTCAGGAGATTTCGCCTTGCGCCGCAAATCCGATCCGGCAAAGTTGGCGATCGCAAATTGACTCAGACGAGAAACCGTCCTAACGATGCCCGCGATCGCCGCCAACCTTCACCCTGGCAGCCCGAAAAAGGCCAGAGCTCGCTTGGGCGAGCACAAAGCGCAGGGGCAAGCTGAGGTGCACAGATCTCAAACGCTGAATCTTCCGGTAGACACGATAACAGATTTGGCATTGCGCTAGTCGGACCACTGGCATGAAGAAGTCGAGAGGTTCATGCAAAACCTATATAGACCGGAGAAAGAGGCGTCTCCAGAGGAGATCGAGCTCTTGGATTCCGCGGGCTGCGGAGATTTGAAAACCGTCGAGCGACTGGTCAGTGGCGGCGTTAACATAAACGCGGTCGATCATCGGGGAGCGCCGTGGAATCAGACGCCACTCATGTTGGCTGCGCGATCCGGGCATCTGGGTGTGGTTAGGTTTCTGCTTGCAACCGGTGCCGACAGCAAAATGCGGGATCGGCACTTGCCTGGAATCGGAGGGGGCTGGACAGCGTTACATTACGCCGTCGATGCTGAGGAGGCGCAGATTGTCGCTGAACTGATTAGGGCGAAAGCACCGATAAACGCGGTCAGCAGCCAAAACGGGACTCCATTGCATATCGCTCTCAGCAAGCGGAACGAATCCCTCGTTAGGCTGCTTCTAAGTGCGGGAGCGAATCCGAATATTCGTAATAAAAGCACGGGATCCACGCCCCTTTACGATGCATCGACGGACGCCTCCCTCTCGATCGTTACCAGACTGCTAAAGGCGGGAGGCGATCCGAACGTCGGCGACCACGTTGGCTGGACTCCGTTTACCCAGGCATTGTTCCAAGCGCGGATCGACGTTGTCAAGGCAATGATTCGGGCGGGGGGCGACATTCGGACGCTCGACCGACATGGAACTACGGCACTGATGTGGGGCGTCCTTGGCAAATCGCCCGAGCTCGTAAGGTTGCTGATGAAAGCCGGCAGCGACGTTAACGCATGCGATAAGGAAGGGAGGACGGCGCTGGATTTGGCGATACTTAACGACTTATACCAAATTCGGACAATGCTTGAGCGCGCAGGCGCGAAGCGAGGCGCGGAACTTAAAATAGCGGAGAACGAGGAAACGCCGTTCCCCGACGTGGAAGAACCGGATTTCTCGCGCGAAGCAGATTCTCCGGGTTTTCGATCGGCAGTCGCAGGCATTGAGGCACTCTGCGGGAAGAAGGGAAAGCGTCTGCCCGGGGCGAATGGGGGTGTTTCGTTCGCTGTTTCCGGAGCTGCACTGAGAGAGATTCTCGAACGAGAACACGAAAATTACGTGAGTAGCGGGTATTATCTTTTTGAATGCAGATTTGAGAAATGTCTGGGGTTGTTGCCGACCGCGGACAAGTATCAAGTGATGGCCGCGATGCGAACCTCCGCTCCCAACTTCGATATGGGGACTGGCGAAATAATCGATGCGCTGAGAAAATTGGAGAAATGTGAACCATTTTTGTTAGATCAGATTGGTCATGATTTTGTCGGAGGAAAATTTAAGACAGCAATTCAAGACAGTAAGAAGCTGGCGAAGCGACTCCACGAATTCTGTCCGGACATGGTGGACCAGGGCGCCGGGACCGTAGCCGCTGCCGCTATCGAGTTGAAACGAACCGGAAGATTTCTCCTCTGGTGGGATTAGACCCAATGCCGTTAAGAAATTAGCTGTATAAGACTTCTGTAAGTGACTGGTAGGCA
>CAZMKE010000039.1:0-56470 GCA_964566945.1 uncultured Verrucomicrobiota bacterium | reverse complement strand
CCCAGGCCGGCCGCCCCTCGATGGGGGCGTGGATTTCCTACGGGCTCGGGAGTGAAAACGAGCAACTGCCCGCGTTCGTGGTGCTGACTTCCGGCTACGGGCAGGACCAGCCGCTGCTCTCCCGCTATTGGGGCAGCGGATTTCTCCCCAGCAACCATCAAGGAGTGGAATTCCGGTCCCAGGGCGAGCCCATCCTTTTCGTGTCGAATCCCAAAGGGGTGAGCGACAAGGCGCGGCGGCGATTGCTCGATGGCATTCGCGACCTGAACCAACTCAAGCTCGACGCGGTGGGTGATCCGGAGATCAACACGCGCATTCAGGCCTTCGAGATGGCCTATCGAATGCAGACCAGCGTGCCGGAATTGATGGACCTCAAGAAGGAGCCGAAAAGCACGCTGGAGCTCTACGGAGCCGAGCCGGGCAAAGCGTCCTTTGCCAACAATTGCCTGCTGGCCCGGCGGCTGGTCGAGCGTGGCGTGCGGTTTGTGCAGCTCTACCATCGCGGGTGGGATCATCACAACAACCTCCCGAACGACATCGCGGCCACCTGCCGAAACGTGGACCGCCCCTCCTCGGCGCTGATCCAGGATCTGAAACAGCGCGGCCTGCTCGATGACACCCTGGTGATCTGGGGCGGAGAATTCGGCCGCACTCCCATGAACCAGGGGGACATGAGCAATGGCAACTACGGCCGGGACCATCACATGAAAGCTTTTTCGATCTGGATGGCCGGCGGAGGGATCAAGCCGGGCATGACGCTGGGGTCCACCGATGAACTCGGCTATAACGTGGTCGAGGATGGCGTGACCCCGAACGATCTTCAGGCAACGATCCTTCGCTGCCTCGGAGTCGATCACGAGAAGCTCACCTACCGGTTCCAGGGACGGGATTTCCGCCTGACCGACGTGGCCGGAGAAGTGGTGTCCAAGATCCTGGCGTAGCTCCTAGCGATCGGACGCCGCCTCGATCCGCACGACTTGCGAGTCTTTATTATTCTCCCAGGCGGCGCCGAACTCGTGAGGTAAAGGGCTCCGTCCGGCCCAAGCTCCAGGTCGATCGGGCGCTTCAGCTCGATCTCCGGCGCGAATCGCTCGGTCCGGATCGCTTTGCCGCTGGCGTCGAGCTGGATCGCGAGAATCCAGTTGCGCGCCCATTCGTAGACGAAGAAGCAGCCGTCGTATTTCGCCGGAAGTTTGCGCGGCGAGGCGAGCGTCGGATCGAAATGATAGACCGGCCCGGCGCAGGCCGTGCGCGGGCCGCTCCCGACCGCCGGGAACCGGGTTGACGGCCCGTAGGGATAGTACATCCAGGCGGGTTGAGCGGGCGGCAATTCTCTGGGGCCGGTGTTGTTGGGTGAGAGGTTGACCGGATGCGCCGGATCCTGCAGCTCGCCGGACTGCTTCGTCGCGAAATCGTATTGGCGGTAGGGCTTGTTATCCGCGAGGAGAAAGGGCCAGCCGAAATTGCCGGCGACGCGCGTGCGGTTCACTTCGTCAAAGCCGGCCGGGCCGCGTTCCGGGCTGGACTCGCGAGCGTCCGGCCCGACATCGCCCCAGCTCAACGTGCCGGTGGGCTTGTCGATCGAGATGCGGAACGGATTGCGGCAGCCCATGGCGAAGATCTCGGGACGGGTCCCGGGCGTTCCGGCCGGGAAAAGATTGCCTTCAGGGATGGAGTAAGATCCGTCCGACTGCGGATGAATCCGAAGAATCTTCCCACGCAGGTCGTTCGCATTCCCCGAGGAGCGCCCGGCATCGTAGGCGTAGCGGCCTTCGCGAAAATCGGTTGGGCTGTAACCGTCCGATGCGAAGGGATTCGTGTTATCACCGACGGAGAGGAACAGATTCCCGCCACCGTCAAAAGCGAGCGAGCCGGCTTCGTGGCAGCAGACCTCGCGCTGCACCGCAACACGCAAAAGAACCTTCTCGGAATTCAGATCGATCGCGTCCCCCTGCAGCGTGAAGCGAGAAAGGCGATCTTCCGGGACATCCCCGGCCGGCGAATAATAAACGTAAATCCACCCGGTCTTTTCGAAATCGGGCGCGAGTGTCAGGCCGATCAAACCGGACTCCCAACTGCCGTGATCCCGGCCTTTGTCGGTGGCGGGATTGAGGGTCCCATGGACGGAAAACTTCGCGGCCAGCACGGTGGCCTCGGTGTCCGGCTTCCAGATTCGGGCCCGGCCGAACCGTTCGATGAAGAGAACGCGTCCATCCGGGAGCGGCGCCAGTTCCATCGGATTATCGCACTGATTCTCCAGCACTACTTTGCGGACGAGACTCGGCCCGTCAGGCTGGCCATCGCCGTGGGGAGCCGGCGAATCGGCAGCCCGGCCGGCCTCCGCCTGCAGGAAAAGTCCGGCCACGAGAGCACACCACAGGAACGAACCGAAGGGCAATTTCATACGAATGAGTGCGGGGAGAATCGCTGAGTTTGCCAAGAGAGGAAAGCCGGAACGCGGCGCTGCGCTCAGCCCATTCAGTTGCGGCGCAGCCGAAGAAACATCTCCGAGCCTGGAGAATTGAGCGTCACGATTTCCGGCGAGGAATTGAGCGTGAACGCCTGGAGGGTCGCCCACGACACCAGATCGACGGAGGACTGGATCTGGTAGTTCGCGTTGGTCTCGCCCAGAACTTCCAGTTGGACGCGGCTCGCCGGGAGCGGCTTGATCGACGAGATTCGGGGAGACGGAGCCGCGGCGGGCGGAATGACAAACAAAGTGATGCTCTGCGGCGGCAGGGCGCTCGCGAGCGTGAGCCCGGCCAGGGCGGCGTCCGCCTGCCGGACGATCTGGCCGGCGGCGGTCAACTGCCAGACTTGAGCCGAACCGCGAGGGGCGAAATTCGTCAGCGTCAAACTGAGCGCGCTGCCGGCCGTGATTTTATTGATCGCCATCACAGTAAGGGCGCCGTCACCCGAGCGAATGGCAGCGAACGCCGACAGATTGTCCGGATTTGGGGCGTCCGCAAAGACGCTGAGCTCTCCGAAGGCCGAGCGGGCGCCATCGTAGTTCCGATAGATCTGAATCGCCTTGAACGCGGGGGCGCCGGACGCTGGGACGACCCAGCGCGTGGCGAGATCGAGCCCTTCCCGGCCGAGAATGCCGAGGATGTCCGCCTGCGCGGTGGCGCCGTTGATATGGTTGTCCGCGCCCCAGCTGTATTCGGTCATGCCGGTTTTGAGGCCGGGATAGTATTGATTGACCCAGTCTTTGAGCCTCGGAATCAGGCGCACCCGGTCATTGATCCAGCTTTCATCGCGGTAATTCGGGTCCCAGAGCGAACGCGTGGAGCGATTGCGGCGCAATTGCATGGCGGTAGAGACATCGCTGCCGTACTCGCCACCCTGCGGATAGTAATGAACGGTGAAGAGATCGAGGGAGCGCTGGCCGGAGGTTTGATCGTGGCGGCGCAACTGGTCGAGCAGCCAGGGCAAATAATCCATGCCTCCGTTGGCCGCGCGATCGGGAAAACTGCTCCAGCCATTCTGGCCGCCCCACTGTTGATCGTAGCCACTGTAGAAGTAACCGCTCCAGCCCCATTCCTCGGGCCCGGCAATCCAGGCGCCCGGATCGATTGCGCGAACCCGCGCCGCGTAATCGACGAGGCGATCGCGGAGATCGGCCATGCGCAGCCCGGTCTTCACGACGTCGCGGTGCGTGGAATGCCAGAGGCTCGGCTCGTTATCCAGAATGTAGTAGCGCACGCCGCCGCCCGCGCTGTCATGCCAGCGATTGATCAAATGCCGCACCCAGTCCTGCTGAAATTTGGAATCCACCAGCACGTTCGCGTCAGCGGGGTCGTTGGAGGAGATCGGCTGGCCGGTCGCGGCGCTGATCCCGTTGCCGGCGTCCGGAAACCATTGCGCGTCCCGGTCCGTTTGCGCGCCGTAGCGGGCGATGGAAAAGCTGGCCAGGCGAGCGCGGTTCGGCCCCAGTTTCGCGACCCACCCGATCATCGGCAGCGTGATCATGGGGTCGGCGCCGCCGTTCCTGCTGTCGGCGACGAACTGATCGCCCTGGGCGCCGGGATCAGCCGGCGAATCGGCGAGACTCTCGAAGTACCAATCGGCCGCGCGGTTGTGGGCATTGAGCTGCCAGTTGTAGCGCGTCTCGGAATTCCCGCCGGAACGGTTCAACGGGACGTTCAGAGCCTGGAGCTGGTTCGACGAGGCAAAGGCCACGCCATAGATCAGCGGGCTGATCGGACGCCGGTTGCGGGCTGCGTCCACGAGGACCGCGGTCGCCGCTGCGGAATTCGTGCCGGAAGGCCCGCTGCCGGCAACGAGAGAAATGTCATCCAGATAAAAGGCCGGCTGCGCTTTGCCGGAGCGGTCCTGAATCCAGAAGCCGTCAAAAGCCGGATCACCTGCCACCCCGAGCTGAACCAGGGAGACCGTGATTTGCTGCCAGGCATTCGCGACCAGGGGTGGAAGATCGACCGAAGTGCGAGAGGCTCCGCCGGAAACGCCCTGGACCAAGAGCTTTTGCCCGCCCGCCGTTCCGCCGTGAATCCAGAAGGTGAGATTCGTATGAAGGGTGGCATCGATCACTCCGTTGTGGAAATAAGCGGCGGCCCAAGCTCCGGCCGAAACGGAAAGCGATTGCGTTCCGCCATGGACCGGGCTGCCAGCATTGGCAGTCTGAGCCCAACTCCAATTTTCCCAGCCATTCTGGAAGCCATCCGAGTAAATGGCCTGGTCCGCCGCCCTTGCGGGGACAAGAGCAAGCCAAACCAAACTGAAAAGCCACCAAGGCGACAGCCTCACGAGCATCACTTTAACGTAGCAAGGATTGATCCACTCTCAAATCGGCAACTCCATCCAAGATTTGGCCTCGTCGGCCGGATCCGCGGGGCGTCAGCCATTTCCATTGGATTTGCTGTGCCCGACCCACCGATGAATGGCCTCACGCAATTCGACGACAGTATTCGGCTTATAAATCAGGGCGGCCACGCCGGCGGCGCGCGCATTCGACTTTAGCTCGTCACTCAGGTAGCCCGAGGTCAAGAGAACCGGAAGGTCGGGTCGGAGGCTGAGAAACACGTGGGCCACGTCGAGACCGGAACTGCCGGGCATGTTCTGATCGGTCACCACCACGTCAAACTGGCCGGGATTTTTGCGGAAGGCCGCCACGGCTTCGTTCGGGTCGGTAAAGCCGGTCACGCGATAGCCGATCCGCTCGAGAGCGCGGCTGGCGAGGAAGACCAGAGGCGCCTCATCATCCAAATAGAGAATGTGCTCTCCGGAGCCGCGCGCCGGGGCGGGAGTTTCCGACGGCGGTTCCGCCACGACCGGGGGTGGCGCGGTCTCCGGAAAGAGAAGCTCAAAGGTTGCGCCCCGGCCCACCTCGCTGGTCACGTGAATGGCTCCGTCGTGGCTCTTCACGATGCCGTGGACCACCGCAAGCCCCAGCCCGGTGCCCCGCCCCCGCGCGCGAGTGGTGAAGAACGGTTCAAAGATGTGGTCGAGAATGCCTGGATCAATTCCGCGTCCGGTATCCGACACGACCAACCGCGCGTAAAAACCCGGCAGAACATCGACGCGCCACCCGGTGCGGTCGATCCCCAACTCGACCCGCTCCAGCCGGATTTCAATGCGCCCGACTGAATTCTCAATCGCATGCCAGGCGTTCGTGCAAAGATTGATGATCACTTGATGAATCTGCGAAGCGTCCGCCGAGACATAACAGACATCCGGCTCAATCCGCGTCGCCAATTCAATGCCCGCGGGCAAGGTTGACCGCAAGAGGCGGGCGGCTTCGGACACCACCGGGGCGAGTGAAATGACCTTGCGGTCCTGCACCTGCCGCCGGCCAAAAGCGAGGATCTGCTGGACCAGATCGCGCGCACGGATGCCCGCCTTGCGCGCTTCGTTCAAACTCTCGATCACCGGCGGGTTCGGGCCGGCATCCACGCGGGCCAGTTCGATATTGCCGATGATCGCACTCAAAACATTATTGAAATCGTGCGCGATGCCGCTGGCCAGGGTGCCGAGCGCCTCCATCTTTTGAGCGTGGCGCAACTGGTGCTCCATCTTCCGGTTTTCAGTGACGTCGCGGATAATCGCCGAGAGAAACAGCACCGCGCCATCGCTGTCCCGATGCACCTGGAGCACCTGGGAGGTGAGAACCTCCGCACCGGAACGAGGCCGCATGGTCGCCTCGCCGCTCCATGATCCCTTCTGCATCACCACTGTCCAGGCGCCTTCGCGCAGCGCCTTTCTGGATTCGGCGGAGTAGAAGTCGGCGATGTCCAAGCGGGTGACATCCTCCTCGTCATTCAACCCGAGCAATCTGCGGCCTGCCGGGTTGATATAGAGAATCCGCCCGGCGGCGGTGGCAAACCCGACCAGATCGCTCGTGCCTTCGAGCACGGAAGCCAAGCGGGCTTTCTCCTCCGCGAGCGCCCTTTGCTGTTCGAATTTCTCCCGCTGCACGCGGACCCGCCGCTCGGCGGACCGCCAGAAAACTCCGGCCAGCCCAAAGGCGCCGGCGGCAGCGGTGCCGAGGCGGAACCAGGCAGTCTGCCAATAGAGCGGAAGGACCGCGAAGCTCAAAGTGGCGCCGTGCTGGCACCAGACTCCATCATTGTTCGCAGCGAGGACCTGCAAGGAATAGTGGCCTGGCGGCAACAGGTTGAGGGAGACTTTGCGCTGAGGAATTTCCTCTTCGGCGATCAATCGATCCCCGCGGCGCAGCTTGTAGGCGAACTTCATTTTCTCCGGCGCGGTGAAGCTGAGCGCGGCGAAAAACACATCCAACTGGCTGCTGCCGGGCGGCAATTTGATCTCGGCAGGTTGATTCACCTCCCAGTTCTGGCGGCGCCGCTGCGCATCGATGAAAGAGATCGATTCGATCACCACCGGCGGAGGTTTTTGGTTCAGGCGCAATCGCTGCGGGTCAAGCACGGCCACGCCCTTCAGGGTCGCAAACCAGAGCCGCCCGTCCCGTCCGCGGGCCGCGGTGGGTTGATAGCCACTGGGACATTCGATGCTTGCCAGCCCATCGCTGACCGTGAACCGCTGGCATTCCAACGAGGCTTTGGCCCCGGAAGCGACCGCCTCCAATTGCTGAGGATCGACCCGGACAATGCCGCGATTGGAACTCAACCACCAGGTCCCGAAGCGATCCTCGATCATGTTGCTCACCGTCCGCACCGGGAGTCCATTCGCTTCGTTCACCAATCCAATCTCGCCTGCGCGATAGCGCACCAACCCTTTGCCGGTGCCGAGCCAGATGGAACCGTCGCGGAGGGTTTTAATGCAGAAGATCTGCTCGAACGGGCGGCCTTTGGAATCCCGAACTTCGACAAATCCTTTGTCCTCGAGACGGTAGAGGCCACGGTCGCCACCGGCCAAAATCGCCCCGGACTCCTGCTCCTCGCCAAAGGCGCGCATGTCCGTGAGCGGAGCCCCGTTGGCAGCCAGGCCGATCGATTTGAATTTTTCGTCCTCGCGGACGCTAACCCGGTCGCCAAAGCCGACCCAGAGCCGGTTCCGGGCATCCTCAAACAAAGCGGCGACTTTTTCTCCGCCCGCGGGCCAGTCGCGCACGCGCGTCGTTCGATTTGATTCAATCAAGAACAGTCCATCACCGAGGCTCCCGCCCCAAAGATTGCCCGAGTGATCCTCGAGCAGGGTTTGGAAGAAACGCGGACCGTTCTTTTCCAGCGGGACAAAAACGGGCACGAGAGGGCGTGGGTCCATGCGAGCCACTCCTTTCCCGTAAGTCCCGAGCACGACTTCGCCGTTGGCCCGCACCGCCACCGACTTCACCGTCCTTTCCTGCAGGCCGCTTTCAGTCCCATAGTTGCGAAAACTGCGCGGCCTGACGCGCATCAGCCCACCGCCGCTGGTGCCGACCCAAAAATTCGCTTCGCGATCCTCGAACACGAACCGGACTGAATTGTGAGGAAGGCCGATCTCGGTGGTGTAGTGAACGACGTTCCCATTCGTCTTCACCTGATACACGCCATTAAGGTACGAGCAGACCCACAAATCGCCGCTGCCCCCTTCGATCATGCTCCAAAAATCCTGGACCTGCTCGCGAACTCGCACTTCGAACACCTGCCCGGCGCGGTTGAACTTGCGCAGCATGTCGTCCTGCAAGATCCAGACGCCCCCGTCGCGCGCGGACGCCGCACCATACTCCTTCCCGGCGACCGCGTCTGGCGCCACCCGCACCCATTCCGAGCCGGTCCAATAACCGGTGAAGCGGTTCTGCGCCGCCCAGAAGTAGCCCTCCCGATCCACATGGCCGAAATAGCCGTTGCCGGAATCACCCGGCGGCGGCGGCATTTCCTGAAATTTTTCATCCTGAAATTTCAGAATCTTTCCATCAAACCCGGTAACATAGAGCGGGCCTCCGTTTTTTGGCTCGCTGAAGCTCCGGGCAAAATTACTCGTCCAGCCTTCCTCGCGGCCAAAACGCTTCCAACGCCCGTTGGCCAGCCGGACCATGCCCTTATAAGTGCTGCACCAGATCGCGCCGTTATGATCAAGGTGGAGATTAACTACGCCGCCGCTCGGGAACTCAGGCGTGTTGCCCGGGTCGAAAACCTTGAACTGAACGCCATCAAACCGGACCAGCCCCGCAAATGTCCCGAACCATAAATAGCCATCCGCAGTCTGGATCATGGCGGTGGCCGAGTCTTCCGGCAGACCGTCATCCGTCTCCCAGTAATCCATGAGGAAATTTCCGGTAGCCCTGGTGCCGGTGGCCTGGCTGGCGGCGGGAAGAAAAAGGCAGACGAACAGAAGAAGCCCAAGCCGCCGAACACTGGCCTGCAAAAGAAACCAGGGGAAGCTTAAGCGCAACACGAATGGGTCGATTTCTGCCGCCATCCGCAAGTGATTCACGAACAGTTTCCGCGATTATGCAACCTATTTGTCTTGCCCAGAGCTGCCAAAAGCAGCGTGCGCCAGCATCGGCTGGCGCTTTTGCGGTGGTGCGGCCGGCGCTGCGCGGGTAAGAATTTCAAACCAAACCTCCGCGGAGCATGAAAGCGCTGATCTGGACGTTCCTTCTTGTAAGCCTCGCAGCCACCGGGCTGGCCGCGATCTCTGGCCCTTTGCCCGAAGGCATCGAGGCCGAATGGGATCTCGCCCAGGCGTTTCGGGAAGCAACTCCCGGGCACGAACGAATTTGCATCAATGGGCTCTGGCGCTGGCAGCCCGCGAACGGTCCGTCGATTCCCGAAGCGGGCTGGGGCTACTTCAAGGTCCCGGGGCCCTGGCCTGGCATTACCGATTACATGCAAAAGGATTGCCAGACGCTACTCGCAAACGACGCCTGGAAGTCGGTCCATCTCGAGGCGATCAATTCGGCATGGTATCAGCGCGAGATTGTCGTGCCCGAGACATGGAGGAATCACCGCATCCGGCTGTCGACCGAATATCTGAACTCTTTCGCGGTTTGCTATCTGGACGGACAAAAAGTGGGCGAAGCGCGCTTTCCCGGGGGCGAGATCGATCTGACTGATTTCTGTCGGCCGGGTGCCAGGCAACTCCTCACGCTGATGGTCACCGCGATGCCTCTAAAGGCGGTGCTTCTTTCTTATACGGACAGCGCCTCCGCGCGGCAGGTGCAAGGCTCCGTGCCTCGCCGGGGCCTTTGCGGCGATGTCTTCCTGGAAGCGGAAAGCGCCGCGCCAAGGATCGGTGCGGTGCGGATCCAAACGTCCGTGCGGAAAGGCGAACTGGTCTGCGATATTGGGCTCCAGGACTTGCCCGCCCAAAAAGGCTGCCGCGTGCTTACCACGGTGCGGGACGGAGACCAGACGGCTGCCGTCTTCGCCAGCCCCCGCCTCAGCGTCGATTCGATCGCGGGCGGCGTCCTCAGCCTGACGAACGCCTGGAAACCAGCCCGGCTGTGGGACGTTCATACGCCCGGGAACCAATACGCAGCCACCTTCGCGCTCATCGATGAAAATGGCGCAGAGCTTGATCATTCGCTGCCGATCCGTTTCGGCTTTCGCGAGCTTTGGATTGACGGGCGAGATTTCTATCTCAATGGGACGCGCATCTTTCTTTCAGCGGTCCCGCTCGACAATGCGCAGGTCGGAGCCGCCTGGTCGACTTACGCCATGGCGCGAGAAAGCCTTTCGCGGCTGAAAAGCTTCGGCATCAACTTCGTCTACACTCACAACTACGGCTGCGAACCCGGCTCGCATCTGAGCTTCGAGGAAATCCTCCGCGCCGCGGACGATGAGGGCGTGCTTGTCGCCCTTTCCCAGCCGCATTTCAGCCATTACGATTGGAAATCGCCCGGCGCGGATGAGAGCAACGGATACGCCGCCCACGCGCGCTTTTATGCGAAGGTCGCCGGGAATCACCCGTCCGTGGCCTTTTATTCCATGAGCCACAACGCCACCGGTTACGGCGAGGATATGAATCCGGACCGGATCGGCGAAAAGGAAGCCCCGCGGGACAACTGGGCGCAGAACAATGCCCGTCTTGCCCTGCGAGCGGAGAAGATTGTGGAGGAGATCGACCCGAGCCGAATCGTTTATCATCATGCTTCGGGCAGCCTCGGGTCGATGCACCCGATGAATTTCTATCCAAATTTCGTCCCGCCGCAGGAGCTCTCAGACTGGTTTGGCCCGTGGTCCACAAACGGGGTGAAGCCCGCGTTTTTGTGCGAGTACGGCGCGCCCTTCACCTGGGATTGGACGATGTATCGCGGCTGGTACCAGGGCGAACGGGAATTCGGCAGCGCCAAAGTGCCGTGGGAATTCTGCGTGGCGGAATGGAATGCTCAGTTTATCGGTGATCCGGCCTACCGCCTGAGCGAGCCGGAGAAAGCCAACCTCCGCTGGGAAGCGAAACAGTTCCGCGCAGGCAACCTCTGGCATCGCTGGGATTATCCCTTTCCGGTGGGATCTGACCGGTTTGACGAACGCTACCCGATCTTCGCCAGCTACCTCACGGATAACTGGCGGGCCTTTCGAGGCTGGGGCGTCTCGGCGGTGTCGCCCTGGGAATACGAACATTTCTGGAAGCTGCGCCCGGGCTTGAACCGCCGTCGGGAGGAGTTGCCCGTGGACTGGCACGGCCTCCAACGGCCGGGCTACAGCCCGGATTATATTGCCGAGCGTTACGAACGGATGGACCTGGCCTATCGGCGCGAGGATTGGATCGCCACGCCCGCGGCCGCAGCCCTGATACGGAACAATCAGCCGATCCTGGCCTTCATTGCAGGCAAGCCGGAAGCTTTCACTTCGAAGGATCACAACTTCCTGCCGGGGGAATCAGTGGAAAAGCAGCTCATCCTGATTAATAACTCCCGCAAGCCGGTTTCCTACTCCGCCGAGTGGGCTCTCGACCTGCCCAGCGTGCAGCAGGGAAGCAAAGCGGAGCGCGTTGAAACCGGCGATCAGGTTCGATTGCCTCTGCGCTTCTCCGTTCCCACGAACACCCCGGCCGGATCGTACGTTTTGCGCGCACGAGTTACCTTCGAGGAGGGTGAACCGCAGGAGGATTCTTTCACGATCCAGGTCCTGCCCCCGCCTTCAGGATCAATTTCCCGCAAGCCCATGGCCCTCTTTGATCCCGCCGGCGAGACAGAAGCGACGCTGCGCGCGCGTTCCATTCCGTTCTCGAGAGTCGATGCAAACGCGGACCTGTCCGGCTACGAAACGCTTGTGATCGGGAAAGGCGCGCTAGCCCTGGAGGGCCCTGCGCCGGACATCAGCGCGGTCCGCAACGGGCTGAAAGTAATCGTATTCGAGCAACGGTCCGAGGTGCTTGAAAAGCGCCTTGGCTTTCGCGTCGCCGAATATGGTTTGCGCCAGCTATTTCCCAGAGTGCCGGATCATCCCATTTTGCGGGGCCTGCAAGCCAAGCAACTCAAAGACTGGCGCGGCCATGCCACCCTGCTCCCGGCCAGGCTGGCCTATGAGATGCGTCCGCGCTACGGCCCGACCGTGCGCTGGTGTGATCTAGCCGTGCCGCGGCTCTGGCGCTGTGGCAATCGGGGGAACGTCGCGTCCGTGCTGATTGAAAAGCCGCCGCGCGGCGATTTCCTGCCGATCCTAGATGGCGGTTACGCCGAGCAATACAGCGCTCTGCTCGAATATCGCGAGGGAAAGGGTCTGATCCTATTTTGCCAACTCGACTTGACCGGCCGCACCGAGAGCGACCCGGCGGCGGAGAACATCGCACGCAACATTCTCGATTACGCGGCCGCCTGGAAACCAGCGCCTAAAAGGAAAGCTTACTACGGTGGATCACCGGAAGGCCACGCCTATCTGCAATCTTTGGGCGTCGACGCGGAGCGCGAGCTGCCGACTGCCCTCGACGTCGGCTCGGTCCTCATCCTCGGCTCGGGCGCAGGAACTCCGGGCCGCAGGGACCAGGCGACTGCCTTACTGCAAAGCGGAGGCCGGGTTCTGGGGCTCGCGCTCTCCGCGACCGAAATGCGGGCGATCCTGCCGATTCCGGTCAACACCGCCCGGGCCGAGCATATCGGAGCCTATTTCCCGGCGCCTGGGATCAATTCCGCTTTCCGAGGCGTAGCGCCCGCTGACTTGCACTGCCGCGAGCCCATGGAACTCGATTCGGTGACTGCAGGCGCGGAGGCGCTTGGCGATGGAGCAATCGCCGCGTCCGAAAACCAGGCGATCGTTCTGTTTCAGTTGCTACCGTGGGCCTTTGGTGATCTGACCAAACCCAACATCAAGCGGACATTCCGTCGCGCCAGCTTTGCTCTGGCCCGAACTCTCGCCAATCTCGGCGTCGAAAGCGCCACCCCGCTGCTCGACCGGTTCCACTCGCCCGTCACCGCCTCAAACGAAAAGCGGTGGCTCTCTGGCCTCTACCTGGACGCCCCGGAAGAATGGGATGATCCCTACCGTTTCTTTCGCTGGTAAGACCCGTCGGGGTGCGCAGCTCTCCCGGGCACCCAGATGAAGAATCCGGGAGTGGATCTGGGAACGCGCGAATCGGGGCCCCATTTCGCCGATAGGCTTGTCAGAGCGGTTGAAGCGATCAGCCTAACGTCGGCAGCAGCGTCGTTAAGCGCTGAGTAAGCTTCTTGATGAGCTCCTCATTGTGCGGGCCGTAGCCCGCAAGGTCACCAGCGCCACTCTTCGCTTCCGTCCCAGCAGTGCCGAACAGCTCTACTATTTTCTCAATCTTCGACCTCACGCCGCCGATAGATTCCGCACCATGACCGCTGGGGTTTTGTTCGTCGACGACGAGCCGTTGATTTGCGAGCTGTACGGGATGCTGGGGCCGATTCTGGGACCCGGTTACACCATTTCTGTCGTGGCCAGCCCGCAGGAGGGGCTCGCGCTGCTGGAGAAAACGCCGGTGGACATCGTGGTTTCGGACCTGGTGATGCCAAAGATGCATGGCCAGGAGTTCATGACGGAGGTGGCAAAGAGGCATCCAGGCGTGATGCGCATTATTTTATCGGCATACGAAGATCAGCTGACCATCGCGCGATGCCTGATGTTCGCGCACCGATATTTGACCAAGCCGTTCGACCTGGAAAAGCTCGCAGCGGTGCTGCATCGGATCTGCCGTTTGAAGCACGAGATCGGGGGCGAGAAAATTCAAAGGATCGTAGCGGGGCTTGGCGCTCTCCCGACGCCGCCCAAGATTTATCAACGGTTGATGAAAGCGCTGAACAGCGAGTTCACTTCCCTGGATGAGGTGGGGGAAATCATCCAAGAGGACCCGGGACTAACGGTGAAGCTGCTGCAGATCGGGAACTCGGCGTTTTTCGGAGGCGGGCGGACGACTTTCACCCCAGCGGAAGCAGTGCAGCTGGTAGGGATCGAGATTCTTCGTGGCCTGGTTTTGTGCGTGCACGCGTTCAAGTTTTACGAGCAGAAGCGAATGTCGAGCATCTCGCCAGCAAAGCTTTGGGAGCACTCGATGGAAACGGCCGAGGCGGCGCGTCGCCTCGCCCGCTACGAGCACTTGTCCCGGGCTGAATGCGACGAAGCGTTCGTGAGCGGACTTTTGCACGACATCGGCAAACTGGTCCTAGCTGGAAATGCGGACCTGGAGTACGCCGCAATTCTGAAGCAATCGGCCCAGGGGGCGGCCGCGGACCAGCTGGAACGGGAGACTTTCGGCGCCACGCACGCGCAGATCGGGGCGTATCTGCTCGGGCTCTGGGGGCTGCCGGACCGGATCGTCGACACTGTCGATCTGCACCACGATCTGAACGGGGCGACGGAGAAGCGGTTCACGTCGCTGACCGCGGTGCATGTGGCGCAATGCCTGAAACCCTCGGGCGGCCGAAAATTGGATCTGGAGCATCTCAAAGAGATCGGTGCAGCCGACCGGGTGGCCGAATGGCAGGAGCACCTCCGGAACTGAGCAGGAACGAAGGCTCCGGTCCGCGCTGATGGACGCCGTGCGCAGGCCAGGCATTTCTGGCCGGCGTAGGAATATTGCTTTCGCCCCCAGCCACGGCATATTGACCGGGAACTGACCTTGGCCAACAGCGGCCGGGGTTTGGGAAAGACCAACTTCAATGAAACGGACTGTCTTAAATTTCACCCTGATCGCATGGGGCCTGGCTTTAGGGCTTGGCACTCCGGTCCCGCCAGCCTACGCGAAATCCGAGCATACGCCGCCCAAAACGATCGTGGACGATACTGCGGTCGAGCGCGGCGGGTCCTTCGCTTCGAGCTTTGCCCCGGTGATCAAAAAAGCCGCCCCGAGCGTGGTCACCATCTTTGCCTCGCGCACGGTTAAGAAGAGCGCCCATCCGTTCTTTGACAACCCTCTCTTCCGCGAATATTTCGGCGATCCCCAGCAACCGCGCTCGAACCGGCGCCAGAAGGAAGAGGCTCTGGGCTCGGGAGTCATCGTTTCGCAGGACGGCTACATCCTGACCAGCAACCACGTTGTGGAAGGCGCGGATGACATCCGCATCCAGACGCCGGCCGGCAAGGAGTTCGTGGCCAAAATCGTGGGAACGGACCCGCCTACAGACACCGCAGTGCTCAAAGTGGAAGGCAGCGATTTTCCGGGCATCACCCTGGCGAACAGTGACAAATTGGAGGTCGGGGACGTGGTGCTCGCCATCGGCAATCCATTTGGCATTGGGCAAACCGTCACCATGGGAATCATCAGCGCGGTCGGACGCGGCGAACTGGGGATTGTGGATTACGAAGATTTCATCCAGACGGACGCGTCGATCAACATGGGCAACTCGGGCGGGGCGCTGATTGACGCGCAAGGCCGGTTGATCGGGATTAATACTGCCATCCTCAGTCGATCCGGCGGAAATCAGGGGGTAGGCTTCGCCATTCCGATTAATATGGGCCGGAGCGTGATGGACCGGCTGGTAACGGATGGCCGGGTGACGCGGGGCTTTCTCGGGATCGGGCTGCAACCTCTTTCGCCCGAGCTGGCGGAACGGCTGGACCTGAAAGATCAGGAGGGAGCTTTGGTGGCCGGGGTGCAGGACGGCTTTCCCGCCGCCGAAGCGGGCATCAAGCCGGGCGATCTGATCACGGAATTTAACGGCAAAAAAGTGATCGATCATCGGCAACTGCGCCTGATGGTCTCGCAGACGCCGCCGAAATCGAAAGTGAACCTGAAGCTGTTGCGGAACGGGAAAGCCAAGTCACTTCAGGTGACGCTGGCCGAGCTTCCCTCGGAGCGGACCCTGAGCGGGATGCTGCGCAAAGGAGGCGAACCTGGCCCGGCGAGCAATGAAACGCTGGATGGCGTGGAGGTTGGGGAGATTGATGGGAAGAGCCGCCGCCAATTCAGCATCCCAGGCCATGTGCGCGGAGCGCTCGTCATGAACGTGGAGCCTAATTCGAATGCGGCGGAAGCGGGCTTGCGAGCCGGGGACGTGATCCTCGAAATCGAACGCAAACCGGTCACTAATGCCGATGACGCGGTGGAGTTGAGCAATAGTTTCAAAGGCAGCAAGATTCTGCTTCGCGTCTGGAGCCGAGGATCCACGAAGTATCTCTTTGTTGAAGCCGGGTCAAAAGACGACAAAGAGGACAAAAGCGATAAAGAAGACGACAAGAACGATCCGAAGGATAAGGACGATCGTTAGCCGGCCGCCGCCTGGAGCTGAAGCAGCGTTTGATCTGGCCCGGCCGGCCGGGTGGGCGCGCAGCTCGCGCTCCGTCGCGGCGTAAACTATGGATATGCCAGGATGGGAGGCTTCCCTGAACAGCTGGAGAAACTCGGTTCATTGAACCAGGTTGTCCTCCCCGACATGTGGCAGCAGGAAGCTGTCACGGCGTTGCGGGAAGGCAAAGACGTGGTCGTGCACGCGCCGACCGGGGCGGGAAAAACGCTCATCTTCGAGCTTTGGTCCAATCAGGGGAAAAATCGTGGCCAGGCAATCTATACGGTGCCAACGCGGGCGCTGGCGAATGACAAACTGGCAGAGTGGCGGGCGCGGGGCTGGAACGTCGGAATTGCCACGGGCGACCTCTCAGAGAATCTGGACGCGCCGGTCATCGTAGCCACGCTCGAAACGCAAAAGGGGCGGCTGATCCGGGGGGAAGGTCCCGAGCTGCTCGTCATCGACGAGTATCAGATGCTGGGGGATGAAGATCGGGGCCTCAATTACGAAATCGCGATAGCCATGGCCCCGGCCAAAACGCAACTCTTGCTCTTGAGCGGAAGCGTGGCCAATCCCCAGGATGTCGTGAAATGGCTGAAACGGCTCGGGCGGCAGGCCGTTCCGGTTCGCACGGATTTCCGCCCGGTTCCGTTGGATGAAGTCCACTCCAACAGCCTGAGCTATCATATTCCGCCGCAGATTCGGAATTATTGGCCGCGGCTCGTTGCCAAAGTGCTCGCCGAAGACCTGGGACCGCTTTTGATCTTCGCGCCCCGCCGTCAAGCGGCGGAAGCGATGGCGTCGGAGCTGGCCCGTTACCTGCCCACGCCGAACCCGCTGGCTCTCTCCACTGAGCAGCGACTGGTGGTGGGGGAAAATTTGGCGCGGATGCTGAAGAGCCGGATCGCTTACCATCACAGCGGGCTGAGCTACGCAGCGCGAGCCGGAGTGATCGAGCCGCTCGCGAAGGCTGGCCAGCTCCGGGCGGTGGTAGCCACGATGGGCCTCGCCGCCGGCATCAACTTTTCCCTGCGCAGCGTGGCCCTGGCTGGGGAGTCGTACCGCCGGGATTACGTTGAACAGCCGCTGAAGCCGGATGAAATCTTGCAGATGTTCGGCCGGGCGGGCCGCCGAGGCCTGGACGAAACCGGCTATGTGATCGTGACCGCCAATGGAATCCGCCTGATGGAAGCGCACGCCGCGCACCTTTCGCGGGGCGGCCTGGTGGATTGGAACGCCCTGCTCGGCCTCATGGCGGTGGCGAGTGACAACGGCGCGAACCCGTTTCTCGAGGCGGTCCGCGTGCAGGAGCGCCTTTTCACCACCAAGCCGATTTCGCTCGGCATTGAGGAATCGATCAAGCATCCGAACGTCCCATGCAACCTGCATACCGACGCCGAAAGGGCGCGGCACGTTCGCAGGCGGGTGCGGCAAATCCTGAACAGCCGCCACGAATGGCAGGAATACCCCGCCGCGCAAGAAGTTCGCCTGCGGGATATCTTCCTGCAAAAGCGCACCGACGCGATTTCGGAAACTGGGGGATCCCCCGCCCCGCCGCCGGCCGCGGACGCCGGCGAAGCTCCGGCGGACGACCTACCGCCCGATTCCGATCCCAAGCAGCCGCGCTTTGAATTGCGCCCCATTCTGGCATTCACGCATGCGATCGAAAAGATCGGGTTCGGCCACATGACCGTCCTCGAGGAAACGGAGCAGGGAAAGATTCACGGCCGAAGCGTGACGGTGGCTGATCGGATGCACGACGGGCGGCTGATCATAACAAAGTGGATTCGACGGCTGATCAACTGGACCAGCCGACAGGCACCGGAGGAGATCTGGGAGGCGAAACTTGCTCCGTTGATCGAGAAGAGAATGGCGGATACCGGCACGCCCGTGGTGCGGTTCAAGAAGCTCGCGCACAAGATCGTGGCCGAAGTAAGCCTGGCCGAACAGACCTTGAGAGTGCCGGTGGACCGGCATGGAGTGGCGCTGTTCAAGCCGATCGAGCGGGAAGTCCTGCCCCACGACTGTTCAAACTGCTCCTTGGTGCAGACGTGCCGCCAGCTCCCGGCGGGGTCCGGCACCGCGCTTTTATGGCGCCGGCTCAAGTTGATTGACCCGGACGGCCAACCCACGGCTCGGGGCCGCCTGGTCAGCTTCTTTATGCAGGGGGACGGCCTGGCGATCGCAGCCGCGTTGGAAGATGCCAGCTACCCGGTGGACGAACTCGTTTACGATCTGGCCAATCTGGATGCCGGTTTCCGATTTTGCGGCGAGGAAAATCGCTGGGCGGGCCGCCTGGCCATGTCCTGCCAGGCCGCTTACGGCCTGCAAAGCATCCCGGGCTATCTCGAGCATGGCATCCCGCCAAAATACGGGTCCGGGGCGGAGATCGTGGTCTCCAGCGTGCACAAGAATCCGCTGTCCAAACACGAGTGGATCACTGATCTGGTCGGGCCGGGCGATATCGACCGGATCATCATCGAATGGCGCAGCACCCTCCGGCAAGTGGCCCACGCGCCGCCGCTGGAGTGGCCGAGATGGATTGAGTTGCAGAAACGCGCTAAAGAGATTCTGCACGAGACCGAATCACCCACCGTCACCGAACTGCCACCTCTGGAGTATCATCAAACCCGGAGAGTGGATCATCGGTTGATCCTCAAGCGGCACTGAAAAAGCCGCGCTAACCTTCACTTCACGAAGGCGAACGAGTGGAGCGAACCATGCGTTTCGCCGATTTTCGAGCGCGTGTTTGCTGCAGGAGCCAGTCGTACAGTTCCTGATTATTGTAGGTTTCGCTCCAGGCATCGTGCCCTGCGTCCGGGTAAATCGTCAGCCGGGTGTTCGGGTTGCCAATTTTCTTCAAAGCCTGGATCAAAGCCTCGCTCTGCTCCATCGGCACGACAGTGTCTTTGGCGCCATGAAACGCCCATACCGGCAATCGCTTCAGCGCGGGCTCCTTGCCCGGGGCCGGAACGATGATGGGGAGCATGCTCCCGCCGCCGCAGATCGGTACGATGGCGGCAAACCGGTCCGGATATCGCATCCCCAGGCTCCAGGTGCCGTAGCCTCCCATGCTCAAACCGGTCAGGTAGACTCGGTTTTCGTCGACGCGATACTGCTCCTGAATCTCATCGAGCAGGGCCAGAACCGCGTCGTCCGACCAGAGCTCCGCCGCGGGGCATTGCGGGGAAACGAGAATGAACGGAAAATCAGGTCGATTCTTAACGATTTTCGGGGGGCCGTGAACGGCTACGCGGGCGAGGTTCGTGCCCCGTTCGCCGGAGCCGTGCAGAAAAACCAGGAGTGGCCAGCGGCTCTCGGGCTCCCGTTTGTAGCCTTCGGGCAGAAACAGCAGGTAGCGCAACTCAATCGGGCGATCGAGCCGGCGGACAAGAATCTTGGCTTCCTGGTTGGCAGGCATATCCTCGGCGCGCGCGAACGTGACAGACCAAAAACAGACCACCGTCAGAAGAACGCGCGCACTCATCCCGGCTTTTGTACTGCAACAAAATTTAAAACGCAACAGCCCCAAAAGTGTCTGTCACTATGTGATTTCGAACAAACCGTTTGACTTGCATCTTCGCGTGAAGATAATGCGCTAACCGAAACACGGCGTATGCCTAAACTTGTCGTACTCAGCGAAGGATTGACCGGCCGCTCGCACGAACTCAAGGTGGAAAAGACCACCGTTGGGCGGCTTGAAGATAATGCCTTCCAGATTGCCGAGCAGTCTGTCTCAAGCCATCACTGTGAGATCCTGCTTCAGGGCAACGACGTGGTTGTCAAAGATCTCAATTCCACCAACGGCACCTTCATCAACGGCGAGAAAGTCTCCGAAAAAGTCCTCAAGCCCGGCCAGATCCTGCGCCTCGGCCAAATCGAGATCCGGCTAGAGGCAGACGGGGCCGCCGCCGGAACCAGTCACGCCGAGAAGAAGAAAATGGATCCCAATACTCGGGTCATCCCGCGCGGCGTGAAATTGGGCGAAGCCGAGCAAAGCTCCGGAGTAAAGTTCGACAAAAACTCACCCTTCGCGAAGAAGTCGAACAAAACGAACATGATCTTCATCGTGGTCGGGGTCGTCCTCGGTCTGATCATTATCTCGTTCCTCATCCTTGCTTTCATGAAGATGAAGGAGGGGTAAGCGCAGCAACCCTCGGGGCGCGGCGCGAAAGCGCGGCGGGCGAAAAACAAAAATCAGGGCATTCAGGGAATCGGTTGGAGCCGGTAGAAGCTGGCCCGATAGCCTTTCGAAGTATTGTCCGTGAAATCGAACGTTCCATCCTTATTGGTGAAGGTGAGCAGTTCGAACCATTGGATAAAATCCGCCGTTACATCCAGGGCGTACTTGGCCCCTTTCTGGCCGAAGGCGCGCAATTTGAACAGGCCATCCGCGCCCACGCCCTGGGCCTCCAGGTAGCCTGGGATTGCCGGCACACTCTCGGTGGTGATCCGATAATTATCGAACGCCATGTAGTTGTTGCCAGCGTCTTGCGTGGTGGCGGACCGCAGAGACCAGACCGCGTCCGCATCGCCAAAGTTCAGGGCTGAGTTGCCCTGGGTCAGGACCGCAGAATTGACGATCTGCGAATCGTTCAGGAAAGCACTCCAAGCATTGCGGCGAAAATCCATCCAGATGTCCAAATCGTACGCTCCCTCGAAATCGATCGTCGAGCCGGTGGGCAGGAATTTTCCATCCTGCAATACGTAAGAGATCAGCCGGGTCGAACTCTCGAAATCGATGCTGAACAGGCGATCCCCGGCCTTGTTGTAAACGCTCCAGCGAAAGTCGTCCTGCGAACCACTGCTGGACGGAACGATCTGAAATTTCACGGAGAATCGCACCAACGGATAGCTGGCCACCGCAGGATCAAAATCCACAGGCCGCCAGACGCTGGTGAAGGAATTAGTGTCCGAGGGTGGAGTGAAGCCGACATAAGCCTGCTGGCCGAGACCCGGGAAAAGGCCTTCGATCAAGCCGTTCCCGCCGGTTCCCTGGCTGACCCAGCCGCGCTGACCGGCAAGGTCGCTGGCCGGATCGTAGCCTTCACTCTTCTCGAAGTCCGTTTGGTAAAGGACGTTAGTCTGTGCCAGCGCGCAGGCAAGTGAGCACAGGCTGCCAGCGGCCAATTTCCACCAAAAATTGCCCATAGAAAACCTCTTACCGCCCGATTTCCACGCGGCCGCGGCCACCGTTCTGCTGGACCGGCGCCGGCCGAGCGGCGGCGGCCGGCGGGGCGACGTGCGCCGGCCCGCCCGCAGGCGCCTGACTGATATTCCCGCGCGGAATCTCCGTCCGAACCGGGGCTTGCGGGGCGGGATTCGGCGGCACGTAAATCGGCGCGGGCGCGGCGATCGGCTGGCGTTGCACTGGCGCAGTCACCGGCCGATCCGCGCCAAAGCCTTCGCTGCGGCCTAGGATTGGGGGCGGCGGGGCGGACGGGATCCCTTGCGAATAAGGCGAAACGGGCCGGACAGCCTGCGAGGCGACGGACGCTCCGGTTTGCGGCTCGTAACGCGGCAGGTTCTGATTCGGCACGAGCGGACGCGAAATGGGATTATTAATCGGCTGGCCCTGATTCACGATGCCATTCTGCGGCGCCGCCAGATCGGGACTGCGCGCCGGCAATGATGGACGAGCGACTGCTTGCGGATTGGCGGCGCCCTGCGCTGGAACGGACCAAGGCTGGGCCACACCGGGGCGGGCAATACTTGGCGCGGCCACGCCCGCGTTCGGCGTCACTGTATTAAAAGCGGAATTCCCAGGAGCGGAAACGGCGGGACGCGCGGGTTCAGCGCGATTCGGAATCACGCCGCCGGGGTTGGGCCGCAGGTTGGGCGTGACAGTCCGCGGATCGTTCGCCGCCAGGGCTTCCGGCCGTCCGGAACTCCCGGTCGAGATCAACCCGGAACTAATGGAGGGTGATTGCGCGGGCGCCGCCAGAGGCCTCTGGGCGCCTTGGAGGTTGCCCGCGGTCAAGGGCCGGGCGGACGGGAGCGATTGTTGAGGCTCGGGCCGCAATGGGCGCGGCGTCCCGTAAACCGGCGTCTCAACTCGAGCCGCCGTTTGGGGCCGCACGGCTTCGGTCCGGGCGGGCGCAGAAGCCGCCACGCCGAGGCGATGGGCGTCACCCGCCGAGGCGGGTTCAACCCGAGGCGGAGTGCCGGGAGAACCGGTGAGCGCGCTCGGGCCGGCTGTGGAGGGACGAATCCGTTCCTGGCTTTGCCGCAACGCCGTCTCCGCTCTGGCGGAAGGCGGCGTGGGACGATAAACCACCAGCTCATTCCCCGCCTTCTGCAAGCGGTCGGAAGGAATCACCCGGCTTTGACCGGGGCGCGACTCCTCGCGAATCGCGACCTTTGGAATCTCGCTGCGGGCGTGCGAAGCCACGTAATCGCGGCTGATGCCATTATTGATGATCGTGTTGTTGTTTCCCACGATGTAGTTGTTCACCACGGTGCTGCCCTTGTAGATATTTGCGGTCCGTTCCGTCGGGAGCACATGGTCGATCACCCGCCGCTCCGCGAAATGGCGGGTGGGAACGAAGGTGAAATGCTCGTAGCCCAGGCCGAAGGAAAAGCCGAAGCCAACGTTGTGGTCCCAGTAGGTGAAGCCCACGCCGGGGCGCACGTAACAACGCGGTGGAAGCGGCGCCCAGCCGCAGTATTCACCCGACCGCCGCCAGGTCACCCAGCTCGGCCCCCACACATAGTCCGGAGTCCAAACCCACCCCACGCGTGGGGCGCAATACCAGCGGCCATAATGGAACGGCGCCCAGCCCCACGAATAATCCGAATGCCAGTACCACCCGGAATCCGAATAAAGCCAGCGGCCGCCGTGGCAATAAGGACGCCAGCCCGTGTGAACCACCGAAATGGTCGGCTGCCAGCACCAGCCGTAGTCGGTCACATAGACCCAGCTCCCGTACGGCGAAAGGGAGGAGTAGAAATAGCTGTAGCTCTCCGCGGGCTCGCCCACCACCACCGGCTGCTGGTCGACCACGACCGGCTGCTGAACGACGACGGGTTGTTGCACCACCACCGGTTGCTGGAATTGCGGCTGCGCGTTTGGGTCCGGGACCACAATCGGCCCGGGGGAGTTCGCCACGTAATTGCTGCTCACCTGATATTGCACCGGGCCCGGCGGAGCGGCTGGCGCAGGCGCGTTGGTTGGCGGCAGAGGGGACGCGGGACTGTCCGCGACCGCGGTTTGATTCGTGACCACATTCTGCAAGTCGGGGCTGGCCCCGTCATGATTCAGCATGGTGGCAATCACCGTTGAGGAGAGGCCAATGTCGTTCAGGTAAACAATATCCGCCGCGTCCAAATTGAACGGCTCGCCGGATTTCTCGATGAAAAGCAGAATAACGCTATCGCTCACCCCCGATTGCGCGAGTTTCACAATCTCCTGCACGCCATGGCTGAGCTTCAGGCTCTCCGGAGCCGTGGGGGGAATCGTTTTGATCACGGTCACCTGTTGATTGGCGACAGCCGACTCGTCAGCGGCCGGAGTGTTGGTCGTCGAAGCGGCCGCGGGCACAGTTGCCGAGGTTGCCACGGGATTCGTCGCACTGACCGAATTAGTCGCCGCCGTTTGTACTCCATTCCCCTGCCCCGCCGTGGTGTCCTGAGCGCCCGCCTCACAGCCCGTGAAGCATGCGGCGCACAAGGCCAGGCCGAGCACACTGAGCAGGCGTTTATGGGTAGATTTCATACAGAACTCCTACGGCCTCCGGACGGGTCACGTCAAAAGGTGCGCTTAAAAGTTGAGGTTGCCTTTCTCTGAGAACCTGATGGTTGTGAGTGTTTTCACATTGCCCTCGCGGGCGGCTCTTGATTCTACTGGGATAGACGGACCGCTGATTCCCTTATTCATCCCCCCATTGGCCAGGTTATGTCAACTTTTGCGCAGCTTCCTCGAGAACTTGAGCATTGGCCTAAAAACGCCGCAAACCATTCTCCTGCAAGGCACAGGGAGTTTGCCTCCGAAAAACCCCTAGGCCTTGATCGGTACCCCCGGCTCGGGCTGGTGGATCCTGATCTTTGGATGGCGGCGGCGGATATTCTCCTCAAACCAGGCGCGTGCGACCTCGTCACCATGCCCTAAAAATACGGTTCGCGGGTTCACACGCCCGACAAAATCCAGCAGGTCGTTGCGATTCGCGTGCGCCGTGAGATCGAAATCGTCGATCTCGCAACGGCGGGTGAGTTCACCGCCGCTCGGGCTGAACTGGAACGGTTCCCCTTGCTTCGATCGTTTCAGTCGCCCGCCCGGCGTGTCCGGATCGGCGTAACCCACAAATAGAATCGCGTGTTCCGGATGCCCCGCCATCCGCAGGGCCAGTTCGTGAGCGGCCGTCTTCTCGGTCATCATCCCTGCAGTCAGGACGAAGATCTTCCCGCCGCTCAGCCGCATCTTATCCAGTTGGCCCTGGTCCAAAACGATGAGTTCCAATGATTCCGTCAGCATCAGATTGGTATGCTGGCGATGGGTCCGGTGCGCCTGCAGGTCGTAGATTTCGGTGAAGACCTTGCCCAAGCCTCCCACGTAGATGGGCTGCTTCGGAATCCGCCCGGTCCGCATTAAAAGGCAAAGCTGCGCCAGAATCTCCTGGTTCCGGCCCAGGGCGAAGACCGGAATGAGAATCGATCCCTTTCGCGCCAGCACGCGCTGGATGGTTTCCGCGAGGCGGTCCGCCTCAGTTTGGCGCGTGACACCCGGTGGCACGTCCCGATTACCCCGGGTCGTCTCCATGATCAGAACGTCCGCCTGCACGTCCTCAAACCGTGCGGCTTTGAGAATGGTCTGGTCCTGAAAACAAACATCCCCCGTAAAGAACAGCGTCTCCTTTTGTCCCCGCACCATGATCCCGGCCGAACCGAGAGCATGGCCCGCGTCGTAGAATTCCAACGTCGGGGAAGGCGAGCCTGCCCGCACTTTGTGAAAAGCGCCCCATTCGATTTCCCGATTGTACTTGAAGCCTTGGTACAGGTGGGCGGTGTCGTCGAGTTCTTCATGGGTGAACAGCGGGTATTCCTTGATCCCGAGTTCATCACGCTGTCGCCGCATCACGTTCACCGAGTTGTGCAGCACCCGCTCGACCACGAAATAACTCAGCTCGGACATCAGCACGTGCGCCCGGGGGCAGTACCGTTGCGCCACGGGCAGGGAGCCGACGTGATCGTGGTGGCAGTGCGAAATCGCGATGGCGTCGATCTCTTCATCCTTGATCCGGTCATAGAGGGGAAGCGAAGCCCAGCCGTCCCGCTTGGGATGAACTCCAGCATCCAGCAACAGCTTCCATCCTTCGATCTCGACGAGCCAACTGCTCGCTCCGATATCCGTGTCCGGATTTAAGTTATTAATCCGCATAAAATTGCCGAAGCCCTGCTAACGCCCGGCTTCGCCCCTCAGACTAGAACGCGCCCGGACAAATAACGACAAATTTATTGCCTCAGTCGCGCAACCGGGTGCAAGGGCTTGTCCGAGAATCCCACAGGTCGGGCCGTTTTCGCCGCTGCGGATGGCGATTCTCCGGTTTCTCCTCAGGGATGGAAATCGCCCCCGCAACGGCGGTCAGCCAGGCTGACAAAAGCAAACGACCCGTCGGCAATTCAGGCTGGGATCGTCTCAAAGACGCTCCCGAGCCTCCGGCGGTTACGCCCGGGAGCCCTGCAAACGCCCGGAAAATCAGGTGGCGGCGGATTTCCATTGAACCTAAACGGCTGATCCGCAAAGTTAAGGGCACCGTATGGGAGCCCAATGGAAGCAAGCAGGCCGTGAATTGAACGCGCAGAAGCGCGGGCAGATGGTCGTCAAACTCGTTCGTGAAATCATGGTCGCCGCCAAGATTGGCGGCGCCGAGATCGATCTGAACGCCCGTCTCGCCGCCGCCGTCGAGAAAGCCCGAAAATCCTCCGTCACTCGTGACACCATCGAACGCGCCATAAAAAAGGGCGCCGGTCTCACGGACGAAAAGGTGGCCTACGAACTCGTCACCTACGAAGGGTTCGCGCCCCACAAAGTTCCCCTGGTCGTTGAATGCCTTACGGACAACCGAAACCGGACCGCCTCCGACATCCGCCGCATCTTCAAGAGCGGTTCCCTGGGCCAGCCCGGCAGCGTGGCTTTCTTCTTCAACCACGTCGGCGTGGTGGAGGGCAATCATGCCGAGGCGAACCGCGACGCCGAGGCGGACGCCATTGAATCCGGAGCTCAGGAAGTGGAGGCGCTGGAGCCTGACGAAGTGCAGGAAGGACACAAAGGAGCGCGCTTCGTCACGGAGATCAAGGATCTCGATCATGTCGCGAAAGCCCTCAAGGCTCTCGGTTGGAACGTAACCGCCTCGGAAATCCGCTACCTGGCCAAAAGTTTTCCGGAACTGGACGAAGCTTCGAAGAAAGAAGTGGTCGCGTTCCTCAATGAACTGGACGATCACGAGGATGTGCACCGCGTCTACGCGGCCATGAAATAAAAATGTGACCGCCGCCTTTTCAGGCAGGGCCACATTCTATTTTCGTCCTTAAAATCCGGAGCGGCGCGCTCTTACAACTGCTTCATCGCCTCATCCATGGCCGAGTAAAGCTTCTGCATCGAAGCTTCCGTTTCGTCGCCCATGTTCGAGACTCGGAACGTCGTCCCTTTGATCTTCCCATAGCCGCCGTCGATCAGGAATCCGCGGTCCTTGACCAGTTTCTGCAGCTTGGCCACATCCACCACCCGGCCGCCTGGCTTCGCGCCATTGTTGAAGCAGGTCAGGGTCACCGACTCAAAACCGGGCTCAGGGAACAGGGTGAAGCCATGCTTCTGGCCCCACTGGTGAGTCAGCTTCACGAGCGCGAGGTGCCGCTGAAGGCGGGCATCAAGCCCCTCGGCGAAAATATCATCCAGCTTTGAAGCCAACGCATACACATGACCGATGCTCGGGGTGCTCGGGGTCATGTGCTGTTCGGCGTTCTTTTGGAATTCGATAAAATCAAAGTAGTAACCCCGATCCTTGGTGGCGGCGGCACGCTCCAAAGCAGCCGGGGAACAGGTGAAAACGGAGAGGCCGGGAGGCAGCGCAAACGCCTTCTGCGTTCCCGCGAGAAGCACGTCGATTCCAAGTTCGTCGAACGGGATCCGCGTGGCCGACAGGGAGCTGACCGCATCCACGATGAACATCACGTTCGGGTATTTCTTCTTCAGCCGGGCGATATCCGCCAGCGGGCTCATGACGCCGGTCGAGGTCTCGTTATGGATCAAGGTGAGCGCGTCGAACTCGCCGGTGGCCAGTTTCGCATCCACCTGTTCGGCACGGATCGGCGAACCCCATTCCACTTTCAGCCCCTCGCCTTGCTTGCCGCAACGGTGGGCCACATCCAGCCACTTGTCGGAGAAAGCGCCGCACATGCAGCACAACACCTTTTTGTGCACGAGATTGCGGATGGCCCCTTCCATCACCCCCCAGGCGGACGACGTGCTGAGGCAGACCAGCCCTTTGGTGTAAAGCAATTGCTGCAATTGCGGTTGGATCTTCGCGTAAAGATCCTTAAAGCCCTGCCCCCGATGGCCGATCATCGGTGAACGGAAAGCCTGAAAGGTCTTTTCACTCACCTCAACCGGTCCCGGGATATGCAATTTTACGTGCGCCATAAAAAGTGGGAGAAACTTTCACAAGGCGGACGCAAGCTCAAGTAAGAAAACGCCCCCAGCGCAGGCTCTGGGCGGCTCCGCATGACTCCGGAAGCCATTCCAAGCCCTGGCACAGCGCCCGCACCGCCCAGCCGGACTCTTCCCATTTTCGACCCTTGCCTGGGCAAAATTCGGTTTTGCGCCTTGTCACCTCCCCACTCCTTTCATAGTTTCACGCGGAACTACGACATGATGAAACGGACTGCACTGGCTTCAATCCTTTGTCTCGGATCGGCAATCTGCACCTTCTCGGCGGATTGGCCCGAATATCGCGGCCCCGCGCTCGACGGAAAATCCTCCGAGAAAATTGGCGGAATTCCGGCCCAAGGCCCGGCTGCTCGCTGGAAAACCCAGCTGCAGAACGGTTTCAGCTCCTTCGTGGTCAGTGGCGGCCGCGCGTTTACCCTCGTTTCCCGGGATGTGGCCGGAGTTCCGACGGAAGTTTTGGTCGCGTTGAACACCGAGAGCGGCAAGGAAGTTTGGACCGCCCCTTTCAGCCCGTCGAAATACGATAAAGGCGGCGATTCCGGCACGCCCCAAAACTCCGGTGGGGACGGCCCCCGATCAACCCCGGCGGTGGACGGAAACCGGGTCTACGCTTTGACCGCCGACCTCGTCCTGGTGTGCCTTGATGCAGCCAGCGGGAAGGAAATCTGGAAGCACGACATCATCAAGCAGAATGCCGGGCACAATATCTCCTGGAAAAGCGCCGCCAGCCCGGTCATCGAAGGGAATCTCGTTTTCGTGGCCGGCGGAGGCGAAGGGCAGGCCTTGCTCGGCATCAACAAGCAGGATGGCAACGTCGTGTGGAAGGGCGAAAGCGATCACATGACCCACGCCACTCCCGTTCCGGCGACCATTCTTGGCCAGCGCCAGGTGATCTTTTTCACGCAGAAGGGGCTGGTCTCGGTGCAACCGCAGGACGGAAAAGTCCTTTGGCGCCATCCTTTCCGTTACAACGTCTCCACCGCGGCGTCGCCGATCGTCGCGGGCGATATTGTCTATTGCTCGGCCGGTTACGGAGTGGGCGCCAGCGCGGCGCGAATCACCAAAGAGGGCGACGCCTTTACGGCCACCGAGATCTGGCGCGAGACCGGCAACAAGATTGCCAATCATTGGAGCACCCCGATTGAAAAGGATGGCTTCCTCTACGGCATGTTTCAATTCAAGGAATATGGAGAGGGCCCCATCAAATGTGTTGAACTCAGCACCGGCAAGGAAAAGTGGTCCAAGCCCGGCTTCGGCCCGGGCAACGTGATCCTCGTGGGCGGCAAACTCGTTGCCTTGGGCGACGCGGGCCAGGTCGTCCTGATCGATCCCTCTCCGGACGCTTACAAGGAATTGGGGCGCTTCCAGGCCATCACCGGCAAATGCTGGTCCACCCCGGCCTTCGCGAATGGGACGCTCTACGTGCGCAGCACCCAGGAAGGGGCCGCCTTCGATCTTTCCAGCAAACTCAGCAGCGGCCGGTAAGCCACGCCATGCCGAAACAGATCGCTGAAATGGAGGTGTCGGCCGCTCCCTTGGAGTTGCCGGACACGAAGACGCTCCGTCTCCAGTGGCCCCCGGGCTACGACGCCGACTTCAAGACCGGCCAGTTTATCACGGTCTATTTTCCCGATGCCCCCGGCTATAAGCGGGCGTATTCCCTTTCCTCCTGCGCTCTGGATCGTGGCTTCTTCGAAGTCACCGTCAAGCGGGAGGGCAAAATGGGAACGCGTATTGTCGATTGGGTCAAGCCAGGGGACAAGATGTGTGTGCTGCCTCCGGCGGGAAAATTCCTGCCCCAGTTTGACAAGCACCTGATTTGCATTGCGGGCGGCTCCGGCGTGACGCCGTTCCGCGGCTTTGTCCGGGAGGCCACCGCCCGGAACCTCGCCACGCCGATCACGCTGCTCTACAGCGTGCGGACCACCAACGACATTATCTTCAATGCCGAATTCCGCGAACTGGCTCAAAAGAACAGCCACTTCAATTTTTACGTGACCTGCACCCGGTTGCATCCGGAAGATCCCTGGACCGGACGCCGGGGGCGGATCGACGCGGCCTGGGTGCGCGAACAGATTCGGGACCTGCCCAATTCGGTCTTTTACGCCTGCGGCCCCAACGCCCTGGTGGAGGCGACAGAGGAACTCGTGCTGAACGAGCTGAAGGTTCCCAAGGAACAACTGCGGACCGAAAAATGGGGATGACCATGCTCAAACGCACGCCACTCTTTCAAACTCACCAGCAACTCAACGCCCGCCTGATCGACTTCGGCGGCTGGGAAATGCCCGTGCAATACACGAGCATCGTCGACGAACACCAGGCCGTCCGCAACGCCGCCGGCATTTTCGACATCTCGCACATGGGCGAGGTGTTCGTCTCCGGCCCCTCGGCCGGGGCCTTCCTGAACGGCGCGTTGACAAACGACATCCGCAAGCTCAGCCCCGGGCTCGGGCAGTACACGCTCATGTGCAACGAAAAAGGGGGCGTGGTGGATGATCTCTACGCTTACTGCCTCGCGCCCGACCGCTACCTTTTGATCGTGAATGCTTCCCGCATCGAAGCGGACGTTCAGTGGCTGACCCAGTTGCATCAACGATTTCCAAACCACGCGGCCGTAACGTTGGAGGATCAATCGGGCTCCTACGCTGCCGTGGCGCTGCAGGGTCCCAAATGCGCGCTGTTCATCGATCAGGCGTTTCCCGCCGGCGCGGGCCACGCCCCGGTTTCCAGCCTGGAAAAGAACCAGGTGCGCAAAATCTCCTTTGCCGGGGATTGGATTTATGTCGCTCGCACCGGCTACACCGGCGAAGACGGCTTCGAAGTCGTCGCGCCCGCTCCCCTGATCGAAAAGGTTTGGGCGGCTGCCTTCCAGGCGGGCCAGGGATTCGGCCTCAAGCCGTGCGGGTTGGGAGCGCGCGACACGTTGCGCACCGAAGCCTGCTATCCCCTCTACGGCCATGAACTCGACGAGGCCACCACTCCGATTGAAGCCGGGCTCGGCTTTTTCGTCGCGCTCGACAAAGGGCCATTCACCGGAAGCGCCGTCCTGCTCGAGCAGAAAAAGACCGGGACCGCGCGCAAGCTGGCCGCCTTCAAGATGACGGGCAAATCCGCCCCGCCCCGCCCCGGCTACGCGATCTTCTCCGAGTCAGGGCAAGCGCTCGGTTCCGCGGTCAGCGGAACCCAGAGTCCTACGCTCAGCACCGGCATCGGCCTCGGCTACATCCAAGCCGGAGCCGCCCAACCGGGCACGCCGCTCCAGATTGAGATCCGGGGAAATCGCTTCCCTGCGATCGTGGTGAAAAAACCGTTCTACAAACGGCCGAGCTAACACGCCCGGCCAGCCCGCCGCGCCCCCGCCCGGGCCGAGGCCCGAATCGCTTCCAGGCCCCGGGGCTCGAACAGTTTCTAGGCCGAAGCCTGGGTCGTTTCTGCGTTCACTTCGTTGGTCACCACTTCCGGCACGGACGGCTCGGTGTTGGGCGTGGCGGTGACCTGCGATCCCTCCACGCTTCGATTGGTGGTCGAGGTGGTGATCGGCGAGGCGACAGGCACCAGCGGTTTGGCATCTCCGGCTGACACCGTCTCGTTCGCCTTGTGGAATTTCACGCTCACGATCTTGCTCACGCCGTGCTCTTCCATCGTCACTCCGTAGAGCACGTCCGCCATCCCGATCGTGCGTTTGTTGTGCGTAATGATGATGAACTGCGAGGTGGTGAGGAAACGCTGCAGAATCTTGATGAATCGATTGATGTTGGACTCATCCAGCGGGGCGTCCAACTCGTCCAGCACGCAGAACGGACTTGGCTTCACCTGGTAAATCGAGAACAGGAGCGCCACGGCCGTCATCGTCTGCTCTCCGCCGGACAGGAGCGAAATGCTCTGCAGTTGCTTGCCGGGCGGACGAGCCACGATGTCGATTCCGCTTTCGAGCACGTCCCCTTCGTTGACCAGGATCAGGTCCGCTTTGCCGCCCCCGAAAATCTCGGTGAATGTGCGTTGGAAATTCTCGCGAATCTTCGCAAAGGTCTCGGCGAACATCTCCTTGGTTTGCGTGTTGATCGTGTTCAAGGCGCTGAGCAATTGCTCTTTCGCTTTGACCAGATCATCATTTTGTTCGGTGAGGAACTTGTAACGCTGCTCCGTCTCCTCGTACTCCTCGATCGCCACGAGATTGACCGGCCCCATCTCTTCGATCCGCTTTTGCAGCCCAGCCACCTGTTCCGACACCGCGGTCCAATCGGTCGCCAGCCCGCGCTCGCTCATCTCCTGCGGCGTGATTGTCTCCACGCGGGCCGGGCCTTCGTCCGCCATCGTGATCGTGATGCACTCGCTCCGAATGTCGTCGAGGTTCATCTGGTATTTCTCCTGGATCCGCTGGCGGAGGTTATCGACCGACATCTGCTTCTGCGCCAGTTCCACGTCGATCGTTCCCCGGCGTTGCTGGAGATCAGCCAGGCGGCGCCGCTGATCCTTGAGACTCTCCTCGCGGGTCAGAATGTCGGTCTCCTGCTCATCTTTCTGGGCTTCCAGAGCGGCAATCTGGCCGTTCACCTGCTCGCGCTCGTGCTCGAGCGTTTCGATCCGCTGCTCCGACGATTGGATCTCGGCCTGGAACTGCTCGCGCTTCGCGACAAAAGAAGCGACTTCGTTCTTGCGCGCCGCGACCAACTGATCGAGTTCGCGCAGGCGGTTCTGCAACGAAGCTTGCTGCTGGCGGAACGAGGAGCAAACCTGCTCGTCCGTGGCGAGGGCCACCTTGGTTTCCGTCAGGGAGGTGTTCGCGGCGTCGCGGCTCTGCCGCAGTTCCTCGAGGGCGGAATTGAATCCAGCGGTTTGTTCCTGCAGTTCTCCCTCCCGCGCCTCAAATTCACGAATGCGCACCGCGAGGCTCTCGCGCTTCTGGTTCCCTTCCGCTTCCTGGGCGTTCAGCCGTTCGAGTTCGTACCCGACCGTCTCGATCTTCTGGCTCAAAGTCCGCAACGAACTCTGCAGCGCGTTGAACTCGCCCTGCCGCGTGGCCACCGCCACCTCGCGGGAGCGGAGATCCGTGCGCGCCTGTTCCAGGCTGGCCTGCAGCGCCGTTTGTTCGCTCTGCAGCGCGCCCTTATGCTTGCTCGCTTCGTTCACCTGCTCCTGCAACTGCGCGACTGCCGCCTTAAGTTCCTCGATCTGGTTTTTACGAGCCAGGACCGACGTGGACGCCTTGTTGTTCCCGGAGCCGCCGGTGTAAACCCCCTGCCGGGTGAGCACCTCCCCGGACGGCGTCACAAAATCGAAATAACCATTGGACTCGCGCCAGGCCGCGGTGGCGGTCGCCAGATCGGTTGCGAAACAAGTTCGCTCCAGCAGCTTGCGCAACAGCGGGATGATGACTTCGTCCGCCTGGATGATATTCAGCAACGGCGCCACGCCGGCCGGAAAAATCTCGGGGAGATGAATTTCCCCGGCCCGGGCAAACTCCAACGACGCGATGCTGGCCCGCCCCTTCTTGTTGTTGACCAGTTCCGTGATGATCTGTTCCGCCCCCGCCGGCTGTTCGACCAGCACGAGCTGCAGATGATGACCGAGCGCGGTTTCCACCGCCATGATGAACTCATCCGGAACCCGGATCTTATCCGTGAGGGAACCCAGAACGTCCCGGTGCCCCTTCAAAATCGCCTGCGTGCCGGCGCTAAACCCTTCGTAGTCGTTCTGGAGCTGATCCAGAACATTCAACCGGGAACGCTTGTCGGCCTGTTGCCGCAGCAATTGATCGAGCGCCTGTCCGGCCCGGCTCATTTCCTCCTGCAATTGGCGCAGGCGGGCCTGCCGTTCTTCCACCGTGCCGCGGGTATTCTGGATGTTCAGCTTTTCCGCTTCGAAATTGGTCTGGAATTCCTGCAGGCGCGCTTCCAGGCGGGCTTTCTCCTCCGCCAACTGCACCTGCTCAGCGGTCAGCTTCTCCACTCGCACCACATTGCCCTGCTTCTGCAGGTCCACGGCGTTGATCTCGTTGCGCGCCCGGCTGAGCTGCTGAACCGCCGCGAACAAATCGGCCTGCGCTTTGCGCAGCTCCTCCTGTCGGACGCTCAACTCCCGCTCCACCGCCTGGAGCGCATCGCGCTTCTGCTGCAGCGTGGCCCGATGCTGCTCGAGCGCGCTGGTGCTTTCCGCCAGTTTCGCGCTGACCGTCTCCAACTCCTGCCGGGCCATCGCCAGCCGCTCCTCGGCCTGCGTGATGTCACTCAGGGCTTTGCCATTTTGCGCGTCCAATTCCCCGAGCCGCTCCCGATTAAAATGGATGCGCCCTTCATTGCGATCGATCTGGCTTTTCAGCTCCATCCCGTGCTGCTGGGCGGTGTGCAGTTCCTGCTCCAATTCCGCCAGCCGTTCCCGGAGCTGATGCACTTCATTCTCACCCCGGAGCACGCTTTCCGAGCAGACCTCCGTCTCCACCCGCATCTTCTCCTGGATCTCCTGCCGCTCCCGGATTTCGGCCTGCAAAACATCGAATTGATGCCGGGCCAGCTGCGTATCGAGATGCTGCAATTCCTGGGCGATCTGCTTGTAGCGCCGGGCTTTCCCGGCCTGCCGCTGCAAGGAACCGATCTGCCGCTTCACCTCCTTGATGAGGTCGGCCACCCGCAACAAGTTCTGGTCGGTATGCTCCAATTTGCGCAGCGTTTCCTTCTTCTGCGCCTTGAACCGGGTGATCCCCGCGGCCTCTTCAAACACCATCCGTCGATCATCCGGCCTGCTCGAAATGATCTGGGTGATGTTGCCCTGGGCCATGATGCTGTAGCTGCTCCGCCCCATCCCCGTGCCCATGAACAGCTGCTGAATATCCTTCAGCCGGCAAGGCACCTTGTTGATGAAGTACTCGCTGCCGCCATCCCGAAAAACCCGGCGGGTCACCGTCACCTCGTTGAACTCCACATCCACTCCCGCCGCTTTCAGATGTTCGGCATCCACATCCCCGATCGTGAGGGACACCTCGGCCATCCCCAGCGGCTTCCGGTAATCGGTGCCGTTAAAAATGACATCCGCCATTTCGCCGCCACGCAACGCCTTGGCCGACTGTTCGCCCAAAACCCACCGGATCGCGTCCGAGATGTTCGATTTGCCGCAGCCGTTTGGCCCGACAATCGCCGCAACGCCCGGAACAAAATTCAGCGTGGTTTTGTCCGCAAACGACTTAAACCCCAAGGCTGTGAGGCATTTGAGATACATGGTGCGTTTCTTTTAACAATGGAAGGATCCGGTGTAAAGTGGAAAACACTATATATTGTGGTTGCCAGACTCAACGCCACAAGGCGTGGTGCTTTTTTACTAGGGTCGTTTCGCCAGAAAACTTCCGAACTCTCAGCGGGAAAAAGGGTTCCGTGAATCAAAACCGCCAGGGGGATCACCTCTTGAAAATGAGATTGGCCCGCGACCGAAAAGCGGCTGCTGCCCGGTCCATGCGATGGGCGGACCGCCGAGGCATCGTGGTGATCTTCGGATCCCGTCCCTGGAAACCTGCAGCGATGAGCTGCACTGGCCATAGTCCGGAAAAAATAACGATTGCCCAAACTTTCGCAAGCCGAACCAAGTCCAGCCAGCCGCTCCCCGGCCTTTTGACTTTGCAGCACCTTGGCGGCAGAAAAAGTGCAGCCTTTCTTACTAAGTGCCGCTCCAAAAACAGCCTGTGGCGGCCTCTCGTCAGAAGACCGCTGACTTTCCTCTTGGACGAGCGGATTACGAAAGTTGGTCATTCGGCATCCCCTCCTTCGGATGGTTTTATGGAAGCAGCCCGGAATCACTCCTTCTCCAGGCATTCCCGTAGAGCTGAACGCGGACATTTTTCGTTTTTCCGGGTAGCGCAAGCTTCAATTTCACAGCCATACTTACTCATCGAATGGGTGCTAGTCTGAAGAAAACCGCTGGTTCGGTCTGCTCCTGGTCGGACGGCTTGAAGACCGCCGCGGGCCCGTCAAACCATCCACGCGGGACCCACGTCTGGAGGTCCGTTGATCTATCCATCCGAAAAATGCTTTGAGCTGAAGCTGAGGTTTTGATGGAAACTGCACCTCGGCTTACGCTGATTTCCGCCTGTACCGGGGAAGTTGGTTCAATCCGCAACAGAAACCCATCCTCGGCTTGCCCGGGAATTCGCAAATAATACGTGCGGCCGCCAGTCACGGTGGGAGGATCCACTGAGAAGCGGGTCCGCTGGTCGTTTGACTCATAAAGGAAATAGCTCTGCGGGAGCATATTCCCCAGGTGATAAACACCAAGCGTCCCGGGAACAGGTGCCGTCCAACGCCACCAAAGTTCTCGGTCCCTGGTCGCGTTGCCATCGACATCCAGCGGTCCAGAGGCGAAGTCAAAATTGGCGGGGAAGCTCGAACTCGCGCCGCCCAGCTCGCGCGCGTCCAACAGAGAGTCATTCGGCTTGCCGGGGGTGAAATCCAACGACCAATCGAAATTTCCTGGGAGAGTCCTTACGGCCTTGATTTGCAGCAGTTCGCCGGCTTGGACGTGCAGCGCCGCGCCATTATGGTGCAGCTCCATTACCGGTTGAAGATTCGCGATAGCTGATCCATGGAATAATGACAGAAACCCGAAGCTTCTCACCTTGAGGAGACCCTCTGCTGGAGCTTTCCAGTTCCACCAGAGCGAGCCGCCGGGCTGATTGCCGTAGAAAACCTCGGGACCCTCGAATGTTGAACCGGCGTCGCTGCCCGCCGCATGAAAATGATTGGTTGCGATGGTGGCGCTGTTCGCGAACATGTCGTTTGGCGAGTAGGCGGCGAAATTGACCAAGATGTCGAACGGCCCCGAACCCAACAAGGATCGAGCCCCGAGTTGCAGATAATAGGTTTGGCCGCCTGCAACCGGGAAGGTGGAGAGGCCCCGGCTGACCGAGGCGTCGAAATTACTGTTCCCTGCGGCCGTGAATACGGAAATGCCTTTGAGCGCGCCTATCGATTCTCCCGCATAAAAGTCCACGGACGGACCGGTTCCTTGCACATGTACCAGCCCGTCAGCGGGCGCGATTAACTTCCACCAGCCGCCCGCTGGATAGGGTGCATCCTCGGGTACTGCCCGGAAATTCCAGTTATTTCCCACGATTTCTTGAACCGGGTTGGTGATAGCAATTGCACTCGCGAAGCTGCCGTTGGGCGGCGTCCTCCAATACCGGCACTTTATGTCGCTCGGTCGGCCATCGCTGGGTGTAGTCCGCCGAAAGCGATATGTGACACCCCCCTCGACGAGAACTACCGGCAGGACATTGATTTCTGCCGGGAGAATCGGCGCCTGGTTGAGTTGACCGACGAACTCGCCGGTCCAGACGGTCAGGTTTGGATCGGAATCCTCGAACTGAATCAATCCCTTGGCCGGCGCCGTCCATTTCCACCAGACCGAGTCGCCTCCATCGTTGCTGTCGCGCGGTTCTCCCGGTTCCACCGTCCCACCAAAAAACCAGGCGGGAATGACAAAGGCATTCGTTTCGGCAAACTCCAGCGGGGTGGCATTCTCAAAGAGATCATTCGGCGCCGGCAACTGAAACGATACTTGCCCCCCATTTGTGGCCATCCTGAGCGCGGCGATTTGATAGGTATGTCCCGCTTGCGCGTTGAACACGAAGTTCGTGGCGCCCGGGCTTCTGAGACTGAGCGAAGCAATAGCCTCGCCTTCGAAAATTGCGAGCGGCACCGAGCTGATGAAATGCGCCGGGGCTGTCTGAGTAGCGTTCCACTCCCACCAGAGCGTGCCCTTCGTCCCACTCGGAAGCCTTGATGCCACTTCGGGCTCAACCGTACTGCCGGCAAGCGATCCCACGTTAGCCGCACGAGAAAAATTAACCGGCCTTCGTCGCGAGAAAGCATCGTTTGAATCCCCGACACTGAAGGTAAAACGAGGAGGCGTGTAAAAATACGTGGCGGACCTCGCCACAGCAGACGCTTCGTAAAGCCCAGCCGCCACGTCGTATATTATGTTAGTTCCACCTTCATGCAATGACAGGTTATTCCATGCAAATAGCTGTCTCTCCAGGTCAAACACGTCTAACGATATGCTGCTTCCTGCGTCCTCCCGGCGACCAATCTCGACGATGATCGGAATCGGGTCGCCAACGGTGAATTGCGTCCCAGGGGTTGTAACTCGCAGGGTGGAAAACGTATACTCGATCAATTCCGAGGTGAAGTTGGGGAGCCAGGCGCTCGTTTTCACTCGCAACCAATAATGGCCGCCCGCTTGCACCCGGAACTCCCTTCGTGGTCGTCCAAAATTATCATAATCAAGGTGCAGGATTGGCAAAGCTCCCAACGCCGGGTCACCCGCAAAAAGCTCGAAGTCGGGGGGCGTTCGAAAGCTTATTGATCCGTCGTACGTTGGCGACCACTTCCACCACAAAGTTGCACCCTCAGTGCTGGAGATGTCTCCTGTGAAGAAACTCGCCGGAAATGAACTCGAAGGGAGTGGAAGAGCTGTGGCGAACGTAGTATTGGCCTCACCTCCCGTGAGATACAACATTTGTGAGCCGTCGATCTGAGCCTCGAGCGTGAAGGTGTATGTCTTGCCTGCGTGCGCCTGGAAGAAAGGTCCCGAATACACCACAGGTTGATCGCTCGGACACTGGAGGGGGTCCAGCGTGTCTCCCTCGTAAACGTGAACATAAGTTCCAGCATCGGAATCGACGGTGTGAACCGCGACTAATTGATCTTGCTCACACTTCCAACGGTACCAAACACACCGGCCAAAACAACCACTCGTTCGGACCCAGGTCCTATTCATTTGCACCGCATCAAAAAACGGAAGGCTCTTAATTGTGATCGCGTTCGTAAACTGATCATTGGCTGGCGCAGCTTTGAACACAGGGAGAATGCCATACGAATCTGGATTATATCCTTGCTCAACCTGAATATCCAGTTCGCCGGCGCTCGGAATATAAAAGTATTCCAGCCCCTCGCCTTCGGGTGAGGCGTTCGGAACGTTCGGAAGCACCTGAGGGAAAAAATCCGGGCGAGGTGGATTATCCGGCAACACCTGAGGGATTTGCCTCAAGCTTTGCAAATCCGATCCCATATACACCGTCGCTCCGGTCATCAAGGGGGAAGCATAAGGGAGCTCAGTTCTAAACGCATCGGTCTGCAAGACCAGGAAACCCGCGCTCGCGACGTTCAATGTCCACCACGCTGAAGCTGCTCCTTTAAGGTCACCGTAATTAAATGCATCAAGTTGAAACGGCTTTCGATCGGCAAAATCGTCCGAAATCGGCGGAAGCACTTCGAGAGTAAAACGTTCATACATTCCCGCGTACGCCGCAATGTGGTATTCCGTGCCGCCTCTAACCCGGAAATACTGATTCGCCAAAATCTTCCCCAGAAATACCAGGTTTGTCAGAGCATCTCCTGAGTATACAGCAAAACCAGGCTCGTTGCCGCAGCAGGGCGGAATCTCAAATTTCAGCCGCGCCCGACCATCCGATGCAGGCTTCCAGCGCCACCACATCGAAAGTGCTCGCTGGCCGTAATGTTCCGGCTCGCCAACCTCGAAGCTCGAACCCCTGACTCCGATGAAGCTGCCGCTCCCTCCAGTCGGCGGAATTTCGATCGCGTTTTCGAAATTATCGTTCGGCGGCGAAATGCTGAAGGCGCGCAAAGCCCCTCCGAGCAGGCCTCCACCGCGGTAGTGAATTCCATAGAATGCGCTGTAGTATCCCGGATCGAATTCCAACTCGGTGCTCCACGGAGAATTCGTTAAGATCAGATCCGGCGCGCCGTCACTGCGGCCGCCCCAAAAAACATCAATTTCTGACGGTTGATTTGGGCCGACATCAAAGCTGAGGGTGACAAACCGGTTATCGCGTACGATCGGTTGATTTGCTGTAGGCAACGCCGTCGCTGCCACGAAGGCGCCCCTAAAAGCGAAATCTGCCGCCGAGGCCGAACTGGCGCGTATGTAATAGCTCTCGCCAGAATTCACGGAATATCCCAGTTGTCCGAGTTGAACCGGTTCCGGGGGGCTCGAATGCCATAAGTCGATCCATGCCCCACCCGTATCCTCTTTGACAAGTCTGAGATATCCAGTCTCAGGACAGTCCCATTCCCACCAAAGGGACCGCTCTGGCGTTGCGAGGTAGGACACCGTCTCAAACGGCTCAACTGTTCCGCCTCGGGTCGTTCCTTGGAGGCCGAAATGACTTCCCGAAACGAGCTGGCGCGACGCGAACTGATCGTTTCCCGGCGGTTCGAATAACCGCAACGCGAGAACGGCTGTGCCTGAAGAGCTATCAAAGGTTGCGGCGGAAATCTGCAATTGGTCGCCTTTCTGCGTCTTTAAAAGAATCTCTTCCTCCGACGTCCAGGCGAGCGGTAAGAGACCTTGCAAAGAGTTGCCCCTATAAACGCTCAGGAGATCGATATGTTTCGAGCTCGCTTTTACGTTCAACCGGAGGTCGCCATCCGCCGGGCTGGTCCAGGTCCACCAGATGGAATTCGTGGCGGCCGAGAGCAGTGGCTCGTTCGGCTCAGCCGTAGCGCCGCCGATCTCTGTCGCTAGCACCAGATTTGCGCCAACCAAAGCCGTGCGCGACGCGAAATCGTCGTTTGGCGGCCGCCCACCTGCGTGCACAGTGTAAGTGAGAGCAAATATTACGAAGAAGCAAAGACGCTCTTGCCGCGCTCTTTTTCCTACGATGGAGGCCGCACCTGGATCGTGAAGATGCATGATCGATCAGTGTTTAATTAGCAGCAATCGCGCGATTTGGAAAGTCTTCTTTGAGAACAATGCTCACAATGCTTAACAACCCCCTTCCACCAAGCCGATGACGTGGACAAGCAACACGCTTCAATCGCATTTCTCTCTCGCAAGCGGATCTTCGGGTCCGCATTTTTGTTTGGGTCATCGTCCCCTTCGAACGCATGAAAAAAACAGGAACCGGGAGAATGTCCGTCCGGCAGCGATAGGACATCGCCGGGGGTACCAGACTAGAGCATTCCCAGATCCGGCAACTATTGGGCCTCGATCGAATGGCCCACGGAACCTCCGACTTGATTGTCCAGGGGCGATTTACCATGTGTTGGGCCGCCGCAATCAGGTCCACGGGAAGTCATATTTTCCGAAGATGTTGACCGCCATGATTCCCTCAAACGAATCGCCGAAGCCCACGTGAAAGCGGACTTTCTGGTTCACGCCGCTTGTCTGGTGTCTAATCGTGCGGTGAAGCTGGCCCCTGTGTCTTGCGGCGGGATGGTATGGAACATCCGGTCGACGGTCGCTTGCTCCCTTCCACCGAAGCCGCGTCCCTTCAGAAGCCCGGCACCGGTTCGGTTGTCCGGGGCAGCCTGTGGCCGGCATACTTTCGTCCGCCCCTCCGCTGTTTTCACCCTTCAGCTATTTCTTCCAGCGCCGCGAGCGGCTCACCAAAAAACGGTCGCTCCCAAACAAAAAACGTGGGGAAACCTGCTGGGCAATCTCGGCATCATATCTTTGAACCCAACAGAAGGTGCAACCTGTTAAAAGACTTTGGCTTGAGTCGGAGAATGCCGGGTGGCGGGCGTTGAAGCGGTTCGGCGTCACCGCGATCGCTTGGGCGGGAGCGATTTGCCTCGCGGGCGCAGCGGAGAGGCCGCCGGTCTTCCAAGGGTTCGACGAACAATTGGAGGCCTACGGGAAAACGCAGGATTCCAGCGAATTGAAGCGTTTGCAGGAACGGGTGGAGGCGGGTTGCTCAAACCTCTCGTATGAACCGGAACACGGGTATCTTCTTTCCCTCCTGGCGGAGCTGAAAGTGCCGGTGTCCTCCCAAATCCTGGTGGGATCGAAAACTTCACCTAACAAAACGCTGATCTCGCCGCAGACTCCGCGGGCTCTCTTTTTTAACGATCAAGTGAGCGTCGCTTACGTCCCGTCGGCGGAGCGGATCGAACTGGCGGCCAGCGACCCTGAATTGGGCGCCGTCTTTTACACCCTGACGCAAAAGCCATCGCCGAAACCTCAATTGATCCGGGATGATCGCTGCCTGGAATGTCACGCAACATCCAAAACGCTGAACGTGCCGAGCCCAATTGTCCGGTCGTTCCTGACGGGCAATGATGGCGAAGTGGATATCTTGAGCGGAGTGTTTGTGACGCACCGCACCCCAATCGCGGAGCGGTGGGGCGGCTACTATGTAACCGGGACTTATCCGGCCCAGCGGCATCGGGGCAATGTTTTCGGCCAGCAGTCAGACGCGATTTATCTCAAGGGCGGCAATGGGAACATTGTGGATCTGCGCGGTTCGATCGATGTGACCCGCTATCCGGAACCGGGGAGCGACGTGGCGGCGCTGTTGGTCCTGGAGCATCAGGCTTATCTGCAGGCGCTGCTGGCGCGCCTGGCGCTGGACAGCAACAAGGCTCTCGCCGCCGGCGAAGATCTGCATGAGGTTTTCCCTTTGAGCGAGACCGTGCTGAAGTACATGCTGTTTATCGGGGAAGCACCGCTCAAGGGGCCGGTCTCGGGGAGCGGCCAATTCAGCGAGTGGTTCCAACGGCAGGGGCCGAGAGACCGGCAGGGCCGGTCGCTCCGCCAGTTCGATCTGGTGACGCGCACCTTCAAATTCCCCTGCAGCTTCATGATTTACTCGCCGTCCTTCGAAACTTTGCCCGTGCGGGCGCGGCGGCATCTCTACCACCGGCTGCATGAAGTCCTCTCGGGCGAAGATGGGTCCGCCGAGTTCCTGACCATCCCGGCCGAAAAACGGCTGGCCATCCGAGAAATCCTCATAGACACGCTCACCGATTTACCGTTGGATTGGGGGTTGGAAACCAACCGCAGAATCGAATGATTCGAATGACATTTCGGACCGGGCTTTTGGCCCAATGGCTTCGCACTTTCTTGCTGCTCGTGATTTCGGGGGTGATCGCGCTGCCCGCTCTGGCCGCGGAGGCCAGCGTATCGGCGAGCGTCGCCCATCGGATCTTCGAATGGAGGCCGTTTCTGGCGCCGTTTCACGCGGTCGTGCTCCATTTCCCGATCGGATTCATCACGATCGCATTCCTGCTGGAAATTTACCGCCTGCGCCGGCCCAGCGAAGATCTCCGGCGGGTGACCCACCTGGTGCTCTGGCTCGCGCTGCTGAGCGCGGCGGTGACGGCCACGTTCGGACTGATGCGAGCCGATACGGGCGAATATGAAAAACGGGCGGTGGAGCTGCACCGAGCCTTCGGACTCTGGGTGCCCATTTTGCTCGGCGTGACCTTGGTGACACAAAAGACTGCGTATCGGCTGGCCGGTAATCGGGCGTGGACTTATGCCTATCGGCTGTTCCTGACGGTGACCGTGGGGGCGGTCACGATGGCGGGCCACTATGGCGGGAACCTCACGCACGGCTCCCGTTACCTGGTCGAGAACGCGCCCGATTTCGTGCGGGAGTTGATCGACGACACCCCCAACCCAGCGTCCGCCACCGCGAACCTGTCGGAGAATCAGCGTTTCTTCGTAGAACGGGTCCAGCCGATCTTCTCCTCCAAATGCTACCAGTGCCACGGGGCGGAGAAGCAGAAGAATGGCTACCGATTGGACGACCCGGTCATTGCTTTGAAAGGCGGGAAAAGCGGCAAGCCAGCCATCAAAGCGGGTGACCCGGCCGGCAGCAACCTCGTCCGCCTGATCCTGCTCTCGCCGACGGATGACGACGCGATGCCCCCCTCCGGAAAAGAGCCTCTCACAAACGATGAGATCATGACGATCCTCACCTGGGTGCGCAAAGGCGCGGCAATTCCCGGCAGCGTGCCCCCGACTCCGGCCGCCAACCCTCCGAACGGATGACAGGCCCGCGCCTGCTCAATTCCCGGGATCCTGGGAAAAGCGGAACGGCTGCCCACCGAGAAAATCGGCGCTGGTGATCGACGGGCACCAGTAACGCTCGATGTGCTGCACGATCAGAGCCGTGCCGCGGAAATGATTCAGGAACGGGCGGCTGCGGGAATTGTACATCGTATCGGTCATATCCCGGACCAGGACGACGTTCTTCCCCACCCCCACCATCTGCCGAATGGAGAAGGGCCGCCCCAAAACGCACATGTTCGCATGGACGCCCATGACGATGACATTCTCGATGCCCCGCTGTTGCAACAAATTGTAAGCCTCGGTGGAATCGGTAATGGCGTCCTCCTCCGCGATTTTCAACACCGGAATCTCCTGCTTCCAGGCGGAGTAGCCTTTGCACGGCGGATCGTCGTCGCAGCCGCCGTCGGAATCGTCAATCGGAAGAGGGGCTTCCTTCGCGGGATCCAGCTTGCACCAGCTCTGCAAAGGAACGGGTGGTTTGGAAAGCGGGGCCGCCTGGGCTCGCTTTCGTTGCGGGGTCCCTTCGTAGAATTTCATCGTGTCGCTCGGGGAATGAATGATGAACACGCCCCGGCCACGGGCGGCTTCGATCATCTGATTCATCCGTGGGGCCATTTCCGCCACTCTCTCGGTGGCGCCTTTGCACCAATGCTTGTCCCACATATCGCAAATGATGATGGCCGTCTTGCGCGGATCCCATTCGACCGTTTTTTCCTCGGTTTTCCATTCGCCCGACTTGGGCGCGGTCTCAACCTGCTTTCGGGTCCGCAGGCGCAACGGCTCTGCGGCCCGGGCGAGAAGGAGGGAAGACAAAAGGCAAAGCGCAAGGATGCCGCTCGGTATTTTCATAGGCTCAAGGCGAGACTAAGCCGTGAATTTGGCGTTTGGCAAACCCAACCGGTTCGGTGGTGAGAATTTACGGGACAAGCCCGCTCGCAAGCGGTTGTCCCCCAGTTAATTCTCGCAAAAAAGCGCCGATAGAAACACCTTGTGGGCCTTTACGCCATTACAACTGGAAAGTCCGCGTCGGTGGAATATTTTGGAAGCTCGATTTGGTTATTGACCATCCGAAGAGTCGCAATGAAACGCCTCGCCTGCTATTTGCTAACGGCCAGCGCATGGATCGCGCAGGCCGCCGAACCTGTTCTCAGTCAAGGAACAGCGGCATCGGTCCCTCCCCCGGCTCAACCCCCTTTTGAGGTGGGGGCGGCGGGCGCGGCGGATGCCAAAGGAAGCCCGGTTCACGCCCAAGCCAATGTCTATTCGATTGGTGATCCGAGCCCCGAAGAACAGCTTTACCTCGAACTCATCAACCGGGCTCGAGCGAATCCCCCGGCGGAAGGCATTATTCTCGGCAGCATTGCCGATCCCCAAATCCTCGGCGACTACTCCGCGTTCAGCATCGACCTGACCTTGATGCGGACGCAATTCGCGGCGATTGCCGCCAGTCAACCGCTGGCGATGAACGCGAGCCTGACCACGGCGGCCCGGTCCCACTCCCAGGACATGTTCGCCAACGTCTTCCAGGATCACAACAGCTCGGACGGAACCACCGCTTTCGACCGGATCAAGGCAGTGGGTTACATCGGGCAGGCGGCGGAGAATATCTACGCCAACGCCAAATCCGTCCTGCACGGGCATGCGGCTTTCGAAGTGGACTGGGGTGGTCCCGCGAGCAACGGCGGGATGCAATCTCCTCCGGGCCATCGCGTCAATATTCACAATCCGGTTTTTCGGGAAGTCGGGATCGGGGTGGTGCTGGGCTTCAACCAAGTGCCCGGCAAACAGCCGCTCGGCCAGGTGGGCCCGCAACTCGTCACCCAGGATTTCGGGGTGGCCCAAAATTCCACTCCATTCATCACGGGCGTGGCCTACTATGACCTGAACGGGAATGGAGCTTACGACATCGGGGAAGGCATCGGCAATGTGCATGTCACGGTGGCTGGGGCCAGTTTCGAAGCGGTCACAGCCCGTTCCGGTGGTTACGCGATTCCGGTTCCGGCCAGTGGCAATTATTCGGTGACGTTTTCCGGCCCTGGCTTTGCCTCTCTGACGCGGCAGGTCTCGGTGGCGGGATCGAAGAACCAGAAGCTGGATTTCGTTCCGGCTTACGCGCCACCGGTGGTCACGGGCCCAGCCACGGCATCCGTCAATCGAAGCAATTTCTATGCAATTTCCGCGGTGGGCGGAGCGGCCGACTATCAGTGGCATGTCTTTCAAACGGTCCCGGCGGCGAGCGAAGGAGCGGAGAACGATTCGACCCGCCTGACCATTACGCAAAGCGGAGTCTACGATGTGATCGAGGGGATCCTCTTCAAGAGCGGTTCCAACGCCTTCCACCTGATCACTCCGACCGACGCGCCGCGCTCGCAGTACATCACCCTTTCGCCGACCTATCTCATCAGCAGCAACAGCGTGGTTTCGTTCCAAAGCATGCTGGGTTTCACCACGTCAGATCAACACGCGCAGGTGCAGGTTTCCGCGGACAACGGCCTCACCTGGACGACGGTTTACAACCAGGACGGCAACTCGGACAATCCCGAGACCAGCTGGCAACTAAGGTCGGCCGCCCTTTCACAATTCGCGGGCAAAGCGATTCGAATCCGGTTCGCGCTCGACTTTATCCGCGGCATTTTCGTGAACTCCACGGATCTCAGCGTCGGATGGCTCATTGACGATATTCAGTTCCCGCACGTGCAAGAGGTCATCAATGACACGGTGAGCGCAGCGAACGGGACCACATTCACCTACATTCCCACCGGGAGCGGCAATTTCCAGATTCAAGCCCGGGCCCGGACCGGCCACAATTACCTGGATTGGGGCCCGACGCTCGCGGTGACGGCGGCTCCAGCCACAGGCACACCCCAATTGCAACTCGCCGTGAGCACAGATGGCTCCGGTCAGATCGTCATCGACGCCACCCTGCTCTCCGGAGCTGATCCCGCCAGCCTCACCGTTGAAACGACCAGCGACCTCGGAGGGGCTTGGCAGTCGATCTCGGCGCCGACCGTCAACCTGTCACCGACGCAATTCCGAATCTCCATTCCTCCGCCCTACGCCACCCCGAGTTTCTTCCGCCTGCGAAAGGCCCAGTAAAACGGGAGCCGACAATCAGCATTTCCCTGATGTTGCAGCGTGGCTAATTCTGGTATGTAGAAAGAAGCATGTGGGGGAGATTAGGGGGCATGGACAGCGGCGTGGAATAATCCGCCGCTTTTTCCTTTTCGCTCTTGAGCTTTTTCTGGGCATTCCCACGGCCTTTCATCCGTCGTTGGCAGCAGGCAGGAAACATGAATTGATGAATACCGGCCGGAAGGGTTATCGTCTAACGCAGATACCCCTGACACCCGGTGGGAAAAGCCTGTTCAACTGTTGCGCGCGTCATTGCCACTCTGGCGGTGCTGCTGTGCGTTCCCCTTTCCCGGCCCGCGGAACCGGACTGGGCGAAGGAACGTGAGTTCTGGTCGTTCAAGCTCCCGGAACGGGTGAGCCTTCCACGAGTCCGGCGGACGGCCTGGCCGGCCAAACCGATCGACTATTTTATCCTGGCGAAACTGGAAGCCCGAAACCTGGACCCCGCTCCACCGGCCCCGGCCCAGCCGTTGATCCGCCGCCTCAGCTTTGATTTGACCGGGCTGCCACCCGCTCAAGCCGACGCCGCTGAGTTCGCCGCGGATCCATCCGATGAAGCGTATGCCCGGGTGGTCGAGCGCCTGCTGGAATCGCGCGCTTTCGGAGAGCACCTGGCCAGCCTATGGCTGCCGCTGGCCCGCTATGCGGAGGACCAGGCCCACCAGGTGGGAGACGACACCACCTACTTTTACCCCAACAGCTACAAATACCGGGCCTGGGTGATCGACGCCTTCAATCGCGACTTGCCCTACGATCAGTTCCTGAAATTCCAAATCGCCGCGGACAAGTATCCGGGCGGCAAAGAGAACCTCGCGGCGCTCGGCTTTCTCGGTCTCGGCCCGAAGTATTACGATCGCGGCCGGCTGGCCGTGATGGCCGACGAGTGGGAGGACCGAATTGATACGGTGGGCCGCACCGCGCTCGGGCTGACCGTCGCCTGCGCGCGCTGCCACGACCATAAGTTCGAACCGATCACCATGGCGGACTACTACGGCTTGGCCGGGGTCTTCGCCAGCACGCGGATGGTCAACAAGTCTCCGGATGGCCCCGAGGAAAAGGACGGGACCAGCGCCGAAAAAATGAGCCCTGCCACGCTGCACATGGTGGAGGACGGGCCGGTCAAAGATCTGAACGTCTTCCTGCGGGGCAATCCCGATCGCAAAGGCGAGCTGGCGCCTCGCCGGTTCCTGCGCGTCCTGTCCGAGCCCGAGGCGAAACCCTTCAGCGAAGGGAGCGGCCGGAAAGAATTGGCGGAGGCCATCGGCAGCCCGGACAATCCGCTCACGGCGCGGGTGTTCGTCAACCGCGTCTGGGCCTCGCTTTTCGGCAAGCCGCTCGTGGCGACGCCGAGCAATTTCGGGCATTCGGGGCAATTGCCGACGCACCCGGAACTGCTGGACGATCTGGCGGCGCGTTTCATGGAAAACGGCTGGTCGGTCAAGTGGCTGGTCCGCGAGATCGTCTATTCGGCGGCCTATCGCCAAAGCTCTTCTCACGCGGCGGCCAGCGATCCGGAAAATCTGCTGCTCAGCCACATGAATCGGAAGCGGCTCTCGATCGAGCAGTGGCGCGACTCGGTTCTGCTGCTCTCCGGAGCTTTGAGCGACCGGGGAGGCAAATCGCAGGAGCTGGACGATTTCCGAAACCATCGGCGCACCGTTTATGGCCGGGTCAGCCGGTTGAAACTGAACGATACCCTGATGCAGTTCGACTATCCGGACGCCAACGTGCACTGCGAGCGGCGAGCCGTCACCACCACGCCGATGCAGAAGCTTTTCGTGCTCAACAATGCCTTTGTTCTGGAGTGCGCCTCCCGTCTGGTCGGGCGCCTGGAAAGCGGCTCGACCGAGGCCCGAATTCAGCAAGCTTATCAGCTTCTCTACGGGCGCGAGCCGTCGCCGTCGGAGATTTCGGCCGCCCTCCGATTCCTCGCCCGCCCCGAGGACGGAGAGTTCACCCGCTGGCAGCAATACGCACAGGTCCTTTTTGCCTCGAATGAGTTTTCCTATGTCGATTAACCACCCCATGCCCAGAGCGCCGGGCCTAACCCGCCGGCAGATGCTGCAAAAGACCTGCGCGGGATTTGGAGCGATGGGCCTCACCAGCCTGCTCGGGTCGCGCTCGTTGCTCGCGGGCCAGCCCGTTCACCCGCGGGCGCGGGCGAAACGGGCGATTTTCCTTTTTCTGAATGGGGGTCCGTCGCATGTGGACACATTCGACCCCAAACCGGCCCTCCGAAAGCACGAAGGCCAGCAACCGAGCGGCGATCTATTTAAGAAGAGCAATGGGAGCGGCTTTATGCCCTCCCCGCTGGAATTTCAACGATGCGGCCAGAGCGGCATCGAGGTGAGCGAGACGCTGCCGAATATTGGCCGGGTGATCGACAATTGCTGCGTCATTCGTTCGATGCACACCGACGTCCCGAATCACGAGCCGGCCCTGATCCAGATGCACACCGGGAACGTCCAGCCGATTCGCCCTTCCATGGGATCGTGGCTGCTCTACGGTTTGGGCACCGAAAATCAAAACCTGCCCGGCTATGTCGTTCTCCGCCCTTCACCCAAAATCGTGGTCGGCCCCGCTCTCTGGAGCAGCGGGTTCCTTCCGGCGGAGTTTCAAGCCACCAGCGTCGTGACCTCGGATATGCAGGTGGAGAAGCTGGTGGCCAACATCCGCAATCCTCACCTCAATTTCGCCCAACAACGGGAGCAGCTCGATCTCCTGGATACCCTGAACCAGGAACATCTCCGGCAGCGCGACCGCGATTCGCAGCTCGAAGCGGAGATCAAGACGATGGAAACCGCCTTCCAGATGCAACGGGAGGCGCTCAACGTCTTTGATATCAGCAAGGAGCCCGAATCGGTGCGGCAGATGTACGGGCAGACCACTTTTGCCAAGTCGTGCCTTCTGGCCCGCCGCCTGGTCGAATCGGGCGTCCGCTTTGTGACCGTGTATTACACCACGGGAAACAATCAGCCCTGGGACACTCATTCGAACCACGACGCGGAGCATCGCCGGCTCTGCGTGGATGCCGACCTCGCCGCCGCGGCCCTGATCAGCGACCTCAAATCACGCGGCCTGCTTGAGGACACCCTGGTGATTGTCAGCGGCGAGTTTGGGAGAACGCCCTACGCGGAAAATCGGAAGGACGATAAGAACAGCAAGCCGCCCGGACGCGACCATCATCATACCGCGTTCAGCACCTTGCTGGCCGGGGGTGGAGTGAAACCGGGCATGGCCTACGGCGCCACGGACGAATTCGGCATGAACGCGGTGGAGAATCCGGTTCACGTGCACGATCTGCACGCCACGATCCTTCACCTGATGGGGCTCAACCACGAACAACTCACCTACCGCTACGCCGGACGGGACTTCCGCCTCACCGATGTCCATGGCCGTGTCGTGCACGACATCCTCGCTTAGCCAGGCCGAAGGCGGGATTACAGCCCGGTGCGAACGGTGGTCCGCTCGGCCAGCCAGATCACATCCCGATTATTGGGCGAGGCCACGTTCAGCTGGAGGTTGTTATTGTATTTGGGCGCCGGGCGCGTGCGCGGATCAACCCACTTGCGAATTTCCGCGTGGCCATCCGCGAAGGAAATGCCGGCCGCCCCGTTGTGGTAGCTTGCCGGAAAATCGATAATACGGGCCTGCGCCTCGTTCTCCACCATCTGATTGGCAAAACCGCCCGCGTTGATGCCATCCGGATGCTCATCGAGCAAAACATAAAGGGATGCGGGGGAGCTCAGGTCAGCAAGCTTCTGGAACACTTTGTAGCGGGTTTGCTGTTCATTGTACCCGCCGGGCGCCAGCCAGCCGCCCGGTTTGTTGCTGAGATAAGGCGGGCCATACGCCTGGCTCATCGAGAGGCTGCGCACGCGCGAGTAGGTCACGTTCTTAATCTTCACGGTGCTCAGATCTGCCGGACACTTGTAGACGTCCACCGCCTGCAAATAGAGCCCGAACTTTGACTTCACCGGATCTTTCAGGAGCGCGGTGTTGGTGTTGTCGGTGTTCGCAGCGCTGAAATCGAGCCAGCCGTTCACCCAGGCCGTGGGCTCGACCGGCTGCAAATATCCGGAGGAAGTCACCCGATCATCGTTATCTCCGGCATAGAAATGCCACGCCAGCTGCAGTTGTTTGAGGTTGTTCAAGCATTTGATCCCTTGGGCCTTGGTTTTGGCTTTCGAGAGCGCGGGCAGGAGCATCGAGGCCAGGATGGCGATAATGGCGATCACCACCAGCAGTTCGATCAAGGTGAATGCTCCGCGAATGCGGCAGCGTGCTGAGGTTGGCAAGTGCATAAGCGTGAATCCTTCGCGACTCTAGCGGGCGGAGCATTTGGGGCAAGCAACTCTTTCCGGGCTTCGTCGCCGAATGGCGCCCGCAAACCAAAAATGGCTCGTCAATTTAAGCCTCCTCCGCAAGAGTGGCCGCGCGTCGAATGAACCCATTTGCCCTTGCCTTGCTGGCGCTCTGCCTCGCCTGCAGTCCGCTGGCCCGCGCCGAGCGCGTTCCCTGGACCGCCTCGCGCATTCACGGCTCGCCGGAGAGACCCGCCAACTACCGGATCCAGCGGATGTTCCCGGCCCGCAATTTCACCAACGCGCTCGACCTGGCCTACAGCGCTGACCTGCATCGCTGGTTTCTCGCCGAACAAGCCGGGCGGTTGCACACTTTTACCGAGTCGGGCGAGGACCTGCAGCCGGCAGCAGACTTCGGCAAGTTGCAGGGGCCGGAAGGCAATCTCTACGCGTTCACTTTCGATCCGGGATTCGCGACCAACCATTTCATCTACGTTTGCTATGTCCTGAAGTCCGATCTGCCCGAGGGCACTCACATCTCCCGGTTCAAAGTCAAAACGGATGGCCCTCCGGCTGTCGACCTGGCGAGCGAGGAACTCCTGATCACCTGGCTCTCCGGCGGCCACAACGGGTGCTGCCTCAAATTCGGACCGGATGGCTATCTTTACATCAGCACCGGGGATGGCGCGGGACCAAATCCTCCAGATCCCCTGCACACCGGCCAGGACGTCTCCGATTTGCTTTCGTCGCTGCTTCGCATTGACGTCCATCACCGCGCCGATAACCGCCCGTACGCCATACCCGCGGACAACCCGTTCGTCAGCCGGGCCAACACCCGGCCGGAGATTTGGGCTTTCGGCTTCCGAAATCCATGGCGCTTTGGCATCGATCCAAAGAACGGGCAGGTCTGGGTCGCGGATGTCGGCTGGGAACTTTGGGAATTGATCTACCGGGTCGACCGCGGCGGGAACTACGGGTGGAGCATTGTCGAAGGGCGGCAACCGGTCCACACCACCGATCCTCTGGGCCCCGCCCCCATCACCCCGCCGATCAAGGATCATCCGCACAGCGAAGCGGCCTCGATCACCGGCGGCTTTGTCTATTATGGGTCCAAGTTCCCGGCTCTGAAGGGCGCGTTCATTTATGGCGATTGGGAAACCGGCAAGATCTGGGCGATTCGCGCGGAAAAAGATAAAGTCACTTTCAGCGAGGAACTGACCGACACGTCCATCCGAGTGGTCTCATTCGCACCCGACCCGCGGGGAGAAATCGTGGTGCTCGATTACAACGGCGGCCTCTACTCGCTCGAAGCCAATCCTGCCGCCAATCGAACCACGGATTTCCCAACCCGGCTGAGCCAGACCGGGCTTTTCACTTCCGTAGCCAATCAAACGGCCGCCCCCGGCGTCATTCCCTTTCGGGTAAATGCCTCGATGTGGAACGACCATGCAACCGCTGAACGGTTTCTGGCCCTGCCCTTCGAATCCGTGATTACCAACGCGGACCGGCCCTGGCGCTACCCATCGAACGCGGTCCTTGTCCGCACGGTGTCGCTTGAGATGGAAAAGGGCCGGCCGGACTCGGCCCGCAAAATTGAAACTCAGGTTCTCCATTTCAACGGCGACGGATGGGGCGCGTATTCCTATCGGTGGAATGACGATCAATCTGACGCGGCGCTCGTGCCGGCGGAAGGAGCTGAGGCCACTTTGAAAATCGCGGACCCGGGCGAACCGGGCGGCACTCGGGTGCAAACCTGGCGCTTCCATGCGCGGGCAGAATGCCTCCGCTGCCACAACCCGTGGTGCGGCGCCGCGCTCGGATTTCAGCCCGAAAACCTGAAGGCCGAAGACTTGCGGGCGCTGGCCGCCGACAAATTCTTTGCCGTCGAGCTGAAGGCGCCGGAGAAATCCCTGGTATCGCCCTACGATGCCCGCCAACCCCTGGAGAGCCGCGCCCGCTCTTATCTGCATATCAATTGCTCTCCCTGCCACCGTGAAAATGCCGGCGGAGCCGTGCCATCGGTGATGAACATCGATCTGCCGAATGACAAAATGCACATGGTGGATCAACGCCCCACGCGCGGAGACCTGGCTCTGGCCCGCGCGCGGGTGATCAATCCCGGCGCTCCCTTTCACTCGGCCGCATTGTTCCGCGTCTCCGCGACCGGCCGCAGCCGGATGCCTTATATCGGCACGCGCATCGTCGACGATCCGGGCATCGCCCTGCTGCGAGAATGGATTCAGGGGCTCAAGGGCTCGACGCCGGCGGGAACCGGTGAAGACCACGAGAGCCTGCGCAACGCTCTGGCCCGGTCGGATGCCGATCTGGAGAAGCTGGCCGAGCCCGCCCTCAACTCGACATCAGACGCCCTCCGCCTGGCCCATGCCGCCGCCGATCCGCTTATCGCCGTCCCACAGCGGGAAAAACTGGCCCAAGCCGTCCTGAAGACCAGCAACCCGTTGATTCGGGAACTGTTCGAGCGTTTCCTGCCGCCCGAGGCCCGGGCTCCCGTTTCGCAAATCACCCCGCAGAAACAGGAGGTTCTTGCGCTGCGCGGCGACGGGGCGCGCGGGGCGGCGTTGCTCGCCGACGCAGCCCGGCTCAGCTGCCTCCAGTGTCATCAATATCGAAACCTCGGCCGGGCTTTCGGTCCGCCCTTTAAAAAAGCCGCGCAGAACCGCTCGCGCGCCGACCTGCTCGACAACATTCTGGAACCCTCCCGCCAGATCGCCCCCGAATATGTCCTCTACACTGCGGAGATCGACGAGGATGAACAGATCAGCGGCATTATCCTCTCAAAGACGGCCCGGGAAATCGTTTTGCGAGACTCGGGTTCGGTCGATCACAAGCTCCCGGCTGAGAAGGTGAAGTCCCTGCGAGCCCAGCAGCTCTCCGCCATGCCCGAAGGCCTTCTGGCCGGCTTGACCGCTCAACAGGTGGCCGACTTGCTCGAAGCTCTCGTGCAGGAAGCCGCGCCTTAGGCTCAAGGCCGCGCGCTACTTCACTTCGATCAATTCCATCTCGAAGACCAGGGTGGCGTTCGGCGGAATCACCCCGCCGATCCCGGACTCGCCATAGCCCAGATCCGGCGGGATGGTCACTCGCGCCTTATCCCCGACGCGCATCCGCAAAAGGGCAATATCCCAGCCCGCAATCACCTGCCCCACCCCGGCGGCCACCTCGAACGCCTCGTTTCGATCGACAGAACTGTCGAACTTTGAGCCATCCTCCAGCCAGCCGGTGTAATGCACCACGGCGATCTGTCCCGGCTCGGGCAATTGACCGGATCCCACTTCCAACAACTCGATCTGCAAATTGGCCATCCCCGAATTCTCCAAATCCGCCCCGCGCCGACAAGCAAGTTTCTCCAGAGGCGCGAGAAAATTGCCGGCCGATGACACTTGAATTTCCGGCCATTCTGGTATCCCTTCCCGGCGGTGAAGCAGTTCAAAGCCATCATCTTTGACATGGACGGGGTGATCATCGACAGCGAACCGTGCCATGAACGCGCGTTCCGGGAAGTCTTTCAGGAAATGGGCTATGCCGACAATCACGGCATCCATTTCCCGGAATACTACGGGCGCAGCGATCACGCCCTCTGGCTCGACTTCATCGCAAAGCATCGCCCCGCCCACAGCCTCGAGCATCTCAGCGAATGGAAGCAGCGCCGGTTCCTCGAAATGATCAAGGCCGAAGAGCCGATTTTTGAAGACTTGCCTCAACTCGTCGGCCGGCTGGCGGCTCGCTACAAGCTCGGCCTGGCCTCGGGGTCGTTCCATCCGGTCATCGACGTCGTTCTTGCCATGAAAAATTTGCGGCAATTCTTCGGCGCGATTGTCAGCGTCCAGGACGTTGCCCGGGGCAAGCCGGCGCCGGACGTTTTTCTCCGCGCCGCGGAACTTCTTCAAGTGCAGCCTGGGGATTGCTGTGTGATCGAAGATGCCGCCGCGGGAGTCCAGGCCGCCCTCTCAGCCGGCATGACCGTCATCGGCATCACCAACTCCCTGCCCAAAGAGAAACTCGCCCATGCGACTCACGTGGTCTCCAATTATCGGGAGATCGAACAACTTCTGCTGCCACAGAGCCCGTAGCCGCAGCTTCCCTGCCCGCCCTCCGGCCGCCGCCCATGCCAGCGCTATTGCCTTCGGGCAAGATGCCTCAACGCCGCGGCCAAACCAGAAAATTTGAAGTTCGGGTCGATGTACTTCTCGATCACATAGAAGGCGAAGCAGTAAACCCGGCAGAAGCTCCAGATCACGAGAGCCAAAAGCACAGCCGTTTGCATGTTCGGGTTTCCTGCAACGATTAACCCTGCTGCAGTGACGCCGATGACACAGAACAGGAGGCATTTTAGATACATCCACTTTGGGCTTTCGAGGTCTCTCATCTCCATTCCTTGGACAGCGCAGCAACGGCTTGATCACCTTGCCCACTCTTCCAATGGGCGGCTCCGCATAGGCAGGCTTTGGGGGTGACGGAACGCGTCCAGAACTTGCCGACGGCTCGTATTTTAGGCAGCCTCGACCGCATGACCAACCGCTTTCGAGCAGCCCTTCTGACACTTTGCCTCGGCGCCCTGATCAGCCGCGCCGGGGAAAACTGGCCGCAATTCCGCGGACCCGGCGCCCGAGGGATAGTGGACAATCCGGCGCTGCCCGACAAGTGGAGTTCGGCCGAAAACGTGGAATGGAAGACCGCCGTGCCGGGCCGGGGGTGGTCCAGCCCGATTGTTTGGGGTGACAAGATTTTTCTGACCACGGTGCAAAGCGATGGCGAAATGGCCGCTCCCAAAAAGGGGCTTTATTTTGGAGGCGAGCAAAAGGAAGCGCCCAAGGCCCAGCACCACTGGCTGGTCCTGTGCTTCGACTTAAGGTCGGGCAAGGAACTCTGGCGGCGAGAGGCCCACCAAGGCGCCCCCCCCAATCAAACTCACATCAAGAACACTTACGCCTCCGAAACGCCCGTCACCGATGGCGAAAGAATCTACGCTTACTTTGGCAACGTGGGATTGTTTTGTTACGACCTGGATGGGCGGCCGCAATGGTCCACCAACTGGCCCGCCGTCCACACGCGCTACGGCTGGGGCTCGGCCGCCTCCCCCGTACTCCACAAGGATCGCCTTTTCATCGTGAACGACAACGAAGACGCCTCGTTCGTGGCTGCGCTCGACGCCAGGACTGGACGCCAGCTTTGGCGAAAGGAACGTGATGAGAAGAGCAACTGGGCTACGCCGTTCGTTTGGGAAAACGAGAAGCGCGTCGAACTGATCACGCCGGGAACGAAAAGGCTGCGATCCTATGATCTTGAGGGCAACTTGCTGTGGGAACTGAGCGGCATGTCGTCGATCGTCATTCCCACGCCGTTCACCGCGCACGGGCTGCTCTATGTAGCCTCTGGTTACGTGGGCGACAAGAGCCGGCCAGCGTACGCCATCAGGCCGGGGGCCTCCGGCGACATCAGCTTAAAGGCAATGCCGTTAAGAAATTAGCTGTATAAGACTTCTGTAAGTGACTGGTAGGC
>CAZMKE010000038.1:0-56658 GCA_964566945.1 uncultured Verrucomicrobiota bacterium | reverse complement strand
GCGGCAAAAAACGATCCCCTATCGCTTCCCGCCTGAAGAAATCTGTCATGCGCCCTCTGGAGGCCCCTTGAGCAAATTGCACTTTTCTTCCGCCGGGGTAGAATGGCACTCTTTGCCGCTTATGCAGCAGGTTAACCTTGGCATCATTGGCGCCGGCACGGTCGGCGGCGGTGTGTATCAAGCCATTCAGAGGAATGGCGGGTTAATGGCTTCCCGTTTAGGCCTGCGGTTCGAGATCGTCAAGATGGCCGCGCGCGACCTAAAAAAACAGCGCCCGGTGGACATTCCTGCAAAGCTTCTCACCACCGATTGGCAGAGCGTCGTCGACGATCCTCGGGTGCAGATCGTGGTGGAACTGATCGGCGGCACCACCACCGCCAGAGAGGTCACCCTGCGGGCTCTGCGCCAGGGCAAGCCGGTGGTCATGGCCAATAAGGCCCTGCTCTCCGCCCATGGCGAGGAATTGTTTGCAACCGCCCAAAATTTCGGGACGAATCTCTACTACGAAGCCAGCGTCGCCGGGGGAATTCCGATCATCAAGGTCCTGCGCGAAGGCTTGATCGGCAATCGGATCACCCGGCTCTACGGAATCGTCAACGGCACCTGCAATTACATCCTCACCCGGATGAAGCTCGAAGGCGCCGATTTCAGCGATGTGCTCGCGGATGCGCAACGGCTCGGATTCGCCGAAGCCGAGCCTTCCTTGGATGTCGACGGCCACGATGCCGCCCATAAGACCGGGATTCTTGCTTCTCTGGCCCACGGTTTCTGGGTCAACCCGCGGGATATTCACGTGGAGGGCATTCGCCAGATTTCGAAGCTTGATATTCAGTTCGCCGCGCAATTGGGCTACACCATCAAGCTGCTCGGGATCGTGAAAAAGGTGGAACCCGGCGCCGGAAAGGCCGGCCGTCGGACAGGCGGCGCGCGCATCCAGGTCACCGTCTATCCGACCCTCATTCCCAACACCCACGTTCTGGCGAGTGTGAACCACGTTTTTAACGCCATTTATGTCCGCGGGGATATCGTGGGCGACACGCTTTATTATGGCCGGGGCGCGGGCCAGGACGCGACCGCCAGCGCAGTGTTGAGCGACCTCGCGGATGCCGCACTCGACCTCAAATGCGCCAGCCAAAGCCGCATCCCGCCGTTCGTTCCGCACGAGCGGGAAGGCGCGGTGCAGCAGATCGACGACGTCGTTTCGCGCTACTATTTGCGTTTGAGCGTGGTGGACCGCCCGGGTACGCTCGCGCGCATCGCGACGATTCTCGGGGAGATGAAGATCGGGATCTCTTCGGTCATTCAGCCCGAAGGGCACGAAGGAGCCAGCGTGCCGCTGATCCTGATGATGCACGACGCGCCATCCGCCGCCATGAAGCGCGCCATGAGCAAGATCGGAAAGCTGCCCGTGGTCAAAGCGCCGCCAGTCATGATCCGGGTTGAAAGTTTCGAATGACCACAGCGTTTTCATCTGCCACAGAACAAGCCTCGGCCTGGCCGGGGGTGATAGAGCGTTATCGGGAACATCTGCCGGTGAGCGACCGCACGCCGGTGGTGACGTTGCTGGAAGGCAACACTCCGCTGATCCGCGCCGAAAATTTCGTCGAAGCGATCGGCGGCCAATTCGAGCTCTATCTCAAATACGAGGCGATGAACCCGACCTGCTCCTTCAAGGACCGGGGCATGACCATGGCCATCAGCAAGGCCAAGGAAAGGGGCGCCCAGGTGGTGATCTGCGCCAGCACCGGCAACACCTCCGCCTCCGCGGCCGCTTATGCCGCCAAGGCGAAAATGAAGTGTGTGGTCCTGCTCCCAAATGGCAAGATCGCCCTCGGCAAAATGGCCCAGGCTCTGATGTACGGCGCCACCACCATCGCGATCGAAGGCAACTTCGATGACGCCTTGCGCATTGTCCGCGAGCTGGGTGAAACGGGCAAAGTCGAAGTGGTTAACAGCATCAACCCCGTGCGCATCGAAGGCCAGAAAACCGCGGCCTTCGAAATCTGCGATCAACTCGGGCGGGCGCCCGACTTCCATTTCCTCCCGGTGGGCAACGCCGGCAACATTACCGCTTACTGGCGCGGCTATAAAGAATATCACGCCAGCGGCAAAGTTGATCTTCTGCCCCGGATGTTCGGATTCCAGGCGGCGGGCTCCGCGCCCATTGTCGACGGTCATCCGATCGAGAACCCGCAGACGATCGCGACGGCCATTCGCATTGGCAATCCGGCCAGCTGGCAGGGCGCGACCAATGCGCTCAAGGAATCACACGGGCACATCGACAAGGTGACTGACGAAGAGATCCTGGCCGCCTACAAGCTGGTGGCCCGCACGGATGGAATTTTTGCAGAACCGGCCTCCACCGCCCCGCTCGCAGGCCTGATCAAATGTTCCAAAGCCGGCCTGATCCCCAAAGGCTCAGTGATCACCGCCACCCTGACCGGCCACGGGCTGAAGGACCCGGACACCGCGATCAAGAGCGCTGGGTTCGAGCCTTTCATCACCAAGCCCGATTTGCACGCGGTCATGAAGATCATCGGGATATGATCATCAACCTCGAAATCGACGATGCGCTCGCCTCGCGCTTGGAATCCGAAGCCAAAGCGCTGGGCATCAGCACGCGGGAGTTCATTCGCGGCGCGCTGCGGCTGGCCGCCGATGCCCCTCGGCCCGCGGCGGCGCCTGCCAAGTTTGTGCAGCGCGTGCATGACTTCGGCACGCACGTCGAGACCCCCTGGACCATCCTCGTGGATGTGGAAGGGGAGGAATACTTTCGCAAGTACAGCCGCAAATGACTCTCGTCGACCTGACATTGATCATGGCTGCGGTGAACAGCCGGGCGCCGCGGCATCGCGCCGCGCGAGCCTGGTGGGAAGACCAGCTGAACAGTGATCGCAAGACCGCCCTCAGCTGGCTGGTCATCCTCGGTTTCATCCGGCTGACCACCAGCTCGAAGATCATGCCCGAGCCGTTGTTGCTGGCCGACGCCGTGGCCATGGTGGATGCCTGGCTCGCCCGCCCCAACGTGGTCATCGCCCAAGTGACCGAACAGCACTGGAACGTGCTGCAGAACATGCTGCATGCCGTCGGGCACGGCGCGGCCCTCACCATGGACGCCCATCTGGCCTGCCTTGCGATCGAGCACGACGCCGAAATCGCCACCGCTGATGAAGACTTTTCCCATTTCCCCGGGCTCAAATGGCACAATCCGCTCAAGCCGGATGCCAACCGGGCGGAGACATAAGCAGCAATGGCACTGATAGTACAAAAATACGGCGGAACGTCCGTCGGCAATACGGATCGCATCAAGAATGTCGCGGCCCGCGTGGCCAAGTACCGCGCGCAGGGCGACCAGATCGTGGTGGTGGTTTCCGCGATGAGCGGCGTGACCGATAACCTGATCAAGCTGGCCAAAGAGATCATGCCGCTGCCGAGCGAACGCGAAATGGACATGCTGCTCGCCACCGGCGAGCAGACGACGATCGCGCTCACGGCCATGGCCCTCCATTCTCTCAATGTCGACGCCGTCTCCCTTACCGGCGCGCAGGCCGGCATTGTCACGGATGGAGTTCACACCAAAGCCAAAATCCAGAACATCACCCCGAACCAGGTCCACGAGCTTCTGGATTCCGGCAAGGTGGTGATCGTCGCCGGGTTTCAGGGCCAGACGCCCGAAGGGCAAATCACGACACTGGGGCGCGGCGGATCTGATCTGACTGCCATCGCCCTCGCCGCCGCCCTCAAAGCCGACCTTTGCCAGATTTATACCGACGTGGATGGAGTTTACACCGCGGATCCCCGCATCGTGAAAAGTGCGCGGAAACTCCCCGAAATCGCTTATGACGAGATGCTGGAGCTCGCCAGCCTTGGAGCCAAGGTCATGCAGTCCCGCTCGGTGGAGTTTGCCAAAAAATTTGGCGTCATTTTCGAAGTGCGCTCCAGCCTCAACGACAATCCAGGAACCATCGTGAAAGAAGAAACCAGAAGCATGGAAGACGTCGTGATCCGCGGCGTCTCGCTCGACAAAAACCAGGCCAAAGTCACCCTCGTCGGCGTGCCCGACAAGCCCGGCGTGGCCGCCCGCACTTTCAAAGCGCTCGCGGACGCCGCCATCAACGTTGACATGATCGTCCAGAACGTCAGCCACGGGACCGGCACTCCCTCCACCGACATCTCTTTCACGGTCGACAAGCCCGACCTGCTTAAAGCGGCCAAACTCATCGAAGGGCTCCGTCCCGAGCTTGGGTTTCGGGACGTCAACGCCGACGAAAACATCGGGAAGCTCTCCGTGGTCGGCGTCGGCATGCGGAGCCATTCCGGGGTCGCGGCCAAAGTGTTCGAAACCCTGGCCCGGCACAATGTGAACATCGACATGATCTCGACCAGCGAGATCAAAATCTCCGTGGTGATCGACCTGAAACGGGGCGAAGAAGCGATGCGCGCCGTTCACGAAGCTTTCCTCGGCTAAGTCTATGCACGATTTCCACTATCTGCAGGGCAAGCTGCACTGCGAGCGGGTTTCCATTGAATCGCTCGTGAAGAAGTTCGGCACGCCGCTTTACGTCTATTCCCAGCACACGCTTTCTGATCATTTCCAGAAGCTGGACGCGGCCTTGGGCGGCCTGGATCACCTGGTCTGCTTCGCCATGAAGTCCAATTCCAACCAGGCGGTGCTGCGGGTGCTGGCCAATCTCGGCGGCGGCTTCGACATCGTGAGCGAAGGAGAGTTGCGGCGCGTGGTCGCGGCTGGAGGCGATCCTTCCAAATGCGTCTTCGCCGGCGTCGGCAAGTCCGAGGAGGAAATCGCTTACGCCCTCGCTCAGGGGATTTATTCCTTCAACGTGGAGAGCGAGCCCGAACTTCAGCGCATCAACAAGGTGGCGGCGAAACTGCGCACGACCGCGCCTGTGGCCGTCCGCGTGAATCCGAACATTGACGCTCATACCCACGCCAAGATCACCACCGGCACTTACGAGAATAAATTCGGAATCGCCTTCGAAAACGTCGAGGGAGTTTACGAACGGGCGCGCAAGCTGAAGAACCTGCGCTTGCGCGGCATCCAAATGCACATCGGCTCCCAACTCACCGAGGTCAGCCCGTTTGAAGCGGCCGTCAAAAAGGTGCTGCCTTTGGTGAAGAAGCTCGCGGACCGGCATCAGTTCGAGTTCTTCAGCATCGGCGGCGGGCTCGGCATTCGCTATCAAGACGCCCTCGAGAGCGGTTCCGAAAGCTGGTGGAAGCGCGCTGCAGCCGCAAAGATCCTGACCCCGAAAAAATACGCTGACACCCTCGTGCCCCTCCTCAAGCCGCTCGGCCTGCGCATCCTGATTGAGCCGGGCCGTTTCATCTCGGGCAACGCCGGCCTGCTCGTCACCCGGGTGGAATACGTAAAGAAGACCGGCCACAAAAACTTCGTCATCGTCGACGCGGCCATGAACGACCTGATCCGCCCAGCCTTCTACGACTCCTACCATGAAATCGTGCCGCTCCGCAAAAAGAGCGGCAAACCGGTCTCATCGGACGTCGTCGGCCCGATTTGCGAATCCGGAGATTTCTTTTGCAAGGATCGCGCTCTGCCCAAGGTGGACTCCGGTGATTATATCGCCCTGCTCAGCGCTGGAGCCTACGGATCGGTCATGGGATCGAACTACAACAGCCGCAGCCTCCCGACCGAAGTCCTGGTGAACGGGAACAAAGCCGCGGTGGTGCGGGAACGGCAACCGCTCGAAGACATCTGGAAACTCGAACGGACGCCGGACTGGCTGAAGCGCAAAGCTTAGCCGCCGCCCCCCAGAGGTTCGCGATTTCCGGCGTGCATTGGCGCGCGCCCCGGGCTATTGGATTTTCATGAATCCACAAACCGGCGTCCTCCTTCTTGCAGCCTTGGCCGCCTCGGCGGCCGAGCCGCGTGTTCAGACTCGCTCCATGGTGGTGTCACAGACTGGGATCGTGGCCACGGAGCAACCGCTCGCCTCCCAGGCAGCCGCGGAGATCCTCGCCGACGGCGGAAACGCCGCGGACGCCGCGATTGCCGCGAACGCGGTCATGGCCGTGGTGTCGCCGATGATGTGCGGAATTGGCGGGGACATGTTCTGCCTGGTCTACGATGCCAAAACCCAGCAGTTGCAAGGCCTCAACGCCAGCGGCTGGGCGCCGCAGGCCCTCTCGATCGAACTCCTGCAATCGAAAGGCTTCACCCATATGGCAACCAACGGGATCCACACCGTGACCGTTCCCGGCTGCGTCGACGGCTGGACAAAGCTCAACCAGCGATTTGGACGCAAACAGCTGTCCGCAGTGTTAAAACCAGCGATCGACCTGGCCGAACAAGGGTTCCCCGTCACGGAAATTATCGCGGGTTACTGGAAATCCAGTGAGAAAAAGCTGAGGGCAACAACAACCGCCAGCCAGACCTATCTGCCCCACGGGTCCGCCCCAAAGATCGGCGAGATCTTCCGCAATCCAGACCTGGCTTGGTCTTACCGCCAGATCGCCCGCAAGGGCCGGAAGGGCTTCTATGAAGGCCCGATCGCCGAAAGAATCGAGCACCTCAGCCACGAATTGGCCGGAACCATGACCCGGGCCGATCTGGCCGAGTATTCCAGCCGCTGGGCGGACCCCATTTCCACCACTTACCACGGCTGGACCGTCTACGAAATGCCGCCAAACAGCCAGGGCATCGGCGCGCTGGCCATGCTCAATATCATGGAGCGATTTCCCCTGTCCGAATATGGAGTGAATTCGGCAAACGCCTTGCACACCATGATCGAAGCGAAAAAGCTGGCCTACGCCGATATGCTCAAATACGTCGGCGATCCCGATTCGAGCCGGGTCCCGGTGAGCGGGATTCTCTCGAAAACCCACGCGGCCGACCGCGCGAAACTCATCCGGCCGGACAGCGCGAACTGCCAGCCTGAAGCCAGCGTCACTTTCGAGGCCGGTCCGGACACCACCTACCTCTGTGTGGTGGACAAGGACGGGAACATGGTTTCCTACATCCAGAGCAATTATGAATCCTTTGGTTCGGGGCTTGTGCCCGCGGGCTGCGGCTTTGCTCTGCATAATCGCGGCGCGCTCTTCAGCCTGGAACCGGGACATCCCAATGCCCTGGCCGGCCGGAAGCGGCCAGTGCACACAATCATCCCAGCCATGATGGCGAAGGACAGCGTAAGGATCGCCTTTGGGATCATGGGGGGGTGGAATCAGTCCCAGGCTCACGCCCAATTCGTCTCGAAAATCGTCGATTTTGACCTGAACATTCAGGCTGCCCTCGACAGCCCGCGCTTTACCAAGCTCACCTTCCCGGGGTGCGATGTTAAGCTCGAATCCCGCATCGGCGAAGCGGTCCAGGCGGATTTGAAAGCCCGCGGCCATGACGTCCAGGTGCTGCCGCCATTCTCTCAGGACGTCGGGGGAGGCCAGGCCGTTTTGCGGGACTATGCCACCTCCGTCAATTTCGGGGCGTCCGACCCTCGAAAAGACGGTGCGGCCATTCCAGAACCGCGGCGGATCAGCTCGAAGGTTAAATAAAGCGTGAACCGTCTGCGTCCAATCCTGCGTGTTGAGATCCCTTCAAGACCTGGCGAACTTCCGCGTAATGTCCGCGGACGGGTTGAGCTGTGGAAGGGTGAAGGATATCTACTTTGACGACCAGAACTGGCAGATCCGGCATCTGGTCGCTGCTCTGGAACCCCGGCGCTTCGGGAAAAAGCAGATCCTGCTTGAGCCGAATCAGGTTCAAGCACTCGACTTTGAGACGGGAGCCATCCAACTCGGCGCGTCCAGCGAGGCGGTCGCCCAGTTTCGGCCGGCTGTTTCGGTTTTACCCGTCTGCAAGCAGTACGCATCCCTGGCCATGGCTTCACCCGGGGCTCGAACTCAAGGGAATGGTCCCTTGAATGGAGTGGACCCTCATCTCCGGAGCACCCGAACGGTCATCACTTACCGGCTAGACCTGGCGGGCGAATTTGCCGGGATGCTGGCCGATTTCATCTGGAACGACGAGACGTGGGAGATTCGCTACCTGACCGTCGAACAGAGCTTCGATCGTCGGAAGTTGCAGTTCCACATCCTGCCTCAATCTGTTGAACGGTTTACCTGGTCAACTCAGCGCGTTCTCCTTCGTGCCTTGCAGCCGGTGGAACTGGCCGCCGAGGAGAAGATGCTGTCGTTCGTGGCCGCTTAAGCCCGGCAAGTAATAGTTTCCCCGACAGACCCCTCCGACGGCAAACTTTTCCCTTAGTGTCGGCCTGAGATACGTCTCCCCCGCGAAAACGGCAGCAAATGCCTGTGGCACAACGGTTGCTTAGTGCTCCTGTCGAGCTGCCGAATGATCGAGGCCCTTTTTAACCAGCCCAGCTACGTCGCGACGAAGAAGATGATCGACGCGACAGCGCTTCGCCATGAGGCCATCTCCAGCAACTTGGCGAACCTCGAAACCCCGAACTACCGGAGGATCGACGTTGCGCCAAACTTCGCGCAGGAGCTGAAATCGGCCCTCGGCACTCAGGATTCCGGCAGGATTGCTTCCCTCAACCCCGCTCTGGCGGAGGATTCCAGCGCGCTGGCTTCCACCCGCGACGGCAACAACGTCGAGCTGGAAACGGAGTTGATGAACCTGAACCAAAACACGGTGGAGCATGCGTTGGAGACCCAACTGGTTTCCGGCTCGCTCCTCAAACTCCGGCTCGCGATTACGGGCCGCTCTGCTTGAAGAAGGGAAGTGACACATGATCCAAACGCTTGCCGGAATCAACAGCACCGCCTCCGCCCTCGCCGCCGAACGAGTTCGGCTGGAAGTGATTTCGCAAAATATCGCGAACGCCAACACAACGCATGGAATCGACGGCAAACCTTACCAGCGTCAGCACGTGGTGTTCGAAACGCTGCTCGATCAAGCGCAAGGGGCGAACGGGGCCAGCGCCAGCCGCGTCGCCGTCTCCCGGATCGAAAAAGATACCCGCCCTCCGCGGCTGGTTTACAGCCCGGGACATCCCGATGCCAACCCCGAAGGTATGGTGGCCTTTCCCGATGTGAATATTCACGAGGAGATGGCGGACATGATCGTCGCCTCGCGCGCGTTCGAAGCGAATCTCGCGGTGGTGAAGAATGCGCGATCGATGGCCATGCAAACCCTCTCGATCGGCAAACATTGATGATTTGAGATATGGACCCGATCTCAGCGATGCGAATGGCGGCTGCGGGGCGGATCACTCCGTTCAACCCGCCAGTGCTCGACCAGGCGCCCAAGATCGGGGCGGATGACCTGAAACAGCTGGGCAATCTGGGCTCGGCGTCCGGACTAAAGGATCTTGGCGGCCTGGGAAACCTGGGGCCCGGCCAGGAGCTGAAATCGCTCGGCAGTATCGGCCCCGCGACCGGCGAGATCCTCCCGCAGACCGGCGTGGGCGCCGGGCGCCCGTTTTCAGAATTTCTGGGTGAGATGGTTCGTGATGTGAACGCGAAGCAAGCTGAAGCCGGCCGAACGGTGGATGGCCTGCTCAGCGGACAAAACGTTCCGCTGCACCAGGCCGTGATCGCGGTTGAAGAAGCCAATGTGTCGTTTCAACTCATGGTGGAAGTCCGGAACAAGCTGCTGGACAGCTACCAGGAGTTGATGCGCATGCAGATTTAGTGACGAATGAATCAAGAGTTTACGCAGATGCTCAAGCAGCTCCAGACCATCTGGAGCCAGCTGGGCCTGAACCAGAAGATCACCCTGGCTGGCACCACCGTGGCGCTCATCGCCGGCCTCTCCGGCCTGGTCTTTTGGTCGAGCCGGCCGAGTTACGCTCTCTTGTACGGCCGGCTGGACGAAGCTGAGGCTGCCAAAGTCATTGCCTACCTGGACGAAGCCAAGGTGCCCTACCACGTCAGTGGCGGCAGCGGTTCGATCATGGTCCCCAGTGACAAAGTCCACACCACTCGCATGCAACTGGCCTCGCGCGGCATGCCTCGCGGCGAGGGCGTCGGCTTCGAGATTTTCGATCGTTCCAACTTCGGCATTTCGGATTTCGTGCAGCGCGCCAACTATCTCCGGGCGGTGCAAGGCGAACTGGCTCGAACGATCAGTCAGGTGGAAAGCGTTGAAACCGCCCGGGTGATGATCGTCATGCCGGAAAACCGGCTGATGGTGAACGACAAAAACCGGCCCACCGCCAGCGTCTTTGTCAAAGTGCGGGGAGGCACGCCTCTGGGCCAGCAAACTGTTACTGCCATTCGATTTCTGGTGGCCAACGCGGTGGAAGGCCTGCAGCCGACCCACGTCAGCGTAGTCGACAATAGCGGCAATGTCCTCTCGGACACCAACGAACCCGATACCGTGGCCGGCCTCACCCAAACCCAATTCGAAGTCCGCAAAAAATTCGAACAGTACCTTTCTCGCAAAGCCGAAGGCATGCTGGAGACTGTGCTGGGCTCGGGCCAGGCCGTCGTGCGCGTCGCTGCCGACATGAGTTTCGACACCACTACGAAGACGGAGGAAAAGATTGATCCCGAAACGGTCGCCCGGAGCACTACAGAAACCGAAGAGACGACCGACTCCCTCAGTTCAAGTCCGACCGTGGCGCCGCCCGGCGTGGAAACCAACGCCGTTGGCGAGACCAATAGCGTCGCGACCGTGCCCCAAAACAACAACCGGACTCGCAAGAAGGTAAAGAACAACCAATTCGAGATTGCCAAAACGACCAGCAATACCGTGCAGGCCGCCGGTTCGCTGCGCCACCTCAGCGCCGCCGTCTTCCTGGCCAGCCGGATGCAAGGGACAGGCACCAACCGGGTGGCTGTCCCGCGTTCCAAAGAGGAGCTGGATAAACTGAAAAAGATCGTCCAGAGCGCCATTGGCATTCAGGAAAGCAACAAGGACGAAATCACCGTCGAAGAGTATCCATTCAACGATCAAAACGGCGCCGAGGTCACGCAAACCCTGCAAAAGGAGCAGAAATGGCAGCTCGGCTTCCAACTCGTCCAAACTCTGCTCTATCCCGCGGCCGGCCTGTTAGTGCTGGGAATGCTCTGGCGCGCGTTCAAGCGCACTCCGGATGTCGACATCCCGATCGGCGTGCCCGTGGGCGAAGGCGACGACGGCGAAACCCTGACCGCCAATGGAAAGCCCGGAACAACGCGCACACCGCATGGCGTGGTCACCGTCGACGTGTTGAATCAGTTGATCCGTGAGAATCCGCAAAACATGACACAGGCCATTCGCGGCTGGATGACGCGAGGACAAGCCAAATGAACGCATCCTCCGGAGCCAGCAGCGAAGTTTCGAAACTGAACAAAATTCAGAAGCTCGCCATTCTGTTGATTATTCTCGGGCCTGATTCGGCGGCGAACATTCTCAAAAATCTCGACGAGCACGAATTGGAGGCCGTCTCCGTCGAGATGAGCAACCAGACCTTCATCAGCCAAAAAGTCCAGGCCGAGATTCTGAGGGAGTTCAGCGAGGTGGCCCTGCAGGCCAGCACTTCGATCCGCGGCGGCCTGGATTTCGCGCAGACCAGCCTGGAGAAGGCGATCGGCAGCTTCAAAGCGAGCCACGTGATTCATCGCGTTTCGCCCGCGCAAGCCTCGGCCGGAGCCATGCAAAAATTGCTTAATCTTGATTCGCGGCAGATCCTGCACCTGATCCGCCAGGAACAGCCGCAGACCATCGCGCTGATCGCCAGCTATTTGCCTCCCGAACGCGCCTCGCAGGTCCTCGAAATGCTCAAGGACGAACAGCGCGCGCTGGTGATCGAGCGCCTGGCCACGCTTTCCCCCACGCCGATCGAAGTCGTGGAAAAGGTGGTGGAGGTGCTGGTGTCGAAGATTGGCGAAAAGCCCATGCGGGCGTTGAATCAAACCGGCGGAATCAAGTCCGCCGCTGACCTGCTCAACGCGCTGGACAAGGAACGGAGCAAAACCATTCTTTCCGCCATAGAACAGCGCAATCCCGATCTCGGCGCCTCCATTCGCAAGAAGATGTTCACCTTCGAGGATCTCAACCAGATTGACATCCCGGGGCTGCAGAAAATCATGCGCGAGGTCGACATCCGCGATCTGGCGATATCTCTCAAAACCGCAAGCGAACAGCTCAAGACTACTTTGTTGCAGGCGATCTCGCGCCGTGCCGCCGAAACGGTGAAGGAGGAAATGGAGTTCCTCGGCAGCCTCAAGCTCAAGGAGATCGAAGCCGCCCAAATGAGAATCATCGATGTAGTCCGACGCCTGGAAAACGACGGTGAGCTCGAGATTCTGGCCAAGGAGGGGGCCGAAAATGCCGCATTCGCGTCATAAGATTGCTTTCACCCTGCCGCTCCGCGACGTTCGGTTGAACGACGGCTCCGAGCCTCTCATCTCGGAACGCAAGTTCCGCCAGCTGTTGGAAGATCAGTTCCGCAAAGGCTACGAAGCCGGCGAACGATCGTTAAGCGAACAGCTGATCACCCAGCGCCAGCAATTGGCCGAGATTCAGGCCGGCGTCCTCCGTTCTCTCGAAAAGGCCCTGCCCGGCGTGATTGCGGAATGGGAGAAATCTCTTGTTCTGCTCGCCCTCGAATCGGCCCGTCGCGTCGTTTACGACACTCCCATCGATGCTCACATGATTGAAAAGACGGTGAGCGCCGCGCTCGGGGAACTGAAAGAGACGGCCGACTACGAAGTTCTTTTGCATCCGGAGGACCTGGCGCTCCTTTCCCAGGTGCAATCCGGGATGCTGCCACCTGCGGACAGCAAGCGGATTCAGTTCTCGCCGGACCCTCGCGTCACCCGCGGTGATTGTGTCGTTAAAACCCGGCACGGCTCCATCGCGGCCACGCGCGAGTTGATTTTCGAGAAAATGGAAAGCGCTGTTCTATGCTGACGGCGGAACCCGTTGCGGGCCATCAGCGGCTCGCCTCCTACCTCCACCGGATCAAGGAAACATCGGTCCTGGAAAAGCGCGGTTACGTCACCCAGTTAATCGGGCTCGTTATCGAATCCGCTGGCCCCATCTGCGCAGTCGGCGATGTCTGCCGCATCGAAACAGGCCATGCGGAGCATATCCTGGCTGAAGTGGTGGGGTTCCGCGGGGAACGAGTTCTCCTGATGCCGCTCCGGGAAGTGCATGGAATCCAGCCGGGCAGTGCCGTCGTGGCGGTCGGCCGGTCCCTTCGGGTGCCGGTAGGGCGAGAACTGAAAGGGCGAGTCCTGAATGCGCTGGGTGAACCGATCGACGAACTCGGGCCGCTTCGAAATTCCCAGAGCGCGGGCATTCTCAACAAGCCACCCAACCCTCTCACCCGCAAACGGATCCAGTCGGTCTTTGAAACCGGAGTGAAAGCACTCGATTGCTTCACGCCCTGCGGACAAGGACAGCGCATGGGCATTTTCGCCGGCAGCGGTGTTGGCAAATCGACTCTGCTGGGCATGCTGGCCAGCCATTCCAAGGCGGACGTTAACGTTATCGCCCTGATTGGCGAGCGTGGCCGGGAAGTTAGGGAATTCCTGGAAAAAGATCTGACAGAAGAGGGCCGCAAACGGTCCATCGTCGTGGTCGCCACTTCCGATCAGCCTGCTTTGCTGCGGGTCAAGGGCGCTTTCGCGGCCATGGCGATGGCGGAACATTTCCGCAACGAGGGGCAAAATGTGCTCCTGATGATGGATTCAGTCACCCGGTTTGCCTTGGCTCAGCGCGAGATCGGTCTCGCAATTGGCGAGCCACCGGCGACGCGCGGCTTCACGCCCTCGGTATTCGCCCTCCTGCCCCAGCTTTTGGAGCGCGCCGGTTCCGGAACCACCGGCTCGATCACCGGCTTGTTCACGGTGCTGGTGGAAGGCGACGACATGAACGAACCGGTCGCTGACGCGGTTCGGTCGATTCTCGACGGCCACATCGTTCTGAGTCGGCAACTGGCCACTGAAAACCACTATCCGGCGATCGACGTGCTGGAAAGCGTCAGCCGGTTGCAACGGGATCTCACCACCGCGAAACAACAGGACCTGGCAGCGCGGGCCCGAAACTTGCTTTCCCTTCTTCGGAAGAATCAGGATTTGATAAACATCGGTGCTTATGTCCCCGGCTCAAACTCCGAGATTGATCGAGCTCTTGCCCTGCAAAAGCCTCTGCGCGAGTTTCTTATACAGGGTGTCGATCATGGCGTTCCAGCAGCTTCCAGCTGGGAGGCGCTGGAGCGGGCAGTCTCAAGCCCCGGCAAATAATAGCCAGCTATGAAGAAATGGAAATTTACTCTCGAAGCCGTTCAGTTCTTGAAAAACAAGATTGAACAAGAGGCCGCCCAGAAAAATGCCCGCGCCGTCGTTACCGCGAGCCGTGCCCGCGCCGACCTCTCCGAAACGGAAAATGAACTGAACGCGGCCGCGCTTCTGCAATACTCCGCCAACCGCCGGCACTCCGCCAAAGAGCTGCTCCAGCTCAATCAATATATCGAAACTCTGGAAAAGCGCCGTCGCACCCAATTGGACCGCTGCGTCCATGCCGAAAAGGAAGCCACCCTGGCCCGAGCCGCGCTGGAAAAAGCCGCGCGCGAACGGGAGATCCTGGACCGGCTGCGCGATCGGCAACACGCGGCCCATCGTTTTCATCTGGCCCGCCAGGAACAGCAATGGATTGACGAGCTCGCTCAACAGATGAAGCGCGGCTTGCTGGCCGCCTTATGATGAAGCTGCTCCAGGCTCCCATCACCTCCATGACGCTGGGAGGGATCTCCTTCCTTCTCACCATGTTCATGCTGCTGAACAAGCCTCTCCCAGCCAAAGCGGTGGTCCAAGAGACCCCGCCGGATGACACCCCGCAGAGCTTTTGGGAACGCCACAATCCGGAGATGGACCAATTGCTCAAGGAGATGAACCTGGAAAAGCAGGATCTGGCGAAGCGGGAAGCCGAACTGCGGGAATTGTCCACTCGTCTCCAGGCGGAAAGGGCCGAAATCACCGTCGTCACCCAGCGGGTCGCCCAGCTCCAGGCCGAATTCGACCAGAATGTCGTCCGGATGAAGGAAGAGGAGGCGCCGAACCTCAAGCGTCTGGCCAAACTTTATTCCGGAATGTCGCCTGAAGCCACATCCGCCATCATGAAAGAGTTGGACGATCAAACCGTCGTGAAGCTCTTCAGCGTGATGAAGGACAGCGAATCAGCGGCTTTGCTGGACGCCATGGCCCGGGAAGGCGAAACCCAGGCCAAGCGCGCGGCCTCCATCTCCGAATCGTTGCGCAAGACGATCTCCGAAAAGAAAAAATCACCATGAACGCTCCGATCCGTCCTCTGCCGAAAGAGGCGGCGCCTCAAAGGACGGAGAGTGACGCCAGAACTGGGCCCAAAGCGGCTGCAACCGGCTTTGATAATCTGCTCACTTCGCACCTGGACGAAACCAAAGACGAAGAAAAAAAGCCTGAACCCCGTAAAGAGCCGAGTGACAAAGCGGCCCGATCCCTGCCTGATGCCTGGTCTCCGCCTCTGCTAGGTTCGAGTGCGTCACCGGTCCAGATTCCCTCATTTTCCATCCCTCTGCCTCTCTCCGCAGGACCAGCAACCCAGGCGGCCTCTGCGAAAGACGCGCCAACCACGGCCGCTGGCCGGTCGAACTCAACCGTAAACTCAACCGTCAATCCGACCGCCAACCCGAGTACAAGGCCGTCGACAGCCTCGAGTCCCGGCATAACCCAGATCTTACCACCCCTTGCAGCCGCCGCGAACGGATGGCCCCTATTGGGCTTAAGACCTTCGTCAGGCGAAATTCCGTCTCGTGCCACCGCCCCCTCCTCTAGCCCGTCACTCCAGACAGCTCCCCCCAACACCACTCCCGTTAGCCCGGGCGCAGCCTCAGCCTCCGACCCCGTGGCCAGGCCGTCGGGCCAAGCCGCCGCCCCGAACGAAACTTTGCCAAACCCAAATGCGCAGCCAGCCCAGGGTCTGTTTCTGGCTACGCCGCCTGTCTTTTCCACTGACCTCACACTCCAGGCCACTCCCGTAAAAGACCCACCCGACAATCCGGTCACCATCCTGTCGACCGCGAGTGGAAGCCCAAAGCCTGACGCGGCCTCAATTCTGACCTCAATCCTGCCTGCCCCCTTGTCCTCCAACGGGCCCTTGCCGACCCTCAGCACGTGGCCAACTCACAGGCCATCCTCGACCACCTCCACCGGCCCCTCTTCCACCCCCGCGTCCCCAGCCCCCACCCCAGGCACTCCGACCGCCACCCAGCCGGCTGTCAGTCGCGATTCGGACCCAGCCGCAGCGTCAGCCATTTCCCCACCGCCTGCGCCCAGCTCGAAAGAAGGCCCAGTCGGAGCGCTTCCAACTTTCGCGGCCGATCAGGCCGGGGCACCGAATCCCCACAAAACACCAGATTTGCCTCCCTCGGCCGCACCCCAGCAGCCAAAAACGGCAGAAATTGCCCTGACTCCACCCCAAACCGCGGAAAAACCTCATGGCATACCCGATGCTAAACAGGCCCTGATGCTGCTCACCAGCCCAACCCGTCCTGACCAAGGCTCTGAAGAGCAGCTGAAGCCTTTAGTGACGCCAGACGCACCCTTTCTTATCGAACGGGCCCTGTCACCAATCGCCACGCCACGCCCGTCCGCCCGCAACCCAGATCTCCTCTCGGATCTCGTCGCGGACAAACTGGCCATCCAGCCGGACGCTTTCCTTCCCAACTTGAAGATGGAGGCCGCGCCGCTCGCGAGCCCGGCCCCAGCCGACACTCATTCCGTGAACCTGGTGGACGCAGTTCGCGATCAGGTGCAGCTCCTGCGCAGCTCGCAGGTCGGCGAACTCCGGGTTGTTCTCCGGCCGGACGCCCATACCGAACTTTATCTTCAAGTCCGTCATGTTGATGGCCAGGTCCATCTCGAAGCGCGCTGCCAGCGCGGAGATTTCACCTGGCTGGATTCCCAATGGAGCGCGGTGCAAAACTCCCTCCGCTCGCAGGGAGTGCGCGTCGAACCGTTGCAGGCGGCGGATCGAATGATGCAGAACAATGCCGGCTTGGGCTCAGGACGCGATGATCGCGGATCCGCCCAGCGCGAGCCGCGAGCGGCCTCCAGCCTCTTTAACGAACAGGAGATTCATAAACCACGGAAGTCAATGCAACGCCTGGCCGCCTCCGCTCCCCGTCAACGGGGCTGGCAAAGCTGGGCCTAAACAAGAAAGTATGTCGACCCCAGCGATCCCCGCCATCAACAGCGCCACCGCCGCGGCTGCGGCGGCCAGCACCGCAAGTCAGGCTCCAATCCAGCAACTGAGCCAGAAAGACTTCATCCAACTGTTGGTCGCGCAAATGACCACTCAAGATCCGTTGAACCCCCAAAAGGATACGGAATTCATCAGCCAGATGGCCCAGTTCAGCACGCTCCAAAGCACCAACTCCATGCAAACCGAGCTGCAATCCATGAGTGCCAATCAACTGCTCGGCCAAACCGTGCAGATCAAAGTGGACGCCACGCACACGTTGGTCGGGCAGGTCACGGCGATCGACAGTTCTGGATCCGATCCCAAATTGATTGTGGGCGGCCAGGCCTATTCTGTCGGTGACGTCATCCGCGTTCAACAAGCCACCAGCGCCTACGCTCCAGCTTAATCATTAATTAGAAAGGAATTTTATGGTACGTTCTCTCAGTTCAGGTGTCAGCGGAATCGAGCAATTCCAAAACAAACTCGATGTGATCGGCAACAACATCGCCAACTCGAACACGCTCGGGTTCAAAACGGGCCGGGCGGATTTCGAAGACGCGTTCAGCCAAAGCCTGCAATCGCCCTCGGGCACAACCTCGGTCCAGATCGGCTCCGGCGTGACCACTGGGGCGGTCCGCTCGCTTTTCACTGACGGCGGCTACACGCAAACCGGCGTGGCGAGCGATATCGCCATCCAAGGCGACGGCTTCTTCGTCGTGAAAGATCCAACCTCCGGCCAGACTTTTCTTTCGCGCGCCGGCAATTTTGGCAAAGACGATCAGGGTTACCTTGTCACGAGCCAGGGGTATCGGCTGCAAGGCTACAGCGATACCGGCTTGAGCACGGTCGGCGATATTAAAGTGGACGACACCGGCAAACCCGCGGGTGACACCGGCGTCTATAAATCCTTCCGATTCGAAAACGACGGAAAGCTGACGGTCATCCTCGATAACGGTGACAAGTTTACCCGGGGCCAGGTTCTCCTCCAGAGCGTGCAAAACCCGGATGCCCTCACGAAGGAAGGCAACAACCTTTTCTCAGGAATCCAGGCGGCAGGCGGACTTGCCGCGGCCGTGGCCCCAGGGACCAGCGGCACCGGACAAGTGCTGGGCGGCCAGATCGAAGGGAGCAACGTCGACCTCGCTGGAGAAATGGCCAATCTAATCACCACGCAACGCGGCTTCCAAGCCAGCGCCCGCATCATCACGACGACGGACGAAATGTTGCAGGAAGTCGTAAATCTCAAACGCTAACCGGCTATGGCCGCTAATCGCCCCGAACCTCCGAAACCAGCCGAACCTCCGGGCCAGGCGGACGCCAAACACGCGCCGGCCGCAAAGGCTGGCGGCAATCCCTGGATTCCTCTGATCGCCAACATCGTCTTGATGCCAGCGATCGCCTACGGCCTGACGACTTTTGTTCTGCTGCCGAAACTGCAGGGGGGCAAAGCCCCCGCCGCCGCCGCGAACAGCAAGGAGGGCGAAGCCGAGGGCCACGGCGAAGGAAAAACCTCGGGCGCCAAAAGCCGGATCACCGTCCCACTGGGCGGCAAGGTGCTGGTCAACGTGGCTGGAACCGCCGGCACCCGCTACCTGGTCGCCTCCATCACGCTCGTCGGCAAAACCCCGGATTTTCGCGAACATGTCGAGCGGAATGATCTGCAGTTGCGAGACGCCGCCTCCAGCATTCTCAGCAGCAAGACGCTGAGCGATGTGGACAAGCCCGGCATGCGCAACATCGTTCGCGCGGAGTTGATTTCGGCCTTCAACGATATTCTCGGCAAGGAGGCCGTCGCCGATATCTACCTCACCGAGTTCGCCATTCAATGAGCGTTGAACTGGAAAACCCGGAAGCTCCAACATCGCCGTCCGAAGAAGTTCAGGCCGCGGAATCCGCCCCCCAAACCGGGCTGGCTCAGGCGGCCGCGGGCCAGCGGGTTGATTTCCGCCATCCGGTTTTCCTCTCGTCCACCGAATGGCGGACCGTGCGGCTGGAAGTCGACGAATTCGCGGAGAGCCTCGGCGCCTTGCTCTCCACCTATTTCCGCCTCGAGGTCGGGCTGCGGCTGGTGACGCTGGAGACGATTCCGTTCTCGGATTTTCTTTCGTCCCTCCCGGCTTCGACTCACCTGACCCTGTTGAATATCGATCCACTGACCGGCGCCTCCGTCCTCGAAATGGGACACGGCCTCAGTTCCGGAATTATTGACCGGGTGCTCGGCGGTCCCGGCCATCCCTCGACCGTCGAACGCAACCTGACCGAAATGGAAATCGCCCTGATGGACCAGGTTGTCCAGCTCATTCTCGGCGAATGGTGCAAACAGTGGAGGCGGTTCCAGGAGCTTCGGCCGGAAATCGTCGGCCACGAAAATAATCCGCGCTTTCTGCAGAGGATCAACGGCGACACGGTCATGATCCTGCTGAGCCTCGAAGCCCGGCTGGGCGAATGCGCCGGGCAGATCCGGCTGGCGATGCCCTATCACTCCCTGGAGCCGATCCTGGCCCAAGTGATTGAAACTGCCGCGCCTGCTCCTGCCCCGGTCCCTCCCAAGCCCAACCTCCGGTGGAACCGGAATTTGGAGGCGGTGCCGATCGCTCTGCGGGCAGAATGGCCTTCCTTCAAACTCCCGGCCCGGGATTTGCTTCGCTTGCAGGTGGGGGAAATTTTGCCCCTCCAGCCTCAGGCGGCTGAACAGATTGAATTGCGCGTGGGAAAATTTGCCAAATTTCGCGGCCGGCTCGGGACCCGGGACAAAAAATGGGCGATCCAGATTACTGACATTTCCAGACTATGACTCCGACAAAACCAGCCACCGAATTGCCAGGCAATCTCGACATGTTTCTGGACGTGCCGGTTTCCGTCACAGTGCAGCTTGGCTCCTGCCAGCTGCCGATGCGCGATGTTCTCCAGCTCAGTTCCGGCTCGGTGGTCCAGTTGGAAAAGCTGGCCGATGCACCAGTCGACGTGCTCGTGAACGAGAAACTCGTGGCCCGCGGCGAAGTCGTGGTGGTGGACAATCGATTTGGCATCAAAATCACCGAAATGATTGCCGGCTAAGCCGGACGAGGCGCCATGACTCCCAAAATCCCTTCCCTCCTTTTTCTCGGAACACTCGCCTCTCACTCCGCCCTCGGGGCGGAAGCCGGGGCTGTTCCCCATCTCGCCTCTTCGGGATCGATGGGCGCGGCGGTCTTTCGCATGATCGGCTCGCTGGCTTTCGTCGTAGCCGTTTTCTTCGCCGGCGCCTGGATCTTCCGCAATTTGCATCGCTTCCGCGCCCCAAACGCTCCCCAGCGCAAACTCCACATTCTCGAAGCGAGAAGCCTGGGAGCCCGCCAGGCAATTTATGTGGTCGCGTTTGAGCAACAACGCCTTCTTGTCGGCTCGTCAGCCCAGGGCATCACCCTTTTGACCCATTTGCCGGATGGCACACCCGAGGCTCAAAGCGAGCGCATTGTCCCGGTTCCATTTGGCGAAGCTCTTTTGCACGCGCTCGGTCGAAAGTGAATCATCGTGCGACAGAATTTATTACTCCGTTGGTTGTGCGTTGTTGTGCTGTTATCCTGCTCGTTCGTGGTGTTCGGGCAGGAGCAGCCCGCCGCCGCCGCGCCACTGGTTCCCTTTAAACTGAACCTCGGGCTCGAAGCCGCCCAGCAGCCCCAGGACGCCGATTCGGCCATCAAGATCCTCTTCGCGATCACGCTGCTCACGCTCGCCCCTTCGATCATTCTTCTGATGACGAGCTTCACGCGCATTGTCATCGTGCTTTCCTTTGTCCGCTCCGCGCTCGCGTTGCAGGGGACGCCGGCGAATCAGATTTTGATCGGCCTCTCCCTGTTCATGACCTACTTCATCATGGAACCGGTTTGGGGCCGGATCGACAGCGAAGCGCTGCAGCCCTACATGGCCAAACAGATCACCAGCCAGGAAGCGATGGACAAAGCGGCCCGGCCTCTCCGCACTTTCATGCTGGCCCAAACCCGGCCCAAGGATGTCGATCTGTTCGCCTCTCTCAACCGGCAAACGGTCACTTCTCCCGAAGAACTGCCCATGAAGGTGGTGATCCCATCCTTTATCATTAGCGAGCTCCGGACCGCCTTCCAGATGGGCTTCCTCCTTTTCGTTCCGTTTATTTTGATCGATCTCGTGGTCGCCACGGTCCTGATGAGCATGGGCATGATGATGATGCCTCCCGCCACGGTCGCCCTGCCGCTCAAGCTGCTGCTGTTCGTCCTGGTGGATGGATGGGCTCTCGTCACCCGGTCTCTGCTCCAGAGTTTCGCGACCTAGGACCGATCAAAAAACAACGCGGGGTCGGTCCGCCATGGAGCCCGCAGGTGGAACTGAAATTTAGGCCGGAAGAAAACTATGAATCCCGAATTCGCCGTTGAGTTGGTCAAAGCCATGATTTTCCAGGCTCTCACCCTGGCCACTCCAATCCTGATGACGGCCTTGACGGTCGGCCTGAGCGTCAGCCTCTTTCAAGCGGTCACGTCGATCCACGAACAGACCCTTTCTTTTGTTCCGAAAGTGCTCGCCATCGTCTCCGTCCTGGTCGTTGCGCTCCCCTGGCTGGTGCGGTCCGCCATGGAATTCACCACCATGCTCATCGAGAAGATGCCGCAAATGGTGCATTAATCTGTGTTCGGCGACGTCACAACCTGGTTCCTCATTTTCGTCCGGTTCGGCGCGTATATGCTGCTGTTTCCAGCCACGGCGGCCCAGAACATACCGGTGCCGCTCCGGATCGCCTTCTCCGCTCTCTGCTCTTTCCTGATTCTCCCTACGGTCCCGGCCGTCCCGTTGCATGACGCCCCTTTGCATCACGTGATCGGCGTGATGTTTATCGAGACCGTCACTGGCTTGACGCTCGGGATGCTCTCCCGCTTCTTATTTTACGCCGTGGAAATGGCCGGCAGCATCCTCTCCACAGAAACCGGGCTGATGCTCTCCTCGAATTTCAATCCCGTCACCAGCTCTTTCGGGTCCGCCCCGGGCGCGCTCCTGCACTGGATGACGCTGATGCTGCTCTTTTCCCTGAACCTGCATCACTGGCTGATCATCGGGCTGCAGCGGAGTTACGAGATCCTGCCCGCCGGCGGCGCGCATCTCTCCGAGTTGGTCCTGAGCGAACTCGTCGCGCGGGCTTCGGGCATTTTCGTCGTCGCGCTGCAAATGACCGCGCCAATTCTGGCCGCATCGTTCATGGTCACTCTGCTTTTCTCCCTCCTCGGCCGCGCCGTTCCGCAAATGAACGTGTTCGGCGAGAGCTTTCCAGTGCGCAGTATTTCCGGGCTCGCGGTTTTTGGGCTCACTTGCAACCTGCTCGCGCAGCATCTCATCAACTATCTCAACCGCATCCCCGAGGATTTCATCCGCGTGGCGCAAATGCTGAGACCGTAATATGGCCGAGCACGCCGGAGAAAAGACAGAGCAAGCAACGCCGAGGCGGCTGGAGGAAGCCCTAAAGAAGGGCCAGTTCCCCAAGAGCGCGGAGGTGCAAACTGCTTTTGTCCTCGGCGCCGCTCTTGCCGCTTTGAAGCTCTCCGGCGAGGATCTCTGGCGGCGCCTGGCCTTCTGCTTTTACGGCGTTTATCACGATCTGCACCGGATCTCCCTCGCCCAGGAGAATCTCCAGCGCTACCTCATCAACAGTGTCCTTTTCTTCTCCGCCTGTGTCGGCCCGATCGTTATTGCCACGGCAGCCGGCTCGCTGCTGGCCGGAGGCATCCAAAGCCGGTTTACCACGGCATCCGATGCTCTGGAGCCCAATTGGGAACGGGTGAATCCGGCAGCCGGCTTTGCGCGCATCTTTTCCGCCAAATCCTTTGTTCCGAGCGGCTTGTCCTTTCTGAAGCTCAGTGTCATCGGCGGCGTTTGCTGGACCGGCGTCCGGAACATTTTGCAGGACCCGATCTTCTTTACCACTCTCGGTCCGGCAGAAATTTCGCGGTTCCTGTCCGATTCCTGCTTCTCCTTGGGCAGCCGAGTCCTGCTGGTGTTGTCCGCCATCGCCGCGGCCGACTACGGTTACCAGTATTGGCAAACGGCCCGCGACTTGATGATGACCAAGGAAGAGTTGAAGGAGGAACTCAAGAGCTCGGAAGGCGACCCTCACATCAAAGCCCGCCAACGCCGGAGGCGCACCACCAAAACGCAACGGCAAATGCTACAGGAAGTGCCTAAGGCTGATGTAGTTCTGACGAACCCCACTCACCTCGCCATTGCGCTCCGTTACGACCGGAAAACCATGAAAGCACCCAAGATCGTCGCCAAAGGTTCCCGGCTGAACGCCTTAAGGATCAGGGAAGTCGCCGCCAAGAACAATGTGCCCATCATGGAAAACAAGCCCTTGGCCCGCTTGCTCTTCAAGCACGGCCGGGTGGGTGGCGAGATTCCTGCTGAGCTGTATGCCGCGGTCGCTGAAGTGCTCGCCTGGGTTTACCGGGTGAATCGCTTCCGCTACTACAGCGAACAGACTCAGAACTGATGACCAAGCGCAAATCGAACATCGGCTTGCTCCTCAAGCAGGGCGACCTTTGGTTAATCCTCGCGATTTTCGGAACGATCCTTCTCCTGATCTTTCCGGTTCCGCCCATCGTGCTGGATCTCCTGCTCACGGTGAGCATCGCCATCTCCTTGTTGATGCTCCTGGTGATCCTTTACCTGCAGGAGCCGGCCGATTTCACCGGCTTCCCCACCCTGCTCCTGTTCGTCACCTTGTTTCGACTGGCCCTCAACGTGGCCAGCACTCGCCTGATTCTGCTCGACGGCTACGCCGGCCATATCATCCAGGCGTTCGGCAATTTCGTCGTCCGCGGCAACTACATCGTCGGGCTCGTTGTCTTTTTTATCCTGGTCCTGATCAACTTCATCGTCATCACCAAGGGCGCGGGACGCATCGCCGAAGTCGCCGCCCGCTTCACCTTGGATGCCATGCCGGGCAAACAGATGGCGATCGACGCCGAGCTCAGCGCTGGAGTCATCACCGAATCCGAAGCCCGCACCCGCCGCAAAAAGGTGGAACAGGAGGCGGACTTTTACGGCGCGATGGACGGCGCCAGCAAATTCGTGCGCGGTGACGCCATCGCCGCTATCCTGATTACGCTTATTAATGTGCTTGGGGGCTTCGGGATCGGCGTGATGCAGCGCGGCCTCTCCATCGCGGATTCGCTTCAGCGCTTTACCCTCCTCTCCATCGGCGACGGCCTGGTTTCACAGGTGCCCGCGCTCATCACCTCGATGGCCGCCGGTCTTCTGGTCACGCGGGCAGCGGCGAAAAACAACCTCGGCACGGAACTGCGCAATCAGCTTTTCTTTTATCCCAGAGCCCTGGCGATTCTCGGCGGCATGATGTTCGTCATGGCCTTTATCCCGGGTCTTCCCACCTTCCCGTTCCTGGTGCTCGCCGTCTGCTGCGGCCTGGTCGCCCGGCAACTCAGCCGAGCCAAGACCGCAGCCGCTGCCCAGGCCGCGGCGCCCAAGGAAGCCGAAGCGGCCCACAAAAAGGAGCCAGAAAAGCTCGAAACTTTGCTGCAGGTCGATCCGTTCCAAATCGAACTCGGTTACGGGCTGGTCAGCCTGGCCGATCAGAGCAAGGGCGGAGACCTGCTCGAGCGCGTGACCGGCGTTCGCCGCACATTTGCCCAGGAAATGGGCGTGATCATTCCTCCGATCCGCCTCCGCGACAACCTGCAGATGAAGCCCAACGAATATCGCTTCCTGATCAAGGGCGCGGCGGTGGCGCAAGGCACGTTGATGTCCGGCTACTGGCTGGCCATGAATGCGAGCAACAGCAAAACCGTGCTGAAAGGGATTCCCACCACCGAGCCGGTCTTTCAGTTGCCGGCCACTTGGATCACCGACGTGGAGCGGAAAAACGCCGAACTGAGCGGTTACACCGTGGTGGACTCCAGCTCCGTGCTCGTAACCCATCTCTCCGAAACCTTGAAAAGACACTGTCACGAGGTCTTCAGCCGCCAGGATGTGCAGGCCTTGCTCGACAACCTCAAGCAGACCCACGCCACCGTGGTCAACGAGCTCATTCCGGCCCTGCTCACGGTCGGCCAGGTCCAGCGCGTCCTCCAGAACCTGCTGGCCGAGGGCATCTCCATTCGCAATCTCTCCAGCATCCTGGAAAAAGTCGCGGATTACGCGCACATCACCAAGAACCCCGACGAACTGGCCGAATACGCCCGGCGCAGCCTCGGCGCGCAAATTGTCCGGCCCTTCCAAAATGAAACCGGCCTGGTGCGGGCCATCACCCTGGATCCCCGGCTGGAACAGCAAATCGCGCAAGGCCTGCGCCAGAGCCAGACCGAGGTGAACCTGGTCCTCGAGCCGAATCTCGCCCGCCATATCATCGACAAGCTCTCCCGCCACGTGCAACAAATGGTCGCGGCCGGCCAGCAGCCGCTCGTGCTGTGCGCTCCGCAGATTCGCCTTGGTTTCAAGCGCTTCTTCGACAGCGCCTTCTCCGAATTGTCCGTCCTCTCTTACGCTGAGATTCCGCCGCGCGTCGAAGTGCAGAGCGCAGGAACCGTGGAATCGCCCTTGCCCGCCTAACTCATGCAAACCCATTCCTTTATTGCCGACACCGCCCAGGCCGCGGTCGAACAAATCCGGAGCGAACTCGGGCCCAACGCCATCGTCCTGAGCGTGCGCAAACTGCCCCGCGGCGGCATCTCGCGCCTTATGAAGAAGGAGCAGATCGAGGTCGTCGCCGGCGTCGAACAGGCTCATCTCGATGTCGTGGACGAATCGCCCGACCCGGTGAAGCATCTGCAAGACGAGGTCCAGACGCTGAAACACCAGTTCGCGGCGTTGCGCCTGGCCCATTCCGCCCCCGCAGCCACCCGGCACTCTCCCGCGCCTGCCAGCCCTCCGTCGAGTGCCGCGCAGCTCCTGAACGACACCGGCCTTTTGCCGGGCTTCTCCGAACGTCTGGTCAACGAACTGCCGGCAGCCCAGCGCCAGGCCAATCCTCCGTCACCGCAGCTCCTCCGCAATCTCCTGCGCTCGAAGTGGCGCTCAGATCCCCCGTTGCTTGAAGCCGCGGTCCACATTTTCGTCGGCGTTCCCGGCTCCGGAAAGTCCACGGTGCTCTGCAAAATGCTGGCTCAGACCGCTCTGGTCGACCGCCAGCCCGCCACCGTCTATCAATTGGACTCGCACGTCGCCAACTCCGCCGGCCAAACCGGAATCTTCGCGGAGATTATCGGCGCGCACTTTGAGCGGACTCTCCCGGAACGTTTCGAGCGCCGGGAAGAGAGCGTCTTCGTCGATCTGCCGGGCGTTTCTCTGGGCGATGACCGGGGCCTCGCAGCATTGCGCGCTATTATTGCGAGCTTCGGGGTGCCGCAGGTCCACCTGGTTCTCAATGGCGCCTACGAATCAGCGCACCTCCTGAACCAGGCGGCGTTTTTCTCATCCGTGGGAATCAGCAGCCTGATCGTGAGCCACCTCGATGAAGAAATTCGCTGGGGCAAGCTCTGGAATCTGGTTCTCGGCACAAATTACAGCCTCCGCTACCTCTCTTGCGGGCAAAATGTTCCGGGCGATCTGCTTATCCCGACCGCGGAACAGGTCCTGGATCGTCAATTCCGGGAAAAATAAGCCTTTTCGCGTCATTTTTGGGGCTGGCAAACCTCCTGCTAAGCAACATCCGGAGTTCTAGGAAGAATGAAGAAGTTGATGATCTTGGGTGCGATTCTTGGGTTCTCCGCGGGAATTGTTATCAGTCTGGCCCAACACTCGCCGTGGCCTGATGTGCTCTGGCGCTCGAGTGTTGTCTGTTTCGTCTCAAGTTATCTCTTCCGCTGGTGGGGCCGCTTTTGGCTCCGTTCCTTGCGCCAGGCGCAATTGGAACGTCTGCACCTTGCTCAATCCAGGCTCCATCCTGCTAAGGTATGAAGACCGCTGATTGCAACGTTCTTGAGGCCGAGATCCCTCGCTCCTCCCGTGCCGTGTTTGTCAGGCCTGCGCCTTCGAAGCCTGCCCTCACCAAGGCGCAGAGCATCAAGGCTCGCTATAGAAACATGAAGCCCGGCAGCGCGGCCGAGAGCTCTATGGTGGAGGAATACCTGCCCCTGGTGAAAACCGTGGTCGGCCGCCTCTCGATGTCTCTCCCGCCGCACGTGGACCCGGAAGATCTCTACAGCTCCGGCCTCGTCGGCCTGTTGAACGCCGTCCGCAACTACGACCCCAATGCCGGCAGCTCCTTCGAGAGCTACGCCAAGGTGCGCATTCGCGGAGCGATCTTCGACGAACTGCGCCGGCTCGATTGGATTCCGCGGTCCGTGCACGAAAAGGCGCGCAAGGTTCAATCCGCCTACGAGACGCTCGAGCAGAAACTGGGGCGCCTCCCGAAGGAGGATGAAGTCGCCAAGGCTCTCGATCTCTCGCCCGCGGAATTTGAAGAGCTGCAAGCCGAGATCCGCCCCGCCACTTTTGTCTGCCTCGACTCGCTGGTCGGCAGCGACCACGACAACGAAACCACCAATCACGAATGGGTCGCCGATCGCGCCCATGAAGGACCGGACGAGACCATCGCCCAGCGCGAACTGACCGCGGTGATCGCGCAGCGCCTGGAGCAGCTGCCGGAAATGCAGCGCAAGGTCCTGGCCCTTTACTACTTTGAAGACATGCGCCTGCGGGAAATCGCCGAGGCCTTCGGCGTCACCGAGTCGCGCATCTGCCAGATCCACTCCCAGGCGATTCTCGCCATTCGGAATTATCTTCAGAAGAACCGCGAGAAAGTTTCCTAAGGCTTTCTCATGATCATCATCGTCGGCGCCATTATTGTCCTCGCTTCCGTTCTCGGCGGCTTTGTCATGGCCGGAGGCCACCCGGGAGCCCTGATCCAGGTCTCTGAATTCATTGTCATCTGCGGCGCGGCCGGAGGGGCCATGATCATCATGTCGCCGAAGAAAGTGCTGATGGACATGATCCATCAGATCACCGCCGCCCTCAAAGGCGCCCCCCATAATAAGGCGGCTTATGAAGAACTGTTCAAAGCGCTCTACGAACTCTTCATGCTCGCCCGCCGGAACGGCATGATCGCCCTCGAAGAACATGTCACCGCCCCCGCCTCCAGCTCCGTTTTCGCCAAATACCCCGAATTCAGCCGCAACAAGCCCGCTGTCGACCTTCTCTGCGGCGCCCTTCGCCCGATCATCGACGGCAAGGTGAAGCCGGATCAGCTCAAGATGCTGCTCGATATCCAGATCGATACGATGGAAAACGAGCACCACAAGCCGGTCAACGTCCTCACCAAGGCGGCGGATGCCATGCCCGGCTTCGGCATCGTGGCCGCGGTGCTCGGCATCGTCGTCACCATGGGTTCCATCGCGGGCCCGATCGAGCAGATTGGCCATCACGTGGCCGCCGCGCTCGTCGGCACATTTCTCGGAATCTTGATCTCCTACGGCTTTCTCAATCCGCTCGCGGTTAATATGGAGTTTATCGGCGAGGCCGAGCTCGCCTATTCCCGCTGCATCGCGTCCTCCGTGGTAGGATTTGCCAACGGGATGGCTCCGATCATGGCCGTTGAAATGGCCCGGCGCGGCCTCGACAGCGATCTCCGGCCTTCCGCGGATGAACTCGAGGCCCTCCTGAAAGGAGTCGGCAAATAAATGGCGAAAAAACATGGCCATCACGGCGGAGCCTGGAAGGTCGCTTATGCCGACTTCGTCACGGCGATGATGGCCCTATTCCTCGTGCTGTGGCTCACCTCCCAGGACGAAAAGATCAAAGAGGCCGTCGAGCGCTCCTTCCGCAACCCGTTCGCCTCCCTGACCAAGGAATCGACCGGCCTTATCCCGAACAAGGACGCGCAATCCGCCGTCTCCTCCAAGGGCAATTTTGACTCCGCCTCGGCCGTGGAGCTGAACATGCTGCGTAAAATCTCCGAGGACCTTCTCAAGGCATTCCAACAACAGGAACAGAACGACGAAACCGTCAAGCTCGACATGACTCCGGACGGGCTGCGGGTCAACGTCTTTGACCGGGCGCACAAACCGGTCTTTGAGTCCGATTCCGCCGACTTCACCAAATACGGCAGCTGGCTGTTCAGCACCCTGGCCTGGCAAGTTTCGCGTTATCCGCAACATTTCCTCATGGAATTGGAGGGGCACACCGAGGCGGGCCACCCGGCTCGGGACGAGAAGCACACCAATTGGGAGCTCAGTACCGACCGCGCCAATAGCGCCCGGCGCATCCTCGAGGATAATGGCGTGCGCAAGACGCAATTCCGCAAGGTGGCCGGTTACGCCGATACGAAACCGCTGCCGGCCATGGATGGCACAGATGAACGAAATCGGCGGGTCACGGTCATGTTGCGGGTCAGCGGAAATCTGGATTAAGGCATGTCAGCGGATTTTGTCCCATTTCTCCAAACGATCAGCGCCCGGGTTGCGCCGCCCCAGAACGGTCCGGCGGCTTTTACGCCCGCAGTCGCTCCCTCCACTTCAGCCGCCCAGGCCCCGCACCACCACGCGGCCGCCGAGGTGCGGGTGGAACTTAAGCGCGATGGCGACCGGATCTCTCTGATCCGCGTGCACTGCCGCTGCGGCGAAACGATCGAACTGACTTGCGACTACACCTGAGCCGACGGCTCGTTTGCCGAAGCCGGCCCGGCGGCAGAGCCGGCTGAGCGCGGCCGCTGGAAGGCGTCGAACACAAAACCGATGCCCGCTCCGAAACCCAGGCCGTAGAACAGACCCCAAACCATTCCCGCGACCATTGCGCTCTCGCGCTTGCTCAAACCGCCCCAAAGGCGCGGAGTCACCTTCGACATATAAACCGCGCTGCCGAGGAAATAGCCGGCGGAGTGCGTCAGGAACAGAATCAACAGAGGCTTTCCCAAAGGCCCGGCGCTCCCAAGCCTGTTCCGGAGGATGGCAGCAAAAACCGCGCAACCGGCCAACGAGCCCAGCCATTCTCCCCAACCGAACTTGAAGAGGAACCAGCAAACGCTCCAAACCAGGGCATAGCCAAAGAACGCGGGCACGAATGCCCGATAAAGGCGGAACACGCGGCGCTCCCCACAGATCAAGGGGTGCAAAAACAGGCCGGCCAGCGCTAAAAATACAAACGCAGACGCCAGATACAGGCCGGCTTCCCCCGCGTGCCGGTAAAACCAGCTGCCGGCCAATGCCCACACCGCAAAACCGGCCAGACTGACCGCGGTAAACCCGGCGGCGCCGATCCAGACCGCGCGGGAGCAATTTGGGACCGGTCGTTGGCTTTCCTTGTTCACAAGCACACCTTAGCGATCTTTTCCGATGGAAAACAACCGTGGTTTGGACCTACATTTAAGTCCACCGTGCGGAGTTCCGTCATTTTGATTTTCTGCCTTTTACAGGCCATGTCCGGCCTGGCCGCTGGCAACACCCCCATCGATTTCAATCGCGAGATCCAGCCGATCCTGTCCGAAAACTGTTACAAGTGCCACGGGCCGGATGCCACCGCGCGCAAAGGCAAACTCAGGCTGGATCGGAAAGAAGACGCGCTGCAGCGGCACGACGATAAAGGCTCGGCCATCATCCCCGGACAGGCCTCGAAAAGCCCCCTTTTCCAGCGAATCACCACCGCCGACACGGAAGATTTGATGCCGCCGCCAAAATCGAATTTGAAGCTGACCCGTTCGCAGATCGAACTGCTCCAGCGCTGGATCGATCAAGGCGCTCCTTGGGGCGAGCATTGGAGCTGGGTTAAACCGTCGGGCCCCAGCGTGCCGCAAGTCGCGGAGTTTCAAGGTCGGCTGAAAAACCAGATCGACTCCTTCATCACCGAGCGCCTGCAACGGGAACGGCTGACGCCCGCGCCCGAAGCCGCCCGGGAAACTCTGATTCGCCGCGTGACCCTGGATCTCACCGGACTGCCGCCGACCCGGGAGGAAGTGGATCGCTTTCTCAAGGATCGATCGGACGACGCTTACGAACGGCTGGTCGACCGGCTGCTCGAATCTCCAACCTATGGCGAGCGCATGGCCTGGGACTGGCTTGATGCCGCCCGTTACGCGGATTCCAACGGATACCAGGGGGATCAGGATCGAACGATGTGGCCGTGGCGCGACTGGCTCACCGACGCTTTCAATCGCAATCTCCCCTACGATCAATTTACGATCTGGCAGCTCGCCGGCGATCTGCTGCCCAACGCGACTCCCGAACAAAAGCTCGCCACCGGGTTTGCTCGGAATCACATGATCAACGGCGAGGGTGGACGAATTCCGGAGGAAAATCGGGTCGAATATGTGATGGACATCACCGAAACCGTGGGCACGGTCTGGCTGGGGCTCACCTTCAACTGCTGCCGTTGCCACGATCACAAGTTCGATCCCCTCACGAAGAAGGACTACTACAGCCTTTTCGGGTTTTTTAACCAGACGCCAGTGGACGGCAGCGGGGGAAATCCTCAACAGCCCCCGAATCTGGAATGGCCGAGCCAAATCCAGAAGACAGAGCTGCAACGCCTCGAGGAGCAGGTGAAGAACGCCAGTGCCGAAGTCGCGCGCATTGAAGCCTCGCTGGCGGGACGCGACGCCGGGACCGGGGCGGAAGCGATTCGGAAGGAGGCCGAGCGGATCAAGGGCATCCTGCAAAAGAGCCCGGCCGAGCGCTCAAAAAGCGAGCTGGCCGATCTCGAGAAGCACTCGGCGGATTACGCCGCCCGGCTGAAGGATTTGCGCGAAGCCACCGAGCGCCGGGATCAGTTTCGAGCGGCCATTCCCAAAGTTATGGTCATGGAAGACATGCCCAAAACCCGGCCCACTTACATTCTTGAACGCGGCATTTACGACAAGCACCGCGACGAAGTGCCCCCTGCTACGCCCGCTCGGCTCCCCGCCTTTGCGGATGGGTCTCCCGCCAATCGGCTGGGATTGGCTCGCTGGCTGGTCTCGCCGGAAAACCCTCTGACCGCGCGCGTTACCGTCAACCGTTTTTGGCAGCAGTTCTTTGGAACCGGCCTGGTCAAGACGCCAAACGACTTTGGCGTCCAAGGCGAGAAGCCTTCCCACCCGGAACTCCTGGATTGGCTGGCTGTGGAATTCGTGCAGAGTGGCTGGGATGTAAAACATCTCGTCCGGCTGATGGTCACCAGCGCCACTTACCGTCAATCCTCCCGCACAACGCCGGAAGCGGCGGAGCGCGATCCGGATAATCGATGGCTGGCCCGCGCGCCGCGCTATCGCTGGCCATCCTGGATGATCCGCGATCAAGCTCTGGCCGTGAGCGGCCTCGCCTCGAAAAGAATCGGCGGCGCTCCCGTAAAGCCGTACCAACCGGCCGGGGTCTGGGAAGATGTCTCGTTCGGCAACAAAAAGTACGCGCCCGACAGCGGCGAACGGCTTTATCGACGCAGTCTCTACACGTTCTGGCGGCGGATTATCGCCCCCACCATGTTCTTTGACTCCGCGGCGCGCCAGGTCTGCTCGGTCAAGTCGCCCCGCACCAATACTCCCCTCCAGGCGCTCACCACGCTAAATGATGCCACCTTTGTCGAGGCAGCCCGGGCGCTCGCGGAACGAACCCTCCTCTCCTCTCCGCCTTCGGACCGTTTCCGGGTCGACTTCGCCTTTCGGGCGGCTTTGGCGCGCCCCCCCCGCGCTGAGGAGCGGCAGGTCCTGCTGGCCGGCCTCGATCGCCTGAAGCGCGAGTTCGGCGCCGACCGGGCCGCAGCCCAAAAGTACCTGGCCGTGGGCGAAACCCGGCGAAATCAAAATCTCGACCTGGTGGACGAAGCCGCTTATTCCGCGATCTGTCTTGGGCTGCTGAATCTGGATGAAACCTTGACCAAAGAATAACGAGAGCCATGGACCCTTTCCTTGAACACCAGCGGCAGATGACGCGCCGTCAGTTTTTCGGCCGGGCCGCTTGCGGCCTGGGCGCCATAGGCGCGACCGGCGCTCTTGGGAACGCGGCGCTGGCCAGCCTGTTGAACCGCGACGGTTTTGGCGCTGGCCAGCCACTGTCCTCCCTGCCCCTGGGTCCTCACTTTCCCCCGAAAGCCGAACGGGTCATTTACCTTTTCATGAATGGCGCTCCGACCCACGTCGACCTATTCGACTACAAGCCACGGTTGCAGGAGATGCACGGGAAGCCGGTGCCCGATGAATATCTGGGCGCCAAGCGCTTTAGCACCATGACCGGAAATCCGAAGGGCAAGCTGGCGCTCGCTCCCATCGAACCGTTCAAGCAACACGGACAAAGCGGAGCCTGGGTCAGCGATTTTCTCCCGTTCACCGCCGCCATCGCCGACGATCTCTGCTTCGTCAAAGGCATGCACACCGAGGCGATCAACCACGCGCCCGCGATCTCTTTTTTCCTGAGCGGCTCCGAAATGCCGGGGCGTCCGAGCATGGGGGCGTGGCTCACTTACGGCCTCGGCAGCGCCAACGAAAATCTGCCCTCTTTCATCGTGATGACCTCGGTCAGCAAAGGCACGACCTGCGGCCAGATCTTTTACGATTTCTACTGGGGCTCCGGCTTCCTGCCATCCCGGTTCCAGGGAGTGAAATTCCGGGGCAGCGGCGAGCCGGTCCTGTACTTGGCGAATCCGGACGGGATGAGCGCGCCAATCCGGCGCGGGCTGCTGGATGACATCGCGCGGCTCAATGAAATCAAGCTCCACGAGGCTGGCGATCCTGAAATCGCCACCCGCATCACTCAGTATGAGATGGCTTTCCGCATGCAGTCGAGCGTGCCGGAATTGACCGATATCTCCCGGGAGCCCGAGGAGGTTCTCGATCTCTACGGCCCGCAAGTGAAAGAAGAGGGAACCTTCGCCCACAATTGCCTCATGGCCCGGCGGATGGTCGAAAGGGGCGTGCGCTTCGTTCAGGTCATGCACGCGGGCTGGGATCAGCACGGCAGCGTCACCACCGAATTGTACACCCAATGCAAGGACACCGATCAACCCAGCGCCGCGCTGGTGCAGGACCTCAAACGCCTCGGGCTGCTCGAGGAAACCCTGGTCATCTGGGGCGGGGAATTCGGCCGCACTCCATTCCTGCAAGGAGATTTCCAGGAACGCAAACGCTGGGGCCGCGATCATCATCCCTATGCGTTCACCGTCTGGATGGCTGGCGGAGGGACCAAGCCGGGAATATCGTACGGAGAGACGGATGACCTGGCCATGAACGTGATCAGGAATCCGGTCCATGTGCATGACTTCCAGGCCACCATCCTCCATCTCCTCGGCATCAACCACGAACAGCTGACTTATAAATTCCAGGGACGCAATTTCCGCCTGACGGACATCCACGGAAACGTGGTCCGGGACCTTCTGGCATAGCCTGTTTAGCCTCGCTTCACTTGACCCGTTCTCCTTTGCCATGTAGGGATCAAACCCGGGAGCGCCGCTTTCGTATGTCTGCCGAAAAATCTAAAACGCCGGGGCCAGGAAAAGTTCCAGGCCGCTACCTGCAATTTCAGAAGCGTTTCCCGGCGGTTTTCCAGGCGTACGAGGCCCTGGGAACGGCCTCCGCCGGCGCCGGCCCCCTCGACGCCAGATCGCGTGCGCTGGTTAAGCTGGCCATTGCGGTTGGCGGGCAGATGGAAGGGGCGGTGCACAGTCACACTCGCCGCGCGGTCGAAGCCGGGTGCGCGCCAGACGAAATCCGCCATGTCGCTTTGCTCGCCATTACCACCCTCGGCTTTCCCACCATGATGAAGACTCTTTCCTGGATCGAAGACATTCTCGGAGACAAATCGTGAGCCGCATTACTCCAGACCGCATTCGGGCCATGAAAGGGCGCCAGAAGATCCCCGCGCTCACCGCCTACGATTTCCCCATGACCCGGCTCCTCGATGAAGCCGGCATTCCCCTGATTCTGGTCGGGGATTCCGTGGGCATGGTGGTTCTCGGCTACAAGGACACCACCTCGGTCACGATGGAAGAGATCGAACATCACTTGCGCGCCGCCGCCCGCGCCAAGCCGAACGGCCTTCTGGCCGCCGACCTTCCCTACCGTTCCTATGAAGATCCGGACTCCGCGCTGCGCAATGCCCAGCGCCTGGTCCGCGCCGGAGCCGACGCGGTGAAAGCCGAGGGCGGGCGGAAAATTCTCCCCCAGATCCAGGCCATTACTCGCGCCGGCATTCCGTTTCTCGGCCACCTCGGCATGCTGCCGCAAAGCGTTGTTGAAGAAGGAGGCTACCATGTCAAAGGCAAGGTTGAAATGGAGCGCACGGCACTCTTCGAGGATGCCAGGGCCCTGGCGGACGCCGGAGCCTTTGCCGTCGTCCTGGAACTCGTCACCCCGCCGGTGGCTCGCGACCTGACCGCGGCCATTCCGATTCCCACCATCGGGATCGGTTCCGGCCCGGACTGCGACGGCCAGATTTTGGTGACCTCAGATCTGCTTGGATTGTTTCCGTGGTTTACCCCAAAATTCGTCAAACCGCGCCTCAACGCCGCCGCGCAAATGAAAACCGTCATCACGGAATGGCGGGATGCCCTCATCCAGCCCCAGTGATATGTCCGAACCCAAGTTGACTCATTTGGATGCGCGCGGGGATGCCGCCATGGTGGATGTGTCGGGCAAACCGATTCAGGCCCGGGAAGCGGTGGCCGCCGGTGAGATCCTGCTCCAACCCGCCACGGTTGACCTGATCGAGAGCAATCAGATCGCCAAAGGCAACGTCCTCGCCACGGCCCGGCTGGCTGGCATCATGGCCGCGAAAAAGACCGGTGAATTGATTCCGCTCTGCCATCCCCTCCCGATCACTCATTGCGAGGTTCATTTCGAAATTCCGCCCGGCAAGGACCGGATCCGGATCACCGCCGCCGCCAAAATCAGCGCCCAGACCGGGATCGAAATGGAAGCGCTCACCGCGGTGTCTCTGGCCGCGCTGACCATCTACGACATGTGCAAAGCAGTGGACAAACAAATGTCCATCGGCAATATCCGTCTTCTTTCAAAAACCAAGAAATAGCATGCAGATCCAGGCGGGAATCATCACCATCTCCGACCGCGCTTCCAAAGGGCTCTATGACGATCTCGGCGGCCCGGCGCTCAAAAAGGCCGCCGAGGGCTACGGCTGGAAGGTCGTTTCAGAGCTGCTTGTTCCCGATGAAAAGCGTGACATTCAAAGGGCGATCAAAGAACAAATCGCCCGGGACGCGCAGCTGATCCTGACCACCGGCGGAACCGGCGTAGCGCTCCGCGATGTCACCCCTGAGGCCGTTCGCGAGATCGCCCTGCGCGAATTGCCCGGCTTCGGCGAAGTCATGCGGATGGAATCGATGAAAATCACGAAGAACGCCATCCTCTCCCGCAACCTCGCCGCTGTGGTCGAGAAGGCGCTCGTGATCTGCCTCCCTGGCAAGCCGAGCGGCGCGGTCGAATGCCTCGGCTTCGTTGTCGGCGCGATCCCTCACTGTGTTGAGGTCCTGCAGGAAGTTCCCACGAGCTGCTGATCAAGAATCAGCCCTTCGCCTCCGGCAGGAACGGGATTCGCCAAACGCGGTTCGGCGCGGTGAATCCGCGAAACTGCATCTCCGCGGGATCGGCCCCCAGATTGTTTGCCCGCAGAAAGCTCTCAGTTTCATTCCGCCGGTAAAACTCGTTTGACAGCACCAGGTCGCCGCCTTGGCAACAGTCGACCAAACGCGCGGCCAGATTCACCGTGGTGCCAAAGTAGTCGAGCCGCTCGTTGGCGTTCACCGCGAGACAGGGCCCCAGATGCAGGCCCGATTTGAGCTTCAACAGCGGCCCGCCGGGCTGTGCAAAAACCTGCCCCAATTCCAGATGCATCTTTCGCACGGCTTGCAGGGCGTCCCGCGGATCGGTGAAGACCGCCATCACCGCGTCGCCGATCGTTTTTACGATCGCGCCCCGATGCTCTTGAATGACGCGCCGCAGAACCGCGAAGTGGTCGCGCACGAGAGCGTAAGCCGGGGCATCCCCAATCCCGCAGTACATCGCGGTTGAGCCCCGCAGATCGGTAAAAAGGATCACTTGCTGGCCGACCACAACCTGCTCGGCGGGCGATACCACTTGATGGGAAAACAGGTCGCGAAACTCCTGCAGATTGGTCACGCAGGCCGCCGTCAGAATATCCTCGCTCCATTCGCTCCGCTCCAACTGCAGCAGCACCGGAAAGGAATTCGGATTGTAAATTTCGAGCTTTCCTCCCCAAGACTCCTCGCGGCTCTCGACCGCAAAGCCTTCCTTGTGGCAGATCAGCCGATCCTTGAGGGCTCGTCCCTGGACGACATCGGCGATTTGCGGCGATCGAATGCGCACGCCCGCCAGATGGCCCGGGACCGGCAGTTCGGCCGAGCCTTTCGGCCCGACAATCCGCTGCGCGATCACGTGCGGCTTTGACCCGGGTCCCGCCAGGCAAAAGGTGCTCTCGTCGCAGATCTTGATGGCGGGATTAACGGTGAACTTCAGCTCCACTGACTTATCGAACTCCGCGTCAAACTTGATCTGGCAAACCTCGCAATGGGCGGTGTTTTTCAAGTGGGACAGCTCGTTGGCGCGCGGCGCCCGGGTGGTCCGGCAGTTCGGGCAGAGAACCTCCCAGCTCAAATCCAGCAGCCCGGCGCGCGTGGCCAGTAGAAAAATGCGCAGCACCTCCCACCGGTCTTCGTTCCATTTCTTCGCCAGCATAAAGGGCCGGATGCGCGTCAACTCCACATCCGGCGCTTCCCGTACGAGCTCCTCCAGCCGAGCCGACAGCTCGCGTCCCCGCGGGGTTGGATCGCTTTCCCTCAGGCGGCCGGCAGCCGCGGACATCGCGCTCTCGTTCAACGCCGTGCGCGTCAGATTCGGAAAGTGCGCCCGCTCCCGGCCGCGCAGAAACCCAGTCACATGATCGGCAATGGCGCCCATGCCGCTGGTCGCCTGAGGCGCCAGCACCAGGCGCGCCAGGCTGCTGCCCAGCTTGCTGGCCGGATAGATTTCGCAAAACGTCCGCATGCGCGTCTTTCCGTCGGATTCCCGGAAATCCATGCCGCCAACGATTCTGTGAATGGGCCCAGCGGCAAAACAGCGCTCTACCCGGTAAAACTCCGGCTCCCTCCACTCAAAAGGCTTTTCCTCCCATTGAAAACGAATCCCATAAAACCGCGCCTTTGCGAACACGCGGACGCCCCCTTCCGGCAAGGGAGCCACCTCGTAGCTCACAGGCGGCAGGCCAGCCGAGCGGTTCAGCCAATCGGTCTTGCTCAAGACCGGCCAGACTTCCGCCACTGGGAACGGAATCTCAAACGTGGCCTCCGTCTTGACCGGTGACTGTCCTGATTTCATCCGCGCCCGCTTATACCCGTTCCGTCCAGTTGCGTCAGCAGGGGACTGCCCCGCCCTTCGCGCCCGCACCCGCCCGCCTTCGATGAACAAGCCATATTACGTTCAAGAAAGGCCAAGATCAGACAACGGTTTGAGGTTCCTTCTGCCGATAAGGCACTTATGGTATATTCGTCTTCACACCCGGAGACGAAGGAGATCTGCTGCTATGAAAGCGGAGAGCAACTCGATCCACAGCATCACTGCCGAGATACAACGGGATGCGGACGGCAAACCGAAAGCATTCCTGCTCAAACACGACAAAGAGCGGATCGCCCTCGAGCCGGGCAAAGCGTGGACCCAGCTGGATTCCTTTAAATGGGTCAATCGCGGCTTGATCGACGAACCGCGTGGTTTCCACGTCCTGTCTGACGGGTCCGTCGACATTCACGGAGAACATATCCAACTGGGCGAACCGGACTCCGCGCACCGTCTGGAGGAGCGGATTACCGAACATTTCGAAGTGCTCCCATCGCATCCGGCCCGCCCTCAAGCGCCGGCTCATCATCAGCCGAAGGCAGTGCTCGGCCTGAAGAAAGTCCTCTTCAAGGTGCGGGTCGACAAGCTCGGGCATTTGATGGTGGCTTGTTTCCGCCTGGGCGAACGGACGGAAGCCGGGATTCGCGGGATCGAAGGGCTCATTCACGAGGGGTTGATGCTGAAGCCGGCGCACATTCACCTCGATCCCCTTCTACGCTACGTGGAAATTGATGATGCCCGCTTCGAGTCCAGCCCCGCCGGGGCTCAAGCCCTGGAAGCTTGCCTGAACGATCACTATTCCCCGGAGATCAAGGAGAACGGCGCCGCGGCCATTGAAATCAAAGCGAACGTCGCCGCCGCTTCCGGCTTTGACATCCATTTTTTCACGGTGCGAGCGGGAGCCCGCTTCGAAGTAAGGACGCACCTTTCCCAGGATTCTCTCGATGTCCTCCAGGATCACGTAAAGTGCCAGCTTTTGCGGCCTGAAATCTTGCTCCGCCTTTCCCCTCCCCATCTGATCATCCGGCGGCGGCGCCATGACGGGGGCGAAGAAAAGATTCCGGAACTTCCTGACATCCATTATCTCCACGTCAGCGCTGCCGAGTTGCAGCGAATATTTAATCACCCGCTCATTCGGCGGACGACGCCGGGAGCCTCCCTGGAACCGGAAGCGGCGCCGCAACCCGCATCGAGCGATGTGCTTGAATTGCGGGTCTCGCGCAGCTCCGAAAAGCGGCTTTTTCTAAACCTCGAAGTGGTTCGGGCGGACAAGACTCTCACGAGAGCCTTCACGCACCATAACGTGGCTGAGTTGCAGCACGCGGGGGCCTTTCGCCCGGATCTGGAAGTCGCCCTCTCTCTCGACGGCCACACCCTCACCGTGCTTCATCTCGGCTCGGGCGAACGCCATCTGCTGGAAATCCACGCCGACAGCCCTGACGGTATCCTCGACGAGGCCACCGAGTTGCTCACCATGGCACTGAGGCCGCCTCAAAATCCATTCGCAACGACCTCCTCGCCACCCGCTCCGCAAAAACTCAACGCCGCCGCTCCGGAACCAGCGCCTGTTTCCATCGGCGCTGCGAACCCCGCACCCGTCCCCGCGCAGTGCCCACCGGCTGCGCCACCGCCCGCCCCGGAACCTGCGATCATTGCGCCGCCTCTGATTAATCCCGAACTCGATGCGTTGTTTGCTGAATCCGACCCTGTCCAAACCAATCTCCAGACCTTTCGACGGCTGGAAGCTTGCCTCGGCCTCCAAAAGCAGAGCGTCCGGATCAGCCTTGAGTGGGTGTTCAACGACCGCCATTTTGAGATCCTCAGCTTTACCCACCCCAACGTGTCGGATCTTCTCGAAATCCGATCGAACGATTTCATCGGATTTTATCTGACTCATATTAACGAACATCGCGTGCTGCTCGACTACGCCCACCTGGGCAAACGAATCGAGTGGGGCCCGGATAAAGCCTGCCTGCAAACGAGCGTCACGGCCGACCCCGAAGAATTTTCCGGCCGAGCTCTTCTGGGGATGGCACTCCTGGATCAGAATCGGTTCGGGTTCGTGGTCACCCCCGCCTTCAAACGCTGGGTTCAACCCCGCGAAGCTCTTTACGGCAGCAAAACCGGCATTCGATTCATCACGGTCGAGGATGTCGCCGCAGCGCCGGAACAATACCCCCTGGTCTGGCCTTTGCCCTGATCCGGCGAAAACCCAAAGCCCACTCTAATGATTTCGCAGCCGGGCTTCCGCCAGGTCGATATCCCGTTGGATGCGCCGCAGCACGTCATCGCTGATGGCACTCTGGTTTCGCAGCTCCAGGATGGTTCGCCGTTCCACCACCAGCGCTTCGTAGGACAGCCGCTCGTATTCCGCGGAAAAGAGGCGCAAAGGCCGGTCCACGTCCTCCGCACCCGCCCCCTCAATCTGCCGAATGTGGTCTTCGTACTCGATGCGCAGCCGCTGCAGCACTTCGCCTTGCACGGAATCGTGTTCCGCGATCTCCGTCAACCGTTTGAGCGCGGCCTGGTTCGCCTTAAGGCGCGCCGCCCGCTCCTCCTTTTCGATCAGACCGTCGTCTTTTACTCCCAGGCGCCGGATCAATGTCGGCAGGCTCAATCCCTGCACCACCAACGTCGTCAGGATCACGACAAATGTGAGAAAAAGCATCAAGTCGCGGCCTGGAAACGGTGCGCCGCCGGGAACGGCAAAAGGCAGGGCCATGGCGGCCGCAAGCGAGACCACTCCGCGCATCCCGGTCCAGGCCACAATTGTCACATGTTGCCATTTGGGATAAGGATCATGGCGACAGAGCTTCTTAAAAATGAGGCGGGGCAGATAGGTGGCGGGAAAGACCCACAAAACTCGAATAATCACGATCGCCAGACTGATTAGAATCGCATACCAGATCGAACTTCGCAGGGAGTTGTGATCGTCCGTCAACGCTCGCAGGACCTCAGGCAGCTGCAGGCCGATCGCAATGAAGACAAAACCGTTCAGCAGAAATTCCAACATTTCCCAAACGGATCCTCCCTGCAGCCGAGTCTTAAAACTGAGCACTTCGGGCACCCGCCAGCCCAGGTACAGCCCGGCGGATACCACCGCGAGCACTCCGGATGCGCCGACCTTTTCTGCCAGGAGATAAGCGACGAAAGGCGTCAGCAGTGAAACCGTGGTTTCGATCTGCGCGTCATCCACCCGCTTGTGGAATTGTTCCGCCAGCCAGCCAATCATCAGGCCTGCCGCGATTCCGCCCAAAGCGACCACGAAAAACTGCGCCGTCGCCTGCGCGAGAGAGAAAGAACCCGTCAGAACAGCGGCGACCCCAAATCGATACGCCACCAGCGCCGTGGCATCATTGACCAAACTTTCGCCCTCGAGGATCGCCACAATCCGCCGGGGAACCCGCAAATGTTCGGCAATCGCCGTGGCGGCGATGGCGTCGGGCGGCGACACGATCGCTCCGAGCACAAAACCAGCCGCCAGGGGCAACCCCATAAAAAAATGAGCCAGATAGGCGACCGCCACCGTGGTAAACAAGACAAGCCCCACCGCCAGCAGCAGGATGGGGCGGAGGTTTGCTCGAAAGTCACGCCACGACGTGAAGACCGCCGCCGGATAGAGCAGCGGCGGCAGAACGAAGAGAAAGATCGTGTCCGGGTTCAGCCGGACCTTGGGCAGCCCGGGTAGAAGACCCAGCAAGGACCCCCCGATGACAAACAGGATCGGGTAAGCAATGCTCAGGCGTCGCGCGAGCAACGCCAGCACCGCCACCGATAGCATCAACCCAACAAATACCTCTGCTACTCCCGTCATCCGCCAGGCAGATTATCGGTGGCCGCAGGGGCCGAAGCAACTGGTCGGGCGAAAAAGTTCGCCTGATTGGCGGGAGGCTTATTCTTCCGCCGCGCTCAGCTTGGAGATGACGCTGAAATCCTCGAGTGTTGTCACATCTCCCTTGATCTCGATGCCACTGGCGATTTGCTTGAGCAAGCGGCGCATGATCTTTCCCGAACGGGTCTTCGGGAGCGCTTCGGCGAAGCGAATGTCATCCGGCTTGGCCACCGGCCCAATCTCCTTGGCGACATGAGCCCGCAATTCATCCCGAATGGAAGAGTGGGGGAGGACGCCCGTCTTGAGCGTAACGAAAGCCACAAGAGCCTGGCCTTTCAGCGGATCGGGCCGGCCGACCACCGCCGCTTCGGCCACCTTCTGGTTGCTCACCAATGCGCTTTCCACCTCCGCGGTGCCGATCCGGTGCCCCGCAACGTTCAGCACATCATCGATTCGGCCCACGATCCAGAAATAACCGTCCTGGTCCTGGCGGCAGCCGTCCCCGGTGAAGTAGCTGCCCGGGACTTCGGCCCAATAAACATCTTTAAACCGCTGAGGATCGCCCCAGATGCCGCGCAACATGCTCGGCCAGGGCTTCCGAATCACCAGCTTCCCGCCCGAGTTTTTGGGCACGGGCAGCCCCTTGTCGTCGACGACCTCCGGCACAATGCCGAAGAACGGCAATGTTGCGCTGCCGGGTTTGGTGGGCGTCGCTCCGGGCAGCGGGGTGATCATGATCCCGCCAGTTTCCGTTTGCCACCAGGTGTCGACAATCGGACAGCGTTTCCCGCCAATCACCTCGTGATACCACATCCACGCTTCGGGATTGATGGGCTCACCCACCGAGCCGAGGAGGCGCAAGCTGGAAAGATTGTGCTTCTTCGGCCATTCGACTCCCCACTTCATAAACGCCCGGATGGCCGTCGGAGCGGTATAGAGGACTGTGACGCCAAACTTTTCGATCACGTGCCAGAAGCGGTCCGGCTCCGGCCAATTCGGCGCGCCCTCGTACATCAGCGATGTCGCGCCATTGGCCAGAGGGCCATAAACGACGTAGCTGTGCCCGGTCACCCAGCCGATATCCGCGGTGCACCAGTAGACATCCGTGTCCCTCAAGTCGAAAACGTACTTGGTCGTCATCTTGGCCCCGAGCAAGTAGCCCGCCGTCGTGTGCAGAATCCCCTTGGGCTTGCCCGTCGAGCCGCTGGTGTAAAGGATGAACAGAGGGTCCTCGCTGTCCATTTTTTCCGCCGGACAGACCGCGTTCACATACTCCAGTTCCCGATGCCACCAGACATCCCGGCCTTCCTCGATATGGATGTCGTTATTGGACCGGCGCAGCACGACGACTTTTTGCACCGACTTGGCCAGCAGCGTTCCGTCCGGTCCCTTGAGCAGCAGAGCTTCGTCGACGTTTTTCTTCAAAGGGACAACTGCTCCACGACGAAAACCGCCATCCGCCGTGATCACAAGCTTGGCCTGGCAGTCCTGAATTCGATCCGCCACGGATTGGGCGCTAAAGCCGCCAAACACCACCGAGTGCACCGCGCCGATGCGCGTGCACGCCAGCATCGCGATCGCCGCTTCCGGCACCATCGGCAGGTAAATGATGATCCGGTCCCCCTTCTTAACCCCGTTCCGTTTCAGCACATTCGCAAAGAGGCAAACCTCGCGATGCAACTGTTGGAAGGTTAGCGTCCGTTCTTCGCCCACCTTTCCCGGACCGGCTGGCTCGCCTTCCCAAATCAGGGCCGCCTTGTTGGCTACCGGAGTCCCGAGATGGCGATCCAGGCAATTCGTGGAAACGTTCAGCTTCCCGCCCACAAACCACTTGACATCGGGCACCTTCCATTTCAGCACCTGCTTCCACGGCTTGAACCAGACCAGTTCCTTCTCAGCCATCTTCCCCCAGAAAGTCTCCGGATCATCGATGGACTGCTTATACAGCTTCCGGTACTCTTTCAGGGATTTCACCTGCGCCTGCGCGCTGAACTCGGCAGCGGGCGCAAAAACACGATCTTCCTGCAGCACGGAAGTGATGGCGGAGCTGGCGACTGGACGTTTCTGGCTCATAAAATTGTCCGCGAATCCTATTCGGACCATCGTTACCGGCAAGAAAATCACGAAATACGCGCGATTGGGCCACCGCGATGCCTCAATTTTGCCCCGAATCCGCCGACCGTGGTTGAAAACGGCGCGTTCCAGCCTAGGTTGATTCTTCAAAGTGACCGCTCAGGAAACAGGCCCAACATCGTCCACCGTTCCGCCTCTGCCTCGGCTTCCCGAGCTTCTGGCCCCGGCGGGTGATTGGGAATGCGCCCGCGCCGCTGTCGAAAACGGCGCCGACGCCATCTACTTCGGCCTCGAACGGTTCAACGCGCGGATGCGCGCCCATAATTTCACGGAAGCCGATCTGCCGCGCCTGATGGAATTCCTCCATCTGCGCGGAGTCCGGGGCTACGTCACCTTCAACACCCTGGTGTTTCCAGATGAAATGCGCGAGGCCGAGCAGTACCTCCGTGCGATCATCACGGCGGGAGTTGACGCGGCCATCGTTCAAGATGTCGGGATTTGCCGGATGATCCGCCAGCTGTCTACCGATTTCCCCATTCACGCCTCCACCCAGATGACCATTACCAGCCCCGCTGGCGTCCAGTTCGCTCAGAGTCTGGGGTGTAATCTCGTGGTGCTCGCGCGCGAATGCTCCATCAAGGAGATCGAAAGAATTCAGGAAGCCGGCCGAACTTCCGGCCCTGCAGGAGTGGCCAGCCCTGCCGCCCTGCCGCTCGAAGTGTTCGTCCATGGCGCGCTGTGTGTCGCTTACTCCGGCCAATGCCTCACCAGCGAAAGCCTCGGAGGCCGCTCCGCCAACCGCGGCGAATGCGCTCAGGCTTGCCGCATGCCTTACGAACTCGTTTCGGACGGACAGACCGTGCCCCTCGGCGACCGCAAATATCTTCTCAGCCCGCAGGATCTCTCCGGACTGGAGGTGCTCCCGGACCTGGTGCGCGCTGGGGTAGCCTCGCTCAAGATCGAAGGCCGGCTGAAATCTCCCGAATACGTCGCCAATATCACTCGCGTCTATCGCAGCGCGCTCGACAAGCTGGCCACCGCCGCCGCTCAGCCTCTTTTCACGCCCGAGGACACCTACGATTTGCAGATGGGCTTTTCTCGCGGCCTCTACACCGGCTGGTTCCACGGCATCAATAACCAGGAACTGGTGCATGCGCGTTTCGGCAAGAAACGGGGGGTGCTGGTGGGACGCGTCGTCTGGGTTAAGGATGGCCAGGTGGCCATCACGCGCGAGGGCTCGATCAAACCCGGCGACGGCGTGGTGTTCGATAACGGCCACCCGGAAAAGGAAGAAGAAGGCGGCCGGGTTTACCACGCGCTGGAACGCGGCCGCGAAATCATTCTCAGCTTTGGCCGCGGCGACATCAATTTCGCCAATCTCCACCCGGGCGACCTCGTTTGGAAAACCAGCGATCCCGAGCTTGACCGGCGTGTCCGCCAGACGTTTGCTTCCGAAAAGCCGCGCTTCCAGCGTCCACTGGACTTTGAGGTTCACGGCGTCGAAAGCCAGCCCTTGACCGTCATCGCTCGCGATGAGTGTGGCCATGTCAGCCAGGAGCAATCGTCGACGCCACTGGCCCAAGCCCAGAACCGGCCTCTTAGCCCCGAGCTCCTGGCGCAGCAGCTCGGCCGGCTGGGAGGCACTCCGTTCCGTTTGGGGAAAATCGATTTCCGCATCGAAGGAGGCTTGGTTCTGCCCATCAGCGAACTGAACCACCTGCGACGTTCGCTGGTCGCCAGCCTCGAAGCCCAACGCCGCGCGCCAAAACGCTGGACGCTTCGCGAATCTCCCGGGGCCATCGCCATCTCCCAGCCCGCCTTGGCGGCCCGGCCTTCCGAAGCCGAACTGATCGTTCTAGTCCGCAATTTAACCCAGCTTCAGGCCGCCCTTCGTTGCGGAGTGCAAACCCTCTATTGTGAATTCGAAGATCCCAAAAAATATCGGGAAGCCGCGGCCATGGTGCGTTGTTCCGCTGGCTGCGCTCAGCCCGGCCGCTCCATCTGGGTGGCTCCTCCGCGGGTCTTTAAGCCCGGAGAAGAGTGGATTCTCAATCAGGTCCTCTCCGCCAACGCGGACGGCTACCTCGTCCGCAATTACGATCATTTGCAGTTTTTCCGCGACCATCGGATGATCGGAGACTTTTCCCTCAACGTCGCCAACCCGATCGCTGCGCATGTTTTCCTCGAAAAGCATCGTCTGGAACGGCTGACCGTTTCCTACGATCTGAACGCCAGCCAGGTCGCGAGCCTGCTCCGTTCAGCGCCGTCCGAATGGTTCGAGATCACCCTGCACCAGCACATGCCCATGTTTCACATGGAGCACTGCGTCTTTTGCGCGTTTCTCTCCGAAGGAACCGACTTTCGGAACTGCGGCCGTCCTTGCGACCGTCACGACGTCCGCTTGCGCGACCGCGTCGGCGCGCTTCACCCGCTCAAGGCCGATGCGGGTTGCCGCAACACCGTTTTCAATTCCCAGGCCCAAACCGGCGCCGAGTTCTTCGAAGAATTCATGAACCTCGGAGCCCGCCATTTCCGGGTGGAATTCCTCCACGAAACCGAGGAAGAAGTCGAACGAACGATTGCGCAGTATCGCCGGCTGCTGCGTAGGGAAATTCCCGGCACGCAACTTTGGCGCGAGCTAAAGCTCATCAACCAGCTCGGGGTCACCCGCGGCCAGCTCGCCGGACAACGCCCTGGATCAAGGAATTGACACCGACCGCCTGATTTTTCCGCCTTGCTCCGAGGAAGGCTTGCGCCCCGGCATTGATTCTGCTCTTTTATCTCGCCCCTCGTCGGTAGCAAATCGCTGATTAGGGAGTAAATTGGTTAAAGGATAAGTCGGATGTTAAACGTCGGTTCATTCAGTGTCGGTGGAGGCAACAATCGCTATTCAGCGAAGAATAACGTCAGGCCTACAAATTTTCTCCTGTTCGCTCCCCAGGCGAAAAACGTGTCGATTATTGGCGATTTCAATAACTGGAGTCCCAACGCCCACCCGCTCAAGCGCCAGCCTGATGGCGGCTGGACCATCCAGGTACCCCTGAATCACGGCCACCACCAGTACGTGTTTCTGGTCGATGGCGTGCGCACTCTCGACCAGCGGGCTCAAGGGACCGGGCGCGACCAGAATAACGAGCGCGTTTCCCTCATCGCGGTGAGCTAAGGCCGCAACTCACGCCAAAGGCGTCAATTTCCCGCCGCGGTCGACGCGAAAGCGCTCGCCGCGCCACACGATTTCTTTTCCGAAAAAGGCCAGAGCCCAGATCGGCACCTGCAGCAAGTCCTTGATGGGAGCCAAGATTCCGGCTTTCCAGCTCCCAGTTCCCGCCAGTTTCCGGTAGTTGGACCAAGCAGTGGCCATCCGGACTACGACTGCCCCAAAAAACGGCCACAACATCTTTTGCGGCCCAGCCGTCAGCGCGAGAGCAGGCCACAATGTGCCGTTGCTCAAAATGCTGAAAAAATACGACACCGGCCGGCAGACCCGCACCGTGCGCGCCCACCGCAGCTGGTGATTCCAAACGGTTTGGGCGTCTTGCACATCCGAATGGCACTCGACCTGAAGCGGGCAAACGACCAGACGGACGCCAGTTTGCGCGATCCTGTTTCCCAGCTGGTAATCGTCAGCCAGATAATCGAGCAGGATTTCAAAACCGCCGATTCGGTCGAGGCGGGAGCGCGTCGTCGCCATCGCGGCGCCGAGGGCAAAATCCATCGGAGCTAGCATGTTTCCCTGAAGCACTTGGCTCCAAAAATCCGAGTTCACCGCCACCGCCTCCAGCTCCATCGAGAGGTTTTGTGGCTCTGCCAATACGTAAAAACAATTTACGAGTCCGACCGTTTCGTCAGCCAAAGGCTGCACCAGTGTGGATAGGAAATGATCGGGGATCAGGACATCCTGGTCACTAATCACCACATGTTCGTGGCGGGATTTACGCGCCAGGTAACAGAGCGAGGAGACTTTGGCGTTCGCACCGAGGATCGGCTGGCAAATAATCAGTTCCGCCGGCTGGGAGGGGTATTTTTCTTTCAGCCTTCGGACGATCTCGCAGACCGGATCGCTCGCCGAGGCCACCCCAAAGAGCAGTTCAAATCCGCCTCCGTACTCCTGGCGAAACCAACTCTCCAGGCACCTCTCCGTTCGGGAATCGCAACCCTTCAACGGACGATAAATCGACAGCGGCGGTGCGAACGAATCGTCGCGCCTTGCACCGAAGCGGAACAGCCGCGCGGCAATCCATTGCCACACGTTCAGGACCACGCTTAAAGCAGCCAGAACGATTAAAATTGTGAGTGTCAAACGTCGTGCCCGCACGGTAGCAAGGCCGAGGTTGCTCTGTCACGAAATCACGAAATGCCTTGATCCCAAAAAGCGCAGCTCCATGTTGAGCAGGTGCCAGAACTTGCCGAAGTCGAGTTTTTCCGCAAACAGTGGAACGCCGGGATAGGAGGAAAAGTCACACGCGTTCATCTGCACGCCGGTAAGCGGATCTTTCGCGGAAGCAACCTGCAATGGATCGCCAGTCTCACCGGCGAGCGCCTGCACTCGTCCGAAGCCAGCGGCAAACAGATGCTCTTTCGTTTTTCTGGGGATCTCTGGCTCGGCGTTCATCTTGGCATGACCGGCAAGCTGGCCCTTGCCGATGGCGCTTTCACCCCGGGAAAGCACGATCACCTCGTTCTCTACCAGAAAGAGCACGCTTTGGTTTTCAGTGACACGCGTCAATTCGGCCGCGTCTTGATTGACCAAGGGAAAAGCCCGCCCTCCTGGTGGGCGCGGATCGGGCCCGCGGTGGCTTCCCCCGCTTTTACCTTCGAGCGCATGGACGGATTTCTCACTCGCCGAGCCCGGCTGCCCATCAAAGCGGCGTTGCTGGTTCAACAAGGCTTTCCGGGCATCGGCAATTGGATGGCTGATGAAATCCTCTGGCGCGCCAGCGTTGCTCCGGGCCGGGCTTGCGCTAGCCTTGAGCCAAGCGAGAGAAAGGACCTCTGGCGGGAAGCGCGGTTCGTCGCCCGGGAAGCCTTAAAAAAAATCGGCAAGGATTTTGGCGATCCGCCGAAGAATTGGCTTTTCCACGAACGGTGGACCAGCGTCGGCCGGTGCCCGCGACATAAGACCCCCCTCCGCCGGGAGACGATCGGCGGCCGGACCACCGCCTGGTGTCCATCCTGTCAGCGGTGACGGCCGCCGCCCATTTCTTCCAGCCAATCACAGGCCGGGGGCAGGATTTTGCTCCAGTGAAATGTTTTCGCCCTCTCCCAGGCTGCCACCCGATACCGCTCGTAGAGCGCGGGCTGCCGAATCAGTTCAGTGATGCGCGCCGCAAGAGCCTCTGGGGTTTCCGCCCGGGCCACCACGCCGGTTTCGTTATCGAGGGTGGACTCCCGCAAGCCGGCGACCGGATAAACCGCCGCAGGGGTTCCCATGGCGTTCGCTTCGATCACATTCAAGCCCCACCCCTCGCGTTGAGAGGTATGCAGCAATAGATGAGACCCGGCGAGCAGCAGATCCTTGTCTTTTTCCGGAAGTCCCCCGGTCAGCCTCACCTGATCCATGACCCCGCACTCCTGAGCGGTCGTCCGCAATAACGGTTCCGTATCCCCGGTTCCGACTACGGTCAACTCCGCGGCTGTCCCGCTTTTTTTGAGCTCAGCCAGGGTGCGCACCGCGTGATCAATTCGTTTGTTGGGAGCCAGCCGCGAAACCACAATCAAGCGCAGGGGGCCATCTAGCGGCTTCGACTCGAGGCGCCGGAGAGCTTGGGTATGAACCCCGTACCGAATGATTTTTACCTGCCGAACCCCATTCCGCATCAGGTCATCCCGGGTGGATTCACAGGCGGTCCAAAAAATTACGTTGCGATACAGCCATTGGGTCCAGCGCTCCTGGTTCCGCCCGATCACATTCCACGGAAATTTGTAAAACGCGTTCCAGATTGGCCCCAGCACTTCGTGAATGTAGGAAATGCACGAAGTTCCGCACCACCAGGGAGCAAACCAGGGAATCCCGTGGTGTTGATCAATCACCAGATCAAACCGCTCCTGGCGGGCGTGCCAGCTTCGGGCTTTCAGGATGGAAGTGCCTTTGTTTCCTCCTCGCACGATGCGAATTCCATCGATCGTCGTCTCCGGCGCGCAGCCTGGAAACTCATAGGAAAACCAAAAAACTTCGTGCCCGCGCTCCGCCAATGCCGCGAGATAGCCTTGGGTGACACGCTCGGCCCCTCCGGAGAGAGGGTTCTCCGGATCTCGCCAGTTGAGCATCAGAAAACGCACGCGTTTAGATGGCATTTCCTCGGCTGCGAAGCAAATCGGAAGAAATTGGGCTGAGAAATCATGTGAATAACCTCTGTGAACAAGGGTGAATCATTCGCTTCTTTCCTTGGAACAGCGAAGAAACCACCGGGATTTTTCCGGGGCCGATCCCGCAAGCATGCTTCGAAGTATCCTATCCAGGCCGCAAAACCACACAAACGCAATATCCTCTCTTTCAGGAATATGCAGAAAGACTTATCCCGACGTGTGGGTTGGATTTTCGGGGCTTATTGCTACTTCACCGCTCCGCACGAAGCCAGAATATCTTGTTCACAAAACACCCCTGACTTGTTCACACGATATTCTGTTTTTTCGGCCATTTCCAAGCCCGGGCGGCGGAGTCCGCGGCCACGGAAAAAACGCCAATCTCCAACGATTGGAGCATGTTCCGCTTTGAAATCGCTTGGATAAGGCCTTATTTACTAAAGAGTGATTACGGATGCGACAAGGCTGGAGTCGGTGATCGCCGACATCCAAGCTTCGCCTTGGGTGGCGGTGGACACCGAGGCTGACAGCTTGCATGCGTATCCGGAAAAGCTCTGCCTTTTACAGTTCAGTGTTGAAAGTGGTGATTTTCTGGTCGATACGCTCGCGGGCTTGGATCTTTCGGACCTTTTGCAAACTCTCCGCCAACGGGAGTTGATTTTCCACGGCGCGGATTACGACCTCCGCATGCTCCGCAAAACTTTCAATTTTGTGCCCGGGGCCATCTTCGACACCATGACTGCGGCGCGGCTGCTCGGTTACACTCAGTTCGGCCTCGGCCATCTTGTCGAGCGGCATCTCGGGATAGTCCTGGAGAAAGGGCCGCAAAAAATGAACTGGGCACGGCGGCCCCTGACTCCCCGGATGGAAGAATACGCGAGGAACGACACCCGCTTTCTGAAAAAACTGTCGGACATCCTCCGCGATGAGCTCGATCGAAAGCATCGGCTCAGCTGGCAAAAGGAAACCTGCGATCAGCTCCTCCTCGACTGCGCGGACATTCCCACCGCCAATCGCGATCAATGGAGAATGAAAGGGAGCGACCGGCTCGACCCGCGCGGTTTGGCGGTCCTCCGCGAGCTTTGGAAATGGCGGGAGAAAGAAGCGATCGCCTCCAACAAGCCCCCCTTCTTCGTCCTCAATCACGACCTGGTCCTCCGGCTCGCCCACGAGGCGGAACGGATCAAACACCTTGAGAGAATTCTCCCTCCCCGGCTCAGCCCGCGGCGGAAAGAGGGCATCCTGCTCGCCATTGCCCACGCCCAGCGGGTTCCCGAGGAAGAGTTGCCCCAGAAACGGGTCAACGTCCTTTATCAACCTACCGTCGCAGAACAACGCCGCTTTCTCGCCCTGAAACAAATTCGGGACAAGAAAGCGGCGGAATTGGAAATAGACCCGACCTTGATCGCCAGCCGGTCGACGATGGTCCTGCTTTCCCAGGATTGGGACAAATACAAGCGGGACTTGATGCGCTGGCAGCTTGCGCTGCTGGAAGCCGATTAGTGATGGCAACCGCAGCCGCTGCCGCAGCTCCCACCGCCATCCAGTTCATCGGGCGAGGGCACTCGGCCCAACTCAAACGTTTTGCTCAAAAAGCGGTTCACCGATTCTTGAATGCCGTGGACTTCCTGCTGGGCGCGAATGAACCCCGCTGCAACCGGATTGTTGACCACTCGCTCCCGGTGCGTCTCGTACGCGGTGATCTCGTCCTGCGAAAGCCGAACTCCCTGATTCTGCTTGTGGTTCAGCTCTTCACTCTTTTCGACCAGCGTCTGGTAATCGTTTTTCGCCGGATCGTTCGCCATGAACGAATCGATATCTTTGCGCAGTGACTGAAATTCGGGATGGTCCAAAATGCTTTGGCAAAGTTCCCGGGTTTTCTGAACAATCAAACTGTCCTCTGTTGTGAGAGCCATATCTACCAACCTTTCCTTTCAAGGATTCAGTGTCAAGACGGCGTAAACAGAAAGAAGGCCAGTTGTTCGACTGGCCTTCTGGCCTTCCGGCCTCCACCTGCTTGGCGATTTTTGAAAATTGCTGCGTCGGGCAGCCCGCCGACCAGCTAATGGCATCGTAATGCCGGGGCCGGATGTAAATCATTTTGTCCGAAGCCAAATCCAGCCCCACGCCTCCTCAAAATCTCAAAGCGCGGCCGGGGAAATCCCCACCCCGATAATGCTGCAGGCCTGGATCACGTTCAGCCGAAGCTGTTCTGCCTGGGCCAGCACTTCGTCCGACTCCGAGCCCGGATTCAGCCAGAGCTCGCGGCAGCCTTTGGCGGCGATCGCGGGGAGCAGGCCGAGCAAGACGCCGGGATGGACATAAACGCTGATCAGATCCGGCCGTTCCGGAACGTCGGCGATCGACTTGTAGGCAGGCAACCCTTCGATTTCCGCTTCCTTCGGATTCACCGGGTACACCGTGAAGCCGCGCTGGCGATACGCGCGCACCGCCTTGTTTCCGTATTTCGCCCGGTCTTTCGAAGCCCCGATGATCGCAACACTTGGCATGGCAATTTAGGCCAGGGGAATGGCGGCCGTGCTGTCACCGAACGATTCCACCGGAGTGCCCATGTGCTCGAGCATCGATACATAGAGATTGCACAGCGGCGTGTTCTTCTCGCACGCGATGTGGCGGCCCGGCTTGATCCTTCCTCCCGCCCGGCCCGCCAGAACGATCGGCAAGTTGTTTGGGTCATGACGATTTCCATCCGAGAAACTCGAGCCGAAAAGGATCATCGAATTGTCCAGCAAGGTTCGTTCCCCCTCCTTGACGCTCTTGAGCTTGTCCAGGAAGTAAGCGAGCTGTTCGCAGTGCCACCGGTTGATCTTGGAATAAGGCTCGTACTTCTCCGCCTTGTTCTGGTGATGACTGAATTCGTGGTGACTGCCCTCCGTTCCGGGAACCAGTTTGCCGAAATTCTTGCCCGAAACGTCGTTCGCAAACATGAAGGACGAGACTCGGGTTGAATCGGTTCGGAACGCGAGCGCCATCATGTCCAACATCAGGCGCACATGCTCCTGATGATCGCCGGGAGCGCCTTTCGGCGCCGCGAGATCTTCCACTTCGCCCGGCTTCCACGCGCGCGGATCGGGCTTGGAGAAAAACTCCAGCCGCCGCTCCACATCCCGCACCGACTCGAGATATTCATCGAGCTTGTATTGATCGTCGCGCCCCAGCTTGCGGCGCAGCGTGCTCGCGTCCTCCAGCACCAGATCCAGGAGCGCCTCGTTGTCCGAAATCTCGCGCGCATTCCCGACCGATCCTTTGGCGGCGCGGATTACGCCAAAGAGCCGCTCGTACGCGAACCGCGGATTAATCTCCTTCGCCAGCGGAGTGCTCGGGTTTCGCCAGGAAATGTAGCAGCCATACAAACGCGTATAACCGACCACCGAATCGATCCCGGATACCACCGGATCGATCCCCAACTCCATCGAAGGCAGCGGCGTAAATTTTCCCACGTGCTGCGCAGCCAGTTGATCAATCGAAATGCCTCCGACGCTGATGTCCTTTCCCGGTGTCTTGCGCACCGTCAGGCCCGTGAGAAAGTTCGCCGTCTTTGCGTAGTGGCCGTCTCCCTGGTGGCTGTGCTTCTTATCGAGGCGGGAGAAGACGAGAAAATCCTCTTTGTGGCGGGCCAGCGGTTCCAGGGAAGATGGCAGGAGATAATCCGTCCCGTCCCTTTCGGGGAACCAGTTCTTTTCCCAAACTCCATTTGGAAAGTAGATGCAGGCCATCCGCACTGGGGCCTGCACGTTCGGCGCTACTCGCGCGCCCGCCACAGCTTCCGGTGAAGCGCCGGAGGCCAATCGGCCCATGGCATCCAACAACGGCAGCCCGAGCGTGGCGCCAACTCCGCGAAGGAAAGTCCGGCGGGGGATCATCCAGTTTTTTCCATTCATAGGTTTACTCTCCTGAAGGCGCGCTGGCGTTCTCGATCAGGATCTTCGGATAAAATCGGTGGCGAAAGGGGAAACTCAAGGCAATCTGCTCGATCAGGACGGAAGGCCGATAGTTGTTCGCCTTCAGCGCTTCCATCGTCTTGTTCACCACGCAATCATCGAACTTGTTCAGTTCCCGCCCATAGGCGTACCCAGCCATTTTCCGCACCAGATGCCTGACCACCTCGTCCTTGCGGGCGATTAAGATACTCTTCAATCCAGTCGGGCCTGTAAAGGCCTCACCTGACGGCAGGGTCCCCTTCGCGTCAATCGGCAAACCGCGGTCCACTTCCCGCCAACGGCCCAGCACATCGAAATTCTCCAGGCCAAACCCGAGTGGATCCATTTTATCATGGCAGCTTGCGCACTCCGCTTTCGCCCGATGGAGCTCCAGCTGCCCGCGCAGGCTCAGATTTCTGGCTTTCTTTTCGGTCTCCTCAAACGCCGGAACATCCGGCGGCGGCGGCTTTACTTTCTCCCCGATAAACGACTCCAAAATCCAGCGTCCGCGCAATACCGGGCTGGTGCGCAGCGGATACGACGTCAACGCATGGATCGCCGCCATTCCCAGAATTCCACCCCGATTCTTGTCCGTCAGGGAAACCTTTTGCATCTCCGGGCCCTTGACCCCAGGCAATCCGTAAATCCGGGCCAGCCGCTCATTCACGAAGGCGTAATCCGCGTCGATCAGCTCCAGCAACGGATGATCCCATTGGAACACGTAATTGCAGGTGGTGACCAACTCCTGGATCATCGCTTTCTGGAGTTCCCCGTCGTACTCCGGGAACTTGCCCGGGTCCGGCTTCACTTCGGCCCCGAGGCGGTCCAGTCCCAACCATTGCACCGCAAAACGCTCGCCCAGCGCGTTTGCTTTCGAATCGTTCAACATTCGCTGGATCTGCGCGCGGTACACGTTCAGATCGAGAAGCTTCCCACTCTCAGCCAGCTGCAGGAGCTCATCGTCCGGCGTGGACGACCACAAGAAATACGAGAGCTTGCTCGCGAGCGGCAATGGGGCGAGCGGCTGGACTCCCTTTTCCTCAGGTTCAGGCTCCGCCAGAAACAAGAACTCCGGGGAGATCAAAATGGATTTTAGCGCCAATCGAAGAGAGGGAACATACCCGTCACCCCGCGCCCACCCGCGATCAAACATCTTCAGTGAACGATCGATTTCGGCCTCCGCGGCCGGATGACGGTAGGCCAGGCGTGACATGCGGGCGACCACCTCCCGGGCCGCCCCCCGAGCTTCGGACCGCCCCGGCCGCGCGCGGGCACCGAGAATCCTCTTTCGGGCCGCGCTCTGCTCGGCAGTCAACTTCCGCCCATCGGTGGGCAGCACGGAATTCAAAACTAAATCCGCAGCCGCGATGTATTTCTCAATGTGGATGGAGGAAGTAAAAATCGCATTTCCCGAGGTGTCGAAGCCTTCTCCGCCCCCGCCATCCGCCGGCAGCAACTCCCCGACCTCCACTTTACAGCCGAACAAGTCCCGAATCGTGTTCCCATATTCCGCCCGGTTTATCCGGCGGCTCATCACGTATCCCCGAAAGAAGCTCGCGTTCCGATCCGATGCAATTTGATCGCAATCTGCCTTCTCGGGTTTGGGCAGCGTCTTCAACCAGCGCACCATTTTGCTCTGTTGATCGAAGTTCAGCTCGTTCTTGCCTTGGGGAGGCATCTCGAACGCCTGCACGCGTTCAAACACGGTTTGCCAGGTGTCCGGCGCGGCCTGGATCTTTTCCACCGTGTCGAACGTGGTCAGGTTCAGGTCGCCCTTGTGTTTGGTAGCGTTGTGGCAGTCGTAACAGTGCTTCTCCAGAATCGGCCGAATGTCCTTCCCAAAGTCCGGCTCCGCATCCGCCGAAAAAACGCCCGTAGCTCCGCCAAACAGCGAAACCACGGCCACCAACTTCCTCCATGTGCGTTCTGATGCCACGAAACTGACAAATCCTAGTCTCCTTTGACGTTCGAGAAAGCCCGGAATTCGGAAAGATCTCTGAACCCCGAAAGCACAAACGCCGCTCACGATGGGAGTGAACGGCGTTTGGGATGAAAGATCTGGCGACAACCTACTCTCGCGGAA